>NZ_JAWFZJ010000002.1:0-464019 GCF_032550495.1 Veillonella parvula | reverse complement strand
ATTACTATTATTAGCCTTTACCTTCCATGCAGATAAGCTCTTAACCTTTTGTTCACCATCTGATGTAAGATTATCTAACTTATTTGTTGCAGCGTTATTAATTTTAGCCTTTGTATCATCATTGATATCAACCGTTACGACCCCATCTGCACCAGTTGTAGCAGTCGTCATAGTACCGTTTTTAAAGTTCAAACCTTTCTTTAATGTAACGGTCTTATCTGCACCATCATTATCCTTATAGGTCAACTTAGTAGTCTCTGCTACTTTAGTTGGATCAATGCCAACTTTGTAAGTTGCCGTATCTTTATCTGCGCTAAGCTGAGGTGTCACAGTAATCGCACCATTAGGATCCGCCGCTGTCATTGTAACCGCTTTAACAGCTTCTTGTTTAACTGCTTTTTCAGACACAGTTACGGTTACATCTTTACCAGCTGCAGTAGTTTTAGCAAGACCAGCACCTTTAATATTTAAAGTACTATTAGCAAGATTAACATCACCTGTGCCAGTATCTCCAGCTACTTTCAAATTCACACTCTTTAACTGTGCCACATTTACAGCATCTGTATCCGCTGTACCAGCAGCCACCCCTGTGATTTGACGTGTATTAGTCTCGTTACCTACAGCAAAAGCACCTAAAGTAGATGTCAATGCTTTACCAGCTAAAGCGCCATATTTATCGGTTCTAGAGTCATTTACATTATAGCCTGCTACACCGCTAGCTGTGCTTGCTTTAGACTGTGAACCTACAGCTACACCATTCGCTACAGTAACAGTTGCACCAGTACCTAAAGCAGTTCCTTTAGTAGCAGCAGTTGTTGTAGAAGCATCCGGACCTATAGCCATAGAATCAGTTGCTTCTGCACCTTTATTAGATTTATTTCCAGCCAAATCAGATTTAACAGAAATATATTTAGATAAAGTCTTCTCAGCTATTGCATATAACTGAGAGCCATTCACCGCATCTGTAGAAGTTGCGCTGACAATACCAGGAGCTACATTTTTAAGCTGACGTTCATAACCAGGAGCACCAAAGGATACAACGTCACCAGGCAACACATTTTCACCACCGGCCCAGTTAACCGTATCACCATTGCTCAAAGTATAACTTGTTTGTGCCACACCCGCTGCATCAGTATTAGCACCACCACCGATTGCAATGGAGTTATCCCGATTAGCTTTTGCACCGGCACCAATAGCGATAGCGTTAACTACATTACCAGCCTTACCATCTAGGCGAGTAGCGGAATCCGCCCCCATGCCGAGAGAAAGACCCAAGTCACCAGCTTTAGTTTTCATCCCAATGGCAGTCCCTGCATGACTAGCTGTAGCAGTGATATATTGAGGCAATTGGATATTCGCCAAATCAATAGATGCCTGTCTCAATGTCCCCGTTTTAGCTTGTCCAGTGTTAATATCTGTATAAGTTACAGTTCTAGCGAATGCAACCTCTACGTCATCACCACCGACTACAATAGAGGAATCCCCACTAGCTACAGTATTACCGCCGATAGCAATAGATTGAGAACCCGTTGCTTTAGCACCACTATCATCAGAAGCTCCACCAATAGCAATTGCCTGATCTTCTGTTGCTCGAGAATGTCCACCGATAGAAACACTATTATTACCACTAGCAATAATCCCAGAGCCAATACCAATTGCCCTATACCCATCAACTGAAGAAGTTCTAAATTGACTGCTTGTCCCTATAACTATACTAGACATATTACTTGTAGTTGCATACTGACCGATTTTAATAGAACCTTTGTCTGTTAGCTCCGACGGTAAAGTCGCCCCCATAACATGGGCTGCACTACCAGTTACCGCCAACACAGCAAAAACACTAGTCAATACAGCTTTTTTAGCACTATAGTTATTAGCTATCTCAGACACAACTACATAACACTCTTTGCTTTTACTCCAAATCACCTTGAAAATCTTATTCATGAAACACTCCTATTACAAAAACTATAACCTAAATATCCATTTATAAAACCTCATACTTACATATGAAAGCTTATAATTAACTATAATATTTATAATTATATAAAATTTTCAATATAACAATCAAGATAATTTCATTTTCTATTCATGCTTTATCATCATATAAGAATCCAGTATTTACAGTATTATTTTAATTCTATTTTAGACTTTTGCCATCTTATAAGTACATTATTTTACTCATTCATATATTAGTTTATGAAATTTTATTCATTTTTAATGCAGATTTATCTTTTTACAGTTTTTTTATATGTAACTATGCTAAAAACGCAAACAAAAACGGATAGCTCATTACGAGCTATCCGTTTATTTCTTTGGTGATCCAGGAGGGATTCGAACCCCCGACCCACGGCTTAGAAGGCCGTTGCTCTATCCAACTGAGCTACTGAACCATGTGGATTCCCTATATAATTATCTATTATAGTATAAATTATGTACTATGTATCGTCAACTACACCCTATCTTAGTATACCCTAAAAAAGGCAAAAAAAAATGGAGCGGGTGAAGGGAATCGAACCCTCGCGACCAGCTTGGAAGGCTGGGGCTCTACCATTGAGCTACACCCGCAAATAAAAAATGGTCGGAGCAGCAGGATTCGAACCTGCGACCCCCTGGTCCCAAGCCAGGTGCGCTACCAAACTGCGCTATGCCCCGTCATTAATTACTTTGCTATTATAGCAAACCCGGTAGTTGATGTCAACCACTACTCTTGCTGAGTTCTTACTCTCTCGAGTATCGCTCTGCAACGAAAATTATTATATCATTGATAGAAACTAGTGACAAGTACTTTTTTACAACTTTATTAATTTTTTTACTGATACATTAATACATTCTTTAATATATATCTATCCTTACTTCTATTATTCTATATGCCTACGCCTCTGTATCATTTTAATCTATAGATTATTCGCCCTAATAATATAAAGCCAATCATATGCTTAATCGATCATATAAAAACATGCACCCCTTTCGAGGTGCATGTTGTATTGTTCTATAGTTATTTAAGATTATAAAATGCTAGTAAAGCAAATAAATTAACCTTCGTAGCTACCATCTTCTATTGCTTGAGGATTTTTAGCAATACCTTGTTTTACAGCAACTTCAGCAACTGCTTTCGCAACAGCTGGAGCTACGCGAGGATCAAATACGGATGGCATTACGTTTTCTTCGTTCAATTCACTATCAGGAATCAAGTGAGCCAAAGCGTCAGCAGCAGCTAATTTCATTTCGTCAGTGATTTGAGACGCACGAACGTCGATAGCACCGCGGAATACGCCTGGGAATACTGCTACGTTGTTGATTTGGTTAGGAGCGTCGGAACGACCTGTACCAGCAACGCGGATACCAGCAGCTTTCATATCAGCATATGTAGCTTCTGGGTTAGGGTTAGCCATTGCAAATACGATTGCATCGTCAGCCAAGTTTTCCAAAATTTCTTTTGTGAAAGCACCTGCTGCAGATACACCAAGAAGAATGTCGGCGCCTTTAGCATTTTCAGCCAAGTTGCCATGTTTTTCTTCAAGTTTGAGCAAATCAATCAATTCAGCTTGCAAAGAGTCAAGACGTTTGTAGTCTTTGTGCAATACGCCAGAGGATACCAACAATGTGATATCACGAGCACCTGCAAGGTACAATAAGCGAGCAATGTTTGCACCAGCAGCACCAGCACCGTTTACAACGATTTTAGCAGTAGCTAAATCTTTTTTAACTAAACGAAGAGCACCTTTTACACCAGCTAAACATGCAATTGCAGTACCGTGTTGGTCATCATGGAATACAGGAATTTCCAATTCTTCTTTCAAACGATTTTCAACTTCATAGCATTTAGGAGAGGAAATATCTTCTAAATTAATGCCAGCAAAGTTTTTTTGCAATAATTTTACTGTATTGATCAATGTATCAGCATCTTTTGTATCTACAACCAATGGAATGCAGTCTACATCACCGAATTTTTTGAACAATAAGGATTTACCTTCCATTACTGGCAATGCTGCTGCAGCGCCAATATCACCAAGACCAAGTACACGAGTACCGTCAGATACAACGGCAACCATGTTGGAACGGCAAGTTAATTCGAAGGATTCTGCCTCATTATCTTTAATACGCAAACATGGTTCTGCTACACCTGGTGTGTAAGCTACAGATAAATCATGAGCGTCTTTTAATTCATATTTAGTTCCTACAGTAAGGAAACCTTTTAATTCACGTTTTTTTTGTACAGCTAATTCACGTACGTCCATAACAATTCTCCTTTGTGGATACACTCGGACTCTTTAGAGTCGGTAATTTATACCTTTAACTAATTGTATTATACAAAATGCTAAATCATAATTCAAGTTTTTTCGATATAGTTTTTCGAATTTTTTAAAAACAACTATCATTAAGCTCCAGTAGTAATAAAGATTAAGCTCCAATAGTAATAAAGTAAATTATAAAAAAGTAGATAAACCATATAAGGCTTATCTACTTCAAGTCGATCTTCGTATTATACGATAAAAGCTGTCACACCAATGTTATAAAAGCGGTCTTTAAGCTTTTACAGATGGCAAATTGCGTCCATAGAAGATTTCCATCATTTCTTGTTTTAATTGATGTTTAATTTGCTTGATTTCACGATCGCTCAACTCTGACTCAGTAATGCCAAAAAGATAATTATCTAAATCAAATTCTTTTAACATCATCTTAGTATGGAAAATATTTTCTTGATATACATTTACATCAATCATATTGTACATGTTGCGGGTTTTTGCACTGATGTAGTTTTGAATAGAATTGATGCGATGATCGATATAAATTTTCTTACCAGATACGTCACGAGTAAAACCACGCACATGATAATCTAAGGTAAGAATATCAGAGTCAAAACTTTGAATTAAATAATTCAGTGCATTTAGTGGAGAGATTTGTCCACATGTAGAAACTTCAATGTCGGCACGGAATGTACTAATCCCTTTGTGCGGATGACTTTCAGGATAAGTATGTACAGTGAGATGCGATTTATCTAGATGCATAACTACATCTTCTTTTTCAATTTCCTCTTCAGAAATCAAAATCGTAACAGACGCACCTTGAGGATCGTAATCTTGTTTCGCTACATTAAGGATGTTAGCGCCAATAATATGGCTAACTTCCGTCAAAATAGCCGTTAAACGATCCGCATTGTATACTTCATCAATGTACTGAATGTATTGTTTTTTCTCTTCTTCCGTACGAGTATAACAAATATCATAAATATTAAAACTCAATGTCTTTGTGAGATTGTTAAAACCATATAACTTCATTTTAGGCTTTGCTTTAACTGGTGTATCCATGATATGTCATAACCCTTTCCATGTATAGACTTACTATTTCTTTTGAAAGTTTCGCAAACGAAGCTTTCACCATATAACTAAACAATATCTTGTTTATACACAAACTCTACATCAAACTGTCCATTATCGTAGGTAACGATGGCAAAAGTACCACCGGAGCGATCACGAGCCAAAGAAATACTGCCAGGATTTACAAATACCGCATCACGGGCACGAACCTCACCATGATGATGGCTATGACCGGACACGATGAGTCGCGCACCCATGTCAGTTCCTAACTCAATCAATTTTTGTATTCGATTATAATATGATACCTCATGACCATGAGTCATGTAAATATAGGTATCTTCAAGAGGAATTAATTGCTCTCGTGGTTCAAGCGGTTGCACACGGTCGTTGTTCCCACGCACAGCATATACAGGAATATCCGTATGTTCCTGCATATAACGTGCGTCATCTCCAAAATCGCCACCGTGAAGCCACATATCAATGTCTTGATCAGCGGTAGCAGCCAAGACGAGGTCGATATCCTCTAGATACCCATGAGTATCACTTAAAATTCCAATTCGTTTCATTGTATTTAATCTCTAATGCCACTATATTATATATTTATATGAACTATACCATATAGTTCAGAAATATCAAAGCTTACTAATTAATTCGCGTAATGCTCGACCACGATGGCTAATCGTTTCTTTTACGTCGATGCTAAGCTCTGCCATCGTCTTTTCAAATTCAGGTACATAGAAGTATGGATCATAGCCAAAACCATTCTCCCCTTTTGGCTCATCTTGAACAAGTCCATCACAATAGCCTTCCGCAGTAACTTCTCGACCATCAGGATATACAAGCGCTAAAGCGCATACATAATGGCCTGTACGGTCACGTTTACCCTGTAGTTCACGAATTAATTTCTCATTATTTGCATTATCATCACCATGATGACCTGCATAACGCGCAGAATATACACCTGGAGCCCCATCAAGAACATCTACAGTAAGACCAGAATCATCAGCTAAACAAGGTCGATTTGTAGCCTTAGCGTAGTATCGAGCTTTTAACAGAGCATTTTCCATGAAGGTGGTGCCAGTTTCCTCTGGTTCCTCAACGGAAATCACTTCTTTCACAGGTACGCAATCGATAGACAAATGAGAGAATGCCTCTGAAAACTCACGAATTTTTCCTTTATTGCCTGTAGCAAGTACAAATTGTTCCATCTTACACCTCTGGCGCTGTTGGATATACCTTACCAACTTTATCTGCTGTCGCACCAAGTACTTCACGTTGTTTAGCCATGAGCTCATCAGTAGCAGTTTCTGCTAGATCAAGTAAAACATTGAGTTCATCACGGTTAAAGGTACCGTGTTCGCCTGTACCTTGTACTTCAACCATATTGCCAGAACCGGTACGAACTACATTCATATCTACGATGGCAGCACTATCCTCTTCATAGCAAAGGTCCGTAATAGGACCTTCTGGACCAATACCTACAGAGATGGCTGCACAAAAATCAGTAATTGGGAATTTTCCTGCTCCGCCAAAGGTGAAGTCTACTGCATCAACGAGGGCTACAAAAGCACCCGTAATAGATGCTGTACGCGTACCGCCATCCGCTTGGATAACGTCGCAATCAATAGTAATAGAGCGTTCGCCTAAGGCTTCAAGGTCTACGACAGCGCGCAAAGCACGGCCGATAAGACGTTGAATTTCTACGGTACGACCAGTTTGCTTCCCCTTTGCGGCCTCACGACTCACGCGAGTTTGCGTAGAACGTGGCAATAAGGAATATTCCGCAGTTACCCATCCTTGTCCAGAACCTTTTAGCCAGCGCGGCACAGAATCCTCAACAGTGGCCGTACAGATAACCTTGGTCTTACCGCACTCAATGAGTACAGAACCTTCTGCATACTCTGTAAAATTCCGTGTTATTTTAATAGGTCGCAATTGACCGGCTGTTCTATTATCGCTGCGCATAGGAACCTCACCATTCTAAAAGTAAATATTAGAACGCCCCTTACATAAAGGGGCGTTATTTCTTATATTATATCACAATTTTACTATTTTTCAGCATTACGAATTATATTGTAATTCGCGATTCTAACATGATAACTCGCGTTATCATTTACGGAGATTAACATTATAGTTCATATTGGCCGTTGCCGAGTGGATCCACCACAACATAACGGCTAGCTCCCCCTTCTGCTTTGGCTCGTTTTGCTTCTACAATAGCATCTTGACGCGTCCCTCCATCTGCTTGCCAAGGAATGAACATAGCATATACACTTTGCGGTCCATACGGTCCATATTGTCCTCGTGAAAGCACGCTATGCCAGCCTACCTTGTTTTCATACATGCGCACCTTTTCAAGTCGCTCCTCTTGTACACCCGTTTCATCGTAGTACACGTTATAATGATTAGACCAAACATCCCCTGTACGTACGCGCTCGTCTTCGGCCATCTTATGCCGGTTAGCCCATTGTATTTTCCACTTGGCGATTAAATCATCTATGTAACTAGTTACATTTTGACTCTGTTTGTATTTAACAGGATCAAAGGCAGGTTCTACGACTTTGCTATAATCAAGACCTGCCATGGATAAAATGATACCCGTATTTACATATGGCAACGCTTCTTGTACGGAATAGCCTCCTTCAAGTACAGCTATATCCGCTTGTAACAAATCGACTAATTCTGCATACCCCTTCGCAGTTACCTGCATATTAGCCAACGGATCACTAAAGTGATTATCTTGTCCTGCCGAGTTAATGACGATATCTGGATTAAACTCTTCAAGAATAGGCAATACAAGCTCACGCATGACCTTCATCAAACCTTCGTCACCGGTACCAGGAGGTAGTGGAATATCTATATTACTACCGATAGCCTGAGGTCCACCAAATTCATCCATAAAGCCTGTTCCTGGATAGAGGGTTCGTCCATCTTGGTGAAAGCTAATATACAATGTATCTGGATCGTGGTAAAACACATCTTGAGTGCCATCACCGTGATGTACATCAGTATCTACTACGGCAATGCGTTTGATTCCATAGGTTTGGCGCATGTGTTGAATCATAACGGCTTCAATATTAATCGTACAGAAGCCACGAATACCATGAACCATAGCCATTGCGTGGTGACCTGGTGGTCTTACTAACGCAAAAGCACGGTCTACTTCACCGCGCATGACTGCATCAGCTGCCGCAATAGCACCTCCAGCAGATACCCGATGAGCTTCAGTCACCCAAGACTCTAAATCTGGAGCACCAACGTGAACCCGCTCTATTGTATCCCAATCCGCTACTATTGGATTATATTCTCTAATATTGGGTATATCTAACAGACCTTCCTCTACGATTTGATCTCGCGTATAGAGTAAACGCTCTTGTCGTTCAGGATGTGTTTCAGAAATTTTCCAGTCAAACGCAGGGAAAAAGACAAGGCCTAAACTGTGATGATATTTAGCTTTATCAATAGTAGAGCTCGTAGCCTCATCCTGTTTAGTATCCATATTCAGAATACCATGACGCTCTCGATAGGATAGTCCTTTATTCCACATAGTGTTTCACCCCCGCCGCCAGTTGTACTTTCACAGTAATTAAACGCTCCATAGATTGCCATCCCTCTACTACAGGGAAATCCTCAATGCTAATGACCTCTATCTCTTGCACCGTATCTAAACCTAAACGTATCGCCTCTTCACTAAGAGTTTCTTTTGCTCGTTCCACAATTTGTTCCGCTCGTTTTAAAGTACAATTTTGCTGTTTAATACCTAATTCAGGAATAACAAGCAAACGACGTTTTGTATCTACATGAACAGTGAGTTCGATGGTAGATAAAGCTAGCGCAGCACCAATAGCATTCGCTACGGCTGCATTTTCTGGAATCGTAATAGGTAAATCCATATATTCTCCAATGCTCGCTCCGAGACTTGGCGCCGTGCCTCCTACTACAACAATATGTTCAGGCACAAATATATCAGGATTTACAATATCTGCCACCACATAAATAGGGCGTTTATTCTCAACCGTTATAACCTCATCTACGCCACGTTGAATCGTTTCCAACGCATTTTGTAGGATTAGTCTTGCTACATCAGAGGAGGTCTTAATAAGAGTTAGTTGATTATTTAAGGTATTTACATTATTAGATTGCAACGTAGCCTGGATAGCATCTGCTAAATCTTGTAAAGCTCGTGATGCTAGATTAAAGTCGCCATAGTTCGCGTGACCGAGCACGATAAGTGCATCCCCCAAGGTAGGTTCTATCCCACCTAGAGCCACTGATGGTCCCACTCGTTCAGGACCTACGGTAAGATTACCATTTTTAAGGCGAATTACAGATTCCCCACCAATACCGACGGAAGTAACGGCGAAGGATCGCACTGCACTTGGATACTCACGGATAGATACACCATTTTTTGTCATCAATGGTTTACCATGCTTCCAAAGGGATATATCCGTTGTAGTACCCCCAATATCTAGAGCCACTGTATGCTTATTACCTATAACGCCGAGAGCCGATAGTCCAAGAACTGTTGCAGCAGGGCCTGTAAAGGCAGTCTCTACTGGACGACTCACCATATGCTCCATAGGTAGAGAACCACCATCGGCCTTTAAAATGTGAAGTGGAGCCAATATATTCCGTGCACTGAGAGCATCTTCAACATTTTTCTTAAACACCGTAAATACGGGTGTCACAGCGCTATTAAAATAAGCACTAATAGTACGACGAGGGAAATTTAAAGAACCACTTAATAAACTGCCATTAGAAATTGTATGATACGTATTTTTCAATTCCTCTGTAATAGATAGTTCTTCTTGAGGATTCCGCACCCCAAATTTAGCGGACACAGCAGCCAAATCGGTACCACTACGTGCTTGAACCATGTTGGCTATACCACGTACAGCATCAGCAGGGGTACGCTCTACAACGATACCTCTATGATCTGTATAACCTTGAAGATATATAGGTTCCACGGGGAATATATCATCTACATTACGGCCTGGACCTGTAATCACATAGAGATCTACTACTTGCTCCTTCGCTTCTACGATGGTATTTGTCACCACGGTAGTAGATAAGGTTACTTGTTCAATATTTGATGTATCATAGCCCTCCAAAACCGCATCTAAGGCCTCACCTATACCATTCATTAGATTATCCTTTGTAGTCCGCCTCTTCGCAGTTGCCACTACACGATGGGCATCAATGATAACCGCATCGGTAAAAGTTCCACCTACGTCTAACCCTAGTAACATATAACCTCCTTTTAGTATTAATAAAGAATCCATACAAACTCAAAACGTAGTAAAGAAAACTCCATTTAAGCTACCATATACTCTCTATTTGATCTAATATGCAATCCCTATTCAAATCTGCGTATAGTCCATATTCAGGCTCATTATATAAAAAAGCTGTACCCATCTCTATGTGATGAGTACAGCCTTCTGTTATTTACCAGATACAGATGCGTAATTTTTGATGATAACAATCGGAGTCATTTGACTATCGTTACCAAATGGATTATCAATCAACAATTGTGCAATTTTTTTAGCGTCAATTCCACGACTTGTACCTAAAATAGCGGACCGTTTCAAATCATTAACATCAGCTACAACGGCACCGTAACAACCAGTGCGAGATACAATTTTCTCAGCCACTTTATCCGGATCCTTTGGACCAAATACAATGTGCTTATCAAATGGAGGCATAGTCCCCGTTACATCATCTGTTAAGGATGCAGCCCGAGCAATTGCATAGAATACCCCTGGTTTACGGAAAATTTTAGCAATAGCGCCTAAAATAAAAGCACCTAATACCTTCCATTTACCATCCAAATTCATAGCCGATTGCATACCATAAATAGATGCCATGGATCCATCTGGATGGATAAAACGATTAATTAAACGAGCTTGCCAGCACACATTTAGCTCTTCAGGACGTGTAAAACGACCTTGCGTAATAGCTACTACAGATTCAGCAACGCATACGATATCTTCAGGTCCAATATTATGTCCGCCAAATTCAACGATAGCATCAACGATGTCATCATTATCTGTAAGGATACGTGTTGGCACACATACTAACTCTAATTCTGCCATTGTTATGCCTCCTTATTGAACCATTGCTGCTTGAACTTCTTCAGCAGTCAAACGAATACGCTGTTTATCAATATGATAGTCTGTCCGGCCTACGATTTGGTAGTAAATATCGATGTCCATATAAGGGAATCCCTTAATATCTTCTCGAATATTGCCAGTTTTACCTGTTAATGTAACATATACACGAATTGTGCCACCTTTGCGTGGTTTGATAATTATAGCTTCAAAATATCCATCTTGACGCGGACGATTAATATCCATAGCCCAAGCATTTACTTTAACGGCATCAAAATGTTCTTCCGGTAATAATGGACGTGGAAATAAGTCCATTATTGTGCCCAATTGGCGCCCTTTATTTACAAATGGTATATCACAGAACAAAGTAATGGACTCAAAACTACGATCAGACACTTGGAAGTTCGTTGCCCGTTTCGCTAATAAGACAATATTTTCATTACCTTGTTTCAACACAAACAAACGGAATAATAAGTACAGAGCTGCAACAGCCACAATAATAGCTATTACTGCACTGAGGATGTTATAAAACCACATAGGGTATCTCCTTTATAATGTAATATGTTCAATGGTACGACGGCTTGTATCAAGGAAGGATGCACTCAACGTATCACCAAGTTCGACATCCTTTGTAAAATACAATGTCACGGTGCCTACAGTATCTTGATGATTGAAAAGATTTTTACTCTCTAGTCTGTGACGAACCAATTCACTTGTTTCAAAAGCAGGATCAATGAACTGAATGCGACACGATGTTAGTTCCTCTAGTAAAGGTTGTACAAATGGAAAATGAGTACACCCCAAAACAACAACCTCAATTTCTCGAGATAATAAAGGTTCTAAATAATCCTTGCATACTTCACGAACAAAGTAATCATCTAAATGACCTTGTTCAATAAGCCCCGCCAACTCTGGACAAGGTTGTTCCCAAACAAAAACCTCATGATCAACTTCTAAAGCCACATGCTTATGAATATGACTATTTACAGTGGCCACGGTCGCCATAATACCGATAGTCTTGCTTTTACTTTTATTAATAGCTGTTTTTACACCTTGTGATACACCAATAACTGGCACAGATACAAGTTCACGTACCGCATCAAGAGCCACAACGGTGAAGGTGTTACAAGCAATCACCATCAACTTAACAGGCTGCTTTTCTAGCGTCTCCGCAATACGGCACGCTAAATAAGTGATTTCATCATCACTGCGATTACCTACAGGATTATTCGCATTATCACCGATATAGATAAAATCTTCGTTAGGAAATTGTTCTTGTAATACCTTTAACACAGATAGTCCGCCTACACCAGAGTCAAATACACCGATAGGCAATTGTTGTACATTACTCATGCGGCATCTCCTCAACAGCTGCTAACATAGGCAGATAGAAAGTATCGTCTAATCGCACAATTTTTCCTGTTAATTTTGACATAAAGGCGTTCTTAGTTTCCCCCGTAGCAAGTATTGCACCATCACTAGCACGGCGCATGCGATAGCGAAACACCATTTGAGCCCTCGTCATCTTAACCAAATACGTTTCGATGTGAAGTTCATCATCGAAATTCGCAGGTTCTTTATAATTGCAAGATACATTCATGATGGGAAATACAATATCCTCATTCATCATATCCCACAAAGTGACACCGATCTTACGAAGGAATTCAATGCGCGCCATTTCAAACCATCTAAAATGATTACTATGGTGAGCAATCCCCATCATATCAGTTTCATAAAATCGTACATTTACTGAAGCAATATGCATAAATTCTGTCCTTTTTAAATAGTATACAATTTTTATTCTATATCTATTACTTTAGTGTGTCAAATAAATAAAGGCAGTTCAATCACTATGGATCAAACTGCCTAAAATGGTAAAAGTTAGCGACTGCTACCAAATGGAAAGAATTTTTTTGCCTCTTCTTGATGACTCGTTTTGATATAACGATTCGCAATCTTAAAGGCTAATCCGAGTACTGCCACATCATCTACCCAACCTAATACAGCAATCGTATCCGGTACAATATCAATAGGTAATACCAAATATCCTAAGGCACCTGCAATGACCGCTTTTACATATTTGGGAGTGTCCTTGTCGCGAAAACAAAGGAACAAGGTTACTGCTTGTTGTACAAAGGCAAGTTTCTTACCATATCGACCAAGAAACCCTAAAAATCTTGATTCGCTAAAATACTTACCATATTTAATAATCTTAAATGGATTCATAGTAATAATAATCCTTCAGCGTTTATTTACGCAAACCGCCAATTTTATCTTTCGCTGTGTTAACAGTGTTTGTAGCAACATCTTTTGCTGTCTCTACAGCATCAGAAGCTTTAGTTTTTGCAGTTTCTACTGCTACCTGTGCAGAAGCTTTTGCTACTTCTACACCACCTTTTGCGAATTCTTTAGCTACTTCAATACCTTCTTTAGCAGAATCAAGTTTTTCTTTCGCTGCATCAGAAACCTTTGCTACAACTTCTGCTGCGTTATCATGAATTTGATATTTTGTTTCATTATTCCATTTATTGATGGCAGGTGTTACTTTTTCTTCGTAAACTTGCTTTAAAGATTCTTTAGCAAGACCTGTTTCATTAGCAATCCCAGCCCATACGTCACGTTGACCTTGAGTGAATGGAATACTAGCACTTGCATCACGAACGATTTCAGAAGCAATAGCTTTACCATTTTCAAGGAATTCAGCAACCATCGGTTTGTAACGTTCGATATCAGAAGGCATACCATCTTGAATCCAAATATTTGCAATTTTACCAATAGCATAAGTTAAACCGATAGCTACAGGAACGCGAACAGCTTTAATTGGAATTAGAAGGGATACTGCAGCTGTACCTACAGCTGTGCTAAGACCACCTACTAAACCAACTACAGCACCAGCTTGCAATTCTACGTCATAAAGATGAGCAATACGAGTTACCATGTACGTAGCATTGGCGCACAAAGCGACACTGCTGAATTTAGAGGATAATGCCAATGCTGCCGCACGACCTGCCCCCCAGAAAATAAATTGTTCAACTTGATAGTCACGATCTTGAGATCCATCCATAAGTGGCTCAAGTGTTACGCCATTATATTCTGCCATAAGTATTCTCCTTTGTTGTGAACCAACTATAGGTCTTATTATTAGTATTATTATACCATTCTATTGATAGAAGTGAAATGAATTTTTCTAATTATCCATATATAACAGCTTCTAATATTTTCTATATTACCAACTTGTGAGTCCCCCATCGATTGTCCATGCTGCACCTGTCACAAAAGAAGCCTTATTACTCAACAAAAATACAATTACTTCGCCAATTTCATGGGGCTTAGCAATGCGACCTAGTGGGTAATGTTGGCCCATTTCAGCCTTTGCAGCTGCCGCATCTTGATTGGCATTAGCAATCTGTTTGTCCACTAATGATGTATCTACATCACCAGGACACACACAGTTTACACGAACACTGTGAGGTGCCATTTCAAGGGATAGAGATTTTGTAAAGCTCACTACAGCCCCCTTTGATGCACCATATACAGAACACGCTACATTACCTTGTAAACCTGCATCACTAGCGATTGTTACAATACTGCCCTTTGATGATCGTAAATAGGGAAGCGCCGCTTGACATAAGAATACAGTACCTTTTACATTAGTCCCAAACATTTCATCAAAAGCTGCCTCTGTAACATCAGCTAGCAACTCTTCTTCATAGTAGCCTGCAGCTGTTACAAGAGCAGACACTCCACCAAACAAATCTACTGTTTCTTTTACAATTCGCTGACAATCCTCAATTTTAGATACATCACCTTGAATATATTGTACCTTAGATGAATAACGACGTAGCTTAGTTTTAGCCTTTTGACCAACTTTTTCATTTCTACCATTGATGACTACACACCAACCTTCTTTGAGTAAAAGCTTTGCCGTAGCAAATCCAATACCCGATGTACCACCACTGATCAATGCCACTTGTACATCACTTTTATGAGGCATACCTTGCCCTCCTATAAAGTTGAAACATAGTCATAGACTAATTTCAACAACATAACTGTCGTTACCGACAAGAATACAACTCGCACCAAAGATGAGCCTTTTGCAATGGCGAGGTGCGATCCTACATAAGCGCCAATAATTTGACCCGCCCCAGTGGCAAGGCCATACTTAACATTGACGTGTCCTAAATATAAAAATACCAATAAAGACGCCAAATTACTAGTAAAATTCAATATTTTTGCATTAGCAGAAGCATGCAAGAAATCAAAACCTGTAAAGATAAAACCCATAATCAAAAACGTACCTGTACCAGGTCCTATAAAGCCATCATATATACCGATACCAAGAGCAAAAGCCATGCAAATATATAGCGCTTTTCCTGCTACCTGAGATGTACGATTGATTTCACCCCAGTCTTTTTTGAACACCACAAAAAGTGTTACACAAATAAGTAATATGATGATAATAGGCTTTACATACAACGGAGGTAAAGAAACAACCGCCAATGTACCAAGCATAGACCCCACAAAGGTAAAAGGCAATAATTTACGAACTAGAGAGAAATCAACCATGTGATTTCTCAAAAATGTAATGGATGCGCTACCAGCTCCAAAGATACTAGATAATTTATTACTGCCCAGAGCCACACTAGGTGGAAGATTTGTTAATAACATGGCAGGTACAGAAATGAGGCCTCCGCCGCCCACAATGGAGTCTACAAAGCCAGCAAACGCACCAGCTACGGCGAGTAAAACGAGTATAAGGATATCAAATGGTAAACCTGTTACCGCAATGAGCCACTCCATAATAAACCTCCTACAGATAGCACATCAACGGTCGCCAAAGGCCACCGTTGTCATGCTAGTTTATTTTATTTTGCACCTAGACGATCGAGAGCCAATGTATAACCATCAGCACCATATACTAAACAGCGCTTTACACGACTAATCGTAGCAGTACTCGCACCCGTTTCTTCTACGATTTTCTCATAGCTCTCCCCTGCGCGAAGCATTTTTGCTACTTGTAAGCGTTGAGATAATGCTTTTAATTCGTTAATCGTACAGATATCTTCGAAAAATGCATAGCATTCCTCTGTATTTTCAAGCGTTAAAATGGCGGTGAACAATTCGTCATTTTGTTGACTTCTCAATTTTTCATTGATACTCATAGGATCCTCCTACTTCTTATTCATCGCTTTAGACCAAGCATCACCAATCATTTGTACAACTTGTACCAATACAATCAAGATGATGATTGTAGCGATCATAATATCGGCTTGGAAACGTTGGTAACCATATCGGATAGCAATATCCCCGAGGCCACCGCCGCCGATAGCACCTGCCATCGCAGAGTAACCGATGAGGTTGACGATAAGCACCGTCACATTGTCAATAATTGTTGGCAATGCTTCTGGTAATAATACTTTCCAAATGATTTGTAATGGGCTTGCCCCCATGGATTGAGCCGCCTCGATAACGCCAAAATTGATGTCCTTAATAGACGTTTCTACTAGGCGTGCCAAAAACGGAATTGCAGCAATGGTCAACGGCACACATGCTGCAGTTGTACCGATGGATGTACCTACCACCATACGAGTAAACGGAATGATAGCAACCATCAAGATGATAAAAGGTACAGAACGGGTTGCATTGACAATGGCACCCAATACTTTATTGAGTGCTACATTTTCCAAGATATGACCTTTAGAAGTAACAACCAAAACAACACCAAGAGGAATACCTAATAACATTGCCATTACGGTAGAAATTATCGTCATTTGCAATGTATCAAGGGTACCAGTTATGAGTAGATTAATGATTTGCTCTGACATAACCGATCACCTCACTTTCAATTGGTAACGTTTTGATGTAGTCCAAACCTTCTTGCGCATTTTCTGGGTCACCATTCAAGATAACGATGAGGCGACCAACGCTCGTATTTTGGATGTAATCAATGCCGCCAAAAAGGATGCTTACATCTAAATTAAAGCGTCTTACAAGACCTGCTACTACAGGCTCATCTGTTGCTTGTCCTGTAAATTTGAGGCGAACTAATGGGGCGGTTCCTGCAATCCATTGATCATGCAACTCTAGATGTTCCAATGCTTCTGGAGGTAAGTTTTCACTCACTACAGAGCTAATAAACTCTTTTGTCGTATTTTCACGAGGATGTGTGAATACTTCAACCGTACTACCTTCTTCGAGTATTACACCGCCTTCAATAACTGCCACGCGATCACAGATTTCACGAATAACATGCATCTCATGTGTAATGAGCACAATAGTGAGCCCTATCTTTTCGTTAATATCTTTCAACAATTTCAAAATAGAATCTGTTGTTTGAGGATCAAGGGCAGATGTGGCTTCATCACAAAGGAGAACTTTTGGATTTGAGGCCAATGCACGAGCGATACCAACACGTTGTTTTTGACCACCAGATAATTGAGATGGATAGTTGTTCATACGCTCTGTAAGGCCTACGATATCAAGGATCGGCTCGATGCGCTCCTTGATTTCAGCCTTACTCATACCTTGTAATTCCAACGGAAATGCTACATTGTCATACACTGTGCGAGAGGACAAGAGGTTAAAATGTTGGAAAATCATACCGATATTTTTGCGTGCTTTACGCAAAGCTGATTTACTAAGTGTGGTTAAGTCTGTACCATTTACGATAACAGAGCCAGATGTAGGTGCTTCGAGCATATTGATGCAACGAATCAAGGTGGATTTACCGGCACCGGATTGGCCGATAATGCCAAAGATTTCGCCTTCTTTCACATTTAGGCTAATATCTTTCAACGCTTCCACACGAGTAGCACCTTCATAGACTTTACTAATGTGTTCTAATTGTATCAAAATAATTTCCTTTCTTAAGGTAAATGTGTATCATTTGATGAAAGCAACTTATCTATCAAGGTAGCCCCTCTTCCATCAATTTTTCTAGTGCTTCGCGTAGACGAAGTGTAATGGCACCTGGTTTACCACCAGATACTAAATTTCTGTCTAGCTTAGTAATTGGGATGACACCACCAATTGTATCGGTAAAGAATAATTCATCCGCATCATCTACAAAATTACGATCGAATTCTTTCTCAATAATGGTAATACCTAAAGATGGTGCTACACGGGTTAAGATCATTTGGCGCGTAATGCCTTTTAAGATATGATTATCCGCTGGATGCGTGTACAAGATACCATCTTTAACAGCAAACACATTAGATGTAGCGCCCTCTGTACAAATGCCATCACGGAACAAGATGGCTGTATAGGCAAATTTCTTTTCTGCTTTTGTTTGCGCCAAGATATTCGGGATCAAGTTGGTAGTCTTAATATCAACATGTTCCCAACGTTCATCAGGCAAAGCTATCGCTTTTACACCTTCACCCAATTTATTAACTTCATCTAAATCCAAAGTACGGATAGACATAAGCATTTGTGGTTCTAATTTGGAGCGATCATAAGCATGATGACGTGGTGCTACACCACGAGAGATTTGTAAATAAATATAGCCCTCTTTGATTTCACTTTGCTCGATCAAAATTTCGTGCAATTCTGTCAAATCATCAGGGGTCATTTTTACAGGGATATCCATTTCACGCATAGAGCGATACAAGCGATCTTGGTGGTAAGACAAAGCGAAACAACGGCCTTTTACGACACGAACAACTTCATATACAGAGTCACCAAACAAATAGCCACGGTCATCAATGCTAATAACTTTGGCACCTGGTTCGACGAATTCACCGTTAAAATATGTTAATTCTTGCATAGGAGCACCTCTTTTTCTATTCCGTTACTCTATCAAGTGGTAATCATCATGGACTTATTATAACACAATTACTTTTAAATTTTCACACTTTACTTTGTGAAAGATATTAATTCGATATACAAAAATCCGCTAGGATACCATAGTTAAAAACTATATCCTAGCGGATGTATAACAAATATTATGTTTATACTAAATCAGCACTACAAAACTAACTAAAACTACGTACACCATTAACGTACTAGCACCAATTAGGGCTCTCTATAAAATAGTTCTCATACTAAACTAATGCCCCAGTATAAATTTACGGATAGATTTAGGCACATAATTAAGAGCCACCGTAGACAAATAGGATAATCCCAACGCCATAACATACATAATTAGCACGTTGGACACCGTATACAAGAGATTATATTTAGCCATCGCACCAGAAATGATTAACAACCAAAATGGATGAGCTAAATAAATACCATACGATTTATCGCCTATCTCAGACCAAATGGACTCCATCGTCACATTCATAGGTAGCCTTTGGAATAGGAACAAACTAAACATCGTTCCCAATCCTGTATAAAGGACGCCCATAGGACTCATTTGATGTACCGTGTAAATTGCTTCTAACACAGTGTAATGCCATACGTCCATGACATAGTAATAGGAGCCAAGCATCAACAATATGGAGCTTACCGCACTGATGCCTAAAAGGTAACGATAACGCCACATATATTCGCAGACGGTTTCATATCGTTCAGCACATACGGCACCTAAAAGGAAAATCCACACATAATGAATAACCCAATAGTTGAGTCGCATATCAAAAAGATATTTAAGAACTGGCTGATTGCTTAGATTTTCTGTTACCCAACGGCCAAGCATGTAAGACGAAACATAATCGATACCAACTTGGATGACAAATAGTAACACCAGCCAAAATATAGGCCGTTTTAAGATAACTTTCACCATGGCCCGCCATAATGGCATCATCACGTAGAACCATAGCAAAATTACCATAAAGTATAGATGATACATAGAGGTACCAAAGAGTAGATTTATCGCCAACGGCCCTGGATGTAAATTGCCAAGGTTATGAGCTGTCACCCCTGTATATAGCAGGTAAAAGATGGACCACGTAATATATGGAAATAGCACCACCTGAATGCGGCGGTGCATAAATTCCTTATATGAGAATGGTCCCTCTACCGAGGTATGATAAAACAATCCAAATGCAGAGAGAAAGAAAAACGCAGGCACTCCAAAGCGAGAAAGAATTTCTAACACGCTGATGAGTTCTAAATTTACAAAAGGATTTTGCAATGCGTAAGATCCTACATGAATGCCGATAACACCGAGCATACAGAGGCCTCGCATATAAGTAATTTCCGGTAAAAACGCTTTTTTCATAGCCATTGCCTATTCACTATTGACCAGGTGCCACTGCAGGTGTCGGTACCACACGTGGACCTTGAGACTCTGTAGCTGGTTGTTTAACTACAGGAGGGGTAGATGTAGGTGTTTGAGGCGTTGCAGCTTTTTCAGGTTGTGCCGGTTGAGCTGGTACAGCCTGACCATTTGCTTTAGCAGCCGCTTCTGCCTTAGCCTTAGCTTCTGCTTCAGCCTTAGCTTTTGCTTCAGCTTCTCGTTTCAAGCGTAATTCTTTTTCAAGTGGTACCACTGGTTTGTCATAAACAGTGATATCCGTTTCAAATAGACGTCCCCATGGGAATGTAGCTTTTACTGTACGAGGATTGATTTTAAGGTATTTTTCAGCGAAATCTTGAATGCGTTCACCTAAATAACTTTCAAGACGTTCATTTAATTCACCAGAGTAACGAACATTGTCTGTTCTGATAGAATCTTGCATACGATAAATATCTTTGCGGATATTTGCTTGATATGCCCAGTTATCCAAATATTGTTGCGTCAACATATCACGATGACCTTCTGGACTCATAGATTTAAGCAATAATCCTTGAGCAATAGCGTAACCTACTGTGTTACTTGCTGTATTCCAACCATTATACGCACCGATTTTGTACAACAAATCTCGTTTATACATAGCGGATACCAATGTATTATCTGCGCCATTATTGAAAGCAATATCTGCAACGCTTACGTTCACACCAGAGTCAACAGCTTGCTGAATGCGATCTACGAAAGCATTTGTAGAGTTGGAGATCATTGGGAAGTTTTCGAAGTTTTCAGACTCGCCTGTACTCGTAGTAAGAGGTGTATTAACAGCCAATAATACAGTTGGTTTACCTTGTGTCACCATCGTGCCACCTACAGCCTCAACGTGTTGAGCAATTGTTTTATCAATCGTTTGATCTTCGTAACCTGGTAATGTTTTACCTCCGCCACCGAGTGGATAAATTACGGAGAATGTAGGTTTTTCTGTGCTCACATCGGTACGGGAACGCGCCATCAATAAGAGACCAAGTTGGTCAGCACCAGGGAAGCTACCGTATTTTTCAACAGAAATATCCTTGGAATATTTGTTAAGGTAACGACCTTCTAGAGCGGATTGAGATAATTGAGATGTATCATCATGACCTAATGCAAAGTAGTCGAATACACCACTGCGAGTTTCATCAATCAACTCTTTGTTGATTTTCATATTTTTTTGACGGCGGTCAAACCAGTCTTGCAAGTATTCCACAGGAACAGAGGCTTGTAGGCTCATCAATTTTTGAGTTTCTTCTTGCGTTAAAGAGCCAGAATCTAATTTATCTTGTAATGCAGCGATTTGGAAGATAGTTGGGCCATATTCCGCATAGTAGGCCGGTTCAGTACCACCACCACTCGCGCGTGGGGAACGCATTACGGTACCAAATCCATAGATGCGTACATTTTTATTACGCGCTTTTAAACCTTCAATACGTTTCAAGCGATTTTGCAATGTGCTAAGAGGAATATTATGTTTACGAGAATCTACAAGACCTCCATAAATAAGAGTATCTGTACTTAATACCATAACATCAGCACGACCTGCATTTTGCTCTACCCAAGCCATAATTTGATCAGCTTGACCTTGGTACGTCTTACCAGAAATCAAGTGTTGAGGTGGTGTCAACACAGTCATACCCGCCTCACGAGCTGTATCAACTGTATATTGCAAACTTACAGGACGATCATCTTGAGGTACATATAATACGGTTTCTGCATCAATTTTGATGGATGTACCTGTAGCAATGGCTGTAACCATTAATGCTACTTTCAACCATTTATTTGTCATAAATCAAATCTCCTTCTGTGTACACGAGTACTCTCGACTCGAAAATTAACTCTTATATAATACTCTTTTTTTCTGACACTTTTATGAAATACTTAATAGTATAATTATATCATTTACCTGTTATTTCTCAAATGCAGTGCCTTTAGCTTTAGCGCACTTTGGGTAAGCTCCAATTATATTTAATAGCTAGTAAACGGATAACTAGTACAACGGTAAACGCACCATATACAGCCTCTCCAACCCAGTTAGAAATAACCATTAAGTAATAAACGATGCCCCCAATAACACTAGGTAGAGCATACACATCTTCTTTCAAAACAGACGGAATCCGTTGAGCCAGCATATCTCGGATAATACCACCTCCAACGGCAGTAATAGTTCCTAATAAAACAATGAAAATTGGCAACTCTGGATATAGTTTAAACCCTGCAGATGCTCCGGTTACTGTAAAAGATGCCAACCCAACTGCATCGGCTAATAAATAGCTTGCTCGGCTACGAGGGCCCATAGCATGCTTGCGATAACGGCTGTTATAGATAATAAATACGATAATTGTTACGGAAATAACCACAGTTACATATACAATATTGCGTAACGAATTCGGCGGAAAATACCCCAAAAGAACATCACGTACAATTCCACCACCGATTGCCGTGGCCAGTGCCAATACAGCCATACCAAATATATCCATTCTCCGCGCCACCCCAACAAGTGCTCCGGAGATAGCAAAGGCAATAGTGCCAATCATATCAAATATATACCAAATAATATCCATAATACCCTCACACAATCTATTCGCATAACTTCGCACACTATGATAGACTTTATGTAAGATATTATACATTAAGAGGTATGAGAATGACAAAAAACATTACACCTATAGAGATTAAAAATATGGATGAGCGTAGCCGTGATGAATATTTTATGGGTTTTGCCCTAGAGGAGGCCCACAAAGCTTATGCTCTAGGAGAAATTCCTATCGGCGCCATTTTAGTTCAAAACAATACAATCATTTCACGCCACCATAATCGCCGCGAATTAGATCACGATGCAACGGCTCATGCAGAAGTGCTCGTCATCCGCGAAGCATGCGATGTACTCAAGCGCTGGCGGTTGACTGGTTGTACCCTGTATGTTACGATAGAGCCGTGTCCGATGTGCGCTGGAGCCATCATCAACAGTCGTATTGACCGTGTTGTATATGGTGCAAGTGATTACAAAGGAGGCGCTGTAGAGTCTCTTTTCAATGTACTCTCTCACCCTGGTTTAAATCATGAACCCGAATTAGCATCGGGGGTCCTTGGTGATGAATGTAGTCAAATCATGAAAGACTTTTTTAAAGAGCGCCGTAAAACACGGAGGAGTACCCAAGAGGCTGAAGGGTCCGCACTCGAAATGCGGTAGGTCGGGCAACCGGCGCGGGGGTTCAAATCCCTCCTCCTCTGCCATATAAAATATATAAAGCGCTAACCGTGGTTAGCGCTTTTTTGCGAAGGGACCACTACTATGAAAAAATATTACCCTTATCTCATTACGGTGAGTCATATGATTAACGACTCCTGTCAAAGTGTATTACCTGCCCTCTTGCCATTATTTATCTACACTTATGGACTTAGTTTAGAGCAAGCAGGCTTTCTCATATTAGCCAATACAGCATTATCTTCATTGTTACAGCCATTATTAGGTTATGTCTCTGACAAGATCAATCAGCCACGGCTCATCACCTTAGGTGTTCTGCTCTCAGCTTGTAGCACAGGTGCCATGGGGTTTGTAACCTCCTATGAAAGCTTGCTTGTTTGTGCTACCTTAGCTGGTGTAGGCTCCTCTATCTTCCACCCTGAAGGAGCGAAAATCATGAATCGCCTCGGAGGTGGTAAAAAAGGTAAAGCCATGGGTACCTTCGCCATCGGTGGTAGCTCTGGTTTTGCCATCGGTCCACTCTTTGCGGGCTCTATTGCCTATACAGTAGGTCCTCATGGACTGGCAGCTTTCACCATAGTAGGTCTTATCATCTCAACGGTTTTATTCGCCCTCATGCCGCGCATAGTAACTTGTGCACGCACTATCGACCAAGCGGTAGCTATGGAAAATCCTACATTAGTGGCTAAGCCGCTCAAAAATTACTGGAAATACTTTGGTATTTTGTTCGTTATCATCCTAAGCCAATCGGTAAACTTCCGCGTTATCAATGCATTCATTCCTATCTTCTGGACTCGTGAACTCGGCACTAGCCCAGAGCAAGGTAGCTTTGCATTAACCATATTCTTTAGTATTGGTATCTTCATGACATATATTGGCGGTCTACTAGGCGACAAATATGGTCCCATCAAAATCATTAGACTATCCCTATTGATTTGGTTGCCAGCTATGTTCCTATTAACAGAAGTGCCAACCTTCTCCCCTGTTATCATGATGCCTATAGCCTATATGTTACTACTCATGATTGGCGCTGCTAAAGCTCTTAGCTACAGCCCAGTTATCGTACTAGGCCAAACCTACCTTGCTAAAAGCATCGGTTTTGCGTCCGGTATTACCCTCGGCGTGAGCCAAACTATCGGCGGTATCATCGCACCTGTAGTAGGTAACCTTGCGGATACCTATACTTTACCTGCCGCTATGATGACACTCGTACCATTCCTAGTAGTGGGTCTTGGGGCTTCATTGATACTTAAAGATCCTAAAAAATTACAATAATCATAACCACCCGTAAAACGGATGGTTTGCTCTAACCCTATAAGAGTCTTTCTCTAGTAATGGCCCTTTAAAGAGGGCATTGAATAATCTGACAACCACTCTATTACCACTGGCTACCCCCTACTCGGGGGCTTTTATTTTGCCTATTTTACCAGCTCACCCGTAAACGGGTCGGTATACTCTTTAAAGTTTAATGTATCTTGTGCTATATCTTCTTGTAATTGATTGCGAATATACTCTTTATCGCCCCTTCATATCGTACCACTGTATCCACATAATATCCTCTACACCAGAAATGTCTATTTCCATACTTATATTTTAAATTTGCGTGTTTATCGAATATCATGAGGCTAATTTTGCTTTTTAAATACCCCATAAAACTCGATACACTTAAATGTGGTGGAATCGTTACTAGCATATGGATATGATCCGGACAGCATTCCGCCTCGATAATTTCTACATTTTTCTCTTACATAAATCTCTTAGAATTTTACCTACATCAGCTTTTATCCGCCCATAAATTATTTGTCTTCTATATTTTGGAGCAAAAACGATATGATATTTACATCTCCATTTACTATGTGATAAACTTTTTACGTTATTCATTAACATTGAACCTCCTATGTTGAAATGTTATGGTTGCCAGACCAACTCCATTCTAACACTAGGAGGTTCTTTCCTTTTCTCTAAGAATTTTTACTGACCCCCAGTTTAACTGGGGATTTAGTCATGCCTATTCGGCGTACCAAAAAAAGCAGTTGTACCAATATAAGAAACAACTGCTTTTCCTAATTTATAATCCATTAATTAATTCTTGCAAAAAAACTCCTACATTCGTACACTGTCGCTCAAAACACAATTCTCTAATAGAGCTTGTATTATTATTAGCAGTATCTATAGGATGTTCAGCGGAATTAATTATTTTATCAATCTGTATCGAATTGCCTTTTTGATACTCTTCACCCAAATACCGTGATAGTTCACGTATATTTATGTCATTATCAGCACTAGATTGTACTGGCCTCGATGTCATTTGTTTAAAATAAGCCAATAACCAAACTTCAATTGCAACATTAGAAAATACTAATCTTGTATACTCATTTTGATTAATTTCACACTGTATTTGTTGATATTCCGATCTAGTTAAATTATCCCGGTCTATAATAATATAATATCTTTCATAACTTCTACGATCAGTCGTTTCAAAGGTACGTACCTCAGATAAACCAAAAGAAACCGCATTACCACCACTTGGGGGTACTCGTTTTATAGTTTTGGCAGATATCTTGAATCTTTGAAAAATAGCTTTAAAGTAAGCTGCTTCCGTCTGACCATCAACAATCAATAAATATTTTAATTGCTTGGGATTATTTTTAGATGCTCTCGCCAAAATGAACACTCTCACTTTCAATACTTATATTTTATAACTCTAATATATTTTTCATCAACACATCATTAATGATCTGATCTGCTCCATAAACCCCCTCTTGATAGTTTTTCTTTATATCACTAATTTTTAATTCATTAAAATCAAAAGCACTGTCTAGTCTAGACACCCCATAATAATCTTTATCAACAAACCAAATTTGATCTGTTCTAAGCTCATAATCTAATACATCATTATTATGAGTCGTTGCAATCAATTGCGTATAGATATTATTCCATTCATTAAAAATACGGAATAAAATCTTAACTAATTTAGGATGTAATGATCGGTCAAATTCATCTATCAAAAAGACTTTAGGTTTATGACTATTTTCTAAAATAGTCATAGCTAGTAATAAAAAAATCCTAGTTCCGATACTTTCAGCATCATAATTAATTATAAATGACTCCCCATTTTCACCTTCATGAATACATTTCACCAATAAAATTGGCTCCGGCTTTTCCCCATCATTCTGAACAGGAACAATAATCTCTTCCGTTATAATATCTTTTATATTAAAATCTGCTGCTTTCAAAAAATATAAGACATTCTTTTTTAATTGTGTATTTTTATATAAGGGCCTAAATAGCTGTTGACTATGTAAAGTATTAGATAGGAGACCTGGCGTAATTATATCTAACCTAAACCATTCATAAGCCTCTTTAGCCTCTTTTACATTGTTATTTTGAGCAAAATATAATAATGGTTGATTATGTCTTAATGCATTAGCCAAGCTTTTAATAGTTGTTGGCATAATAACATTACCTATATTTCTTTCAAAAACAACTTCATTATTTACACTCAAACATTCATTTATAATACTCGCGAAATTATATTCAATAGTATAGACATATATTTTTTGATTTTTATAAAATCTAACTTTAAAAAATACATTACCACCCTCATTAGCATATGTATCTGTAGGAAGTAACTCAAAATCCGATGGAGTTCCAGAAATGACAATACTTCTAAGTAATTGAAACGCCTTAATTACATTAGTTTTTCCGGATGCATTCCCACCGAAAACAAAAGCAGATTTCACTAAAGTTATCTCACCTATATCAACAGTATTTTCCTTAGCATACTCCTCTATATGGTCTCCAGTCTCCATTGATAAAGTAGCTTTATTCTTAAAAGACCTAACATTTTTAAAAGAAAAATCAATTAACATCTAATCACCTCCCAAAGTAATCCATTATTAATATTGACGTATATTTAATAATATACTAATTATAACATGATAGAAATAATATTTAAGAAATATATCAGTATAAACATTAGCATCCTTAATATGTTAATAATATTTATAATACATTTCCCAAATCTATTAATCTATCTTCTATAATCAAGATTCTAACTAAAGCTCGTTATTTCTTTAAATCAGCTATCGTTCCAAATTAGGTCGTCGTATAAAATGTATTTAGTAATAAAAAGACAAATAAAATAAAGAAAATTACCATTAACATAAAATCTACATATACTGTACTTAACATATGTAATTCAAAATATTCATCGAACTTTATACCTTTAGTTGCAATATCTAATCCATAAACAAAAGTAGCGGCACAAATGATTCCAAATCCTATTGAGCTCCGTATAATGCAAACTTGCTTTTTAGTTCTACTCAGCTCTTAATTATTTTCCACCTTAACTCACTTATTGGAAGATTTTTTATCTTAGCATAAATTTTTGATTTATATGTATACCAACATTTCTCATCAGCATTTAGAAATACTTTTCGGTAAAATTTAATAACTTTTCTAGGAAGATTCTCTTTTTCTGGTAATAAGGCATTCATATTAACTTTCCTCAAACTTCAAACTATAAGTAAATCACATACTAGCTCTAAATATAATATTTAACCAATTCAAAGTTACATAAAGAGTAAAAATAATCCCCCCTTTAGCCTAATTATCAAAAGCATTTAAAGGGGGGTATTATAAAGTTTAGTGTTTTAGCATTTCATTCAATATAACTACATCCGTTTCTTTCATGCCTTGTGCCACAGCACCAATACTGCGGATAGTTTCATCAACGGAGTATGCTACAAGGCCATCGCCTTTTTGGTAGTTTTTGTTAAGGCGAGCTTGTTTATATCCCATAAAAGCGCCATCAAGGGAAATTGCAATTTTACCTGCACAGGATGGTTTCGCACCATCACAAACGATACCAGATAGACTTGCAAGACCATTTACAAGAGTGTTCTCAATGATATCTTTACTATCACCTTTCAAAAAGGCTATGCCTGCTACGCTTACCACACCGGCAGATACAACGCCACAGTATGCAGACAATTTACCAATACCAGATTTAACGTAAAGCGTTAGCAAGTTAGCAAAGACGAGAGCGCGATACAATTCATCTTCACTTTTACCAAGTTCCTCGGCAGTCGTAATGATTGGTACAGACACGGTTAAACCTTGATTACCAGAGCCAGAGCAGATAACGACAGGCAAAGGACAACCACTCATACGCGCATCAGAGCCAGCTGCGGCACGAGCCTTACATTTCGTTTCGAGAGATGGATTTTCTTCATCTAACAATAACAATTGTCCAATATTAGATCCATAATCATTGGATAGACCTTCCTTAGAAATTGCAGTATTATACTCAACTTGCTGTTTAATTTGAGGTAGGATACCAGAAATATCACCTGTTAAAGCAAATTCGTAAATGCTATCAAAGGTCATGGCATATTCTGTTTTAGCCGCTTTCTTAATTTCATTGACTGTTTCAGAGACAATCTCACCATCTACTGATACATAGGTTACATTCGTATGGTCATTTTCAATGCGAACAACCGCTGTATGTTCATCTGTTTCTGCAGTGATTTCTATATATAGATTATCTACGCCTTCAGCAAGTGAAACGGTACAGAAGTTGGCATCAAGCAATGTGCCAAGCCATTTGCGATCTTCGTCTGTAGCAGATTCCAATACTTCTAGTTCACGCTCTGGATGGCCTACAATAGCACCCAGTGTAGCGGCCGCCGTTAGTCCTTTTCGCCCCCCAGAATTTGGAATGACTACGGATTTTACATTTTTGATAATATTCGCGCTGCATCTTGCGTGAATATGGTTAGGAAACTCATCTAAAACAGAGACTGCCTTCGCAGCCGCATAAGCCAATGCAATTGGCTCAGTACAACCGAAGGCAGGACGCATCTCTGACTGTAACAAAGAAATATAATCCATCTTATACTTCCGCAATAATTTCCACTTCTACAATAACGCCTAATGGAAGGTCTTTTACTGCTACACATGAACGAGCTGGTTTAGAAGTGAAATATTTAGCATACACTTCATTAAATGCTTTGAAATCACCAATATCAGCTAAGAAGCAAGTTGTTTTAACAACCTTGGAAAAGTCTGTACCAGCTTCAGTCAATACGGCTTCAATATTTTTGCATACTTGTTCAGTTTGCTCTACAATGCCCCCTTCAACAACTGTACCAGTTGCAGGATTGAGTGGAATTTGACCAGAAGCAAATAATAAACTGCCAACCACTTTAGCTTGAGAGTAAGGGCCTACTGCTGCTGGTGCTTTGTCTGTAGAAATTGTTTTCATGATAAATCTCCTTTTATAAATAAATATAAATTAATATGACTATATTTAAGGCGCGAAACTCATGTTGATGCCTCAATATATATGACTTACCTCAATATATCACATATAAAATAAAAGTACGTATATAACCAATTATTTAATTGATTTGAATGCATTGTCAAATATTGGTTTGAAATAATCACGTTGTACATCAGTTGTTATACCTACATACAACACTGGTTTTCCTGGCTTCAACACAAATGCAGCATTTGCATAGAGTGGAGTTTGTACATTTCCATCTGCATATAACAAGCGAGAGCTTGCTGCATATGTTTGATATTTTGTACCAGCCACCGGATGTACTTGTTCTGCATTTTCTACGGTTAGAGTTTTAAGTGTTTTAGGCATAATCGTTGCTTTTTGGGGATCACGACTAGATACATTAATTGGTCCATTTAAAGGAACTACCGTTGTGCTAGTGGGAATCTGTTTATTTATTGTTCCTAATAGAAGTTGCTCTGTTACAGGATCAATTTGACCTTTATCAAGAGCGGCCATTGCCGCTATAAACATAGGGTCATTAGCCTTTTCTTTAGCCACTTGTTGAGCTATTTGTTTAACATCTACAGCTACTACGAATGCATCTTTTTGACCAGTTTTATCTGCCCCTTGCAATTGGTATATATCAAAATTAGTACCAAAGTTTTGGAAAAATTCCTTTGCCATCATATTCGACATCGTAGATTTTGAAGATTCCTCATTTAATTGTTTTTCTACAAAATCACGTGTATTTGTTTTGGATGCAGAAACAACAGTTACATTGTTAGGCACTATCATGGATCCTGCAATTGTTTGTACATCCTTAGCAAAACCTACGCCAGATACAGTACCCATTAGGCAAGCTGCACAAGCCAATACTTTCAAAGATTTCATATTATTTTCCTCCCTTGAGAGATTGTGTTTGATACATATGATTCAACTCATTAGCCCAATAATCATGGCTAGAATCATCAGACATTAAAAGCTGTAAAGATACACCTTTATCTGTAGGAACAGCATAACCAATTAAGGAATAGGTATTTCTAAAGCCATCATATTTTAGACTACCGCGTAAATCGCCTGTCACAGCCGTACCATAGCGAGTTTGAACAGGTTTATACGCTACATGAGTTGCATCTAGGCTCACTTGTTTTGCCACAAAGTCTACATAAGAACGGACCTCTTCTATACTTTTAGGAGATGATTTCTTATCTGTGGCAAGCATTTTATCAAAGACACCTATAATTTGAGAAGGTAACTTGTCATTTATCGTTTTTAGATCTTTAGCTAATTTAGTACCTTCAACAGTACTGCTTTTTAAGCCTTGTAATTGTTGTTGGGCCGTCTCTTTAGAGTAAGATTCTACATGTTTAGAGATGGAGTGCTTTAATGCAGCTTTTTCCGCATCTGACCCCTTCTCTAAAATAGTCTTATTCATACCTATAACTTGATCAATAGCATTTTTAGAATAGTTAATAACAATTAAACTACCTGTATGATGACCTTGTTTATCAGTACCTTGCAGTTGATAGAAGGAGTAACCATCAAGAAAATCCCCCTTCACTGGTTCAACAGCTACACCAGTCTGTACTTTCACAACATTATTAATAGTATCAACAGCAGATTTATTTGCTACTTTGAGAAATTTATCTTGTTCTTGATTACGCAATCTTGCATCAGTAGAAATGTGCACAACTTCTACAGCTTTCACAGTTGGGGAAGTACTGCCGTACATACCATAACCTAAATCTACCGTATCAGCACATGCCACTGCCCCCATACCCACAGTTAAACAGGTGGCACAAGCCAATGTCATCAACTTTTTATTGAGAGTTCTCATAAGACACCTCACCTTTTTAACAATACACTATGTATAGATTGTTAGATAATCCGTGCAGTATATATTAAGAGTTTAAAAGATAATCATCTATACTGCATATATTAATTATTATACTATATCGACATATATAACTGTATAGTATAATTTACAAGCTTACCTTTCTGCTATACAATACATAAATAGACATGTAAAGATGATATATGTATGAGAAATGGAAAGGAGTGCACACTCGGTGTGCTTTTAACATGATACAAGAATTAATTCCCCTCACTAGGCCTCGCACATTAGCTGCTGCATTAGGGCCTACCATTTTAGGTGCCGCCTTTAGTTATTACGCATTTGGTGCTGCTCAGGGTACAGGTCTTGCCATTTTACATACAGTGCTCATATTTTTAGCTGTTGTAACAGCCCAAATTGTAGCTAATTTATGGAATGAATATAAAGACTTTAAATCTGGACTTGATGCTGGTCAAAAGGTAGGTAATGCTGGTTCTATCACACGTGGCGTTATAACACCAGAGCTCATTATAACGATGATTAAAGTACTCATGTTTGTACCCATTATTATTGGTCTTTATTTATCTGCTACTATAACTTGGTACTACATTCCTGTAGGCTTCTTATGTATTCTAATTAGTTTTCTTTACTCTGGCGGTCCAAAACCAATTTCTCGAACACCATTTGGAGAAATTTCCTCTGGTATCGCCATGGGTTTTGCTATCGTACTCATTACAGGCTATGCCTGGATACGAGAATTATCCTTAGCCCTGTTAATTCCTGCAATTCCATCTACATTGCTAGTTGGTTCCATCATGTTGACGAATAATATCCGAGATATTCGTAATGATGAAAGCCATGGACGTCACACGTTGCCAATCGTGCTTGGTCGTGAAAGAGCACTCAGCTTAATGAGTATCTCATATATTTTCAATTTTATTTGGATCATTGCTTGGATTATAGTAGGCCATATGACATGGTTCGCCTTATTAGCGTTCCTTGCAGCACCACTAGCTTTCAAAACAATTCATACATTATCTACCAATACAGATGAGTTCCAATTAGATAAGGCTATGGGTACTACCGCTGGGGCCGCTATGATTTATCAACTAATGTGGGCTATTGGACTTATCATGGGCAAATTATTTTAAAAAATGAACATACTTATATTATAGGTTCTCCATAGTTTTTAGTTATGGAGAACCTATAATAATTCCTTCTTGATAGATAGGAAATTATTTAGTACTATAGATTTAATATTTTATATGTAATTATTGTATAAGGAGTGTGTCTAATGAGAAAATTTTTAGCATTGGCAGCTACTGTAATCCTTGGCGGCGCTTTATTAATCGCAGGCTGTGGTAACGACAACAAACAAGCTGCTAGCGATGGCAAACAAGTATTAAAAATTGGGGCAACAGCAGTACCTCACGCAGAAATTTTGGAACAAGTTAAACCAATCTTAGCAAAAGATGGTATCGAATTAAAAATCACGGAATTCACTGATTACAACACACCTAACTTGGCTTTAGGGGACAAAGAAATTGATGCCAACTTCTTCCAACACGTACCTTACATGGAGGAATTCGCAAAAGCTCACAAACTTGACTTAGTATCTGCCGGTGGTGTTCATCTTGAGCCAATGGGTTTATATTCCCGTAAAATCAAAGATTTAAAAGATCTTCCAAAAGGCGCTAAAATCGCTATTCCTAATGACCCTACAAACGGTGGTCGTGCATTATTGTTGTTACAAAAACAAGGTCTAATTACATTAAAAGACTCTACAAACATCTTATCTACCGTACAAGATATTACTGCGAACCCTAACGAATATCAATTCGTAGAATTAGAAGCAGCACAAGTACCTCGTTCCCTTGACGATGTAGCCTTAGCCGCTATCAACACTAACTTTGCATTAAACGCAGGTCTTAACCCTGGCAAAGATGCATTGGCAATTGAAAATAACGATTCCCCTTACGTAAATATCGTAACTGTACTTAAAGGCAATGAAAATGACCCTCGTATCAAAAAATTGATGGCTGCACTTCATAGCCCTGAAATTATCAAATTTATCCAAGAAAAATACCAAGGTGCTATTGTTCCTGCATTCTAAGCTATACCAAAAAGAGACCACATCAACGTGGTCTCTTTTTTATATGTTATCGGGCCCAAATCTAAAAGGTAATAAACCTTCTAATTCAACAACTGTATAGTCCCCTCTTAAATTCGCCATTATAATACGAGGTATTTCAAATTCAGAAATCACCTGACGGCAAGCACCACATGGTGCACAAGGCCCTTCCGTATCAGCAACTACGGCAAGGGCTTTAAATTTTGTTTGCCCTTCCGACACAGCCTTAAATATAGCAGTTCTCTCCGCACAATTAGTTAATCCATAAGAAGCGTTTTCTATATTACACCCTTCATAGATGGTTCCATCTTCGCAAAGAAGGGCTGCGCCCACACCAAAATGTGAATAAGGACTATAGGTTTTGTCGCGAGCCACAATAGCACGATTGATGAGCTTTTGAATATCCTTTTCTTTCATATTGCACTCCTCACTCTACAACATCTAGTATAGTATCCACTATTTTAGGTGCAGTATTACCAATAGTAATCGCCGCTAAATAGGTCTGGGCCGCATTAGTGAATAAGCTTCCATCAGAAGCATATAGTGTAGCTATCCTTTCACCCATTCTGACAGCATCCCCAGTTTTTTTGTGCATTACAATACCTGCACTATAATCGATTGGACCATCTTTAATAATCCGACCGGCTCCAAGCATAACGGATGCAATCCCACATTGTTCTGTATTCATATGGATAATATAACCGTCTTGAGGTGCTATCACATCATAGGTAAACTGGCCGATTATCAATATACTTTCATCATCGATAACGCGGCTATCTCCTCCTTGAGCATCAACCATTAATCGTAATCGTTCTAAGGCTGTACCAGAATCTAGTGCTTGTTGCACACGATTAAGAGCCGTTTCATAATCACACATATGGCTCAATACGAGCATATGAGCTGCCATGATAATACATTCATGCGTTAAATCCTCTGGACCATGACCTTTCAACGTATCAATAACCTCGCGAATCTCCAAAGCATTTCCAATAGCATGGCCTAGCGGTCGATCCATATCCGTCAAAATAGCCTTAATTGAACGGCCATTTCCCTTTCCAATATCTACCATTGCTTTAGCCAATTCACGAGCATCCTCTATGTTTTTCATAAAGGCACCACTGCCAACCTTTACATCTAACAAAATTGCTTGAGCACCAGAAGCCAATTTTTTGCTCATAACAGAGGATGCAATAAGAGGGATACTATCCACAGTTCCCGTCACATCGCGCAAAGCATATAGCTTTTTATCAGCAGGTGCAAGCCCTTCCGACTGACCAATAACAGCAAGACCAATTTTATTAACTTGATTGATAAAAGCATCTTGCTCTAAAGATACCTTTAAATTTGGAATAGATTCCATCTTATCAATAGTGCCACCTGTATGACCAAGTCCACGTCCAGACATCTTAGCCACCTTGCCGCCACAAGCGGCTACGAGAGGTGCAATAATAAGTGTTGTCTTATCTCCCACGCCGCCTGTACTATGTTTATCTACGGTAATCCCATCAATATTTGACAAGTCTACCATATTACCTGATTGAGCCATAGCCAAGGTCAAAGTTCCTAGTTCGCGAGCATTCATACCATTAAAAACTATGGTCATCAAGAGCGCACTCACTTGGTAATCAGGGATTTCCCCCTTTACATAACCATCTATGACAAAGCGGATTTCCTCATCTGTTAACGGCAAGTTCGCCCTTTTCTTCAGAATAATATCATACATACGCATAGTTACACCGCCATTCTAAGAAACCACCTAAGCATAGCCTAGGTGGTTTTCTATTATACTTCTTCGTTCAAGTGATTCTTTAGTAACTCTACAGCTGCACTGGCTCCAATTCGGCTACAACCTTCTGCAATATAGGCTTTCATATCCGTAATAGAACGAATACCACCTGCGGCCTTAATCTGTACATTAGGACCAATATGCTTTTTAAAGAGTCTAATATCTTCAAGGCTTGCACCGCCGCTACCAAATCCAGTAGATGTTTTAATATAGTCTGCGCCACCATTTGTAATACATTTGCAAAGCGCTACCTTTTCAGAATCTGTAAGATAACAAGTTTCGATAATAACTTTTAAAATTTTATCACCACAAGCCTTCTTAAGCGCCTCAATTTCGCTAGTTACCGCTTCAAAATCACCTTGCTTTACAGCTCCAAGATTAATAACCATATCAATTTCAGAAGCGCCCTCTTCAATGGCCTGTTTCGTTTCTGCCACCTTTACCTCTGTTGTTTCATATCCTAAAGGGAAGCCGATAACGGTACATATGTTAAGTTCTGGATATGCTTCATGGGCGGATGCTACAAAATCTGGAGGAATACAAACAGATGCAGTTTTATACCTTAAACCATCCTCACAAACTTCTTTAATATCATCCCATGTAGCTGTAGGACGCAATAATGTATGATCTACATAAGCTAATAATTCTTTCCCCAACATAGTACCTCTCCTTACTAAAAGAACGACATTTGTTCTGGTTCTGGCTCTTTATGTAATGCATCTTGAGCAGAGCGATTTTTATCATCAATGAATGGTTCTAACGGTACGCCTGTAGTCTTTAATAAATCTGGTAAACTATTAACGCCTTTCAACTTAGCAGCTTCTAATACAACCTTTGCACAAGTCTCTGCATCATCCAGTGCATAGTGATGTTTAAACTCAACTCCAATATATGCGGCCATTGTATTCAACTTATGATTAACTAAATCAGGCCATACCGCACGTGAAAGTTTAACTGTACATGCATAATCTAGTTCTGGCCAAGGGATTTTATAATAATCTAAAGTAGCACGCAATACGTTCATATCAAATTTCGCATTGTGAGCCACCATAATATTCCCTTTTAAATGGTTTTCATAAATGGCATTCCACAACTGATCAAAGGTCTTTTCATGAAGAACATCCTTCGGTTGGATACCATGAATTTCAATACACTCATCATCAAAACTCATAAACGGAGGCTTGATGAGGCTATATGCCTTTTTGGTAATTTGTCCGTCCTTTACGGTAATAACCGCCAAGGAGCACGCACTATTTTTAAATTTATTTGCTGTTTCAAAGTCTAATGCAACAAAATCTAACATAGGACTCCTTTCAAAATCTATATATAAGAATTATATTCATTTACTCTATTTATTATAGCACGAAATAACCTAGAATCTACTGTTCGAAGGTGACTAATAGTCACCGCTTTCACATCAATTCTAATTGACAGAACTCCCTCAGTATGTGAAAATTATTTAGATATATATGTAGTATGGAGGTTGCAACATGGCAGATGACAGATTAATCGTTGCCCTTGACGTATCCACGATGGAAGCAGTGAAAGAAATCGTATTATCCCTCGATGATTCGGTTAGCTTTTACAAGGTCGGAATGGAGCTATTCTACGCCGAAGGGGCTAAAACAGTTCGCTTTTTACAAGAGCAAAACAAACAAGTATTTCTTGATTTGAAATTGCACGACATTCCAAATACCGTAGCCCATGGCGTAGCTTCCTTAACACGTCTCGGCGCTAGTTTGATTACTTTGCACGGTCAAGGTGGTCCTGTTATGATGAAAGCTGCTGTAGAGGCGGCTCGTGAAAGTGGCAAAGAACTAGGCGTGGAACGCCCAAAACTATTGGCAATCACCGCATTAACTAGCTTTGACGATGAATCTTGGACTGCTATCGGTGGTCAACTACCAATTTCCGACCAAGTCATTCGCCTTGCAAAACTCGCTAAAGACTGTGGTATGGATGGTGTTGTATGTTCCGCATTGGAAGCTAAAATGATTCGTGAAGCATGTGGCGATGATTTTCTTATCGTAACACCAGGTATTCGCCCATCATTTGCAACATCAGACGACCAAAAACGGGTTGCTACGCCTGCTAGCGCATTACAAGATGGCGCATCTCGCCTCGTTATCGGTCGACCTATTACACAAGCCGAAAACCCTCGCAAAGCGGTTCGTTTAATTATTGAAGAAATGGAGAAGGTATCCAAATGATGACAGAACAAGAAGTAAAACAATTACTTATCGACACTCAAGCTATTTTAGAAGGTCACTTCCTTTTGACATCTGGTCTCCACAGCCCAATGTACGTTGAAAAATTCAACGTATTGCAACATCCTAAATATACTGAAAAACTTTGTAAAGAATTAGCTGAACGCTTCCGCGATCAAAATGTGGAACTTGTTATTGGACCTATGACTGGCGGCATCTTACTTGCTCATGAAGTAGGTAAAGCGCTTGGCACTCGTGCTATCTTCACAGAACGCGAAAAAGGCGTTATGACATTGCGTCGTGGCTTTAAAATCGAGCCAGGCACAAGGGTACTTATCGTTGAAGACATCGTAACTACTGGTGGTTCTGTACAAGAAGTAGTAAATGTTGTAAACCAATCCGGTGGTGAAATCGTAGGTGTAGGCCTTCTTGTTAACCGTTCTGGTGGCAAAGCAGAATTCGGTGTTCCTCACGAAAAGGTACAAGCATTACTTAATCTTAAAGTTCCAACTTACAAACCTGAAGAATGCCCTCTTTGTAAAGATGGCATAGCTATGACAGAACGCGGTTCTAAACACATCAAATAAAATATACACAAAAAGAGCTCCTTCACTGAGGAGCTCTTTTTGTTTGTGTGTAGTTATTGTGTGTAAGAGAGAGATTCTGATACGAATGTATCACGTAGAGTGTATGGCTCTACGGTGGCCATGAATGCACTTTCATGACCACGGTCTCTATTATCTCATAAGAGAAATAAACTCATAAAATATGGTTAGTTTTGTGTAGTTTGTGGTGCACCTTGACCAGTTTGTTGTTGTGGTGCATTATCATTATGTCGATCACCATGAGGAGGCTGACCTTGTGGTGGCACTTGATGATTATTACATTGTTGTCTCATTTGATGGTTTTGACCTTCTGGTCTCATAGATTGATCGTTATCTTTTCGATGCATATTATCAACTTGATGATTCATTGGCATATGCTCCATTCGATCTTGTCTATGCATTTGGTTATTTTGATTTTCTAGTAGCATATCACATTTTTTATCTTGGAAATTGTTTGCATCATCATGATTTCGTTCTACTAACAAGTTCATCTTGATTGGCTCATTATTATTTTGTACGTCATTAGTAGAAGCAAATGTTACACCGCCAATCCCATATGCTGCTGTTAATACTGTAGCAATTAAAAGTTTTTTCATATTTTCACCTTTACCTAATATTCAAATACGATTAAAACAACTATATCCTCAGATAGATCTAACTCTATATCTATTAATATCTTAAAATATACGGCCCAATCTATATTAATAGTTTTATATATTTTATTAAGCTTGTGTATCACCATTAGGTGCTTGTTCTGAAGCATTACCATTAGGTTGCTAACCTTGAGATGGTTGACCTTGTGGAGGCATTTGACCATTTTGATGCATATACTGACCATTATTTCGTCCCATACCATCTTGAAGCATCATTTGGTTTTGACAATTTTGGTACATATGTTGACCATTATTTGGCCCCATACCATCTTGACGCATCATTTGATTATTTCTATCCATCATATGTTGGTCCATATGCATATTAGGACCATCATGTCTATGTGGTTTTCTAAACTGTTGTTCATTTGTTTTCATCCATTCACCAAAATTAGGTAAATCATTTACTGCAAACGATGTACATGCTCCAACCGCACAGATTACGGTTAAAATCGCTGTAATTATAATTCGTCTCATAAATCCTCCTTAGTCCACATTGCGGAAATAACGTTCACGCACACCACGAAGCTCTGTGCCAACAAAGACGCATGTAAGTCCACCAAATAAACCTACACCACCAAGTGCCACTAAAGTTACAATGGACAATACTGGAAATGCAGTAACATTCTCAAATGGTTGCCATGAGCTACCTAGCAAGAACAAGATAGCTGGTGTAATAATGAATATAAGAGCACCTACAATATAGGATAACGCACTTCCAATAGAGAGCAAAGTCTTGGATGCTTTTTTAGCCATGCCCGGTAATTGAGGTAAAAGACGTTCTTTATAATCATCAAATCGTGCATAAATTTCCTGCATATTAACGGATTTGCTTTCGCTACCATCTTGATTCATTGTGTCTGTAATGATACCTGCATCTACGTAGGATGCATATATTTCCTCTGGAGTCCCTAAGGATTTAATGATCTCACTATCGGTAAGCCCTTTTTCATAACCTACCGCAAAATGCTCTTCATAAACCTCTATAATACTCTCCACATCTGCAACACGCGCTTTTTTAAATATATTACGCAATGCATCCAAAAAGCTATTTTTGTTCATTATTATCGACTCCTTTCAACAGCATATTGATAACACCAGAAAATTCATCCCATTCTTGACGCATCTTGTTATATGCTGCACGGCCTTCGTTCGTGATATGATAATATTTCCGCGAAGGACCTGTAGAGGACTCCTTCAAATATGTTTCAACATACTTTTCTTTTTTCAGTCTGTTAAACAATGGATATATCGTTCCTTCAGATATTTCAATATATTCTGAAATGGTGCTTACGATTTCATATCCGTAACGATCATTTTGTGTTAATAATGCTAGCACCAGCATGTCCATAACACCTTTTTTTAATTGAACTTGCATAGTTCCTCCCTTTTAGGCTGTGCTTGCCTGCCAATGTGAAAGCTCTCTTACGGTCACTATCATGTACTGACAAATACATAATAACATAAGGTACCTTGGAACGCAAGGTACCTTGTAAAAAAACATTGAAATTTAATATATTTTTTCTTATTTCTAATCTATAAACACAGTTAATTTCTGCGTTTATAGGGAAAAATTTTTTCAAAAAAATTTTCTTATTTATGGTATTTTTTATACAAAATCTATTAAAGCACCCTATTATAACTAAAAATCCTCATCTAAAAGATGAGGATTTTCTAACACTACAAAAAAAATTAGTGCATTATTGGAATACTTAATTAAGTTTTATTTACTAAATTCTAATTTGAAGACGCTTCCCCTAATTTAAGCTGTGCGCTCTTCATTTTGCCGTTATGAGTATAGGATACCAAAATTGTATCTCCAGGGCTCTTAGCATCAATTTGTTCTTTTAATTCAAGTAATGTAGTAATATCTTTACCATCAATTTGTGCAATCGTATCCCCTTCTACGAGACCAGCTTGTGCAGCAGGACCATTAGAATCAAGTTGAACAACAAGAAGTCCATCACCTTCATAGGTTACATTATTGCGCGCTGCAGTTTGACGGTCTACAGCCCACACCCCAATATGAGGGCGAATGACCTTACCATTTTTAATAATAGAATCAACAATTGTCATCGCAGAATTAATTGGAATAGCAAAGCCCATACCTTCAATTCCCTCTTTAGAGATTTTAGAGCTATTGATACCAATTAACTCACCATCTGCATTAATAAGCGCACCACCTGAGTTACCTGGATTAATGGCTGCATCAGTTTGAATCAATGGGAATCGTTGACCTTGATCATCAATTGTACGTGCTAAGGCACTAATAACACCAGAGGTAACTGAACCTTTAAACTCAAGACCTAAAGGATTGCCAATAGCAATAGCTGGCTCCCCTACTTGCAAGGAGTCAGAGTCACCAATTTTGATAGGTTTAATATCTTTTGGAGGTTTAATTTTTACAACTGCTAAGTCCGTCTGTGAATCTGAACCTATAACAGTCCCCGTCACCGTACTGCCATCAGACAATGATACTGTAACCTCCCCATTTCTAGCCCCCGCTACCACATGTTTATTTGTTATAATATGTCCGTCATTATCGATAAGCACACCAGATCCGACACCTTCTCCAGCATAGATAGTACGGTTAAAAATATCCTTTTGAAATACTTGTGTTGTAATCCCTACTACAGCTGGCCCAGATTCTTTAGCTGCTTGTACTACATAGGTATTACGCGTTTCAGTAATAGGCTTAGTCTGTTTAGTTTGTTCTCTCACGTTTGTTGGTTGCGTATTAACAGGGCTGCCAAAGAAATAGTATCCTCCGCCTACCCCAATACCCAAAGCAAGAATACACGCAATTACTGTTTTCTTATATTTTGAAAATGTCATGTAGATCTCCTTATATTCTTCTTAATATTCTTCTACATCACCCATAACGTCTTAATGATGATTATAAAAGGTAAAATAAGAACCAAATCATAAATCATATAATTATGATACTTTATAAATACGCCACGTCTCACACTAATTCAAATCATCCCAAAATCAATTTTATAAAATTGATTTTGATGAACCTATTATAGTACGCCTGCTTTTACAATGCAAGATATCAATTTATAACTTTTCTTATGAAAGTATAATTATTATAACCGTATATCCTCCACTAGATAAATACCTAGAATCCTGAAAGAAGCTGTATAGAATGTATTCAAATATCTAAAATCTAAAAAACATAAAGGGCATTTACTAGCCGTCGCTAGCAAATGCCCTTTATGCATATAGTTTGAGAGTGTAAGGACTGTTGAGAGAGAGTATATGTGATCTAGATAAGCTTTAGAGAGAACTTATTAAGAGAGAGAAGTTAAAATATTACTTATCTAGAGTCATAGTCAGCCTTACTTAAATAAGTATACATGGAATATCTAAACTATCAAAGTAACTATATAAACAATTCTTAAACCTTTGATTATATCTCTATAATAAAATCTCTATAAAGTCATATCTAATCAACAGCCACGAACAACGTGAGTATAATGTGAATGCATATTCTCTATACTAAACGAATTTATACCCTACACCCCACACTGTAATAATATGCTTACTATCGGATGGATTATCCTCAATTTCTTCACGTAAACGATTAATATGAACTGCTACAGTTGCATAATCACCATAGGAGTCAAGTCCCCATACACGAGAATACAATTCTTCTTTGCTAAATACAATATCACGGTTACGCATCAAGAACTCCAACAATTGGAATTCTTTCTTTTTGAGATGAACTTCTTTTTCATTCACCCATACTTTCATCATTTTAGGGTCGAGACGGATTTCACCGGATTGAATAGCGTTTGTTTCCATTGCATCGCGCTCTGTTAAACGTTTATATTGCGCCAACATAGCTTTGATCTTCGCAATCAATACAGATGGAGAGAATGGCTTTTCAATATAATCATCAGCGCCTACGCCTAAACCACGGATTTTATCGATATCATCAAGACGCGCAGTTACCATAACGATTGGCACACGAACTTTGTCACGAATTTGGCGACAAACTTCAAAGCCATCCATTTCTGGCAACATAACATCAAGGATAATAAGGTCTACAGGAGTATTTAATGCTGCTTCAATGCCATCTGTACCATTAGTCATAATCGTTACATCATAGCCCGCCACCATTAAATAATCACGCTCAATATTGGCAATATCCAAATCGTCTTCAATAATTAAGATATGTTCACTCATGATTCTTCTCCTTGCTTAGGAAACTCTAATATAATACGTAGACCATGTGGCCTTACATTTTCAATCATAACTCGGCCTTCAAAGATTTCCATAATTCGACGGATAATCGACAATCCTAGGCCACTACCTTCTTGAGGATTCGTACGAGACGAATCTACACGATAGAATGGTCGCATCAGACGCTCTAGAGATTCTGGCGGTACACCTGGTCCATCATCACTGATGACACAGTATACAAAATCATCATCACTCGTTACATCTATGACGCAATGACCAATATCGGTCATTTTATACTTAGCACTATTGTTCAACACATTCTGCAAAACACGTTGTAACAATTGTGGGTTAGCATTGATAAAAGGTGTTTCCGTAGCTATACGGGCCTTAATCTCAAGCCCCTTCGATTGATACGGAGCTAAATGATCTTCTACAAAGTCACGTACAAACTGACCTAATTCAATTCGCTCAGATGGACGAGATTCTTTTTTATAATTCAATGTTGTTATGAGGAATAGTTCCTCTAACATAGAATCTAAATCATTGGCCCGTTTCAAAATAATCCCCATGTATCTTTTTTGTTGCTCTTCCGTTGGTGCAATACCGTCACGAACGCCTTCAGCATACGCTTTAATAGCCGTCAACGGAGTTCGTATATCATGGGATATACCAGCGAGTAACTCTTTTTGTTGCTCCTGTTCCATTTCAATCTGACGATTTGCCATTTCTAACGACTTTGTCATGTTCTTAACGTGAATCATGATAAATCGTGTAACAAATCGGTTAATAGCAAAAAATGTAACAATAAAGAGCAATATGGAAACTACGATAATATAGAAAGATACGGATTCCATTAAGCTATCACTACCATGAGTAGCACGCCTAATCGCAATATGGTATACATAGGAATGACGTCCATCGTACTTTCTCATTTCGTAAACGAAAGTATTATTGGATTGATATACGATGCCCTGTAATTCAGGGTTAACATCAATAAGACCAACAATGGCAGAAGCACTATAGATTTGTGGATTACCGTAGTTATACACCATACTTCCTTGATCAAGTACTTCAACATATACTTCCTTTGGATCAAGTAAGCTATAGCTAGGCTTAACCAAGCTATTAATTAGATCATTTTCTAACCCATAAAAGGTAATGGTTTCAGTTATTCGACTAACACTTTTAAACTGTTGTTCCTGCTCAATACGCAAATAGTAACCGGCATTGGCCAATATGCGCAAACCTGTAAAATATAGCAAAAATAAAATAATTGCTATTAAAATAGGTACAACAAACAGCACAACATTGGATATCCAAATTCGTATTTGTAAATTCACAGGATTACCTCAATATCATAAATAGTAGATACTCTCTATAGTTTACGCTATTTTTATAACTTAACGCAAGTAAAACACGCAAATATCCAACATATTTTTCACTATTCTTTCATACGTAGTTTATAATTGACCGATTATTAAAAGGTATCTCGACCCTTTTAATATCTAATACTTTTCGTAAAAATTATATTTTCACACGCACCCATGTATCTTATGGCGATATGAAAATTGGTAATATCTGATATTTCATAGTTCCTTAGTCTCCCCTTTTAATAGGAACTTGTCTATACTGTTTATAAAAAAGCTAAAATATAAAAAATGAAACAACTATTGAATCTCTTCATTTAATAAAACAAAATATATACTGAATTATACTATTTCTCTATGAGGATAGTTTAAATATGGTCAAAAAAAAGAGGATTCCTAAGAATCCTCTTTTAAAATTTGGATTAACGACGATTTGCATCGAAGAAGTTAATAGCAACTTCTGGGAACATAGCGTAAGTCAATACGTCTTCGTCAGTGATGCCATTGTAGCCTTTAGAAGCTAAATCTTGACGGTAACCTTCCAATTCAGGTTCGATAAGATCTGCTGGACGGCAAGTAATAGGTTGTTCATCACCAATGATAGTTTGACGAATTTCATCAGAAATTGTACCAGGTAATTGACCATATTTACCACGAACAAGATCTTTAACTTCGTTAGGAACCATTTTGTAACGGTCGCCCATCATAACGTTCATCATAGCCATTGTACCAACGATTTGGGATGTTGGAGTTACCAATGGAGGGTAACCCAAGTCTTCACGAACGCGTGGCATTTCATCCATAACGTCAAAGAAGCGATCACCCATACCCATTTCGTTCAATTGGTTTTGAGTATTGGACAACATACCGCCAGGAATTTGGTAACGACGAACAGCAGGGATTACATCACTAGCTGGTTTCAAGTTGAATTCTTCTGCGATTTGTTGTTTTACTTTACGGAAGTGGTCAACTAATGGAATGTATTTATCAAGGTCAAGACCAAGATCCCATTCAGTACCTTTGAACATTTCAATCATAGTTTCAGTAGCTGGTTGGCTAGTTGCATGAGCAAATGGAGAGATAGCAGTATCGATAATATCTACGCCAGCTTTAGCAGCTTCCCAGTATGTAGTACTAGCAAGACCGCAAGTGAAATGGCTATGCAAGTCGATTGGCAATTCGCCAAAACGTTTTTTGAAAGTAGAAACCAAATCATATGCATCAGCAGGTCCTAACAAACCAGACATATCTTTGATACAAAGAGAATCAGTACCCATTTCTACCAAAGTTTCAGCTACTTTCAAGAAGCTTTCAGTTGTGTGAACTGGAGAAATTGTGTATACCATAGCGGATTGAACGTGTGCACCAGCTTTTTTGGAATACTTAATAGCAGCTTCCATATTGCGTGGGTCATTCAATGCGTCGAAAATACGGATACGGTCGATACCATTTTTTACAGCCGCATTACAGAATGCTTCTACTACGTCGTCGGAGTAGTGTTTATAGCCCAACAAATTTTGACCGCGAAGCAACATTTGCAATGGGGTATTTTTCAAATTAGCTTTCAATTTGCGAAGGCGTTCCCATGGATCTTCATTCAAGAAACGAAGACAGCTGTCATAAGTAGCGCCGCCCCAACATTCAAGAGCTTCATAACCAATATCATCTAAAAGGCCGAGCACTGGTTCCATTTGTTCGTAGCGCATACGTGTTGCCAAAATAGATTGATGACCGTCACGAAGAACGGTTTCGCAAATTCTTAATTTTTTAGCCATGTTAATCCTCCAAATCGAAATAGTCTGTGTATGTAACTTTATACACTCATTAAACAACTATCTCATACCTATTTTTTTTACGATTTTTTCGATGTCTGCTCACACTAGCCAAACGCGCTAAAATCGTAATACATACTTATATTAGACTACTTATAAAATTCTTTGTCAACAACCACATTATGCTATTTACTCATAATCTCATGTATTCAAAGATGATTTTTTCGTGATGAATATCACAAAAAACTGCAGAGGAACTAGAGTTTAGCATGTATGTTTAATCAAATTAAATTTTCTGTAATTGCTCATTTTAATGAGAAACTAAAAATTATATCGTAATAATTTTTGGTTATTATTAAATACTTTTCAAAATATATCGGTATTTATAAATGTAGTAATTCGATAAACGTCGGTATGTTTATAAGCTCATCAATTTTATTAATAACTAAGCCGATATTTTTAAATGCATAAACATGCAAAAGAACCTGCCCATTTACGGACAGGTTCTGACCTAATCTTTAAAATTTGATAGTCTCCATTATACGGCTTACTTCTCAGGCTTAACCTTTTTAGGCGCAGTTTCAAGGACAATATTTTTACCTTCCCGTTTCACCTGAATAGAGAAAGCCCCTTCCCCTTCTTTAAAATACTCCATCTTGATATCAAGGAGCATTTTACCAATCATAGTCTCTACTTTTTCAGTTAAGAACTCACGGTAAAAAGCATCTTCTTTTTGCTTTGGACTTTGATGAACTACTGGTTTCTTAGCATCTCGCTCCATATTGAGCATAGTATCTTCGAAATTTTCTGTATCCTTAAAATTTTTCATCATATCCGCATCAGATAAACCTTTTTGAATTTTAAACTTTGCCATGTGTATCTCCTATCAGTTCAAAAATTGTTTTTTTTACGCGTACTGGATCAATACCAGACATACAATATTGATCTGGCTTAGGACAACGTCGTTTTCGGCAGCCCAAGCAATCTAATTCGTCATTTACGAGCACCTTAAAGGTCCCCGTCAGAGGGCCCCATAATTTAGGGTCCGTAGGGCCAAAGAGTGCTACTACAGGCTTATTTAAAGCTAATGCAATATGCAGAGCTCCCGTATCAGCAGTAACTACTACATCACAACTTTCAATTAAAGCCCCTAATTCTTGAAGTGTCGTTTTCCCTAACATATTCAGAACAATTTTATCAATACCCTCATCTGTCAAAGAGTCTAGCAAGGGTTTGTATTGAGCAGCCTCTTTAGGACCACCTAAGCAAACAAAATTCGCTCTATATTGAAGGGATTTAATGAGGGAGTACCATTTTTCCTGAGGCCACTCTTTCGTTGCCCAAGAGGTACCTAATACTAGTCCAACACGTAAAGGTGTATCTACTACTCCTCTATTTAAAGAAATATCTTTATTAATCGATTTCCATTGTTTTTCTGCCCAACTATGCAAATTTGATGGCACCTGAAAGTCCATGTGGTACAACGTATTAACATTAGATTCATTTAGTGAACAACTACTCTCAACACCGTCTTTAACAATGCTAAGCGATGTATCTAAATTTGTATGTTCAGTAACAGCCTTTGTTAACAACTGAGCTACCTCTACATAACGTTTAATCACGTGTTCCGAGCTAGGCTTCGTTTTATAGTTAGTAAACAGCCAATTCAACTCTTTTGTGCCACCAAGGCCAAGTCTAATGGGGGCTCCTGAAGCTAATAGTACTAGCCCTGTTATGAGTCGCCCTTGCACATCAACGGCTACATCAAATTTATAAGGCTCTAATTTGGCCTTAAGATCCCACCACATGCGCCACATTGTAGGAATATGTAGTTTTTTAGAATGTGCCTCATATATATCCCGTTCCCAGGGAATAATTTTATCTACATAGGGATTACCCTGTAAAAGCTCTGCCATACTAGGCGTTACAATCCAATGCAACTTAGCATCAGGATACTGTTCCTTAATCCACCGCGCAGCAGGTGTAGCATGCAAAACATCACCTATGTAACTAAGGCGTACAAATAATATATTCATAGATATCCTTAGGGTACATACTATTATAGGAATAAAGCCTTTATAATGAAAGAACATTATAAAGGCTTTTTCTTAAGATTTCTTTTTACTACCACTACTATTTAATGATTTAGAAGATGTAGTATCTTCTGTTACCTTAGTAGTTTCTTCACTACCATTCTTAATGATGTTTTTTACATCTGATAATGTCAACTCATTAAATGTAGTAGGGTGGTTGTATTTGTAAACTGGATTGAAGCCTACACCTAATTTACCAGTGTAAACAGTCAATGCATTATTGTCCTCATCAACACGGGCGATGTAGATGGTTTTGTCCATATCAACACCGATAAAGCGGAAACGCCCTTCAGGGTTGATAACACGCCATCCCCCTTCAATGCCGTTGAACATGAATACATCCCCAGTTCTCACATTATCGTAGAAGAAGTTATCTTCATCGTAGAATACACCGATATGACCGATATCAGTAGCTTGCATGTAAACGCGACGTGTATCGTAGTTAGCATCGGTACGATAAATGCGATATGTGTGTTCTTGAACTTTTACCTTCATATACACCACATTTGTCGCTTCAGAGTACGCAGCATCTACGATTTTACTGCCCCGAGGCAAGTCTTCAAGTTTTGTATCAACTTCGTGTTCGGGGTCATCCGCATTAAGACGAGCCATGACAACATCTCTTGAGTCATATAAACCCATGACAGCATAGTTACGGTCTGGCATCCAGTTGAAGTAACTAATCGAACGGCCCTTCAAATCGATATTTGTGGGCTTACTTTCATTAGCCTTGTAAATTTTTAGAGAGTTCTCTGTAACAACAGCCATAAATTGACGGTCATAGGATACATACTTAGTGCCTTCCTTCACATCAGGGAAGTTTTTCGTATCATCTTTTGATGCGCCTGCTACGTTAAATTCTGTAGTCGGTGCAAACATATATTGATCAAGGTATAGGTATACCCCACCTTGCAGAAGAATACCTACCGCAAAGGCGCTCAGTACACGCGTAAAAGGTTTCATCTGTCCTCCTATTTCACGATAAACGCCGTTGGGATCATGCGTTCCCCTAACAAATCGGCAGGTTTATTTACGACTTTACCATTTAGGTACAAAGTTGAACTAGAACCGCCATCTAAATTTGCTGCAATGTAGCAACCTTTTTCAAATAGAATATCTTGTACGTCACGCAAGGTAGCCCCAATAGAATACCCTGGTTGGCGACCATCGATTACGAGGAATAGAACTGTACCATCTTTCTTTTGACCGATAGCAGTACGAGGACCTACGCCCCAGCCACCATCACCTTCGGTAATCATCTTCTTACCATCAACGATAAGAGGTGGACCAAAGGTAATACCTTCCATGGCTTTCATATCACTGAGCTGAGTTTTATCATAGTTACCAGCGATAAGATTACCAGATTTAGAGAAACCTACAAAGTCTACGTCTTCATCAGGGCCTACATCCTTACCGATAACGTACTCACCATCATGCAAGATGAAACCATATGGCAAACGGCCTGTACCAGTACCATTAGGGTCGTGGAAACCACCGCCATTAATCGCTGCTACAGCATTATTCATTTTTGCAATATTACTTGTAGTATCGCCTTTTTCTTGAATATTAGCCGCTGTGCCTACTTGGATACGACGAGGATCTGGAATTTCTAAAATATAGCCTACATAACGAGCAGACTGGATTTTTTCAAGATTTAAAGTCTTATCTTCACGAGCATTAAACTTGAACAAATCTTGGCTTTTAACGACCCCTACAGTCCCCAAAATAGATTGTAACTCGTCTTCATTAAACAACCATGTAATGTAATGAGGATGGCGAGATTGTAAGATAGCACCAATTACAGCGCGCTTTACATTATTAAATGGTCCAAAGAGCACCACGAAGGGTGATGTGACAACGGTAAATAAGAACACCATAATGATGAACTTTACCCAATTCTTTTTGAACAATGTATTTCTCCTTATAAATCAGTGAAATGTTCGGTGCTAATGCGTTCTTCAAAATGCTTGATATCCACCGCATTGCCTACCCAAACACGCAAAATATTATATGGATTATCACCAGTATGAGCCCAGCCAGATTTCATAGCCATCCCCATTTTAATGCCAGCTTTCTTAGATGCTGAGTCGGTGAATTCATTTTTATCTCCATATGGATAGCAGAACCAAGGATTATCCTTAATGCCTACTTCTTTAGAAAGTGCCTCTTGGGCCTTTGTAATATTTTCAATTTGTTTTGCCTCTGACAATTGGCCCATTTCTATGTGTTGGAAACCATGGTTTGAAATAGTAATACCATTTTTGTGCATTTCACGCACTTGATCCCAAGTTAGACGCGTCCCAACATCGCCAGGATTAATAAATACAGTCGCCGGGAATCCATATTCTTTCATAATTGGATATACGATAGAATATGTATCTGCATAACCGTCATCAAAGGTTAACACAACAGGTTTTTCAGGCACCGCAGCACCATTTACAACATAATCATACAATTGATCCATCGTCAATGGATTATAGCCATTATCCTTGAGGAACTTCATTTGTTCTCTAAACAAATCCTCCCGAATAACTGCATCATTATCTTTGTCGTCGCCGACTTTATGATACATAAGAACAGGAATACCCGTTGGATGTACCATCTTAACTTCTTTTGCAGGCGGTACTGAACTAGTAGGTTCTGTTTTTTGTGAAAGCAATCCACAACCTGCCACAACCATTGCCAATACCAAAACTAACAGTGTTACCAACGGAATCCGTTTCATAGGTCCTCCTCTATTAGAACACAATTATATACAGAATATTATAACATTTCCATGAAGAATAGTAAAAATTAACGCTTTATTAGTACTTCATCAATCGATTTTCGAGGTCTAGGATACATAGTTTCATCTGGAATACCTATAGCAATGATTGCCTGTACATCGTGAGGAATATTTAAAAAGGCTTTACTTTCACTTTGCATAAAATACACATCATTCATCCACAGTGTACCTAACCCAATTGCTTTTGCCCCCAATAAAATATGTTCTATAAAAGCGCCAATAGCTTGTAGATCACTTTTCTCCCACACGCGAGTATAGTCAGGCAAGTGATCATAAGGATTAACTACAAAGAGTAAATCGCTAGCTGTTTGCATAGCCTTAAGGCTAATTTCTAAGCTGCCAAAATGTTCTTTTCGCTCTTTATATTGCTCTAACACCTGAAAGCCTAAATTCACAAAATGTTCTTTCTCCACTGCCGTCACATGAATAACCTGCCAGGGCTGACGATTTTTAGGCGATGGAGCTCGCATTCCGAGGGTTACCAAATTTTGAATTATGTCTTCTCCAACCGAAGAAGATTTTTTATACCGACGTACACTAGTTCGCGCATTTATAACATCTATTATTTCCATATTTTCACCAAAAGATCTAACATTATCTAAAGTAATAACCTATATCTCCATAAATAGTATGCAAACTATTATTATCAAAAGATTGTAAAAAATTAAACTAGCTTTATCGACTCTTATATTGTAATACACTCAATAATGCTTTAATATTCTAATTATAATACACATTACTAGAATTATATTCATCTAATAGATAAAGGATTCTCTATGAAAAAACGCTTAAGCCTTATACAAATGGACGTCCATGTAAACGAAGTGGAATACAATTATGCGCGCGTCCAAGAATTACTTTCACAAGCCCTATCAGAAAAGCCTGACATTATCGTCTTGCCCGAAACATGGAATACAGGATTTCATCCATCTAAGGATTTAATCAATATTTCTGACAGAAATGGAGAAAGAACAAAAGCTTTATTAAGTACATTCGCAAAAGAACACAATGTAAACATTGTGGGCGGTTCTGTAGCCGTAGCAAAAGAGGATTTAGTATTTAATACATCCTATGCTTACAACCGTGAAGGCAAGCTCGTAGGAGAGTATTCCAAAATGCACGGATTTAGTCCTGCTAAAGAGGACCAATACTTCGCTAGCGGTACGCATACCACTCATTTTGAATTGGATGGCATTCCTTGTAGTACGGTTATCTGTTACGACATTCGCTTCCCTGAGCTCGTAAGAATGGCTGCATTATCAAATACAGAGCTATTATTTGTACCTGCTCAATGGCCTACTATGCGTTTACGCCACTGGCAAGTATTAAACGAAGTGCGAGCTATTGAAAACCAACTCTTCTTATGTGCTGTCAACGGCTGTGGTACAGTAGGTCGAGTTCAAAGCACTGGTCACTCCGCTGTATACGATCCATGGGGTACAAACCTCCTCGAAATGGACACTAGGGAGGGCATCTCATCTGTAGATATCGACCTCACCGTAGTAGAGGATATTCGCAATAAAATTAACATTTTTAGAGATCGCAAACCTGAACTCTACAAACTATAAAACAAAGGCACATTGTATTGAACACCCATCTAAAATTATTTCATTGTTAGATAGCCTGTTCATATGACAATGTGCCTTTTTTATTTTATTGTACTGTAGTAAGGAAATAAATGACTCTAGTTTGCTCTGGATTAACGGCCATGCCTGCAACAGTAAACATATTATATGAATAATCAAATTTAAAGATGTAGAATGTGTACTCTGCGTTAAATGGTCGCTTTACTTCTTTATACGAATAGTAACCTAAATATTTTTTCTGTAAAGTCTTATTTTCATCATTAGGCAACACTTTATCAGAACTTAATTTACTAGTATCTTGCTCTAAGTCCAAAACCATTTGATTATTCATTTGGTTAGAGAGCTCACGATCAACCTTTCGCTTAATATTCTCATTGCTTAGCGCCATTTTATATTGATACATATTATTGAATATATTAGTTACTTCAATCCATTCTTTTGGCAATATAGTAGACAAGTATTTTCTATAATTCGTCTTAACATCTTCGTACGGTTTAATAGAAACACGTTCAGCCTCACCCTTAGTAATAATAACCTTAGCATGACTTTCTGCATCTTGAATATAAGGTTTTAGTTCTGATGGTTTGCCTGTAAAAGAAACTTGAATATACCGACCATCTTCAATCGCCTTAGGCGGCTTTAAATGAATATCAACCTGTTTAGCAAAAGAAGGTATTTTCTTTGGAAAACCAGATAAATCATTTACTTTATTTATATCTATATGATTGTAATATTCCTTGTCATTAACTGGATACTTACTGCTTTCTCTAAAATTAATGGCCTTTACAATTTGTTTTTCAATTTCTTCTCGTGTATAAGGATTTTTAATAAGGTCTCGTTGTGGCACACTTCTTATTGTTCTATTATGTTCCTCAATATGAGCGTGCATACGTGATTCTACCTCTCGATGTAGCAACATTTGTTCATTAAATGTTTTTTTAGCAACGGACATAACAGCATAAGATAATTCTGTTTCGCCCGTAACTTTACTTTCCAAATAAGGCATAACTTCTTGAGATTGTACTCTATCAAGTTGAGTAGTTTTTGCGCCTAATGGCGTTGATACAGATGGAATGGGTATCTGCTCAGCATTTATTATTCCTATATTAGAAACCAATGCTGTCGCAACTAGTACAATTCCTTTTAAATTCATTCAAGTCTCCATCAAATAATTATATTAAAAAACTGGCTATACATCTCATATAGTTAGTCATATACATTAAAACTCAATAAGCTTCCACATATCTTCTGGAACCTGTTCTAGAGGTTTATTTTTTGCAATTGCTTCTTTTAGAATATCAATAGTATCTTGCACCTCTTGTTTATCCTTTGTATCAGGATCATGAAGGATGACACGATTTAAAGAATCTTCACCAAATTGTTTTACATATTCTTTTTCCACTTGATTAAGTTCACGGCGTAAATATTTCATAGATAATAACCTCCCAATATATTTAATCTAATATATTAAGAAGTACTTGTCTATAATTCAAATATTTTCTATACACATTTTCAGCTAATAATAAGCAATTTAAAGTTACAAATTAATATTTTTATCTCATAAATCATTTACATGAATTCTATAGAAATGGTAGTATTAACAATGCAATAGGATTTAGTTATTAAGAAAGAAAGGTAATAACTATGTTTTCATTTCTACAACCTAAAGAGGCAAAATCATCAGTTCCACAAAGCATGATTATGAATCTATATTATAAATATAGATTGCAATCATTAATTGGTATTTTTATAGGTTATGCTGCGTACTATATTGTTCGTAATAACTTTGCCTTATCAACACACTTTTTATCAGATATCCTCCATATGAGCAAAACAGAAATTGGTTTGCTATCTAGTGGTATGCTTATCGCTTATGGTTTAAGTAAAGGCTTTATGAGTAGTCTTGCGGACAAAGCAAGTCCTGCCAAGTTTATGGCTTTCGGTCTCATTTGCTGTGCAATTATCAATATCTTTATGAGCTTTGCCGATAGTCTCGCCTTCTTCTTAGTTTTAGTAGTACTAAATGGCTTTTTCCAAGGATTTGGTGTAGGACCATCCTTTATCACCTTAGCTAAATGGTACCCAAAACAGGAACGTGGCCGTTATGGAGCTATCTGGAATATTTCACACAATCTCGGTGGTGGTATCGTAGCACCAATCGTAGCCGCCGCATTATATTTCACTACTACAGATCACTGGCAATTAGGGAGTTATGGTGTACCAGCGCTTATTGCAGTTATCATAGCAATTGCCATTTCTTTCTTAATCAAAGAAAGCCCTGAACGTGAAGGCTTACCACCAACAAGTGAAATCATCGCCGACACAGCTCATAAGGCGCACAGAAGTTCTGAAGCACCGCATATGAGCACAAGAGAAATCTTTGTAAAATACGTATTAAAAAATAAAAACGCTTGGTATGTATCATTAGTTGACACCTTTGTTTACATGATTCGCTTTGGTATGCTTACTTGGCTTCCAATTTATTTATTACAAGTAAAGGGTTTCTCCAAAGCAGAAATGTCTGTTGCCTTTTTATTCTTTGAATGGGCGGCTATCCCTTCAACTATTTTTGCAGGTTACATTTCCGATAAATTCTTTAAAGGTTATCGCATGCCACCTGCAATCATTGCTATAAGTATTATCTTCTTCTGTATATTTGGTTATTGGCAAAGCGAGTCTCTCTTATGGGTTACTTTCTTCGCTGCTATTGTAGGTTGTTTAATCTACATTCCTCAATTCTTAGCTTCAGTACAAACTATGGATATTGTACCACCATTTGCAGTAGGTTCTGCTGTTGGTCTTCGTGGATTCATGAGTTACATTGTTGGTGCAAACTTAGGTACAACACTATTTGGTGTTTTAGCAGATAAATTTGGTTGGAATGCAGGTTTCTATCTTTTATTAGTAGCATGTGTTCTTTGTATTACATTCTGTGTATTGGCTCATTTTGGCGCCAAAGAATTAGATGCTAAAGAAGCTGAACTTGAACAACTTCAACCAGCTGAAGCTAATAGCTAACCCCTAACAAATAAATCCTATAGTAAAAAGGTCGTAATATGTATTAATACATGTTACGACCTTTTATTTACCCCACGAAAGGGACTCCTATATAACCGATGTGTTTTCATCAACGCATAGTTCTGGAAATAATGAAAGCACAAACCACAATGATACCAAGGACTATACTCCCAGCTACTATATAAGGCCAGGTAAGTACATCCCGTACATCATTCAATATTTTTATATCAAAGATTGGCATATAAAGTAGTAAGTTCCCCAAAATCCAACCGATTGGTCCTATGAACTTTAGCTTCTTAATCGTATCCATTTTATCTAGAATAGACTCGGTTACCTCTGAATCCTTTTCGACAGATACGTATTCTTTATTAATGTAAAAGCCTTTTGAATATTCCGTTTCAAAAGCCCACTCTTGAACAGAAAACGTAGCAGTACCATCAGCATTTTCATACTCTTTATATTTAGCAGTATCAGTAGTACCTACGTCTACCTCACCCCAAGTGCCCGTTACCATCTCATAACCACTATCTATGAGTTTCATATCGGCTGGTAGTGCTTTTCCACACAACTTGGAAAACTGGTACGCATCTCGCTTCTTATCCCAACTGAGCCAAAACTCTGCATTATTCTTATGCCTAACTAACTTATACTCATACCCAATTTTTCCATGAGTATCAATATAGCGTATCTTGCCTAAAATCGTATATAGATCCCTTCGGATACGTAACGTCTCACCATAATTAAAAACCATAATCTTCTCTCATATTGAAAACTATATATAAATGTATATTACTAATTACTATGATTGTACACGGATTGTGAAAACCTGCCAACACTTCTCAGGTTTAAAAGGAGAAGATAAACTCATTAAATATATTTTAATATCAAAATAACGAAAAAAAGACCTACAGTAAACTGTAGGTCCTTATATTTGGTGCGGTTGGCGGGACTTGAACCCGCACGAGCGTTAGCTCACCACCCCCTCAAGATGGCGTGGCATTTAAAGTTCACACACAAAACTTATAAATACAGCAATTATCTAGCTCGATTACTAGCGTATCTATTTATATTTCACTATATTTTTATATAATATGATGTCAAAATGATGTCATATATACATTTATATTTCTCGGATAGAATAGTGGAGTCCAAAGAATTTGATAAGCTTCAAAACATTAGATCTACAATATCTCCTTGGGGCAGGAATCAGTAACGATTTATCGCTATTAATGTATACCGCCTTTACATTTTCTTTCCAAACAAATTCAGGGAAATGCTCAGCTAATCCCAAAACTTCCCAAGCCTCTCTGTCAACAGCAAGTATCCCTTGACCTAATTCCCTTTGCATGGAACATATTACGTCCCACGCTTCAGCATAGTTCGACACGGGCACTGGGTCCCTCATAAAATGTGGATTACAATTAAGAATTTTCAGCATTACTCCCACCTCCTATTATTACCCTAATTACACCATATTTTTAGATTGTATGCAATAAATTAAATATAAAAAAAAGACCTTACCAAGTTATATCCTGGTAAGGTCTTTTATATAGTCAATCCATGAGTCCACCTGCTCATGCTCAGGAGATGTATGGATCACCTCTCAGTCATCGACGAATTGCACCTGCCAATCCAAATACACCGCTTACCACGGCCCATGTGTCACGTTGCCGTTTAAGGCGCTGTTCGGTTCGTTTGTTGCGTTTGATTTGTTCTGTCAATTCTTCTAATGAGGTCGAGGCTTCGTTCAATTTCGCTTCTTGCGTTGTCAAGAGATTGGAGGCTTTCGTTAATTCTTGCCCCTGTTTCTCGTTGATTGCTTTGAGCGCGTTCAATTCCTTCGTCCGTTCTTCGTTGATAATCTTCAATTCTGTTAATGCTGTTCCCTGCGTCGCGGTTAAGCTGTTGGCTTGCTGCAATACTTTCTCGGAGTTGTTGATTGAGCTTTCTGCTTTCATCAAGCGCCCTTTGAGTTCGTTCCAACTGCTCACGGGTACGCTGATAGTCGGCTCTTGTGTCGAGGTACCCTCCGATGAGGCTGCATGCGAAATAGATGGAAATAATGCTAAGCACACCACAAATAACACGCTTAAGAGTAAACGCAGATATAACTTTGTTCTTGATAGTTTCATACATGGTAACTCCTTCCTAAATTGTACTACCCCACTGAGCACCCCACCATCGAGCGGTGCCACGTAACCAGTCACCACCACTCCATCGTTCGTCGCCCTCATGGCACACCAAGAGGTCCCATCGGTCAACGTTGGAGTCTGGGCCGTACGTATTATTTGGATAGCCCGTCGGATCTAAATAATAGAGGTCCAAGCCGTCCCGATTATCTGCTGCTTCGGCGTGCGTCATCTGATGTTGTAGGTCAAGTGGCACACCTGCATTAATAGTAAGCACCGCCATAATTTGTGTCATAGTGGCCAACTGTTCTTTTGTTGGTGGTTCACTACCTAGGTTATTTTCACTGACTGCATCCCAACACGCTTCAATGGCAATGCCTACAGCGTTACTATTGCGCATATAGGTGTGTTCCTTATAATCGGTTAAGGTCTCTATATCGGTCCACATTGTACCTGCTCGGTCGATGTTGATATGGTAATCTGTGAAGTGCTTACCACCTTTTACCCCTGTCCAATGATAGTACGCCTTTTCAATTTGGCCATAGGCATCTAGCGCTAGGTCTTTTAACTCGTCCATTGTAATTTGTCTAAACATTTATTTCCCCCTCTCGTCATGGTTAATATCATCCTCTAATTGTTGTATGCCAGGTCTGTTCATAGGCAATGTATTTGGTTCCTCAAGCTTATCTGGAATCCCGTTATGGTTCTTATCGATGAACATGCCACACAATCCAACAATGGTCATAAGCACTGATGGTACGAATATATGGTCAATTATAAGAATACCCTTATCGATAAGCTGATTCGCTTCAGGGGATACATACCCCTTAATCGTCGATAGCACATACTGGGCAACGACTAATATCATCGGTACTAGCATGACGAGGACCAATGCCCTCGTTGCTAATACACCTGTTGGCCGTATGCCAGCTATTCGAATGGACTTATATGACCGCTTAATGCGGTTAATAATCGCTAGCTTATCCATTACCCCTCCATGCCTTTATGATTTCAATCGTATATTGAAATATTTTTCCTATATCAATTAGGTCATCTTCAACCATTTCACGTAGGTTTTCAATAATAGACCAACACTCAGCGAAGAATGGTATCAGCATAAATGCATAAGAGAATATATGGTCTAAGAATAGATTGGTGTTTGGTATTGGGATATCAGGTAATGAAATAAATACAATGGATAGTATCATCCATGCCGGATATTGTATGCATAGTTTCTTTAATAGATCACCTCTAAGGCGCTCACTCATTAAATATCTACGCCGTTCACCGGTAGTTTCATCGATATACCTACCTTTTCCCCATCCATACCAGGTCAATGTTGTTAGTAGTGTAATAGGATTATTAGGCCTGTGATTATCTTTGTTATACCGCAACACTTCTGCAGCAATCCGCTGTATTGTGTCCACAAATAACAATGTAGTGGTTAAAATAATCACTACCCCCATACTGACTATATGTTCATGCGATATACCACTGATGAGCATGATTAAAATATCATTAAGAATATCCATTCACTCCCCCATGCCCTTATGATTCTTCATCTAAAGCCATTAAATCATTGTGCACGCATCCTTCTGTTGGACATGTACCGTCATCGTTGAGTACCTCCCAGCAGTACTCACAGAATTCCATAACAGGAACTTTGCTATCACCGATATATTTAGGCATATTATTGCACCTCCTTAATTCGTGCGACCATTTCGTTATTCAACTTGATATATTGAGTGCTAATTGCATTAGTAGGTTTTCCCATAAGTAGCAATCTACGTTGCGCTTCTTCTAGCGTTTTGAAGCGGGGTTCATATTCAGCTTTTATAGCGTTAATCTTATCTTCCTTTGTAGGAACATACGGATCAGGCTCAATAAATTTTCCGTTTACATACAATTTACCGCTCATAAATTCATCTAGCATACTGTCACCATCTGCAGAATACACATATTGTGCATTTGGATAATCGTGTTCAGCTTGCGCCATAATATCATCACGGCTCAACGTGTTATCACACAGGGATGTAATACGCTCCCCTTTGTCATTTAAAATAAATACATATTGATTCATAGTAGCATCCTTTCGGAGGTGAAATTATGCGCCGTTACGCCGTTATACTAAAACGTAGACAACGCAATACCATTACATTAAGGCAACTATTTAACGAGTGGTTGCCTATTCACTCACAAGCTATTACTAAGAGTGTCGTTAAGTCTTACCATATTGCTTTTAAACACATATCCAACATAGCGGATATGCCTATCACGGATATTCATTTTCAGCACCTTCAAAATGTGATTAATTCCATGCACGTAAAAGGACTTTCTTACTCATCATGTAAGAAAGTCCGCACGTTACTTAATCAATTATTTAATTACGCAATCATCCAAGATTACCCTATCACTAATTACGCCTCACACTTAAATCTAGGGCCCAATATACCAATGATTAAAAGAAGAGTATTCACTCGCCAACAAATCAACAAATTATGGGCGATAGATAATTCTTATTCCCAAATGATTTTAATGTTGCTCTACACCGGGCTCCGTATCGGCGAGCTACTTAACTTACGTAGGCAAGATATCAATAGACGATCATTATACCTTATTGTGAGACACGCTAAAACAAAAGCTGGTGAAGGGCGTATCATTCCCATCCATCACCGCATCATGCCATTAATTGAGCAATTATACAACGATACAGACAATTATCTATTCACTATCAGCTACACATCATTTCGCAAGCATTTCCATGATATTATGAAACAACTTAACTGCAAGCATACTATCCACGATACCCGGCACACATTTGCAAGTCTACTTGATGCGATTGCGCCGCCTAACACGTTACGCGCATTGTTAGGTCATAAACAAGGCGATATCACTACCAGGGTATACACGCACAAAACCATTCGGGAACTACGTAAAACAATAGAATTATTAAAGTAACTCCCCAGTGGGGAATATCCTGGTTTGATTCCAATAGGTACTACAAAGATATTTCGCTACCGATTAACAGTACTGTTCTGGTATCCTTAGCCACCGACGACTCTGTCAGTGTTGCGACTTCTGGATCGGAATGCTTTATTTCGTGGAACAGTGGATTTTCTCAATCTAATAGAACCGCAATCAGATTCTTAACTAACAGAGCAGATACTGGAAGTTTTGTGTGGATAGCCGTCGGATTATCTTAATACCCAGTGGGGAATAGGCGGCCAAGATAATGTAACTAAGACAGAAGTGCGATTCCCTATCAAATTTACAACTTTATTCATGGCGAACGCTATTGATGCGTACTGGTCGGGCTCAGATACCCCTAGGTATTTTGCCAACTCCGTGACTGAGAGCGACACCACTAAGGCCGTATTTTCGGCAAGTGATAGATATGCTGCTTCTTATTACTGGTTCGCTCTAGGAAAAATTTAATTACCTATAATCAGAAACATAATCTGGTCACCAACACCTTGCTGCCCTCTATAATCACTATCCTTGTACGTCAACTGATTTCTAGATGTCGATAAAATGATTTCAGAAAATGAATAATCACCGTTATATCTTGTTGCAGAAACGGCGATAGTTTTATTACTGAACTCTATCGGATATCGCACAGTCCATGGCTTTGGTTGATTATTAGCATTAAATAATACCCACTGGATAGTGAAACCATTCGCAAATTTTACGAAACCAGCATTGGCATCGAGTTTAGATGCCACGATAGCACCTTGCCCGATAAGATTTTTTATATCCTTCAATGTAGCAACTGGATTTTCTTGCCAGTTAGTTGCACCGAGGATTTTGGCAATCATAGCTGTAATCGCTGGATGAGATGAAATATCTGTGTTATGTTGTTTAACTGCTTCTGTTAACTGCTCACGTGTTACCAACGCACCCATATTAACAGTTAGCGATACATTTCCTGTATTACTAAATACCATTCCGATTGTTAATTCTTGAGATACAACTACCGAGCCACTTTCTGCCGGCATTCTGTCCGGTTCAGGGTCCGTAAGGTATGCATACAATATTTCGCCTTTATCAGGATCTTGTGCAAATAACCCAATTTCAGACATTCGGAAAGCTTCATGTATACCAGTATTAGTTATAACTGTATCAACACTTACAATTTTACCTTCTAGCTTAACTACAAAATTAGTAGTTTCCCACTTAGAGGAGATTACATCAGTTAATGCCAATGGATTCGTTGAATTAACACCACTACCTACTTTGATTTTAGTGAATGTCAGCTTAGTTTTGCCTGCATTCACCTTCGCTTGCAAATTCGCGCCAACATCAGTCATGGTTGCATTTGACCATTCTGCCATATATTCCTCCTATCTAACGCTATTATCTAGCGCTACATTAATCTTCGTTTTCTTAGATTCAACGGTGTAAGACGTTACATGGGTATTCAAATTAATGCGCCATGCATTCGTGAAATCACACTTGATATTCACTTTCCTAGATACACCGCACCATCCGGCAAAATACTTATTGAAGTTAATTCGTCGAATGAATTCAATACCATCTAGCCAGGACCGTACATTTTTAGCCGCATTAATAGCACGTACAAGCTTAGCTATATCTGTTTCGCCTCTTAATGGGGCTGTGATTAGCGTAACCTTGAAATAATACGGTTTCCCGCCATATTCAAACCATTCTTCGGTTTTTGAATCAGAATATATAGTCTGTACGGCCTTTTCAACAGCATACGGCGTGCCCTTATGGCGGTGAATATCAATTGAGTTCTTCACCATTTCACGTTTAGTCTCTATCGGTAACCCACTATCATAGTCATCCACGTGTAATTGATACGCTAAATGATCAATTACAGTCTCTGGTTCAGTATCAATAGACGACCATAATAGCAGAGTATTCGTATTCATAAATTCGGCCAGCATATCATCCCACGTTTTAGCAAGGGACTTAACTGGTTCCCTATCGATTGAGGACGGAAGATGCTCCGCACTAGTATACTTGCTATCAAGTATCATTCTTCCTCACTTCCTGCGAGCGCTACAGCGATTGAATTGGCTACTGCCACGCCGCTTTGTTCTGCAATCGGGGTAAATATAGGTGCCGTTACTTCAACGCGTTTAATTCCGGATACATCCATGAGCATTTGAACCAATCGACTGGGTACTATATCACGGCCCAATTTTGACTTTTGCCATATAACATAGTCATTAACTGCTTTATCTGCCTTAGCTTTTACCACCGTTGCATCGGCGCCTTTTTCAATGTAATACTTAGCGTCGATGTTATATTGCGTAGTAGTAGGTGCTAATACAGTTAGCTTATCAGTCAGAGGCCTACGTTTCTTATCAGATAAATAATCCGTAATAGTCGTGAGCAATTCTTGCCCAGGAAGTCCTCCTCCTGCTAATAAGGGATAAATATTAACCTCACCTGGACGTGGAGAAGATACGCCTACATCTGCCACAAGGTGCGACGCGGACTTTGTAAAATACTCATACGCCCCTTCAGGGCCTGCCACAGAGAACGATTCTGGAGCCTCATGAATACGTTCGCGATACGATTCGTCGTCCTCTGTATCAGAACCACCTTCAGATAGAGTTATATTACGCATCGTATCCACATAAGCTATAGGATCAATAATTGTACTTATCTCGCCCGGCTTAAACCCATTGTCTCGCGCCCCGGCAATTTGTGCTTCTGCTTTTACGGATCCATTAAGTTGACCTGGTAGAATAACCAAATCCTCAACAGTAGCAAAATATTCGCCACTTCCAGTTGATATTCTAGTCCACTTTGGAATAATGACAGAGTTCGTGCGCACTGCTGACAATGTTGCTTGAATTGTTGTAGTCGCTTTCGTTGCCTTTAATCGCTCAACAGCAGCAGGAACAGCTCCAACATGGTCCAAGTTATCGCCTTCTGCATAGGCTAATAGATTTTGTTTAGCTGCATAATTTGCATCGTTCAATAATCGGATAATAATTTCCGAAATTACATTTAAAAATAAAGTAACAGGATCGCCCTCTCCCAAGGTTCGCCCTGTTATTGTTGTGTAAATATCAAATACCTTCTGTTGAACGTGTTCTTTATCTGTGTTAAAAAACTCAACATTAGGTAAATCAGATAATCTCATACAGTCACCATCACTTTCGGAATCAACGCCCCATTTTGTGTGGCGGTAAATGATATATCACTAATTTTGGCACGTGGTTCATACCGTTTAATTTGTTGGAATATGTCGTTAGATAGATGAGCTTGCGCCTGATGGATAGGCATATCAATAATGCGACCATCAATACCAAACTCCCTATCTAGTGGCACGCTACCACGAACAGTAGAAATAATCGTTTGCACATTCTGCAAAATCTCAGCTACTTCACTTTCAGGTGCTAGCGATATCCTATTGTCAGTTACTGGTTTAATTTCATACGTTGCTGACATGGCTAGAACCTCCTCAATATCGTATTAACTTTATTGAACTTCTGACCATATTGATTTAGCATGGACTTTTCTTCTACTGTATTATTATCCGAATATTCCTCAAGAGTTAGAGAAACCTCAATAGATTGAGTCTTACCGTATGCATCCGTGAATAAGCTATCCTCGCTCATAGACATGATGACAAAGTAGTTTTGACTAACAGGTTTACCACCGATAATAAACGGTAATACAGCCCCCATATCGCGATAATTTCGCAATTTCTTAACAGTACTATCTGGAGATTGTCCAAGTGATGCAGAAATAAGAATCTTACATGTAATTTGTTCCACATCAGGTCCGCTAAATTGTTTGACAGGCTTTTCTAACATCAAATTGTGCTTTTCCCATCGAGCACTACCTGAACGCGTTACATCCGATACAGTAAGAACATTATCTAATGCGGTATAAAATACTATATCCGCCAAATAACCGATATACATCTATACCTCCTATTCTGGTCCTGATGTTGTAGAACCACCAGACACTACACCGCCATGCACATGATGAACTAAGGAAATACCATTGACCACTACATCCCCACCGCTTGAATTAATTGATAAAGTACCTCCAACATTAAGAGTCATATCTCCAGGAACAGTAAGCACACGTTTACCATTATCCGCACCGCCTGGAGTCGGATCCGCACTACTAAAGAATGTGCCAATAATGAATCCATCGGAAAACCCACGTCCGGACCGATTAGGCAACATAATGCACAATACCTGGTCATCAATAGCCGGCATCCAATAGTCCTTATCATGTGCTGCACCTCGATTAATGACAGATAATGGCGCCGTTACAACACCTTCTCTGTCTAGGCGTGTAACAACGGCTTTACCTTCTTCAGGAATTGTACTTGAAACATTTCCAATAAATATCATATCCACTAATGTGGATAATATGTCAGTAGCCATTTAAACACCTCCTTACATCAATCGACGTTGAATAATTGGCCCCTAATGTATGCGTTGCTTTAGTAATTAAATAATTACCATCGAACACCCCAAATCCTTCGAGATTAACCGTAACCGATGCCATAATAAGAGGATTGCCAGGAAAACTAAAAGACATTGTATCGGCTTCTTTATTGGCTTCTCTTAGCTTCTTTTTAGCCAATCTCTTTGCCTCAGCCTTATCTTTAACCTGTTCATTAACCTCTAATACAGCAAGGTACGGGTGACCCTTACGGTCAGGATCTTCGAATGTATCCTCGATAACGGATTTCTTATCCTTATCTGTATATTTCACATGGCATGCTCGATATACTTCACGAGTTTTACTTTTGTACGAATAAGATAAGGCTCTAGTAATAATCAAAGGCGGTTGCTCGCCTTCCTTCGTCTGTACAGGTTGATATTGGCCACCTGGTCTACGAATTATAACTTTAGGCTTCACGTTTTCGTATTTGTAATCATCGAATATAATCAACTGTTCAGTGGATACCTTAAGAGAAAACCCCGCATCATTGCATAGTTTCTGCAAGAATGCGAGGTCTGATTCAGCACTTTGTGATGCATCTTTTAACGGTGGGTCAAAATCCGCATCCCATACTAGCTTTAATTTATTATCTTTTGCTTTCTCGGTAGCAATCGCTTTAAGCGTTGTAGTTTTCCACGATTTGTCTTTCTTTTTCTCCCGCAAGTCAGTACTACCGATAATAGCGACACCTTTGATTTTAACTACATCAGGAAGGCTACTGCCCTCGAATTCATCAATTTCAAATTTGCCGATTGGCAACGTAAATTGTTCATCCCCTAATTTCTCCCATGCTACGGTATTAATTGCCACTTCTAGTAATGACCCTTTCACAGGGTACCAATCGCCGACCCATAGACGGCCCCTATCTTCTAGTGAGATAGCCACGTCATCTACAGTTCCTGAAAGGTTATCTGTGAAAGTTACATCAAGAAGGTATTTACTAATATCGTCGGTGATGTCCTTTGACTCCTTACTCCCCCAATGTTGGTAACCAATCGTACACCATGCCCGCCGTGCTAACTTCGTTTGTGGCGTTAAATCTTTCTTCCATTTCTGGACCTTAGCTAGGCTCTTTTGTAAGCTCATATACTATCGCCTCCATGGTGGTAAGAATTCAGGCAAGGAATCAGCAGGAACATCTGGGCATGTTAACACAACACCAGCGGAAAATATCGCCGTATTACGATGTTTTTGGTTTGCTTCTAACAATAGATTAATGTATCGTTCGTTGCCATACACCTTATAAGCGATTAAATCCCACATATCCCCTTGTATTGTTGTATAACTAGTCATAACTCAACCTCCGTTGTCCGGCGGTATAGCTACGCATCATTTGTTCAAATTCTCGCATTTTAGCATCCAATGCCGACATAATATCATCAGTTGAACCATTACCAGCATTTATAACTGGTGCAAATGTAATCTGTACAGGTGCCCCACTATTACTAGATGAGGATACAACAGGCACGCTAGGTGCTAATGATACAGTAGGCGCTACAGCTGACTGCGCACCACTCACACCTAACATTCGTCCGGCCGTTTGCCATAGGTTCATAGCATTAGCACTACCATCAATAGGAACAATTACTTCAGGATATCCGGCTTCACCAATCAATGCAACTTCTGGAGATGTAATTACACCGCCATTAGCATACGCTTTACCTCCAGCCGCGGAAACACCAACTGTAAAACCGCCACTAAATTGAGCCTTAATACTTTCCCATGCCCCTGCAATTGCGTTAGATACCGCACTCGGAATTTGACTTACCCAATTTAATACTGCATTATAGGCATCACTCGCCCATTGTTCTGCAGCCGCTACAAACGCCGCCCCCGCTTCTGCGCAGGCACTAGGTAAATTTATAAGGAAATTAATAACATCATTAACTAAATTACTAATCCATGATGTGGCCGTAGCATATGCCTCAGAGGCAAATGAGATAACCGCCGCTACGAATTCAGCGCCTAAAGTGATCATGTAGGTAGGTAAATTAATTAAGAAGTTATAAACTCCATCAACCATAGCTCCAAAAGTGGTAACCGCAAAGTTATAACACTCTGTGGCGAATGATACGACGGCAGATATAACAGCAGTACCTACTTGTACCATAATCTCAGGCAATCGCAAAATAATGCCTATAATGAATCCTACGGCCATACCAATATACGTAGGTAAGTTTAACCACAGATTTACGTAGGCTATTACTGCCGCTTTTAACGCATTAAACACGCTTAGCCCTATTGATAATAGGCCATTTATCACAGTCATAATACCGGATATAATGGCACTCCATGCAGAACTTAACGCAGAACATACACTATCCCATATCGAACTTAGTCCGGAACATACGCTATCCCAAACGGATGTTAATGTGGCACAGATAGTATCCCAATTAGTTACTAATAGGTATATTGCTGCAATAATTGCCATAATAGCAAGTACCCATGGGCCGCCTATTAGTGCACCCGCTGCTTTAAACGCACCCATTGCCGTTTCTACACCTTTAAATGCCGTGGTAATTGTAGTAATACCTGATGCCAATTTTGTAGCAGTACCGTATAGTAAGGCTAATTTCAATCCGTTAGTTACTACGGCTGCAATAGCTTCTTTGTTATCCTTCATGAACGTTACAACGGTTTGTAATACCGGAATCAGCGCCGGTAATATTTGCTGGGCAATTGGTATAAATGCCTGTGCCAAACCTAATGCAACTTGCGTAGCTTCCGCTTTCAAGATGTTCATTTGTAGCCATATTTCATGGAGTGATTTAGGATCTATTCCGACGCCTTTGATTTGTGATGCGGCCGCTTGTGCATCTGCATAGTTCTCAAATACTTTAGTAAGCTCCATGCCTTTTGCACCTAGCGTTTCAAGCATGAATTCTTGTCCCCGGCCTTGTGCTACCGCATTTTGGTAACCTTTAGCCATTGCATCCAACTGTTGATTCATAGGCAATAACTTGCCATTGGCATCGGTTAAGGATACACCAAATTGACTGAGATATCCTTGCAAAGCTTCAGCACTTTTACCGCCACCAGCCAAAGTCTTATCCATTTTAGCGAAAGACTTTGCGGCCGCTTCTACATCAACACCACTTAATGTCATAATCTTCTTAAATTGTGCCGTTTCAGCGGTTGTCATATGTAATTTATTAGACAATTGATAAAGTGCTTCGCCAGCATTTACTACATTATCTATAATGGCACCAATACCAAACCCACCGGCGGCAACCATAGCGAAACTTGCAAGCTTTCCTGTAATACCACTTACCGCAGCACTAGCACCTTGCGCAGCTGATGCAGCACCTGCTAAAGGACTTGCACCACCCATTTTACTGATTGCATTTTGATGCGCCGTCTGACTTGCGATATTAGACCGTAACCGGGCTTGCCGTTGTAACATAGAATTCAGCTTTTGCTCAGCTGCAATTGCTGCGTTCCTATCGCTAACATTACCAGTCTTTTGCGATATAGCTTGTAGTTTTCTATATTGCGCCTGTTGATCTTTGATTACATTAGATAATTTATTGAGTTCCTGAGATGCTTTTGATACGGAGGAAGATAACCCGCCATCGAGTTTACCTTTAATGGCAATCGCCATTTCTAAGACTTTATTGGCCATTATTTTCTCCCTTTCATTGTTTTATTCTCGCGCTCGATACTATCACTAATGAGCCGAACGTGGACTATGAACTCATCCACGTCTAGCTCTCTAATGAAGTAGTCCATCGGTGTGCTAGTGTATTTACTACACGTAATTGCACACTCAGTAAAATACCGTTCTAGGTCTGTTATTTTTCGGAATTGAGCAAAAAATTCTGTACCTCTAAGCACACTCTAGTGAAATCGGCAGCCGGGAGACTATAAATATCATCCACTTTACATCCGCATACAGCAGCTGCTACATGTGCTTGATACGTCATGGATAATGCCGGAACTGTAATAGTTTTATCTTCACCCTTAGCGGACTTTTCGCATTTAATTAATGTGTACCCGCTGATGCCTTCAAATTGTAAGGAATGACCAGCTTTTACTAATTCAATACCTGTTTGTTCATGTGTTTCGTTCATAGTGTTATGTTTACTCATTAGTGATCGTCCTTTCTACAGACTAAATACCGAGTGCAGCACGAACATCGCCAAGGAAGTCGGTGCCATCAGAAATAGAATCTTTATAGGCGTATTTATCGATTTCACGAACTACCTTGCCATCTTGTTCGAGTTTCAAGTATGTAGTTTCGATTGTGTTCGTTGCATCGATAGTATTGCCAGATTCATATGTGCCATTTTCTTTAGATTTAGCACGGCCACGAATAACAGCACGTGTAGGCACGATTACATATTTATCTTTGCCACTATCCCAACATTGGATAGCACCACGTACTTCTAAGCGTACGCCACGACCACCTGTAAGGCGGTGTGTAGTTTCTGTTGGAGTGTTCCAAGTAAGTTTTGTTTCCATAGAGGAGTAGTGTCCAATAACTGGCGCTTCTACTTCACCTGCAATGCCCACACCTTTTACAGTTTGAGTCATTACAGATTCACTAGGTAATTCCACTTTGGCAACACCTAAACAGTTGTCAGAGCCTTCTTCGTATACACGGAAGTCATTAAGTACTTCCGGCACTTGATTGATAGATGCCATGATTAATTACCCCTTTCTATACTGTTTGAAATAGCGTTTTGAAATAAGAAACATCGTATTCAGAGATGCTTTCAATTTCTTGCGCTGGAATTGGAGGTGTACGGTATTTATGGAAGCGAATAATACCATTCAACAAATCTGTTGTAGGGTTTTCTGCTTCTTTGAATTCAATACGACCGCCCAAGATAAAGCCACGAGAAGTAAGACCGTTAAGACGGATTGTTTCACTATCAAGAATTGTCTTGATATTACGAGGCAAGATAGGCATATCCACTTTTTGCCAATAGGTTAAGATGAATGTTTGGTCATCCCAATCATTGAACCGGCGTACACAAATGAATGTATCCTTAACATCAGTTGTGCCAGGATATGCACCTGTATAGTTACCCCAAGATACCCAACCATTGATATTAACGGCCGTCATAATACCTTGAGAGTTCAATAAGTTTGCTTGCGAATGCGTAAGCATTACTTCCTTACCATTAGCTAAGCACAAGCCTGTGATATTCATAGACTTATTGGAAGGGGATAACGTAGGAATATCGCTATTGGATGCATCACATTTGCCAATAATGCCCATGATGTGCGTAGACATATGGAACATATAATCGCCATTGCGAACCATCGGCCAACATACGACTTCAGATTCACCTGTATAGCTATTACCTTTCTTCCATTCGTAAGCATCTGTGTATTTAACAACTTGTGTAGTATCGATATCTACCAAAGTAGTCGCACCAAACAAGTTATTAATAACACGAGATTTTGCTTTCATCACGGAAGCGACTGTAGGATGTTGAGAGAATCCAGGTGCAGCAATAAGACCAGGTACAATACCGAAATGATGATAGATTGTATCAATCAATTCAAAGCCTGTTGCTTTTTCATTACTATCTACACCGCCGATTACGTTTTTATAATCGAAGTTTTCTACATCGAGTTCATCGTATGTGAGGTCCAATGTACTTGCGGAATCGAACTTACCACCTTTGATAACAGAGATGATTAATTGATTTTTGTCATCAAATGCCGCCGTGTAATCTGTGTTGGCCACACCTGTTTGACCGCCACTAGATACTTGCAATGTGTTAAGCAATACTGCAGCTTTTACAATGCATTTCTTTTCTGTCAATGTAGCAGTTGTTGTAGTGGATTTCTTATGTTTAGCAGGATCCAATACGTTAACAAATACGATTGGAGCTACGCCATACAATTTGAATTGTGCGTACATTGCTTCACACAATGTGAAATGTGTCCAATCTTCAGAATAGCCAAGTTGTTGAACAGCTTCTTCCCAGCTATAACAGATGATTGGCTTATTAATTACTGCGCTAGGGTCTTCTGTAAGGTGTACAGGTGCAGTACCGAACACAATTGGAAGGCCGGCAGTAGTTTGGACAGGAGCAATTACAGAGGTAGCTTGCTCACTTGTTTTGACGCCATGATAAAAGGCCATTTACTTCACTCCTTTATAATTCTTCAATGCGTTAACATAGAATACATTTAATTGTGTGCCTTGTGTTCTCACATCAATCATTGCTTGGTTGAGTTCGTCCAGAGGCACGAATAAATGCATAAAAATAGGGTCTTTCGCTTCCGGCAGTGGTGCACCGTCGCTAAATACCATGAATTGATTTAACCGGCTACTGCGGAACGAAGGCCCAACATATACAACAGGGTTCATCGTTGTCTCCTATTCAATTACTTTATTATCCGTAAATATCTTGTTAAGATTTCTACGAATAACTGGAATGTACACTTCAAATTCAAGATATCCAACCCATTGAGGGTATGGTTGATCATCAGGAATTGTTGTATTAACGGTATTCTCCTTAATTTCATATTTAAGTGCTACTGGATTATCAGATAGTAACCGCTCACGCACTACCTCTAAGAGGTGATATAGTCCGACATGACCTTTTGTTAAGGCCTCGTCATAAGTAGTTACCAATACAGTAATACCTACCGTCGAACTATCCGCATCACTAACAGAATACGGATGCACTACTACGGCTGGACATAACTTGCGCTTATCTTCATTCTTATCCACCCTTGGTAAGAACCCGCTCCATACTCGAATAGGGCTCGTGGTAACATCACTTGTTTCATTTAGCTTGCGCAACTCATCCATGAGATAGGCGGCAATGCCGTCTGATACATCTAATGGTGTCATTAGTTACCTCCTAACGCACGCTCTAATTCGTGATATAGGCGCTTTTCATACATTTCCATGCCTTCTTTTTGCATGGCATTCATAACAGTTTCATTACCAAACATTTGCGGTAAGGCTGGTCCATATATCCCTTTTAATGGGTATCGGTCCTTGCCTTGGCGTTTCATGAATATACCAGATGCACTAACAAAGCCATTTGGTACCTTTGTTTCTGTACCTTTTTTAATAGACACAAACACACCTTTTCGTTTAAGCGATTTAATCTTAAAGTACTTTTGAGCGCTAGTATAACCACCTTTGATACGCATTTCTGTGCCATCATTCAATTTATTAATAGATACACCAGACTTTACGACCGATACACCTTTAATGGCGTAGATATTACGTAGTGCTTGCGTACCTGCTTTTCTTGCGGTTGTTGCAGCACGCTTAGATGCGGCTTGGCAGACACGTCGAACTCTATCTTCTTTTAATGTTTCCAGTGCTTTTTCAATTGTTTTCACTGCACTTTTATCAAGTTCTAGCTCAACCATCCGTCAACACCGCCTCTAGCTTCTGCTCTAAGTTCGATAGACACGAGCCCATCTTCTTCCGTTGCACTTTGAACGATGTACACATCATCATCTAATCGGAATACGTTTCCCTGTGATGGAATTTCAGGTATGTCCTTTAATTTGCAATGCACAAATACAGACACCCCGTGTAATCCGTCATTTGATACGTGAGAGCCATTCGACAAGAATGACTCCCTCGCCGTTGGCGATTGGATAATCGCTTTAGCTACTGTGCCATTTAGATTATGCCCTTCGGCGAATTCGTCTTCATTAAGGAATACATCGTCAATATCGCTTTCTAGGTAATCTCTAAATCGCATTATTTTTTCACCGTAACTTCCGCATCAACTTCAGGTAATTCCATTTCTTCTTCTGGTTCATCTGGAACGACTTCCAATGGTTCCGGTACTTCGATAGGATCATCTTCAGCAGATTCAAACTTATCAGATTCAAGCAAGGACAACGCAACCGTTTTCTTTTTGATGTCGACTACTTCGCCTTTGCCATACATCTCGCCTTCATGTGCTAAATAACCCTTTAATACTCTGATTTTCATAAGTAGGTTACCCCCTATTTAGTCTTAATAGTAGCCCAATCGTCGATAGTTTCAGGAATCAATACGCAACGGGAGTATACAGACAATGTTAATTCTTGTGTAGCCTTATTAGCATAGTAGTAAGGTACATAAATGCCTGCATATGTTGTGAATTGATTGTCATCGTTGAGCAATGTTACTGCTGCATGTTGTTGACGGCCACGGCCAGGAACACCTAATACTGCTGCATCATCACCAATAAAGGATTTTACTTTACCTTCATCATCTTGATATGTTTCAAGGTATGCGTACACATCAATATTCAAAGACATGATACGGCCAACATATCGAACTTGTGGAGACAAGTATTCAGGAGCAAAACTGAACATAGACATGTTTTCGCGATTAGGAATTGCTAACATTTTGTTGATGGATGCATTATCAAGAATGTATTTTTCAACGTTTTTACCAACGACTAACACAGTTGGAACGATACCTGCGTTTTCTTGAATTTTTTCGGACGCCATTTTCAAGTCGCCATAAATGTCAGCACCCGCTTGGTCCCAAGTAGTAGTAGGTGTAATGTCTTGTTCAAATTCGAAATCAATTTCATCAACTTGAACTGTTTCACCATCGTCAGCATAGCCTTCGATTTTGCATTTACCAGTAGTAAGCAAATCGGCTGCCATTTTATTTTTACGATTAATAATTGTGCCTTGTAAGTAAGACAAATCTTCAGCTTGCATTTGTGCGGCACGTTGTGCAGGTGTCATTGTAGACACAATGTTTTCAGCAAATGCACGTTGATCAAGTTGTTCTGGGTCAATAACTGTACGAGGGCCCATCATAGGTGCTTCGTATAAAGCAATTTTAGATCCTGCACGTTTAACATTAACGCCAGATGCACCACGAGATACGAAAGGTGCTAATGTGCGACCACGTTTACGAGTTTCTACTGCGATTTTTTTAGAAGTTGCAACTGCTGGAACTTGTGGGAAGAAAGTATCAAGCAAGAAACTTGCCGGAGTTTTCATTCGTTCCACAGCTTGCATCAAGGAAAATGTATCTTTGAAATCAATTGCCATTATATAGTTCCCCCTATTTAATGCTAGTTAAGAATAAGTGAGCGTCCTTGAAGTCCGCTTCATGATCATTAATTTTGTAAGCTTGGTCAACTACCAATACTTCACGATTAAAGCGACCGGAAATGTATACAGTTAATACATTGTGTTCAGTAGTTGCAGTAGTATCAGATACTACGATACCCGCAGGCTTACCACTTGCGATTTTTTGGAATGTACCAGAGTTGTTTTCAAGAACTTGGCCACGTTTATAATCGCCGGCTGCTACTTTTACATTTTGAGTTAATACCGGTACGCCGCCACCACCTAATAGATAATCAGCTGCGACACCATTTACTTGTTCGAAATATACCATTATTTACCGCCTTTCTTAGCATTCGCAAATGCTACGACTTCATCAATTGCACTAGCTTTTGCTACCGCATCGTTGATTTCTGGTGTAGATGCACCTTGAGGTGCCACTTTATCCGCACCAGATTCCATTTGATCAATAACTAATTGTCGGATTTGGTCAACTACTTTGTTATCACTTGCAGGAATATCAGATACGGCAGAGATGAAAGGTGTTACTTCATCTACTGTTTTACCTTCTTTAACAGCTACATCAACTAAACGATTGATGACTTCATTATCACCTTTTAACGTATTTAATGCTTCAACGCGTTCGCGTTCTGCTGTTACTGCTGCGTTTTCTGCAGGTTCATTTGTAGAAATACCGAGCAAACCTTTTAAGCTTGCCATGAATTGGTTTTCAGTCATAGGTTTCTCCTTACTTGTTAAAAATTGTTTGATTTTGGTTTCATTTTTGGCCGAGTATTTGCAAGATACTTTGTTTACGATAACCATTCCGTTATTCATAACAGCTTTGTCCGTAATCGCCGTATCTACTTCATCAATCAGGCCGTAGGACTTCGCCTCGTCCGCCGTGAGCCACGTTTCATCATCCATAAGTGTATTTACCTGTTCAGATGTCAAAACGTCGCTACGGCTCAAATAAACGTTTGCGATTGTCTGTTTAACACTCGCCAAATAGTTAGCCATTTTAGTTAATCCGTCCGCATCAAAGCTATCACCTAGAAATACAGATGGATTGTGAATCATGTACAGAGCATTACTTGGCATGATTACCTTATCCGCCGCACAGGCAATAATTGTAGCAGCACTTGCGCATAAGCCATCAATATGTGCTGTTACTTTGCCAGTATAGGCTTTGATCATATTGTGGATAGCTTGTGCTGCGAACACGTCACCACCACCAGAGTTGATGCGCATTGTTAAGTTATTACCATTACAACTAGCCAAGTCACTTGCAAATTCACGTGGTGTAATTTCATCACCCCACCAAGAGGTATCAGAAATATCACCATACAAAATCAATTCAGATTGACCGGTACCATCTTGATTTACAAAATTCTTAACAGACCAAAATTTATTCATCCTCTTCACCTCCTTTCGCTTCAGATTTAGAGCCAACGGAAGGATTTACCGCATCAGCTAGCCCCATGCCATATTTCTCCATGAGTTGCTTTTCAAATGCAAGTTGTGCAATGTTTTCTTCAAGGTCTGTCCCTGTCATTTCAGCCGCTTCACGTTCACGAGTGGAAACTCCATTCTCAATGCGAAGGGTACTACCATTCATATCCTTAACAGGGTCAAGGATGGACATCGTTGGTCCGAACCAATCAGCATTGCACCATGCTTTTCGAATTAATGGATCATCAAAGAAACCAGGCGCTTCAATTCGGCCGTTCGCTACTGCTTCCATTAACCATACCTCATAGATTGGTTGGCAGAAGTCACGAGCGAACCACTTGCGACGTAGTTTATATTCTTCCCAAGCCTGTAACATTGCTGCACGGCTTGCAGAATACGAAGAGTTAAAGTTCTTCATCAATACTTCGTAAGGCTGGTTAAGTGCAGCACCTACTTGTTTGATGAGTTGGGTACTAAATACTTCAAAAGTAGATTGAGCATTGGAAGCATCAACACTTTTTACATCCACACCTTTAGGTAAGGCATTTAATGTGCCAGGTCCTAAATTGTATTCTGATACATCGACTACTGGTTCCGTTGGATCATCAACACCATTGTCGGCCAACATATCATTTAATGAACCTGAATTAGTCACGGCTTCCGTAAAGAATAACGCAAAATACGATTTAATAATAGCCGATGTAAGCTCTGCATTTGTATATCGATACACTTGCTTTAGCGTTTCAATAACTGGAGCCAAATAAGGAACTCCTCTATACTGCTCTGGTCTAGTATCATTACTAATTTGCAGTACATTCGGAATGCTTGTACGCTTGCCGTATGCTTCAACCCTTGCCCATGTCGTTAACACGCTTGTAATTGGTTCGCCAGGTACTTGATTAGATACCCAGTAGGCTACAATAGCACCGTCAGTATCGATTTCTACACCATTCAATATGCGGTTCCCATTATCTTGGTTAAGCGCTTCAACGCCAGTTGGGTCGCCTGTAACATATGTGGAATCAGTAAGCGGATTACTTACACGATTACCTTCAATTAATTGAAGGCGCAACGTATACGGCATATCTGGTGTTGTCGGCTTACGTCTAAATACCGCAAAACTATCACCATCTGTGAGATATCCTTGATATGCTATGCTTTGCATGTCATATAAATTGTTCTTACGGTAGATATCACAGTCTTTTGATTCGGCCCATAAATCAAACTCAGCACGAACCTTACGAGCCCATGCTCTAGCCTCCTCTGCACTGATTCCCAAGATTTGAAACTTAGGTCTAGGGAACACGTTGAGGCCTGCGCCAACTGTATGAGTAGTGCTTGTGTTGATTGCAGCCGTGCCAACTGGTGTATTGATAGCTAAATCTGCGGATCTATCACGCAAAGTCGATAAATTCGCACCAATATCAGCCTTATAACCCAGTTTTCTAGGGTTATATCCCTTCAATGATTTGTTATTATTAGAGGCTCCACCCTCACTATATCCGCTATTTTTAGCCCTCGGAGTGCCTATTTTAGCGCTAAATTTCTTGTTTTTTCTCGCCATTTTAGTCTCCTAATCTCTAAAAACTACCCGTTTTGACCGGTTTCCACGTCCATTATCGGTATCCATACCAGGTAATTTGGCGCCTCTTGCCACTAAATCATCAATCATTTTTCTTACTTCTGCTAAATTTGCCCTTGTAAGAGTCCGATTTCCGATTGTATAGCTTTGGCCAGTCAATATTGCTTCCTCAGCCTTGACGTACCACTCTAACCGGACATCAATTAGCCTTGGCTTACTTGAATAACTAGTTGCCATACATCCTCCTAAATATCTGCTGCTTTACTAGCTCTGCGAACACGTTTACGCGTTGGTTTCTTTCGTGGAGTAGTTACTGTTGTAGTGGAATGGCCTCCACCTTTAACTACTTCCGCCAATCTATCCCAATCAGGATGGATTGAGTTCATACACGCTAGGTTATATACACGTAAATCCAAAGGTTCATTACGAACCCCTGCAGTAGGTTCCCATATTTCATGGATAACGCCCTTACGTTTTACTTTCTTCTTGTGTTCCGAAATGATCCCTTTGAAATACAACTCGTCATACCCTCTAGTTCCTAGGAATTCTTCATCCAAAGGGAAATGAAAGTACTTATCGCCAGGTTCATCGATGGCCAATCGGTTTATTACCTGTTGTTTCCCATCGTCTACACCTAGCATGACAAGTGGAATCTTGCTTCCAGATGCTTTACCAATCTTATAATTTAACGGTATGCCAGGTGTTCCGGCCGTACCTTTGATGGCAAATCGTTGCTTGCTGAAGTTCTTTTCACAGTATTTATATACTTTTGACGTGTAGTGACCGCCGGAGTCAATGAAAGCACGTGCTACTTTAAGCCCTGTTCCGTTCTTAAATCGGTACACCTTATCAAGCACCGCATCAAGTGCATCCCATGTCGCTTTATTATCAGGTTCTCCTAAAATAACACCCTTACAGATCCCCCAACATTCTTCACCGTACCCCCAACCGGTGATTTCATACTCTAACCGGTTGTCTTGTGTATCGACGGCACCAGTTAGCAGTAACACACCGTCCGGAAGGTCTGCGCCGTACTTCTCACGGCGCCTAATGAATTGTTGATAGTCTTCAAAGGCACCTTGTTGTGCGTATGATTCACCAAAGCGTGTATTCATGACTACCTTTTCGCGGGTAGGGTCGCCTTTAGCCTCTAGCCATTCCCTCATGATGTCATTCCATGTTAGCCACGGTGATGTGAATCCATTTACAAAAAAACTGCGTATGCCATTATGCAACGCAGCCGGGTTTTTCGATATATACTTTTGAGGAACTTTCCGCATTTCGTCTTCAGAAAATGTAGACCCACAATCAGGGCACCGCCATTTCACATCACTGACTACCACAATCTTCCGCCCTTTAGCGTCCTTATGTTCCTCGGTCTCACATTCCATTTCAGTATGCCGTATCAAATGGTACTCACCACAATTCGGGCACTCATGTTGCCACTCTTCTTGCGTGCCTGTTTGATACTCTACATCGATGCGTGAGCTACCCTCATTCGTTGGCGTGGAAAATAACCCCATGACCCTGTTCCAAAATGTTGTCATACGTTTGGCAGCAAGGTCTACTGGGTCACCTTCTGTGCCAGCACTATCGGGGAAGCGGTCTACTTCGTCTGCTAGTAGAACACGCACAGGACGTGATGCTAATCCAGCCGGGCTGTTCGCCCCACACATGATAAGACGACCACCAGGGAATAACTTAGATAAGATTGTATTCTTGCCATCTCGTGTTTTTGCTCCGTCTTCTGATTTCGTTTCGTAGAATACTTGTGATAGTACTTTCGTATCACGGATCATTGGAGAAATACGAGACTTTGAATAATCTTGAGCCAATTCGATAGTTGGTTGAATCATCATAACCGCACATGGGTCAAGATGAGCGTATCGCCCTAGGACATTATTCATTATGTCCGACTTCCCGACCTGTGACGCTGACTTAACCACTACCCGATTGATACCAGGTTGCGTGAAAGCATCCATAATATCCTTTTGATATGGAGCTCTACTCGTTTTCCATCGTCCTGGTTCCGCTGAAAGGCCTTGTGATAGCATGCGGTAATCGTCAGCCCATTGGCTAACACTGGTTTTAGGTAGTGGTTTTAGGCCCATTTTAGAGACATATTGCCATAATTCTTTTGCTGTTTTCATGCTATCACCTCCTTTTTTGTATTAAAAAAGCGCGCCCATTTGCACGCTTAACCTTGTACCGTTTATGGATGTAAACATCATAGCTATTAATGCCTGAGTTTCGACATCCGTATGGCACACTACCTCCATATGTTTTATGTCATGTGCTGATATATTTAGTCCTTGCCTATATTTATATAGGAATTCAGGCATTGCCTTTTCTATCATCAAATATAAATAAAAAGGAATTACGTTTCGTGGTTGAATCACCACATATTTAGCATCAACTTGTTGTGATGTATCTAAATATAATAACTCCCCTTTACTTGCAGATACTTGCAAGCAAATACAACCTTCCGGATACATTTGATTCTTTTTAGGACGCCCTAGTATATCAGCAACTTCCGTAATTTTTAATTTCTTGTAATTTCTTAACATTACACAAACATCTTTTGAAGTAAATACTTCTTAACATCTTCTATTTTTTTTATCACATCTTCTTGCTCCTCAATTGTACAAGCACTATCAGAAGATACCAAGAATTCTGTAAATTCTTTTACAAATTCATCATGCTCCTTCTGCGCGTCTGGATCCGTACAAACTAATAGCTTTAACATCTCCGCAATTTCTAAACCCAACGACCGACTTTCTCGATTAATTTCGTTCAGTTCTTTAGCAAGCTGTACTGCATCTGGTATTTCTTCAGGCTCAAAGCTATCAATATATCTAGGTATATTCAAGTTATAATCGTTTTCTTCTATTTCAGAAATGCTAACTTTTCTTGAATACTTTTCAATATCAGAACGATTGTTATAAGTATCAATAACTTTTAACACATGTTCTGATGTCATTATATTTTTGCTTTTATCCTTAACAAAACCTTTTTGAGCATCGATAAATAATATATCTTTATTTACTCTATTTTTCTTAAATATAAGTATACATACAGGTATCCCTGTATTGGTAAATAAATTAGATGGCAATCCTATAACCGCATCAAGCAAATTGTTTTTAATCAAATTTTGACGAATATCACCTTCAGCTTGTCCGCGAAATAAGACACCATGCGGTAAAATGAATACTGCTGTCCCGTTATTTTTAAGAGAATAAATACCATCCAAGATAAAAGCATAATCTGCTTTACTTTTTGGAGCTAATTTATACCCATCAAAACGTTCATCATTAACAGGCACCCACGATAGACTATATGGAGGATTGCTAATAATTGTATCAGCGGAATATGTACCTTCATCTATATATACTTCTTTGGTAATCTGTGGCACTTGATTACTAATCTCCACCTTATATTTAGCTATATTTTCTTGAGTTAGCACGTTTCGTTCTATTACAACAGCAGGAACTCCGTTCATTACCAGATTGAAAAGTAAAAAACATATTGCATTTTTAGAATATTCCTCAAGCTGTAATACTACATCTGGATTATTCTTATACTTAGCTAGTGAAAGACCGCCTATACCAGCACATACATCTCTTACACAGCCATTAGTGGATATACCTGCCACAATATCCATAACACTTTGTGGCGTATAGTCTTGCATATAGTTTTTCCTATCAGCCGCTTTTTCTTCAAACTCCTGTAATAAACCAGAATACGAATAACAACCACTCATATGTGCAATTAAACTTTTCAGCTTATTATGATCAAGCAACACATCCATTAATACACCTGGTATCTCATGAAGTTCACGAACAGATAAGGCTTTCATCATGCAATCTAATATTGTCATTTTCGCACTTCCTCCTCATCTGTATCATCGCTATCCATGAATAATGACGGCGTATATTCACTTAATTCAGATAATTTATCCTCAATTTCTTGCGTTAACAAGTTATATGCTTCCTCTTTTGTCACACTCTGTAATTGTGGTGCCAATTTAGTTGGCAATCCTAATAATTGTGTGCGCAAATTCACGAGCATTTCTGTCATAACCTGTTCTACAGTATCTGCCGAGTACACTTCGCCGTTCATTTTGGCCAACTTCAACTCAGCAATCTTGCGTTTCGCGCGTTCATTCTTGGCCTTTTCAACCTCGAACACCGCATCATCGGAACTGCTCACCTCTTCAGCAGAGGATTGCCCCTTATATTTGACATAATTGATAACGGATTTGATAACCAAAATTTGATTTTTCTCATCCGTTGCTAAAACCCCTTCTTGAAGCAGTTGCGAAACACGTTGACGCGAGAGTCCAAGTGCTTTTGCCAGGTTCGACTGAGAGGCCGTTGCTGTCTTCAAATCATCTGTAATTTTCACTTATCAATCAGCCTCCTTTCATTACCTGTATCACTAGCAAGGTCATAAAAAAATTAAAATCTAGGCAAATTTTGGGGTCTCGGCCACCGCACGCTTTCAACTTTGGCCAGAAGGACCCATAAAAAATTTACTCAAAAACTCAACAAATCGTGTAATAATTTAAATTTATTTTTTATTATTTAGTACGGGCACTACCCCCAAGCTATCTTAATACATCACGGCTGTTTCTCTTAAATCTGCCATGAGAACGAGTGCATAATCCACAATTACTTTTGTGTGCTTGGTCATGTGTGATATAGGTTTGACATATTCCCTCATATTCAATTGTATCTGCAGTGCAGATGCCATATTTATTATTTAAGCATCTACCCCTGTTACAATTAATTCTTGTCATACATCATATCCCATTGCTCTACGATTAATTGCATATGCTTCATCATATGTAATACCTTCACGCTCTGCTACTTTATTTAAGCAATCGTCTTTTGTTGGATATTGCCCACTGTGTGTATTGATATGGCATTGCGTGCATAGTTGTATTAAGTTTTCCTTAATATCTCCACCGCCACTGCCACGTGTATTAATATGATGTGGTTCTATATTCGTTCTTTGTCCGCATACTTCACAAAATGGCTTGCGAACTTCTTGTATTGTTTTCTTGGATGTAATTCTTTTATGCTTCATCAAATACCCCTTATAAACTAAAAAGGACCGCATCATACTGTGTTATGCGACCTTGTATGATGTAGTCCTTAATAGTGTGTAGTTTTTCTAGGAGGCTTGTTGAAAGTGTTCTCTTCATCCATGCCCATATACAGTATCTCATATATTGAGTGTCAAATAATAGCAACCTTTTTGTAAATTTCATCAAAATTTTTAATTGCTCTTTTATGTAAATTATGAACATTCTGCCTTGAACAATCTATTAGTTCTGCAACCTTTTCCCATGTACATCCATTAATGTACCTATCTACTAAAACAATCCTTTGCTTAGTGCTACAAATTTGATTGATCATAAATCTTGCTCGCTCTCTCTCCTGTAAGAAATCACTCCATTCTTTCATAATCTCTTCTGTAACCGCATCAAGGTTCGCAACTTTATCTGCAATAGTTATTGGTTGACCTCCACTAACTTTATCCTTGCTATAATCAATCGCTTGTAAACTCATAATATCTTGTCTTATTCTAAATATTTCTCTCTCCTTACTTCTAATATTCAAATCAGTATCACGTATCTGATTTAAATATTCCCTTCCAGTCATCGGCTATTATCTCCCTGTTCCTTTAATTTATCGGTCCATTCTTTCCATGTATATATTGGTATCCCTTTAGCTATTGCAAATGACCATTCACCAATGCAGCCTTTTGATATTTCCCAGTCCCCACATAATACTAATGCATCACATCTATTTAACATGTCCAAACATATCTTCAAACCTTTTGCATACTCATCCGCAAAGTACACCATACTAAAATTATGAAGAGGTGATAAGTATGTATTGTTCCTATCTAGCATTACTAGATTTTTCATAATTGTATCTATAGAAAATTTATTTTCTTTATTACCTCCAAATGGATGCGCTACATAAATTAATTGGTCTTTAATCATCTACTTCTCCTTCTTGTACTAGATCATTGATGTGAAATGTTTCTCCTTCAACCGCATCATCTTCTAATTCATCTTCCCATAGTTTCCCCTGCGCTCTTGTTCCTCGTACAAACATTTCAATTTCTTCTACTAATGGAATTAGCTTCTCTTGTGTTTCCTCTGCTATTGGTAGCCATGAAGTGCTTATTGTACATTCATCACCTTTTTTATTTGTAATTTCTAGTACATATCTTGCTGCTACAATTACCCTTGGTAGTTCTTTATGCCACCTAAAGTTAATTGATTTAATTTTTAACCATTCTTCTCTAATAAATTTAAAAGCCTTAAATGTATCAATTACTACAATCCTTGCCTTTACATATGCATCTAATATCTCTGGCCTAAATTCATCTTTTGTAATTAGTTGATATGTTTCAGTAACCCCAGTGCTATTTGCTTTTTCATATTTAATTTTATTTTTTTCTCCAAATGCAACACTTAGTATTTCCATTTTTATTTTCCTTTCCTGTAGATTTGAGTGTCTCTTATTCTCCTAGCTACTTATATGCGCTTCACATTGTTTCAATATGCTCTTAACTAAATCCATTGGAATGTTTGACCTGGTATTATATCTATTACCTCCAGTATTGTAATGTTTTAATCCAATCTTTCCTTTTACCCTTTTATTCCGTAGCTTTAGATTTATGTTACTTCCAAACTTTGTTGGCTTTTGCACTTGGTATCCGTAATTGTTATAGTATGTAAGATTTTCATATGGAATTTTAAACCCTATTACGTTTGCAATATATTCCCATATTCTTCCATATGCAGGATTTTCTATAACAAATACTTTTGGCTTATAGTGATCAATGATTTTTAACGTGTTGTATATACACATTTCACCGTTTATTCTTGTCAAAAATGATTTGTCATATTTAAATTGATAGTTACTATAATCGTCTTTATTCCTAATGGTGAATTTGCTGCTTTCTTCATACCCTCCAAATAATGATGTTGTTATACCTTGTTCTTGCTTCCAACATGCATTGCCGCCCTTCATGGCACTGGCAACGCTCCAGCTTTCACATGGTGGACTAGCTAGAATTACATCTGGTGGTTCTAATCTATCTAATACATCCCATAGGACCATTGGCTGGTGTAATGTATTAACAGCCAAATCTTGATTAATACATGCATCCCCAATACCTATGGAGATTATCTTATGTTGCCCCCCCCCTCATTCATATTAAATTCATCTACTGCCTGCTTATAGCATCCGTTTCCGTCATCGAACAGGCCCCATATGTTCATTCCCTAAACTCTCCTGTCAATTATTTCTACTCCATTTTCTTTTAGTTCTCTTTCCCATTGGCCCATTTCTATTGGTTCTTTATTTTCTTCTCTGCACTCCTCTACATATATTTTTCTCCATATCAACAATTCTTCTTTATATATTTTCATCTGGCTAACTCCTTAATTCCTTACAGTGCAGCTATACCCTTTTAGCTTTCTCATTCTATTTCTAATGGCTCTTACGTTATCCCCAACATATTTGTACGCATCTCCCTGCATATTCTTTTCTTCATTAAGCTTATCTAATGATGCTCTATATTGTTTGTAGCTTTCACATTTACTGTGACATCCTACTTCTCTAAATTTGCAGTCCCTACATGGTATTTTCATAATAACGCCTTTATCAAAATTAAATATCCCCTAATTACTATCTATTTACCCATTTCATGCATCCAATCCTTAAATAGTTAATAACTTCACTTTCATTTAATTCCTTTACATCTTTGCGTTTTTTTGCCCTTTTAATGTATCTAACATCTTCTTTTTTATTATTAGATATATTGGCCACTATTAATCCCGCATCACCTAATAAACTTTCTATTTCATCCTTATGGTCTTCATACAAGTCTTGTGGGACTGCATAATACAAATAGCCTACATGTAAATGATCATGGTATCTTTTCTTCTTAAAATCTGCTCTAAAATCTTGAATGCTTACCTTGATTTCTATTTCAGTAACCACTCTAGCTTTAAGATTGAAGTAGATTAAATCTGCTTCATATTCCCCTTTCCCATCGCCATGCATTGTTATATTAGGAATAGTTATATTCTTTAAAAATAAATGCTTTCCTAACTTCTTTTGTATTTCTTCTTCCGTCATATCTTATATCTCCGCTACAATTAGATCATGCTTTTTGCATACATTTCTGTATCTATCATTCATGCTCATATCCCTCTAATCTATTACCAACTACTCTTGCATTTCCATTATTCACTACAAATGCTAAGTCAAAATCTAGTACCGCATCATTTTGTTTGTTTTGCTGGTTAATTGCCTTACATCTCCATTGGTATTTATCAACGCTGTAATATACTTCCCCTACCATTGGTTTTTCTTGTATTGATTTGCAATCAAACTCTATATGGTCCTTTTCATATATCCTTTTCCCTAGCGTGTCTTTTGCTTCGCTTCCTCTGCATAGTGTTCCGTCCTCAATTTGTACCCATGCATATGTATCATTTTCTATCGCTAGTAGTCTGATTTGTGAGTAGCTTTGCTTTATTTCATCACTGATTACCCATTCTGACCTGTTTAAGTTCTTTCTTAGGCCTTTATATATTAATGGCTTCATGCTACCTCCTCACACACTGCATTGATTCCTAACTTCTTTAATAACTCGTGTATCATCAATCTTCCTTTTTGTGTCCAACGTGTAGATGTTTTGCACTCCAATCTTCCGTCTGTAGTCATGTATGTGTGTGTTTTAGTCTTTGTATATCCTTTTCGCATTAAGTCGCTATACAAAATCCATTGCCCATTTACACTACGTTGAATATGTGCATCATGTAGTATCTTGTTTAAGGCTTTCGCACTTAGTCCATAATCTGCAGCAATCTGTGTTACTGTCATTGCGTTTGTACTGCTTAAAATTTTATCCACATAATCAACCTTAGGCTCATATTCGGCTATTTGTTGCTTCTGTTGTTCAATGATTGCCTTTGATTGGTTGTGTGCTTCTACTTCATCTGCATACAATCTCAATGCTTCTGGTAGTGTCTTTGGAATATGTAGATCATAACTACCTGTTTTTCTAATTTGTGGAAGTACTTCACTTGTTACCCAGCGTTTGAATTTCTTTGCACTTGGCATCTTTGATTTCAGTATCAAGGAATATAGTCCAGACTCATTGATTAAATATGTTTCCCTCTTCTGGCCTGTGTCGGCAATTTGCCAACGCAGCTTATCTTCTTCATCAATATGTTTTCTGATTGCATCTGCAGTATCTTTATATCCAAGTGCAGTTGCTACGCTCTTGGCCACAAAGTATACTTCATTTTCAATAATGATAGTTCTAAGTTCCCCAAACTCATTACTATTGAATAGTGTTGTTACATGGTTCATAGTCTGCCCTCCCTAGCGCAACCGCATCAATGTTTATTGCTTTTTCTACCCTTTCTAGTATTTTGCATGCTGTCCCCTCCTATTTTGCATAAATCTTTGTCGGACTATATACAGGGCAATCTTCACATTCTTCTTTTTTTAGCCAATATAATGTGCCTGCTGTTTTGCCTTTGAATACTTTTATTGATGTTTTCCCTTTAGGGCAAGATGGCTTCACCCATAACGCACCGCTTTTAGCTGGTCCAAATGAATGACTGCATATTTTTCTTGGTCTACCTCTTCTCATTTTTTATTTCCTCCTAGAACGGAATATTCTCATCATTGTCTGCAAACCCATTATCAAAGTTACTTGCTGCGCTTTCATTTTGTTTAAGGCCATATGTAAGATTTTTCACTATAATCTCTGTGATATATCGTTTGCTTCCGTCTTTGTCATATGATCTAGTTCTTAACTCACCATTCACGGCTACAAAATCACCTTTACGTAACCCACTATAAAGTTCCGCATCAACCCAACATACAATGTTGTGATATTGTGTACTCTGTTGCTCATTCACATATTTATTGGTTGCCATTCTAAATGTGAGTACTGGCTTCCCTGTTTTTGTATAACGTAGTTCTGCATCTGCTACTACGTTGCCACTTAAAAATACCTCATTTACGTTTATCATTTACTTTTTCCTCCCATTCCTCACATTCTTTACTAATTACGCATAATGCCATTATTGATACTCCTAGTATTACCCCTACTACAATGCCTATTCCTAGTAGTGCCATGTTTTACCTCCTCAATTCTTATTAGTCTATAAAATCTGTAAGGATATCCCTCTTCTGATACAGACTCAACTACACTGTCCGTTTCTACGTAATAGCCTTTTGGCGGTTGGATATAATCTCTCCATTCGCTTGGCTTTAAAATCTCCGTTTTAACTTTAGGTTTTTCTAAATTTTTACTACTATTCCATCTACGTTTAAATGCATCTTCTTTATCTGAGTAACAAGCACTCCTTTTTTCTTTTACAAAATAGCTTGCCAATCTCACTGCATCTTCTGCTCTACCTTGATACAACATCAACTTGTGCATGCCATGTGGCCAAAGTTCATTAATTTCATCTGAATATAGTTCTGCATTATTGATGATCATGTGGAAATGTATTCTTGTTTGTCCCTCCGCTATGTAAATGTATTTCAATTCTTTATCCAGTTTTTTATATCTTCGCTTTAGCCTTCTTATAAAATTCTGAATATCTTTCTTTGCATCTTCCCATGTAGCAGGCTGTTCTTTATATGTGAGCGTAATATAACAATCATTTGTAGTGAAATTATTATCAATCAACATACGCAGCATTGCTTCTGCTTGTTTTTCATTTTGTTTTTTCATAGCTTCTGGTGTGATGCTTTTCTTTTTTACACGCTTGCCATTCTTTCTATAGGTTCTTGATGTGTGATAATCAAGTACCTCTATCATATTTTTAGATATGACTTTCTTCCGCTTCCTCATAAGTAATTACTCCCCATGGTCGATTTGTTAATATGTTATATCTAGTTAATTAAGAAATACCCTTAATATAGGCATTTCCTATCTTTATCGCTCCATGTATGATATAATTACTTTAGGTGGTGCGTAATTTACGTACATGAATGGGCTGCTTTAATTAGCAGCCTTTTCTTTTTCCCTTGGATATTTGCAATGCATGTCCCCTTGTGCTACTTCTAAATATTGACATGCATCGCAATGTTCCATACATATAATCCCTTTAGCCTGTCTACAGTGTATGTAGGCATGGCTTTTTTTATTGCACTCATCACATATGCTGCAGTGTTTACTCATTATTCATCACCGCATCAAGCAGTATTTCTCTTGCCCTTAATGCAAGATATACTTTGTTTTCTTTAATTGGGCCTTTACCTGTTATGCGTAATACATATTCCCCTGTCTTTCGCTTAACAAAAATAGCGCATCCATTAGCAAGAATAGTAAAGTCTAAACTTGCACTTTTATTGCTTACGCTGATTGATGTAATGTGTTCCCTTAAAACTTGCATTTCTTCATCATCAAACATTAAATATCTTTTTAGTAGATCTAGTGCCTTTTCTCTTTTATCTTTCATTTTTTATCCCCTCCTTAATCCTTTCTAACATCCGGAGAATTTATATCCCCAGTGATAACATCGTTTTACCATTTCACTAATATCTCCCCTGTAATCCACCAATAGAAAATACCTACTACTAGATATAAAAAACATGCTCCGACAATAAAACCCTCTATAACATCAGCTAATTGTGGCGCCATAGCAGCACGTCTAAACTCACGTTTTTCTTTGTATGTCATCGCACTCATCTTGTCTTTTACCTCCTTACTCTCCTATTCGTGCCTGGCATCGTTTCCCTAGCCATGCATTAAACGAATCTAAATGAATCAATCGTTTGCCACCTCGGGCTCCTATTTTCATCGACGGGAAATCAAAGTCGGCCGCCCATTGGCGAATCACATCCTGAGGAACGCTTGCTAGTTCAGCAGCCTCAGCAACTGTAATGCATAATTTATTCCTGTCCACAATAATCCTCCTTTATATCTTTTTATATGTGTTCATAAAGTTTTCATGAATATTTTGTGTATTTTTAAATAATTATTTGTATAATCCCCTTAGAAGGTAGGTGAAATTATGGGTTTTATTCCAATAATCATTTCATTGGCGGCTTTATTGCTTTCTTTACTATCATATTTGCGAGAAAGAAGATTAATAACTGTTGATTTTGATGCCAATTGCTTTGCACTAGATGTTACAAAAAATATAGAAGCCCATGATAATGTTTTTGAAAATTCAACTAATCAATATGCAATTTTTACAACCGCAATCATTGTGAATGCCAGCACTACCAATAGTTCTTATTTTGATTTACGAGCCTATAACCCTAAAACAAATGAAAACCATTTTCTTTGCACTTTATCTAGCGTTCCATGGCTAAGAGACAATCCCTCTTTATTAATTAGTCCATTTGGGCCAAAGGCCTTAGAAAATTTTATTATTGATCTTCCTAAATCACGCTGCGGTCCAATTACATCAGGCAGCTGTTTAGAGTTACCTATCTTGGTTATCCTTAATAAAAATATTTCTATTAAAGAGGGAATCTGCATTGAATTTAAAATTCCTCAATATGCTTGGCTACCATGGCATCGCTCTCCTTTATCAACATCTAATAGAAAAAAATTTAAGCTCTATAAAGTCCATTACAATTTATCTAATTTTCATAAAATTTTAAGCACCCAAAATGCTATGGATACGCCTAATGAAACAGAGGAAACCACTACAGCAATAAATGGTAAGTAGTCCCAAAAATCACCCCCTGTTGGCTCAACTCTTATAAATTTATTTTGATAATTAAATTGTTCTCCATTTTCTTTTGTATAAATCCCCCCTACAGGGTTCTTCATCTCTACACCCCCTTCATCTGTTTATTAGTATTACTTCCCTCACCTCCGCGTTTGCTATAATGGATATAGAAAGGAGGTGAGTGGAATGAAAAAACGTTATTTTATTACTTATGATTTGAATAAAGCGGGACAAGATTATGAAAATGTTATCCAAGCAATCAAATCGGCAAGTGATGGAGCTTGGTGTACATATTGGAAATCGTCCTATTTAATTAGATCTAATTATCAATCAGCCCAAGAAGTATCTGACAAAATAACCAAATATCTAGATAGCAATGATAGGTTACTGGTCATAGAAGTAATAAATAATACCCAAGGTTGGTTACCAAAGGAGGCTTGGAAATATATCAACGAAACTATTTTTTCAGGTTAGGACCACTTGTTGATTTTTCGTAATATTTCCGATTACTGTCTTCAGGAAACCATTGATTACTAGAGCTCTGTTCACAGCAGGGCTCTTTTTCCATTAATGCCCAAATTTCTTCAGCAGTACCTTCTATAATGATTTTCATCGCAATCTCCTTTCTGTGTTAATAAATGGTTCGCATATCGCTCCTTTGTTATTTTCACATTCGCTGCATTACGGTTTTCCGTAATTACCTTGTAAAATGTGATTTCACCTCTTTCAATTTTTATCACTCATGCTATACTCATCTCAAAAGGAGGTGAGTATATGGACTTATATCTTTTGGATAAAAAAAGTTTTTCTTATTTAGAACAGTTCTATCAGCGAAATTTGTCTCCACAACAATTAAGCGGTATTACTGGTCTATCAGCCTATAACATGGCGCTTGAATTATCTTACTTATTACAACTAAACTTCATTACCAATACCGATGGTTTTCATAGTGATTCAGAAGGTATTCTTTCTAATAACACTTATGAAATAACTCCAAGTGGAAGATCATATTATGAAGCAGTGTTAGAACAACGTAAGATAGATAAGCATGCCACATGTCGTTCTAATCTAGCTTTATTTCTTTCATTTATAGCAGTCATAATTTCTATATTTAAATAACTCTATGCTATTGTAGAATTAATTTAGCTATAGCTATTCCTAATGCCATTGCTGAAATAATTAATGCCAATTCTGTGGTATCCATTTCATAATTCCTTTCTTAATTAACTATTTAGAGTGTTCTTCTTGGTGTGGAACACTCTTTTCTTCTAAGCGTTAATATAATTCAATGTATGGAACAATATATGGATCTGTATAACTTGTTTCATTCATTGTCATGTCTAATCTTTTTAAAATTACTTGATGTAATTTTTCTTTAATTTCTTTCATTTGTTTCTCCTTCGTATCGCCTTCCCTAGTGCTATAATTACTCTGAAAGGAGGTCTTTTATGAAACCCACTAGCGACTTATTAAAAAATCTGAAGCTATTAGTAATGCCATCCAAAAAAATATAGGGATTATGAAGGCATTACCTATTTCTAATCTTCAGTTATCGCAAAATTCTATTGAACAAGAGTATTTAAACTATAAAGAAGAACTTGATTCCTTTGATTCACACGCTCATTCTCTAACCAATGAAAATTTAGAGAAATTAATATTATTCATTAATAGGAAGTCAAAAACTTACGCTGAATTAAAAGCAGAAGTATCAATATTGAACGATGCAACTCTCCAATTGTATTTATCCAATACTCCCAAAAAGAAAGTTGAACCACCCTTTTATTCTATTGAACGTATATCTGCAATCTCTAATACTACCTCTCTAATACATTCCTACTTTAAACTTGTAACTATACCAAAAGATTTTTTTGCCCCTTATTATTTTGATGATTCTGATGAATTTCAACTAACTGTATCTGGTTTAAATTTTTTGCATCAGTTGGAAAAAGAAAATCATACATTACAACTTGCAGAAGAAAGTCTTCGTATTTCAAAGGAATCTGCTAAATATGGTAAATTTGCTGCATGGTTAGCTGGCATTGGTATATTTACAACAATAATAATTGCAATATTAACCTTTATATTCTCGTAATATTTAGAATCGTTAGGATCACTGCAATCACAAACAGTCCCAAATTAACTCTTGTGCAATATCTTATGTCTTGTAATTTTTCCTCTAGTGATTGGTCTTTGTTATATTTCAAAGCATTAAAATATCTAAATATAATCCACTTTTTTTGAGCCGCATCATGTGGCTCTTTTTTTGTGATACTTGTTTCTCCTCCTTCTTCCGTCTTGTTCCCAAGGTTATCCATGTGTCTCTGTAATGGGCTTTTCATGTAATTTCACCTCTTCTAACTTATAACTTGTATATTATGCAAGTTATTGTGTAAAAAAATATCTACTCGACTAGAGCAGTCTAATCCAAGCCAATCACTAATCATTGTAGCCTCTACTACATCAAACTGTGTTTTCCCATTCATTTTACTGTTAATAGTTGTAATAGAAACGCCTAACAACTCTGCTAAATCTGCATATGTTTTCTTATGTTCTACCAACAATCCTTTCAGTTTTTCTAATTTCATCTTTTCACCTCACTTTTCTTGCACACTATGCAAGTTTATGATTACATGATAAGCCTATTAGAAAAACATGTCAACCATCATATGCAAGATTTTATAAAAGTTTTATAATTTTTCTTGAATTTTATTCAAGTTTATTGTAATATATGTTTGTAAGGGCGATTCTTATTTGGAGGCATATTATGAGTACCGATGAAAGAAATGCAATAAACAAAGAAATAGGAGAAAGAATAAAAGCCATTAGAAAGCAAAAAGGCATAACATTAGCTGACTTAGGAGCAAGATTAGGTATTAGTGAAAGTAATATGCAAAGATATGAATCTGGTAAAATCGCTAGTGTTTCTATTGATTTTATTAATAGATTGGCTCCCATATTAGAAGTAAATCCAGAATGGTTAATCGGTTGGGATAAGGATGATACTCCACAAGGTTACTACCTTGATTCTGAAACAGCTGAATACGCTGAATACCTTCGCACCCGTCCTTCTGCACGTTTATTATTCTCCGCATCACGTGGAATTTCAAAGGAGGATATGCAAAAAGCTGTGGAATATATTGAATTTTTAAAATCTAAATATAAATAATTGTCCGCAATATCAGAATCAATATAAAAGAAAGGAGTTTGACAAAGAGTTCTTGCAATGGTATATTGTGTACATGGTATCTGGGGAGGCTTTGCAAAAAGCTGCAACCTGAAAAAGGTCATGTACACTTATGTGTGCATGGCCTTTTTATTATTATGAAATCATTTAAAACTTACGATGAACAAATAGATATATTATCCAATTCTGGTTTGTTACCTAAATATACTAATAAATCACCTTCCCCTGATATAAAAGGTCCAGCTGTAATTCATATTCACAATCCATTTAAACATCCAACCTCTGATCGTGATATTAGAATGACCATACTCAAAAATTCTAAATCGTATGTGAAAGATTTACTACAAACATATGGATATTACAATATTATCAACCAATATAATAAGCCTTTTCTAACTAATGATAAATATATTGATGATATCGATTTCTTTAAACTATTCAGTATCCAACAAGTTGATGCTAGAATTAAAAACCTTATATTTTATCCTATTTTACAAATCGAGCAACGATTAAAAACTTGTATATCTTATGAGTTTGCAAAAGCTTACGGACCATTTGATGGTGATAGCATTGATTGTCACTACATAGAACCATATTTAAATGAATCAAATTACACACAAAATCTAAAGACAAAGAAAAATGAATTAAAGCATGAGTTATTAATAAAACGATTAAAAAAGATATACAAGGATACTACATTTAAGCCGTTTACTCACTATCGAACAAAACATGGACATATCCCTATATGGATTTTTATTAATAATCTTTCATTTGGTGAAATGCTACACTTCTATGAAGTTCTTAAAATTCAGGATAATATTTCATCATTTTTCCATATGACTCCAAGCCAACTTCGTACAAGTATATTATTTTTAAATCAAGTTCGTAATGACTGTGCCCACTTTTCAAGTTTTATCAACCATGATTACCCAAAGTTAAAAGAAAGCTTGCCATTACTTGTCGACTTTACCACTACTTTTCAACTTGAATATCAAGATAACATTACCAATATTTTTAAATTACTCATTGTTTTTAAATATTTATTACCAAACAATTCATTTATTAATTTCACACAAGCTATTGATAAGGATGTATTTAGTATGATTTATAAGGAATACATACCAGTAATTAGCGAGTTTATGCAAGACGTACTTATGGCCCCTTCGTCAAAAGCTTACAAAGAAAAACTAGATTTTTTGCGTGCTCAACAGATCTAAACATAAATAGTCGACACAAGGGAGGGTGTTGTAATTGGTAGTTAATATAATTTATTGCAATTTACCACATACTAATGCGGTATCGGAGGAATGTGAAGATGTGGATACCCATAATATCTACATAAATAAAAATCTACCCCATGATCGCATGAGGGAGGAAATTAAGCATGAATTAATTCATATTATTAATGATGACTTTTATTTGGATAAGCACGTGGACCTTGTCGAACAGATGGTCCGCAGGAGTAACGTTGAAGACTCTGAGCTGGAAAATATAGATTTCTACCACCATTATTTATCAGCATTATAAGGGAATATTTAAAGGGAGATTTAAAAATGAAAAAGACTTTGTTAATTACTACTATGTTTGCCTTAGTTGCCGTAACTGGCTTTGCTAGAACTGAAGTATCTCATGATGAATTTAAGGCTTTAGACGGTCCCAAGGTGCTAGTGCATTATGATGATGGAAGTACTGAGTTATTAGAGGAGCAAGAATATCTTGAGCGAACTATCAATATGACACAAGAACAAATCGACGAGTTGCACAAAGTCGATGAAGGCACTGATAAGGCATTAGCAAAATAGCAAGCCTCCAACGAAATACACAGAACGTATTCTGAAGATATTCAGCAGGAACCACCTAAGAAAGAAAAGAAAAAGCACTGGTATGACAATGTATTAGACTCTATATTTTAGTATAATAATATATTTTTATGAAGGAGCAAATTATGCAAGAGGTAATGAGACAAGAAGAAGTAAAACAAGGACTTGAATTCGTCATTGATGAGATTTCAGAACGCAAGTATTGGTTTGTTAGAACAAATGGTGGCGATTATTATAATGAGTATTTTAATGAAGGGTTCATAGCCGTTGGTTTTAACTGGATTACAGACCCTGTTGCTATAATTCGCGCAGAGGAAGACCCTGTTTATAAAAGAGCACTACAGGAAAAAATTAAATTTGAAGCAGAATCAGAGTCCACTGAAGATAAGCAAGTTAAACCCGGCCTTGTTATTAATCAATTAAAACGATTCTTGATAGAAATGTCGATTGGTGATATTGTTCTGATTCCTAGTGAAAACTCTCAGTATATCTCATTCGGACAAATAGTCTCTGATACATACCTTATTAATAAATCTGAGTTAGCGGAAGATGGTTGCCCGTTCATAAAAAGAAGGTCTATTAAGTGGTTGAAGACTTTAAAGAAAGAGCGCTTAGATCCATATCTGTATAAAGCAATTATGTCTCATCACGTAATTACTGACGTATCGGACTCTGCGACCTTTATTAACCGCTCACTATCAGATATGTATATTCAAAACGATAAAGCCCACATAACTCTAAGAGTTAGAACAAACAACCAGATTCAAATATCTGATATTAGTACTCTTATTAACAGTTTTGAAGAAATTGCTGTGGCTGCAGATTTTAGTCCGGAGGAAATAAAAGCGATAAAAGAGGCCGAACTAAAAATTAATGTTCAGTCACCAGGCCCTGTTGAATTCATTATAGCTATAGGAGGTATAGGGGTTGTAATAGGCGTTATTATGGCTATTAATGTCTATAGGGCTCTTAATGCGGCAAAAGAACAAGGTGGAGAGGTTACAACAACGATCGGCTTATCAGGCATAACCCAAACGTGTAAAATAAACGGCCCTAGTCAAGAATCAGATGACATTGATACACAAGCTCCGGCTAAAAAAATTCTAAACTCTCCTGATGCAGTAAAAAAATTAGAAAAAATCACAGAAACTCTTGATCGACTAGATACCAAATTGCCAAATGAAAAAGACAGCCAAGATTAGCCGTCTTTATGATACTGAATTCTTATGTAGAAAAATTTAAGTTGTATGAAAATAGCCAAGAGGACTGCCACTGGGCCATTAACAAATACACCCTTGATGTAAATATTTATACTGTCAAAATATAATGATGGCAACATTAGAATTGCCGCGATTATGCAAACACAAAAAGCATTAATAGACCATTCTAATTGTTTAAATACATTCATAGCGCAGCCTCCTTCCTTTACACTTATTATAAAGCTTACTCAACAATCTGTGCAATACCTTACAAAAAAAATAAGCCCTCACCACAGTGAGGGCTACTAAAAACTACATACCTTAGAGGTACTTCATTTTTACTCCAATATCATTATACCACATAAAACCTCTAAGGCTTGTTTTATTTTACCTATTTTAAGTCAAGGAGGTTATTTTATGGCTAAAAAACGAGCCGATGGGCGCTACCAAGTATCTAAGATGATAAACGGTAAGCGTAAATACTTTTATGGCAGCACAAAAAAATCTGCTACGGAAGCTATGGAGAAATATATAAACGCTAACCAATCATGTGCAAATTTTGATGCTACTATCTCACTAAATACCTGGATTAATATATGGCTACAATTAAAAGAGAAAAGTATAACACCAGCTACCTATCAAAGCTATACAGGGATTATTAATCGTTATATTAGAAATAAAATTGGCAATGTAAAGCTAGCTGAGATTAAACCCAATACATTACGGTATGTATTTGAATCAATGGATGGATTGTCATCAAGGACTATATCCTACACCATGACAATTCTAGGATCCATATTAGAGCAGGCGGTAAAAGATGATATCATCCCTAAAAATTACATGAAAAATATAGATCGGCCAAAGCAGGTTAAAGTCCGCCATATGGTAACGTTATCTGCAGATGAAGTAAAAGATTTCTTATCCAATATATCAAATACAGAACATCATACTCTATTTAAATTAGCATTTGCAACAGGTATGCGTCGGTCTGAATTATTAGGCTTACGATGGTCTGATATTGATTTTAAGAAATCAACTATATCTATTTCACAAACAGCACTCAAAATCGGATCCACTGCAGTTATATCAAATACAACTAAAACTACGTCATCCAAACGAACGATAGCTATTGATACAGATACGCTCCAAGAACTTATGAAGCATAAAACAGTCATCGATAAGCGCAGAATCAAGACAATGAACTGGATTAATAATAATCTAGTATTCCCTGGCGTTAAAGGTGCACCTCGCTGTCCTGATGAAGTCAGCAAGTTATGTAAGAAATACGCCAATTTAATCGGTAAGCCAACTTTTACTATGCACGGTACAAGACATACCCACGCCACACTTCTCATTGAAAATGGGGCAAATATGAAAGCCATACAAGAGCGCCTAGGCCATGCTTCGTTTCAAGAAACAATGGATACCTATTCACACGTCACTCCTAAAATGGAAGATGACATCGTGGAACGCATCGCTAAAATATTATGATGTCAAAATGATGTCAAACCCCATAAGACTTTATGATGTCAAACAAAAATAAGGGCTTACAGAATTACCTGTAAACCCTTATTTTATTAGCTTGGTGCGGTTGGCGGGACTTGAACCCGCACGAGCGTTAGCTCACCACCCCCTCAAGATGGCGTGTCTGCCATTCCACCACAACCGCATGGAATACAAATGGTGCCTCAGGACAGAATCGAACTGTCGACACACGGATTTTCAGTCCGTTGCTCTACCAACTGAGCTACCGAGGCATGATTTTTTGTAAAAAAAAATGGCGACCCCGATCAGATTTGAACTGACGATCTTCGCCGTGACAGGGCGACATGTTAACCGCTACACCACGGGGCCGCGTATCAACTCGCGTTGACTACTTGTACATAATATCATGGATTTTAGAGCAATGCAACTATTTTTTTAAAAAATATTATTACAAATCTATGAAAATAATTGATTATATTTGATAATCGTTATTTTATAGCTTTTATAAAAGTATCTCTATATTATATTACAGGAATCCACCCTTTATCGTCATAATTCGTCAGTTTTCGTAATAGTACAATTTTCTCTCTAAGCTATAATAGGTATACCCTTTACTAGAAATCATCCTATTCTTTACTCAATATGCTACAATATGTATATATTCAGTATGAAAATGCCTCTATAGAAACATGAAAGGATTCGCTGTGAATAAGTTCAATTCAAAAGGTGTTATTATCGCTCTTATCATAGCTATTGTAGGAGCGATGGCCGCAGCATGGTATTTCTTATGGTATGTACCACATACACCAGCCTACACATTAAAAATCATTCACCAAGCAGTACAAGATAAAGATGCAGACGAAGCATTACGCCACATAGATATAAAATCCATTGTAAAAAACATTGTAGAACGAGAAGGCAATAAATATGTCGATACATCTACCCCACTTGGTAAAGCTACAATAGCAGCTACCAAAACATTTGGACCAGCTCTTATCGAAGACGTAATACGAACATATATCGAAGATCCTGACAGCTTTAAATCTGAATCACCTACCAATAATACCACTACAGCAAATGATGATAATAAGTCTATGGTAGATCGTCTTGTAGAAGGTCGCCTATTTAAGGAACATGATGTAGAGGTTAAAAACCTAAAGTCAGAAGATAATGGTGATAAGGCTACTGTGACTGTAACGATACAAAATAATAAAAAGAATATGACAAAAGATATAAAAGTTTTGATGCGTCATTTAGGAGATGGAACATGGGTAATTTACGATATTCCTGATATTGAAGACCTATATACTATCACTAGAAAATAAATATCTTTGTCTTTCCTAACATTTTAAATTGCAGATCTTAAAAAACGTAAAAAAGAGCTATGTCGTTTTTCTAGACGAGCCATTTACATTGTAAATCCAACAAAGGACAGTATCTACTGAAAAGTAGATACTGTCCTTTTATTATCCTATAATCTTAACAATCGTAAGTTCTCATGTAAGATGAAATTATACATAACTTAATTAGCAAATATAACTAAATCCTTTAAAAATGGGATTTTATCTATCAAAATCTACAATAGCCAAGGTTACAGTCACTTGTGAAATAAGGCGTTGTGCATCATCTATCATATCAAAGCGCCATACATGGGATGTTTTGCCTTTCACTAGTAATGTTCCTAAGGCTGTTAATGTTCCTTCGCATTTCACAGGACGCAAGTGATTCGCAGTTATAGACTGACCTACTCCAAATTTATGAGAGCCTACCAGCTCATTGCTCATCATACCTGCAATAATTTCTGCAAAAGCTAATGTAGCACCACCATTTAAATAGCCTTGCGGTTGTTTATGAAATTCATTTAAATTCATTTTTGCAATACATGTAGTATCGCTCGTCATACGAGGTACATCGATTTGTAAGGATTCAATTAGATTCATAGTGTTCGTTTCTCCATACAATAAGTTTCTAGCCGGTCATCAAAAACTGTTACACCTAGTCCATCACCATCAGGGACCTGCATAACACCCTCATTAAAGGTTAAATCTGGGAAAATAAGATCTTGTTCAAAATATCGATTTGAATCGGACAAATCCCCTGCCATATAGGAATCTCCTAATGCGGCTAACTGAACATGAAGCATTTTAGAAACCCCTGATTCTACCATGCTACCAATCCAATATGGAATATGACGTTCTCTACATAGATTAATAGCTGCTTTTGTTGGAATAAGCCCCCCCATGCGCCCTACTTTTATATTAAGCACATCAATCAAACCATATTCGATAGCATAGGACAAATCATCATATCCTAAAATGGACTCATCCAAACAAATTGGCGTATAGATTTTCCAATCACCATGATTAAGACGCTCCCACTTCCAATCTTTATAAGATTGAAGGTTTGCCATCGCAAAGGGCTCTTCAATACAAGCTAGACCTAAATCATCATACTGACGGACCTTATCTATTTCTTGATATGAATAGCTTCGATTTGCATCAGCCGCTAAGACCAAATCCGGATAATGTTTGCGAACTAAAGCTACGCGTTCATAACCATCTATAGGATTTACCTTTAATTTAATCCGCTTACAACCATTTACTACATGATGCGCTACAACATCAAGTAATTGGTCTATTGGCACATCACCGACGACGATACCACTTTCAATTGTCTCTTGTAAAGGTTGATCCATAATGTAGGAAACAGAATTTACACCTATCCGTTCACAATGAAGATGAATAAGCGCATTTTCTAGAGCCGCAATAGCCATAGGCATATTGTCTCGATTGCGCCAAAATTGTAATTGTCGTACATAGGTCATCAGTGATTTAGGCCGCATCAAGCGCAAATTAAAGATATAATCGTCTACCATAGCTTTCCAACAGGTTTCTACGGTCTCAAATGTATAGAATGGCTCTGTGAAAGCTACGCATTCCCCATATCCTACATACCCTTGTTGGTCTTCAATGCGAACAACGATAGTCTCTCTTTCTTTCACCTCGCCCTTGGCAGTCTTAAAATTGAACTTCAGTGGCAATTTAAGGCGATATGTAGTTATACTTTTAAAGTTTAAAATATTATTCATAGGCGCCTCAATTTTATAATTTCAATTCATTACGCAATATTTTGCCAGTTCCATTTCGAGGCAATGCGGTTAATACTTTTACATATTTCGGAATCTTATATTTTGCTAAAGAGTCTTTCATAAAGACTATAATATCCTCTGGTGGCAAACTTTTACCATCATGAAAGGCCACAAAGAGGGCTGGCACTTGTCCCCATTTAACATCGGACACAGGCACAACGGCACATTCCTTTACCAATGGCAACGTATAGACCAAATCCTCTAGTTCCTTAGGATAAATATTTTCACCCCCAGAAATGATGAGATCCTTACGACGATTCAAAATATAAACGAACCCCTCCTCATCGATGTAACCAATATCATCTGTATTAAAGTCTCCATCGATAGGTTTCTTGTTGATGTAACCAGTCATAACCATAGGGCCCGTCAAATGAATTTCGCCTACCCCATCTGTATCAGGATTATCGATACGAACCTGCATGCCAGGCAATGGCTTACCTACAGATTCTCGTTTATGAGGATACTCCAATACAGAGAAGGTCACGCTTTGACTAAAGGTTTCCGTCATGCCGTAGGTCTTATAGATAGGCAAAGATTTCTTTTCACAAGCTTCGATGAGAGCCATAGGAATGAATTCTCCACCGAGCAATATAACACGTAATACATGGTGCGTAATATGTGGCTCTAATTGAGTCAAAATAGTGGGCACTAAGGACATCATATTGATTTGCTCAGATTCTATAAGTTTGAGAACTTGAGCTTCATCATATTTAGGCAAAATAGTGACAGCCGTCCCGTTATAAAGAGACCTCATCAAGATAGATAAACCACTCACATGAAACAGAGGCAGTACCATTAGCCAATTATCCTGATCCGTTTTTCCTAGTACCTCTTGGGAAGCTTGTACATGAGCTTTAATCTGCCCCCATCGAAGCGGTACAGACTTAAATTGCCCCGTAGTAGCGCTCGTATTCATGATAGCAGCTATGTCTGTGTCTACAAAGACCCAATCAAAGGAGTCCTCGACCGCTAAATCCGATAGAATATCTTCTAGAGCTTCAAACTCATTTGTAACAATTGAATTAGAGGCCTTCGAATCAACGAAATGAGATAATTGATTACGTCGTTCTTTACTATGTAATACGGTGGTAACACCTAGTTGATCCAATTGGTTTTCTATTTCCTTTGGCTTAAGATGTACATTAAGTAAAAGTACCTCTTTATGAACTAGCATAGCAGCCAACACATACATTGCCATGGTCACAGAGTTATCAGACAAGATAGCCACACGAGATGCGTCTAAAGGCACTAAATTACGAGCTACATGGAGTACACCACGGTATATATCGTTATAGGTATATTCATTTATACATTTACGATTAGGGTAGTGCTGTGCACCATAACGTAACCACTCCATCATCTCACCTCGTATCTAAACCTAATCACTAATAAGTAATCACTAATTACCAATAAATAGTAAATAATAAGTAAAAACTAAAAAATAATAATTGAAATATGATAAATAAAGAGATATTACAAGAAAGGCGCCTCCTATAGAGGCGCACTTGTCGTTTTAACCGTTAATATAGTCCGTCATATAGGACTGTATCGACTCCCGATTAAGGGAATTTAGGGAATTGTTTGAAGTTAGGTTTCCGTTTTTCTTTGAACGCGTCGCGACCTTCTTTCGCTTCATCAATTGTATAGTACATCAATGTAGCGTCCCCTGCGAATTGTTGTAAACCTGCAAGGCCATCTGTGTCGGCATTGAAAGCGCCTTTCAACATGCGCAATGCCATTGGAGATAATTCAAGGATTTCGCTACACCATTGAACTGTTTCTTCTTCCAATTTGTCAAATGGTACCACAGTATTAACCATGCCCATTTCATACGCTTGAGCTGCTGTGTATTGACGGCACAAGAACCATACTTCGCGAGCGCGTTTGTGACCGATCATACGAGCCAAGTAACCTGCGCCATAACCAGCGTCGAAGGAGCCTACACGAGGACCAGTTTGACCGAATTTAGCATTTTCAGAAGCGATTGTAAGGTCACATACGATGTGCAATACATGACCGCCACCGATAGCATAACCATTAACCATTGCAATAACAGGTTTAGGGATGACGCGAATTAAGCGTTGTAAATCGAGAACGTTCAAGCGAGGCACATTATCTTCACCTACATAACCACCGTGACCACGTACGCTTTGGTCACCGCCGGAGCAGAATGCCTCTTTATCTTCGCCCTTACCGTGGTTAGCACCAGTCAATACGATTACGCCTACTTCGTTATCTTCACGAGCTACTGTGAAAGCATCAATTAACTCCATTACCGTTTTAGGACGGAATGCGTTGCGCACTTCTGGACGGTTAATAGTAATCTTTGCAATGCCATTATATGTTTCGTAAATTACATCTTCATAATTACGATCCAATATTTTCCAATCAAATTTGCTCATGGACTTAACCTTTCTTCTGTAAAAAATCCAATACCGCTTGTTCAAAAATCTGCGGTTTCTCTATATGTACATTATGCCCCGCCCCGTCGACGATGACATGATTAAAACTTGGCAACTTGCCAAATACATCTCTTCCTATTGTAGTATATTTTGTATCTAATGCGCCACTCACATATAAACCTTTAACAGAGAATTTTTCTAATTTATCCCCTACATAAGGCATCACGCCCTGCCCTGACCCACGCAATGTACAAGCTAATGCATATGGGCTATTATTGGAACGACGTAGATAGATTAATTCTTCTACCCCCTCTGAAAGCTGTTTTTGACTCTCAAAAATAGGTACTTCCGCCCATCGTGCAGCAAACCAAGCACCATCATGCTCTTCGATATGAACTGCTAAGTCTTCATCCGCCTTGCGGCGTGCTGCTCGCTCAGCGTCAGAAGCGATGCCTACCGAGCCACTTTCAAGAATAAGACCTTTGATTTCACGTTCATACTCCAACGCATAGGAAAGTGCAATACGAGCCCCCATAGAATAGCCCATGAGGTAATAGCTTTCACCAACCATGTAATAGATAACTGTGTGTAAGTCCTTTATCATTTGAGGAATGGTGTAAGCCTGATTCTCATCAGGAATATCTGAATCGCCATGTCCGATTAAATCAATACGAACCACTCGATACCCCGGCAGATTAATAGCATCCCAAGTATAGCTTGATTCAGAGAAGCCGTGGAAACATACAATAGGTTCCCCTTCACCTACCACAGTCAAACCGTAGCGATACTCTCCCAAGTCAAAATACATGCGCTGAGCTGGATTACACAAAGCATTATCTACAATACTGCAAAAATACTGACTCATAGTAATGCCTCCATATCAACTGAAACTTTTGTATATTTCCTATGTAACTGACGACTATATTCCCGGTCTGTTGGTATTTCAATAATATGAACGCCAGATTCCTCGCTAACTTTAGCTAATACAGGGACCAATTCATCAGGACTAGAGATTTTAGTGTACCCACAGCCATAGAGTTTAGCAACCCCACTATAATCTAAACCTTGTGACGTAGAGAACAAATAATCAAAATATTTCGTTCCCTTTTGCGGTAAATATTCAAAAATACCGCCTCCATCGTTATTATGCAAAATAATCGTCAAATTGAGATTGTGCGTTTTAGCAACCGCTAAACCGTTTAGATCATGGAATAAAGACAAATCACCCGTTACGAGATATGTAGGCTGATGATTCGTTGCAAGTCCAAGCGCAGTGGAAACTGTACCATCGATACCATTAACACCACGATTACCGTAAAGAACGGCATCGGACTCCCCAGAAAGCCAAAAGTAATCAAAGTCGCGAACGGTCATGCTATTCGCCACAAGTACTTGGCTATTGTCAGGAATATGCTGTTGCAACTCGCGTATCGTGCGTCCTTCAAAGCAACTTGGTTCTTCTATAGCTGTACTTAGTTGAGCTTTACCAGCTACTTCTAAACGTTGCCATCTATTAAGATATGCATTAGATTCGTTCTTTACAGCGAACAAATGCGTAAACATATCGATGCTTGCTTGCATGTGTATGGTGGTTTTCCCCATAGGGTTCATGGAGTCCATCGTGGGATTTACCTCAATATACTCCACATTATCCCAACTTGCCACCATTTGCTGTACCCGTTTCGATACAACGATTTGTCCAAACTGAATTACGCAATCTGGCTTTAGTACAGGCCATAGGTCTTTATCCGCTAAAAACGCATCATACGTAGAAATGACAACATCAGAGAAATGTTTTTTCTGAATCATATCTGTATCATTGTTACGATTGCTAGCAACTTCATGATTGTCATCAATAGTACCAGTCTTATGACAACGTCTTACATTGGACAATGGATCCGCCAAGATAGGAGCTTGTAAATTCTCCGCAAAGGAATGAATAGACTCAACTTCATCTATATCAATTTGTGGGCCAGCTAAAATAAGGACTCTCTTATACTGTGTAAGCAATAGATTAGAGTTATTAAAGTTATTAGTATTATTAGCACTATTATCAGTAGTATTTTTAGTATAACTTACATCACTTACGTCACTTACATTACTTGCATTACTTGCATTACTTGTATTATTACTTCTATTCTGATAGCTAAACACATCACCGTAATTAGGTTTAAATACTTTGTAAGGGCTACGTCCCGCTTCAAAGTGCTTACGGTCCAGTTCAGGTACCAACGGCTCAAAGAGAGGTATATTGATATGCACGGGTCCTTTTTTAGTATCCATAGCTTTCATATATGCCTTGCGCGCTACTTGTCGTGGATATGTATAATAATGTTCCTTTTGAGGCACCGCTAATTCTTCATAATAGTTTACAGCTGTACCAAAGATTTTTTGTTGATCTACTGTTTGTGGAGCCCCTGTATGTAGCAAGGTATAAGGTCTATCGGCAGACAATACAATAAGAGGTACCCCACTATATTGAGCCTCTAAAATAGCGGGCAAATAATGAGCCACTGCGGAACCGGATGTACAAACTAACACAGTTGGTTCTTTATGAGCCTTTGCAATGCCAAGCGCCATAAAGCTAGCAGAGCGCTCATCTATATTCATATATGTTTCAAAGCCTTCATACTCCGTGAAAAGCATAGCCATCGTCGTAGAACGAGAACCAGGGCTAAACACAGCATGCCGGACGCCGAGTTGGTAAAACTCATCTACCAAGGCAGCAATATATTCGTTCATTATATTCCCTTTCAACAACTCCTAAGGGTTTGGAAATTTATTATAACGCATCCAAAATGGTGCGCATTTTATTATTAGTTTCTGCATATTCTTCATCCGCATCAGAATCGGCTACGACGCCACATCCTGCATAGGCATAAAGAACATTATCCATAATGAGGGCAGATCGAATAGCAACGATGACAATGCCGTCCCCCATATCTTTCATAAAGCCAAAAGGTGCTGCATACATGCCGCGCTCATGAGCTTCGTACTTTTGTAGCAATGCCAACGCCTTTTCTCGTGGTTCACCACCGAGAGCCGGTGTAGGATGGAGCAACTTTGCCCATTCCACGAGGGATTTTGTGCTATCCTTTGCAGTAATAATGGTGCGCAAATGATAGAGATGCGCCAGCTCCATGATACCCGTTTCACCTATTATAACCTCCGGAGTAATAGATTTCATGATCTCCACAATACGGTCACGGACGATATTATGTTCAAAGAGATTTTTCTTATCCGTTAACAGTTGTTCCTTAGTCCACGCATTTGGTCCATGTTTAGGCGCTGTCCCCGCCAAGGCATAGCTGAGAATTTCACTACCTCGATGGCGAACTAGAATCTCTGGCGATGCACCCACAAAGGTGCGTCCATCCTTTTCGTAACCAAAGATAAAGCAATTTGGATTATTATCTACTAAATTTGCTAAAATACTTGCCACATTGTATGGTGTTTCGCTAGTGAACTGTACCTCTCGAGAAGAAACGACCTTCGTCATTTCACCGCTACTAATACCATCAGCGATAGCGTTCATCAAACTATCCCAAACCGCCTTATCATCACTGGTTTCCTTGTAGTTATGGCGAACTCGAGACACCTCGAAATCCGTAATAGGGACGCTTTCACCAACGTGCAAGTAGAAAGACTCCCCATTTTCTACGATGTAGTAATGGGTGAAAGCAATCATTTCATGACCCATGCCAGCCCATTTAGGGTCCTTAGAGTTCTCAAAAAAAGTATCTCCATAAAACACGTAAGCGTAATTATGGCGATCTTCATCATCTTTGACCGTCGCCAAACGTTTAGCGCCTACAACGATGCGGTCACTTTGACGATCCACCCAAAATACGCGTTCTTCGTTTGGAAAATTCAGCCAAAAGGCTACCGGACTATTCAGTTCTAACGGTTCTTTATTATATATCATAGTTGTATATCGCTATTAAGAAATAAAATAGACTATAGTAAAAACACCTAACGTGTAGAAGATTTACTTCTACACGTCAGGCGTCATCAATAAGTTTCCAAATTTTTGAGATGAGCCTAACGCCATCACACGTCGATGGGCCCTCTTTATATCTAATTTATTATATCATAGGTAACAGTTAAAAGGTAGAAAATAAAACCTCTACACCGCATGCGTCGTGCATGAATGTAGAGGTTTTCATTATATTCAAAATGTTGTTACTTTATTTAAAAGCCTTAGCCCCAATATCTGTACGATATTGCATGCCTTCAAAGTCGATATGCTCTATACGTCCATAGGCTCTATCAAGTGCCGTTCTAAGGTCTTTGCCAAGTCCGACAACACCGAGCACACGACCGCCATTAGTAACATAATTTTCACCAACAAGCTTTGTACCAGAATGGAATACAATGGTTGTGTCATATTGTTTAATATCCCCACTGATGACATCGCCCTTTGATGAAGTTTCAGGATAGCCCTTAGAAGCAAGGATAACGCAGGCCGCTGAGGAATCTTTCCATTTCACCATATTAGAGGTTAATGTGCCCTTAGCACAGGCCATCATAATCTCACCTAAATCACCATCGAGTAGCGGCAATACAACTTGTGTTTCAGGATCACCAAAGCGCGCATTGAATTCTACCACCTTAGGACCTTCGTCAGTAATCATAAGCCCAGCGTAGAGGCAGCCCACATACAGCATACCTTCCTTTTCCATGGCCGCTACTATAGGCTCCAAGATAGTTTTCATCGCTTCGTCCCGCAATGCATCCGTAAGAACTGGTGCCGGTGCATAAGTCCCCATGCCACCAGTATTAGCCCCTTTATCCCCATCAAAGATGCGTTTATGATCTTGAGAGGCAATCATGGGAACAACGGTCTTACCATCTACAAAGGCTAATAAACTAGCCTCTTCACCTTCCATAAACTCTTCAATAACAACGGTGCTGCCTGCATCTCCGAATCGATTACCGCTGAGCATATCTTCCACAGCCGCATTCGCTTCGTCGACGGTCATAGCTACTACAACACCCTTCCCTGCCGCCAAGCCGTCAGCTTTAACAACAATAGGAGCTCCTGTTTGAGCAATAAAAGCTTTCGCTTCATCTATCTTATGAAATACACCATACGCAGCAGTTGGAATGTTGTATTTTTTCATGAGATCCTTGGCAAACACCTTTGAGCCCTCTAGTTGAGCGGCGGCTTTGGATGGACCAAAAACTGGAATTCCCGCCTTATTGAGTACATCTGCTAAGCCTGCTACCAAAGGAGCCTCAGGCCCAACAACAACTAAATCAACTTGATTCTCTTTCAAAAAGCTAATCAAATGATCACTTTGTTGCCAATCGATGCCAACTAGCTCTGCACAATCTGACATGGCTGCGCTACCAGGAATAGCATAAACCTTTGTTACGCTAGGGCTGATGGACAATCGCCACGCCAATGCATGTTCGCGGCCGCCGCTACCGATTACACATACTTTCATAAGTCCTCCATCGGCGCCTAAACGCCATTAAGTTTATAATAAATATAAACACATAACGAGACTACTCCAAACATCAATAATTATTGACCATACAATAGATATTTTGCCCTGATAGTGTTTAACAATCCGCTAAAAGCTCTTAACCAATTAATGTTTAAAGTGACGAATATTTGTAAATACCATGGCAATGCCCGCTTCGTCAGCCGCTTTGATGGACTCTTCATCGCGAATAGAGCCACCTGGTTGAATAATAGCTGCGATGCCATGCTTTGCCGCTGTTTCTACGGTATCGCCAAACGGGAAGAATGCATCGGATGCCAATACAGCGCCTTTTGCGGCTTCCCCGGCTTGTTCAAGGGCAATTTTTGCAGAGCCTACGCGATTCATCTGACCGGCCCCAACTCCAAGGGTACGTTTTTCATTAGAAATCAAAATAGCATTGGACTTTACATGTTTTACAAGTTTCCATGCAAATTCAAGGGCTTTCCATTGTTCCTCTGTCGGTTGTACCTTCGTAACAACTTTATAATTGGCGCGGTCTTCTACGAGATCGTCTTCTGTTTGCACTAATAAACCACCAGACACCTTTTTCACTGTCACTTGGCCAGATTCCGGCTTAGATAGCTCGATGAGGCGAATATTTTTCTTTGCTTCAAGGATTTCTAATGCTTCTTTTGTGAAAGCTGGCGCCATAATAACTTCTAAGAAAATTTTGCTCATTTCCTCCGCTGTACTTGCATCTACTTCACGATTTAAGGCTACGATGCCACCAAAGGCAGATACGGAATCAGCTTCGTACGCATTTACATAGGCATCATGTAATGTAGATGCAGTAGCGGCACCACATGGGTTCGTATGCTTAATTATACATGCAGCTGGATTAGTAAACTCCCATACCATATTCCATGCCGCTTCCATGTCTACAATATTGTTATAGGAAAGCTCTTTGCCATGTAGTTGTTTCAAAGCCCCCATGCCATGAGCTGTACCAATTTCTTTGTAGAACGCTGCTTGTTGATGCGGATTTTCGCCATATCTAAGATTTGTTACCTTTTCATAAGCGCTCAAATACTCAGGAGGTGTAGGACCTTCATGCAAGATTCCACTCATATAATTAGCGATAGCCACATCGTAAGCCGCTGTATGAGCAAAGGCTTCTTTGGCAAGACCAAAGCGATATTCCTTAGTCAATTTTCCTTTGTCTTTGAGCATCTCCAAGATTTCATCGTAATGATTTGGATTTACTACGATGCCTACGTACGCATGATTTTTTGCGGCAGAACGAACCATCGTAGGGCCACCAATATCGATATTTTCAATGGCCTCTTCTAGGGACACATTAGGTTTTGCAATGGTTTCACGGAACGGGTAAAGATTAACCACAACAAGGTCGATTGGTTCGATACCATGTTCTGCCATAGCTTGTTTATGCTCCGCATTATCACGGATCGCCAAAATACCACCATGCACGTTAGGATGTAAAGTTTTTACTCGGCCATCCATCATTTCTGGAAAACCTGTCAAAGACTCTACAGCTTTTGCAGAAATACCTGCATCGGTAATCACCTTAAGCGTACCACCTGTCGAATAAATGGTTACACCTAAGTCAACTAAACCTTTTGCAAAATCTACAATACCCGTTTTATCAGAAACACTAAGCAGTGCATTTTTAATCATGTAACCTCTCCATTTGCTTACACATATCAATCTTCAATATAAACCGTACGACCTTTTATAGTGAGCTTATCCTCACAAAATAGTCGTAACGCCTCTTTATATGTTTTATGTTCTATAGGTAATAATCTATCACTCAAAACATCCTCTGTATCATCAGGTAATACAGGAACTGTATTCTGCATGATAATAGGACCTGTATCCATTCCGGCATCAACAAAATGTACCGTACAACCAGTTACCTTTACGCCCGCATCGATAGCTTGTTGATGTCCATGTAGTCCCGGAAAGGATGGCAACAAGGCAGGATGGATATTTAAAATTCTATGCTCATAGTGCTCAATCAGTGGAGCCCCTACAATGCGCATATATCCAGCCAAAACGATACCATCTACCTTGTAGGGCTCTAACGCATCTAACTGGGCTTGTTCAAAGCTAGTTTTAGAATCATAGTCGCTACGTTCGATGACAATGAGTGGAATATTCCAAGGTTTAGAACGTTCAACAATCCCTGCATCACCGTGATCTGTAATGATAACTACAAACTCACCATTAATATATCCTTCTTGCATGGCTTTATAGAGGGCTTCCCCATTGGAGCCTCTACCGCTTGCGAATAGAGCTAGACGTTTTTTAACTAAGGAACTAGTCATTAAATACCGCCCCTTTTACAACAACTGGACCTTCGCCTTTAACGATATGACCAATTTCATAAACCGCTTCATTACGACTTTCAAGATTTGCCTTTACTCGATCCACATCCGTAGCGTCCACTATGAGGATCATGCCAATGCCCATGTTAAAAGTACGGTACATTTCATGCCAATCTACATTGCCCCATTCTTGTAGCTTTTCAAAAACTGGAACGCGAGGCCATGTATCACAATCGATCTCTGCTGTTACTCCCGTAGGTAAGACGCGAGGAATATTTTCATAGAAACCGCCGCCCGTAATATGAACCATACCTTTAAGTAGGCTTTCTTTAATCAACGGCAATACAGCTTTAGGGTATAAGCGCGTTGGCGTTAATAATTCTTCTCCCAGTGTTTTGCCAAATTCAGGAATATCTTGACCAATGGAGAAACCCTTGTGATCAAATACAATTTTACGAACTAACGAGAAACCATTAGAATGAACCCCAGAAGATGGTAACCCAAGAATAACGTCTCCTGCCTTGATACTTTCACCAGTAATCAATTTAGGACGATCTACGATACCAACGGCAAAACCAGCTACATCATAATCCTCATCATCGTAGAAACCTGCCATCTCAGCAGTTTCACCGCCTAGTAAAGCGCAGCCTGATTCTTCGCACGCCTCAGCTACACCACGTACGATATCCGCCACTTTTACAGGCTCTAGTTTGCCAACCGCAATATAATCAAGGAAGAATAAAGGTGTAGCACCTTGTACGAGGATATCATTAACACTCATAGCTACGCAGTCTTGACCGATAGTATCATGTTTATCCATCATAATAGCGAGACGTAATTTGGTACCCACCCCATCTGTACCAGATACGAGCATAGGATCAGACATAGCATGACCAGCTAAGGAATAGATTCCCCCAAAACCACCTAGATCACCAACAACACCCGGTGTATACGTCCGTTTAACAGATTCTTTCATCAATTCTACGGCGCGATTACCTGCATCGATATCAACACCTGCATCGCAATAGGTTAAACTAGTTTTATTCGAGCACATATTTGACCCCTTCCTCTTGGTCCGCAGGAACCGCTACACTATAATCACCATTGAAACATGCAAAACATAAATCATCTGGCTTTACATCAGATACAGCACGACATAGGCCTTCACGAGACAAGTAATGTAATTTATCAGCCTTGATAAAATCTCTAATTTCATCCACAGTATGAGTAGCTGCTATAAGTTCTTTACGCACTGATGTATCAATGCCATAGTGACAGGAGTACTCAATAGTTGGAGAACTAATACACATATAAATCTCTTTAGCACCAGCCTCTTTTAGCATTTTTACAATGATACCACTCGTAGTACCGCGCACAATAGAATCATCAATAAGGACGATACGCTTACCTCCAACAATATGTGGCAATGCATTTAGCTTCATACGAACAGCTAATTCTCGTTCCTCTTGATTTGGTTTAATAAAGGTACGGCCGCTATAACGGTTCTTAACTAAACCTTCCGCAAAAGGGATACCCGATGCACGAGCATAACCTAATGCAGCTGTTGTACCGGAATCCGGAATGGACATTACGATGTCTGCATCATACTTAGTTTCGTTATATAGTTCGCGGCCCATATTTAGCCGAGATTGATATACGGATTGACCATCGATATGACTATCGCCACGTGCAAAATAGATGTATTCAAAGACGCAAAGTTTTTTGTCGATTTTTTCTGGTTCCGCATACATAGTACTACGCACACCAGAGTCATCGATGATAACCATTTCACCAGGATCTATATGGCGAATAAACTCTGCCTTAATCGCATCAAAAGCACAGCTTTCACTAGAGAGCACATAACCATTTTCTGTTTTACCTAAGCAAAGTGGTCTAAATCCTTGAGGATCTCGTACACCTACTAAGGAGTCGTTCGTAGTAATGACTAGAGAGAACGCCCCTTCAATTTGACGAGCTGCATCGGCAATCCGTTCCGCTTGTGTTTCTGCTTTAGAGCGGGCTATCAAGTTTACGATAACCTCAGAATCCATCGTCGTTTGAAAGATGGAACCATCGGCTTCGAGACATTTTCGAATAGATAAGGCATTCGTTAAGTTTCCATTGTGAGCCACCGCAATTTGACCGCCTTGGTAGTGAATAACCAAAGGCTGGATATTACGCGGATTATTGGACCCAGTCGTAGAGTACCGCACATGACCAGTCCCCATATAACTTGGCAATGCTGGTAATTCTTTGATAGCCTCGGTCAACAAGCCCATGCCTTTTTTCAGTTCTACATCATGACCATCGGTAACAGCAATGCCCGCACTTTCTTGACCACGATGTTGGAGAGCAAATAGCCCCCAATATACATAGCGTGCTACATCAACGGTCCTATCATAGATGCCGAATACACCACACTCTTCGTGCCATTTGTCAAAAACAGAATCGTAGTTCATCTTCCCCCCTATTAGGCACGCTCACCTGTAAGACGGAATAACATTTCCTTATATGCTTCTTCAATATTACCAAGATCTCGACGGAAACGGTCTTTGTCGAGTTTTTCACCAGTTGTAGCATCCCAGAAACGGCATGTATCGGGAGAAATTTCATCACCCAATAAAATTTCACCATTATGGGTACCAAATTCTAATTTAAAATCTACAAGGGTTACATTTTTAGTAGCCAAGAATTTTTTCAAAATATCGTTTACCTTTAAAGTAATTGTAGAAATTACATCAAGTTGCTCTTGAGTGGCCCAACCAAGTGCAGTGATTTGGGATTCGTTGGCAAATGGATCGCCTAGTTCATCATTTTTATAGCAGAATTCAAGAATTGGATGTTTAAGTGGAGTTCCTTCTTCAATGCCAAAGCGTTTAGCCATAGAGCCAGCCGCAATATTACGAACGATAACTTCAAGAGGAACTATTTTCAATGTAAGTACTGTTTGGTTGCGATCATCTTCACGACGAACGAAATGAGTTGGTACGCCTTCTTTTTTCAACAATTCAAAGAAGAAAGAGGAAATTTTGTTATTCAACACGCCTTTACCAAGGATGGTGTCATGTTTTTCACCATTAAATGCAGTGGCATCATCTTTGTAATGAACGATGTACTCATCTTTGTTATCTGTTGCATATACTTGTTTTGCTTTCCCTTCATACAATAATGTTAATTTTTCCAAATCGATGTTAGCCATGATCTTTCTCCTTTATCATAATTAATGATACAAACTATATAATAGATATCTAAATAAACTGTTTTTCTTAACCAACATTTAATCACCGATGATTTAGATGATTAAATATGAATAGCACCTTGTAATTCTGCATTGTCTGCCAAGACTTTTTCAGCCATATCTTTACGATATTGTTGATATTGTTCTTTCAGGTCTTTATTGAAAGCTGCTCCAATTTGTACTGCAAAGAGCGCTGCATTTTTAGCACCATCTACAGCCATGGTTGCTACAGGCATGCCAGATGGCATTTGTACAATAGCAAGTAGAGAATCAATACCTTTTAATGCGGTTGCATTAAGTGGGATGCCGATAACTGGTAGTGTAGTGAAGCTCGCCACCACACCAGGTAAATGAGCCGCTGCGCCTGCACCAGCAATAAAAGCAATAGCTCCTTCACCTTCAAGTCGTATAACAAAATTTTTTACAGCCTCTGGGGTACGATGAGCTGAGGCAATAACCATTTCATAGGGAATATTAAATTCATCAAGTACGGCAGATGCTTTTTTCATTGTGTCCAGGTCAGACTTGCTGCCCATGATAATACCGACCTTCATAGATCCTCCTAATAAAAAAGCCCAGCCAAAACAGACTGGGACAAATACGCGCAAATAGCCTCCGTAGACTTGCTTTGAGTTTGTTGATTTGCATAGTTCACGGTGCTACCTCCTTCTTGTACTCAAATTGTAACACCTAACATTTACAAAATCAATACTATTTTCGAATATTTTTTTATTAAATATTTTTATCATTCGTTATATTCCGAACTATTGAAAAAATATAGATTGCATCATATAAAATAATTTTAAATAAATCTGTAAAATAAAATACTGCCTTTTCAATCTTATAATAACACAAACTTACTCTATCGATTAAAATATTTATATGTTTTTTCTTATCCATACAAAAAGAGGATAACCCATTTATAAACAGGTTATCCTCTTTTCATAATTCCGAACATTAGATCACTTAACTTGTATCTATTATTGATTAGTGAGTACCACTTTCAAAGGCAGCTTTCAATTCACCTACAGATTCTGGAATATAATCTACAATAGAAGACATCAACGCATACATCAATGCAGGCTCGAACGCATCATCACCACACATATATACACAATCCAAGTATAGGCTAGAGTCTTGTTCATCAATATAAAGTTTGTAATTTTTATATGTCGCATTGTCACGATTAATTAATGCATTCAAGGCATTCATATTTTGTGCTGTTACCTTTTCAGGGCCTAACACTAAACGAACTACACTATAAATGCTGTTATCGAGAATGACGAACAAAGGCATATCCCATAAAGGAGACTTGATATAAGAACGATATACTACTGTACCGTCTTCATCATCAAAATCCTTCCGTTCAAAAGATATGATTTCTTCTTCTTTCAAAAACTTATCAAATAATAAGGATTTAGGATTCATAACAACCTCTATTAAGCTAAGCCAGCTACTTTAAGAATATCTTTATGTACAGTATCTAAATGCGGTTGAATAACTTCAAGCATAAGATTCACTACTACAGTAGGATCAAATTGTTCATTCAAACATGGTATAGACACATCCATATAAATGTTATTATCTTCATTGCTCACGTAATATTTAGATATCTTGTAATCTTGATTTAACGTGTTAAGTTCTTTCAATACCGCAGGAATCACTTTTTTATCAATAGATGTTGTTGTGATAGCGATGCGTACATAGGTGAACGCAGAATCGTCTACAACGATGAACACAGGCAAGCTATGCTCATGAACATCCAAACGACCATGATATACAACTGTATTAAGATCGTCTGTCATTTCTTCCTTTGTAAACCAAGTGTTACCGCCTTTGTTAAGGTCAGCAACGAGTAAGTCGAATTTTTCTGCTTTTTTATTCATAATTCCCTCTAACAATAATCAGACAAATTAGTCTTCGATAAACACACAACCATTATCTTTGAATTCTTTAATGCGAACTAAAGACTCTACACGGTAGCCCGCATTTTCCAAGCGTTCACGACCAGGTTGGAAGGACTTTTCGATAGCAATCGCCATGCCTACTACTTCATCACCTGCGTCTTGAACCAACTTAGCAAGGCCCATAGCCGCCTCACCAGACGCCAAGAAATCGTCGATAATCAACACTTTTTCACCAGCTGGCAAGAATTTTTTAGAAATAGTGATATCATAATTCTCTTCTTTTGTATAAGAGTACACAACACTATGATATACATCATCTACCATAAGGATGGATTTTTTCTTACGCGCAAATACCAATGGCACGTCTAGTTCAAGCGCGGCCATCAACGCCAACGCAATACCAGATGCTTCGATGGTAACAATACGTTGTACACCTGCATCACGGTAACGATCCGCGATTTCTTTACCAATCGCCTTAAACAATTGTGGATCGATTTGATGGTTTAAGAACCCATCTACTTTCAGCACTCGATTATTGAGGACAATCCCCTCTTCACGAATGCGTTCTTTTAATAATTCCATGTGCTCATACCTCCGCATAACTATCTTTAAATTTTAACGTAAACAACCCCTTAGGGTCAACCTATATCTAGTAAAAGTCTTATAATATACCCCATAAATATCATTGCAAATAAGACTTAAATATTTCATATATGAATTATATAACTCAACTGCTTTATAGGAATATAATATAGCACGGTAAAACTCACACTAATATATAAAAAGACACACTTTAAGAAAGTTTCCTAAAGTATGTCTTTAAACATGTCTTTTTCTTATAAAACTTTATCTCGAGTACTTTCACGATTAACTAGTAAGGACGTAAATCTTGCAGCCCCTTCAGATTGAGGAACCAAGCGAGAACGCACAAGCACAATGTCGCGTGTTGGTACCGGAATATCTGTATCGATGCGCACAATAGTCCCTTCTTGCATTTTTTGTTGTACCACATGATTAGGTAACATGGAAATACCCATGTTGATTTCTACAAGATCTAGTAATACATCGACGCTACCCAATTCAAAGCGAGGCTTACGACAAGCACCATGTGTTACATCGTCAAAGAATGTACGACTAGCAGAGCCTTTATGCAAAAGTAAAATAGGCTCGTTAAGAAGGCGCCCTTGATCAAAGAATCCTGCCCCTTTATAGTCAGGACCGCCAACAAAGACATCTTGAATGGTAGCTAGCGTAGTTACCTCTAGCTGAGGATTATCTCTCAAGCCCTCATAATCATTAACCACGGCTAATTGCGCCTCTTTATTGAGTACTAATTCTACACAATCAGGAGACGGACGATTAATGATATGTAAGCCAATTTCACTTTCTTGTAATTGCCATTTGTGGAAATAAGGCAATAGGAAATGGCGACACAAAGTATCTGTGGCAGCCAAATTTAAACTTTCATAAGCTTGACTAACCCGTTCTTGTAATTGGGTAACACCATTATCAAGAATGGAGAAAGCTTTAGCTACCGTATCAAACAATTCTTTACCTTCTGGCGTGAACCCTACAGATTTTGTAGTACGCACGAAGAGAGGCATATTAAGTTCTCCTTCTAATTGTTTAATACTTTGACTGATGGCGGATTGGGACACGCCTAATTCTTTTGCGGCACGGGAAAAAGATAAATATAAGCCTACCCCTAGAAAGGTTCTATATAAATCTGCAGATACTGCCATTTTATTCACCTCTGTTATATACTAATAGTAACTTCTTACTTTTAAATACACATATCATTACCCTATTATAACTATAGACTCTCAATATATAATGAATATGTAGAAATCTTCATGAAAGTTAGGTCTTATGACCTTCATGAACTCTTCATATTTATTAGTATTTCTAATCTTTTCATTAGTAAGATTATCTTTACTTATAAGTCTAGACCGACTATACTTAATTTGTCAATATCCCATAGGGAATTATATACATTACAGGAGGCTACAATGGCTATACAACGATTATTCGTAACAAAACGAGAATCTTTCAACCTAGAAGCGCAACGCATGTTACAAACCTTACAACAGGAATTATCTATGCCTGCTACAGATGTGACTATCTATGAGCGATACGACATCGAAAATTTAGATGCAAAAGATCTAGAGTCTGCTAAAAATTTAATTTTTTCTGAACCTCCTGTAGATACTGTATTAGAAAAAATTCCAAGTGTACAAGACTTTGTATTTGCTGTTGAATATGTGCCAGGTCAATACGATCAACGTGCTGATAGCGCAGAGCAATGTATTTCTATGCTCACACTTACATCCGGCCACATCGTGCGTTGTGCTCGCGTATATGCTATCGAAGGCACCTTTACAAAAGAACAAGAAAATGTCATTAAGGCCTACTACATTAACCCTGTTGATTCCCGCAAAGCGAGCCTTGACGTACCAAATACCTTAGCTCTCGATTTAGAAGATCCAAAACCGGTGGCAACAATCAATGGCTTTACTACGATGAGCAATGATGATTTAGAAGCTCTCATCAAAAACTACGGTCTTGCTATGACATTAGCAGACCTTCAAATGATTAGACAACAATACGCAGAGGTGGAACACCGCAATCCTACGATTACAGAAATTCGCCTCTTCGATACATATTGGTCTGACCATTGCCGTCACACTACCTTTATGACCGAGTTAACAGATATTACCATTGAAGACAGCCGCTTCACCGGTTCTATAAAGGAAGCCTTCGAAGAATATATGGAAGGCCGTGCTGAGCTCTACACGACTAAGAAAAAAGCTCGCTCCCTCATGGACATGGCTACATTGGCTGTAAAAGAATTGCGCCACGCTGGAGGACTTACAAATCTCGATGAATCTGATGAAATCAATGCATGTACAATCATCATCCCTGTCGATGTAAATGGCAAGACTGAAGAATGGTTGTTACTATTCAAAAACGAAACCCATAACCACCCTACTGAAATCGAACCATTTGGGGGCGCAGCTACCTGCTTAGGTGGTTGTATTCGCGACCCATTGAGCGGTCGCGCCTACGTATACCAAGCTATGCGCATCACAGGCTCTGGCGATCCACATACAAGACTTGAAGATACATTGGAAGGCAAATTACCACAAAGAAAGATCACCCAAGAAGCAGCTCGTGGTTACTCCTCTTACGGCAACCAAATCGGCCTTGCTACAGGTGAAGTAAAAGAATATTACCATCCTGGCTACGTAGCAAAGCGCATGGAAATCGGCGCAGTTATCGGTGCTGCACCTCGCAACCAAGTTCGCCGTGAGGTACCAGTTGCAGGCGATGTGGTAGTATTGCTAGGTGGTAAAACTGGCCGTGATGGCTGTGGTGGCGCTACAGGTTCCTCTAAAGAACATACCGTTGACTCTCTATCCACATGCGGTGCAGAAGTCCAAAAAGGCAATGCTCTTACAGAGCGTAAAATCCAACGTTTATTCCGTCGTGGCGAAGTAACGACACTTATCAAACGTTGTAATGACTTTGGTGCAGGCGGTGTATCTGTCGCTATCGGTGAACTAACTGATGGTGTATCAATCAATCTCGACTTAGTCCCTAAAAAATATGCTGGCCTCGATGGTACAGAGTTAGCCATCTCTGAATCCCAAGAGCGCATGGCCTGTGTTATCGCTGCTTCTGATGTAGAGGCATTCAAAGCATACTGCGACGAAGAAAACTTGGAGTGCACAGTTGTAGCTAAGGTAACTGATACAAATCGCCTTGTTATGAACTGGAATGGCGAAACAATTGTAGATATTAGCCGCGACTTTTTAAATACAAATGGTGCAAGTCAACAACAAGAAGCTATCGTAAAAGCTCCTACAGATCGTTCTTACTTCTTGCGCGGTTCTGCTAGTGCAGATAACTTCAAGGAAAAATGGCTCGCAGCCGTATCCGATTTAAATGCAGCATCCCAACAAGGCTTAGCGGAACGCTTTGACAGCACTGTGGGCGCCAATACGGTTCTCATGCCATTCGGTGGCAAATTCCAAAAAACGCCTACCCAAGGCATGGTTGCTAAATTACCGGTTCTAAACGGTGAAACTACAACGGCTAGTATTATGACTCACGGTTTTGTGCCTGAGTTATCTACATGGAGCCCTTATCATGGTGCGCAATATGCAGTGCTTTTATCTGTAGCAAAATTAGTAGCTCTTGGCGGTCGCCGAGAAGACGCATACTTAACATTACAAGAATATTTTGAACGCCTCAACTCCAAAGAATCTTGGGGTAAGCCAGTAGCAGCTTTACTTGGTGCTTATAAAGCACAAAAAGAACTTGAAATCGGCGCTATCGGCGGCAAGGACTCTATGAGCGGTACATTTATGGATCTTACCGTTCCCCCTACTCTCGTATCCTTTGCGGTTGGTACAGCTCATGTAGATAATATTGTGAGCCAAGACCTTAAAGGCGTAGATCACCGACTCGTATTCTTCGATGTACCTCGTACATACGATGACACCCCTGATTGGGATCGATTCAAAGAAAACTGCGATATACTACAAGAACAAATTGAAAAAGGTCGCGTATACTCTGCTTATGTAGTTGATCAAGGCGGCATTCCTGAAGCAGTCACTAAAATGGCCCTTGGCAACAATATTGGTGTTAAATTCGATAAATACGCTGAACGTGGTATCTTCCAACCAGCCCTTGGTTCCTTCATCGTTGAAGTAGATATTACGGCTGTTAATTATCTTTTAGAATTACCTGATGTGAAGGTTATCGGTGTAACCCAAGCCACACCTGTTATCGAATGGGAAGGACAATCTGTTTCTCTCAAAGAAATACAAGCTGCTTATGAAGCACCTCTAAACGATATCTTCCCTATGCATGCACCAAACGGCTTTGGTGAAGCAGTCGCTTACATTCATGATCAACACGCTAAACCTCGCAGCACCTCCCTAGGTGCCAAACCAAAAGTTCTTATTCCAGTATTCCCTGGCACAAACTGTGAATTTGACTCTGCTCGCGCCTTTGAACGGGCTGGTGCAGAAACAGATATCGTGCTTATCCGCAACCAAACTCCAGAACAATTAAAAGAATCTATCGACGTAATCAAAGCTAAATTAGCAGAGTCTCAAATTCTTATGTTCCCAGGAGGTTTCAGTGCCGGTGATGAGCCAGATGGTTCTGGTAAATTCATAGCCACCCTCTTCCGCAACCCATACCTTGCAGAAGGTTTAGAAAACCTCTTGTACAAACAAGATGGCCTTGTATTAGGTATTTGTAACGGCTTCCAAGCGCTCATCAAGTTAGGCTTATTACCTGGTGGACATATTGAAACGTTAACTGCAGATCATCCTACATTGACATACAATACCATTGGTCGTCACTTATCTCGCATGGTCAATACGAAAGTTATTTCCACAAAGTCCCCTTGGATGAGTGATGCTAAAGCGGGAGAAATTTACACGGTACCAATTTCTCACGGCGAAGGTCGCTTTATAGCGTCTCCTCAACAAGTGTTAGAGTTCAATAAAACTGGCCAAATCGCTACACAATATGTAGACTTTGATGGTATCGCCTCCATGGATAGTTGCTTCAATCCTAACCAATCTGTAGCTGCTATCGAAGGTATTTATAGCCCTGATGGTCGCGTATTCGGCAAAATGGCACACTCCGAACGCTGTGGTGCAGGCATCAGCAAAAATATTCCTGGCCAATTAGAAATGCCAATCTTTACATCTGGTGTAAAATACTTCAAATAATTGGTCACTATGAACTTTCATGTGAAAGCCTACTTCTTCAAGTAGGCTTTTTCAATATTGATTTTTTTCGAAAATATTAGTATTATAAATTGATACTATATTTACAGACATGAGTTCTCATGTAAAGCTATACATACCTAGTGTGGGTTAAGAAAGGATTTTATTATGCATTGTGCTCAGAAAATGACTCATAATATCTACTGGATTGGTAGTAATGACTGGACAACAGAACGTTTCGAAAACTTATTTCCTATTCCAAATGGTGTTAGCTATAACAGCTATTTCATCGACGATGAAAAGACTTGTGTGGTAGACTCTGTAGATGCTGAAATTCGTGAAGAGTACTTCGACAACTTGACTCACCTCTTAAATGGTCGTGAACTTGATTACATCGTCGTAAACCATATGGAGCCTGATCATTGCCAAACATTATTGGAAACATTGGAACGGTATCCAAATTGTAAAATGGTAGGTAATGCTACAACATTCCGCATGTTTGAGCAATTCTATAACACTCCAAAACCAGAACAATACCATCAAATTAAAGAAGGCGATGAAATCTGTTTAGGTAAACATACTTTGGTTTCTTACACTATGCCTATGGTTCACTGGCCTGAAGTAACTTGTACATACGAAAAATCTACAGGCACATTGTTCTCTGCAGATGCTTTTGGTACATTCGGTACAGTTAATGGTAATATCTTTGCTGATCAAACCGATTTCGTAGCTACATACGAAGAAGAAGCTCGCCGTTACTATACAAATATCGTTGGTAAATATGGACCACAAGTACAAAATGCGCTTCGCAAAATTTCTAGCCTTGATATCAAACGGATTGCTCCACTTCATGGTCCAATCTGGCGCACCCCTGAATCTATCCAATATATCACACACAAATACTTACATTGGTCCAGCTATACAGCTGAGAAAAAAGGTGTTGTTATCGCTTTTGGTTCCATGTATGGCAATACTCGTGCTATTGCTCAACAATTGGCTAAACAACTCTCCAAACGTGGCGTTACAGATATCAAAATTTACGATGTTTCCAAAACTAATGCTTCCTACATCATCTCCGATGCTTGGAAATATACTAACTTGGTAACTATCGCACCTACATATAACTTGAATCTATACCTTACTATGGAAAACTTTATTCATGAATTAAAAGCCCTTAACTTCCAAAACCATAAAGTATCCATCATTGGTAACCACTCTTGGGCTTCCGCTGCGATGAAAACAATGGTTTCCCATTTCGAAAATGACTTCAAAGACATTGAAATCGTTTCCGAACCACTAGATATCAAATCCTCTTTGAAAGAAGAAGATCTTCCATTAATCGAAAAAATGGCAGACGATATTAAAGCATCCATTGAAGCTGCTGAAATTAAAGACGTATTCTAATACAAGAGCCGCCTATTTAGGCGGCTTTTTCTTTTTATATACCAGATTTATACGCCTAAAAGTAAGCTATGATTTTTGGTTTATATCCATTTATTGAGATCAAATACTATATTTTAAAAGCCTTGTAAATATGCAATAATTCTACTATTTTTTTGCTTGACATAAATCTAACTTTTTCATATACTATACAAGTACCTGTTACACAACAAAATACATGGAGAGGTGTCCGAGCGGCTGAAGGAGCATGATTGGAAATCATGTGTGCGGTTATCCCGTACCCAGGGTTCAAATCCCTGTCTCTCCGCCATAGTAAAAGCAGTGCTTTCGCACTGCTTTTTTATTTGCATATAAAGAAAAAGCTATTCGAATTATACTCGAATAGCTTTTTGTATATCACACTATATTAGTTGTGAATTTTCTTTGCAATATCACCGATAATTTCAGGTGTTGTTCTACAACAGCCACCAATGATTTCAGCTCCAGCTTTTCGCCATACCTCAACGTAGTCTACAAATGATGCAGCATCGCCATACCAAGTTTTAGTTTTACTATCATAGCTTTCACCAAGGTTCGGATATACAGCAATCGGTTTCTCTGTAACAGTACGAATATCTTTTATCAATGATTCTACATATTCCGGTTTAGTACAATTAATGCCAATCCCCGTAATAGGATGTACCTTGTCGATCATTTGTGCACATTTAATAATGGTTTCGCCACTAGAAACATGATGCCCATCCTTACAAGAAAAAGAAATCCATCCGGGAATACCTTTGGATGTAAACGGATCAGACATAGCTCTCGCAATAGCGATTGCTTCAGCATAAGACGGTATAGTTTCAAAGGATAATATGTCTGGATGTTCTTCGCAGAATAATGCTAGCCGTGGAATATGGAATATCTCTAGATATTCTGTTTGCACATCAGGATAACCACGGTATTCAGAGCCATCAGCCAAGAAAGCGCCATAAGGTCCTACAGAGGCTGCCACCAACGGTTTAGGTAAAGCACCTTCAGAAAAATATCTAACCCCCTCAGGAGTCTCTTCACCGAGCGTAATACCACGCAATGTAAGCGCCCCACTCGCCTTTGCTTCTAAAAACTCATTACGAGCTTGCATGGCTAAACGAACAGATAGTTTAACAAGCTCTATCGCTTCTTCCGTTCCATAACCTAAACCTTTAAAGCCTGCTACTGTCGCTTGATAGCCAGAGCTTTGAATGATATCGGCACCCGCAGCTAAATAAGAAATATGTATTTTCTTAATGATATCTGGCTGATCCATGAGAACCTTAGCAGACCACAACTTATGTTGAATATCACAGCCATAACGCTCTAATTCGGTCCCTAAAGCTCCATCCAAGACGAGGGCGCCCTTTTCCTTAATAATATCTAAAAATGCACTTCGTTTAGCCATCATATCACCCATTCTATACATACCTCATATAACACGAGGCTTACCTAGCATATTATATCAAATAATACGTTCTGGTACTATCTACAAACTATTTTAATACCTCTGCTGGAGGTTCCTTACCAAACCATTTCTTATAAATTTCTGCGTATTTACCATTTGCTTTGATCTTAGCCAAGCCATCATTGATTTTGTTAAGCAACTCTGTATTACCTTTTTTCACAGCAATACCTAGTGGTGCCGCATCATAGTCCTCTCCAGTAACCTTTGCGATACCTTTGCCCTTACCATTAACATAATATTCGTTTACTGGTGTATCATTGATAACTACATCGACGCCTTTATTTTGCAATTCTAAGAACGCATCGACAATAATATTAAACTGACGTACATCGGCATTGGGAATCTTGCTAGCAATCTCTGCACCAGTAGAGCCGATGGATACACCAATGCGTTTACCTTCTAGATCCTTAAAGCTATTAATATTGGTGTTATCAATGTTTACAACGAGACCATTACCTGCAATATAGTACGGTTTACTAAAATCAACGGATTTTGCACGTTCTTCAGAAATAGTCATATCCGAAATAGCGATGTCGATGGTGTTACTTTGTAATGCTGGTAAAAGCGCATCAAAGTTTAGATTTTGAATATCTGCTTCTATGCCCTCTTCGTTTGCAATCGCATTGATAATATCAATATCAAATCCAGCTAATTTACCACTATCTTTGTCTTTAAAACCAAATGGTGCATAGGTCGCATCAGTACCTACGCGCCATGTCTTCTGACTATTACCCGCATTACCACAGCCAGCGATTAATAAACTACTAGCAATAGTGAAAGCCCCTAATAGAGCTGCTATTTTCTTAAATTTCATATTATTACCCTTACTTCTCTCCGTTCTATCTAGAAACAGATTTTTCCTTAATTAACTAATATATTTATACTTACACTTATGAGCATAATAAAAATAATACCTCTAAAGGTATTATAGTTTTATGATAACATTCGATATAGTAAGGGTCAACAAATCCAACTATACCAATAGGTATTGAATTGATATAGTTTTTAGCTATATCGAAAATAACATTCCTAAGTATATAAAAAGACCGCCTTTACCAAGCATAGATGAAACTTGATAAAGGCGGTCATCTCCAAAATGGAGGATTCCTGGTTATTTATAGAATAAATAAGCTATTCAATTCATTTAGGATATATAGTATGTAATTTATTTAGCATGTTTAGCTTTTATATACATAGCTACCTTGTACAAGAACGTACAGAGTAATAAATACATTACGATACTGAGATATGTCGCTTCAGGTGTTTCTACCCAAGCTTGAGCAAATACATCAACACCTGCAATACGAAGCACTGCACTAAACAAGGAGCCAATAGCACCACCAGCTACGAGACCAGAGGCAATTGTACTACCTTTGGAGAAGCGAAGATCTGCCAATTCTTTGTCTTTTGTACTATTTTGTACAAGATACGCAATCAAACCTCCGATAAGTAATGGTGTATTAATTTCCATTGGCAAGTATGTGCCCAAGGCAAATGCCAACGGTGGAACTCTTACCATCCACAAGATGATTGCAAATAATGCGCCAGCCATGTATAGAGGCCATTGAGCACTACCACCAGTCATCATTGGCTCAATGATGGCAGCCATAGCGTTCGCTTGAGGTGCATTTAATGCATGATCTCCTACAAATCCATAAGCATCATTCAAAAGAATCATAACACCTACAGAAAGTACGGCACAAAGAATAGTACCAACGATTTGCCATTGTTCCATTTTCTTAGGTGTAGCACCTGTCATATGTGCCACCTTAAGCTCAGACATGAAGTTACCAGCCATCCCAATAGTAGTACCGATAAAAGATGCCATCATGAGGACCGCAATCATGCCGACCTTACCAGTCATACCTGCTGCGGTTAAGCATACAGCGGAGATGATAATCATAAAGATTGTCATACCTGAAACTGGTTCCGTACCTGTATAAGCGATGGAGCTAATCCCCACTACAGACAATAGGAAAGACATAATAAGAACGATTAAGAACGCTACAATTGTTTGTCCGAAGCTTTCAGCATACATAAAATGGAAATATGCTGCAAATAAAACTGTACATAACAAGATGCCAGCACCAATCCAAGATGTAGGTACATCACGTTGTGTACGAAGCAAATTAACATCTACAGTTTTAGAACTAAAGATGTCAAGCACTGCATTTTTAACAACATTTGCTACGACTTTAGACATTGTAATTAGACCGATGATGCCTGCCATAGCGAGCATGCCGATACCAATATGACGAACATAATCAAGGAATACCTTGCGAATTGGGGCCTCCCCTAATGGAACTGCATGGCCGCCAATTTGCATGATATGTTCAGGCGCTAAATAGTACACAATCGGAATACATACAAACCAAGAGAAGAAGGAACCAGCTGCAATGATAGCCGCATAGCGAAGGCCCGTGAAATAACCAAGGCCAAGCAATGCTGCATCAGTATCTACCGCTGCGGTTAGCTTAGTTTGATCTGCAAGGGCTGCCCCCCACTTAAAGGTAGCAGTGCGAATAACCTCTTGCCACCACCCTAAACTATTAAGAATAAAGTCATACACGAGAGCAATTAAACCAGAGCCAAGCATAAGTTTTGCTTTGCTACCTTCATTACTCATCAATACTTCCGCTGCAGCACGACCACTTGGGAACGGATACACATAGTGCATTTCCTCAACGAAATAGCGACGGAACATAACGCATAATAAAACACCTAAAACGCCGCCAAGAATGATAGGAATCGCCATTTGTACGAATGATACATCTGTTACATTCCAGATGTAAAGAGCTGGCAAGAAGAACATAGCCCCTGCTAATGTGTTCGTACTAGAACTAGCGATAGCTTGAATGTGTACCGTTTCGGCAAAAGCATTTTGCCGCTTTAGAATAACTGCTGTACCCATAGCAAGTACAGATACTGGTGCAAAGGCATCTACTGTTTGACCGATTTTCAAACATAAATAGCCAACAGCCAGTGTGAAAACTGCCGCATAGAACAAGCCCCAGAATACTACATATGAATTAATCTCTACGTAATCTTTCTTAGGATCTAACACCGGTTCTATGGGTGGAATGGAACGAACCTCGTCCGACATAGTAAAACCTCCTCACAGAAAAAGTACAAACGTATAACTATTCACCTTTATACTAACACGGTACTACACATGGTTCAATGGTTTTCTATGCACTATGCGAATAAAACAATACACCCCCTATAAATAATTATTTTGCATTTTTGGCGTCCCTGTTCTACAATGAAAGTATATTAAGAATCTCTATTATTATGTAACGGTATCGTATACTGCCCTGTATAACACGTATGTTTACTTACGAGGAGGCTCATTATGGAATCAATGGTCGAACGTTTTGTACGCTATACGAGCATAAATACACGGTCTAATGAGGAAAGTACAACCATTCCTAGTACTCAAACTCAAGTAGACTTTGCTACGAATGTGCTCGTTCCCGATTTAAAGGCAATAGGTTTAGATGAGGTTATTTATAATCGTGAAAATGGTTTTATCATCGGCACATTACATGCTAACACTGATGAGAAAGCTCCTTCCATCGGCTTCATTGCCCATATGGATACAGCTGATTATAATGCAGAAAATATTAAACCTCGTATCGTAGAAAACTATGATGGTAGTGATATTTGCCTCAACGAAGAACACCAAATCTTCACCCGACGTGCCGACTTTCCAAATCTAAAAAATTACATTGGAAAGTCCTTAGTTGTAACTGACGGTTTAACACTCCTCGGTGGTGACGACAAGGCTGGAATCTGTGAAATCATGGAAGCTCTCGCCTATCTCGTAGCTCATCCAGAAATTAAACATGGTAGAATCATGTGTGCTTTCGGTCCAGACGAAGAAATCGGTACTGGCGCAGACCACTTCGATGTTAAACAATTCCCTGTAGACTATGCTTACACTATTGATGGTGAAAGCCTAGGTCAACTCGAATACGAAACCTTTAATGCCGCAGGCGGTACCGTTATCCTGAAAGGTGTTTCTGTTCACACAGGCACAGCCAAGGGCATTATGATCAACTGTGCTAAACTAGCTATGCAATTTGACGCTTTATTACCAGGAGCAGCTGTTCCTGAGTACACCTGTGGGCGCCAAGGTTTCTTTATGCTCATGAGCATGGAAACACAAGTAGATACCGGTAAAATGAACTACATTATCCGCGACCATGACAAAGAACTATTCGAAGCCAAAAAAGCATTCTTCTTACAAGCAGGTCAAACATTGAACGAAATATATGGTCGTGAAGTATGTGAAGTATCTGTAAAAGACCAATACTACAACATGTACGATATCATCAAAGATAATATGGAATGTGTAAATGTAGCCAAAGCAGCTATGGAAAAAGCTGGGATTACACCTATTTGTGATCCTATTCGCGGTGGCACAGATGGATCCAAAATCTCCTTCATGGGCATTCCTACACCCAATATTTTTACAGGTGTAGAAAACCTACATGGCCGTCATGAATTTGCATGTATCGATGATATGAAAAAAGCGGTTGAAGTTATCGTTAATATTGTAAATATTGAAAAATAATAGCATTAGCAAAGCAGTAGTAGATAACAAAAAGGACTATACGAGCCTAGGTTCGTATAGTCCTTTTAATTTACATATTACGCAAGCTTATTATTACGCTTACGATTTCTAATTTCTTCCTCTTCAGCGCGAGCTTTTAAAGAAAGATCTCTTTCAGTCCCCACATAACGACCATATAATAAATAATAAGCAACTAGTGCAAGGAGCGCCACAACAACGCTTACATGGAACATACTAGTATAACCTACAACCTCTTTAACAGCGCCTAAAATATAGGGGCCAAAGCCTAGCCCCATGTCCAAGGCAATGAAGTATGTGGATGTGGCAACACCAATACGATGAACAGGTACTATTTTAACAGTAACAGCTTGTCCGTTGGACATAAATGTACCATATCCAAGGCCAACAAACACAGCCGATAAAAGCACAAGCCATGTAGAGTGGGCGATGGATAATAAGAAAATACCAAGTGCTAAGGATACAAAACAAGGATAAAGAACGAAGTTTTCACCCTTCATATCAAACACAATACCAAGCAATGGTCTTGTTATAGTAATAACTACAGCATATACAACAAAGAAGAAGGTGCCCGCCATAATAAGATCTAGGTCTTTTGTGTAGGCTGCCATAAAGCCAATAACACCAGAGTAGGCAAAGCCGACTAGAATAGAAACAAGACTGATTGAATTCATCCGTGGTTCAATGTAGTCCGAGATTCTAATACCCTTATGTGCTTCTGATTCGATACCAAGTTTAGGTTCATTAAATTTCATGATGACAGAGCCAATACCGCAAAGGATGATAAGTGCAACACAGAATGCGATGATAAAATCATAACCAAGACTATGAAGCATCAAGATACCTAAGAATGGCCCTACTGCAGCGGCAAGAGAGGTAGATAAGCCATAATAGTTAATCCCTTCCCCACGGCGTGACGTAGGAATAATAGCAGCAATGATAGTACTTGTAGCAGTAGATGTAATACCATAAGCAAAACCATTTAAGAAACGAACACTATCAAGCATTAGTAAATTAGGTGTGTAGAAATACATAGCCGTTGAAATCAAGTAAATCAATAACCCTAAATAGAGCATCTTGCGACACCCTAGGATACTGATAAACCGCCCTGCCAACAAACGGGCTACAACGGTGCCAATAATATATATACCAACAGCAAGTCCCGCTTGACTAGCCGTAGCATGAAGATTATCTTTTGCTACAACCGCAATAATAACGATTAATAAATAATAAATTAAAAATACTAAGAAATTAATCAAAGTATCAAGGACAAAGGATTTTGTCCACAAGGCCTCCTTAGCCTTATCCATATTATCAACTCCATTTTTTAAATTATTGTCAACCAGTTTGCGACAACGGTTAATTATAAACCTCTCATTATAAAAAACAAGAATTAAAATATTATATATCTCATCAATTTTATTTATAATAAACTACATATTCACAATAAATATGCATTAATTTCCATTTTAATACCTCATATATTTTTACGATATAAAAACACCTTCAATAGCGACAGATGAGACCAAAAGACTCAAAGCCAACTATTAAAGGTGCTACTTTAAATATTTATTTTGTTTTTAGACCACAAGCTTTGAAGAAATTCTTGTACGCTTCAGCCTTTTTCGGTAGGCTCAACGGATAGGCACGTGATGTAGATGGCAAACGTGTCAATGTCAATTCCCGACCATTAAATACAAAAGGAATTGTTTCACCAGTTTTAGGTAATTTAACCTTTTCTGGTAAAAGGCTCAATAAAATCTCCGTAGCCTTGCCGCCTGTTGTACCAATATGCTTACAGTCAGGGATTTGCTCCAGTACGTCCGCAAGTGGAACTGGTTCAACGACCTTAAGAAATGCATCAGATGCATTCCCTTTTTCGCGAATAGCTTTCAAAACAGTAGGACAAGATGCAATTCCAGCTTCAGACAAAAAGGCTTTAATCTTCTCAGGATCCATCGCTTTTTCCTCACCATTTCTAAAATGATCCTTTTCATCAAAGAATACGAGGCCAAAAACACGCCACATATCATTTTGGAAATTTGGATAATGGAATTCCATAGCACGTTTTGATTGTTCTGGAGGAAATGTGCCCATCATCATGACTGTTGCCTTCTTTGGTAAGAATGGAGGGAATGGTCTTGTTTCAATTGTTTCTGCCATATAGCATCAACTCCTTTCACATTCTAATATGAACTTAATTTTCAATACAATATATGAGATATATCACACATTATAATCCAATTAGCTCCTAGGTGAAAGCAACTAAAGAACTTATTAAAATATATCAATAGACTTACATTATCTATTATTATTGGCCAATTGGTTGAGAAACTAAGGTATTAATATGATCAAAACCAACTGGTGTCGGAGATACGAGATACAAGCAAATTACAGCAGCCACGGCAAAACCGATTGCCAAATAAGAGAAACTGCCATTCCGAGGAAATTCATACATACCAAAGAGGCGTATCCCTATAGTAGCACCAATAGCTGTAATCAAAGACGGTATAGAAAAAATGTTATAAAAGCCGAATACTACCATAAGGCCTGCATAGCCACCTACTACAGTAACCATAGGCAACATGCGATCCATTGGATTTGGAATAGATCGCGTTAGTGCAGCTGGATAATATGAAGCCTCTACGCCAAACATGCCTAAGAATATATTAAAACCAGCCCAAATGCTATCCCATGCGCTTCTAAAAGCATCTCTATGCTTGCCGGCATACCATGCAAAGTCCGTAACGATTAAAATGGCTAAGCCTACACAGACAAAGTAGAATTCACTAGGAATTTTAGGACCTATATAGGCGCCTACAGCTGTTACAACGGCACTCAAAATCGATGCCACTATTACACGCTGTAAACGAGGCCGTTTATTTTCAGGAATGCGTTTATACACAGTAGCCAATAACTCTAAAACAAAGCAAGCCATAAAAACGGCAATGCCTGCAGCAGGAACAAAGAAGGCACTCACCAAACTCAAAATGAAGGGAATGCACAGGCGCCATTTAGGGAATAAGGCAAGATCTTTATAATCTAAACGAATATCTTGTGTTTCCATAGTGAAGTTGTTGTACACCACAAAAAGCAACATAAAAGCGATTACGTCAACCGCAGTGGCACCCCAAATCAATAAGGTTGGTACTACAACCATTGATAAGGCTACTCCAGAAAGGCGAGATAAGCCAGCAGCCACTAAGCCCAGTAATAAAAACGGTGTTAAAGCAGATATAATTTCGAGCATAATATTCCTCCCATCATTGTATAAATTTAAGTATATAGTATCTACCACACTACATCAAGGAGAGATATATTTTTTCATAGCTAGACGCTTTCGCACAGCAGAGGTAGAGCATCCCATCACCTGTGCAATCTTTGCAACTCCATAACCTTGTGCACGGAGTTTTTTAATCTTATTTTCGTCTAGATCAAGAGTATTTGCCCTTATTTCTATACCTTGCTCTCGCAAATACATTGCCACTGTAGAACCACGTATCCCATAAGCCAATCCAATGTCATCTGTACTCATGTGATGATGAATATATAAATAAGCCATCTCCTCTACGCGCATAGGCTTTCGCGCTTTAGGAAGTAAGCAATTTCCCATATGCCGCAATACATGGTGAACTTTCCATCGCGATATACCATACATACGAGCAATAGCATCTGTACTATTTCCACTTTTATAAGCCCTACATATACGTACTACATCTATAGAGACGTTTTTATTTGATTGCTGACAAACCAATCCATATTCCTTCAAGCGATTCGCCATCGTCGTAATAGACACATCATAACGCTTTGCTAATGAATGGAGCGACCACTTACCGGTCTCATACAAAGCTTGTACATGAACCATATTGATTTCTTTCTTCAGAGGCCTCCGTTCGATATCGTACGCTTTCATACGCCGCATGATGGTATCAACACTACATTGAAAATAATCCGCCACATCGCGAACGCTCCATTGTTTCTCTATATATAATTGGTGCAACAACTGTTTTGGTATAACACGCACATTTCGATACATAATTTTGCCCTTCCTTATAAACGAACTCCTTCCCCTATTATTGTGAAAGTTTCACTAGGAAAAAACAATAAAAAAGAGGTTCCTAATAGTCACATAGGTGACCAATAGGAACCTCTTTCAATATGTAATTATATGACCCACATTATGATATGTGACAGTATGGTTGCTATACCACATCAGTGCACAATCCGTTATTATTTATGTTCTAATAAAACCATAATTAGTTTATACGCTTATAAATAGATTGCTTCATTAACGGTATCTACGTTCAAGAGCTTTAGGTTTACTTAAAATGATGGACCATTTCATGCCCTCTTTTAAAGCATGATTAGATTTACGCCCACGAGTTGAAGTCGCAGCTAGAGCAGTAGGCGCAGTTGTAATGCCTACATTTTCAACAAGAACTTGTCCCTCTTTAGCTGCTTTATCTCGTTTAAACTCAGCTAGTCTTTCACTTAAGGTCGGTCCCGTAACAGCTTCTCTATCTAAGCGAGTCTTACTGGTAGTATAACTCGGAGTGCTACTGGAACTTTTCATTGATAAGGCTTCAATATCTCGTTGAGCTGCTGCAGCCTCTTCATTGAAATGTATGTCCTCCATAGTTTGCGATGGAGCTTCTCGTTGCTGATTTACAATCGGTTTATCTTCATAAGAGTCCCCATAAAAGTCATCAACCTTAGATAAATCATCCATAGATGGTTCATCTACCTTGCGTTCTATGGAGATGCCATATTCGCGCTCCATATCTTCCCAAGTTCCGCCACCAGAGCTTTCATACTCATCATACTCTTCAGACTCTTCAGTATTCTTATTTTTTATAATGGAAAAAGCAATGTACGCAATGATACCTAAAACAAAGATTGGATTATGCGAAAAGATGGATAGCACTGAAGACAAAATAGAGTCCATAGCTACTCCTATTCACCATCTGCTAAGTTTTCACGCATTTTAGTGTCTGCAATAATATTGTTCATATTATAGTAATCCATAACACCTAGATTACCGTTTCTGAAAGCCTCTGCCAATGCTTTAGGAACTTCAGCTTGTGCTTCCACAACCTTAGCTTGCATGTCTTGTGTTTTAGCACGCATTTCTTGTTCTGTCGCAACCGCCATTGCACGGCGTTCTTCGGCACGAGCTTGAGCAATTTTCTTATCTGCTTCCGCTTGGTCAGTTTGCAATTGAGCACCGATGTTACGTCCCACATCTACGTCAGCAATATCGATGGACAAGATCTCGAATGCAGTACCCGCATCAAGGCCTTTACCCAATACAGTACGGGAAATGTGATCTGGATTTTCCAATACATCTGTATGTTCTTCAGAGGAACCTACAGTCGTTACGATACCTTCACCTACACGGGCAATAATTGTGGCTTCACCAGCACCACCAACGAGGCGATCGATATTCGCACGTACAGTAACACGAGCACGAACTTTCAATTCGATACCATTTTTTGCTACCGCAGAAATAATTGGAGTTTCAATCACTTTAGGATTAACGGACATTTGAACTGCTTCCAATACATCACGACCGGCGAGGTCGATAGCTGCGGAACGTTCAAAAGTCAACGGAATAGATGCCCGTTCAGCGGCAATCAAAGCATCCACAACGCGGTCAACGTCACCACCTGCAAGGTAATGCGCTTCCAACTGATTTACATTCACATCAAGCCCCGCTTTATTAGCTTTAATCAACGGCATTACAATTTGAGACGGGTTTACGCGACGCAAGCGCATACCTACAAGTGTAAAGATACCAACATTAACGCCCGCTGCTAAAGCAGATACCCAAAGGCCTAATGGCACAACATATAAAAATACCATAATACCAATCAGCAGAATGGGAATCAAAATTAAAATACCTACATCCATAATAACCTCCATGATTTACGACGATGTTGTGAAAGCTTAATCTCGCTTTCTAACAATATTGCGACCACCTACGACTCGAAGGACCACAATAGGTGAACCGGCATCGATGAAGTCACCTTCGGTTACAACATCTACCAAATTACCATTAATCTTAGCAATACCTGCAGGGCGTAGTGTTGTATGAGCTACACCTTCCTTGCCAGCCAAATCTTCTAATACATCATTAGATACATAACCGGCTTTTGTCGTAGACCGTTGCCCTAAGGTAAACAATTTGCCTATCCACGTCTTTTCAAAGTGATTAAAGAACACGATGATAATGACAATTAACAAGGCTGTTAATCCTAGCACAGCATACAATGCTACCGTACCTTCCCCAAGAGCTACATAAACGCCCCATAGGAATGCGCAATAACCGATAAGACCTAAAATACCGCCTGGTACTACGAGTTCTACAGCCATCAAAGAAACACCGATAGCCATCCATATTAAAAACTCCATAGGCCCTCCTCTCTAAAATTAATTTTATACAACTTATATGTTTATTATACAATATTGAAGATAAATTATAAAGATACTAAACAAAAACGACTACTTTCACAGATACAATCTGATTCAGTAGTCATTTATTATATTGAATACAAGTCAATTCACTTTAATCTCAAGGTTCTACGCCAAGAGCTCGAAGTCGTATAAGGTTATACTTCTGTTTTTTTCAATTGGTCATTGCCAATGCCTGTTTTTTGAAGGATCAACAAACAAATGCTCATCGCCATACCTACTACCGTAGCAAGACCCATCCCTTTTAACACTACAGGTCCAACCGCAAGTTCTGCACCGCTAAGACCTACCACAAGGATAACAGATGTAAGAATCATATTAACAGGGTTTGTATAATCTACCTTACGTTCTACAAGCATACGCAACCCAGATGCTGCGATAATGCCGAACAAGAGGATGGAAACCCCACCCATAACAGGTACTGGGATAGCATGAATAAGTGCTGCCACTTTACCAACAAAGGATATGATCATCGCAAGAACTGCAGCACCGCCAATTACCCATACGCTAAAACAACGAGTAATGGCAAGTACGCCAATGTTTTCACCATATGTCGTATTTGGTGTCGCACCAAAGAAACCAGAGAGAATATTTGCAAGACCATCACCAAGCAAGGATCTTTGTAGACCTGGCTCTTTCATCAAGTCTTTAGCGACGATATTACTAGTAACAACTAAATGACCAACATGCTCTGCAAATACTACAAAGAGGGCTGGCATAATCATAATAATCGCATTGATATCAAATACAGGCATGCCGTAGAACTGAGGCAAGGAAAGCCAAGGAGCAGCTTCTACACCAGAGAAGTCAACAACTCCCATCACAGCAGACAATACATAACCGGAGACAACACCGATAAGAACAGGAATAACAGCTAAGAAACCACGGAACACAACAGTTCCAAGCAAGGTAACAACTAAGGAAAACATAGAGATAATAACAGCTTGGCTATGACTCATGCCTAAATCTTGATTACCGATAAGGCCAGACATACTCATCGCTACTGGCGCTAATTCTAAGCCGATAATCGCTACGATAGCACCCATTGCCGCTGGTGGGAATAATTTATCAATCCAACGCGTACCAATATAACGGACGAGAACAGATAAAATTACAAAAGATAGACCAAATACAACAAAGGCCCCTTTTGCCGCTTCATAACCAAGACCTGCAGATAACACACCTGCTACAGGCGCAATAAAAGCAAAGCTGGAACCAAGATATGCAGGAATCTTACCCTTACACACAAATAAGTACAATAATGTACCAATACCATTCATAAACAATGCTGTTGCAGGGTCTACTTTTAATAAATACGGTACCAATACAGTAGAGCCAAACATGGCAAATAAATGTTGAAAACTAAGTGGTAACATTCGGCCCCATGATGGGCGTTCTTGAATATCAATATAATCTTTCATCGTTTCTCCTCACACACAATATAACGATGCTAAGTTCATATAGTACAGTCCTTAAATATACTCTATGAATTTACACAAACAGATTCATCTTATGATACATACGTTAGATATTAACGTTCAAATTTAATCTATCTACGAGTCGACTTTTTAGAAGGCCGTGGTTTAAACGGTCCAGGCATATTTGTCTTATTAATACGCGTCGTAGCAGCAGGCTTGAAACGACTTTGTGTTTCTTCACGCAAAGATGGTAATGGTTCAGCTGTACCAACTTGTTTTACCCCTTCTACATTACGACGACCAATGCTTGCCAACAACCCAATAGCCATGAAATTCATCAATAATGAAGAGCCCCCATAACTAACAAACGGTAATGGTACCCCTGTTACAGGCATGATACCGCATACCATGGCGATGTTAAACAAGGCCTGACCACTGATAAGCAATGTTATGCCCATTGCTAACCATTTCCCGAATTCATCACGAGCCTTATTAGAAATGCGGAACCCAAAATAGGTAAAAGCTGCAATCAGAACGACAACAAACACTGCACCAATGAAACCCATTTCTTGGGCCCATACAGCAAAAGCAAAGTCTGTATGTGCTTCTGGTAAGTAAAAATACTTTGATGTACCTTGCATAAAGCCTTCGCCTAAAATACCGCCAGAACCTACGGCCAACAGCCCTTGAACTGTTTGATACCCCATATCCTGCGCATGAGGCCAAGGATCAAACCAAGATTGAATACGTTCCCAGCGATATGGCGACATACGAGCTGCAATAAAGCCAAGAAATCCAGCTATCACAAAAGCTCCGCCAAAGAATTTTCCATCAAAGCCCGCTAAGTAAATGAGCACAAAGGAAAAACCAAAAATCAATACGGTCGTACCCATATCTGGTTGCAAGATTGTTAAGCCTGCAAATATAATTGGCCATATTAACATTGGCAACATATAACTTATACGTTCACTAAAATAACCTTGTAAATTAATGAGAGGGTTAGTATGCTTTGGTTTTCCCCATTTCCGCATGGTACTCAATTTAGCGGACGTCCATATCAAGGCAGCCAATTTCGCAAATTCTGAAGGTTGAATCGATACAGGCCCAATAACAATCCAACGACGTGCACCATTAATGACTGCACCAATCACAAGAACCAAAATCATACCAATTAGTGTAGCAATCATAATTCTTTGCAACATGTGAGGCTTCTGTAACTGACGGTAATCGTAACGATACAATATAACACCTGCCGCCATAGACAAAAACAAGAATGTCATATGTTTTAAAAAGTATCCTAATAATCCCGTATTTTCATAGATAGAGCTGATATACGTAGCACTAAAGATATTTACACTGCCTATAATTGTAATGAGAAGAATAGGTAAGAGCATACCTTGTAAATCATTTTTAAAAAGTGAGCCCCACCGACTATCCCCCTTATTCGGTGTTTGCATGTTAAGCCTCCTTTTGAACTTTTGGCTTAATTGCTTCTAAGCGAAAAATAGGTTGTCCTTTTTTACTAAATTTCTCTTCATACTCAGTTTTTACATTTGGAAGGTCTGTGCTATGTAAATCATACGTTACATTTTTAAGCTCCCAACCACACGCTTTAAACTCTTCAAGAGAGAACATGAACAACCCTTCATTATCTGTCTTAAAGTGAACTTCTCCACCCTCTTTCAAAAGGCGGGCATAACGATCGAGGAATGTGTGATATGTAAGGCGGCGTTTTGCATGTTTAGCCTTAGGCCAAGGATCACAGAAGTTAATATAGAAACGATCAACTTCTCCAGGTGCCACTATCTCTTCGATACCTGCAATATCAAATAGAGAGACCTTTGCATTGTTTCGCTCTCCTTCAAAGATTTTTTGTGCTGCATAATAGATAACACCCATTTGTACTTCAAAACCTACGAAGTTAGCATTTGGATACGCTTCAGACATCCCCGCAATAAAGCGACCTTTCCCCGTCCCTAGTTCCATATATAATGGGTACTCAGGATGTTCAAATAATTCACGCCACTTGCCTTTAAACTCTTCTTGACCAGACAAAATGATGTGAGAGTCATATTCGTGGATAGCTTCATCAATCCATGGTTTTCTACGAAGGCGCATACTTTCTCCTTACATCTATTTTTAATAATATATTTATATTTGTTTATATTTATTATTACAGGTCATATACCTATCTTATTAATTATAGAAAAGGGAACCTTAAACGTCAATTACATTCTATGGATTTAACCCTAATCATTAAAACTGTGAAAGTAGAAGCCATAAAAAAAGACCTACTTCCGAAAGAAGTAGGTCTACATTTTATTGGAAAATCATAGCTTCTAAATTTTCAATTTGATATTGACTTAGGCCAAGTTCAGATAAACTCTTTTCAGCTGCAGTAAAAAGATTATTTTTACCAACTCGAGTACCTAGTGCTGCCGCAGCGACCAATTCACGGTCCAATTTACCTAAACGTGAACGATTACGATTTTGAGGTTTTGGTTTTTTCATACGGAACGTATTATATTGAACCCCCTCTTTTGTTTCCTCAGCTTTCGGCTTTGTTAAAGGTGCCCCATTAGTGCCATTCCCCAATAAAGCACTAAGTCCTGTTTGCTTTGGTACCAATTTTTCGTACTCATCGCCAAACTCAGGGCGTTCATCACGTAATTGATCAAATGTAGCTAAAGCAGCATTCATTTGTTTCAAGCCAGCAGCAGAGTAAAGCTGACGAATGGCAATACTCACCTCTTGTGGCGTCAACGTGCCTCGCTCAATAGCAGATGCAATTGCACTCTTTAATGCACCTTGATCACCAGACGCAGTATAGCGGCCGATTTCAACCAAGTCTTTTTGACGTGCATTAAGCTCTTTTGGCGTATATATATTTATCTCAGATATAGATGGTGCCTGTTTAGAAGGTTGTTCTCCCGCCCCATTAGCCTCAAACATATAGCCACCGGCAACGATGGCCACGGCTAATGTTAAGGTTAATACTCTTTTCAAAGTCTTACAATCTCCCTTATCATTAATACTAATTGTATAATACTGCAATAGTAGCGTATATTATCAATGGATTTATTTTACTGTTCTACTGTAATACATACTGTAGATATTATTATATAATACTTCATCTAATTTTTATAGTCCTATTCGAAAAAAATCTATAATCTTTTAATAAATTATATATATTTATCTATAAAAATTATATATTTATAAACCACACTTAATTATAGAATGAAATTGGACAAATAAAAAAATAACACAGTAGAAATCTGCCAATTCCAGAGTTCTACTGTATTTACAGAGAATTATTTATTTAATATTTTATCAAACTAAACAGATAACACTTGTTTTGCATCCGCCACAATCTGATCTAGAGAAACGCCATTTTCTCGTAACAATTCAGTTGCATCATAACGATCGTGGAATTCTTTAGCAATACCATAGTTCTTAACACGCATGTTAGATGGTCCATAAAAACTAGCTACACGCTGGCCCCAACCGCCTTCAACTACACCATCTTCTAACGTAAATACTACAGAATGATTTGCTTTCAATTCTTCTAGTAGTTCTTCATCAAGGCCAGATGCAAATTTAGGGTTTACTACAGTTACATGGATACCGTCTTTAGCCAATTCATCAGCCACTTGATTAGCCAAAGGATAAAAATTACCAAGACCTAATAAAGCAATCCCTTCACCACGGCGAGTCACTTCAGATTTATTCAAAATGCTATAATCCGTTGTATCCGCTACACCTGTAGTTGTGAATTCACCTACAGGAACACGAATTGCTACAGGATGCTCATGTTGATGAACTGCATACTCGGTCATAGCTAACAATTCTTCATTATTAGTAGGTGCTAAGTATACTAAATTAGGAATGCTAGTAAGCATAGGAATATCAAAGAACCCTAAATGAGTGACATCGTTCATGCCGTATACAGAGGCATAGTGATTGATAATAACAGCACTATTATTATTGACGCAAAGATCTTGCACCAATTGGTCATAGGTACGTTGTAAGAACGTACTATATACATTAAACACTGGTTTACCGCCATTTTTCGCAATACCAGAGCTCATCGCAATAGCGTGTTCTTCTGTAATACCTACATCGATGTATTGTTTGCCTGCCGCCTTGCGCCATTCTGGAGTAAAACCAAAGCCACCTGGTGTGCCCGCATTAATAGCTACCACAGTTGGATCTACTTTGATTTGCTCCATCAAGTAATTAGCGATGGTACCAGCATACGTTGGACCATTCTCCTCTTCTTTTGGTTTGCCTGTTTCTAAATCAAAGGGCATTGTCCAATGGAAGGCTTCTTTATTTTGCTCTGCAATGGCATAGCCCTTACCTTTTTGAGTAACTATATGTAACACGATTGGATGATCAATGTCTTTTACATCCTTAAATACATCAATCAAGGTTTCCAAATCATTACCATCTGCTACAAAACGATAATCTAAACCAAGAGCCTTAAAAATATTATTAGGACTTTCACCATTAGTCTCGCGCAATTCTCGAAGACCACGATACAAACCGCCATGGTTTTCTGCAATGGATTGGTCATTATCGTTGGCGATGATAATCATATTACTGTTTAATGTTGCTGCATAATCGAGACCTTCAAAGGCTTCCCCACCAGATAAAGAACCATCACCGATAATAGCGATAATATTTTCAGTGTCCCCCTTTAAATTCCGAGCAGTAGCTAGGCCAGATGCTAAGGAGATAGATGTGGACGTATGACCAATATTGAAGAAATCATGCTCACTTTCAGTAGGATCTGTATAACCTGTTACATCATCATAATGGTCGTGATCTAAAAATGCTAAGGCACGTCCTGTAACCATCTTATGTACATACGATTGATGGGATACATCATATACGATTTTATCTACAGGAGAATTAAATACATAGTGTAAGGCCATAATTATTTCTGCTGCCCCCATAGGTGGACCAAAATGACCGCCGTGTTCAGAGACCTTTGTCATGAGTGCTTGACGAGCTTGTGCCGTTAAATCTGTTAATTCAGAAATAGATAAGCCTTTTAAATCGGCTGGAGATTTTACATCAATTAAGTTCATGGTAATCCTTTCAATACAAATTATAATTACTTCAACTACAATCACTATACATCAAATAGTATAAAGATTATAAAGATTGTCACTAAAAATAACTAGTGTTATACTTCAAGTATGTACCTAGTATAAAACTTAAAGTTAGGTTTAAGTCAATACATCTTACATTTACAATTTTTATATCCATCTATAAATGACATATATATTAGGAGGTTCAATGACATATACTGTTGGCGAAATCGCAAAAAAACTAAACATAGCCCCCCTCTGCTTTGCGTTATTACGACAAGGAGGGCTTATTGCCCTTCGTAGAACGTTCTAGCGGAGGTATCCGTATATTTCGCGAAGAAGATATGGATTGGCTAGAACTAATCGAATGCATGAAATGTACCGGCATGCCTATAAAAGAAATCAAACATTTTATCGACTGCTGCGTTGAAGGCGATAGCCGCATCAACGATCGATTATCTATTATCAGAAATCAACGAGATCGTGTGCTAGCAGAAATTGAGCACCTACAAGCTCGCTTATCTATGTTAGAGTTTAAAACATGGTTCTATGAAGAAGCACAACGTCGAGGTACTTGCAGCTTTTATGAAACAGCAACCCCTGATGATATCCCACTTGAGTATCATAAGTATTTCGAACGCAAATGGCGCGCCGATAAAGAAGCCGCCGAAAAAGGTGAACCACCTAAAAAATATAAAGCTGTATAACAAAGAGGAGCTATCCAACGAATAGCTCCTTTTTTTGTATAGCAAAAAGGCGGCACAACCAAATGGTTGTACCGCCTTGATTCATCAATTATTCAGCAGTGAATGGCAATAAAGCAATTGCACGTGCACGTTTGATAGATGTAGTCAATTTGCGTTGATGTTTTGCGCAAGTACCGGAAATACGACGAGGTAAGATTTTACCGCGTTCAGTCGTAAAACGACGAAGTTTAGCAACATCTTTATAGTCGATTTGATCGATATGGTCTGCACAGAAAACGCATACTTTTCTTCTTGGCTTTCTGCCTCTATCTCTTCTCATTGCGAATCCTCCTTTTCGAATTAGTAGGAGTCCCTGACACTAGAACGGGATGTTTTCGTCATCGCCGCCTGTACTGAAACTATCAAAATTGGACCCACCTTCGAAAGAATTAGTATTCATATCAAGGGATTGGCCCACAAAGTTCGCTACCACTTCAGTAACGTACCGTTTTTGACCGTCCTGAGTCTCGTAAGAACGAGTTTGCAAACGACCTTCTACAAAGCAACGACTGCCTTTACGAAGATTGCCTGCCGCTTCACCAAGTTTACCCCAAGCAACGCAGTTGATGAAAGCAGTTTGTTCTTTCGTCTCATTTGTTGTGGAATCAATATAGGTGTTTGTGGCAGCTACTGTGAAAGTTGCTACCGCACGACCAGTTTTGGTATAGCGTACTTCAGGATCACGAGCTAAATTACCTAGAATTTGTACAGAGTTCATGTTTTCCTCCAGGCTTTAATTATGCTTCGTGTTTAACAATTAGATGTCTTAGGACTTCATCGTTGATTTTCAATACACGATCGATTTCTTTGATTTCAGCAGGAGCTGCCTCAAAGTTAATCAATACATAGAAACCGTCAGTGAATTTCTTCACCGCGTAAGCAAGACGACGCTTGCCCCAACGATCTACCTTTTCTACTGTGCCGCCTACACGAGCAATTAAAGCTTCTACTTTTTCAATAACAGCGTTAGTTGCTTCCTCTTCAGCTGGTTTCACAATAAACATGACTTCGTATTTGTTCATACAAAATCACCTCCTCTTTCGGACTAATGCCCCTATCGACACATAGGGGTAGGAAGTGCTTACCATCAATAAGCCTTACTATTATAACCTAAAAAAATGATAAAAGCAAGGATTCAAATTAAAACCCTTGCTTTTACCAATATTATATACGATTATATTTTTCATCCTCAGGAAAGGCAATCATAGCACAGATAATTACAAATATGGCTATTACACCCATCATAGGATAGGCCGTATCATTTGGTAAGAAGGTAAGTATCAACGATGACACAATACCACTACCATATTGCATGGCACCTAATAGTGCCGCCCCAGATCCAGCCATTCTACCTGCTCTATCTAAAGCTAATGCATTAGTTACAGCGGCAATGATACCATTCATGGAGAAGAATAAAAAACAGCCAATAACGATTAACCACAATGAATGGTAACCTAAGAACATCAAGCCCATAACAACGGATACACAAACAGCAGCAAATAGTGTGGCATATTTCAATAGTCTATCAAGGCGTATAGCACTAACAATACGACGATTAATGGCACTTAACAACATAACACCAATAATATTAACAGAAAAGAGATAACCAAAATATTCTTTGGGCACTTCATACACATCTATATATACATAAGGCGATCCCGTTAAGAACGCATAAATGGCAATATAAAAGGAACTCACACATAGGGTATATTTCATAAAGCCCTTATTGCGCAATAAAATCCAATAGTTATTGTAGGTATGACCTATGGACTTTTTGCTCCTCTTCTCTACGGGATGTGTTTCCGGAAGCACTAATACGGCAACGAGCATTAAAAGCCCTATACCAACAAGCAACCAGAATATAGAATGCCATGTATACCATACAAGTAAATGTCCGGCTAACATTGGGCCTGCTATAGGCGCTATGGCCATAACAATGGCCAATGTAGACAACATTTTAGCCGCCTCAGTCCGACCATATAAATCCCGAATCATAGCCCGCGATAGCATCGGTCCTACACAGGCACCAAAGGCCTGAAACACACGCCAAGCCAATAACTCCATCATAGAGGAACTCAAGGCACAACCTACAGAACCAATAATAAATAAAACTATCCCTATAATCAGTGGCTTCTTACGACCAATTTTATCGCTAACGGCGCCCCAAAAAAGCTGGGCTAGCGCAAAGCCAATTAAGAACCCGGTCAACGTAAGCTCCGCATCACCATTAAGGTCACGCCCCATCTCAGGCATAGCAGGCAAATAAATATCCGTTGATAACGATGTAAACGCCATCAAAGCACTTAATATAGAAGTAAAAAGCCATCCCTTATTGCTAATCGTCAGCATAAAGACACCACTTTCATATAAAATCGCACTATAATATGTATTTATTTAGATTATATCAAAAACAAAGTTAATCCTATATAGTTTTGATATTTTTCAACAAAAAAGCGTAGTAAAATACTACGCAAAAATTGGTCTATAGCAATATCACTCTTTGCACTATTCAAATAGTGTAAAGACAAAAGCCTAACGCAACAGAGTATTCAAAATACTCGCACGCTAGGCAATCCTCTTAAAACTGTTTATAAGATGAGCCTAACGCTACCACACGTTGATGGCTCTCTTTTTACTTATTATACAACATAAATAGAATTTCTTAAAGGAATTATATGATAAATGGCTCTTTATCATTAACGACATAAACATTTCTATTAGGTAGTATTCTCTTTAGTTTTTCAGGGATATCAGTATGAACCGGAATAACAATATCAGGATCAACCATTTCTATGAACTGAACTAAATCGTCCTTTGAGACATGACCACTGGCATGACATATATAAGATGTATATATATCTAACAATTCTTTCAATGCTAAATTCTCCTCAATATATCCTGTCCACATGGAATATATAATACGTACATCATCTTTAGGGAACTCTTTAATTTTAGAAATAAAATTTTCTGTCCCTCTTACTAAAGATACAAATCCATGTTCCATATAGTATTTAGGATACCTTCCTTTATCAATAACTAATGGGCTATCATGTCTACGATACAAAGAACTTTCATAATATACATTATTAATCACAGTATCTAATATTCTTTTCTGATAAGCATCACAAATGAGTACTTTATCAGTTGGCATATTCTGCCAAATCCCCATAATACGGTCAATATTCGTAGAAGAACACATAACAAAAACATATTTTCCGTCTTGAATATAAGAAGAAATATCATCTAATACAGCTACTTCAGCTATAGGGTCATTGGCATCTCTAGATAATGAAGTTCCTTCTGTAATTAATACATCAACCTCACCTATATAGGTCTTAACTAACTTCTCTAATACATGTTGACGCAGCCCATGCATCCGGAAATCACCTGTATATAAAATGTGTTTACCTTCAGCCTCAATAACAAACATATAACTATCAGCGGCACTATGGTCAATAACCAAAGGCCTAATCCGTATATCACCAATAGTGAAAGCCTCTCCCCCACGAAATGTATTAGCACCTAATAAGCGCAAGTATAAACCTCTATCTTGATACTCAGCACCTATTAGCGCGATTTCCTTACTTAATTCACCCATATATAATGGAATTTCTGATAGTGCAGAGGTTAGTTGGCCTAAGTGATCCATATGATAATGAGAAATCACAATACCGTCACAATCCAACTTTCCTTTTGTAACGCCTTCTATATCAAGATTTATAGGTGTGTACTTTTCATCTAAACTTAATTCATTACCAAAATCTAACATAATGCGAGTAGATGCTGTACTAATTTCTATAGCACTACCACCAATCTGATGTGTGCCACGATGAACAACAATATTCATATTCAACCTTTACTTAGAAATGGTAAGCAATGTTTCTGCTCGATATAAACGATCCAAATTTTCTGACCAATTATCTACTTTATTTTTATAAGGCGATTTACTTACTTTTTGAGCTTGTAATACAACAAATCGAATTTGTTTCAATTTAGACTCTTGTTTTAATATAGCCTCACATAAAGCTCGTAATTCTTTTCTTTTACTTGGATTAATTAATTCCTGGCACTCTTTATACTGTTCTGACACAACAGTTTTAGATGGATAGTTAGGTTCATTTGGTTCATTTGAAACGATACGAAGCATCAAATTTGTTTTATCCCCACCATCTTCTTTTATACAAGACTTTTCGTCAAACAAAACAACTAACTCGGCTTCATTTGTATGTTTATATTCAGATAATTTCTTTAAGTTATTTATACCCTCGTGAGCAACATCAGCCTTAATCTGTTTTAAATCAAGCAACTTATAATATGTATAAGCTTCTAAAATACAGCGTAGTAAAGTTTCCTCACTACCAGATGGACGATATTTTAATTCAATTACAGAATAACATTCGTCATCAGTGTTATAGCCTAATAAATCTATTTTTCCATAAGAATCATTTTGTGTTTCCTTTAATAGTGTTTGATAATCAAAAATATAACCTAATCCATCAACCTTACGTTGATAAAACAACAATTTCGCTAAAATTTCTTCTTTACGATTTGTGCCTTGCAGCTTTTTCATATCTACTATTTCAGAAGGAGAATGCTTTGTATCAAAATGATTAGATCGTACAGGCGTTAAGTCTGTCCATGTCTTTAAAAGATTTTTTGATAAAAGAGTACTGGCAATAGCTTCACTATAGCGGTTTTTGTCCGTTTGCGACGCGCCTTGTACATAGCCTTTATAATTTACAATAGATGCCTTATAAAAATTTGCTGCAAATCTTTTTATATCCCCATCGTTATCTTTTGGCTTTACTTTTTTTATATTAACAGTATCTTCTATTGTATCGTTCTTAGGTTGCCCAAAAAGGGTTTCAAACTCATCAATTTTATCTTTTCGATTAATACCTTTGCAAATAAATTCATATACTTCTTTAGACTTTAACATTATAAATGCCTCCCTTAATAGCAATTTACCTCACTGCACATAACTACTAAAATTACCCCATATCATACACAATAGATCAATGTATTATTATAAATTCATTATATCAGTGGACTTTTTATGAGTAAATAATGAAGAAATAAAATTCTATGCGAATATTATCTTCCTATATTTTTACTTTAATACAATCAACGAGTAATAATTTCCTCATATTATAGTCTTTTATATTAAAAATATTTACACTATTTAGATTAAGCAAAAATTCTATAGAAAATCCTTGCGTCATTATTCTATATAATTTACTATATATAGAGAAATCTGATTATAAAAAGGAGTCATCATGGCTAATATTAATGAAAACTATTTAAACCTACAAGGTTCTTATTTATTTGCGAATATCGCTAAAAAGGTTGCAGATTATCAAGCAGCTCATCCAGATGCAGACATCATTCGTCTTGGTATCGGCGATGTTACATTACCTCTTGCTCCAGCAATTATCGACGCTATGAGTAAAGCTGTTCAAGAAATGGGAAAAGCAGAAACATTCCGAGGTTATGGCCCCGAACAAGGATATGATTTCTTGCGTCAGGCTATTATTGATGGCGATTACAAACCATTGGGTGTAGATATCGCTATTGACGAAGTGTTCGTTTCCGATGGTGCAAAATCTGACGTTGGTAATATCCAAGAGTTATTCAGCGAAGATAATATCATTGCCATCACTGATCCAGTGTACCCAGTATACCTTGACTCCAACGTTATGGGTGGTCGTACTGGTGAAGCTGTAGATGGCATTTTCCAAAAGGTTGTATACCTTCCTACTTACGCAGAAAATAACTTCTCTCCAGAATTCCCGTCTGAACGTGTAGACATCGTATATCTTTGCTCGCCTAACAATCCCACTGGTACTGTTTTAAGCCGTGCTCGTTTGGCAGAATGGATCAAATGGTGTAAAGATAATGATGCGATTTTGATGTTTGACTCCGCTTACGAAGCTTTCATCAGCACAGAAGATACTGTAAAATCCATCTACGAAATCGAAGGTGCTCGAGAAGTGGCTATCGAGTTCCGTTCCTTCTCTAAAACTGCAGGATTCACTGGTACACGTTGTGCTTATGCAATAGTACCTAAAGAGGTCACTGGCAAAACTAAATCTGGTGAACGCCAACCGCTAAATCCTATGTGGAACCGTCGTCAATGCACTAAATTCAATGGTGTTCCTTACATCATCCAACGCGGTGCTGAAGCAGTATACACAAAAGAAGGCCGCGAACAAACTCGTGCTAACATTGCATACTACAAAGAAAATGCCCGCATCATCAAAGAAGGTCTTGAATCTATCGGCCTTACTGTATATGGCGGTGTGGACGCTCCATATATTTGGCTAAAAACACCTGGCAACATGACTAGCTGGGAATTATTCGACATCTTGCTCGAACAAGTTCAAATCGTATCTACACCAGGCTCTGGCTTTGGCCCTCATGGTGAAGGTTACCTTCGTTTAACAGCATTCGGCAGTCGTGAAAATACAATTCGCGCCGTTGAAAGAATCAAAACATTACAATTCTAATATGATTATGTCTATATTTAGGTTTAGATTTATATCTTGATTTATATTTAGATTACATTAAATCTGGATTATGTGATTTAAAATAGTTTATATCTATAAAACCAAAAGACCGATTACAATCCTTCAATAGGAATGTAGTCGGTCTTTTTTTATATACCCTTACATATATGAATATTTAATTCAAGTATTCCTTAACTCCATAGTACTAACAAATAACATCCCCATATTATTTGTGTCCGCTATATTTACTATTAATTAGAAGTTATGACGAATCCCTGCGTCAATGCGATAGGAATTGTCTACGATAGCACCAAAGTTTTTAGTGAAAGTCCCATAAATATATGTATTAGGACGTACGCTCCATGAACCACCTAACTCAACATCTAGCCATGTATCCTTAAGATTCACTTCACTGCCTGTAGTTGGCTCACCGGTCATGCTATAAGTAGCTTTCATTTTACCAGAGAATTCATGCGCTAATGCTGCTTTGAGGAAAAGGTTGCTATTCTTACTTTCCTTGCCAATGCCTACACCAATACGACCAATAACGGAGTTTACCGCATCAGAGTTAATATGCACTGTGCTACCTGTATTTGTACGAGCATCAAAGTTTACACTAGACAATCGACTAAGCGTCAATTCTGCGTTAGGATCGATGTAGAAACCATTGTCTTTCTTGATTCGTTTACCATATTCAACGCTCAAAGAGGTACCTGTATTGCGGTAATCTCCGCTCAAGCTTGTACCCAAGCTATTGCGTACAGTGAAATCATTTTTCAAACGACTTACTTTACCAATCACATCTAAATAACGACCATCATTATATTGTTTTGCACCGTATAATGCTAAACCCGCAGTTTTACCAGAGCCAGAACCTAGTGCGTAATCACTACTGCTTGTACCGTATAGTAAGGCACCACCTATAGTCCAATCGCCACGCAATGTGTCATAGCCTACTTGCGCCATGTTATAGGTTTGGTTTACATAGGCGCTGTCTGTAATTTTAGATTTACCACCGATGTATTTCCCCCATACACCATGCTTATTGGAGTTGAGTCGCACATCACCAAGGCGACGTTGTAAATCATTCGTATCGGCTCTCATTTGCATCACAGAGGAGGCTAACGCACTCTTAGCACCAGAAACAACTTCGCTTTCACGAGCTGTCACAACCGCTTGGTCAGTAATACTAGGTTTCCCATCAACAGTAAAGCTATCTGTACCAAGCTTAGTAGCAAATGCAGGACTAATAAGGCCTGAATCGACTTGAACATTTACATCTAAATTACGCTCACCCTTAGTAAAGCCAGCATATGTTAATTTATTAGCCAACTGCTGCAAAGTGCCTCGTGGGTTGTCTATATTTGCATACCCTTTAAGTGCATCTGCCGAACTGCGCATAGTCACAGAAGAACCCTTATCAGCATGATTGATAACGACTTCACCCTTACCTTGTGCCACTGCAGGGGCTCCCTTTTCATAGTCGATAGCTGCATGACCAGCATAGTTGTTAATAGTAATAGGTCTTGAGTCTACGGCTTGAATAATACCTTGACTATTTATATCTTTACCACCAATAAAATGTTCTACACGACTACCAGTATATAAATAGTTTGCATTATTAGGACGACCTTGTGTAGGATATACGCGCTCAGCTCCTAGCCATTCATTGCGCCAAGTCGCACCATTTTGTAAGTACAATCGCAAACCACCATGGTACGGATTGTTGTTGCTTTCATCAAATTCATTCAGCACACCACCTACCAATTTAGAATTTGGTGTTGTTAAACCTAAAGAAATTTCAGATCCATGGTTATGTGGATTCTTGTCGATACCATAGTTTTTATCTAAAAATCCTATATTACCATACATCTTCACATCATTCGTTCCCGGATGTAAGCCATCCATACCCGTATTTACATAAACAAAACCTTCTTCAGATAATGCAGAATAGGTATCAGAGGTATCTAAAGGATATGTTTTTATATCAGCCCCACCTAGTATGCGAATATATCCATCTTTATTAGCTTGCAAACCAACGCCAACAGCATCGACTTTAGCATTACCCTTTACGGTAATTCGAGTATCATCGTTATTTCCATCATTAGTAAGTCCACCATAACCAGCATAGATACCGCTCATGTAATAATGTGCCAAATCAGGTCTACGTTTCGCGCCACTTTCTGCTGGTGCTGGATTTTTAACTGTTACAGTTACATTTTTATCGATAGCAACTTGTGTCCCATCAAGGGCATAAATACCTGTAACATTATTATGATATTTTGTTCCATTTACACCTAAACCTGATACATTAACAGTTAAGTCATCTGTATAATGTCTCTTTTCCCCCCACAAATTAAGGCCAATGGATTTTCCGTCTGTATGACTTTCCACAGTTGTGGCTGATACCATGGTAAAAGCATTAGCACCTGTTACGATTAATGCAGCAATAACAGCAGCTTTTACATTTCTTCTCATGTTATACCTCCTTAACACTTCAACTATGAACATAACTAACTAACATAACCAATTTAATTGTATCTAGATTCAGGGTATATGTGTCAATTTCTACTCATATGATTTTTTATTTGTCCCCTATAACAACACGCTATGTATCGATATAATTGTGCACAAATTACTTGTTTAAATTAGATATTAATTATTTTCTATACCATCTAATAAATTCTATAGAAAAATATTAAAAGCTATTAATTTTATGCTATAATAAATATGTTAATTATTAAATTTCAACTTATATAGGAGGCTAATATGAATATTCGTATTGGTATCGTTGGTTACGGCAACTTAGCTCGTGGCGTAGAAGCATCTGTTCAGTTACAACCTGATATGGAGCTCATCGGCGTATTTTCTCGCCGTCAAGGTATTGAAACTGTATCTGGTGTACCTACTTACACGATGGAAGATATTCCTAACTTTAAAGGCAAAATCGATGTAATGGTTCTTTGCGGTGGTTCTGCAACAGATCTTATCGAACAAACACCAATGGTAACAAAATACTTTAACTGTATCGATTCCTTCGATACACATGCACGTATCCCTGAACACTTCGCTAATGTAGACAAAGTAGCTAAAGAAGCCAAAACGGCTACATTAATTTCTTGTGGTTGGGATCCAGGCATGTTCTCTTTGCAACGCGTTTACGCGGAAGCAATCTTACCAAAAGGTAAATCCTACACATTCTGGGGTCGTGGTGTATCCCAAGGTCATTCCGATGCCATCCGTCGTATCGATGGTGTTCTTGACGCTCGTCAATACACTGTTCCTAAAGAACAATACCTAGAAGCTATCCGTAACGGCGAAACTCCAGATGTTGATGGCTATAAAGGCCACCTTCGTGAATGCTATGTAGTAGCTGCTCCTGATGCGGACAAAGCTAAAATCGAAAATGAAATCAAAACTATGGAAAACTACTTCGTAGGCTATGAAACTGTAGTCAACTTCATTTCCCAAGAAGAACTTGATCGCGACCACAAAGGCATTCCACATGGTGGCTTCGTTCTTCGCTCTGGTGAAAGTACAGAAGGCACACGTCACGTTATTGAGTACTCCTTGAAACTTGACTCTAACCCTGAATTCACAGGCTCTGCACTTGTTGCTTACGCTCGTGGTCTCTACCGACTTGCTAAACACGGCGGCACAGGTTGCTATACAGTATTCGACATTCCACCAGCTTGGATTTCCACACAATCTGCTGAAGAATTAAGAGCACATTCTCTATAATAGAGTGAGGCCCTCATCGACTTAATAGATGAGAGCCTTTTTCATACACATTAAAAGAGACCATCTTAAGATGGTCTCTTTTTTGTCCTATAAGTCTATTTTTACTCTTAATTAATACCAACGTGTTAACGGCAGCTCGTTCGTAACACCTTTTGTCATCAAAATTTGATGCAAGTCCATATTACCGATGTAGAAACCTGCCGCACATCCACAAAGATACAAATCCCACATGCGTACGAATTCACTGCCTCGTTTCACTTCTACTTGCTCACGGACACCTTGGAAATTGTTATACCAATGCATTAAAGTCTTATAATAGTGATACCGTAAACTTTCAACATCGATGACATTCATGTCATAGTCATAAGCGAGGCTGACCATTTCGCGAAGGGACGGCAAACATCCGCCCGGGAAGATATATTTACGAATCCAAGCACTTGTTTCCTTTTCAGATGGGTCACTGATATAGTGAAGCAGGAACAAACCACCGTCTTTAAGCATATCCGATGCGTCCTCCATATACAGAGGAAAATTAGGCCGCCCTACATGTTCAAGCATGCCGATGCTGACAATACGGTCAAAGGTACGCCCGGAAGCTGCTACGTCGCGATAATCTATAAGTTCAATCTCAACCTGTCCTTCAAGGCCATATTCTTTAATGCGTTCCTGTCCTTTTTTCCATTGTTCTTCGGAAAGAGTACACCCATAGCCCTTAACCCCATATTTACGAGCCGCTTCAATGAGAAGGAATCCCCATCCGCAACCGATATCAAGTAAAGTCATACCCTCTTTTAAGTACAATTTATCGAGAATATGATGAACCTTTTGATATTGCGCATCTTTGAGACTATCATTCTCATGCTTAAAATACGCACAGGAATAGCTCATGGTTTCATCGAGCCACAATTTATAAAATTCATTGCCTAAATCATAATGGGAAGATACTTGTTGTTTTTGATCTTTCTTTTTAAGACCTGCATTAAAGAGCGAGCTAAGTACCTTACGATTGATAGAGTCCTTACCTACATGACCAAGGACTACACAAAGGGCTTTAAACAAATCCCCTTCAATTTCGATATCTTTACGCATGTACGCTTCACCGAGGGCGAGTTCTGCGGATATTAACAAATCCTTTTTGGGAATATCGCGATTAACGATGACGGTAAACTCGGATTCTCCGTCACCGATTGTATATTCATTATCTCCAATTTTTACGGTAAAACAATGATCATTAAAGCGTTCTAAATAATGGACTAAGAAACTATCAAATAGCTTGGAAAACATACTGAACTTCCTTTCCTATTAGCTTTCACTATATAGGTTTAAAAATATATACATTAACATGATTGGATACATTCCATACCCTATTAATATATACACCTATAAATTATATCTATATAGTTACGGCGAATAAAAATCTATATTAATCCTATATTTTAATATGAACTTATCACATTATTTAAGTAATATATTTAACTCTATTTATATTATAGCACTTTGAAATAATCTATTTTATATTTATTGAGTAATACCATCCTATTAGTATGGTATAATATTTATTTGATAAGGTTTATAACAAACTATTGCTATAAACTTTCACAAAGAACGAAATCAATTTGTTAATAAAAGGTGGTACCATGAGCACAAATTTAGAAGTAGGCATCGTAGGCCTTCCAAATGTTGGTAAAAGTACATTATTCAACGCTATCACAAAAGCGGGCGCTGAAGCTGCCAATTATCCATTCTGTACAATTGAACCTAACGTAGGTGTCGTTGACGTTCCAGATAATCGTTTAGCTGTATTGGCTGAAATGTTCGGTTCCAAACGCATCCTCCCTGCTGCTATGCGCTTCGTAGATATTGCTGGCCTCGTAGAAGGTGCATCCAAGGGCGAAGGTTTGGGTAATAAATTCCTTAGCCATATCCGCCAAGTAGATGCGATAGCACAAGTTATTCGTTGTTTCGATGACCCTAACATCACTCACGTTTCTGGCTCTATTGATCCAATTCGCGACATCGAAATCATTAATACTGAGCTCTGCCTTGCAGACCTTGAGTCCGTAGAAAAACGCAAACAACGTATTGAAAAAATTGCTAAATCTGGCGACAAAGATGCGCGTGCTGAATTACAATTGTTAGAACGCATCATCGAAGGTCTTGGCGAAGCGAAACCTGTTCGTGCACAAGGTCTTGAAGAAGAAGAATTGGAAATGATTAAAGAGTTAACATTGCTTACAGCAAAACCATCTCTTTATGTAGCCAATATTTCTGAAGATGAAGTATCTGATTACTCTTCCAACGAATATGTAAAACGTGTAGAGGAATATGCGAAAAACGAAGGCGCTGGCATCGTTGTTGTGTCCGCTCGTATCGAATCTGAAATTGCAGAGTTATCCGATGAAGAGTCCACTGCATTCCTTGAAGATCTTGGTCTTGAAGAATCTGGCTTAACAAAACTTATCAAAGCAAGTTATGCCCTCTTAGGTCTTATCAATTACTTCACAGCTGGTGAAATGGAAGCTCGTGCTTGGACAATCGTAAATGGCACAAAAGCACCTCAAGCTGCTGGTAAAATTCACTCGGATATTGAAAAAGGCTTTATCCGCGCTGAAATCGTATCCTTTGACGACTTACAAGCTTGTGGTAGCCAAAATGCAGCTAAAGAAAAAGGCCTCGTACGCCTTGAAGGTAAAGACTACGTTATGAAAGACGGCGATGTAACCCATTTCCGCTTCAATGTATAAACAAACTTATATAACAAAAACCAGTAAATCTCAGGATTTACTGGTTTTTTTATTACTAATTATAACCTTTATATAATATTATTTATCGTCTTTATGAAGAACATTTTTGACGCCACTAATCGCACCATCTACAGCATCTTTAACATCTTCAGCTGCTTTTTTGAGATCTTCAGCAACATCATGTGCAGCCTCTTTAACTTTTGCAGCTGTATTTTCTACAGCGCCTTCTGCTTCCAATTCTTTGTCACCAGTTAATTTACCGGCATTTTCTTTTAATGCACCTTTAGCTTGATTTAATTTATCTTCTAATGCCATAATTATGAATCCTTTCATATAAAATCATTTTTAATTATGTTAGCTATATATGTTATCTATACTTTTAAAAATAGATTACTATCCCTTTTTCCCGAAGAAAAACGAAACAACAGCAACAACAATTACAGCGCCAAGAACAGAAGGAATTAATGCCATGCCAGCTAAACTAGGACCCCATGTGCCAAATATTGCTTGACCTACAGACGAACCAACTAAACCAGCAACAACATTGGCAATAATGCCCATTGCTCCACCTTTGTTAGTGATGGCTCCTGCAAGAAAACCGATAAAACCACCAACAATAATTGACCATAACATACGATCACTCCTTCCTATTTAATCAATATATTTATAATATCCTACCAAATTATATGGGCTTTATAAATATAATAAATAATTTGTATATTTATAATATACCATTCATTTCTAAAGATTAGATGAAGAAATTCGATGTAGTTATAAAAGTCACAATCGATTAAACTACGGTAACAATTTCATTCATTGTACGACGTGTTTTATTTCGATGTGGTTCTTCATCACGATAACCAAAGGCAGCCATCACAGCAATGCCAAAATGCTTTGTATCAAAAAGACCTAATTCATCACCTAAGAGCACTGTCATCTTATCTTGATTAAAGCCTTCCAATGCACAGGAATCAAGACCTTCATAAGCAGCCATAGTCATCATGTTAGCCATTACAATATACACTTGCTTTGAAGACCAATCAAAGGCAGCACGATCAGACTCAAATGTTTTATAGTCTTCAGTTGTGAACTGAGCATATTTTTCTTTATAAATAGCATCGACTTCAGCAGGTAATTGTTTCACCTCTTCTTGAATGTAGCGTACATAAGGAGAATCAAATTCCAAATCCACCTTTTTACGTGTTAAGAACACTACGAAATGACTCGCTTCAAGACCAGCTTGAATGCCCCAACCATAAGCCTTCATCTTTTCACGGATTTCAGGATTTTGAATAACTAATAATTGGTAAGCCTCAAAACCTAAAGAGGTTGGAGACAATCGCGCCGCTGTTAAGATACCTTGCCAATCATCATCAGAAATCTTTTTAGTACTATCAAATTTCTTACATGCGTAACGATATATCATAGCATATTCTAAATCTTTACGATTAAATTTAGGGGCTGTTAATTTTACATTTTCTATTTCAAATTTACTCATATATACCTCCATAATTAATATCTGTAATTGATAAAATATATCATGTTTCTATAGTACCACACTCATCGTTCAAGTTATATGAAGATGAACAGTAAAGTAAAAAAAAGCCTAGACAACGTCTAGACTTTATACGGTACAGCTAGCTCGCCCTTTTCATACCAAAATAAGCCAGATGTACTAATTTTATGTTCTTTTAAAATGGTCTTTACTTGATCCACTATACTTGAGTCTATTGCAATAGATAAACCGCACATATCGTAAAGCTCTGGGGGGGTGGCCATCAACTGATGAGGCACCTCTAACTCGGTTAATACTTTATCCGCTTTATCACCAAAATAATAGGATGTAAAAACGACAAGTAATTTTTTATTTTCCAATGCCTCACCTCCTACCAAAGTAGATACGATTAAATGTCTTTCATCTCAATGATTCATTCTAGAAATAAGAAATCTACTTTAAATCAGTAGCTCTAAATCGATATATCAAAATAAAATACTAATATTATAGCTTAACAATATTATCTCCAAGGATTGCATCTGTAATAGCGTACATATTTGTAATACTACCTACGCCAACATTTTCTTTTTCACCATAGAAATCTAGGCAAATGCCACAGGCTGCAATTTCAACACCTGCATCAGCTAGCTTTCTAATATTTTCCAAATGAACAGAATCGTTAGTTACCATCTTAACACTGCTATTAATGAAATAGATCTTAGATGGTTTCACATCGGCTTCTACCATGCACACCCAGAAGGTTTTCATCAAATTTCGGCCAAGCTCTTCACTACCTTCACCAAGATAATCCTTCGTCATCAAAATGACGCGATTTCCATAGTTCATAGGTTCACAACTTACTTCCGTTACCGAATTTGCATTTGGTGTCATAGTAAGATAAAAATCCTTGCCATCTTGGCGAATACCTACACCATAACCACGAGACTTACCAAACTTCTCTACATTATCGCGGCTCACTTCATTATCTACAATTGTAATAATAACAGCATTTGGATTCGCATCACTTACCTTCTTAGTTTCAATAACAGGTTTTGGACACAAGCTACCGCGCACATCTACCGTTAATTCCTTTGTATTGCTCATCATACACCTCTATATACATTATATAATTTGTGAAAGTATCAGCTATCAGCTATCAGCTATCAGCTATCAGCTATCAGCTATCAGCTATCAGCTAATAATAATTTAATTAAATATCTATCCTCAATAGTATAGACCTGATTTTTATAATTTTATTCTGTAACGCGTACCGCTAAACCACTGAAGCTTTCAACAGTACCCACAATAGCAGCACAGTCAATACCCGCCTTATGAAAGGCCTGAACAAGCGGCTCACCTTCGCTAGCAGGAACAGAGAATAGTAACCCACCAGAGGTTTGAGGATCAAATACAATATCCGACCATATAGGATCCAAGTCCTCATCAACTTGTACTTCAGTTATAGCCTTGCGATTACCATAAGATGCAGCCGGAATTAACCCCATTTGAGCCGCCTCGATGACATCATCAAAAAGAGGGATGTCGTAAACTTTAATATGAATCGTCACATTAGAAGCACTCGCCATTTCTACGGAGTGTCCCATGAGGCTAAAGCCTGTAACATCTGTACAAGCATGAACTGTAAAGTTATGCGCCACCTCAGCCGCTACACGATTTAAAGTACTCATACTAGTGACGGCCTGTTCCGTGCCTACAGGGAATAAATCTGCTTTCAACGCATTATTCATAATACCTGTACCAATGCGTTTTGTTAGCACCAACACGTCCCCTACTTGAGCACCTTTATTTTTCCAAATCTGATGGGGATTTACTTGACCAGTCACAGACATCCCAAAGATAGGTTCCTTATTTTCAATGCTGTGTCCACCTACGATGGCTGCACCAGCCTCGGCTACAATCGAACCAGCCCCATTTAACACATCCGTCAAAACACCTTGCTCGACGAGAGGAACCGGAAAGCCTACGATATTCATCGCTGTTAAAGGAGTTCCACCCATAGCATACACATCGCTTAGCGCATTAGCAGCTGCAATTTTACCGAATAAACCAGGATCATTAACCATAGGTGTAAAGAAATCTAAGGTTTGCACCAATGCAAAGGTATCCGAGATTTGATATACACCTGCATCATCGGCACCAGTCATATCTGCGAGAACATGTTCGTTAGTAACGGGTGTTACAGCTTTCAGCACACGGTTTAATATATGAGGCCCAATCTTACACGCGCAGCCTCCACTTGTCACATAATCAGTAAGTCGTACCATAATCCCTCCTTACTCATTTTCCGGCAATCGAGAGATGATTTTCTTAACAGCCTTTTCAAATTTAGGGCGCGGCATCAAGAGTTGATGACCACATCCATTACATACGATGAGAAAGTCTGTACCAATTCGCTTAACTTCCCACTCATCACTGCCGCAAGGATGTGATTTTTTCATCTTCACTACATCGCCTACGTAATATCTAACAAATGCCATAGCGCCTCCTTTAACTTCTGTCAGTATTTATATATTTATTATACATAAAATAGTTGATTCTATAAATATATCCTGATTCTATAGTTCAATCGTCTATTACATAACCATAAAATTTTCGCCCTAAATATATAATGTACAGATTTGATATGTCTGCTGTTCTTATAATTAAAACCATAACACAAGAAAAATAGTATTATATAATCACCAAAAGATCACAAAAATGTTTATCTTAATCATTATATTTTATAGGGAAATATTAGTGCATCTAAAGAAATCAACATTAATAACTAAACAATAATGATTTTTCATTTAGTTATCATTCTCAATATCAAAATAAAGATTTTTTATAAATCCCATACTATTCAATCTTTATAAACCCACATTTTTACTACATTGATAATATTTATCATTTAGAAAATTTTCGAAATAAATTTTACAAAAAGACTTGCATTTCTCATTTAGTATGTTACAATATAGTCAACAATGATTATTCGTTAAGTATACGGATAACACATTGTATATAAAACTGTTAAGACGGCAAGTGCCGAAACACACAAATAAGTAAGTACTATTTTAAGAGTTAAGCAAGTGTCTATTTAATCTAAGAATAAGTTTTCTTACTAAGGCGAAGTCGCCCTCGAAATTGATAGAATAAGTATTCTATTCCATTGCATTCACAACCAAGTGGTTATGAATATATACGTTAAGTAACAATTTTGAAAATTATCGTAAGTACAAAGGAGTATTAAAATGGCAGAATTAAAAGGTTCTAACACTGAAAAAAATCTTCAAGCAGCATTTGCTGGCGAATCCCAAGCATTCCAAAAATATACATTCTACGCTAGTGCAGCTCGTAAAGCTGGCATGAACGAAATCGCTGACTATTTCGAAGAAACAGCTCACAACGAATCTGCACATGCTAAATTGTGGTTCAAAGCTCTTCATGGTGGCGATATTTCCGCTGATATCGAAGCTAACCTTCGCGATGCAGCAGCTGGTGAAAACTACGAACATACTACAATGTACAAAGAATTCGCTGACGAAGCTGAAAAAGAAGGCTTTGCTAAAATCGCTTTCCAAATGCGCGAAGTTGGTAAAATCGAAGCTCGTCATGAAGCCCGTTACCTTGCATTAGCAGCTCAAGTATCCGGTAACAAAGTATTCCACAATGACGAACCAGTAGCTTGGATCTGTGCTAACTGCGGTTACGTACACGTTGGTGAAGAAGCTCCAAAAGTTTGCCCTGTATGTGCACACCCACAAGCTTTCTTCCACCGTTTCGTTGAATCCATCTAATCTATAAGTACGACACTAACTAGATTAATAACCTGTAAGTACAGATTTTAATAAAACTATACCTGTAAGTACAATCTAAACTTACAGTAAGTACTGACAACTTCCTTAACAAAAAGACGATGACATTTGTCATCGTCTTTTTTTGCATTCTTTTGCTAGATTTTTATTTTATCTACTAAATTTTTAAATTCTTCTGCTGCTTCATATGGATTATCTGCATGAGCAATAGCAGATATTACGGCTACTCCACTGGCACCAGCTTGCAAAACAGGCGTTGCGTTAGCTAACGTAATCCCACCTATACCAACACAAGGTAATGTTAAGCCTTCTGCTCGTAACTCAGTAATACAATCTGGTCCGCATGGCTCTTGTGCATCAGGTTTGCTACTTGTAGCATACATAGGACCTACACCGACACAATCTGCATACACTACATCAGTCTTATGAAGTTCCTCCACAGAATGAATGGATATACCAACAACCTTATTTCCTACAAGATTACGAACGTCTTCTAAACGCATATCCTCTTGTCCTACGTGAACACCATCAGCATTAACAGCCACTGCTAAGTCTACATCGTCATTAATAATATAAAGCACATTATACATAGCACAAATTTCTTTTAACTGCTGAGCTAATTCTAGTTTCTGTTGTCCTTCTAATGTTCCTATGCCCTTCTCTCTAAACTGAAAGCATGTAACGCCACCCCGACAAGCAGCTTCAACAGTGTCCAATAAATGTCTTTCATTAAATCCTACATCCTGTGTACCACTAATAAAATATACCTTTAATTGATCAGGTACAACTACGGGGCGTATTCGATTTTTAGATAAAAGCATCGCATCATCGAATTCATATAAGGCATCCATAAATGCCACACTAAAGATGCCAGGTTTTACACCGCTCACCTTAACCGCACTTTCACCAGCAAGTCCATAGTAAGCCAGTGCATACGCAAGAAACTCACCGATAGACAGGTTATCCATAAATGGATAATAGGAACTAAAGAATGCAGCTAAGACAGCTCCTAATAGACAGCCGGTCCCTGTTACCGCTGTCATGATTGAGTGACCATGAGGAACTGCAAATACGCGAGTTCCATCAGAAACGTAGTCCTCTTCCCCCGTTGCGACGACAGGACAGTTAATTTGGCGTGCAAGACGATACGTTATAATTGCGCTATCCTCAACTTGTTCTCCATCTACACCCTTACCCGAAAGAGAACTATCAATCTTATGATTTGTATTAAGAGCATCATAGATGGCTTTAATTTCACTTTGGTTCCCTCGTAGCAACGAAATAGCACCAGTTTTAATCAAGTCTAAAACAACAGATAATCGATAAGCCCCGGCGTGACAACCCACAGGGTCTAGTATAATGGGTACCTCATGAGCCTTCGCTAATTTAACAGCCTCTTTGTAATAAGTAACCTTATCTGGTGTAACGGTCCCAATATTGATGAGCAGTGCAGAAGCATGAACGATAAGGTCTTTTAAGTCTTCGCTACACTCACTCATCACGGGTGATGCACCGATGGCTAGCAAACCGTTAGCTGTAAAGGTCCGCACCACATCATTGGTAATACAAATAACAAGAGGATTTTTTTTGCGTAGAGACTCTAATATATTCAGTTCGGAACAATTTGAACCATTTATATTTGGATTGTTGTAGGTCATATAACTATCTCCTCTAGTCATTTTTCAAAAGTTCATCCATCGTTTGAGGGCCATTTACCAATAACCCATAAGCCATATGATTAACAGGTCCACAGCCATTTCCAAGTGCTGGATTATGCTTAATCGCAAGGGAAATATAGTTCTTTGCAATGCCAATTGCATCCATTACATCACGCCCTTTGGCGAGCTCTGCCGTAATAACCGCCGAGAAGGTGCAACCCGTACCGTGAGTATGAACAGTATCATATTTAGGACTTGTCCACGTACGCACATCTCCATCTTTGGTGAAAGCATAATCCGTAGCATCATCTCCAATATGGCCGCCTTTTATAATAACCACTCGAGGTCCTAATTCATGTAAAATACGCTTAGCTGCTGTTGTAATGTCACTTTCACAAGAGATAGACATATCCGCTAACACCTCTGCCTCGCTACGATTAGGTGTAATAACTGTAGCGACCGGAATGAGTTTAGATTTTAAGAAATCGACGGCCTCATCCGATACAAGTCGATCACCGCTGGTGGCAATCATAACTGGATCCATCACATAAGGGATGTTCTTACTCACATAAGGATAGATGAGATCCATCATCTCTGGTAAAGCAATCATACCTGTCTTAACGGCTTGAGGAAGAATATCTGAATATACATCGTGTAACTGTTTTTCTATGCTTTCTAGCGATAGGTGTTCTACGTGGTGAACCCCTGTTGTATTTTGGGCTACTACGGAGGTAACCACTGCCATACCATATACATGGCGGCTTTGGAATGATTTTAGATCGGCCATAATGCCAGCGCCACCACTAGGGTCGGTACCGGCAATTGTTAATGCTGTATGTAGTTTCATTATGCCTCCTTATGTAACAAATTACGTCGAGATAAGATTTGTAATACCACGAAGCCAATACAAGCTCCGCTAATAGAACTCATGGAGAAAGAGGTAATCAAGGTCAACAAGGCCAATGGTTTGCCTAGTAGAAAGTTAGCAATTGGATAGCTAATAAAAGCCCCGAGAATACCTGTACCTATGATTTCTCCTAGAGCCGCCGCCCATATGGAATTGTATTTCTTATATAAATAAGCAGATAACCAAGCCCCAATCATGCTACCAGGAAAGGCTAGCGGAGAGCCTAGTGCTAGTACATTACGTAAGCAAGAGGTACTAAAGGCTGCGCCTACGGAGAATCTCGCCCCAACTATAACGGCTAAGATCACATTTATCATATGTTGAAATGGAAAAATTCGGGCCGGGCCAATGGGAATCGACGTAGTCGATAAGACGACACCTAAGGCTACACATATACTAGCAATAATCAGTTTTTTCATAATACCTCCAACTAAATAAAAAATGAGACCACCTCAAATGGAATGGTCTCGTAATAGTTTGGTATTATGTTTCATTCCACTTCCCTACGCCAGTATTATCTGGATCAGGTCTAGGGTTTTGAATGATCAATCTCAGCAAAAGCACCCCTAGTGGCCATATATTTTTATACTCTAGTTATAACATCATTATACAATCTATGCAACAAAAGAATTGACGGTTCTCCCACCACCTCGTATAATGAAGCCATAATGGGGTGCTCACACGAGTGGGCTGAGAGTAAGCTAATGCTTTAACCCATAACCTGATTTGGATAATGCCAACGTAGGGAACATAGAGGATTAAAAGCCGAGTTCCCATGAGCTCGGCTTTTTCTATGACTTCCTGGCAAGGAGGACGTATGACAGATACACACATTACACAACCACAGTTCGCCATGATATGGTTTGGTGCCGCCCTATCTATAGCGGAGATTATGACCGGCACCTATCTGGCACCCTTAGGCCTCACTCAAGGACTATATGCCATCATCTTAGGCCATATCATCGGCGGTATTCTGCTCTTTGGAGCAGGACTCATCGGTGGCCGTTTGCGGCAAGGCAGTATGAACACGACAGCCTTTAGCTTTGGTCCCTTAGGGGCAAAGGGCTTTGCCTTTTTAAATATGGTCCAACTCATCGGTTGGACTAGTATCATGATTTACGATGCCATGCTTGCCTTACAAGAACTGGCGCCCCTATCTCCTATGATTTGGACTATTGCTATTGGGGCGCTCGTCATTTTATGGCTCTTCATCGGCCTCCATAATACGGGTTATGTGCAAGCCATCGTATCTCTTTTATTACTAAGTCTTACCTTTTATATGGGGATGCATATGATCGCTCAATGGCCTAGTGAAAGCAACCTTGTTTCAGATGGCTCAATGAGCTTTATAGCCGCCCTCGAATTATCGATTGCTATGCCATTATCTTGGCTGCCCCTCATCAGTGACTATACGCGTGAAAGTAAACATCCTTTCACCGCATCACTTACAAGTGCTACAATCTACACGGTAACGAGTATCGTCATGTATACCTTAGGTCTTAGTGCGGCCATCTTTGGTGGTGGAGACTCTATTATTACCATTATGATGAATGCAGGCCTTGGCCTAGCAGGGCTCCTCGTAATTATCTTCTCTACTGTCACTACAACCTTTATGGACGCTTACTCTGCAGGTGTTTCTAGCACCACAATCTATAATAGTGCATCTAGTAAGGGCATTGCAGTTATTGTTACCATCGTTGGCACTATTGCAGCTATCTTGTATCCGATGGACGATATTACAGACTTCTTATACCTCATCGGATCTGTCTTTACCCCAATGATTGCCATCTTGCTAGCGGACTACTTTATGAATCGTCAACAAGTGCAAACTCTATCGGCTTTTTTAGTACGCGGCACAATTTGGGCTGTATCGGTCGGTTTATATCACTATATGTTACACAGTGAAAGCACCGTAGGTGCTACATTACCAGCCTTTACAATGGCCTTTATCATAACTACTATCATTGGTTTCGTAAGTAAAGCAGTAAAGGTCTCTACAGAAGTTAAACAACCATAATAGGATATATACAACAAGCATCCAAGATAGGAGACTAACTAAATAGGAACTGCTATATAAACAATAAAACCCCTTTAGGAGCAATAACTCGTATGAAGGGGTTTTGTTATTTAGATTCTTTTATTTACATTATTGTTATTTAGATATTTGAATTTGGCCTTCTTCACAGGTCCAGTGCCGATCTCCAACCATTTCGGCTTCGCTTTCATCATGGGTAACCCATACACAAGGTACATCCCACTCGCGAATAATGGACACCAAATCTTCGCGCACATGCTTTCGCAAGTTCCAATCTAAAGCAGATAAAGGCTCATCAAGAAGCAAGATAGTCGGTTTAGAGTAGAGCGCACGTCCCAAAGCAACTCGTTGCTGTTCGCCACCAGACAGACTGCCAGCCTTCGTTTTGCGATATTTCTCAAGGCTTAAACGCTGCAATAGACTATTGCACATGTCAGGTGTGCCTCGTTTGCTATAGGTAATATTATGTTCCACAGACAAATGAGGGAATACGATGTTGCCTTGTGGCATATAGCCTACCTGACGTTTTTGAGCGGGAACCCAAATCTTATTATCTCGATCCGCCCACGTTGTTTCATTACAGTGAATACTACCTGTAGTGGGTTTTACCAGTCCTGCAATGCATTTAATGAAAGTACTTTTACCACTGCCAGATTGACCTGTCAAAACGGTAATACCAGAAGGAAGTACCCCATCGGCTTTCACAGTCACAGAAGGTCTAGCTACGGTAAAGGAAAATGTAATCATCGGACCTCCTAATTATTATCAATGTGACGGAACAAGGACCCCTTTGTGATGAGGTGAATCCCACTCAACAATGCCAATGTGAGCACACAAATATAGATAACTAATTCAAAAGCATCCATGTACTGCCCTGCCTCTACGTAAGAGTAGATAGCAAGTGGCATGGTGCGCGTTACCTTTGGAATATTACCGGCAATCAAGATTGTGGCACCGAACTCGCCCATAGCACGACAGAAGGCTAAGATACTGCCCGTCAAAATGCCTTTCCAAGCGAGTGGTACGGAGATAGTAAAAAAGATACGTAACTCTGAAGCACCTAATGTACGCGCTACGTCCTCCATATTATGATCGACGGATTGCAATGCTGAACGCACCGTTTGATAAAACAGCGGAAATGCAATTACAGAGGAGGCTATCACGGCACCGGATGCAGCAAAAACAACACTCATATCATGAGCTTCAAGCCAAGCACCAAACGCATAACCTGGAGTAAATACCATAAGTAACGCAAAACCAACAACTACCGGAGGCAGTACAAGTGGCAAGGTAATAAGTGCATCAAGAATGGCAATACCACCCCACTTGCAACGGTTCATCCAGTAACAAGTCGCTAAGCCACTTAAAATAACTATAATAAGAGCTATACTTGCCACCCATAGCGACAGCCATAATGGACTCATGTCACGCCCCCTTTCTATACACAACAACTCTAAAGTATGTGCTATATCTATTAATTCAAAAATACTTTTCAAACAAATTATATGCACAAAATCATATCATATGCTAGATTATTAAGCACTCATCACTACAAATGAGTAAAAGAAAAAGCATACAGTGAGCAATCATAAGATTAGTAATATCAATAATATCTCTATTGTATCATAAGAAAACGCTAGCCCTGAAAGCTAGCGCTTTACTCTTATTTAGAAGTAGAGAAACCGTATTTTTCTAATACTTTTTGGCCTTCTGGGCTCATTACGTATTGGTAGAAGTCTTTTGCCAATGCGTTGTCATATTTTTTAATAATACCAATTGGATAGATAACTGGATCATGGGAATCAGCCGGTGTTACTGCAGAGATTTCAACTGCATCGCCCGCTGCGATAGCATCAGTTTTATAGATGAAACCAGCATCACCAGCACCTTGGCTAATGGAAGCTGTTACAGCTTTTACATCTTTAGCGTATACTACATTAGGTTCTACCTGTTCCCAAACGCCTAGTTTTGTTAATACTTGTTTACCATAGTTACCAGCTGGTACTGTTTCAGGATTGCCCAATACGATACGCTTTACTGTAGCGATTTGATTTAGCTCAACCTTAGGTTGACCTTTTGGAACTACGAGAACGAGTTCATTAGTTACGAATGGTTTTACATCAGTTACCAAATCTTTTTCTTGTAACATTTTCATATTTTTCTCGTCAGCAGAAATAAATAAACTAGCTGGTGCACCTTGTTCGATTTGTTGACGTAATGTACCAGAACCAGCGAAGTTAATAGCGATTTGATCATCCGCTAAGTTATGGCTTTTTTTGTAAGCATCAGCCAATTCTGTAAGAGCACCTTTGAGGCTTGCTGCAGCTTGTACAGTAATCTTTTCAGATGTGCTTGGTTTAGCTGACTCAGCTGGTTTACTTGCATCATTGCCACAACCGACTAAAAAGGCAAGCATGAAAACGCTCATTAACACTAATAAAATTCGTTTCATAATTCCTCCTGTGCATCCCTTAAAACGCCACACTGTAAAAGCTATGGTAACACCTAGAGACACCTCGTGTACTAACAAACTAAAATATACAATATATTCATATTATACTATAAATCGATGGTTAAAGTCGTATATCCAAAATCACATATTGCATAGATATTTCTGATGATTATGATAAGTAATTATAATCGATAAATTTTTAAGCCCCAAACAATAGATACTATGGTATGATAATACTACAAAGGATAAAAATATTTTAAAAAACTTATTCACTTACAGCTTATATAAAACAACTGTATATTTACTACATATAGTTATACGATTAATTAAAACTATGCCTTATATATTAACTAATATATTAAAGAAAAACTCTAGGTGAGATGATGAATCTATTCGAATTAGTAGGCCATATTTTTATGAATTCTATGGTCCCTATCTTAGTACTTATAGGCGTGGGATTTATATTAGATAGAAGATTTAAACTCGATCTATATACGCTGAGTAAACTAAACTTTTATATATTGTTACCTACCTTTATATTTCGAGCGATGTATGAAGCTAAACTTAACTCAGGTACTTTGGAGATTGTATTCTGTGCGCTCTGTGTACTCATATTAAACTCCATCCTTTCAGATGTGGTAGGTAAGATGCAAGGATATGATGTGGCTAAGATTGCAACCTTAAAAAACTGCGTTATGTTTAATAACGTTGGGAATATGGGTGTCGCCCTTGCTATCTTTGTATTTACTAACATTCCATACGTCATCGATGGTGCTACCCCCTATGCTAATCTAGGTTTAGTGAGTGTTGTATCTATCATGATCATACAAACTATTAGCAGTAATACCTACGGTTTCTACCAAGCGGGAGCAGGACGATTAACCCCTCGGGATGCACTAAAAGTCGTATTCCACATGCCCATGGTATATGCTATCCCACTGGCGCTACTTTGCCACCTATTCCCTTTCGATTTACACGGTCTCTTCTTCTTTGCACCGCTCAATATATTTGCCAATGCTTTCGTTGGCGTCGCTATGATTGCCTTGGGTGTTCAAATTAATAGAACACCGCTAAACTTCTTTAAGATGGATGTCATGCTTGCTACTACATTACGGCTCATTGTAAGTCCACTCATAGCCGCTGGTATTACCATACTATTCATTATGTTCTACGGTCCTATGCATCCAATAGCGGCACAAACCATCATCATAACCTACAGCGTACCTACGGCTATCAATATGTCTCTTATTGCTATTGAAATGAAGAATAATCCAGAATATGCTACACAAATCGTAATGGGCACAACTATTTTATCCGCTATAACTATGCCACTGTTTATTACTATAGCCTATTATCTATTCCCATTATATTAAAATAAAAAATCATAGTTATAAAAAATCACTCATAGCCATATGACTATGAGTGATTTTTTATGCCTTAGCATTTAGCCTTGTTAAACAAGTTACACAAGCTGTAACAATTATAGCACCAATAATTTCATTCAAGGCTAAATTATGATTAAGAATAACTACATCTAAAGCTAAAGTAACTATTGGTCCCATTGCACTAATAACGGCTGCAAGAGATGCATTAATTCTTTTAAGACCAAAAGACATCAAGTATGAAGGAATGATAGAACAAAAAATGGCCAAAAATACTAAATAAATCATAGTATGTGTTTGGAGTGTTGAAAATGTAGTAAAATTTTTGCTATCAATTATAAAGCCGAGAAGTAAAAGTACTGTAGTTATACACATATAAGTACTGGTAAAAATAGTAGAACTAATATTCGAAACAGCCCTCTTACTATAAATAATAAACAACGCCCAAAAGATGGCAGAAAGAAAGACTAGTGAAATGCCTATTAAAGTATCTGTAAGGTGGTTATCAACGGTAGGATTAAACATAATTGCTAATCCTAGCACAGTAGATACAATTAAAACTACTTTTGAAAATGTAATGCGTGATAAATCTGATGATAACAGAAAAACGTAAATTGGAAATGTAAATAGAACAGCACGTTCTAATGAGGCAGATATATATAATAATCCTATGAAGTCCGTTATAGATGAAGATACATAAAGAATAGCCCCCAAAAATGAGTATTTAAAAACCTTACTTTTATTCACGCTATTCCAATCAAAGCGAATCATTGGTATAAGAAAAAAAGGTAATGATAAAACAGCCCTACACACAAGAACATTTAAGGGGCTCAGTGAATCTAAATAAATTAGTTTTGCCCATATAGATTTTGTTGATAAGAATACAGTAGCTAAAAACACCACTAATATTCCTATATTTTTCATTAACAGATTCACTTTATATACTTCTCCATAATCAAATACAACTCAAATAAAATATATAAAATATAAAAACACATTTCATCCTAAGTAGGACGAAATGTGTTCATTATAAAAAATTTAAATTATTGATGAGCTACGTGTTCCATCCCCATGCGAACTAAACATTCAACATGATCATCGTTTAGAGAATAGTATGCTGTTTTCCCATCTTTACGATATGTAACAAGGCGTGCTTGGCGCAATACACGCAATTGATGAGAAATAGCAGATTGTCCCATCTCCATGGTTTCTGCAATGTGATTAACACACATTTCATTTTCTAGTAATAGCTCTACTATTTTAAGGCGTGTAGGATCACCCAAGATTTTAAACAGTTCTGCTAGCTTCAGCAATGATTCTTGTTTGTCGGTCATATAATCCCCCTTTTTTAATCCTATCCATTCTTTTTTGTAGCTCTTCTATGTCACTAATCGATACGTCTTAACGTATAACACCAATATGTATGGCATACATATAGACATTATATCATTTTTAACATAAAAAAGAGACTTTGAGAAACCAAAGTCTCTTTTTTTATCATATCTATATAAGATATAAGATATAAATTATTTAATGATTAATACAGGGCAAGTGGAGTGGCTAGTTACATAGCTACTTACGCTACCCATGAATAAGCCTTTCAAAGGGCCAAGACCACGGCTACCCATTACGATGAGATCAGCATTATATTTTTTTGCCACTGCAAGTAGTGCAGGTCCAGGGGAGCCAACTTCAAATACGCTTTTAACTTTTACGCCTGCAGGAATTTCTTTCACTACATCATTAAGAATTTCCTTACCAGTTTCTTCCATATCCTCAGCAATTTGCTCAGATACATATCCACCAGAAATTGGTGTTTGATCAAAATTGGAAATAGCAGACACAATATTTGCAACGTGAACAACAATCAATTCAGCTTGGTTGCGATCCGCTACAGCGAGAGCATGTTCCAACGCACGTTTAGCATTTTCAGAACCATCAGTAGGTACGACAATAGTTTTGTAGGTAACCATAATAACCCCTCCTATTCCTAATCCCTCAAAGGGGATATGATCAAATATCGTTTAGCCTATACTAATATATTCTAGACCATCAAGGAAAACTCCTCTTTTTTCTGAGGATTTATTACATTATAGCACAAATCGTACAGAATTATACAAATAAAAGAATATTATGCGTATATTAAAGAACCTGAGACGATTGATTTGTATTAAGTGTAGTAGTCAATTTAAAACCATCTAATATATCTATAAGTTCCTGAGTAGCAAGATTGCTAGTGGATGGACCAATCATTCGAGCTACTGCTACATTACCTTCATTGCCAAGAATAATTGTTGCGCCAAAGGATACTGGTTCCGCTACAGATGTATCAGATGTATTTGGATTTTTCATATGGCCCGCCAAATAGAACATCACATTACCGTCAATGATATGCGTTTCATAACGAGTAATCGTGGCCTTGTTCACATCAACCAATTGTTTAAGATAATAATCACCAAGCATCTGCTTAGCCATCATAGTTGGCATACCGGAGCTGACAGCTTGTACTGGAATTGTAAAGGACTCAATGTCAAGGCGTACATTATGTTTAGTAAAAGCAATCTTACCTTTTTCATTAAGACGGGTAAAACCTTTTGGATAGGTAAATTTGATACCTTCTGCAACACTGATATCGCTTGTGCCGGTTAATATTTTTTTTACCCCTTTAATAGCATTAGAACCGCGCTTATTGATCAATTCAAAGGATGGAATTGTATGCTCCATCAAACCTAGCTCCATAAACTCTGCACGAACAGGTGCATACGTACTAGACAAATTGTACCGATGAGTTGGATCTTTCTCCATGATAAATTCTGCTTCAAATACAGACTGAACCGGCTCTGTAGATGTCATATCTGCATAAGATTTTGGTGTACTCTTATCCCAGCGTGCGGAAACTGCACCTTTCTTAGCAAAGAACCCACCAACAATATCATTATGCTCAAAGTTATTGCTATGTTGGCGCCAAATATTCAAATACTCCTCATTAGACATGCCCTTAATAGGTACACCATACCAAGTTGTATTCCATTCTTTTTGAGATACTCCTTCTTGCGGTGTATTATTGCGCTTAGTAAAAGATACTGTATAGGAATCCTCTTGGGTAGGGCCCGCTAAATTAAAGGAATACCCTTGAATATGTTCGCTTTCACTACGTACATCCATATCTAGCATAACACCATCAGCTACACGCCAAGGAATCGAGAACATATAACCATTTTTGTAATCCTTCACCACCGTGTTCATCTTAGTAGCATAGGATTTGTATTGTTCTGGCAAAATAGATGCGGAATCCTTCTGAGATTCCACAATAGATAAAGGTGTATCAGGCGTCTTCTGTAAACCTTCCGCCATAATAGAAGTCGTTCCCAAAGCCATGACAGCTAAGGTTGCCGCAAATAAACGTAACTTCATAGAACCTCCTATAACATATTATCCAAGAACGCTTTCGTTCTTTCGTTCTGCGGATGACTAAAAATTTGTTCTGGTGTTCCTTCTTCTTGAATAACACCATCAGCCATAAAGATAACACGATCCGATACTTCACGAGCAAAGTTCATTTCATGAGTTACGATAATCATCGTCATGTGATCGTCCGCCAATTGTTTGATTGTCTTAAGAACCTCACCAGTAAGCTCAGGATCAAGAGCAGATGTGGGTTCATCAAAAAGCATGATTTCTGGATTCATCGCTAGCGCACGGGCAATAGCTACACGCTGTTGCTGACCGCCAGACAAGCGAGATGGATACATATCTCGTTTTTCCCATAATCCTACTTTATTGAGTAATTGCTCTGCAATCGGTGAGATTTCGTCATCTTTCATACCTTTTACCATACGTGGAGCAATCATAATATTATCTAATACCGTCATATGCGGGAACAAGTTGAAAGATTGGAATACCATACCCATGCGGAGCAATAATTCATGCTGAGTTTGAGGAGAAGCGTATTTTACAACCCCATTTTCAGTACTAGCAAGAATCGTACCATCAACGGTAATAGAGCCTCCATCAATCGTTTCTAACTGACCCAAGCAGCGTAAAAATGTAGATTTACCAGAACCAGAAGGTCCGATAATAGAAACAATTTCGCCTCTATTCATTTTGAGCGACACATCGCGCAATACGGTTTGATTATTAAAGCGTTTTTCAATACGCTCCATATTTACAAATGTCATAAGTACCTCTTACATCGTCAGATTAAGTATATAATTAGCGTCTCAAGTAAAGATATCTCATCTACGAAATCGCATCTATAGACATCAAATAAAAGTATTCCACCTATAAAACTAGCTACACCATTACATACGACAAACTACCATAGAATTAGATTAATCTTCGTATACAGCAAATCTTCGTTCTAAGTAGCTGAAGATATTCGTCAAAATAAAGGTAAAGATTAAGTAGAATAATGCTGCCACGAGGAATGCAGAAATATCAAAATCACGTTGTACGATAGATTTTGTAATACGCAAGATATCATTCATCGCCAATACATACACGAGAGATGTATCTTTCAATAAGTTAATCGTCTCATTCGCAAGAGGAGGCAATACACGTTTAAACATTTGTGGTAAGATGATTTTACGCATAGTTTGCGCATAGGTAAAACCAAGCACCTTCGCCCCTTCGTACTGACCTCGAGAGATAGATTGAATGCCCCCACGGAAAATCTCACATAAATAAGCTGCGTAGTTTAATACGAAGGTAAGAACTGCTGCCGTCGCATCATCCATCTGAATGGCACCGTCTGTAATGATTGGCAAGGCATAATAGACGAATAAAATTTGTAACATCAACGGTGTGCCACGCATTAAGTACACGAAAGCATCAACAAGCTTATCTACTAAAGGCAATTTAGATAGACGTAACATAGCCATTAAAATGCCACCAGGAATAGATAAAATCCATACAATACAGAATAGCGATACGGTTACCTTTAAACCATCAGCGATGGTTGGGATAATCTGCAATAAATAATCTAACATGAAAGACTCCTTCAAAACACGACTAGAGAAGGGCCATCTGGCCGCTTCTCTAGTGTACATTTCGTTCTTTAATTATCAGTTGTACCTACTGACCATAGTACTATTAGTATATCACGAATTGTACTATTTAGCATCGCTCTTATCTAAGTCTGCGCCTGAGCCTAACCATTTTTCAGCAATTTTATCAGCAGTACCGTCTTTTTTCATTTCAGCTAAGATACCATTAATTTTGTCACGCAAAGCAGTATCATCTTTACGGAAACCAACAGCGAAATTATCAACGCCGTAGTCAGTACCTTCTACAATCTTGTATTTACCAGGTTCTTTTGTCATAAGATAACGAGCGATTACACCGTCAGCAATAACCGCATCAACACGACCAATACCAAGATCCATAAATGCACTTACAAAATCCGCATAGGATTTTGTTTCTTTAACAGTCTTACCGCTTGGATCGTTTTGCAATGCTGCTTCACCAGTACTAGCTTGTTGCACGCCTACTACCTTACCAGCTAAATCGGCTTTACCTTTAATGGAGTCATCGTCATTACGAACAATGACGTATTGTTTATCCTTCATATATGTATTGGAGAATAAAATATTCTTCTCGCGCTCAGGAGAGACTGTTAAGCCATTCCACAAAGCATCAATTTTTTTAGATTTTAGTTCCGCTTCTTTACTGGACCAGTCAATAGCTTTGAACTCTACATCCATACCAGCACGTTTAGCTGCTTCTTTAGCCATGTCGATATCAAACCCGACGATTTCACCTTTTTCATCTTTAAAGCCCATTGGAGGGAAACTATCATCTAAACCGATAACAACTTTCTTAGGCAATTCTGTATTAGCCTTTTTAGTGTCACCACCACAACCTGTTACAAATGCCATCATAGATACAGCTGCAAGGCCAACGGCCATCATCTTTTTCCAATTCATAACTATCCTCCACAGCGATTATCGCCTATTTACCACTTAATAATATGTTCAATATAGATTTAGATTCCGTACTTAATGATTGTATTATACTTTAGTTCATTAAAGTTGTAAATAGTTAATTTGGTGAATTTTTGAGTTTCTTATCTTACAGATTCTCCACATATACATTTTATGATTCTAGATTCATTTGCTTTATCTTTCTGTATGCCTATATTATATGACGCTTAGTGCTTATGCTTTATGACTGCGTATGTTTATGGATGGCCTCAATCATCGCCATTTTATCCTTGTACGCCACCTGATGCAGATCAAGTGGTATCACATAGATTCCACCATGACCATTCATCGCTTGCAACTCGCGCCATTCCTCAGTGAATCCGATAATATGCTCATAATCAACAAAGACGAAATATTCATCCCCATAGAATAAACTGTGAAAGTATTCTTTCACAGAAAAAGGCCTACGTTTTAACACGAGGCCCTTTTCACAGATAAAAGCTTGACTTTCACCTAATCTATGAAGGGTCCATAATATCACGAGCAACAACAGATAATACCATACACGTTCCGCCCAGTCTGAGGGCATATATTTTACAATCAACGCACACGCAACTAGACCGATGATGCGACCGGTCCACTGTATACCGCGATGTATTTCTAAGCTCTGTTGTACGGCACCTGATGAAAAGCGTTCCATCGCCTCTTGTTTCGTCATGGTTTACCTCACAAATTGAAAGTCTACTATATGATTTTATTTACGGCACAAGCCCATAGCTTGTTCTACCTTACGATACATTACACTTGCTTTAGCATGCGCCTTAGCAGCCCCTTCATCAAGGATTACATCCAATTCAGGGCTTGTAATCAATTCATTGTAACGTTGTTGAATTGGTTCAAGGGTTGCTACTAATAGATCAGCAATATCGGATTTAAATACACCGTAACCTTTGCCGGCATACATTTCTTCGATAACTTCATAGCTGTCTTTTGTAATAGCACGGTATATTCCCATCAAGTTAGAAATGCCAGGTTTATTCTCTTTATCATAACGCACTGCATTATCAGAATCAGTTTGAGCTCGTTTCAACTTTTTCACGATTAAATCTGGTGCATCCAAAAGACGGATTGTAGCATTTTGGTTATCATCAGATTTACTCATTTTCTTAGTTGGTTCTTGTAAGCTCATAACGCGAGCACCACCTTCTCCGACCTTGATATCAGGTACTACAAAAGTTTCACCGAATCTACGGTTAAAACGCTCTGCTAAATTACGAGTCAACTCGAGATGTTGCTTTTGGTCTTCCCCTACAGGAACATAATTCGTACCATATAGCAAAATATCTGCCGCCATCAACGGTGGATACGTAAGCAATGCAGTTGGAATAGAATCCCCTTGCTTTTGAGACTTATCCTTGTACTGAGTCATACGCTCTAATTCGCCAACATAGCTAATAGATTGCATAACCCAACCGAGCTTAACATGCTCAGGTACTTCAGATTGAACAAACAATGTTACCTTTTTAGGATCAAGGCCAACCGCAAGGTACAATGCAGCCAAATTACGAGTGTTTTGAAATAATTCTTTTGGATCTTGCGGTACCGTAATCGCATGTTGGTTAACGATACAATAGTAACATTCATCAGTATCTTGATAGTCTAAGAAATTACGTAAAGCCCCCAAATAGTTACCAAGTGTTAACTCCCCACTTGGTTGGATGCCGGAAAATATAACTGCCATAATAGTCTCCCTATATTGAAATAAACCAACAGTGCCAAAGCACTGTTGGTTATATATTATTCTACGGTTACAGATTTAGCCAAATTACGTGGTTTATCTACGTCTGCACCGCGTGTAATTGCTGCATAATACGCCAATAGTTGCAATGGTACAACTGCTAAGATTGGAGCGATAAATTTATTCGCACGAGGCACATAAATTGTGTGGTCTACGTGTTTAGATAATTCTTCGTCACCTTTCATGCCAATACCGATTACAATAGCTTCACGAGCTTTTACTTCACGGATGTTGCTAATCATCTTATCGTACACATCCTCTTGTGTAGCCAATGCGATAACAGGTACGCCCTCTTCGATAAGAGCCAATGTACCATGTTTCAATTCGCCACCAGCATATGCTTCAGCGTGGATGTAAGAAATTTCTTTCAACTTCAAAGCACCTTCCATCGCTACTGCATAGTCGATAGCACGGCCCAAGAAGAATGCATCAGATTTGAAGCCATAATGTTTAGCAAAGGCTTTCATATCTTCGTCTACTTCAAAAATTTCATGAATCAAGGATGGTAAGTTTTTAACGCCGCTAAGAATTTCTTCGGCTAAGGCTGGATTTAATTTACCATTTAATTGACCTAGATATACGGCGAACAACAAGCCCGCTACTAATTGAGTAGTGTACGCTTTTGTGGACGCTACAGAAATTTCAGGGCCCGCCCATGTGTAAACTTTGTTATCTGCTTCACGAGAAATGCTGGAACCAACAACATTGGTGATAGCCAAGGATTTAGCACCAAGGCGTTTAGCTTCTTTCAAAGCCGCCAATGTATCGGATGTTTCACCAGATTGGCTGATAACGATACATAATGTTTTATCATCAGTCAACGGATTGCTGTAACGGTATTCAGATGCAATTTCTACATCAACTGGAATACGCGCCAAGTTTTCAATATATTGTTTTGTTACAAGACCTGCATGGTATGCAGTACCGCATGCAACGATGAGAATTTTATTGAAAGCGGCTACATCTTCAGCAGTCCAATTTAGCTCATCAAAGATTGCTGTTTTACCATCTTCAGCGATATGTGTACCGAATGTATCGCGAACAGCTTTAGGTTGATCATGAATCTCTTTCAACATGAAATGCTCATAACCACCTTTTTCTGCTGCTTCAGCGTTCCAATTTACATGGAATACCTCTTTATCAACAGGGTTACCTTCACGGTCGAATACGGATACATTATCACGAGTTACGATAGCTAATTCACCATCGCTCAAGATGTATGTATCACGTGTGTAGTTAATGATAGCTGGAATATCGGATGCTACAAAGTTTTCACCTTTGCCAAGGCCGATAACCAATGGGTTTTCTTTTTTAGTACAAATGATTTTATCTGGCTCATCGGAGCAGATGATTTCAAGAGCATACGCACCATCAACACGAGCTAGCATGCGGCGTACTGTGCCCACGAAATCGCCATCGTACATATCCTCTAACAAATGAGCTACAACTTCTGTATCAGTTTCAGATTTGAAATGGTACCCTTTTGCAAGGAGCTCTTCTTTCAAAGGCATGTAGTTTTCAATAATGCCGTTGTGTACAACAGCAAATTTACCATCTTCAGATGCATGAGGGTGGGCGTTCATATCGGATGGACGACCATGTGTAGCCCAACGTGTATGACCAATGCCTACAGTTCCTTCATTAGGATCTGCTTTCACAACTGCCTCAAGATTAGCAAGACGGCCAACCTTCTTTTGAATTTTAATTACATTTTCAGGACCGATAACAGCAATACCTGCAGAGTCATAACCACGGTATTCTAACTTTGCCATACCGTCCAACAAGAAATCAGATGCTTGATTAAAGCCAATGTATCCTACGATACCGCACATACGTATATCCTCCTATAACTGGGGGTATTTCTAGCCCCAGCAAAAACTAAGGCTAACTAATTAATGTTCTAGATTAATATTCTATTTAATGTATTAAATATTAGTTCAATACAATTCATTCAGATATACTTTGTCCCCATCGTTACCGATGGGCTTTTTAATACCTGTTACGACATGAATATGCCGGAAGAGCATCCGCTGATGACTCGATCACTCTTCACCTCGTCTACCCTAACGACTGCCTTCGCGGGTACTTGCGCTATTCGCCTTTACGAATTTGGAATTCCTTTCTATGATATACGGCAGAATCAGTACAAAATAAAATATGTACTGACGTATATTATACTAAAAATATCGATAAAAAGTAAACCACCACAGATAATTCAAAAAGAATAGAAAAGATTGATTCTATGCTTCACGTCCTTTTCATTGTAAGAAATTATACTTCTACCATTCTAAATTTTACACAATTAGATTTTGTTGTATTTTCAAAATGTATGTATATAATTTGGGAGATGATAATCATGAATAAAACAACTATAAAGAAGCAACATAAAATTAAAAAGAACAGTTTGTCATATAGAAAATTGCGTCGTTGGGTATTACCTGCAGTCCTTGGTGCAGCTCTGTCGACATTAGCGGTTATCCCAACCTTAGCCGCAGAGACTCAAACTAGTACTAACGTAGCAGTTGTAACCTCAACAGAACAAACTAAAACAGTACCATCCGCACAAGGAAGCACACCTCCAAACGGTGCACCTCACGGCAAACCACCTGCAGGTCAATCACCTACAGGCACGTCTAACCAAATACATCCAAATGGAAATCCTCCTTCTGGCACTCCTAACGGTATGCCTCCAATGGCTATGCAGAATGGAGCCCCTAATGGAATGGCACCACAAGTTGAAGTAGATCCTAGTACTTTTAAAGGCACAACTATCGTTACAGAAAACAAATCCATTGCTCACGAATCGATGACAAACACAACGGCTGATCAGAATGCTTTCATCGGTAAAAATAAAGCGGTAATTGATATTGAAAATAGCGTTTTCGATAAAACAGGCGACACTACAAGCGATGACAACAGCAATTTCCACGGTCAAAATGCAGTAGTCCTCGGTATCGACGGGAGCCAAATCAATATTAAAGGCAGTAATATTACATCTAATTCTAAAGGCTCTAACGCAGTCTTTGCCACTGGTGAAGGCTCGGTTATCAACGTAGAAAATACTAATATTCACACAAAAAGCGATTCCTCTCGTGGATTAGATGCTACTTACAAAGGTACTGTAAATGGCAAAAACCTAACTATCACCACTGAAGGGGCTCATTCTGCCACACTTGCTACAGATCGCGGAGAAGGCACTATCAACGCAGAAGCAGCCAAACTTACGACATCTGGCGAAGGCAGTCCTGTTATCTACTCCACGGGTAATATTATAGTGAACAATGTCAACGGCATAGCGAATAACAGTGAAATTGGCGTCGTAGAAGGTAAGAACTCCATTACCCTTACAAACTCCAATGTAACAGGCTACAAAGATAATGGTTTCATGCTATATCAAAGCTTCTCTGGTGATGCTGAAAGCGGTATTGCTCGTCTGAAAGCAGAGAATAATACACTTACAACTCACGCTACGGGTGCGTTCCTCTATGTAAACAACACTACTGCTGAAGTAGACCTTTCTAACAATACAATCTCTATGCCGAACACTTCTACCCTAGTGAAAGCAGCTGCCGACTCCCGTTGGGGAAAAACTGGTGAGAACGGCGGTCATCTTACACTCCGCACATCTAATCAAGAACTAAGCGGTAATATTATAGCTGATTCAATCAGTACCATCGCACTAGACATGACAAATGGATCTAGCCTTGTAGGCGCTGTAAACACAGACAATGCTGCTAAAGAAGTAACTGTGAAACTCAGCAAAGACTCCAATTGGATACTCACAGGCGACAGCTATGTAAAATCTTTGAATAACGAAGACACCACAGGTAGTAACATTCACTTGAATGGATATAAACTCGTTGTGGCTGATAAATAATAATAAAAGCACTACTTTGAATTATTCCAATCCAAAGTAGTGCTATTCTTTTTCAATCAAAATTATAAAAGACTTCAACTATATAAATATTCTTTTGACCTATTACTATGAAGTTAGCGTATTATAAGTTATGAATTAAACAGTCTATTAAATAGCAGCCATATATAGGCCACAGTTTTAATTCAACCATAGGCTTGTAGTTTCCATCTTTAATTTTATGTTCCAATAAATTTAGATTCTCTAAATCATCTTCCCAGCTTTTGATATAGTCCTGCTTTTCTTCTTCGCTATCAAAGTCTTCGTCCATTTTTGCATTTTCAATGCATGCCAATATTTCTGTTCGTTGCTTGTCCACTTCACGACGGAACATATCATGTTGATTCATAATCCAAAGACCAAAGTAATAAGGGCCATCACTTAAATCACAGTGCTCTTTAGCCTTTTCACATTCGTCTAAGAATAGGCTATACTCATCTAATATATAATAGACGTCAATGATATCAAACTCAAAAACTTCATCATTACTTAAATGATATGCTACATCGCCTCCAAGCTTAATTTGCTTCAAACGATCGAGGGCTTGCTTTTTATTACCTAAATACACATCACAATAAGCAATACAAACTAGTAACCTCATCCTATTGGGATAGCTTTTTAATAACTCTTCAAAAATGACCTTTGCTTTCTCGTATTCCTTAAGCTCAAACAAACACACTGCATAGCCAAAGTTCATTTCATAACCATCGGATACTGTTCTTCCCTTTTCAAAGGCACGTAAGCTTTCCTTCAATTCCTCTACAGAACCTTTATCTCTATAAGCTGAAAAATGATATAAAGCCAGCCCTCTGTAAGTTTCTATATATGGAGAATTTAGCTTCACAGCTGCAGATAGATAGTCATATTCTTTTATATTTCCCTCATCGTTATAATAAAAAGCTAAATTAGTATAAACTCTTGCTTTATCGGTATCACTCAGTTCTTCTATATATTTTCTGAGAAACTCTTCTAATAGTTGTATTGAATTTTCTTCATGCCGCAACACCTGTTCAACAGTTGCTAAAGCACATACTATATTTAAATCATGCGGATGCTCATGCAGCAAACCATTCAAGTATGTTTTAAAACACTCTACATATTCCTTTAATACATTATAATCACTAAATATAGATACCTTATAAGTAGTTTCATATTCTATTTTTAGATTTTGCCAATACTCTCTTATAGCAAGTTTCATATTACACCTTTACTATCACCGAACATGTTTTAGACCATATGTTTATAATAACATAATTTATTACTTATATACTGTTGTGCCTATAATAACGCCGCTCATATAAATTCAAACTATACAAAAAGATTTCCTTTAGCCTCTATCTAATTCTAATTGCATAAAAATAACCCTCTATTAAATATTCTAAAAATGAATAAAATATCTAATAGAGAGTTATGTTGCTTGAACAAAATAAAACCTAACTATATTATGCTCTATCAATAGAAATTAAAGCCGCATTTTTTGCATGTATCAATGTAGTATCAAATAAAGGTATATCCGTATCATCTTGTTTAATAAGTAGCCCAATTTCAGTACAGCCTAAGATAACACCTTGTACACCAGATTTTACCAAATCACCAATAATATCTAAGTATTGTTGTTTAGATTCATTAGAAATAACACCTAAACACAATTCATTATATATAATATCATTCACAAGTTCGACTTGATCTTCGTTAGGTATAACAACATGAATCCCCCGATTTTCCAAGATACATTTATAAAAATCTTGTTGCATCGTGTACTTGGTACCGAGCAGACCTACCTTTGTAATACCTGATTTTTCCAACTCTACTGCAGTCATTTCCGCAATATGAAGAAGTGGAATATGAATATGTCTTTTTATTTCATCCGCTACTTTATGCATTGTATTCGTGCATATAACAATATAATCAGCACCAGCCTTTTCTAAAGATTGAGCAGCATCGGATAAAATTTCAGCACTTCTGATCCAATCTCCATTTACTTGACACTTTTCTATCTCTTCAAAATCGACACTATATAAAATACATTTTGCTGAATGTAAGCCGCCCAAAACTTGCTTAATAGTTTCATTCAAGACTTGATAATACGTAATCGTACTTTCCCAGCTCATTCCCCCAATTAAACCTATTGTTTTCATAATTTCACCCTCTAAGCTTAGAATAAACCAAAATAAAAAGATTATTCATTATGATTATTCAATTTTAAATATCACTCATCTCTAAACCTCCTATATATGTTCCTGCAGCGACTTTACGTAGGACGGAGCAAAGGGACATATATAGGAGGGGATACCTTTAATGTCAAATTGTAGAATGGATTCACAATTATTAAAATCCATAGGATTAATCTCAGTAAAGATGGTTCCTCGCTGTGGATTTTGCTTCGCAAAATCTTACGCTCGGAACAAAGTGATATGTGGGCTTCATCGTCGCAAGCTCCTCTGCCGCCTCACACCCTACTTTTATTCAGCCAACCCTTGTTCTCTACCGATAATATCAGCAATTTCTTGGCACAGGGATTGTAGTTCTTCTTGGTTAGGCCCTTCAGCCATGACACGAATGAGTGGTTCTGTCCCGGATGCACGTACTAAGACGCGACCTTCGTCACCAAGTTCTCCTTCAGCTGTTACGATAGCAGCTTTGATGAGGTCATTGTCTTCCCAGCCAGTTTTTGTAGCTACACGAACATTTACAAGAACTTGTGGGTATTTTGTCATAATGCCGGCCAATTCAGAAAGAGGTTGCTTTTTCTCCTTCATAAGAGCCGCCACTTGAACAGCTGTTAACATGCCGTCACCAGTGGTATTGTGATCTAAAAAGATTACGTGACCAGATTGTTCACCACCAACGGAAAGATTATGTTCACGCATGTATTCTAATACATATCGATCACCAACAGCAGTGGAAACTGTTTTCATACCAAGTTCTTCTGCTGCTTTATGGAATCCAATATTACTCATAACGGTACCAACTATGGTATCCCCTTTAAGTTTGCCTTCTTCTTTCAACTTAAGGGCGCATAGCAACATGATTTGATCACCATCGAGGACTTGACCTTTTTCATCAACCAATAAACAGCGGTCAGCATCGCCATCATTAGCAATACCAAGGTCTGCATTATGTTGTTGTACGGCTACTTGTAAGCCTTCAATATGTGTGGAACCACAATGATGATTGATATTCAAACCATCTGGATTCACATTAATATTAATGACTTTAGCACCTAGTCCAGACAAAATTTCCGGACCTACACTGGAAGCTGCACCATTGGCACCATCATAAACGATAGTCAACCCTTCAAGGGACGTATCGATTGTGTGACGTACAAAATGAGCATATAAATGAGCCAAGTTACTATTGAACTCAATTTTACCAATACCATCACCTGTAGGACGTGCCAATTCATTATCTGCACTTTGACGAACATATTTTTCCAATTCATCTTCCACTTCATCAGGTAATTTATAGCCATTACCATCAAAGAATTTAATGCCATTATCTGGATATGGGTTGTGGGATGCAGAAATAACAGCACCCGCATCAAAACCTTGTTGCCGTACAAGATACGCTACTGCAGGTGTTGGGATAACACCTGCAATTACTACATTGCCACCAACAGAGCAAATGCCCGCCGCTAATGCACTTTCAAGCATAGAACCAGAAATTCGCGTATCGCGACCAATCAAGAACGTAGGGTGATCCTTTTTCTTACCAAAATGCGTTCCTGCCGCACGACCTAAATGATAGGCTAATTCCGGCGTTAAAAACTCATTAACAACACCACGTACACCATCTGTACCAAATAAACGAGCCATAATTATCCTCCTCTAAGGATTTGTGAAAGTTTCACAAGTCTATATATCTACCGTGTGTATCTTTTCAATAATTACTGTTGTGTATTATATCATAATATAGAAAGCATACCTACTATAAAGTCACATCTATATTACATAAATAGTATGAATCTATACTGTAATTCAATCCATCAGTATAATTTCCCACTAATTAGGTTTTGCGTATTTTGCCATACATAAAATGGCCGTTTCCGCACCATCAAGGGCAGCACTCATAATTCCCCCTGCATAGCCAGCCCCCTCACCCATAGGATAGAAACCTCCTACAGTAGGAGAAATGCGTTCTTCATTGCGTCCCATACGAAGCGGTGCAGAGGTGCGCGTTTCAACGCCTGTCATACACACCGCAGGATTATCGAATCCACGGATACGACGACCCCAGTATGGCAAGGCCCGCTCTAATACGGATGTGACGAACGGTGGCAAGCAATCATGTAAATCGCAATTCACGACACCTGGCTCGTAGCTATATATACTATTTTGTACACTAGGTGCTTGTGAAAGCCCTAAAAACTGCCCTACTGTTTGTGCAGGTGCATGGAAATTAGATCCGCCCAACTCATAGGCCTTTTGTTCCCATTCTCGTTGGAATGCAACGCCATCTAATGGATGAGTACCAAAGTCATCTGGACCTACGTTAACCACGATAGCACTATTAGCAACACCGCTGTTCCGAGCGTATAAGCTCATGCCATTTACGACAACGCCACCTTCTTCAGAGGCAGATGCTACTACTTGACCTCCTGGGCACATACAGAAGCTATATGCAGTACGGCCTGATTCTTTATCGTGGTATACGAGAGAATATTCTGCTGCACCGAGGCCCAAACTAGATGGTTCTACACCATATTGGGACTCATCAATTACAGCCTGATCATGCTCAATACGAACACCAATAGCAAATGGTTTTGCCGTCATTTCCACATTGCGTTTATAAAGCATTTCATATGTGTCACGTGCACTATGGCCTACACCAGACAAAACAACAGTCGTATCAATACGCTCACTACCATTAACTTCAACGCCTACGATACGGTCATTTTCAATAAATAAATCTGTTACCTTAGAACCAAAGCGGACTTCACCGCCCCATTCGATGATGCGCTCACGCATGGCTTTTACCATGGTACGCAATTTATCAGTACCTACGTGAGGTTTATGTTTATATAAGATTTCTTCAGGCGCACCAAACTCTACAAAGTATTTAGATATTTCATGTAAACGCGGATGGGTAATGCGAGTTGTCAACTTACCATCGGAAAAAGTTCCTGCGCCGCCTTCCCCAAATTGTACGTTGGACTCAGGCTTAAATATGCCCTTTTTCCAAAATGTCTCTACATCATGACTACGTGTATCTACATCTTGACCGCGTTCAAGCACGATTGGGCGATAGCCTTCACGAGCTAAGTAAAAGGCTGCAAGCATCCCCGCAGGGCCAAAGCCCATAACTACAGGACGATGAGCTAATGGTACGGACCCAAAAACAATAGGTTCTGGATCTTCTGCAGCAAATACAGATATATCCTTTTCTTTACCAAGCTTTTTCATGACTTGAGCTTCATTATGAACCTCAATGAATAGGGTATATACAAAAACAATGTTTGGCTTCTTACGGGCATCTACGGCACGTCGAACAACATGAATCGTTTCGATAGCGCCACGTAACGGGGGATATTTCTTTTCTACAATACTTTTGATATCCGACTTAACCGTAACAGCCACGCGGAGATTTATTATTCTAATCATAGCTTTCCTATTAAAGCCTCCCTTTTAGGTGAGCCTACTTCTTTAATCTTTGACCAAAATTCTTTACCACTTGATCTGTAAGAAAATAGTCATACATCTTTATTATACAACACTACTATAAAAGCTAATATATAAATCATAAAAAGGCCCTAATAGAGAAATATTCACTCTATTAGGGTCTTTGTCGCAAGATTTCAAAGCCTCATAAAAACTTATCATCCATTAAGTACTTTCTTTTGTATTTCTACTTTCACCCGTACCGTTGTGGTATTGCTATTAACACCATTCGGTAATACTAAATTATAGTTACCCTGTACAGTTTCAGTAGCACCCGACACATCAATAGGTTCTGTTTGTATTTCTGTAACGGAATCAATCATTTCTTCACGACCAGTAACCGTTAGTTGCGTTGGTGTAGCAGACGTGGATTTAACTTCATAACCCTCTGCTACTGTACCAACAGTCGGAACAGTAATAGGAACCGCCTTTTCTTTACGTAATAAGTTAAGTTCATATTGTGCTTGACCTTGGTTTGGATTAATATGTACATCTAGTACATTACCTGCCGTATCCCAAGCTTCTAAGGTACTAACAGCGCTAAAGTTCTTCGTTTGACCAGCCACATTGACTTTCATGACAACCTTGCTCACTGCATTAACTTGTTGCTTACGACCAGAAACAGTTACCTCTTTCGGCACAATCGTTACCGATTTCAAAGCAATATCATCAGAGAACTTGCCGATTGGAACTATTTCAACAGGAATCGTTTTCTCTGCATATTCATCAACATTGATAGTGATGGTATCTGGTTTAACCTCCACAAGATTCATCCCTGCCGGAGGCGTAAAATTAATAGTTACATTATTTTGACCTGGTTTTACACCAGATGCATCAATATAAGCCCGTAAATTATCTGATTTCATAGACATAATGGTATCACGTGGACCAGCCAGAACAACACGGACCACATCTGGTGCATCTTCTATGATATAGCCAGAATTAAGATTTTGAACCTGTACAGGTATTGTATAGGTTACTTCCATCACAGGGTTCTGATCGCGCATAATAAAGAACCACATAACGATAGCTGCTAACAAGGATAATAATTTAGCAGGCCAATTGCGTTTCAAATGAATCATCATTTATTTGCCCTCCATTTCCACATACTAGTAATGGTTTGACGAGGGCGTTCCATAAAGGTGCGCAATGCCTCTTTAATTTGATCCTCTGGTAAATGGCGATAAATATGACCCCCATATGTATAAGAGATGGTCCCTGTTTCCTCACTGACAACGACTACCACAGCGTCTGTTTGCTCAGATAAGCCAATAGCTGCACGGTGACGTGTACCTAGTTCGGTACTCAATGTGCGGTCCTCAGTCAACGGCAACAAGCAGCCCGCTGCACGGATTCGCCCATCACGAATAATCAAGGCCCCATCATGAAGCGGTGTACTAGGAACAAAGATATTTTTAATCAACTCGCGACTCAATACAGCATCGATAAGAATACCAGTATCTACAAAGTCATTGAGACCTACTTCACGTTCAAAAACGATAAGTGCCCCCGTATGTTCGCGAGACATAACGCGAGCCGCAGCCATCACTTCATTAATGGCCATATCCATTTCTTCTTCGTTTACATTTTGTGCCTTGCTGAAAATTCGGCCACGCCCCAATTGTTCTAGAGCACGACGCAATTCAGGTTGGAATACAACGGGTAACGCAAAGAGAAGAACAGTCATACTTTGTTGCAAAATCCAGTTGATAACGTATAGATTTAACAGATGACTCAATAAATTAAAAATTGCCAATATAACGAGACCTTTTAAAAGAGAAACGGCCCGTGTATCTTTAAGCAATTTATATAAATAGTAAATACCAATAGCAACGATTATGATATCAACAATATCAAGAAGCCTAAAGGTATGTATAAGTGCGTCAATATGCATAAAAATAGCTCCTTATACAAAATAATAAGGTACAATCAATTCTTTGACTGTACCTTATATTTTAACTCATTTTGAGAGTACTGTAAATTTATAAACAAACGCTGAATGAGATTTTTATTAGATGTTTTGTGTTTCAATCCAAACATCCATTTGGCCCCCACAAACCATGCCTTCTTTAACAGCTACGTCATCATCGAGATGAACATCGATACGACGGTGAGCTTCTTTTTTATTCAAAGAGTCCACCGCACTTAGGCGGATTTCATTTTCCGCACGTCCGCCGCCGATAGTACCAAAAATAGATCCATCAGGAAATACAACCATAGATGTACCAGCTTTACGAGGTGTGGATCCACAAGTATATAAAATAGTGGCTACTGCTAAGGTTTCGTTTTTACGTTCACTAAGGTATTCAATAAACTCACGATTCATGGATCACTCTACCTTTCCGCAATGAGCCGCCTTTTTTTCCACGCACCACTGCCAAATATTCACTAACGATAGATAATGCAATTTCCTCAGGCGTTTGAGCTCCTAAATCTAGACCAATAGGCGCATATACCATATCTAACTCATCTTGAGTCCATCCCTGCTCACGCAACACTTCAAAAGCGTGATGGATGCGTTTTTGGCTGCCCATAACGCCCATATAGGTAGGCAAGTACCCTCGTAATTGCTCTAAGCATATATTATCGTACTCATGAGCACGTGTCACAATGATAAAACCAGTATATTCATCAAGAGGTAAATCGTTCTTGAAGTTTTCTAAAGGTAAGCATTTACGTATGACACGTTCATCAAAGAATTCAGGAACTACATATTCTGGACGGTCATCTACGACTGTAACACGACATCCAATAAACAGCAGCAAATCTGTAATCGCTCGGCTAACATGACCTGCGCCTAATACGAGAACTGACGGATCATTTTCTACAGGTTGTACGAAACACTCCATTTCGCCTACCATGCATAGAGAATTTAGCTTTGCTTTATCTACAGTAAACCCTTCAATAGGAGTTCCGTATAGAACCCTTCCATCTTCAGCATAAATAGTCTTATCCCCTTGACGAGGACCGGATAGAACAGTAACCATCACAGTAGTTTCAGTAACCTGTAGACGATCTTTCATCACATCATAAATTGTTTCCATCTAGATTCCTTTCATAATCCCAAGCGGTAACAGCCTCTAATACACCTCCACCGACAGCAAGGGATTTATCTGAAATACTATAGCAATGAGACTCTTCACAACGAGCATCCACATCAGCCAACTTAAAATGATCTGATACGATGAGCCCACTTTTTAAAATGCCTCGTAGAATACCTGTAATTTTCGCTCTTACTGGTTCTTCATCAACATAACCAATTACTTCATTAGCTTGTACAGAATCCCCAATATGACGTTTTGCTGTAAATAGTCCAGCCTTTGGAGAATGAATAACGCGCTCATGAGTGTAGCCACCTACATTTCCAGGGATACCTGTATTAGGTTGAGCTGGTCCATCATAGATACAGCGACCTAATGAATGACCACGCATCGTTTCAATGACTACATCTACATCTTCTCCAGCAATAAATCCAGGGCCCACACCGATAACGAGATCTGCATCATCCCGTTTTGTACCAAGATTCTTTTTACTCAAAATAGCATCGACTACAATCTCTGGTTTTAAAGTGTCCAATAATTCCTCATATGAGCTAGTAACAACGGGGATGATTTCCTGTGCCAATGTATCCTTCACTTCACTAAGAGACACATGACGAGCAACAAAACGTTCCAAAATCATCTCTCCACGATGAACCGCATTACCGTAACATACTTCGCGGCGAATCATGGTAGGAATCGCTATTTCACTAATTACAACGGGATAGCCCGCCCGTCTCAATCTATATACAGCGCCGGAAGCAATGTCTCCGCCTCCACGCATGAGTACCAATGGTTTCATAATGCCTCACTTTCACGATGTTTCAAACGCTCAAAATCATCGGGTGTATCGATATCGTCGCCAATATCATCACTAATCCATAATTTCACGACATGGGCTTTACCATCACCATGAATAATGGTCTTACCCCCTTGATCCCCTTGAATCTGTTGTAAATAATCAAACCAATGAGAACCAAAGAGAACGGGATTTCCCGAGTGATAATTTGCCCCATAATGTGGAACGACGATAGTTTTCGGATGAAAGTTTTCGTTAAACGCACGAATGACCTCGTGTACAACAGCACTCGTCAGAAGTGGTTGATCTCCTACTGAACAGAGAATACCGTCTAGCGGTATGGATGACGTATTCATCAAATGACGTACTCCCATCGCTATGGATACGCCTTGCCCTAGTTCAGGATGGTCATTTCGAATGGCTTCAAAACCATAGTTTGTGACAATTGGTTCTAATTTCTCATGATCATCACCAGTAACCGCCACAAAAGGTAGCCTACACGATACAGTAGAAGCCACCTGTCCACCCCATCCACCTTGAAGAGCCCCACAGACCGCATCTAGAACAGTCTTACCACGCCAGGGCAAGAGTTGCTTATTACATCCCATACGCTTGGATTGTCCTCCCACAAGGAGGACAATGCCAATATGCAAAGGATGACGGTCTATGGGGTCTCTCATGGGACTAAAAGCGGTGTTACAATTTGCCTTCATAATAGTCATGAGTACCTACCGACATTGAATAATGCGACGGATTTCACAACTTGCTTTATATCCATCAGCCAAAATGATAGCCGTAATATCACTATCAACAATATGATCAATAAAATCATCGATAATGCGATGTTGTACTGTTTCATAACCAGTACAGAATAGTATTTTCTTACCTTTACTGTATTGGAATAAACCTTGCCTATGCAAAACAAGATCAGCCAACATACGAGGAGTTACAATAGCCCCCATATCGCGTTTTACAATATCTTGAACAAGCTCGATATTATGTACGTGCTCATCATCTAACGGGGCCCCTAGCATTTGTAGATTCACGAGGCCAATCGTAGTCTTTGTAAGAGATGGAATGACAGGTTCGGTCGTCTTAGGTGCCTTGAGCCATTTTTCCTTCGCCCCATCTGCTTCTACAACAATTTGCCAATTGGGATGTAACTTGGATAAACCATCGATAAGATCACAATCTAAGGAGTCTACTTTTGTTCCTGTAATTCCAGCGAACCACGCACCACAATAGCCATGTAAAAGTCGGTCAGTACAATACTCATCAGCTTCATTAATATTATGAGTATAAATCGGTTCATAATGAGCCACCTGAGACTCATAAAGTCGAGTCGTAGTCGTAACTACGATGGGCTGACCTTTCAGCCGTCCATATTCTACTAGTTTTGAAAGCACAGTCGTTTTACCGCCTGCCCCAACAAGGGCAACGATTCCCGGCTGAATCAATCGATTCCAATAGGATGTTTGTGATGTCATAGAACCAGGCCTCCTTAGAAAGTAAAAAGAACTAGAAATCTCTATACTTTATATTTCTCGTCCATAGCCATAAATACCTTTTCAGGTGTCATAGGTAATGTACGAATATCCGCACCAACTGCATTTTTAATGGCATGTTGAATAGCAGGGCACCCCGTATTGATGACAACCTCACCAATAGATTTTGCTCCGAAACCACCTGTAGGCTCGTAAGATTCTACAAAGTCTGTATGTAATTCACCAATATCCTGACGGGTTGGGATTTTATAAGTCATAAGATTGTTTGTTTCCAAGCGACCATTGTTGGAATAGCGTACATCTTCATATAAAGCCATGCCGATAGCTTGTACCACACCACCCTCAACTTGAACGCGAGCCAATTTAGGGTTGATAACCGTACCACAATCAACACAAGAATAGAAATGAAGAGGAATAACCTTACCTGTTTGTTTATCTACCTTCACCTCAGCAATAGATGCCATAAATGGAGGTGGGGACGTATGACTGCCCCATGTAGCAAAACCAGACAATTGCTCCGCATTAACACCAACTAATAATTTTGGTGCCAATTGATGGATATCCATTGTTTTAGCACCATCTTTTGTGGTAGCTACAACGCCGTCAAAGTCAACGTTTTCAACGTCAGTTTCAAAGAATTGAGCGAATTTAGCAATAATCTTAGTGCGCAATTCTTCTGCTGCCATCTTAGCAGCAGTACCTGTTACATAGGTTGTACTAGATGCGTAGGACCCTGGATCGAATGGTACGATATCTGTATCTGATTCAATAACAGTCATATATTCCATAGGACAGCCGATTACTTCACAGGCCATTTGAGTCAATACGGTATTAGACCCCATGCCCATATCAGAAGACCCAGTATACAATGTATAATTACCATCGTCACCAAGGCGAATTTCAACAGACGCCACATCGATATTTGCGACACCAGAGCCTTGTAATGCTAAAGCCATGCCAAGTCCACCGCGATAGCGCTCATCGATATCCCAAGAATGAGGGCGTTCATCCCAACGAGCCATTTCTTTTACGCGATTTACGGTATCTTGGAAAAGACCAGAATCAAGATATTCATCTGGAGCATATACTAAGCTTTGTTCACCTTCCGCTATTAAGTTCTTCTGACGTAACTCAGCTGGATCAATCCCCATCTTATCAGCTAACTGGTTTACTGCACATTCTAATGGCCACAATGCTTCTGTTGCACCATACCCACGGAAAGCACCACCAGGAGTTTGGTTAGTATACACACCCTCTGTACCATAATGAACAGCAGTCGCTTTGTTGTACAAAGGTACAGATTTATGTTCGCCAGCCGTTGTAGTAGTGAAGCAATGAGTTGCATGTGCACCAGCGGCTGTGATGGAGTCCATATCAATAACTTTAATAATGCCATCTTTTGTAGCACCTACACGGATTTTCCATTCACGAGCATGACGTGTAGTAGAGCAAGTTTGTGCTTCTGTACGATCGTATAAGAGATAACAAGGTTTTTTCAATGTCCACGCTACAAAGGCCGTCATAATTTCTGTACAAGCCGTTTGTTTAGAGCCGAAACCGCCGCCGATACGAGGTTTAATAACACGGACTTTTGTGGCCGGAATACCGAGTGCACGAGCGATGTGACGGCGTACATGGAATACGATTTGTGTAGAGGATACAATAACTACACGACCTAGCGCATCTATATATCCAAAGCTTTGGAATGGTTCCATCGCTGTTTGGCGTGTGGCCTGGTCAAAGTATGTGCCTTCTGCCACGTAATCACATTTAGCAAGTTCTGCTTCCACATCTCCTACCCGTTTGTGATAGGATACGCAAATATTGCGTTTGTAATCTTGTCCTACAGGGATATTATTGTGAATATCATCTTCAGGATGTACTATAGTTTCATGGTCGATAGCAGTGTGCATATCAAGCACAGGTTTCTGTACTTCGTACTCAACCTTGATAAGAGGCATAGCTTTTAGCGCTGTAGCTTCATCTTTTGCTACGATGAGAGCTACTTCGTCTCCAACATAACGAACTACAGGGTCTAAGATGAGCGCATCATAAGCGGATGGCTCTGGATATGTTTGACCTGCTAATGTGAATCGCGTATTAGGCACATCTTCATAAGTAAAAATAGCTTCTATGCCAGGGATCAATTTAGCTTTAGATGTATCAATAGATTTGATGCGCGCTTGAGCATGAGGGCTACGAAGAACCTTAATAACAAGCGCATCTTTGGGAACAAAATCGCCAGTATAAGACGGTTTACCAGACAAAATACCTTTTGAGTCAACTTTGTCATAAGACTTACCAATATGCTTGTTCATCATTATAGGCCTCCTTCTAAGAATTTACGAACTCCTCGAAGTTGTGATTCATAACCAGTACAGCGGCACAAGTTACCTATAAGGTATTCGCGAATTTCATCATCGCTAGCCTTTGGATTTTTGCGTTTCAAATTGATAGCACTCATCATCATGCCAGTTGTACAAAAACCACACTGATCTGCGCCTTCACTTGCGATACAAGCTGCCAATAATTCAGCTTCCTCTTGTAAGCCTTCTAATGTAGTGATCTTATGACCTGGTGCACGGAAGGAAGGATACGCACAAGACAAGATGATTTCATCATCTACCCATACAGTGCAAAGGCCACAGTTTGTGGTGTCACAGCCACAGCGGACACTGTAATAGCCAAGATTGCGCAATGTATCTAACAACATCTCATCAGTTGGCACATTAACAGTTACATTTTTGTTATTAATATTAAGTACGAGTTCCATTATTGTGCCACCTCCTTAGCTAAGCGTTGAACCATTGCTTTTACCATCTCCATGCGGTATTCTTTGGACGCATGGGAATTAAATTGATAAACTAGCTCTTCAGATGCCAATTGACCTGCTTCTTTTGCTGCAGACAATCCTTTTTCTGAAAGTAAAGCACTTGCTTTTTCTGCTAATTGAGGTGTACCAGGTCTTGTACCAATGTACAATTCAACGCCTTTTTCGTCATGGCGAAGAGCACCTGTTAATAATGGGAAGTCGCCACGAGAGATGCGAAGAGCTTCAACAGCTACAGGTACATCTACTTTAGGGATGCGAATTTCCACGAGAATATCACGTTCTCTATATTTCATATAGTCTTGCATGGACATACGACCACCTTTAAAGGTTACGATGTCTGCATGTACTGCCAATAAAGCAGGAATGATATCTGAGAAGCCAAATTTACTTGCTACAGAACCGCCCATGGTAGCAGTATTTCTAAATTGAACACCAAGAATCTCCTTGACGCCTTTAACTACGGCTCCGCCACAGAATTGTTGTAATGGCTGAAAACGTTCCACATCTCCTTGTGTCGCCATAGCGCCAATTACAAACTCCTTATCTTCTTCACGAACATAACGCAAATCAAGACCTGCCATATCAATCACTGATGGCCAAGTACGTCGTCCTAGACGCAGCCAACAGCCTCCCGCTAGCATAGGAGCAGTTTTGTTCTTTGTGGCTAATTCATAAGCCTCTTCCACCGTCTTCGGTTGTAATACTTTCATAAATGCTAACATAATCTGTCCTCTCAATGGTATACTAATACTAACAGAATTACGGTGCTAACTATAAAAATACAGTTATCACCAAACTACAAACATAATAAAGATCTATAGAATCTCACGCATTTCTTATACTTTTATTTTACCAATTATTTACCACTAAATCTACGATGAAAGATATAAATTTACAGCAAATTTGCAAAGAATTACATATTTATGAATTTGGAATTGCCTCATGGCCACTGCCTGAACAAGCCAGAACTATTTTATTTGAAAGCAACCCATGCCCCTTCACTACGGCAGATGTAGAAGCAAGGCTACTAGGAACGAAGCAATTCATACCGAAAAGTGCCATCGTTTGTCTATTCCCATACCATGTAGAACACAAAGGCCAATCCAATCTATCTCGCTATACATGGTCTACAGATTATCACCTAATCATTAATGAATATTTAGAACGTCTTATTGAAAGATTACAAATAATTGATGACTCGGCTCAGTTCTCCATTCATTGCGATACCTCTCCTTTAGCCGATCGGTACATGGCCTACTTAGCAGGTCTCGGCTTTTATGGAAAGAACAACTGTTTTATCAGTCCTAAGTGGGGTTCTTATGTCGTTATTGGCACAATTTTAACAACACTAGAGCTCGAGCCAAATTCCCCCCTTGAGCAGTCCTGCATGGGATGCAATCGTTGTATTACAGCGTGCTTAGGTCAATGTTTAGGCCATGACGATTTTAAATACAACACTTGTAAAAGCTTCTTGACGCAGAAAAAAGGAGAGCTCACTGATGAAGAGGAAAATATCCTCGCTAAAACTCCACTCGTATTTGGTTGTGATGTATGCCAAGAGGTGTGTCCTCACAATAAAGATATTCCAACTACGCCTATCCCTGAATTTCAACAGATAGAGCCGTATGTCAATATAGACGAACTAGAAGCACTAACGAACAAAGAATTCAAAGCAAAATACGGCCGTCGAGCCTTCTCGTGGCGAGGTAAAAAAATACTAATGAGAAATCAAGAGATTATAGATAGAAAAAGTAAACTATAACACACAATAAGACATAATAATTAACAAATACACTTATAATAATTTTTATTAAGCAAACTAACAAAAATTTGATAAAGCATTAGCAAAATAATCTACAAATTTTTAGAATCAAAAAGAGACGGCCAAAATAAACTACACCCCCCCAAATTGTGTCCAATTTTGGGAGTGCAGTTCAAGAAGTCGTCTCTTTTAGTAATTATTTAATTTCGTAATAGTTCAACTCATCCAAACTCTTACCAAGAGCAGGGATATATATTTCAAGAAACATATCTACCTCAGGCATATTTAGATTTTTCAACTTAGCTAAGATAGAGTCATGTGCCTCTTTAAACTCATCATTCCCTGCCTTGAGCTCTTTGACGCATTTCATATAGGCTGAAATTATATCGGCAGCCTTAACGAGAGGCCATTCTGGACTAGCCTCTGCATCAACAAGTATAGGCTTATAAACAGATTGTAACCGGTCTGGCAAGGTTGATAGCATTTTTTCTTGCGCCAAAGTTTCAACCTCACCATACAGTTCCCGCAACTTTGGATCAAAATACTTGATTGGTGTCGGCATATCTCCTGTAAAGATTTCGCTCACCTCATGATACATAGCTATGACAGCTACCTTATTGATATCTACATTCCCACCGAAGTATTCATTTTTTATGGCCCCTAAGTTGTGCGCTACCATAGCCACTTCAAGGCTATGTTCTTGAATATTTTCTATTTCCGTATTTCGCATGAGGCTCCATCGATTGATAAAGCGCATGCGTTTTAAAAATGCAAAAAATGAACTCATATGTCCCCCATTACACAATAGGTCCTTAAATTACCCCACGGAGTTTAAATCCATAATCAAGGAATTGTACAGCTTCTTCCCAACGATTATCATCATTAAGCATAACTACAATCATAGTATGGCCCTTCCGTGTGGCAGACGCAATCAAACATTCTCCTGCTGCATTTGTAAAACCTGTTTTCAAGCCATTTGCACCTGGATATTTATTGCGAATAAAATGGTTTGTAGTACGAATTGTTTCTGGTGCACGGTTTTGATACGGCACCTTGTAATAATCATTAGCAACCTTGTCACGGAACATTTGGTATTTCATGCCATAGGCTGCAATCATCGCTAAATCACGAGCCGTAGAATGGTGACCCTTTTGTGTTAATCCATGAGGGTTCAAGAACACACTATTCTTTGCACCCGCTTTTGCAGCAATGCGAGTCATATCCTTAGCAAATTTACCTACAGAACCACTTACATTTTCAGCTACAACAACGGCCGCATCATTACCACTAGCAACCATCATACCTTCAAGAACACCTTCCAATGTAATCTGATCGCCTACGCGAACCCCAAGGTTTGATTCTTCCATGCTCGTTGCATAGCTACTTATAGTAGCTAATTCATCAAGCTGTGTGCCCTTCAGTTCTAAGGCAGTTAACAAGGTGACCATTTTTGTAGTACTAGCTGGGTGCATCCACTTATCTGGATTCTTTGCAAATAAAATTTCTTTTGTATCTGCATCAATGAGGACTACGGCCTCACCAACAGTAGAAGGAGGTGCAATGTATGCAGCTTGAGCAACACTAGCACCTATAAATATGATTCCTATAAAAGTTATAGCCAATGCCAGTTTCTTATAAAACATATGAATATTCGTCGTTAAAAGTGTCATCACTCTCGTTCTACCTTCCAGGATCCTAACTTTCAAGACTATTATCTATTTCTACATTTGTAGTAGTTGCTTTTTTCTTTGTTCCTTTAATTTCACCTGTCGATGTATCTACATTTTGAATATATACTACACGTTGAGGATATGGAATATCGATGCCATATTTATCAAAGGCATCTTTTACATCAGACATAATGCTATATTGAACATCGAGAAAATCATTCGACTTAACACGAGCATAAGCAGCAATTCGTACAGAATTATCTCCAAATTCAGAAATACCTATTTCCATATTCTTCGGATTAAGGACGCGTTTATCTGCTGCAAAAATATTTTTTAAGATTTTGATTGCCTCATGATGATCATTATTATAACCAATGTCAAACGTAAATGGGATAACCCGTTCTGTAGTATAAACAATGTTAGTTACAGCTTGTGATGTAAGAAGAGAGTTAGGTATGTATACATTCTTTTGATCTTTTGTAGTAATAACTGTATACATAAATTGGATTGATTTAACACTGCCGACTACATCACCGACCTGAATAACGTGACCCGCTCTAAAAGGTTTGAAGATAAGAATCAATAAACCAGATGCTAAGTTAGAAAGGTTATTCTGTAAGGCGAGACCAATACCTAAACCAAACGCACCAAAAGCAGCTATAAAGGATGTTGTAGGAATACCGATTTGGTTTAAGCAAATCAACACTAACCCTACTAGCAAGGCATAATTAATAATTTGAGTGATAAAGCTCATTGCTGCTGAGTCATAGGAAGCTTTTGTCATAATGCGAACGGCAAAAGCTTTTACCCATTTAATAGCATATCGCCCAATCCAAAATAAAATTAGTGCTAATAAAATATTTCCAGCTTGTGCAAAAAACCAGTCCCTTATTTGAATTAATATATTAGCGTCTTTAAAAAAAAATTCAGAAACAGCACTTAAGAAATTAGCCATAGTAACCATCCATAATATAAATCTATACAATCACAAATATCTATCACAACATAATAGCAATATAATAACGGTAAATATATATGCTATAATTTTACATATGCATTTGCAATACGATAATAAAGATATTATATCGTTATATTCCATATATAACAATCATAAAACTAGGGAGACTTACATGTTCAAAAATCTATACGAAGCACCCCAAGAGCTCGCTACTGGAGGCTATGTAACTAGAGAGTTACACTCCGTTACGGTACACTTTGACGATATCCACTATTCTCTTTCGAGCGGACAATTAAATGGTGGCTATCACCATACGCTAGCGGTACGCAACCAACAGCTAACATATCAAATCGAAACAGAAAAAGATTTACCCGGTGGCTCTGTAGCCGATTATTTGGCTCAAGAATTTGAGCATATTGATACTCCTGTTCATTTTAGTACAGCACTTCTCACGTCTGCCACAATGCATCTACACGCCTATGCCAAAGTCGAAGAACATGATACTATCGTAGAAACTATCGTGACTGCAGGCTATGAAAAAACGGCACATCGCGCAGGTACAGGTTATTGTTATGAAGAGCGTGATGGAGACTTCATAGTACCAGGCACAATTAATATCCTCGTATTTACAAATAAAGCTTTAACAGATAGCGCTATGGTAAAAGCTATCATGACGATTACCGAAGCTAAAACCGCAGCCCTACAAGATTGGAATGTTGAAAGCGTACGTCTCCATCCGTTTATTAATGAAGACATTCCTGACGCAATTACGAAAGAACGCAAAACATCTGCCACAGGTACCTCTACAGATGGTATCGTTCTCACCATCGATACAAATGGAGATATCTTAACCGATGCTGGCTCCTTCTCACTATTTGGAGACACTTTAGCCAAGGCCGTCTATGTAGGCGTACAAAGAGCACTAGAAAATGCTATTGGAGCTGAATAATCCTATCTTGTGATATCCAAAAACATCTAGAATGCCCCCAAATTATCATTCAACACCCCACTCATATATGAAAAATATAATACAAATGAAAAACCGCACATCCTAGGCGATCGGAATGTGCGGTTTATTGCATATAAAACTGTTACATGTAGTATAATTCTTGAAAATGAATATCAAATTAAATTTTGAGATATTTTCTCAACTTTTATTAAATTAATTATTAGATCAAAGAATCATTATGTTCCATGAATATTATGTGCTTTTAATAATCATAGAAAAATTGTTGTAACTTTTTAAAATTTTTAGTTTTTGTAAGCCCTAGCATCAATAAAATACGCGCTTTTTGTGGACTTAAAGTATCACATACTAGATAGTTTGCCAGTGCATCTTGTGGCACTGCAGATACCATACCACTACCGGTACGAGAAGCACGTACCGTTGGAAACTTTGTATTCTGTGTGATTTGACGTACGTTTTGTGGGATTGTACCATGACCAAGACCTGTTAAGATTAAACCGTCAGGATTTGTAGCAACTACACTCATAGGCACCATATCATCCATACCACCATAGCAGGTCATTATAACTACACGAGGTAACTCAGACAATTTACTCACATCAAATACAGAGTCTTGAGTATGACGCCGAGTAGACACTTTATAATAGTGGGCAAAACCATCTTGTACAATACCAAGATGCCCCACTAATGGACTATCAAAAGTCGCTACATTAGTAGTGTTGCATTTAGATACATCCCTTGCCCCATCAATGTAGCCATTTAATACGACTATCACACCTTTACCTACAGACGATGGTGTTCTCGCTACTTGGATAGCTTGCAATAAATTAATTGGCCCATCTGCACTAATAGCACCTGAGGGTCTCATAGATCCAGTAATAACAATTGGCTTGTCTGTATGAACTGTCAGATTCAGAAAATATGCCGTCTCCTCCATGCTATCTGTGCCATGAGTAATAACAACACCACCGATATCATCTCGATTAACCAATTTTTGCACCAACTTAGAAAGTTCTAACCAGTGATTTACGGTAATATCGGAGCTTTCAATATTACTAAACTGAGTATATGTATAAGGACCATACGGTTTTGTACCAGGTACGGAGGCTAAGATTTCGTCAAGTCCTAACACCCCTGCCGTATAGCCTGTTAAATCAGTATTTGAAGTACCTTTTCCTGCAATAGTTCCTCCAGTACCAATCAAAGCGATTTTTGTCTCCATATTGCCTCCACTATAAATCAAGATTTTCACCCTATCAATTAAAGGTTTGGGTCAAATGACGGCATCAACTCTAATTTATGCTTATTAATTCGATTCAGATGGTCGATTCGCTCTTTTGTTGCTTGATCTTCAATTTCCCCAGTTCTAATATAATGATCCAATACAGCATAGGTAAATCCTAATTTATCCTCATCGGACTGACCGCTGAGACCATCACTTGGCACCTTATCAACTAGGTGCAATGGAATATCAAGAAGTTTTCCTATTTGACGAACTTCTTCTACTACGAGTTGTGCGAGAGGGCTAAAATCACCTGCACTATCTCCGTATTTTGTAGAGTATCCTACGTAGTCTTCAGATCCATTACAAGTATTTGCTACACGAGCACCATTTGGTAAATTTTGTCCTACTGCATAGAGAGTTGCCATCCGGAGACGAGGCGGGGTATTAATGGCAGCATCTTTAGATAAATCGGTTCTCCCCGTTACAACATCATACCCCTTAGCCTGAACGATAGCATGAGTTAGCGCCTCATAGGCAGCACCAATATTGACCGTCATGTGCGGAATTCCTAAATGATTTACCACTGTCTGAGCATCATCAATATCCGATTGCACTCCATTTGGCATAAGAACACCAACTACGCGATCTGCACCGAGAGCTTCTTTGCAAAGAGCTGCCACGATAGTCGAGTCCTTACCACCTGAAATACCAACTACAGCACTACAGTTAGGACCATTTTTACCAAAATAATCTCGAATCCATTGAATGAGGGCATCCTTTGTAGCTTGTGGATTTTCTAACATAGGCCCTCCTACTTTTTCCGATAAATACGGTTCAATAAATCCATCTTCAATTGATAGTAGCTAGGACTCATATCAAGATAGTGACGATGTGGATTTTCAAAGCGTTGCTCTTCAGGCCAAATTTCATTAGCTAATTGATCTTGCACATATGCTCGAATTTCCTCTAGTGTTGGTAAGTCCACAACTAATTTACCATCCTTGATAATAAGCTGCTTCATCTCTTTAAAAGTACAATTTTCAAAATATAATTCACGCCAAGGTTGCTCAGGATCGATATAACGATATGGTTCCTCTGTATCAGGTACCTCTCTCAACAATGTTAATAGATCTGCAATCGCACGACCTTTATCATTATAAACACGATATACCTTTTTAAGACCTGGATTAGTAATTTTCTCTACACTTTCAGAAATCTTGATACGAGGTTCCCACATACCATCTTTCTCGATGCTAGCAATTTTATATACCGCACCAAATACGGGGTCACTCTTAGAAGTAATGAGGCGTTCCCCTACACCAAAGATATCAATAGGCCCACCTTGTATTAGCAAAGATGTAATTGTATACTCGTCTAGGCTATTTGATGCCATGATTTTACAATCCTCTAAACCTGCATCATCTAGCATGCGCCGTGCTTTTTTAGCCAAATACGCAAGGTCACCAGAATCTAGGCGAATTCCTTTTAAGCGTTTCCCCATTGGCTCCAATACATCCTTTGCTACCTTAATAGCATTGGGCACGCCAGAGTTTAACACATCATAGGTATCAACAAGGAATACTGCATTATTTGGATACACTTCGGCATAGGCTTTGAAAGCATCGTATTCAGAGCCATAGTACATGACCCAACTATGCGCCATAGTCCCACTGACAGGAATGCCAAATTGTTGACCTGCCAAAACGGTTGCAGTGGACTGAACACCGCCAATATAAGCGGCTCTTGCACCATATACAGCAGCGTCTACATTATGTGCACGACGAGCACCAAAGTCAGCCACAATACGCCCATCCGCAGCGCGAACGATGCGATTAGCTTTTGTGGCGATAAGAGATTGATGGTTCATCATAGTAAGTACTGCAGTTTCTATGATTTGTGCATCTATGAGAGGCGCCACAATTGTAATTACAGGTTCATTAGGATAGATGATAGAACCTTCTGGGAAGGCATATACATCACCGGTGAAAGAGAAATCTTTTAGATATGCTAAGAATTCTTCACTAAAAATACCCTGACTCCGTAAATAAGAGATATCACTTTCATCAAAGTGTAAATTTAAAATGTACTCAACGATTTGTTCGAGACCACCAAAAATAGCAAAACCGCCCTTGTCTGGATTACGTCTAAAGAAAACATCAAATGCGACGCGATCCACATTTTTTAATTTTGTAAAGTAGCCATGTGCCATAGTCATCTCATAAAAATCCATAAGCATGCTAATATTGCGGCTTTCATGTTGCATTAGTTCACCAACCTTCTAAAATCTATAGAAATTTAGTTAATTGTTATTCGTTATTCGTATACCCTCATTATACAATATTATTCCTATATAGCTAGCACCTAGCATAAGCTATCCTAATAATCCTTATTGTGATATAACTATATATATACAATAATAATTTATATAGTTCGTATGTATGAAAGAAGCTAGTCTAGACTGTAAAACAAGCGACCATTACGCTATAATATTTTATTTTATATTGTTTTAAAAGCTTTCAATAATACATACATATCTATTTTACATGAGAATGAAAGGTACCATTATGGAAACAATCGTTCAAGCAAAACGCGTATTAGAAATTTTTAAAGAAATGAGCCAAATCCCTCGTGAGTCCGGCAATGAAAAAGGCATCAGCGATTACATCGTGAACTTTGCTAAAAATTTAGGTCTTGAAGTTCATCAAGACGAAATCTTTAATGTAGTTATCAAAAAAGCTGCATCTCCAGGTTATGAAAACCGTCCATCCATCATTTTACAAGGTCATATTGATATGGTTTGTGTTAAAGACCATGACTCTAACCACGACTTCTCTAAAGATCCAATTGCTAATATCATCGAAGGCGAATGGATGCACGCAGACCATACAACATTAGGTGCTGATAATGGCATGGGTGCTGCTATGATGCTTGCTCTCCTTGAAGATGAAAGCCAACAACATGGACCAATGCAATTATTATTCACTACCAACGAAGAAACTGGTATGGATGGTGCCTTTGCCATTAAAGAAGGTCAAGTAACTGGTGACTACTTACTCAACCTGGATACAGAGGTAGAACATGACTTCACCGTTAGTTGTGCTGGCGGTTGCCACGTACATGTAAAAATTCCATTGTTACGCGAAAACAATTTACCAGGCTATGATGCGGGCTTATCCATTACAGTAACCGGTCTTAAAGGGGGGCACTCCGGCATCGAAATCAACGAGCAACGAGCTAATGCAAACCAAGTACTAACCCGTGTACTCTATGATATTCAACAACAATATCCTATTAGCTTAGCGTCTTTCGAAGGTGGCGTAAAACATAATGCAATCCCGTCTAAGGCAGTAGCTGTACTATCCGTACGCTCTGAAGATGTGGCAGCCATTAAAACATTGCTCGCATACCAAGAAAAACAATACCAACACGAATATAGCGTACAGGATCCAGGCCTTACATTTGTAGTTGAAGATGTTCCTACTCCTGAAATAGTATATGCAGAAGACACAACAGAAGCACTTATTACATATATCTATCTTGCACAAGATGGGGTTCATTCTGTAAGTAAGTCTATCCCAAACCTTGTAGAAACATCTAATAATATTGCTATCGTACGTGAAAATCAACATACCATTGAAATACTCATTTCTATTCGTAGTTCCAATAGCAATAGTCTTGAATTCTTAACGAAAAAAATGATGCTTCTTGCAAAAGCACTTGGCGTAGCTGCAGAGCGTACAGGTGGATATCCAGCATGGGAATACGACAAAGGCTCAAAATTGGAAGAACAAGCGATTTCCTTGCATAACGAAATGTTCGATACACCAGCTAATGTAAATGCTATTCACGCAGGTCTCGAATGTGGTTTGTTAAAAGGCGTATTGCCAAATACACAAATGATTAGCTTTGGGCCTACTATCGTAAGTCCTCATACACCAACAGAACGCGTTCATTTACCTTCTGTTGAAAATGTATATGTGTACCTCAAAGCATTATTAGCAAAATTACAATAAAATAAATAATTACTATATTTTTGATGTATAATTTGTTATACTATAAGCAAATAGCACATCAAATTACGAGACCCATGTAATAATGACTCTCCAACCCTCCTACAAGTAATTCAGCCAATCTCTCCAACTGAATTATCTTGTAGGAGGGATTTTTTTATAAAAATTTCTCAACTATACAAATAAATATTTATTCACATAGGAGTATTCTTTCATATGTGGACAACATGTAATGCATCATTTTATTTATAAATAATTATGAATATCAACTACATGTGTCAGTATACTCATATATAGTATATAACCTATAAATTTCAGAGAAGACTGTTAAACTCTGAGAAACTTGCTAGTCTCCATATACCCCATAGAGTATTTTCTGTGTTATCCTATAGGTGTATACTGTGTTTACATTACGCAGGAGGTATATATGATTCCAATAGTTATTATATCCGGATTTCTAGGTTCTGGAAAAACAACATTATTACAACATATATTAAAAGAACATACATCGAAAGATAAAATTCTTATTATAGAAAACGATTTTGGTGAAACTAGCCTTGATGCGACTAATCTTGCAAAAACAGGGGCTACAGTTCGCGAAGTAACCTCTGGCTGTATTTGTTGTAGCTTACAAGGAAATTTCCAGCAAGCACTACTTGATATTCTCCAAAATTACAAAATCGATATGATCTACATCGAGCCATCAGGTGTTAGCAAGCTTAGTGAAATCATCCATACTTGTAACGACGAGGACATTGCAAAATCTGCTTACGTTCACGCATCGATAACGACTGTCGATGCTATGCAAGCACCAATGTTTATCAAAAATTTTGGACTTTTCTTCAAGGATCAAATCACTCATAGTGATGCGATTTTTTTGAGCCATACAGAAGATATTCAACAAACAAGCATTACGAAACGTATGATTCGCGACCTCGCGCCACATACACCAATCCATGAAGAAGCATGGGATACCATCAGTTTGCGTGATTACATCAAGCGTCTGTATCATTGTCATGATGATCACTGTTTGCACGATGAACATTTATTTATGAGTCATACCTTTAAGGATTTACGTACTCTCAGTCTCGCACAGTGGAAAACCATTTTAGAAGGCATGCCTGATACAGTGCTTCGTGCCAAAGGGATTGTACCTACTACAGAAGGCCCACACGAACTCCAGTACGGCACACATTATTGTTCGCTTTCACCTAGTGAAACTAATGACTATAGTTTAGTCGTTATCGGAACAGATTTTAATGTACCAATGGTACATAACGAAGTGTGTCAATCATGATTCCTGTTTATATCGTTACAGGGTTTATTGGATCCGGTAAAAGCACATTCATAAACAAACAATTACAATACCGAAAAAAGCTAGGCGGTACCGCAATAATCAGCGCCGAAGGAGGCAGTGAGCATCTTATCAAAGAGCCCTTACAACTCAATGCGGATGAACTCAGTGCTATCGTTCCTAGCGATATCAAGTCTTACGAGTTGATAGCCTGTAAAATCGGGGATTATTTAAAACAAGTACAGCCAAAAGAGCTATGGATTGAGTGGAATGGCATGGTAAGCTTTCATCAACTAGAAGCCTTACTATATAGCGATATGTTAAGACACCTAGTACAAATAGAAAAGGTATTATATATTTGTACCGATCAATTTGTTTCAACCATACTCCCTGGTTTAGGTAATGACGTAATGAGTCAATTATACAGCGCAGATTGTATCATAACAGAGTCCGATACACATCACACTTTATTGCGCACCTACAACGGAGAGGCTAAAATTGTAACCACTCCCACCCCTGAAAAAGTGGAGCAGCTGTGCCGAAATTCTACATGGGGACTCATTCCCAATCTATTAGTTATTGGTGTTACAACTTATATACTGTTGGTCACAGCTTTTCGCCATGATATCCCCTATTCCATCCACCAATGCTTTGCTATAATCACGGGTCTCATCATCGAAGCCATCCCATTCCTATTGCTAGGCACGGTAGGCTCAACGATTATTCGCTATTTCGTACCACAACGAGTGCTACTAAAACTGTTAGGCGACCATTCTTGGAAAAGTTATGGGGCTGCTATGGTCAGTGGCTTTGCCTTGCCAATTTGTGACTGTGCTATCATCCCCTTATTCAAGGCACTAATAGACAGAGGTATCCCTTTATCGGTAGCCCTTTTATTTATGCTCGCTAGTCCGATTATAAACCCTATCACCATTCTTTCTACTTGGTATGCATTTCCAGACAATCCTATGCTCTCCGTATGGCGTATCGTTTTAGGATTAGGTGTTGCCTTGTTAGTAGCCCTATCGTTCCGATTCTGGCCTCCAGCCACATCTATATTGAAAGCAAGAGCACCACAGAGTCTTAGCTACGAAGAAATCGTTTTAGAAACAACTAAAACTAAATATATTGATAAAAAAAGATTGTTAATCCATATGGAACAAGAGTTTTCTCAACTCTTATTCTATTTCTCCATGGCGGCAACTGTACTATCTATAGTTCAAGTGTATGGCAAACCTTGGCTTCTCAATGCAGGATTAACCTTGCCAGAATTTACAGCCATTCCAATTTTGCTGATGTTAGCATTCTTCTTCTCAGTCTGCTCTACATCAGATGCTATCATCGGTAAATCCTTGAGCACTTTATTTCCTATTAGCTCCGTAATGGGCTTCCTCATCTTGGGTCCGATGCTAGATATCAAAAATGTATATATATTAAAACAATATATGCCTGCCTCATTTATCATACGATTAAGTATAACAATTGCCGTTATGTCCTACATAGCAGCATTAGTATTCAAATTTTTTCTTAGCTAATTTACAAATTTTTATAATCATTATCTCAGTTCTTAATTAATTAAAAGGAGATGATTTCATGACATTAGGACTGAAAGATCGCTTTTCTATCGTGAAAGGTCTATTGTATCTCACCTTAGGTATCTGCTGTATTTACCTCATTGTGACAGGTCGTTATTTGAACTATATTGCACCACGTTATGAACTTTTACTAGGTATTAGTGGCGTTGCCCTTATTTTAGGAGGTCTAGCGACGATCATTTGGGCGCCTTCAAAATACTACAAGCATAACTGGAAGTCTATCGTTCCGATTATTATTCCCATTATGTTGCTCATCATTCCTCCCGTTCTTGTACCATCAACAGGCGTTCATGGTGCCGCTCGCGTAAACGATGATACTAACAATTTCGACTTTACAAACGATGCTATTGGAGAGGTTGTCACCGTTAACAGTGAAAGTAAAGAGCCAGGGATTTCCAAGGACAAAAAAGAAATCGTTTTGAACTCAGATAATTTCTATCAAACCATTGTAAAGGTTGGATCTAATGTTGATCAATATAAAGACTACACAGTTTATATGACAGGCTATGTAAACCGCGAAGATAATACATTAAAACCTAACGAATTTACTATTTCTCGTATGGCTATGGCTTGTTGTATTGCTGACGTTGCCCCTATTGGCATGACAGCCTATAAAACAGATGGTGATAGCTTACAAAATGAACAATGGGTATCGATTGAAGGTAAGGTTTCTACCCGAGACTTCCACGGTCGTAAACAACCATATGTAGAGATTACAAAAATCAAATCTGCAGAACCTATATTAGGCTATGTATACCCTTAAGAATTACATAAAAAACGAGGCTTAACGCCTCGTTTTTAATAGGAATGATTCTGTTGAATAAAATAATAACGCATATTTCATAGTTCAATGTCTATATGAATCTACAAAAGATTGATGCTTTATAATAGTTATTATATTTATTCTTGTTATTATAATTATAATAATTATTAAAACGTTCTATTAGTGCTGTAATTCTTTAATAATTCTCTTACCAAGAGATGCTGCTACAGCGCACAAGAAAATATCTGGACCAACGGGGATTAGGAAGCATGTAATAATAACAGCTTCGACACCAATAGGCTTACCTAAATACAGATTCATAATAAAGTATAGGTACACCATGCCAAGACCATATACAATAAATAGATTTAATATGGATCCAGCTAGCAAACGTTTAAACGATAATGTATCCATTGTCTCTGCAATGCGTCCTACTGCATACGCACCAACCATAAAGCCAATTAAATAACCAAAGGTAGGTTGCAAAATATAACTAGGACCACCACCGGACGTAAAAATAGGAACCCCAACAAGACCTAATATAATATAAATGCCAACACTAGCGGCACCTAAACGACTACCTAAAACCATGCCCGCTAATGTAGTAAATAAGATTTGCAATGTAAACGGACAATTCGGTAATGGGACCCGTATGAAAGCACCAACGGCGATTAGCGCAACAAAAAGTGCTGTCATCGTTAACTGACGGGTGGTAATGTGAGTTTGTTTTGATACAGTAGAGCTCATGGTATACCTCCATTCATAACAGACCTAAGCAGGAGTTTGTGCTATCAATGGAGAATAAAAATCCAAGATAACACGAAAACAAACTACTAACTATCTAAATTAAAGCACTTGTATTTTTAATTGTCAACTATAATGATTGATTTTTAGTTTACTATATAGTCTAATATTATATATACTATGTTTTTTGTACTTTTTAATTTTGACTATAGCTAATAGTTATTATCAATAGTTCATAATAACTAAAAGATATACTCATCTTCATACAAAAATCATTTAATTTCATCTTATTTTCATATAACAATATTAAATTATACGTGAGTAGATTGAGTAAAATCTACTTTCACAAAATCGTAACTAAACGAAAATTATAATTTGGTATCAGGAGGCATTGCTTATGAAAAATGTTAAGAAAGTATCCAAAGTACTATGTGCATTTGGCGTTAGTACAGTATTATTAGCAGGTGTAGTTGGTGCAGCTAGCAACCATGGTTACAACAACCATAGCAACTGGAATGGTGTTGGTAGCGTTGTTCCATCCGCACAAGCTAACTATTCTGTTGATTATATGGGCGCTATTACAGTATTCCAACAACAATTCCCTGGCGCTACTGTAAAATCTATTTCCTATGACGCAAAACACAATCCTTACTATGAAGTAGAAGGTTATTATGGCAACCGTGAAGTAGAAATTAAAGTAGACGAAGCATCTGGTCAAATCGTTGGTAAAGAAGTAAAAGGTTACTCCAAAGCTTCTAAAACAATTAACGTTCAAAACATCATCATTCCTGAAGTAGCTGAAACAAAAGCTATGGAAAAAGTTGGTTCTGATTTCCAAACTATGGATTGGACTGTTGAACGTGAAAACGGCAGAGTTGTATATGAATTCGATATGACAACTGGCGGCGGTAAAAATGCTGAAGTAAAAGTAGACGCTACATCCGGTAAAGTTATTAGCGCTAAAGTTAAAAACACAAAATACTAAGATTTTTCTTTCATCAAGTGAAACCCTATCCTAACCCACTTAGATGACACACTACACATATAACACACATACTATACACACTGTATCCTTTGGATACACTCTCTAACACACTCTCAGAGAGCCCGTAACACTAACCACGGGTTCCCTAAAATCCTATCTCACACAATAGGAAAACGGTCTGTGCTCACACACCACAGACCAAACGTTACACACACTATACTCCCTTAAAGACCTTGGATCATTGAATCCAAGGTCTTTTTATATATCCATTCTATCAAGGTTGTATTACACCTATACAACTTTTTATTCTTATAAAATTAGCACATACTTACAAAAAGACCTCCCAACGGGAGGTCTTTTGTATAAGTTTTATAGGTTTGATAGTTATGTGTTCTATTTCTTAAGCAAAGTTCAGCTTAAGGATGTCATTTGTAAGTTCTGAAAGTTTGATCTATAGTTTTCAAACTAAAGGTGTGAAAGATTAAGCTTTATCTAAAGCTTGTGCTAAGTCTTCGATGATGTCATCTACATTTTCAAGACCGATAGACAAACGAATCATGTCTGGTGTTACGCCAGCAGATTTTTGTTGTTCTTCGTTAAGTTGTGCATGTGTTGTGGATGCAGGATGGATAACAAGAGATTTAGCATCTGCTACGTTGGCAAGGTTGGAGAAGATTTCCAAGGAGTCAACAAGTTTAATACCTGCTTCTTTACCACCTTTTACGCCGAATGTGAATACAGCACCAACACCTTTAGGGAAGTATTTATCAGCTAATGCTTTGTATTTGCTGTCTTCTAATTCTGGATAGCTTACCCATGCTACCTTAGGATGTTTGCTTAAGAGATCTACTACTTTACGAGTATTTTCAACGTGACGTTCTACGCGCAAAGACAATGTTTCGATACCTTGCAAGATTTGCCAAGATGCAAGCGGTGTAATGCATGCACCAGTATCGCGAAGTAATTGAGCACGAATTTTTACAGTGAATGGGATTGGCAAATCACCAAATACTAATCCATTGTAGTGTTCGTCACCTTCGGAGAAGCCAGGGTATTTACCAGAACCTTTATAGTCGAATTTACCAGATTCTACAACTACGCCAGCCAATGTTGTACCGTGACCACCAAGGTATTTAGTAGCAGAGTGTACAACTACGTCAGCACCATGTTCTAATGGACGGAATAAGTATGGAGATGCAAATGTATTGTCTACAATCAAGATGATATTGTGTTTATGTGCAATATCAGCTATGGCTTGTACATCGATAAGATTAATACCAGGGTTACCAATAGATTCGATATAAACGGCTTTAGTCTTTTCATCGATAGCTGCTTCAAATTCTTCCAAATGATCCGGATTTACGAATTTAGTTTGAATCCCCAAACGAGGCAATGTAGCAGTAAACAAATTATAAGTACCACCATACAATGTGGATGCAGCAACAATATTATCACCAGCATCTGCTACATTTAAAATAGAGTACGTAACCGCTGCAGAACCAGATGCTACTGCAATACCAGCAGCACCGCCTTCAAGTTGTGCAACACGAGCATCCAACACATCTGTAGTAGGATTACCAAGGCGAGAGTAAATACCACCAGGATTAGTCAATGCAAAACGACCCGCTGCTTCCTCAGCATCTTTAAATACGAAAGATGTAGTTTGATAAATCGGTACTGCACGAGAACCTGTTGGATCCACCGTATGACCAGCGTGTAATTGTAATGTTTCAAATCTGTATTGTTTACTCATTATAATAACTCCTTTATATTAACTATATTTTAAGTTCGCTCTTTATGCCTAGTATATTACTATGCTTTAAAAGTTATGTCTACTATTTTTTATATTCTTTTCTCCATAACTTTAAACTATGGTGGACAAAGGAGGATAAAAGCTTTTACCAAAACCGCTAAAGCGAACTAAGTCATTTATGAGAAATAAAATCCCCTAATTACTTGCAAAGAACTAGCTCCCTTGAGAGATGTTAGAAGTAATTAGGGGTACATAGTACTAACAATAGATTAGAAATAAGTACTTACGTTTAGATGTAAGCGCCTAAATTTTTATCCCGTTCAAATTTCATTTTTTGGATTTGTTCAATGATGTACGGTGTTTCTTGGTATACATAGTAGTTTAACCAGTTTGTAAATAAAAGTGTACTTACAGAGCGCCAGCGCACGATTGGACGTTGTTTCGGATCATTATCTGGGAAGTAGTTTTCAGGAACCGCAATATCCATACCTTTTTTGATATCCCGCACGTACTCACGGTTAAGTGTATCCCAATCGTATTCGGCATGACCAAATACAAAGATATGTTTATTATCTAAACTACGAACGATAGCGGCTCCTGTTGGTTCAGACCCAGCCAAGAGTTCCAAGTCACGATTTTCCTTAATTTGTTGCAACGAAACTGTGGTGTGCCGTGAGTGTGGCATCCAAAACTTTTCATCAAATCCACGCATGAGCACTGGTCGATCATTATAAATATCGTGTTCGTAAACACCAAATAATTTCTCATCCATAATCGATTTATTAATGCCAAAGTGATGATATAAGCCAGCTTGAGCACCCCAACAGATATAAAACGTAGAGTAAACATGCTCTTCGCCCCAGTTCATGATTTCTACGAGTTCAGACCAATAGTCTACCTCTTCAAAAGGCATTAACTCTACAGGAGCACCGGTAATAATCATGCCGTCAAAGAACTGGTCTTTTACTTCATCAAAGGTGCGGTAGAAGGTTTCTAAATATTGTTCATCTGTATTTTTAGCCTTACGAGATGCGGTATGCAAAAGAGTCAAATTAACTTGCAATGGGCTATTACTAAGAGCACGTAAAATCTGAGTTTCCGTCACTTCTTTAGTAGGCATCAAATTGACAAGCAAAATTTGCAAGGGTCGGATTTGTTGATTTTCCGCCCGTTCAGTATCCATAACGAAAATATTCTCTTGAGCTAATTTCGTTATGGCCGGTAAATTTTTTATTACTTTAATAGGCATAGTGTCACCTCTACATATTCTACAATTTGATAACCTAATCTAAACAATTTAAATAAGCTAATTAAAAGCCTTTAGCCTCGTAAGCACGTCTCCAAGCTTCGAGCCCTTCTTCTAATACCTTACGAGGGCAAGCGACATTAATACGTTCAAAGTCTTCCCCATCGACACCAAACATAGAACCCGTATCGAGCCATAGCTTAGCATCATTGATGATCCATTCATCTCGCTCTTTAGGGCTAAGCGGCAATTGAGAGCAGTCCAGCCACATGAGATAGGTCCCTTCAGGACGATATGCATGAATCTTTGGCATATATTTTGCTACATAGTCGATGGTGAATTGAATATTGTCTTGAATATATTCTTTCAATTCATCAAGCCAAGGAGCCCCGACTTTGTAGGCTCCTTCACAGCCCACAATCCCCATCGTGTTCAATTGGCTATAACCAGCACGGTCAATTTCTTTTATAAAACGACGACGTAAGGAGTCATTTGGAATAAAGATATTACTTACTTGTAAGCCTGCAATGTTAAAAGTCTTGCTAGGCGCTGTACATACAACGCAGTGTTCTGCATAGCTTTCACCAAGGTCGGCAAAGACCTTGTGCGTATGCCCCTCCCAAACAAAGTCAGCATGGATTTCGTCACTCACGATGAGCACATTGTGTTTAATACAAATGTCGCCGAGGCGTTTCAACTCGTCCTCAGTCCACACGCGCCCTACTGGATTGTGCGGATTACACAAGAGGAATAATGTTACATTCTCCTCAATAATTGCACGCTCGATGCCTTCAAAGTCGATAGTGTATTTTTCGTCGCCTTTGATGAGCGGCACATTGATAAGACAACGATCGTTATCGTCAATAACCATACTAAATGGGTAATACACAGGTTGATTAATGAGCACCCCTTCGCCAACCTCGGTAAAAGCACGAACCGCCATCGCTAAAGCAAATACGATACCAGGCGTTTTAACAAGCCATTTTTGTTCTGGCGTCCAGTTAAAACGCGTAGCAAACCAATTCTTCAACACTTCAAAGTATTCATCGTCAGACTCTGTATAGCCGAAAACACCATGCTTAACACGATCCAATAAGATTTGTTTTAACTCAGGGGAAATTTCAAAATCCATATCCGCTACCCAGAATGGCAACACATCCGCAGGTTTACCGCGCTTTACAGCAAAGTCGTATTTCAATGATTTTGTATGAGTTCTATCTACTATTTGATCAAAATTATATTGTCCCATAGGAACTCCTTTATTTATTAAAAGCCTGTTCCAAGTCCGCAATCAAGTCTTCTGTATCTTCAATACCTACAGATAAACGTAACAAACGACGTGTAATACCTTTGCGTTCTGCATCTTCAGGTTTCAAGTCAGGATGTGTTTGCGTCACAGGATACGTCAACAAGGATTCTGTACCACCAAGGCTTTCAGCGAATTGAATAAGCTCAATACCTTCTAATACTTGTTTAGCCGTTTCTTCGTTATCTACTTCGAAGGATAACATGCCGCCAAAGCCTGTTGTTTGGGCTCTATTGATTTCATAACCTGGATGTTCAGGAAGGCCTGGGAACAAAACTTTAGTTACTTTTGGTTGTTTTTTTAACCATTCGGCAAGAGCAATGGCATTCTTTTGATGTTGCTCCATGCGTAGAGCCAATGTTTTTACGCCGCGAATAACGAGCCAGCTATCCATAGCAGATAAACATGCACCTACGGTTTTGTACGTTAAACGCAATTTTGCGGCGATTTCTTCGTCTTTTACAATAGTAAAACCAGAAATTACATCGTGATGACCACCAATGAATTTGGTACCACTATGAACGACAATATCAGCACCCAAAGTCAATGGCTTTTGGAAATATGGACTTAGGAAAGTATTGTCGATAATCACTAGCGCATTACGTGCATGCGCCAATGCACAGAGTGCACGAATATCGGTAATCTCCATCATAGGATTTGTCGGTGTTTCAATATAAACAGCCTTAGTATTTGGTTTGAAAGCTGCTTTCACCGCATCAAGATCAGAAGTACCAACATATGTAAATTCTATGCCGTTTTTTTCATAAATATTGGTGAACATACGGATAGAACCACCATATAAGTCATCACCTAAGATGATATGGTCTCCAGGGGAGAATAGATGGAATACTGCGTCCACTGCGGCCATACCAGAAGAGAATGCTAATGCATCTGTACCTTCTTCAAGATCTGCTATCAATTGTTCCAAACGGTCCCGCGTCGGATTAGACTCACGCGTATATTGGTAACCTGTGGTATCACCCAACTGCGAGTGAGAAAATGTACTAGACATATAAATTGCAGGGGAAATTGCACCAGTACTATCTGGCTTGCCACTGCCGTGAACACATTTTGTATTAAATTTCATTCCATTCAACTCCTCATATTTGTATACAATATGTTAATTATAAGAGTAGACAATGACTAAGGTCAATAAAAAGGGGCACTCATACATCCTGAGTGCCCCGAAAAAGTCATATCTATTTTGAATGGGTTGTCATAACTCTAAGTTAAGTTAGACTAATTTTTAGTACGTTTTGTAATAAGTAATGCCAAAATAATACCTAAAGAAGATGTTACCAATTGAGGCCAACTAGATACAAAAAGCATGGTATTTACAATCTTTGGTGGAAATTCGAACAAAGAGAAGAACAAGGAATATCCCCCAAAGAGTACGCCGGCTTTTACCAAAGCCGCCACAATAATAAGTAAAAGCTTTGGCTTATGTTGTAACCAATGTGCCACAAATACATACGCTGTCGTGCCAAGAGCCGTAATCAAAATGAACGGCGGTAATGGTAACATGCCTTGTAAATGCGCCACCACTGGTGCAATCCAAGCAATGACTAGACCATTTTTCCAACCATAGCGCCACGTCGCCAAAACAAATGTAGCAGATGTAATGGAACCGATGAGGAACATGCTCACCTGATTAGGAATAAAGGGGAAAATGAGGCGCAAGCTTTGCGCCAATAAGGCAACGGCCAACAATAGGCCTGTGCCCGTAATAGACTTTGTAGACATAAGAACCTCCTACTATACGATATAGATTTTACAAGAGGTACCTACCTCACATTTAAAATTAAGCCTCTACAAAATATAGACGTGCTCGATCATATACCCAATTATAAATATAAGTATAACCTAATATGACTAATGTCATCGTTATATCTGTAGCAAAGGCCATCCAAAAACTCATATGCATCATGTACATAATAATAGGCACTGTGGCAAGCATAAACAAACCTTCAAACAACACTGCATGAACCGTGCGAATGATTGGGCCTCGTGCTAATCGATCACCTGGTACTAGTTTATCAAAAATCCAGTTAAACACAAAATTCCAAACCATCGCCAACAAGGAAAAAATAACCATCAAGACCAAAGGCTGCCCCTCATGCGGAACAAACTGCATCACCAAACAGCCAATCAAAACACAGCCTAGCTCATATAAAATCGACTGTACAACACGCTCTGTAGCAGACATAATAATAAACCACCTCCATCAGAAAACCCAAAAAAAGATATTTACTATCATATCAATATTATATTATATTTATTTTCTTAGATTTGTCGAATATTGCCATTTTAAAATAAAAAAAGCCGCGTTGTATCTACTAAGCGACTTGCCCCTCGAAGTGAGTTATGCCATTTTCGGATATAAAGAAAGCCCCTCGTAGTGTTCTTTAAGCTCGACTTGCTTTTCCCAAAGTGAGTATTGCCATTTCAGGATAAAAGAAGCCGCCATATGTCTGTCCAGCGACTTGCCCTCCCGAAGTGAGCTATGCCATTTTCGGATATAAAGGAAGCCCCTCGTAGCGTTCTTTAAACTCGACTTGCTTTTCCCAAAGTGAGTATTGCCATTTCAGGATAAAAGAAGCCGCCATATGTCTGTCCAGCGACTTGCCCTCCCGAAGTGAGTTATGCCATTTTCGGATATAAGGAAAGCCCCTCGTAGCGTTCTGTAAGCTCGACTTGCTTTTCCCAAAGTGAGTATTGCCATTTTAGGATAAAAAGAAGCCGCATTGTATCTACTAAGCGACTTGCAGCGAATGGAGCGCAAGGAGATACAATGCGGCGGAGCACTTTATCCTAAAAGTGGCATTACGAACTGAATCCATGGAATCCCCACCACGATAAATATCGCAAGGTAGATAATCCCAAAGATAGCGCCTAATTTCCAGAATTCAGGCCCTTTGTTATAGCCACTAGCAAACCAGATTGGACTGTGACCAGTACCATATGGTGTAAGAATACCCATAATACCCATTGGTACTAAAAGAATTAACATAACTTGAGCTGGGTCAACGCCAGGAATTTGAAGAATTAGAGTAGCAAATAAGCCTACCATAGCCGTTACATAAGCAGTACCAGATGCAAAGAAGTAACGAAGCAAGCAGAATGCTAACAACAAACCTAGAACAGCCATAGTTGGATCTAGAGACACTAAAGAACCACCTGCAGATTTAGCAAGCCAGTCCAAGAAACCTACATTTTTAAGACCCGCAGCCATAGGTACGAGTGTAGCGAACCAAGTCAAAACATTCCATGCTGGTTTGTTAGCAAGGAAGTCTTGCCATGTCATAATCTTAGTGAAAATCATCAAGATAATAACAATCAAAGCTGTTGTAGTTGGGTTTACTTTAAATGTAGAAGCACCAATCCACAATACAAGAGCCAACACGGAAATCAAGGCCATGAAAATTTCACTGCGCGTCATGGAGCCTAATTTCTTATACTCATCTTTCGCCCACGCCGCAATTTCAGGGGAACCTTTTACCTCTGGTTTGCAGAATACATAGGTCAATAGTGGTGTGATGATAAACAAGATGAGACCTACTGGCAAGAATGCTAGGAACCATGTGCCCCAGTTAGCAGCTACGATACCAGATTTAGCAGACAATTCAAGGGCTAATGGGTTTGGCGCTGCACCAGTCAAGAAAATAGAGCTAGATACACATGTAGTTGCCAATGCTACCCAGTTCAAATAAGAACCAATTTTACGAGGGTTCTTATCTGGATAAGAATCGAACATTGGACAAATACTAGATACGATTGGGTAAATCGTACCACCAGAGCGAGCCGCATTACTTGGAATAAACGGAGCCAACACAAGGTCAGTAATAGCAATGGCATAACCAAGACCTAAAGAGGACTTACCAAGCTTTGCTACCAAGAACAAGGCAATACGACGGCCAAGACCAGAGTTTTCATAGCCAATACCAATCATGAAGGCTGCAAAGATCAACCAAACGATGGCGTTAGAGAAACCACTGAGGCCCCAACTGATAGCTTGTGCATCAGTAATCGCCTTTGCTACACCCGTTGCTTTATCTACTACAGGGGCAGGACCTACTTTAAACAACATAGATACGGTAACTGCAATGATACCGATAAAAGCTGGTGGCATTGGTTCTAAAATCAAACCTACCACGAGGCCAGCAAAAATACTTACGTAAATCCAAGAATTTGCGCTAAGGCCTTCAGGAGCACCGATGAGCCATACAAGAATAGCTACAACAAGCGGTGCGAATAATTTCCAATTCAACTTCATTAGAAACTCTCCTTACTACTTCAAAACAAAATATAAAAAATAAATGCAAAAAAATGCTTATATAGTATATCAGAATTTTTTATAAGATGATATAAACTCAATCATAATACTTATTAATTGATAATAAACTTTTAGTAATATCTTTAGTCATAATACTAAACACACTAGATAATTTAAATTTTATCCAATATAATATAAATATCGAAATTTATTAATTTATTAAGAGTAAGAGGCTTCCAATGAAACCATTTATATATTATATAAAACCTTTATGGTTGCCTGCTGTTATAGTATCGTTTCTTTCGTTACTCACGGTAGCGGGCACATTATATATACCAACATTGACGGCATCAATCATTAATGACGGCGTTCTCAAAGGCGATCTAGAGATGATTGCCAACTCTAGCATGAACATGCTTGTTGTGGCATTACTAACAGTACTATCCGCTATCCTAGGCGTTGCTATGAGTGCTCATATTTCAGCATCTGTAGGCAAGGTATTGCGTGATGATCTAGTGAAAGCATTACAATATTTTTCACTCCGAGACTTTACGCACTTTGGTACTGGCACCATATTGATGCGCACAAGCCGGGACGTAGAAAAAATTCAGTCGGTCCTAGGAGAAGGATTAAATATGATTCTCCCTATGCCGATTATGATATGTGTTGGCCTCGGTCTTACCTTCTACAAAAGTTGGCAACTAGGGCTCGTCATCCTCGCCGTAATGGCTTGTATGATACTCACCATTATCTTTATTGAAAGCCGGGCCTTACCACTTATCAAGGCTATACAATTAAAGCTAGACGATATCACCGATATGGTTCGGGATCACATCGTAGGTATGCCAGTGATTAGAGCTTTCAACAGAAGAACCTATGAAAACAAAAAAGAAATTGCTATTTTTACAGAGTCCGCACAGCTCAACAAAAAATTACGCCAAACCTTTGCCATCGGTTTACCGACTATACTCATTCTATTTAATGTGAGCACCGTTGCCATTCTCTGGCTCGGTGGCTACAACGTCAGCATGGGATCCCTGCAGGTAGGTGATATCATGGCCGTTATCGAGTATGCGAACCTCATCCTATTGAGTATGCTCATGGCCATATTCGTCATCATCGACATCCCTGAAGCTATTGTATGTTATTCTCGTATTCGTGAGTTGTTAGAACACGAAAACACCGATACCTTCCCTGAACCATATAATAGCAACATTATAAATTTAAATTCTCACTCTACAAAGTATTCTACTAATCAAGAAGAGAGCCAAAACTTTGCGGTAACGGCAAACGATGATACACCTCTTTTGGAGTTCCGCAATGTTACGTTCCGTTACGATAATGCGGAGTCTCCTGCGCTAGAGAATATCTCTTTTGTGGTACATCACGGCGAAACCTTAGCCATAATGGGTGATATCGGTTCTGGTAAAAGTACAATCACCAACCTTATTCCTCGACTCTTCTCTATTGAATCTGGAGATATTCTCTTTAAAGGTACGTCCATCTATGAATGGAATATAGATGACTTACGCGCACGCATCGGCTATGTGCCACAACGAGCTTACTTATTTACAGGCACGGTAGACATGAACGTCCGGTATGGTTCAGCGCCAAATCAAGATATTACCGCTCAAGATGTAGAAAATGCATGTCGACTCTCTAAGGCAGATGAATTTATAAGTCGCCTTGAAGGTGGTTACCAGTATATGGTTGCCCAAGGTGGTACTAATCTATCTGGTGGTCAACGTCAGCGCCTTGCCATGGCTAGAGCCTTAGTTCGCAAACCGGATTTATTCATATTCGACGACAGCTTCTCTGCCCTCGACGGCACTACAGAGCGTGCTGTTCGTACCGCACTACATGAAGAGTTACAAAAGGATAATCGCCCTGCTCTCATTTCTGTGGAGCAAAAGGTAAGCGCTACTAAAAAAGCAGACCACATTCTAATTATTAACAGAGGTCAAGTTGCAGGATACGGCACACATGATGAACTGGCAACCACCTCGACTGTATATCAACAGATTTTAGCATCTCAGGAGGTGACAGCATGAGCCCATTACGTCGTTTCCTAATCGAATCTAAAAGCCAATGGGGATGGCTAGCGCTCCTCATCTTAGCTCTCATTACAGCGGCTACATTTGAGGTCTCTGCTCCAGTCTTACTAGGTAGAATTGTAGATGCTATCGTCAGCGGTTTAAAAACAGATCAAGATATTAATACGATTATTGCCTCTGTAGATACGATTATTCTCTGGCTCATCGCACTCTATAGTGGACATGCACTATTTACTTACTTTGGTGAGTATATGATGTCCTCTATTGGTTCTAAAACAGTATTAGCTTTACGCACACGCATGAGCACCCACCTATACTCATTGCCTATAGAGTACTTTCACGATCACCAGCGAGGCGATTTACTAAGCCGACTCACCTCTGACTTAGATGCCGTTGCTGAAACTATAGGTGAAGGCGTACCGGGCCTTGTATCTGCCATTATCGGTATTATAGGTGCCACGGCTATGATGATTTGGATAAGCCCGATGCTAGGCATCTCTATCATCGCCATTATATGTATTGGTATCCTATGTTTAACATGGTTATCTAAACGGGCTCGTCGGGTTTATCTCAAAAACCAAAGCGCATTAGGTGCTTTCAACAGTGGCATAGAGGAAATTGTAGTAGGAAAACCGATTATCCAAACCTTTGGCCTTGAAGATACTACGACAAATCAAGTACAGATACTGAACGAGAATCTATTTAAAAGTATGAGAAGCGCTGCTTTTACGAGTCAACTCGTTGAACCTCTTGTAAAGTTTCTAAATCAATTCACCTATTGCCTCGTTGCTATTCAAGGGGGCCTCATGGTATTACGAGGCTCTATTTCTATCGGCGATATCCAAGCCTTCTTCCTCTATGTAGGACAAGTTTCAGATCCACTCTCTCGCAGTTCCTACATTATGACAAAATTCCAAGAAACGGCTGCCGCTTTAGGCCGTATTTATGAGGTTATAGATACACCAGCTGAAATTGATAAGGGCACCAAAACATTAGGCGATACAACAACACATACAGGCACTATCGATTTTGAACATGTTGATTTCGGCTATACACCATCCAATGTGTTTATGAAAGATATCAACATTCATATTCCTGGTGGATCCATGGTGGCCATTGTAGGCCCTACGGGAGCTGGTAAATCAACCTTGGTAAACCTTATCATGCGCTTTTATGATATTATGAAAGGCCGTATTACCATTGATGGTGTCGACATTCGTGACATATCTCGTGAAAGCTTACATAATACGGTAGGCATGGTATTACAAGATGCTTGGATTTTCACAGGCACCATTGCGGATAACATCGGCTACGGTAAACAAAATGCAACACGAGAAGAAATTGAATATGTTGCAAGGCTAGCTATGGCAGATCACTTTATCCGTACCTTACCAGATGGCTACGATACTGTGCTCAAACAAGGTGGTGATGATCTATCCCAAGGTCAACGCCAATTGATTACTATCGCTCGCGCATTCTTAGCGGACCCTAGTATTCTCATCCTCGACGAAGCAACGGCTAACGTCGACACTCGAACCGAGGTGGAGGTTCAAAAAGCAATGAATACCCTCCTCAAAGGTCGTACAAGCATCGTAATCGCCCACCGCTTGTCTACAATCAAAAATGCTGACTTCCTACTCGTAGTAGAAAACGGCACCATTGTGGAACAAGGAACACATCACGAACTAATCGAACGTGGTGGTCACTATAAAGAACTCTATGAAAACTATGCGGCAGGTATGACCGTATAGTCAAGGTTCCAATAAATATCTAATCTCTATTAATGTATAAATAATAAAAGCGATACCTAAACTCTTTAGTATTAGAGAAATAAATTAGGTATCGCTTTCATATTTTATTTATCTATAATCATACCACCAGTAGCCTTTAAATCCTCATACACCTTATATCCAGCTTTAAGGTGTTCTATTTGATTTTCTGGAACTACATAATCAAATTTATACTTATCACCTTGGAGACGAATTATAGGATTGGAACCTTCAATTAATATTTTTATACCAGGAGCTAGTTTTTCAAATGGTACATCAAGAAATTCATATTTCCCACCCATAACAATTTGAGTACTTTTACCTCCACCAGATTGACCAGCAAAACTATTAATTTCATAATCCCATCGATTTTGATCAGTTGAGAAAATAATCTTATCCCAAAATACCCAATCAATACCATCTGAGAAATTGACGATTTTAATACGTTCATTAATAAAATTATCTTTATTAATCGCATACCAATAGACTGCATCTTGTGGCGGTATTAATTCACCCCAAGGTTTGTAAATAACACTTTTCTCAACCTTATCCTCATATTGTGGAACCTGAGAAAGAATTGTTACAAGTTCATTAGATTTTTCTTTTTTTTGCTCAGCAGTAACTACCGTAGCACTATTTGAATTACTACTATCATCTGCTTTATTTGTCAGCGCAACGCCAACAAAAAATAGGACTATCATAACTATAGTTGTTAAGAACACCTTTTTACGATTTGGATTTTTCTCATTTTTAGGAAAAACATGTTTTGGTGAAATTATACCTATAACAAAAAACATAATAATAAATAAAAATATTAAAGCTACAATTACAGAGTACATATATATCCCCTTTCTCTATAACCCCTTGCACAAACTTCACATTAACCTCATTTTACGTTAATTTATATATATTTACCAATAAACAATTCATAAATCTTTCATAAAACTTTCTATCTAAACAAAAGAACCACTGATAATCTATAACTAATCAGTGGTTCTTTTATTTGTGCTCATGCACAGCACGTTTCCTATATTCTATTCACCTTTTGGTACGAACCATAGGCCGTTGTTATTTTTTTCCATGTAGTCTTTAAATTCTTGAGAGTGGTAAGCTGCTACAAGGTCTTTTGCCCATTGTGCATCTTTATTTTTCTCGTTAACTACTACTTGTAACAACCATTGTGGCAATACATCTTCGTTAGCCAACGCTGATTTTGGATCAATTTTTGCATTATAAATGATAGCACCGGTAATAACAATATAGTCGAAATCAGTACGTACAGAAGGAATTGTAAGAGATTTCATTTCAGTAAATTTAAGATGTTTAGGATTTTCAATGATATCAGCTTGTGTTACTGTTGCTAAATCTTTGTTAGGATCAAGTTTAATCCAACCGATTTTTTGCAACAATGCATAGGCACGAGCCATGTTAGATGCATCATTTGGTACTGCAATAGTATCACCATCTGCCACTTGGTCTAAAGAGGTTTTAGAACCGCTAAAGATACCTGCTGGCACCGTTGGAATTGGAGTCAACGCTACAAGATGACCATTTTGTTTTTCGTTGAAGTTTTTCATGTATGCTGTATGTTGTTCAACGTTGAAATCTACTTCACCATCGCTCAACACTTGGTCCGCTTGTACCAAATCAGACATATCTACACCTTTAAAGGTATAGCCTTGTTTTTCCAAAATTGGTTTTACACCTTTTTCAAATAGTTCAGAGTAAGGGCCTTGAGACTTACTATAGGATAATTCCTTTTTAGCACCATTATCGCTATTATTGGAACCGCAGCCTGCGATAAAAGCTACGCTAAATACTAATGCCGCGCCAAGGGCAAGAAGTTTTTTAAATTTCATAGTACATTCTCCTATACTTTCACAATCAATATAACCAAAATCTATTTCATCAAATTATGAACGACGCGCACGACGTGCAAAGTAGTTACCTATGGTTTGAATAATTTGAACAAAAATAATTAAAATAACAACGGTAAATAACATCAATGGGAAGTTCAACCGTTCATAACCATAGGTAAGAGCCAAGTCACCTACACCACCTGCACCAATGGCACCAGCCATAGCAGTAGCACCGATAAGACCTATAGTACCTGTTGTAATGGATAAGATAAGCGATCCCTTTGCCTCTGGTAAAAGGAAATGCCAAATCACCTCAAAATGAGAGGCCCCCATAGACTGTGCAGCCTCAATAATGCCTTTATTGACCTCTAAAATAGAGTTTTCAAAGAGTCGAGCAAGATAAGGCGCAATGAATATAACAAGCGGTACAATAGCCGCCGTTGTGCCCACACGAGTACCAACAATCATCTTAGTCAACGGTAAGATAAACACCATCAAGATGATAAATGGTACGGAACGCACGATATTAACAATTGTATTTGTAATGGTATAAACAACACTATTTTTAACAATCCCATTAGGATTTGTTACCACCAGTGTAACTGCAATAATTAACCCTAGTATTGTACCAATGAATAAAGACAGGAACACCATATATAATGTCTGTTCTGCAGCTAGTACTAACTGCGAACCCGGAACTCCAAGTTCTTGCATAAAGAAGTCCATTATAGTGTCACCTCCTGCCATTCGATGCCTTGTGTCACAAGATACTCTTTTACCTTGCCCACTTCCAAATCATCACCAATAAACTGAACAATGAAAATACCAAGTACCGTATGCTCTAACTCTGTTACCGTAGCAAACAACACACTCGTTTCTAAATCAAAGGTTTTATTAATATGATATAGCACATTATCAGTTGTATTATTTCCTAAGAAGTGCATTTTAAGTATTGTGTAAGGCCTTTTATCACAAGCCAAGGTATGTTTAACTGTAGATGGGATTTCATCAGGAATAACAGTCCTAACAAATCGTTTTGTTGTTTCATGCTTAGGTTTACTAAACACCTCAAGTACAGAACCTCTCTCGATAAGCTTCCCATGTTCCATAACTACAACGCGATTACATATCTTTTGGATTACATCTATCTCATGAGTTACGATAACGACTGTTACCCCTAGTTCACGATTAACGCGTTCTAATAATTGAAGAATAGACTCTGTCGTATCTGGATCAAGAGCACTTGTTGCTTCATCGCAAAGCAGAATTGATGGATCTGTAGCCAACGCACGAGCAATACCAACGCGCTGCTTTTGACCACCAGATAATTCTCCTGGATAGGCATTTGCTTTATCACCTAAATCAACAAAGTCTAACAAGGTTTTAACCTTGTTATCAATCTCTGATTTAGAAACTTTATTTAGAATTAATGGAATCGCCACATTATCATAAACAGATTTAGCATTCAATAAATTGAACTGTTGAAACACCATGCCGATGCGCTTACGAACCTTTCTGAGCTCGTTAAAACTTAAGCCATTGATATTCACACCATCTATTTCAACATGACCAGAGGTAGGTACCTCTAAAGCATTAATCATGCGTAACAGTGTAGATTTACCGGCTCCACTAAAGCCAATAATGCCAAATATGTCGCCTTTTTCTATGGTAAAGTTTACATCAGATAATGCAGTAACCTTTTGCTTATTAACATCAAACTCTTTCGTTACATTTCGTATAGCAATCACTGTACCACCTCTTTTCCTACAATTCAGTAGGAATTAATTTTAAATTTAAAACATATCTATAAGGTATGATTTAATTATGTACTTAGATTACTACAATTTATAAGGACTGTCAAACCAAAAAAGAACCTCACCAGTTAAAAGGTTGAGGTTCTTTTATTATATAGCTCTTATCTTATAAGGGTTCACATCCCTATTTATCTAATTTTATTTTTTTACATCAAGCTGAACCAATTCAGACACTAACAAAAATAAATTATCTATATTGATTAAAAAGGTATAAAGATCCTAGTATAATAGGCGCCCCAATATAGAGCCCCATATTAGGAATTTCTCCCAATAAAAATGCGGCTACAATAGCTGCCACTATGGGCGAGATATACATAAAGTTGGTTACATCTGAAACCTTTTCCGCATGTTCCAAGGCATAGCTCCAGAAAACAAAGCCTAACGCACTAGAAAGAAATGCTAAATAGGCCATGGCAAATTTTACACTAATCGGTGCCACAGCTATCATTTCAATGGCATGTTCCGCAAAAGGCAAAGCCATAATGGTACCTGTAAACATAGACCACATGGCGATAGTGATAGGCTTATATCCTTTTAAACTAAGGCCACGATTAAGGATATTATAAACTGCAAAGAGTGTCATCCCCAGCAAAGTCCATAATGCACCTGTAGGAATTGTAAGGGTTGAATTCCAAAGAATAATTATGGCTACACCTATAAAAGCTGTTATTGTAAATAACCAGCCTATGGGGCGTATTTTATCTTTATAAACAATCATGGCCATCAGTGCCGTCGTCATCGGAGTCAAAGCCATAATAATACTGGATGTGGCCGCCGGAATTGTGCGCAAACCTTCATTAAAAACAACTTGGTAAACAAAATTCCCTGTGGCGCCTAACAGAATATATAGTCCCCACTCACGCCATGTTGTCGGTATGTGTAAGCCTTTTACAACACCGATTACTAGCATAAGTAAGGCCCCACCCATAACCCTTGCCACAGAAAGTGTTAATGAATCTACGGATTGTAATGCTATTTTACTGAAAGGAAATGCAGTAGCCCATACAGCAATTGTAGCAGATGCACCTAAAAGTGCTTTCTTTCGATTTGTCATTAACATCCGCCTTTCAATAGTATTCGCCTATACAATCTTATAATCCACTTTGATTAACGTATATTCTATCCAAATTATTTCTATTTTGATTCATTCTACCAAGATCATGTTATCTACATGTTTTATAGCTTAATAACACTATCTCAATAGTACCATAATATACCCCTAACACTACAATAAATTAAATCATACTTTTTATTCCTATGAAGGGGATGATTTCTTCCTTATGGGACCTACAAAATGTGTAACAAAGTCGTTGGAACAAATAATAACGCTTTATGAAAACTATGTAGCAAATATGTCCATATAATTAATACAACTATTCACTTAACTTGACTATTGTAAGTTCACTATTGATTCCATTAATTTCAATTTGATTTTCTGATTCAGACACAGAAAAATCGTCTACAAGATGTCCACGATCTTCAAAGAGCAATTTAGTGCGAATACCTTTTTTCACCGCTTTGAAAGCATACTCGTGAGGGACATGCAGCCGAGATTTCGCCGATATCTGATTCACATCAATTCGCCCCGTATAATCCGCTATATATATCTCCATTGGAGAGTTGTTATCCAACTCTATATGACTGTTACCGCCGGCAATATAAATTTCTTTAGCCTCTCCATCTAGCTCAAACTTTTCACTAATAATATCAAATAGCTCCAGTTTCTCACAATGGGTCGCTAACTCCGTATCTCCCATATATTTTTCAGGCAAATTTATAAAAATCGACAGATGTTCTTTTACAAGCTCTTCACATAAGGATTTGGAACGATTTACATCCACATCGATACGCCTTTTGATATCATCGATTTTTACTTTCACCAGTTCCGTCAAATTTTCAATAGTATCACTGACCAGTTGAACCTTTATCTTCTCACCCTCTCCAGCTCTCATTTTTACGCGATTAACAGAACCCAGTTTAATGTCGAAATGTTTTATCTCATCGATATCGTATTCTACAATACTTTCATAAGGATATCGAGGTTTAACCGCTTCTTCTGAAAGTAATTCATCCACAGAGACATGGAATACACCTGAAAGAGCCTTTAAATTCGAAATATCCGGCATCCCATTGCCCGATTCCCATTTTGTTATGGCCTGTCTTGACACATTGAGCGTTTCCGCCAATTTTCCCTGAGATAATCCGAATTGTTTTCTATACTCCCGTAATTTTTCATTAAAATCCATAATGTGACCTCCTATTTTAGGCAATATCAGTTACTCTTCAACAAGAGCTGCTCAGAGTATAGTACATAGTATCAATGAAGAAAAGAAACGCTTGTTTTCTTGTCCAGCAACGTTCCGTAGCATCACAATATACGTGCATTTATAAAGACTTACAGGCTAATTCTGTACAAGATGTAAACGACCGCTTGAACTATACACAAATATAAGCTATCCAATATTATTGAAAAATCGGAATTCAAGGTTTCTTAACAATATTGATATGCAATTTCATATTATTATATATGCATCAAGTGAGATCACAAAAAGCAAAAGCTCATATAAGCCGCTATATAAAAGCAAATCCCAACAATTTAGCTTATGAAAGTTTATGAGATACTTCACAAAATCGCATAGTATGTATTGAAAATCTATATCATCTATTCATTGTAGAATTGCTACAAACATTGTACACTATAGGCATAGAAATCTATAGTTATATCCTTTTATGGAGGTGCAAAATGCAACATACTGCATGGAAAGATTTTAACACAGGTGTGTGGGATAAAGCCGTTGATGTACGCGACTTTATTCAAAGAAACTATATTCCCTATGAAGGGGACGATTCCTTCCTTTCTGGTCCTACAGAACGAACAACAAAATTGTGGGAACAAGTAATGAAGCTTTATGAAGAAGAACGTGAAAAAGGCGGCATGCTCGATGCTGATACTTCTGTGGCCACACACATTACTGCCCATGCGCCAGGATATATCGACAAAGACCTTGAAACAATCGTTGGTTTGCAAACTGACAAACCTTTAAAACGCGCTATGTTCCCATATGGTGGTTTGCGTACGGCAAAATCCGCTATCGAAGAATACGGATTCAAAATGGATCCGCAAACAGAGGACTTCTTCAAGAAACATCGCAAAACTCACAATGATGGCGTATTTGATGTATATACTCCAGAAATGCGTGCTGCACGTACAGCTCATATTGTAACTGGTTTGCCAGATGCGTACAGCCGCGGTCGTATTATCGGTGACTATCGTCGTATCGCTCTTTACGGGGTTGATTATCTCATTGAAGATAAAAAAGAACAATTTAGCATCACAATGGGTGACATGCTAGAGGATGTCATTCGCGACCGTGAAGAAATACAAGATCAAATCCGTTCTTTGAAAGAATTGAAAGAGATGGCAGCGTCCTATGGCTATGATATTTCCAAACCAGCTAAGGATGTTCGTGAAGCTATGCAATGGATTTACTTCGGCTATCTTGGTGCCATTAAAGAGCAAAACGGTGCTGCTATGTCCATTGGCCGTAACTCCACATTCCTCGATATCTATGCGGAACGAGACCTTCGCAACGGCACATACACAGAGGAACAAATCCAAGAATTCGTAGACCATTTCATCATGAAATTGCGCATGGTTCGCTTCGCACGTATCCACGAATACAACAATTTGTTCACAGGTGACCCTGTTTGGACGACTGAATCCATCGGTGGTATGGGTACTGACGGCCGTACATTGGTTTCTAAGATGTCCTTCCGTTACCTACATACATTGACTAACCTTGGTCCTGCTCCAGAACCAAACCTCACTGTATTATGGTCCCCTCGCATGCCTATCGGTTTCCGCCGTTTCTGTGCGAAATTATCCATCGAAACATCTTCCATTCAATACGAAAACGACGAATTGATGCGTCCTAACTCTGGTGATGACTACGCCATCGCATGTTGCGTATCCCCAATGCGTATCGGTAAAGAAATGCAATTCTTCGGTGCTCGTTCCAACTTGGCTAAATGCTTGCTTTACGCAATCAATGGCGGCGTTGACGAAAAGTTGAAGAAACAAATTGGTCCTAAATACCGCCCTATCACTTCCGAATACTTAGAATTTGACGAAGTATGGGAAAAATTCGACGACATGATGGAATGGTTGGCAGGCGTATATGTAAATGCATTGAACATCATTCACTACATGCACGATAAATATGCTTATGAAAAACTAGAAATGGCATTGCATGACCGCAAGGTAACTCGTTGGTTTGCAACTGGTATCGCTGGTTTATCCGTAGTAGCAGACTCCTTATCTGCTATTAAATATGCTAAGGTAAAACCTATCCGTGACGAAAATGGCATCGCTGTTGATTTCGAAATCGAAGGCGACTTCCCTAAATATGGTAACGATGATGACCGTGTAGATGGCTTGGCAGCAAAAGTTGTTTCCACATTTATGAACAAGATTCGTAAACATCCTACATATCGTCAATCCGTTCCTACTATGAGCTTGTTAACAATTACTTCCAACGTAGTATATGGTACTGCTACAGGTTCTACTCCAGACGGCCGTAAAGCTGGCGAAGCTTTCGCTCCTGGCGCGAACCCAATGCACGGTCGTGATTCTCACGGTGCCGTATCTTCATTGGCATCCGTAGCTAAAATGCCATGGCGTGATTGCTCCGATGGTATTTCTAATACCTTCTCTATCATTCCGGACGCATTAGGTAAATCTGGTGAAACATTTGTTTCCGTTAGCGATTTTGATATTGAGTTAGACCCTTCTCAATTGCCTAACAGCAATACAAACTTCGCATGTAGCGAACCAAATGTTACTATAGAGGAAGATAAGTAAAATCTTCCACAGTATCGAACTGCTTTCACCGGCATCGATACGTGTGTTAGTCTTGGTTGAAAGGAGGTTATACCCATGAGCAACCAACAAGTTGATAACTTGGTAGAGTTATTGGATGGTTATTCCCAAAAGGGCGGCCATCATTTGAACGTTAACGTGTTCACTCGTGAAACATTGTTAGACGCTCAAAAACATCCTGAGTTGTACCCTCAATTGACGATTCGTGTATCCGGTTATGCGGTGCACTTCAACAAATTGACAAAACAACAACAGGACGAAGTTATTTCCCGTACATTCCATCAACGTATCTAATCGAGGTTTCCTATGACTGGACGTATTCATTCGGTTGAAACGATGGGTACGGTTGATGGTCCAGGCATGCGCATGGTGGTATTTCTTCAAGGATGCCCCATGCGCTGTGCTTATTGCCATAATCCTGACACATGGGATGAAACTAGCGATAATGCTAAATTCATGACCGTAAAGGAATTATGGGACCAGTACGAACGTAACCGCCAATTTTATACTAATGGTGGTATCACCGTCACAGGTGGGGAAGCTCTTATGCAAATCGACTTTGTTATTGAGCTTTTCACATATTTCCGTGAAAGAAACGTCCATACCTGTTTAGATACAAGTGGAATTTGTTTTGACCCCCACCAAGAGGTGGCATACCGTAAATTACTCAGTGTGACTAGTCTCGTCATCCTAGACATTAAGGAAATCGATCCAGCCAAGCATTTATGGTTAACAGGTAAACCGTTAGAGCCCATTCTCGGGTTTGCACGATTGACGGCAGACGTGGAAGTTCCGATTTGGGTTCGTCACGTAGTAGTCCCTACGATTACAGATAATGCCGATCGTCATTATCGTCTAGGCTTTTTTCTAGGATCTCTGAAAAATTTACAAGCCGTTGATTGCTTACCTTATCACGTTATGGGTATTGCTAAATATAAGGAGTTAGGTATTCCCTATCGCCTAGAGGGCATCCCAGCTGCAACGAAAGATATTGCAGCTAAAGCGACAAGAACCGTGGTGGAAGGCATCAAGGCCTATAGACGCCATTGGTGGAGTCCCATCAAAACACAACATCAATCATAATCAAGTTTGAGGATAACTACCTCCCTTGATATATATAAATATATATACCAAAACTTGATCTATGATAGCCCTAATCAATAGAGCCGCCCCCATACAACCGGGGACGGCTCTTATTGCATTTAAATAAACTTTCTATCATACAAACGGGCAGCGATGAGGACCACTAAACAAGATCCCACATTATGCACTAATGCACCTGTAGTAGGCGTCAAAACCTCAAGCAATGAGAGAATAATAGCGATACAATTAATGGCCATTGATAAAGCAATACTAAATTTTATAGTTTTAATCGTAGCATCTGATAGTCGCTTAATATAAGGAATTTTGCTAAGGTCATCACTCATCAAAGCAATGTCTGCTGTTTCTATGGCAATATCACTACCAATAGTCCCCATTGCAATACTCACATCAGCAGTCTTCATAGCCGGAGCATCATTAATTCCGTCGCCAACCATACAAACCTTGTGATGTTTCCCTTGCAAAGATTCGATAATACTTACTTTTTCTCCTGGTAAAAGCTCCGCATGTATTTCGTAAACACCAGATTTCTTTCCAATATATGTAGCTGCGGCTTTACTATCACCAGTAAGTAATACTGTTGTCATATCTAAGCTTGAGATATCAGATATCATATTTATCGCATCATTTCGCATTGTATCAGATAATGTAATGATACCTATAATATGCTCTTTATCTGCAATAATGACAGATACCTTTCCTTCACTTCGATATACATTAACGATTTGTTGAATAGACTCACATACAATAATATTATGCTCTTCAAGGAATCGTTCATTTCCACAATATAATGTAACACCGTTTATTACGGCAATAACGCCCCTTCCTACGGACATCGTAAACGAAGTAGTATCAAGTATTTCTAAATCTTGATGTATGGCATGAGAAACGATAGCCTTGCCAATAGGATGCTCGCTCTTAGCCTCTGCAGATGCAGTTAATTGAAGAATATCGACCTCACTATAATCTGTATCAACGACCAAAATAGATTGAACCGATAACTGGCCACGTGTTAATGTGCCGGTTTTATCAAATGCCATGGTATCCACTTTTCCCATAGTTTCAAGAATTTCACCAGATTTAATAATAACGCCATGTTTAGTAGCTTGACCAATAGCGGCCATAACCGCAGTAGGTGTAGCAAGCACCAATGCACAAGGACAAAATACTACCAACACAGTAACACCGACGATGATATTTCCAGTTACTAGATAGCCTATACATGCAATCATCAATGCAATAGGAACCAATCGACTAGCAACAGTATCAGCTATACGCTGAATCGGAGCCTGTTTCTGTTCCGCATTTCTAATAAGCTGAATCATTTTTTGAATAGAACTATCTTCGCCCACTTTAGTAGCTATAATATCTATGGCACCAAAACAGTTAATAGTTCCACCAAATACATCATCATCAATTGTTTTATCAACAGGTATAGACTCTCCTGTCATAATGGATTGATCTACCGTTGTTTCACCGTTAATGATTCGCCCATCTACAGGTATTGTTTCGCCCGGAAGGATTCGCAAGTAATCACCACTTTGTATAGACTCTACGGAAATCATTATTTCTTTGTTATCTTGTATTTTACGACCCTTAACAGGTGCTAACGAAATTAACTTTTTTAACCCCTTTTTTGCTCGCTCGGTAGTTGCTTCTTCAAGGAGAGCGCCTAAAGCCATAATAAACGCTACCTCACCAGCCGCAAATATATCTCCGATGGCAACGGCTGCAAACATAGCCATGGAAATCAATAGAGCAGACGAGATTTTACTAATTCCCTTATTATATACGATCCTTCGAATAGATAAATACACAAGAGGAAAACCACAAATAATAACGGTAACCCAAGAAGGCTCAAAAGGGAATATATTTTGAAACGAACTCTGTCCACCAAACTCCTCTATCAAATGCGGAATCCCATCAAGCAGTAAAAATAGCCCTGCTAAAATCGTCATATATAAACCAGATAATATACCATGTATTCGACGTACCATACAGCAATCCCCTTATCAGACTTTCACTATCAATATGAATTGAATTATGACTATACTTACAGTACAATAATTACGATAGCGAACACTTTGTTCACTTTAATTGTATCAACCTATGGTTTTAATACAATATATAAAACATCGCATATGTTCATTACGGAACATATATGATGTTTTGTACTAAAAGTATGACAGGAGTTAATATGGATCGTAGACAGAAAAGGACTCGTAAAGCTATATTTATAGCTTTTAACGAATTATTATCTAATAAAGCATATGACAAAATCACCGTTCAGGAAATCATTAGTGCCGCAGATATTGGACGCACCACATTTTATGCTCATTTCGACACAAAAGAGGCATTACTAGAAGCCCTCTGCGAAGACTTATTTTTACATATAAAAGATAGTATTAATCATTTACCTCATGCTCATGGGCTTTATCAACAAAATATTTACCCAGTCTCAGTATTTGGTCATTTATTACAACATTTACAGCAAAATGAAAATAAAATACTTGAACTACTAGCTAGTGATAATAACGAAATCTTTTTGCGCTATTTTAGAGATCATTTAAATGAGTTGGTACAAAGATATTTCATCAATCAAGACCGTAAAGCAAATACAAATCTACCGGATGACTTTATTATCAATCATATTTCAGGTAGTTTTGTGGAAATGGTGTTATGGTGGGTAAAAAACGGCATGAAAGAATCACCTACAAAATTAGACAATTACTTTCATGCCGTTATAGAACCTATTATATAATTAGGGTATTCGGATTTTATGGTGGAAAAGGGCTTATAAATCACCCTTCTCCAAATTCTTAATAAGTGTGGAAAAATCGACACCTAAGTTGTCTGTAATGTCGTGATCATTCACTTCATACCAATTGAAAGTATCGTATAACATAGCTTTATTGAAAGCACTTGAATTAAATCGTGGCTTACGCTTTTTATGGAGCTTCTCATTGAAAAGGATTTTGGCTCGTAAGGCATCAAACGAGTAACCTCTACCCATTCGCTCTACCTGCCTAATAATGCTGTTAATTGACTCCGTATAAGCATTAGTGAGCCTTTTATCAAAGTAGTTGAATATTTCAACATGCCAGTTGTCTACGGCTCTCACGAGGTCTTTATATGCGTCTTTAGAGTTGCTGGACATACAACGGTGTCTCCATTGACTATAACGAAGATGACCTTCATCTGGATCAGGAGTATCCCATATCCAGTAAAACTCTTCTTTGAGTTCATAGGCTTCTTTTAAAGCAGGAAGATTACCTAACCAAGTATCTAAGAGGAATGATTCACGTTCATTTAGATCGTGTTTACGCTTTAGAAGGATAAACCTTTCACGCATAAGGGTACGTCTTTCTTTTTGGCTCATATGGGCTTTCAAAGACTTTCTGACGTTATCTCTAAGGCTTGATTAGCCATTCTAACTACATGAAACTTATCTACGACAACTTTAGCGTGTGGAAGGATAGTGTTCACTGCGTCTTTGTAGGGCTTCCACATATCCATTGTGACGTACTCAATGTAAGTCCTGTCACTGATTTCTGAAAGACGTTGGATGACTGTTTCCTTGTTACGGTTAGGCTTGATGTCATAAATAGTCCTGCGTTCAATATTAGTCAATACAAGCCGAGGTCTACGGATAATATGTATCTCGTCTATCCCAAGCCACTTAGGAGTTTCAAACTGGTATTCACGTTCTTTGAGTGCCACATAGTCCTTAAAAACGTTCCTAATGGTTTTCTCGTCAACACCAACGCTTTCTGCGACTTCTACAAAGGTCTTAGACATGGATTGCTCTTGAATGGACTTTAAAAGCCTTTTGGTCATACTACGCTTTTCATCTACAGATATAGGCGTTCCCAGAAGGTAGATCCGCATTTACGACACTTGTATCGTCTACGGTTCAATTGTAAGCCCACTCGCTTTAAACGAATGGGCAAATCCATAATTAGTTGATTTCTTGAACTGTGTTTGTACAACTTGTCAAAACCACATTCAGGACAACGTTCAGGTGGTCCGACTGCTTCAACTTTAAACGTCATATCGGTTTCATTTTTTTGTGGCGGTTCTATTGTTTTAATGTCTGGTAGGGATAATAAGTCTGACATATTATTCATCCTTTATTACTCAGCGGTGTTAAGGTATCAATTATAGATTTGATGTCGAAATCATCAGTGTTAAATTATTTTTGTGACCACAAATGCACTTAGAAAATCCCTTAAAGCATTAGCTGGTTCACTTGAATAGGGAGTTGTAAAAAAGTTCCCTTAGCCTGCACAACAAGATAATTTCGAAATATCTTTATCGAACGTAAGTGCAACTAATTTTAGCCCTTCAGCCATTGTTAAATATGGTGCTAGGGTTTCTGTTAAATCTTCTATCGTTAAGCCAAATTTAACAGCTAATGATGCTGCATAGATGACATCTCCTGCATTTTCAGATACAATATGAACCCCTAATACTTTTAGTGTTTCTGCATCTGCTACTAGTTTAAATACACCGGTTGTTTCACGGTTTACAATTGCTCTTGGAACAGCATCTAAAGGTAATACAGATGTCTTCACATCATACCCTTTCTCTTTTGCTTGTTCTTCTGTTAAACCAACCGTTGCAACCGTCGGATTCGTAAACGTAACAGCAGGAACTACCGATAAATCTATTTTTTTGTTTAATCCACCAATAGCATTATCAGTAATAATTCCACCTTCATAGGCTGCTACATATACAAATTGTGGTCCTAAAGTCACATCTCCTGCTGCATAAATCTTTTCATTACTTGTTTGACCAAAATCATTGATCAGGATTTCATTATTTTTTCCAGTTTCAACACCTGCTGCACTTAAATTTAAAGAATCCGTATTTGGTTTTCTTCCAGTGGCAACAAGTAACTGATCTGATTCAATGACTTCTCTACTGCCATTTACTGTTACGTAAACCCTTTTTATCTCTCCACTTTGTTCAACACGCTCAAAAGTTGCCCCTTTGACAAGGTTTATACCCTGTTCAATTAACGCTTTTTCAACTGACTCTGAAATCTCAGGATCATACTCCTTTAAAAGTCGCTCACTTCTTTGCATAAGCGTTATTTCTGAACCTAAATGATGAAATAGTTGTCCAAGCTCCATTCCAATGTATCCTGAACCAATTACAGTTAATCGTTTTGGTATTTTCTTTAACTCAAGAAGTGTTGTACTAGTTAAATAGTCCATTTTTTCAAGTCCTGAAATTTGGGGCAACGAAGGCGATGCACCTGTTGCAATTAAAAAGCGTTTTGCAGATAACTTTGCCCCATTAACCTCAACCGTACTAGCATCAACGAATTTTGCTTCACCTTTAATTAAATCAAAATTATATTCATCAATTAAATCCATATATTTTTGATTCCGAAGTTCGCTCACCAATTTATCCTTTTGCGTGATTAAACTAGCTAAATCCACTTCTCCAGCGGATGTTTGTAAACCTATAAACGGATTGTCTTTTGATAAATGATTGATTTCCCCTGCCCTAAGAAGAGTTTTTGACGGAACACAGCCAATATTCACACAGGTTCCCCCAACCGTTCCACGCTCAATCATTCCAACTTTTGCACCGTATTCTATAGCTTTAATTGCCGAAGAAAAGGCAGCAGCACCAGAACCAATAATAAGAAGGTCATAATTGTCTTCATTAATTAACGCCACGTTTTCTAGTGATGATACTTCTTCAATTTCTCCGGCTTGGTAATTTGCTTCATCAATCGCCTTTATTGCACTTTCAACCTCAATATCATCGGGCAGTTCAAATACTGCTTCACCACGACGATAACTAGACTCAATATTTTTAGCACCTATCTTTTCAAGTGCTGATTCTACGTGTTTTTCACAACCCGTACAAGTCATTCCTGAAATGTTTACCTTAAATTTATTCATAAAAAAGCTCCTTTCGTTAATTAATCTCTCATGTTAATGTTTCTATTATTGGACACGAATGTAATTGCTTTTCATCTGGACATCGTTGTTTTAAGTCGTCTAACATAGTTTCAATTCGTTTTAAATCCTCTATTTGTTTTTGCACTTCCTTTTGTTTTTTAGAAACAAATTCGAACATATCTTGACAACGAACTTCATCTTTATCTACAACACCAAGTAATTTATAAATCTCGCTTAAAGAGAAACCAAGTTCCTGTATTCGTTTAATAAACCCAACACGCTTAACGTCATCATATGAATATATCCGATAACCAGCTTCCGTTCGGTGAGGTTCTTGTAATAAATTTTTTCGCTCGTAATATCTGATCGTTTCTTTATTAACTCCACATTTATCTGCAAACTCACTAATGCGATAAATCATCTTATTTCACCCCCTGAATATTATAAACCATGTACCATAGTACACGGTCAAGTAAATTGGACTATTTTATTTTTTCCCCAAAGTATCACTCGTATGTGATTGATACTTTTATATAATACTATTGATTATCCTAACATCCCACCAGAAAATCCGATTTAAACACCAGTTGTTTTTAAACTATTAAGAAAGTAATTCCACTATATATTCCGAAGACCCTATAATTATTAAAATTCTATCAAGATACAACATTGATTGGTTCACCCTTAAAGAAGGCTTGTACATTGTCACGAATGATTCCTACCAAGCGTTGACGTGTTTCAAGGCCTTTCCAACCCATGTGTGGAGTAATGATAACATTATCTAGGGTATAAAGAGGGCTATCCTCAACTGGTGGTTCTACCTCTTGTACATCGAGACCTGCACCTGCAATGCGTTTGGCTGCTAATGCTTTACAAAGGTCTGCTTCATTAATAAGAGGACCACGCCCCGTATTCACGATAACTGCATTAGGCTTCATCTTACCAATTGTTTCTTTATTAATAAGATGTTTAGTTTGGTCATTCAATGGGCAATGCAATGTAATATAATCACTATTTTCAAGTAATTCATCAAGACTTACATAACGAATGCCATCACCATCAGACTTTGGTGTACGTGTATGCACTAAGATGTTCATACCTAGCGCTTTTGCTACTTTGATAACTTCCATACCGATATGACCAGCTCCGACAACACCTAAGGTTTTACCATTCACTTCTGTATGGCTCACTTGAAGGTATTTCGTGAAATTGCTGCGATCACCTTTAACAAGCATACCAATTTGTTGCTGCATAGTGGATGCAAAATTGAGGATCATCATGATCACTGTATGTGCTACACGCTCTGTGCTATACGCAGGAATATTGCACACAGTGATGCCCTTTTTCTTTGCTGCGTCAAGGTTAATATTATTATAGCCTGTACCGGCTTCTACGATGAGCTTTACTGTATCTGGAAATTGTGAAAGTAACTCAGCAGTAACAGAAATCTCTTTTGTTACTACTACGCGAGCACCCTGAATGCGTTCGATAAGCTCAGTATTTGTACTGTTATCATAAACCTGTACATCATTAGATAATATGGAGAAATCTAATGCATGGTCATAATTCATTTTACTTGCGTTTACCACTACTACACGTTCACTCATGAGAACCTCCTAAACAACTAAAAAAATAAGAAAAAGTTTACTCAATTACTTTTATAGATATATATCAAATATATAAAGAATTTATCCATATAAATTATACTATTATCTATAGAATTGGTACAAATATCTATAGAATCAAAAACATCATTTATATAAATAATACTATAATATATAGCCTAAATAACACATCTAACCATATTAATTAGTATTCTTTCACAATTATTGTATATAATATATGCAGAAGAGCTATAAAATTAAAAATATAACTAATTTTTCTGTATAAAACTTTCACAAAAGTATTGTGTAATTCCCCAAAAGTTATAAAATAAGAGTAATGTTATATAGAATTGAGGAATACCATGAGACCCACCTATTTGACCATAAATACAAGTCTCGTTCGCGAGAATTTGCGTAAAATTAAAGATAGTTTGCCTGAGTGGAGCACATCTACAGCTGTTATCAAGGCCAATGGCTACGGCCACGGCAGCGTTATGATGGGCCGTATTGCTGTGGAGGAAGGTTACGAATCCTTAGCCGTTGCTATTCCGGAAGAGTCTGTACCTCTTCGCAACGCAGGTATTATGGTGCCTATTTATCTATTAGGTCTCACAAGGCCACAATCTTTTGAGCTTGTGGCAGATACGAATTCCATTCCTGCTGTTTGTGAATCTACAGACTTGGAAGCACTCGATAAAGTAGCCGATAATCACGACATGATTATTCGCGTTGCTGTTGCCGTTGATACAGGCATGCATCGCATCGGTATCAAGCCTGAGGATGCCATTGAATTTATCAAACGCATTGAGTCCTACGAAAATTTGGAAATAGACGGATTCTTCTCCCACATGAGCAATGCTGATGCGGCGGATCAATCACACGCCCATAGCCAAACGCAAAAATTTCATCGCATGGTAGATGAAATACGAGCATTCCGTCCAGAAGCAGATTACCGTTTCTCCCTCGCCAACAGTGCAGGTCTTTTATCTGTCAAAGATAGTCTATTCACAGATGCTCGTCCTGGTATTATTCAATACGGTATCATGCCATCCCTTGATGTGCCAAATCGATTGGGCTTAAAACCTGTTTTATCTTTCCATAGTGAAGTTGTTCATGTACAACATATCCCTGCTGGCGAAGGCATTGGATATGGGTCTACCTATATCACAACTGAGCCAATGACGATTGCTACTATCCCGGTAGGCTATGCGGATGGTTATCCTCGGAGTTTATCCAATCGAGGTACCGTACTGATTCATGGTACGCGTTGCCCTGTAGTAGGTCGCATTTGTATGGACCAATTCATGGTCGCCGTTCCAGATACAATTACCGTAAAGCCAGGCGATAAGGTGGTTCTTCTAGGTTCCCAAGGTCATGAAAGTATTTCTGCACTAGAAATTGCAGCCCTTGCTTCTACTATTCCATACGAAATATTCTGTGGATTCTCAGAACGAGTACCGCGACAATATATATAAATAAAACAACCATGTTAGATCTCATAAGAGTCTATATTCATAACAAAAGAGCAGATGCTTCCTATAACATCTGCTCTTTTTACCTTTACTAAAAACTTATAATCTTATATCTACCATTTGATATAAAGAAATTTTCTTACAAAAAAAGCCCGTATCACATGCAGCGGTCTACATGTGATACGGGCTTTCTTGCTCTCCTATACCCAGCGTGCTGTAAAGCAGTTACGTTCTTATTGTGAGAGAGAGTATATATACCAAGTATATAATCTTATGATTCGGAGGGAACCACAATTCATAAGGGGCCCTCTGAACGACAGACGGCATAGGAGAGAGTCAATGTTTGTCTATCCAATCCAGAGGGCTGTGTGTAATTGTTTATTGTGTGTGTTGTTTATTGTGTGTGTTTTTGTGTGTTTTATGTGTTGTGTATGTGTGTGTAAGTGTACTTATGTTATGTGTGTATAGTTTTGAGTGCTTAGTGTTCGTTTTTGAAAGGGTTTGCTTTACAGCGCTATAGAATAGGAGATCAACTTATTTTGCTACCGTCCCTGTTTTAGCATCCAATACAACGGATATCGGTTTATTTTGTGCATCATGGAACTCTATGGTATATAGTGATTTTCCATTTTGATTAGCAAGAGACCACGCATTAATACCAGTCGCTACCTTGCCAGACTGTACGAAAGCTGCATTAATTGCCACATGTGGAGGTATTACTGTTCCGGCATCAATAGCACTAGCTTCCATGGATGCATCGTATGCTTTAGGAGTACCATCAGTTACATTACCAGTAGCCACATCTAGAGTCATAGAATGAGCACCACTAGTATTAAAACCAACTACTTCATAGATGGCAGTTTTACCTTGAGTTTTGAAAGATACATTTGTAATTTTGGAGTTTCCAAATTTGCTTTCGAATTGGTCAATTAAATAATTAGCACCAACTACGAAAATACTATTTTGGTCTACTACGCCTTCTTGCTGGTTGGTTGTGCTAGGTTGTGATTTTCTACTTTTAGAGTTTTTTTTTCCTCTTTAGTAGGCTCTTCTTTATCAGCTTTTTTTTCGTCTTTCACAACTTTTACTTTAGGCGCTTTATCTACTGCAGCTTTTTTAGTATTTTTAACTTCTTTACCATGCTTCGCTACAGAATCAGATTTTTTATCACCACTGCGTACTACTCTTGGTTCACTAGGAGCTTTAGCTACAGATGCAGTTTCAATAGAAGGGACCGCTGCTGCAGGATTTTCTGTACTAGGCACTACAGTTTCTTGAGCTACTGGTGTTTTAACATCTTGTGTAGCTGTTGGAACTGGTGTAGTATTACGAACTGCTGTACCTACTTGATTAGCTTCTGCTACAGGAGCTACCGGAGTTTTAGGTGCAACTGCAGTAGTAGCCACATCTGGAGCCACCGCTACAGTAGGAACTACTGGATCAGTAACTGGTTGTGCTGGAGTCGCTGTACTCGCTGTTTCTTGCGTAACAGGCATTGGAGTTACTGGTTCAGCTGCTGTTACAGCTACAGTGGCACCAAATACGCCAGCCACTGCTAAAGCAATACTACTTTTTAAAATAGATTTTTTCATATTGTCCTCCTTATTAATTCATATACATGCAACTTTACGCATGTATATTTCCAGTCAACTCAATGTCATCATGTAAGTTCCAAAACATATATCTAGCATGGACTTGTAGATATATAGCTTGGAAATTTCAGATATACTTGAGTATGTCTTTCGACTGGTACACATACTATCGACAGTCTATGAAGTCAAAATGTAGAAGCACTGTTAAAAGCTTATTTTATAGTGAGTTTAGAATGAATTTATATATAATTCCTATGAAATCCTATGGGATTTACTTTATACTTAAAAATTCCATGAAAAACATATCAAAAGCCGTTTATCCCATATATAAGGGATAAACGGCTTCAAAATATACGTATCGATATCTAAAATTTCACATTCATGAGCAAACTTTCACAAAAAATGCCTCAATACTAGTTATTTTTTTAAGAAAAATAGTATTAAGGCATTTAATTATTATATTCAGAATAAAATAACTAGGCACTATTAAGATATAATAACTAGTCAATCATATATTAATCGTCAAATTTAACAGATAGCAATTTACCATTCATTGCATCCATACGCACATGTACCTCTTTATTATCTGCTGTACCAAAGCTAACTTTGTAGACAATTTTACCTTTATCATAGCGCACAGCCCATTCATTAAGGCTCACAGCTTTACCTTTTGTTTGGGCGTAAGCAAAGTTCACCACAGCTGCAGGCGGTAAGATTTCCCGAGGATCAAACGATTTTTTCTTTAGTGATTTATGGAAGTCCCCTTCGCGCTTTTCAAAGATTTGATTAGTAGCATAGATATACGTTAACTCATACTTACCAGATTCATCAAAACCTTCAACATCATACTTAATTTGACCTCCATCTGCATCAAAGGCGATTTCCGTAATTCCTGCATTTGGATGATTTTGGATAAAAGCATTTAATAAACCATTAGCACCTACAATCGCCGCATGGTTGCCATCAACAACTGCCACAGTTGGCTCTACAGCTACTAAAGGGGCTGCACTTGCATTTGGCATGCCAAATGCCGCTGCCAAGGCCAATACAAGGCTACCTTTTACAAAAAATGATCTCATTGGTTCCTCCATATCTCAAACAGTTATCATAACAATATATATACAATTATACACTAAATCAACGCGGTTTATAATCTTTATTTATATAATTAGTGCATATACCTACGCCCTATGATACAATGCACATAGATTCATTTTTGTAACTACATGTGAGCTAACTATGATTTCAATTTACCCCACTATATATCACGCATTTCAATGCAAGGCCGATCAATGCGAAAATACATGTTGTCAGCTGTGGACCATCGATATAGATGAGCCTACTGCTGAACGTTATCATTCCATGACAGGTTCTCTTGGTAAAAGCTTACGCCAAGCCATCACTGTTGATGATGAAGGCAGTCATTTTATCTTTTCTAAAGCACAACCTATGTGTCCCTTACTCAATGAAAAAGGTCTATGCAAAGTAGTTCTTGAATTGGGAGAAGAAGGACTTTGTGATACCTGTCATATGCATCCACGCTTTTATAAATACATTGAAGACTTAGAACTATGTGGCGTTGGATTATCTTGTGAAGCTTCGGTTGAACTATTGGCCCGACAAGAACCAATGGACTTACTCCTTTTTACAATTGAAGATGACCATAATGAATTCAATTCTGAGGAGCGATTAACACTCCACAATGTTTTTGAATTATTAGCCTTTGATTTAGATCCTAATCTATTCAAATATACGCCAAAGCCCTCAAAACAGTCTTTCAAAGAACTATTAGACCTATATAAACAAACGGAACCCATCGATGAGAATTGGACAGCACAAGTTAATACATTATCTAGTAAACTAGACCAACTCATCACATCCGTACAGACCTATATACAGCAAGAGGATATGAGCCTATTTAACAAAGTGTACCAATATATATTGTATCGCCAAATCGATATGCTATCAGACTATTCCTTGGAATCTATCTTAGCTTATGCAAAGGATGGTACTGACTATATACTTATAGCCAGCGCATTAGAGGGACAACCCTTAAAGCAAGTTGCAAGATGGTCACAACAAATCGAATACGACGAAAATAATGTAGAACTATTGTTACAACATTACGAAGCTCAACTGGGTTAATGAGCAAAAAACCGCAAGATATTTATCTTGCGGTTTTTAATTCTTATGACAATATATTATTTAAATAATGTATGAACAAAACGAATCCATTGAGGCAATACGGAGACAGATAATAATGCCACAACAAACATAACAATATAAGTTTTAACGATACCTAGTTCAACATAACGTCTCATTAATTGGGCTGCAATGAACACAGCATAATACTGGCTGAACATCGTAATAAGATAGGCCATATCCCCTACATATTTTTGAAGAGACAAAGAGAAAAAAATAATCCCTAGTATATGAATTAATACTAAGACAACCGTGCGAAGTGCATTTGTATAAGCTAATCCATATATATAATTGCGCAATACCCCACCATAAGTACCACGACCACCTAATAAAACAAGTAAGCGCCATATAACAAATGAACCGATGATAATTTGAAAAATTAAAAATACAGAACTTGCTAAAATACTAATTACATCAAAATGAGTTAACCCAGTAATCCGTTTAATTCCGAGCATTGGAGATATAACTTTCACCATAAACGGTAAGCTATAGGTCATTATATATAATACAATAGTAGATACGACTAGATTCAGAATGGCTCTTGTATGAGATCCATAATTGATAATATTCTGAAAAGATTGTTCGCTAAGCCTGGTAAATAAATGCAATATATCCTTATTCCATGTCATAAATGCTCCTTTTAGTTTAAAACTAGTAAAAAAGGACGAGCTATGTCTCGTCCTAGATATATCATATGTATTTTATCGAGTCAACATATAAATCCATTCAAACACGTGTGCTACCAAAAGAGCAATCAACATTAGAATCAAACCTTCATAAGGGGTCCCATTAATACATGCTCCCACAATACGTCCAATAGTTTGTAACAATAATACGGTACTTAAAACACATAGCACAATCATACAGAAGCCAATGATTGCTTGCAGTATTAATGGTACCGAAGTTAAAATCAGCATAATCCCTGCTGTAAAAGTAATCAATGCCACAACAAGTTGAGCAAATGACATGATATGCAAAATACCAGTTGTAACAGTTCGAACATAAAATTTACGCTGTTGAGCAACCGCATAAACTATAATGATACATGCCATGAAAATAACTTTTCCGATTACCCATGCAAAGCGACCCATATTCCAAAATTCTCTAGGACTACCCATCTGTTCCAAAAAAAGTTGTATTTCATGTTGACCTACTGGAAGAGATAGCGATTCCCACCTTACTAATAACGAAGAATTGCGTATAAACGCACGTATAGCATCTAAATATACGCCTTCACCTACAATAGTAAATTGATAACATATGAGTGTTAATAGCAGCATTCCTATGAGTTGCCCATAGGCAATATCAAAGTGATACATACGAGGATTATTCTCTTCAATAGGGTTTAATAAACGATAGATAAACTGCATTAAACCCACCATCATAGGTATCACCACCTTTTACACAATATACATACACAACATTTAAGTTTGAATACTATAACATACAACACACAATAAGGAACTATAAAAAATAGTTCCTTTTCATTTTCCGTTCATCATTATAGCACAAAACACATATCTTTTCATACTTTAATTATCCCAATGTAATGGGTCTTTCAAGCCTTTTTCCTTATAAAATACAGAGAAAAGCTATTAGAAGATTATATATAATCAGCTAATAGCTTTTTAGTAGAAAAGGGCTGTTTTATTACAGCCCCTTTCATATTTTTCATGTTATGTAATTATCTGGAACTAGCAAGTACTACCATACCAATCAAGATACCTAAAATGATTACAGGAATTAAACTCGTAATAATAGAAATGCCAAAAGTTGCTAAATGGGATTTATTAATTTGGCGACTCAATAATGTTAAGCATACCCAGAATGTATAGACTGCAAAAGCTATCGTTGCGAATATAATAATAGTTATCCATACAATACTACCTACTGTAGAATCAGGATGAGAGCCTAGTAGCAGCAAAAATGGCAATGATAGTAATAGGAAGCCAATGAAATATACTAAGCCCATAATCTGATTATAAGCTTGTTCGTACCACATGATTTTTAACACAGACTCATATGTAGTATGGGCATCAAATTTATTGGCGACCCAAGAGAAAATCGCAGAATAAATAGCAATACCAATAAAAGCAAATAGCAAGCCAACCGCTAGGCCTAATATACCGGCCCCAGAAAGAGCCGCCGCACCAGTAAGTGCAACACTAAGTTTATCCACAAATATCATACTCAAAAAAGTAGGTAGAATATTTGAAAATACGAATGCCACCAATGCCAAAGCTACTGTAGCATAGAACCCTTTTCGACAAGATCCATGCTCTACAATCTGTGGAATACCGCGTTTAAAGGGAGCTACCACAAGCTGCCAAATATCTGAATACCATTTTGTTTCCATAAAACCTCCAAAACACCTATATTTCTTTAATTGTAACACAAACTATATTTAAACCGTCATGGACAACATTATACCTCCCACACCAAAGATGAAGGATATTATGTAAAAAGAAATTCCCGTTATCCAAAGATTTAGACCAAATTGCTTATAGGTAACTTGCCCCTTCAAAATAATAACTATGGTCAAGCCCTTTCATCAGCAACCCCTGATTTATTAATGATAACCATATTAGGTTTCCTTTTTATTTCATCTATTAATATATTATACTATATAATTCAAATTTTAAGACATTATTCTAACCTATTATAACGCAAAAAAGCAGCCCCACTAGGGGCCGCCTTTTCGTTTATCTTATTGCAAAGATGCTGCAATTTTTGTAAGGTTTTCATCCATACGTTCTAAGTATGTTTTATTATCTTCGTTGCTTTCGATAGTATAAATAGTTTCTACCTTAGCACCTACTTCTTGTGCCAAAGTTTTGGATACTTCTGGGCTAGCCATTTCTTCTGCAAAGATAGTAGTAATATGGTTTTCTTTAGCGTATTCGATGAGTTTAGCCAATTGTGCTGCATTAGGTTCACCTTCAGCAAATACATCTTCCACACTGTTTTGTTCTAAACCAAAATCACGGCATAGGTACGCAAATGCTGCATGGCCTGTAACAAAGTTTTTATGCGGAGCTTTAGCGAATTGCTCTTCATATTTTTTAATCATTGCATCTAATTTAGCAACGTATTCAGTATAATTCTTTTCATAATAATCCTTGTTTGCTGGGTCAACTTTTACAAGGGCATCCTTGATATTTTTCACTTCAATTTTAGCATTTTTCAAAGATAACCATGCATGAGGATCTTCTGCACCATGTTCTTTAATTTCTTCTGGGTCAGTATTTTTAATAGCTTCAACACCTTCAGTAGCTACAACAGATACGAGTTTATCATTTTTAGCTGCTTCGATAGCTTGTTTTGCCCAAGGCTCCATACCAAAACCGTTATACACAAATACTTGAGCTGTTGCCAATTGTTTCATATTTTCAGGCTTCAATTCGAAATCATGTGGTTCTACGCCATCTGGTATAATAGTAGATACCTCTACCTTGTCACCACCAATAGCCTTAGTAAACTCAGCCATTGCATTAAAGCTTGTTACCACTTGGATTTTTTTACTTGCTTGTTCCTTCTGTGCATTCGGTGCATCGTTGCCACAACCTGCAAATAAAGCAGCCATCATAATACCTACAACTAACAAAATCAGTTTCTTGATCATCGTAGTCCTCCTTTGTAAAAACCTGATCGCTATGCCTATACAGAATATAAACCATTCTTTAGTTGCAGTTGCGACTCAGTTGCATTTGTAATATAGTTATAGTATAAACTTACTTAGAATTTTGTCAATCAGAAATGTGGTTTTCATATGTTATCAATAGAACATCTTTATTTTTCCTATCAAGGTCAACCGCCTTATGTGTTAAATGACTTTAATTTACATATTCACAGTGGTGATTATATATCCATCGTTGGGGATAATGGGTGTGGTAAAAGTACCTTGCTCCGTCTCATTTTAGGTTTTCTTACCCCTGTAAAAGGCTCTATCAAGCGAAGCACCAATAATATTCGGTATGTGTCTCAAAAAAATGACTTCTCTCACGCAGGCTTTCCTATTACGGTAAAAGAAATCCTCGATTCCTACCGTAAACTTTTAAAGATTAAGGATAAACAGGAAGTCAATCGCGTATTAGAGCTTACCCATATGACGGAATTTAAAGACCGTCTCATCAGCAAACTTTCAGGTGGACAAGCTCAGCGTGTATCTATCGCCCGCGCCCTCATCGGTAAGCCTGACCTCATCATCCTCGATGAGCCTTCAACAGGTATCGATAGAAAAAGCCAAGAGGGCATCTATGCTCTACTTCGAAATTTGAACCAAGAGCACCATATTACGATTATCTCTGTTGAGCACAATATCGAAATGGCTCTCGCCAACTCTACCAATATCTACCATATTGCAAATGGTCAAGGTCACCTTTGCTCCCCTGAGCAATATGCTAGTGAAATCATGCACAGTACAGGTCGCAATCCAATAGATCACAAAAACTGCTCCTGTTTCACAGATGTAACAACAGAGTCTCAGGCTCAGGCCGATGATACCACAATTGAGGAGGTGCACCATGTTTAATTATGATTTCATGCAAAATGCCTTCTTCGTAGCGATTTGTATTTCTCTTTTATGTCCATGTATTGGTATCTTCATGGTGCTACGCCGTTCCAGTATGATTGGGGACACCATGAGTCATGCATCTCTAGCAGGTATTACGCTAGGTTTATTGACGAATACTAATCCAATTTTAGGGGCTTTTATCTTTACTGCTATCTGCGGTGCACTCATCGAGTTCTTGCGAAAATATTTTTCACACCATCTCGATTTGATTCTTACTATAATCTTATCCCTCAGCATTGGTACAGCTATTACGCTTATTAGCTCAGGCAAACTAAAGGCTAACGCAAATGTATTCTTTTTTGGTAGCATCCTAACGGTAAACGCAACCGATATGATTAGTATTGCAGTGCTCACCATTTTATCAGTATTAACGCTATACTTTTTGTATAACTCCTTACTCTACATCGCTTACGATGAAGAAGCGGCTCGTGTAGCAGGTGTTAAGGTAGATTTTATCAACTATATCTTTGCTATCTTAATGGCTGCCGCCGTATCCATTTCTATTAAAATCGTTGGTGTTCTCGTATTGAGTGCCATGATTGCATTACCAGTAGCATCTGCATTACAATTAGAAAAAGGATTTAAAATAACTTTATTATGCTCCATTGGATTTAGCTTACTTGCCATGATTATCGGACTTTTTGGATCCTACTTCCTTAACGTAGCACCTGGTGGCTTCGTGTCCCTAACGTCGGTAGGTATTTTACTGGTAGTGTTAGTCATTAAAAATATTCGCACCATCATACGACGCTTTCAGTTTAGTAGATAAGCTAAAACAATAATTTATATATTTAGGCATAAATATTATAGCTAGTTAGAGTAATATAACTAGTTAGAGTCAAATAATACAGCTAGTAGATTAAAAAATATAACTAGTTAAATATAAAAATATATCTAACCAAATGCGATAGCATATTTGATATTCTATTAGCCATATAAGTCATTTAACTATACAGGTGTATAGCATGTTTAGTATTAAAATAGAATCGAAAGAGAGCTATGAATACAACAACTTGGCCAGAAGGCATAAAAAAGACCAAACAGCGCGAAGCCATTTGGTCTGTATTAACAACTACAGATAAACCCATTACAGCCCTTGAAATCGCAGAACGCTTAGGTGACGGTAGCACTACTTGGATGTCTACTATCTACCGTACACTTGAACTATTAGAAACTAAGGGTATCGTTACACGTACCACGCTCATGGGTAGTGATATGGCATATTATGAAATCACCCCTCATACACACCGCCACTATGCTGTATGTACGAGCTGTGGTGCTATGATACCACTCCATACCTGTCCTGTCGTAGAAATGCCTAAAGAACTCAGCAAAGCAGGATTTACTGTGACGGAACATCACTTAGAGATTGCTGGAATCTGTAGAAACTGTAAGGATAAAAATAAATAACAAAAAGGACGTAACACTGTAGTTACGTCCTTTAACGTTTTAGCGTATACTTTGGAATTAACCGTATTTAGCTTTCACCAATTACAGCATCAACGGAGCCACTAAGAAACCGAGTGCTACGGAGATGGCAATAGCAAGTACGCCAGGTATGAAGAACGGATGGTTAAATACGAGTTTACCAATTCGTGTAGAGCCCGTATCGTCCATTTGTACAGCCCCCAAAAGTGTTGGATATGTAGGCAATACAAAGAGTGCAGATACAGCTGCAAAGGATGCGATAATAATATAAACGGATCCTGTGTTCTCTGGTGTAATACCGAGAGCTAGAATTACAGCTGGTACCAAAGCTTGCGTAGTTGCCGCTTGACTATACAACAATGTACTTGCAAAGAAGAAGGCTACCGCCAATAGGAACGGATATGCTGTTACCATGCTAGAAGCGAGTGCTTTAATTTCAGGAATATGACCTTTTACAAAGGTATCGCCCAACCATGCTACACCTAGTACGCAAACACAAGCAGATAAGCCAGATTTGAATGTACTTGTATTAACAAGTTCTGCTGTATCAAGCTTACAGAAGAATGTTATAGCAGCCGCAATAATCATCATAAATCCGATGATAGCATCGTTTCGACCAAAAATAACTGGTTTAATAATACCAATATTTTTGGAAATTGCTGTTGCGTAGAATACGATACAAATGATACCAATCAAGAAGATTAATACAGAAGTTTTTGCGCCTGGTTTTAAATGGAAATCAGTGCTTTTTTCACGAGGTGGCGTCACGTGACCTGCCGCCAAACGTTCTTGATATACTGGATCAGAAGATAAATCATTATTCGCAAAGGTAGACATGATAAATGCCGTAATCATAACCCCTACGAATGTTGTGGAAATACAGATGGCAAGCAATGTAGGATAGTTAACACCATATGGTTCAAGGAATCCACTCATAGCAACTACTGCTGCCGATACAGGACTCGCTGTGATACCAATTTGGCTTGCTACAACGGCGATGGATAATGGCACAGATGGCTTAATGTTTTCACTTTTCGCCACCTCTACAATTACTGGAATCATAGAGAATGCTGTATGACCAGTACCCGCTAAAATAGTTAAGAAATACGTAACAGTTGGTGCTAAGTAGTTGATATGCTTAGGATTTTTACGCAAAATACTTTCAGCAATGCGCACTAAATAATCAAGACCGCCGGCTAACTGTAAAGCACAGATGGCTGCGATAGCAGACATGATAATCAGAATTACATCCCATGGAATCTGTCCCGGAAACATCCCCATACCAAGGCTTAACAACACAACCCCAAGGCCGCCAGCGTAACCGATGCCCATGCCACCTAGGCGAACACCGAGGAAGATGGCACCAAATAAAATAATAACTTGCATAATTACATAAATGTCCATACGATGACCTCCTTTATACATATATAGTATCATAGATATGCTAAATAATCATCGAATTTTGGCAATGTATAGTCTATAGTTTAAAATATGACGAAATTTCGATATGCTATACCAAAAAAACTACACCCCATTGCCTTAAACTACTAACAAAAGACAATAGGTGTAGCTTTCCAATAATTAATTTAGAATTATAAAATAATTGGGCGCATATCTTCAAGTATCCCCTCTTCCTCAGTTGCACGTTGGATACTTTCACCCACAATACGAACCATATCCTCTAATTGTTCCACAGTGGATACCAATGGAGGCATGAGAATAACCACGTCACCGATAGGACGACAGATAAGCCCTTGCTCACGGGCGAGGATTGCCACCTTAGCACCGACCGCATCATTCGGGCGATACGCTTCGTGAGTTGCCACATTTTTTTCAAGTTCAATACCTACGATGAGGCCTCGCTGACGAACCTCTTTAACATGCTTCAATGACTTAATAGGTTCTAAAGCCTTTGTGAAAGCTTCTACTTTAGCAGGCAATTGTTCAATTACCTTTTCATCACGGAATACTTTCAAAGAAGCCAACGCAACGGCACAGGCCAAGGCATTACCGGTATAGGAGTGACCATGATAGAAGGTTTTCTTTTCTTCAAAGGTGCCAAGGAATGCATCGAATACGCGTTTTGTAGTCAATGTTGCCGCTAATGGAAGGTACCCACCAGTGATGCCTTTGGATAAGGTCATAAAATCTGGAGATACACCTTCATGCTCACAAGCAAAGAATTTACCAGTTCGACCAAAGCCAGTAGCTACTTCGTCAACGATGAGGAATACATCGTGTTGTTCTGTTAACTCACGAACTCGTTTCAAATAGCCGTGAGGCATTACGAGCATGCCCGCCGCGGCTTGCACCAATGGTTCCATAACAAGAGCTGTGATTTCATCACCTTCTTCGTTAAGGATGCGTTCCAATTCAGTCAACGACTCTTCAAAGGCTTTATCTCGATCTGCCAAATCTCTATATACACCAGGGCTTGGCAAAGTCAATGGTTTAAATAATAGATTATGGAATACTTGATGGAATAATTGAATACCACCTACGGATACGGTACCTAATGTATCCCCATGATAGCCTGCATTGAGGGCAATAAACTTAGTTTTCTTAGTTTGACCCACTTGCTGACGATATTGATAAGCCATTTTAATAGCCACTTCGATAGCTGTACTGCCATCATCAGAGAGGAATACTTTATCTAAGCCTTCTGGAGCAAGCTCTACAAGTTCTTTACACAATTGCGCAGACGGAGGACTTACGAGACCTAATAATGTGCTATGTGCAATTTTATCGATTTGATCCTTCAATGCTTGGTTCAATACAGGATGGTTGTGACCATGAATATTAACCCACAAGGAGGATACGCCATCGTAATACTTTTTACCGTTCTCATCGATGAGGTATACCCCCTCACCGCGTTCAATTACTACGGGCTCTTGTACTAGCCAATCTTGCATTTGTGTAAATGGATGCCATACAAACTCGTGGTCCCATTGTGCTGCTTGTGAAAGCTGTTTCTCTGCCATTTCGTCACCTCATACTTACTAAGTTTACAAACTATAACTCTATATCACATATACCTTATATAAACTAAATTAAGTTGCCCAATCTAAGGTATGCTAAATTACAAATTTAATACGTCTCAAAATTACTGTTAATATGTACTCAATATCACTTCTAACATATATAAAATTGCTATAGCTAATATAAAATCAGCCAATTATTATTTATAGACCTAATACTGTGTTCCATAATTCCTTAGAATTAATAAAGGAACGAGCCCATCCAAGTTGAACCTTGTGAATATCCGGACCTTGGTATGGGGGCACTACAGCTACTACAGGAACACCTGTGTAACGCTCCATATCTGCCACATTTGTTTTCAACAAAAACAGGTCTACAGCTGTTGTATCATTTACGATAATAGCTTTCACCTCGATACCATGCAACTTAGCATATTCGCAAGTCAAAACGGCGCGATTAATAGAGCCAAGCCGACCATCTGCTACAACAATAGCTGGTAATTTGATATCTTTCATAAGATCCGTGAAAGTTTTATCTCCATAGAGAGGAGTCGTAATGCCGCCAGCACCTTCTACAAAGGTTATGTCATAGCGACTCACTACATCTAATGTATGTTCTACAAGGCCGTCATAGTCAATCTCGATACCAGCCAATTCCGCTGCAAGGCGAGGGGAGAAATCACCGGCAATAGCATAAGGATTCACTTCATGACGACGAGATTCAGGAATACCTGCCGAGCGCATCAAATGTGTTGCATCTTTACTCTCAAGGCCAATATTATAATTATCCTCATCCATCGTCACACATTCAGGGAAAGGAACTGCACTAGAAGACACAGGTTTCACCATACCAACAGCAAAGCCATCGTCTACAGCCATCGCCCCCAATAACCCTGTCACAAACGTCTTACCTACATCTGTATCTGTACCAATTATAGAAATACCTAACTGCTTCATACAAAGCTCCTCTCAAGCGAATACTTACTGCCGCATAGGTTAACTGATTTATATGATTAAGTTTACAATCTAATTACAATATACAGCGAAAAGGAATATATAGTCAACCTATTATTACTGTTCAAGTTTACGATGCTATGACTCTATGGGGCCCGAATACATCGCTACATTTTAGCTAAAAAGCTGTGTCCCTAACCTCCGCGCTCCATAGTAAACTAAGTCGCACTTCGCTTAGGGACACAGCTTTTTATAACATTATCGCGGTATTAGTCCCATAGAGTCACAGACCGCTACTTTAAATACGATAATAATAGGTTGGCTATATGGGAAAAGAACGATAACTTTTTCGTCCCTTACTCATTTGATACAGTGAATTTTGTTTTATTGATTTATGAATAGACTCGATGGGACGAGTTCACAAATACAGTTATAAAAAGAGTGATGACTAACCGATTAGCGACTTAGCTCGCTTTGGAGCATAGAGGTTAGTTATCGTTCTTTTTCACCTAAATGTACAAATCAACTTGGGCCCCATCAAATCTTAGCCTAGATTTCGAGGTAGCGAAATTCGCCTGTATCAGGATCCATCATGCCTCCATAGAAACCCATTCCTTTTGGAAATAGTGGATGGTGGCATAGGAAGTTAACTGTATAAATTACATTGTCTTCAGAGATATGGAATCGATCCATCCAGTCGATAAGGCCCGGTTCAATCATGCGAATAGCATCTTCACTGATACCTTTTGCTTTCATAGATTCCATGAATGTAGTAGCAGAAAAATCAATCATACCACAGTTTTCATGACCGATAATTAGCACATCTTCAATTTCCATACCATAGGTAGCAACGAGCAAGCTTTGCACGATGTTATCGATAGGTTGTGTTACACTATTGCCTGCAGTTTTAATGACAATTATCTCGCCTCGATTAAAGCCTAGTGCTTCTTCTAGCATACCTACTAAGCGGGTATCCATACAAGTTACGATGGCTAACTTTTTTGTAGGATGGCTTGTTAACCCTGCCTTTGGTAGCTCAGGATGATGTTTTACATAATCTTTATTGGTTTCAATTATATTCGTAATATCAATCATAAGGGTCCTCACTTTATATACTCTATTCCCAACTGAAATAGATCCTATTCATTATATACACCTTATTCATCACAAAACAAGTTTAAATTACAAGTTATAAATTATTATTATGAATTTTAAGATTATACAAAATCTTTAACTCAATAATATTAACTCCTATCTTATAATTAATTTTTATTTATATCAATCATATAAAATCTTCAAAAATGCGATGAATATTCTGTATAATTCTGACATATATAGTAGATTTAAAAACCCTTCCTATGGTACTATTAACACTATAGAAAGCAAACGCCACATGATACCGCATATGACGTGAACTGTATGTACAGTAAGGAGGTTTTATAATGGGTATCAATCAAAAAACGTTGCCAGGCATTTTGCTCTGTGCCATTCTCGCTATTCCTTGTTGGCTACTAGGACAGCAATTTCATCTAGTAGGTAGTCCAATCTTTGCCATCATTTTAGGTATAATTATTGGTTCTATCTTTACCTCTTGGAAACGGGAAAAAACAGGTGCTGGCATTGGATTTACATCCAAAAAGATTTTACAGTGGGCCGTTATTTTGTTGGGCTTTGGTCTTAACATTACACAGATTCTACATGTAGGTTGGATTTCTTTACCTGTCATCATTTCTACCATCGCTACATCGTTAATCGTATCCTATGTTATTTATCGATTAACTCATATTGACTCTAACTCAGCAGTCCTCATCGGTGTTGGTTCATCCATTTGTGGTGGTTCTGCTATTGCTGCGGCGGCTCCAGTTATTAAAGCAGAGGATCATGATATTGCACAAGCAATCTCTGTTGTATTCTTTTTCAATGTAGTAGCCGCCTTTGTATTTCCTCAATTAGGTGACGCCATTGGACTCTCTAACATGGGCTTTGGATTGTTCGCTGGTACTGCAGTTAACGATACTTCTTCTGTAACAGCAACAGCTGCTGTATGGGATAGTATGAAAGGTACTGGCACACAAGTACTGGAATATGCTACTATCGTAAAGCTAACACGTACCCTAGCTATCATTCCTATATGCTTAGGTCTTGCTAGTTACCAAGTATACAAAGCTAAGAAAAATGCCTCTCAAACAGATGGCACAAATGTTAGTATTGCTAAAATTTTTCCAAGATTTGTTTTATACTTTGTACTTTGCTCCCTTGTCACAACAGCATTATCCTATGCTAATGTAGATATTCAATTCTTGAGTATCTTCAAAACAATTTCCAAATACTTTATTACAATGGCCATGGTAGCAATTGGCCTTAATACAAATATTGTAAAATTATTAAAATCCGGTGGCTCAGCCCTTGCCTTAGGAGCTTGTTGCTGGATTGCTATCTCCGCTGTAAGCCTTATGGCACAACATATGATAGGTTTATGGTAGAAAATATACAGATATTGTATATTATGTTATAATTATATATGAATAGAATAGTAAGGACCCCTCCAGTAATGGAGGGGTTTCGTGCTACTATTCACCTTATTAGTACTTTATCATACCATAGTCAGGAGGGTTAATATGTACTTCTTACAAGGACTTCTTGTCGGCCTCGCTACGTTTGCCCCTGTTGGCATGCAAAACCTCTTCATTATTAATACGGCCTTGGTGCAACCTGTTCGCCGTATTATATTGACGCTGATCATACTAGCGTTTTTTGACATGAGTTTAAGTGCTGCCGCCTTCTATGGTATTGGTGCCGTTCTTGAAATGTGGCCACTCACAAAACTCATAGTTCTCATCTTTGGGGGACTCCTCATTGTATATATGGGTTTTAATATATTTAAAACTCAACCAGACATACGCAACGTAGACACGCATATTCCAATTAGGAAAATTATCGTCTCAGCCATCGCTGTATCATGGGGCAATCCACAAGCCATTCTAGATGCGACAATGATGCTCGGTGCTTTTCAGGCTAATATTCCAAAAGAAAACATCTACCACTTCTTCTCTGGTTTCTTGGTAATGACACCTATTTGGTTTGGATCTCTAGCTACCACAATGCATCTTCTAGCTAAAAAAATTAAGATTACTCATATGGCATGGATTAACCGTTTCTGTGGTTCGGTTCTCGTCATTTACGGTATCAAGCTATGTATTGATGGCCTCATGATGTTAAAAGACTTTTTGTAAGGCTATACTCATAGATACAAAAAAAATTTAAATTTCTAATACTATCATAACTATATAAGGAAAATACAAATAGACGATGTGCAGAAAAAGAAAAAAGTCGTTAGCAAATTGCTAACGGCTTTTTCATTTATAATCTCATTTATAATTTTTCAAGTACCTGCTGGAACATATCTCTGAGTGCTACAATATATGAATTATTTTGATTTCGTTGAGATATAAAGTAGTAGTGGCGTTCCATAGGTTTACCATGATTCATCAATACCTTACGTTCGATACCTGGCATAGGATCTGTTAAATATTTAAAACAATCTAATAGTAATAGCCCTTGCTGCCCTGCAACTAAGTATCGTGCTTCTTCTAACGTACGAGCATAAGCAAAGGCGCCATTATAACCTATAGCTTTGCGATAGTGTTCTTCTTCAGACAAGGTATATTTCCCACGACACAATAAAATAAGTGGTAAATCATCGATATGCTTTAGTTCTACACAGTCTTCATTAGTATATCCTTGTGGTACCTCAATAAATGTAGTAGCTTTATCAATTAAATGACTTTCAAAATCATCAGATAAAATTTGCCATTGATCATTAAACACTACATCTACACGACGATCACTGAGCATGCCATATAGCTCTTCATGACTGCCGCTGTACATACGAATATCTAAATTTTTATAACGCTTTGCCATGTGAATCACCGTTTGCTGCATAGCAATTCCACTGTAACGATTCAAATAACCAATGCGCAAACTCACACGTGCATCTGTACCGATACGCGTCGTTTCTACCTTAATATCATGAAACCGTTCTAATAGTTTTTTCCCAGATCGATATAAATATTGTCCTGCTGGTGTTAGATGAAAGCTTCGTTTTTCTCGAACCATTAGTTCAACACCAAGACTAGTTTCAAGAGCTTTTATTTGCTGAGATATAGCAGATTGAGATACATATTGCTCTGTTGCAGCTTGTGTAAAACTGTTGTTATCTACTACACACACAAAATACTCTAATTGTTTTAATAACATAACGATGCACTCTCATCTCTTTTATCGATTAGACAGACTAATATCTTTAAAACATTTCGCAACTTACCGCCCTCCACGCATTGGAGTTTGCCATACGTAACTTTTACATATTATCTGTATATTATCTATATATTTTTTATATATTATCTATACATTATCTATATAATATCTATACATATTACTAATCATAGTTAACTATATCTAACTGTGAAAACTACTCAGCTATAATGATTTACTTTCACTGGGAATAATTAAACTGCGATAAATAAATAGCGCCGCTACAAAGAATATAGCTGCTGTAGACCAAAAGACCGCCCCGTACCCAAAGGCACGAGCAATCATGCCACTAAGGACAGGCCCCAATACATTTCCCATCATGGCCACACTGGACACCGTACCAAACACGATACCTCGCCGCTCAATAGGAACCGCCTTGGATATGAGCGTATTGGCAATCGGTGTAATAAAACCCATGAAGAATCCTGCAATGGCACGGAATATTCCAAGGCCCCATATACTAGGCATTATATATTGAAGTATAAACAAAGTCCCTACAGCCCATGTAGCAGTAAAAACAATACGAGGCATGGTTAAACGTTCTGTTATCTTGCCAATGGAGATTGAAGCTAAAGCACTAAACAAACCGGCGCCAAAGATGATTATACCAACAATAGTAGCTACAAACTCATCATTCATATGCATATAGTGCTTAATGTATAGTGGTAAAATGGGACCAATACCAGTAATACCAAAATTACATAAGAACAATAATCCTACCAAGAGGCGAACTCGAGGTATGACCAAAAAGGATTTAATTAGAGACAGCTGCGACTCTCTAGCATCTACCTTATGCTCAAACTGTAGATTAGGCATGAATAGATAAATTCCCAACATACAAAGCCCTGTTAAGGCTGAGAACATAACAAATGGTGCACGATAACCTAATAAGTCCGCCACCAAACCACCCATGAGTGGTCCAAAAACGAGGCCCATAACCATGGAGGCTTGATATAAACCCATTGCCCAAGGTACCTTATTTTCAGGGGTTACGAGAATAATAATAGCCAATCCTATTGGAACATAGCCCCCTACCACACCTTGCAATATACGTAACATTAATAACTGCCATGGTGTTTGTGTAAAAGCACAGGCGCCAACAGTCACCATTAGGGTAAACAAGATGAACATCATTACCTTACGTGGACCAAGCTGATTTGCCTTACGCGACCAATAGGGAGCACTAAGAGCCACCATACAAGGCGTTACACCTGATACAAGACCTGCCCACATGGCCGCTTCCCCTGGATCATGCAGGCCTAGCTCAGCTAAAAATAACGGAAGGAAGGATAATACACCGATAATTGTTATACCCCCACCAACCTGTATAGTACAGATTAGGTATATAATTCGTTTCCAAGAAGAATCCATAATATCCTTCTTTCTTATTTGAAATTACCTATAAAGGTAGTAATATACATATCGATATGAGCTAAAGAATACTATAATACAAAAGAAATGTTTATAGAACAGATTTTTAATCTTACCTCAAAAGAATGCAACAGCATATATTTACATAAATCCATAGAATATATACTTATAATTCTATTGTATCGCAAACAACCTAAAAAGACCATCGCTTATACCCATAAGGGTCAGCGATGGTCTTTTTTATCGTGTGATTCTCCTACTTTTACCAAAGAAAGAGATGCCTACGATATATTATTTTTGTTTGAACATCCAATAAATATAGTAAATAACAAGCGCATAAGTCACTACGTCAAACACAGGTAAGAATGGCACCATTTTAGATAAACGTCCAAATCCATGAACATGGATATTTGCCGCAATAATAGCAACAAGATTCAAGCGATGAATCCAGATTGCTTTTTTACGAGATACAGATTTTGCCATATTCCCTACCCAAGGTGTTAAGTATAATATCGCAAAGATAAGAGCAATAAACATAGCCACAAGGGAAATATAACCACCCCAGAATCCTAAGAAGGATTTCAAAGCTTTCAAGAAGTATACATACCAGTGTGCACATACGAGAACCACACTAACAATACCTACGATGCGATGAATTTCAAACATTTCTTTTGGATTGTATCGTTTGATAAACCATTTTGGTTTTGTTGCAATGTATGTTAATACAAGCCATGCAACATAAGGAATAAGGCCTAAGTGAACCTTCCAATTGCCGAATGATCTACCACCTGTTACATAACCATATTCCACCATGCCCATAAATATTAAGGATAAAACTGCAATCCAAATTAAAATATGGTATTTACTCTTAAACTGTTTTTTTACAACTTCTGCCATAATAAACCTCTCTATGTCTTATACAATCTACAAGTATACATCTAGTTTGGCCTAATGGTAGCATGCTAATAAAACACTCTCACCCTATAGCATTCTACTTAGAACTAATTACTGATTAACTTAAAATCCAATCATTAAATTAGAATTTGAAGTTAAGATCCGCACGATAGTAATCATTTACGCGATTGCCTTCTTGTGTTTTAGCATTGAAGCCGTAGTATGCATTAATGCCGATATTTTTCTCTGGTGCGTAGGATACACCTAATTGCCATGCTTTATAGCCTTCATACCGTGTTTTCTTTAATAAATCATTAGATTCATATTTTTGTGTTTTAAATACAGGTGCATTCTTAGCTTGATCAAAGTAATCTAATCGGATAGCCCAAGAGTTCTTCTTATTAATTTTATAGTCGCCCCATTTAACGCCAACGTTCCAAATATCGGAATCACTCAAGCCAGATGCTTTTACCCACTCGCCATCAATACCGAATTTACCAATATTATACTTAGCATTAAATCCATATACATTATCGAATTCGTTATTTTTCTTGCCATTACCCATACGTACATTCGTTGTACCTACATGAGCAAACATACCACCAAAACCAAAGCGATCATTAACAGCTACATTAGCATTGATAAGACCTACATCACCATTATCAGCTTTACTAGTCTTAGCAAAACGACCTGCTGTCATGTAACCATAAGCGCCATTTAATGTAACTTTATCACCAAGCTTAGCTGTAGCGCCTACCCCATCAAAGTTAGAGCTATAAATCAAGCCACCACCAAATTTTTGAGTATAGCGACCCGCATCGACCACAACATTTTTACCGAATTTGTGCTCTACATATGCTAAATCCCAATTAGCTTGTGCCTCTTTAGAGCTATCACCTAGCTCAATAGAACCTGATGTAATACGGGCTTTAACAGAGGTATTTTTATTAACCTTTGCGTCGAGACCTAAACGTACACGAGCTGTGATCTTATCTTCGTAATCATAACCATCGCCACCCTCTTTACCGATATAATTGATACGAGCATCACCAGTAACTTTTACATTGCCTACGCGGTCTTCCAATTTAGCTACACGCACACCAAGTGTATTCAATTCATTGGAAAACTCATCAGCCAAGCGATTTAACATAGCTTGTTGTTCCGCATTTGCCCGATCTTGATTAGCCATACCTTTCGCAATCATTTGGGCCATTTCATAACGAGTAATGTTATTTTGGCCTTTGAAAGTACCATCAGGATATCCATTGATAATACCAGCTGTAGCCAATTGATCTACTGCTTGATAAGCCCAACTATCAGAAGGAACATCAGAAAATGGGTTAACAGCAAAAGCTGTAGCCACACCCATCATGGCAGCCACTGCAAAAGCACTGGTCATTTTACGTTTAATCATACTAAACCTCACACAATAAAATAACAAGAATAAAAATGAATAGATAATGAATCTGTGAACCTAATTATCATTATCATGTTTAACATACAGATAATAACAATTTTCATTATATGAGTAAAGGGAAAATGTATATCAATCTCACAATCATTTATGACTCAAACTGATAATATCCTATGTTAAGATCCTATGTTAAGATCCTATGTTAATTTACTAGAAACTATAAATGTAACGAAAAATCCCTTCTGCATGATACAGAAGGGATTCTAGTAATTCATATTATTTCTTTTTAAATATCAAGTAAATGCAGTAAAGAACGAGACCGTATGTAATGATATCAAACACTTGTAAAAATGGCACCATTTTAGAAATACGATTAAAACCATGAATATGGATATCTGCAGCAACAAGTGCTACAAGATTTAATCGATGTAACCAAATACCTACATTACGACCAGATGGTGTAACCTTTCTAAGTTTTGGAGTTAAAAATGCAAGGCCAGAGATTGTAGCAATACCAAAGGAGGTAAGAGCCACATATCCGCCCCACCAACCCAGGATGGATTTAGCCGCTTTACCAAAATAGAGATATAAATGGAATGCAATAACAGCTACAGTGGCAATACCTAATGCACGGTGTACCTTATACATGTCACCTAAATTATAGCGGCTTGTAAACCATTTAGGGCGAGTCGTTAAATAGGTCATGACGATCCATACACACCATGGCACAAGCCCCGTATACACTTTATAGTTACCAAAGGCACGACCGCCTGCGATGTAACCCCACTCTAATAAACCGATCATAACTAAGGAGAAAATAGCAATCCATACAAAGATATGGTAAATACTTTTTTTCTGTTTTGTTTCAACTTGATTCATCATATACCTCTCGAAAATAATACCTAAAAAATTCAATCTATACGATATAGTTTATCATTTAAATCGAATTTTGTAGATTACTTATATTAGATACATAGTATATATTATAAGAATAATTCTAAATTAAAATACTTATTATAGTCATTCTAAGCTTATTACAATGAATAAATTTCTTCTCTACAGGGAATACATTGTAATCTACTAATACAGAATCGGTAAATAAAAAGCCCCTCATAGTTGTGAGCATATGCTTTCACCACTACAAGGGGCCATAGATTAATGAATCCTATTATATATAGGCATACAAATTAATCATCATCCTAATTATTTTTGATCTCGTTTACGATAAATGATAAACGGACGTGTTAAGTAGTTGAGTGGAACACTCAAGCAGTGTACCAAACGGCTGAATGGGAAGATAATAGCAACCACCATCCATGCCAACATGTGGAATTTAAACATGAATGGTACGCCTTCCATCAAGGATGGATCAGGCATAAAGGATAGTAAGCTACGGAACCATGGGCCGATGGATACACGGTAGTCAAAGAAGCCAGATGCATTAAGCAATGTACCAGCCATACCACTAAAGATAGCTAATGTTAAGAATAAATATAACCATTTATCAAGGCCAGATGTATTTACTTTCATAGCAGGTACAGTAAAGCGACGTTTCATCAAGAGCAAGAAACCAACGATGAAGATGATACCCGCTACAGCACCCATATATAATGCACCTTCATGGTACATATGGTCATTGATACCCAAAGCTGCAGTCCAAGCTTTAGGTACTAATACACCTACTACGTGACCGCCGATAACGCATAGCAAACCAAAGTGGAACAATGGATTGGCAATACGTAATTGTTTTTTCTCTAAAAATTCACTTGATTTTGTAGTCCAGTTTCTTTCAAAGTAGAAGAAACGAACAAGTGTGCCTACGATTAAGAAGGTAAACGCAATATATGGCAAAGCGCCCCATAAAAATAGATTCATCGTGCACCGTCCTCCAATCCATTTGCAACCGACAATATGATATCAAATAAGAATGCATAGGTCAGTTTTGCTTCGATCAATCGATCCCTAATATATTCTAGCTTTGGTTTACAATAATCATATACTTCACGAGCCTTTTCAGGTTCGATAACTGCACATAACTCTAAAATAGCTGGAATATAGTCAGGCATCTCCTTTGGTAAATCATAGCCATTTTCTAGGAAGAAGGCTTTATATTTAACGAGTTCCTCTGCTTGTTCCCCTGTACCTTGCAATTCGTAAGTCGATAAGTACATCGTCGTATTACGGCTGAAGTCAAAGATACGTACGTATTGGTCTTCAAAGGCCTTACGATCCGTTTCTTCAATGTAATCAAAGAACTCTAGCAATCCTTGGCGAAGCTGAGGATGCTCAACAGAGTAAGTATCCTCTTTCCATTCACCAAGTTCATTGTACCAAGATTCATCTGGATACCGAAGCAAAAAAGAAGCAATGAGAGCTATTTTTTGTGCATCATCCATTATGGCAACCCCCTGTCGGGCATGCAAAACCACGATTGTGTTGCATTTCTAAGCGACCTTCGCGAGATACATTAACATCGGATGGGATAACAAAACGATCATTATATTTAGACAAGGCTAACAATTTGTACATAGCATACATTTGCTCTTCTGTAAGATCTACTTCATGAGCGATTGCTTCATCACCTGTTTCACGGCGACGCATGTATTCACGCATATCGAGAATGCGTTGTAATACACGAGCTAAAATATCTGTATTACCAGCAGTAAACATATTAGCTAAGTATTGTACAGGCACGCGCATTTCATGTGCATCTGGCAAGTATACATCAGATGTAACACGTTGTAAGATTGGGCTGAGCGGTGGCACATACCAAACCATTGGCAATGTGCGATACTCTGGATGCAATGGCAATGCAACGCCCCATTCTTTTACAAGCTTGTAAACAGGAGATTTTTTAGCTGCTTTCAAGAATGCTTCAGAGATACCTGCTTCGCGAGCGGCTTTAATAACCTCTGGGTCATTAGGATCCAAGATCAAATCTACTGTATTTTGGTAAATTTCTTGTTCATCCTTCGTAGCTGCCATTTCTTGAACTTTGTCCATATCGTATAAAACTACACCAACATAGCGCATACGACCTACACATGTTTCAGCGCAAATTTGAGGCAAGCCATTTTCCAAACGAGGGTAACAGAATACACATTTTTCAGCTTTATTTGTTTCCCAGTTATAGAAGATTTTTTTGTATGGGCAAGATGGAACGCAATGTCTCCAACCGCGGCATACATCTTGAGAAACAAGTACAACACCATCTTCATCACGCTTGTAGATGGCTCCGGATGGACATGCTGCTACACATGCAGGATTCAAACAGTGGTTACAAAGACGTGGTAAATAACGCATGAATACTTCTTCGTAGTCAAATACGATATCATCACCCATCTTAGCCAAGTTCACATCTTCCCGTGCATGATGACCACCAGCCAAATCATCATCCCAGTTAGGGCCCCATGTTACTTCCATTTTTTGCTTTGTTAACAAAGAACGAGGACGTGCTACAGGTTGATTATTTTTACGACCGGTATGAATTAATGTTTCATAATCGTATGTCCAAGGTTCAAAGTAATCCGTAATTTCTGGTTGTTCTGGATGATAGAACAACTTCATCAATCGAGAGCCTTTAGAGCCTGTGGAAAGCGCCAAATTACCGCTTTTATCGAGAGTCCAGCCACCCTTCCATTTCTCTTGGTTTTCCCAATTACGTGGGTAACCCACGCCAGGGCGGGTTTCCACGTTATTAAAGTACATATATTCCGCGCCTTCGCGGTTCGTCCATGTATTTTTACAAGTAATAGAGCATGTATGACAGCCTAAACACTTGTCCAAATTTAGGACCATGGATACTTGAGCTTTAATCTTCAAGCCAATCCACCTCCTTCAATTTACGAGCCACAATTGTCATATCACGTTGGTTACCAGTTGGGCCATAGTAGTTAAAGCCATAGCTCAATTGACCATAACCGCCGATCATGTGTGTCGGCTTCATGTGAATATGAGTTGGCGCATTGTGTGTACCACCGCGACGATCTTTCTTAACTTGCGTACCAGGAACGTTGATGTGACGGTCTTGGGAGTGATGCATATAAGAAATGCCACGAGGAATACGTGGAGATACAACTGCACGAGCTGCAACTACACCATTTTTATTGAAAGCTTCTACCCAGTCGTTATCTTTAACACCAATTTCTGCTGCATCATCTTCGTTAAGCCAAATTGTTTGGCCACCGCGGAATAATGTCAACATTTGTTGGCTATCAAAGTACATACTATGTGTAGACCACTTATTATGTGGAGTTAAGTATTTCAATGTAATTTCTGGAATACCTTCTTGTTTATAATCACCTTGTACTGGTTTATATGACAATACAGGTTTGTACAATGCCATAGCTTCGCCATAGTCGCGCATCATTTCATGATCACAATAGAACGATTGACGACCTGTTACAGTACGGAATGGTACCTTATCTTCTGTAGATGTTGTAAATGGAGAATAACGACGGTTTTTATCGTTCTTACCAGTACTTGTTACAGAGCTAATGATAAAGCGTGGTTGACGAACCATGTCATCGAAGGTAATTTTTTCTTGTTCGCGACCTTTTGCATTCTTTTCAAGCCCAGAAAGACCTGTTTTTTCTTCCATCGCTTTCCAAGAACGAACCGCTAATTTACCATTTGTACAAGAAGATAATGTTAATACAACATTACAAGCTTCCTTACATTCGTAAATGCTTGGACGGCCATGAGAAATGAAGTCTGGATTATCAATCGTACCATTTTGAGCATACAATGTTTGATATTCGTCAGATACATCCCACGCCAAACCGTGAGCACCCATTTTATTTTCGATATTAGGTCCTAAAGCAATGTATTTTTCAAAGATTTGACTGTAATCGCGTTTTACATGAACGAGGTTCGGCATTGTTTTACCAGGGATTGGTTCACATTCGCCTTTACTCCAATCAAGAACTTTACCTTCTGGTTGCGCTACTTCGCCTGGGCTATCATGGCCAAGTGGAGTAGCTACAATATCTTCATATTCTGTAAAGCCAGATTCTTTTGCTACGCGAGATACTGTTTCTGCAAGGGTACGGAATGTATCCCAGTCAGATTTAGTTTCCCATGCGCAATCAACAGCAGCTTGGAATACATGTACATATGGATGCATATCTGTGGAAGACAAGTCTTCTTTTTCATACCATGTAGCCGCTGGGAACACGATATCAGAATATAAACCTGTAGACGCCATACGGAAGTCGATATCAATTAAGAGATCAAGCTTACCCGCACCATCTGCTTCGCGCCATTTAATTTCTTCTGGACGCGTAGGAGCATCATCATCTTCCAATACGGCATTTTTTGTGCCTAATAAATGTTTCAAGAAGTACTCATGACCTTTAGAAGAGGAGCCAATAAGGTTCGCACGCCATACAAATAAGTTGCGAGGGTGGTTTTCTTTAGCTGCAGGATCCTCTACGCAGAATTGTAAATCTTTATTTTTCAAGGCTTGTGCTACATATTGGTTGATTTCTGCTTCTGTACTAGCACCGGCTGCGCGAGCATCATTAATCAATTCTTGGCTACCTTTATTGAAAGTAGGATAAGATGGCAACCAGCCTAAACGAGCTGCTAATACATTGTAATCCCCAGGATGACGATAGCGAGGTTTAGCCAATTTAGATACGCGGTCTGCCAAATCGATGCAGTCAGAACGATATTGCTCTGTAGCAAAGTAGAACCAAGATGTACCATTTTGCAAACGAGGAGCCTTACTCCAGTCATTAGCAGTCATGATACCACCCCAACCTTCAACAGGACGAAGCTTTTCTTGACCTACGTAGTGGGCCCAACCACCACCGTTAACACCTTCTGTACCACAGAACATGATAAGGTTCAAAATAGTGCGGTAAATAACATCGGCATGGTACCAGTGGTTGATACCACCGCCCATGATAATCATGGAACGACCTTTCGTTTTTTCTGCATTATCTGCAAACTCACGTGCTGTAGCAATAGCAATGTCCGCTTTTACGCCAGTGATTTTTTCTTGCCATGTAGGTGTATAAGGTGTGTCGTCAGTATAAGCTGTCGCCACCTCACCACCGATACCGCGGTCAATACCATAGTTAGCAAGAATAAGATCGTATACAGTAGTCACTTTCACAGGACCATCAACAGTTTGTACTGTAATAGTTGGAATAGCGCGTTCAATAATGCCTTCATGTTCTTCATCACCAAAGTACGGCAATTTAACAATCGTCACATCTTCACGTTGATCAAATACGGATAAACGAGGATCGATTTTAGCCCCTGTATCACGATTTTCAAGACGTAAATTCCATTTTTCAGGATGTGTGTGACGTTCACCCATTGTACCATTAGGAACAACGATTTCATTTGTTAGTTCATCAATCAATACCATTTGGAAGTCAGCGCCTTCCTCTTGGCGGCCTAAGTCCTTAGCATTCAAGAAACGGCCTGGTTGAACTGTTCCGTTGATGTCTTCAACGCGTACAAGGAATGGCATATCTGTAAACTCTTTTGCATACTCTTTAAAGTATGGAGTTTCTTTGTCGATGTAATATTCTTTTAAAATAACGTGACCCATAGACATAGCAAGCGCCGCATCGGTGCCAGCTTTTACATTGAGCCATGCATCGGAAGATGTGGTAGATTCCGCATAGTCAGGAGACACGGATACCACTTTAGTTCCTTTATAACGAACCTCTGTCAAGAAGTGAGCATCTGGCGTACGAGTTAACGGTACGTTAGAACCCCACGTCATGATGTAACCAGCATTATACCAGTCACCAGATTCAGGTGTATCAGTTTGTTCACCCCAAACTTGAGGGCTGGAAGGTGGCAAATCGGCATACCAGTCATAGAAGGACAATGGTGTACCACCCATCAAGTTAAGGAAACGAGCCCCTGCTGCATAGGACAACATGGACATCGCAGGAATTACCGAGAATCCTGCGTTGCGGTCAGGACCGTAAGTTTTTGCTGTATATAGTAAGGATGCTGCAGTGATTTCTGTTGCTTCATCCCATGTGGAGCGCACAAAGCCACCCATACCACGGGCAGACTTATATTTTTTCGCTTTTTCAGGATCTTCTACGATAGATTTCCAAGCTTCAATTGGGTTCTTAGCATTCTTCTTTGCTTCTCTCCAAAGCTCAGCCAATTCGCCACGTACATAAGGATATTTTACGCGCAAAGGGCTATAGAGATACCAAGAGAAGGTCGCACCACGAGGGCACCCACGTGGTTCGTAATCCGGCATATCATCTGGTGTTTCAGGGTAATCAGTTGCTTGATTTTCCCAAGCTACAACACCATTTTTAACATAAATGTTCCAGCTACAAGAACCAGTACAGTTTACACCATGAGTCGTACGGACTACTTTATCGTAGGACCAACGGTCACGATAAAAATTTTCCCACTCGCGACCACCATCTTCTGTGATTTGATGACCACTTGGAGATACTTCCTTCTTGCGAAGAAACTTAAACTTTTGAGACAACAAGCTCATCTCGTGTCCTCCTTCAAAACTACAAAAAAATCCCTTGTGCTAGATGTGCTAACACAAGGGAGAAAATCCTGTTATTCGATATTACTAATATTAGGGTCGATACCATCAACCTCTAAATCAAGTAATCCGATTAAAGCGTCAAAATCACAGATTACTAGATGGTGTTTGTCATAGGCTACATAGCCTAACTTACGTAACTCACTTAACATGCGATTTAAACTTTCTCTTGATGTGGCAGCAAACTCAGCCAACTCTTGATTTGTTAGGGCAATATCAATAAAGATACCATCCTCGCGCTTTACACCATAACTATTGGCTAAGCGCAACAAGGTAGAATAGAATGCTCCCTTCTTGCCATAAAGTAGCAAGTCCCGGTATTTTGCCTGTTGACGACGCATATGTAAAGTGTAGATTTTCATCATTGCAATGGCCAATGAATGGTCTTTTGCAATAGCCCCTTCCAACACATCATAGCGTATACAATAAACAGAGCAATCCTCCCGAGCAATGGCGTTGAACACATATGTTCTAGTGTTCTCCTCATACAACGGAACCTCACCAATTACATTATTCGGTCCTACTAAACGCAACGCAAAAATGTGTCCGCTAGCTTCGAACTTTTTAATGCTCATTCTACCTTTTACTACTACGTAAAAGTATTCTGCCTTGTCCCCCTCACGGAAGAGAAAATCACCTTTTTTAAGATGTAGTTCCTCACCCGGCAAAGCAAGCAATTGGTTAATTAAATTTTGATCCATACCATTATCACTCCACAGTACTTTTATAACAAAATCCATTAGTTATACTAATCTATTTATAGTAAAAGCACCTATACTATATACTTTTTCGTATATATAAGATTATTATAACTTATTAATTTCAGAATATGTGTGTTTTACATCACATTCACAAAAAAAATTACACTATATAATATATCTGTGATGTAAGACATTGAAAAATATTAATGCTACAATAATTATAACGCAATTTGTAAGCAAATCGAATACTTTCTATAGGATTTTTTTAGATTTTATTATTTATATATACTTTATATATAATTTTAATATATTTTTCTTGTCTTATCTGCGTGTATAGTTGTTACAGTAAGGAGAAGTTCAAAATGAACGAACTAAAAATGCCTCAAGTAGGTGCAAGCCGTAGCGAAATCGTGGCTAATTGGCAACCGGAAAATCCGGAATTTTGGGAAAAGTTTGGCAAAAAAATTGCTAAACAAAACCTCGTTATATCCACCATTGCCTTAACACTTTCATTCTGTGTTTGGTACTTATGGGCAACCATTGCGGCTCAGCTAAATAGCGCTGGATTTAACTTTACTACAGATCAATTATTTACATTAGCTGCCTTACCAGGCCTTGTAGGTGCTACATTGCGATTTGTATACACATACATGCCAGCCTTAATCGGTGGTAAAAACTGGACATTTATTTCCACACTTATTTTATTAGTTCCTGTTGTATGGCTCGGCTTTGCCGTTCAAGATACAACAACTTCTTATACGACATTCATGATTTTGACTGCCCTTATCGGTTTAGCGGGCGGCAACTTCTCGTCCTCCATGGCGTACATTGGCAACTTCTTCCCTAAATCCGAAAAAGGTACTGCTCTTGGTATCAACGGCGGCGTTGGTAATCTTGGTATTTCTGTAATCTACTTCCTAGCTCCATTTGCTATGGGATCTGCCGCTTTAGGTAGTGTATTTGGCGTAACGCCAGCAATTATTAAGGGCAACGCAGTATATCTAGCTAATGCTGCTTTCATGTGGGTTGTACCTCTTGTAGTTATCCTTGCATTGATGACACGTTTCATGGATAACTTACCTCTAGAAAAACCAAATCCTAAAAATCTAGTACAAATCTTTGGTAACAAACACACTTGGGCTCTTACATTACTTTATACATGTTCCTTCGGTGCTTTCTCTGGTTATGCAGCAGCACTTGGTCTATTAGTAGGTAAAGAATTCCCAGAAGTACCATTTGCTTCTATCGCATTCGTAGGTCCACTTGTATCAGGTGCACTTCGTCCTGTAGGTGGTTGGTTAGCAGACAAAATTAACAGCGGTACAAAAGTTACCTTTGTAAGCCTTCTCGGTCTATGTGTAACAACAGCGCTAATTGCAGTTGGCGTAGATATGCACAACTTCCCATTCTTCTTTGCTATGTCCGTGTTGACCTTCGTAAGCTGTGGTTTCGCAACAGGTGCAACATTCCGTATGATTCCACACGTATTTGGCAATCCGCTATTATCCTCTTTAATCACTGGCTTCGTAGCTGCCGTAGCTGCATACGGTGCCTTTATTACACCTAAAATCTTCGGCTTTGTATATTCCACATTTGGTAATATCCATCCAGCCTTTGCTGTACTATTAGCCTTCAACATCGTAACTGTAGCAGTATGCTACTGGTTCTATGTGCGTAAAAGCGCAAATATGAATGTATAATTTTCTGGGAAACAGAAAATTTACGTTCACTCAACGGTACAACAAAATATAATTCACTTTTCTTAACTAAGTGATAAAAGAAACCCCGCATCTCTCCTCCATACTTATCAGGTCTGCGGCCTAGGGCCTTGACCTCGTAAGTCGGATAGATGCGGGGTTCTCTTTTAGCAGTCCATTCATTCTAATTTGACGATATATACCTTTATCTCTATAATATAAATAGATAGTCAGACGAGTAGGAACGTCAGGCGCATCTCAAAAACTAATTATCTAGGAAATGGCCTTTCTGTTTATCTAATTACACTTGGTAACGGAGGGCTATTTGCTTTTTGTGAGGCAAATAAGCGCTATAAGTGCTCCAAAGGAAATGACTAGCGTCAAGATTCCAGTAATAACTGTAATAAGTTCAAAGTCACTCATAAGCTCACCCCCTTCTATAACGAAGAGAGGCCCAACCTCGCCGACTACCTTAACAACATTATAAATCGAACGAATATACGATACAACAAGCAGTTATTTATCGATATATATGAATTAAATAATAACAAAAAGGGACTGCCAAGCAGTCCCTTTTTATTATCCAAAAATTTCTTCTAGTAGTGCATCGTCGATGATGGTACCAACGTAGAAGTCGCTGAAGATGCCGTATTTTGCACTGGCTTCTTCGAAGCGCATATCGTATACGATTTTTTTGAATTGGATGTCGTCGTTACTAAAGATAGTAATACCCCATTCCCAGTCGTCTAGGCCACAGCCACCAGTAGTGAATTCAGATAATACATCCAAGTATGTTTTACCAAGTTCACCGTGAGCTTTCATCAAAGCACCGCGCTCTTGCAGTGGTAACATGAACCAATTGTCATCACCTTCGCGTTTTTTACTCATATTATAAAAACAGATATATTTATCGCGAGGTACATGAGGATATAATTTTTGATTAACCTCCTCTGTATCTAACTTGGCCTTAACATAGGTGCTTACTTCTGTTACAGAAGTATAAGAATAAGTTTGCACCAACACGCTTGCAATAGCTAAACGACGGAATTTACGTTCTACTTGAGCCAAGTATTCAAGGGATGGACCGAGAATCCATAAGATTAAATCCCCTTTTGCTCCATTACAATCATAGAATGCATAGCTACCTTCTTTAGCTTGATGTTTAGCTTCAAGGTCGGCTAAGAATGCTTTTAATTCATTGCGCGCTGCTGCTTTTTCATCCTCTGTGAAGCAGTTCCATGCGCTGAAATCCATGGCGAATACCATGTGTTGGCTATGCCAACCTTCTACTGTAGGGATTGCTTTTCCCATTATGATCACTCCTATCTATGGTGATTATATCAAAATAATAATGTATATCTATAATTACGGAAATCAAAAGACTCCACTTACTATTATAGCATATAGAGTCTTTTCAATTTAGTTTCTATTGAGATTTTTTATTAGTATATTCTTTAGTTAAGACTAAATTACTGCTTTTAGGCTGAGATAATCCTATGTTGCTTAATACTGTACTAACTCTTTTAAGCAAGTCACTATTTTACTTGTCATTCACAAGTTTTTCTACCAGTTCTTTTGCTTGTTTTACACCGTCAGGGATCCCGATTCCATCAAAAGGTGTGCCGATGAGGTGTAGATTTGGATACTGCTCGGCTACATGTTCACGTACGACTTTAATACCTGCACGATGGCCTACATTATATTGAGGCATGCAGTGAATGAGACGATTGATGCGCACCCACTCTGGCTTGGCAGAAAAATTCATAACATGCTGAATTTCTTTGACTGCCAATTCTGAAAGTTCCTCTTCACTGAGTCGTTCTACTACATCATTACCTGGCTTACCAATAAAGACGCGCAAAACCACCTTATCATCAGGGGTAGTTTGAGGCCATTTTTGATTAAGAATAGTACACGCTGTAAGAGGTGTATCCATATTACGGGTAATAAGCAGACCCGATCCTTTTAAATCACCATCAAAGGTGCTTTTATCAAAGGCCATAATAGCAATGGCGCAACTAGATTGCTCCATGGATCGCAAGAAATCAAAACCCGCATCATCCTTGAACCATTGAGTATATGTTGCCGGCGGTGTAGTGATAATCACATGGTCTGCCGTAGATTGACAGCCACAAGAATCGTTTACATCGATTGCATATACACCATCAACATACCGAATATCAGAAACTAGTGCACCTGTATGCAAGTGTACATTACTAGGCATGGCCTTGACGATAGCGGTAATCACGCTTTCAAGGCCGCCTGTCAATTGACGGAACATGCCGGATTGAGCAGCAGTACCCTTTCGATTTTCCATATCCGCTTGCGCCTTAGCAGACTGATGATTAGAACTAGTCTTTGTCACATGGCTAGAACCGCTTACACTATTACCAGCAGAAGTATCTTGACTAGTCTTAGCTTCGTGACTTTCAAATTGACGGTCCGTCATAGTGCCTTTACCAGCTCGAGGAACATCACCTTCAGTAACAGCCCCTTTGGCAGCCTTAGAGACACCGGCTTTGGAGTGACTCATCTTAGCAGCCATCATACCTTTCACCATGTTCCCATATTTTTGTTCTACTTGAATAAAATGAGGGAATGTCGACAATAGGCTAATTTTATAAATATCGCCACCATAGATACCCGCTAATAGGGGCTCGATGAGCTTATCCATCATTTCTTGTCCTAAGTGGTATTTGAAAAAATGACCAATGGATACATCCCCATTTTTATCGAGTTGGTATGGTTTCTTAAAATAATCTAGGCCAGCACGCAATTTACCAGGCCATGAAATGAGTGTTGCTTTCACAAAGGGCATCATTTCCGTAGGAATGCCCATGATGGAGCCGCCCGGAATTGGGTGGATAGAGCCCTTATCATATACAAAGGCTTGACCTGTTTCATTAGACACGAGGGTATCACCTAGTCCAAGATCATACACGAGATCTGTCATTTCTGTTTTACGCCCCAAATAGGAGTCAGGACCGAGTTCCACTACGAAGTCATCCACACGTTGCGTTTGTATTTTCCCACCAAATCGTGGTGCTTGTTCGAAAAGAGTAATGGTCCATTCCGGCTTTGCATGGCCTAAATAATAAGCCGCTGTTAGCCCTGTTAAGCCACCGCCCACAATTGTTACGTTCACGAATGAATCCTTTCTATTATTGCACTCGCCATTGCTTGTAAAAATGTTTCATTACAATTTGGCATGGGTGCACGCATATATGTTGCGCCCTTTGCTTCAACGAGTTCTTTACACTCCACATCATTATCGTACAGTACCTCAACGTGATTGCTTACAAATCCAAATGGTACAAAAGCAATGCGAGTAGCACCAGTTTGTAAAGCTTCATTGATTGCATCCTCTACGGTAGGTTCCAACCATTGGCCATGAGGAGCCGCACTTTGCCATGCCACAGTCCAGTTCGGTAATTTACAATATTCAGCAATCTCTTTAGCGCTTTCCTCTAAAGCTAACGCATACGAATCGCCATCATGATTATTGATAAGAGGTATACTGTGCGCACTAAAAATAACGAATACATCTTTAGCATTATGCACACACTTTGAAAGTGCTTTTACCCAGTATTCCTTAAAAGTTGGTTGATCCCACCATGAACGGATAAAGTCGAATGTCACATTATCATAGTTTGAAATGGCTGCTTGCACTTGTTTTTCATAAGCTCCAGTACCGAGAGCGGTGAAGAATGGAGCTGTTACAATAGCGATAATATGCTCCACTCCTTGCTGGACTAAGCAGTCAACCGCATTTGCAATGGATGGTTTCATATGTAAAAAACCAATAGCGGAAGGCATAGTTGGCAACAGAGTAAGCAAGGTTTTATATTGGCACTCTGCCATAGTTTGAAGCTCAATATTTTCCCATTGACCGATTGTATCATAACGCTTAGTGAGATTTGTAATCTCTGCTTCCGTTGGTACACGGCCACGACGAATGCTCGTCATATAGGGTACTAAATCATCCTTACTTAAAGGGCTACCATAAGACAGGAATAATAATCCTTTTTTTTCTACTTTCACTAATTTACCTCTCTTGAGTCCAAATCTCACGACTACGTTCATGCACATAGTCCGTTAGCCAATGAAGTTTTTTAGGATCTGCCTCTGGGAATACGCCATGACCTAAATTAAAGATATGGCGCCCATAGCGAACGCCGTCGAGCAAGATGCGATCCACTTCGCGGGCCAATGTTTTTTCGTCTCCGAACAAATACGCCGGATCTAAGTTACCTTGTACCGTTTGTGTTACGCCGCGCTCGTTTGCCATAACGATGGAACTACGCCAATCAAGGGCAATGACATCTAAAGGCAAGTGAGACCAAATAGACACCAAATGATCCGTACCAACACCATTCATGGCCATTGGCAAATGAGGATATTTAGATTTCACAGTCTTTATGATCCGCTCCATATGAGGGTAAATTCCTTGTTTATACTGGTCTGCATTAACAGCACCTACCCAAGAGTCAAAGATCTGAAGTGCATTAGCACCCGCTTCGGCTTGCATAGACAAGTACGCAATGGACATGTCCGCCAGTTTAGTCATCAGTGCATTCCACACATGAGGAGCACCGATGAGCATACCTCGAGTCTTATTGTAATTCTTCGTTGGACCCCCTTCGATAAGGTAGGACGCAATGGTAAACGGTGCCCCGCAGAAACCAATGAGCGGCACGTCGAGCATACCAGAAGTTAATAATGTAATCGTTTTCGCAATATAATCTACCTTTGTAGGATCAAAGGTTTCTAATTTATCCACATCAGCCATAGAGCGGATAGGCGTGCTAAATACAGGCCCCACACCAGCCTTGAGCTCTACATTTACATTCATAGCCACCATGGGGCTCATAATATCTTTGTAGAGAATCGCCGCATCGACGCCGTATTCCTTAACAGGTAATTCCGTAACACGAGCACATAGCTCAGGTTCTTTTGTAATTTCAAATAAAGTATATTTTTCTTTGATTTTACGGTATTCCGCTTGACTACGACCAGCTTGTCGCATATACCACACAGGCGTTACACCCGGGTTCCTCCCTTGGATCATGTCCAAATATGCTGTGTTCAAGTACCCAACCCCTTTCGTTCTAAATGTATACTAACACACTTGTGTAACTAAAACAGTTACTTTAGTTACAATCACTTACATTATTTATTCTTTAATAATCCCTAATAATCCCTGTGAAAGCATATGCCTCCACAGGGATTATTATTTCATTACCACTTTAATTTGACTGAGTCTTTAATTCAAGTCTGAAATTCATTTAGCTACGACTCAATCTATGGCAATCGATGCCCATAATAGATTGAGCCATATCATATACGGAGCGTTGACAAGTAAAGAGCCAAATCTGTTGATTTTTCCCAAGCTCAGCCAATAATTCTAAAGCACTACGTTGACGATTTTCGTCAAAGCGCACAAGAATATCGTCCAAGATAATCGGTAAGGACTCCACTTGATAAGAGAATACCTTAGCTAGGGCGAGTCGTAATGACAAGTACACTTGATCAGCTAAGCCACTAGACCAAAATTTAAGTTCTAGTCGTTCCCCATTATTGTTGATAAGTGCTACCCCTTTATTAATGCCTAGAATATCAAGCGTATACCTCTCACCAGTTAGTTTTTCAACATAAGAGGAGGCAAGCTCTAACATATGAGGTTGTTTTTCTTGTTCATACGATTGTTGAGCCTTATCCATACAATGGCTTATCAATACTTGCGTAGCCCAATCTTCGAGAGCAGACTCTAATTCACTTTGTAAAGCCTCTCGTTCTTGCAACATTTGGTGTTGCTCCTGGTCAGATCCAAGTGTACGCATTGCTTCAACGATTTGACCACGGCGCTCGTACAAGGTAGCCAATTTATCTTCAATAGAGGCTATTTCACGCTCAGAGTGAGCCAATTCATCTAACCAGTTATCTTTGTTGCCTTCTCGCAAACGACGATAGAACAGGTCTTTATTCTCCGCATCAGGAGCAAGTAAATCCAGCTGTACCTGACTTTGCTTGTAGATAGTTTGCCACTGTTTATATTGGTCCTCATCGATAAGATGTTGACGATACTCGTTGGAACTTTCCATACCAGCTTTATGGAGTAATTCTTTTTGGCGAAGGAGTAGTTCTTTTTCCTTGCGGTGCCAATTATCGTATTCATTGCGGAAGCTTTTACGTTGTGCTTCCTTTTGTTCCCATACAATTTTATTTTGTTGAAAGCTCTTATATTGATTATAAATACGTTTTAATTCCGTAGGAGATACTGGTGACTCTATTCCAAGGTTATACCACAAAGCCATCGCTTGGTCTTCAATAATACGTAGACCTTCTTTATGCTCCGCTAAACGCTTTTCATAGCCTTCTATAGTGCGTAGTTGCTCATGATATTGATCATATTCATGTTTGAGACCAAAGAAATCATCTTCATCGAGACTCTTAGCCGCCCCTCGGGGTAACCAGTTTTGCCATGCTGCAAGGGCTTCATCATAAATACCTTGTAAGGTATGCCCTTCCTGAATCCAACGCTCAAGATGTGCCTCTCCTTCTAAGGATGGTACAGGACTCACTGTAGGTGTAGCAGCCTTGATCAAAGCCTCTAGCTGATGTTCTACATCAGATTTACGGGAAGATAAAATTTGTAACTCATAGTTTAATTTAGACACATCAGAGTTACCATTATGAAGCCTCCAGGTAGCATACCAGAATAGCCCCATAGATAGAATCAAGAAAATAAAACCACCTATAGTATATAATGCAGATTCAAGAACCAACAGGCCTGCTAATACTACCAATACAGCTATAACAGCACCTATACCACTAATGCGTTGTAGCCATTTTGGCAGAATTGTGGGCTGTGCGTCTGAACCATAACTATTCCGTCTAGCCTCTACTTGATCTATATCCATTAAGATACGATCTAATTCACGTTCTAAATATTCTTTTTTAGCTAATTCTTCTTCACTAAAGTTAGGTAATGATGCCCCTTCAAGGTTCGCCGTCGGCACCTCATCGGTAGCCTCTGCAGGTTTGCGGTCTTGCCAATGTAAAAGTTGTTCTTTTGCGGTGCGCAAACGACTTGCCAAACGTTCTCCATCAAACCAATTGATGTCTTCTGCCATTGGCTCATCGTGACGCCACGCAGAATGTAAGGTGCGTGAAAACTCTAATTGTTCTCTAACCTTACGGATGTACGCATCGCCTTCTTCGCACTCACGGCGTAATTGCTCCCATTTAGCACCTTGTTGAATGAGGTCTTCAATATCTTGGCCGTAAGTTCCAAATGGGCTATCAGGACTAAAGTTAGCGGGCATCAATGCCGCTTCCTTTTCCTGCCATAATTGCATATTGTCACGAGCCCGTTTTATTTCTTCATCAAGACGTAGGAACTCATCACGACTCAAGGCGAGCTCACTATTATACTGCTGCATGTGCATACGCGCCTCTTCACTGCGACGATATGTATCCCACGCACGCAATACTACATCGATACCATCCCGATATTCCTTCCATTCTTTCAACTGATTTTGCAATTCCATTTCGGTTTGCTCCGTACTGTGAAAGACGGTTTGTAATTCCACATATTGCGCTTCATGCTCCGCCAACTGACTCAACTTTTGACGGTTTTCTTTAAGCTCATCCATCAATACATTGATGCGACGTTTACCATTCGAGGATGCTACAAGTAGGTCTGTAGCCCCTTTTTCAACATCCTTAACAGCTCCACCTAAGTGTTCTCCCCCTTCGGCGCCAAAGAATCGAGAACGAACCTCTACCTCTTGTAATACATCAAGGCCTTGTAAATCGTCTAATGTTAACGCAAATATGCGGTTATATGTTTTTTTATCGATGCCATGCCACCAATGTTGAGCCGGCTCTTCATGGATGGCAGGATGACCAGGGCTGTAAAAGTCTAACTGCTTACCCTTACGACCGATATAGTAACTTTCACCATTACGGTCCACATCAAGGGCCCCCGTCATAGGGCCATAAGCCTTATGAGTACCGCCAAATAACAAGGTGCGCATCCCTTCGAGCAAGGATGTTTTACCACTTTCATTAGGGCCATACATGAGTTGAACCCCATTGTCACCCGTGGTGAAAGACCAGTCGCGATACGGGCCAAATTCATCAAATCGTATGCGTTTAATGTTCATCATTAGCCCCCATCAATACAGTAACACCTTCAATTTCACAACGTTTTAAAGCTCGTGCCAATAATTCATCACTCAATAAATCGGCATATGCGCCTAAGCGCTTAAATTCAGGACGATCAGCCATGATTTGACGCGCAATCTGTATCGCATCTCCATCTACCATATCGTCATAAGCACGCAAGTAATCACCTACTACATCTGTTAATAAACGTCGTTCAACTAGATTAATACTAGGTCGTGTATTAGAAATAATACGGTAAGGCATAACGAATACAGATTTGCCTTTCTCTTCATTTTGAGACTCTTGCAACCATAGTTTTCGAATCCCCTCTTGCGTACATAGGCGATGTAGAGGTCCCGTTCCGGACAAAACGAGGGACAACAAGATGTTTTTCTTATGTTGCTTTCGCAAGTTTTCTTTTTTACGCCGCAAAATCTCTAAGAAATCTGTTTCATTTTGCATGCCAGCAATATCGATTTTGATTTCCTCAAATCGAACAGCACAGGTGTCGATAAATCGCAAATCACAATGACCATTATGAGATACGGATACAAGATAACATCCCTTAGGTCCATGTTCTTTACGATGCAATCCTTGCGAATTACCCGCATAAACTACGAGAGGTTCCTCGCTAAGAACTTGAGATTTATGAATATGACCCAATGCCCAATAATCCATGGCAGCCTCTGTTAAATCAGTTAAGTTACAAGGTCCTGTTACATTATGATTTTCAGAGCCTACACTAGAACCTACAGTACCATGCATGACAGCAAGGGAAAACTCATCCCGTTCAAAAGCTCTGTATTGACGAGCATAGTTGTCGCTTTCATTACCATGACCACAACTAATGCCATATACGCCACCAATTTCTATATTATTAACGATGAGCGGGAAACGCTGTACCTGTTCGCTAGAAAATATATGGACATTATCTGGCATCTGCAGTTGCGCTTTCCAGCTTTCAGCAGGATCATGATTACCTTGTACCATATAAACATCAATACGATGCTCAGCCAAGCGATACATGGCGCGCACAAAACGGACTTGAGCCTCTAAATTATGGTCTTCGCTATTATAAATATCTCCAGCTATTACGACAGCATGCACATGTTCTGTAATAGCAGTATCAATAATTTTATCTAAGGCTACATAGGTTGCTTCACTTACGGCGCGATCAACAGCATTGCTAATACCTGTAGCATATTGAAAGGGTGCCCCTAAATGCAGATCACCAAAGTGTATAAATCGAAACGGCTGCATCTATATCCACTCCTCCATTAATATTTTTATTATAGTTATATATAGTAATTACAATAGTTTATTATACTACAAAACCTTAAAGATAAGTTAAAAATAACTATCATTTAGCATCAAAAAGATATAGTTAAACTAAACTTCTCTTAACTATTAATAAGTATAAATTATAAGATAAGCTCATATTCTTTTCTCATAAGATATGAACCATAACATGTTATTATTTTGTTAACCAATTCATGTATTAAGTTGACAATTTATACGTGAACGTTTACAATCAAATTGTCAATATATTATGTTTTTATTAAGTTAACAATTTACCGGAGGCTATTATGGCTTTGCCTATAGATCAACAACCATCCCAAGTGGGTACATACGAAAAAATTCTTACCATTGCAAACCGCATCATGAACGGCGGCGAAATTACAAAAGAAGAAGCAATCGAGCTGATTCATACTTCAGATGATGATACCATGATTCTACTCGCTATGGCTGATAAAATTCGCCAACATTTCAATGATAATTCTGTGGATGTATGTGCCATTGTTAATGCTCGGTCCGGCAAATGTCCTGAAAACTGTAAATTCTGTGCTCAATCCGCACACCACAACACAGGCGTTCAGGAGTATCCTTTCATGGATGAAGAAAGCATTCTCCAAGCAGCACGTAAAGCTAAAGAGGCTGGTGCAATTCGTTTTTCCATCGTAACAAGTGGTCGTAATACTAATAACCCTGATGAATTTGATCAAATCATCCATGTATTAGGCCGTATCAAAAATGAAATTGGTCTTGAAATCTGCTGTTCCCTTGGGTTGTTAACTTACGAACAAGCACTCAAATTAAAAGAAGTTGGCGTTACTCGATACCACTCCAATATCGAAACGGCACCTAGTCACTTCCCAGATATTTGTACAACACATTCCTACGAAGACAAAATGTTTACCATAGATAATGCACAAAAAGCAGGCATCCGTGTTTGCTCTGGCGGCATTCTTGGTCTTAACGAAACATTAGAACAACGCGTAGAAATGGCGTTCGAACTTAAACGTTTACATATTGACTCCGTACCATTAAACATTTTGAATCCTGTTAAAGGGACTCCATTTGAAAGCAACGAAGCTTTACGTCCATTGGATATCTTACGTACCTTCGCCGTATTCCGTTTCATCTTGCCAAACGCATTGATACGGACTGCAGGTGGCCGCGAAGTAAATCTACGAGACTTACAAGCTTATGCTTTAAAAGGTGGCCTAAACGGTATCATGGTTGGTGGCTACTTAACTACTGGCGGTCGTTCACCTCAAGACGATCTCCAAATGATTCAAGACTTGGAGTTGACTCGCAATACAGCTCAAGTCTAAAAACCTCATATATACCATTCTCTATATCTAGAGGATGTAGTATATAAAATATTCCCTAATGCTTTATAAATATTTTACACATAAAAAGAACCATCTAGTTTGCTGTACTAGATGGTTCTTTTATTTCCATAATAAAATATAAATGGCTTGACCATTTGTGTTCCCTGCAATGGGCTCAGGATTCTCATTAAATTCTACATTCTCATACGGCGTCCCGTCTGACATGTACGCATCTACCTTCAATGTTTCCATGGTTCGATTATATCTACTGATATAAACTTTATATCGCAATTCGTCGCCACCCAGTTCATTAACTCGCAGCCACAAAAGCGCATCGTAATCACTCTTCTGTACACTGTCATTGTCAATAAATAATTGGTTTCCTGATGCATCTGGTCCAACATAGTACCAGTCCGTTGCGTTAGTAGTCCCCCCTATACTGAGTAGCCACAAAAGTGTTAATATGGTGAATATTTTACTCATATGACTGCCCCTCTCATGCTATCGAGCTGTATATTTTATAAAAGCTTAATGTGGATAAACCTTTATAAAATATACAACTTCTCCTTTATATAATACCAAAATTGTCCCATATTTATCAACAATAATTAAAATTAATTACCATGTTTTTTACAAATATAAGAAACTTAAAGAAATTTATTAAATTTCTTCATTTTTAACTCATTTACCCTTCCTATAATGATAATGTCAAATGATAGACAAAGGTAACAATTCCCTGGTTACCGTACGTGTATTTATCTCCCGACAAGTAATACTAACCCCAAACCTACTACTTGTTTAAATACATGTTTCATTTGATATTAATACTAACACTCCCCTTACATGAAAAAAGGACTCTATATAGAGTCCTTTTTTCGTTGCTTCATAAACTTATACATATTGTTAAGTCTATATACATATTACCATAAGGGTTAATAGTAAAGGGTTTGTAAGAACTCACGAATTAACAAGTAACACTATACTCTTATATAAAGAAAAAAGCTCAAAAGCTTAAGGAAATACGATAACCATTACGCTTTTGAGCGTTTCTTATTATAAACTATAATTTACTAATTACTATTTTACTTCAGCCCAACCTAAAGCAGCGCGTTTTTCATCGATATCTGCCAAGATTTTCTCAGCTACTTTAGCAGGATCTGTATTAACATACATAACAGAACCTAAGATGTCTTTAGTGTCCTCTTTCAACCATTTTGTTACAGCATCAGAGCCTTGTGTAGGTGGTTCAACGCAGTGGTAAGAGTTAATACCCATTAGGCGGAAGCCAAGGGATGCATCGATACCTTTTTCGTTAGACCATTCAGGACTAGACATAGCAAATGGCAATTGAGGTAAGTTAAGGCCAAGTTCTGCAGCAATACCGCCGAAGATACCAGAGGAACGCGCATTATCTACACATTCACCCACATGCCATACTGGTGGTTGATCATCGCCCAAGAACTCTTGCAATGCAGGGCTACATTTCTTGTTAGCATCTGTATTACAATAGCCAAGTTTCATCAATGGGAAAGATGCACAACCGTTTGTAAGGATGATACAGCCATTTTTAATAAGTGTATCAACAATATCTACAGTTGCCTTTTCATAGATAACACGAGGGTTAGAACAACCTACTACGTTAACGATACCGCGAACTTTACCAGATTTTAAAGCCTCTGCCAATGGTTTGAAGGAACCATAATGTTTAACAGTGGATTCTGGAGAGAAGCCAACTTCTGCTGTGATTTCGTATGGCGGAATGAATACAGGCATACCTTTACGCAATTCATGCGCTTCAAGAGCACGATCCAAAATTTTGCGAGCCAAATCTTTTGTTTCAGCCAAGTTAGTGTGATGATGATCGTAGCCGATGTGTTCAGCACCTGGTAAACGAGCTGCATCAGATGTAGTGATAACCTTTGTGTTGAAGCAACGTGCTACGTCCATGATAGCAGGATATACGTCTTGTACGTCAGCTACCCAGCAATCGAGTGCGCCTGTACCAAGTACGAGCTCAGCGCCGATAGCATTACACAATGGAATAACATTTTCATAGCGGTACATACTGGATAAGCCAGAGCAGCAAATACCATAGAATTGAATACCTTTAGCTCCGATAGCTTTTGCTTTTTCTAAATACTCTTCGGACGCACCAATCTTACAAATTTGAGAAACCAATGTTGGCAAGTGACCATGAACAGCGATGTTAACATACCCTTTTTTCAAGGCTCCAATGTTAACTTTGGATGTACGGCGACCGCCTTGACCGAATAATGCATCAGTAGCGATATCTGCGGCCACTACGCCTGTGAATGTGAACGCAAGACCACAACGTAAGAATTGTTTCATGTTGCTTTCCCAATCGCCATCTGTACCTACGGTTGTACGATGATATGCATCAAAGGCTTCATTGTATGCGGAAACAGGCAAGATATCCAAGTTTTTCCAAACTTCGCGACGCTCTGCAGGAGCCATAGCTGTAATTGTTTTATATTCACCTGGCAATGCACGGCTCAAATCTTCGAGCAATACATCTGCTAAATCATTAGCCACTTCTTTCAAGGAACGACCTTCTTCAGGGATGTTGAAAGCCTTACATACAGTACGGATTTTTTCTTCCCCTAAAATTGGAATGTCCAATTGGTCATTAGCAGCAGCTTTCAAAGAAATCAAGATTTCACGAGCATGTGCACCATGTTGAGTCAAACCACCTGCAGCAGCACGTGTCATATTACGAGCTACGATGAGGTCAGCATCCGCACCGCAGACACCACGAGGACTCTTAGGTGTAATTTTACAAGGGCCCATGAAACAGATACGACAACATATACCAGCAATACCAAATGTACATTGTGGTTGTTGTTTATCAAAGCGGTCAAATACCGTATCACAACCGATTTGCTCCATACGAAGAATCATTTCACGCACAGCAGGATCTGGTGTTTGTTCAATTACATCTTGTTTTGTAGGCCATGTTTTACGATACTCAGCAACAGCTTTCATGTAGTCATTTACACCATGTTCATGAGGTACCCCTGGTTCATGAGTGTGTGGCACCCATTTATCCGTCGGAAGAGCCTTTGCATGACTATGATCGTGGTCATGTTGATGATCGTGGTCGTGACCATGATGATCATGACCGCCACAGTGGCAATGATGTTCATGATTATGGTCGTGACCATGTTGTTCACCATGATTGTGTTCATGGGTATTTTTATTTTCCACATCTTTACTCATTTGAAACCTCCTAGGGGCCTACATAGGCCAACCAATAAAAACAAAAACATATTCTACTTTTAATTCACTTTAAATCCACTACAATGATGGGTTTTAAATCCTATCTCCTAAATATGTTTTAATCTACTATAAGTATATTTTCTGAAAAGACATTTGTCAATTAGAATTTGAGAAATTTTTGACGCATCTATATCTAAGAATATGATAATTACTATATTTATTTAATTCGATTTTTTCAGTTTCTTTTCATAAATAAAAAGAGACTAATTCCTAAATTTTACAGGAATTAGTCTCTTTATTTTATTGATTAATTGATTGATTTACGTATTAATTTATATATTAATTATTAATTTATTAATATGATCCACCCCTCAGGATATGCCACCTAACTATCTTTATACCTATACACTACAAAAATTGCAGCATGATATGTGCTACTTCAGATAAATGGAAACGTTTTGCCCGATCAGACCTCGCCACAAGAACTAATTGGCGGAAACAAAGTTTCGATGCAAGAGGATAGAATTTAACCTTATCGTCATCCCCCTTTCTATTGAGCGTGCTCGGCAAGAATGTAATACCATAATCATCTTCTACCAAGGAGCGGCATGAATCTAGAGTTTCAGAGCCAATGACAGCCTTAGGCACAAAGGATTCCGCTTGGCATAGACGGTTTACCAACGTCCGTAATTTGAGTCCTTCTCTTAGCAAAATAAACGGGAATGCTCCAAAGGGTGCAATTTCTCGAATTCCATCACCAGTCATGAGAGAATCTGCAATGGCTATAGCCTTCTTATTTTCCACACTAATGGCCAATAAAATCTGCTCATCTAAAACGGGATAACTTTCAAGGTCCTGAGAATAAATCGGCGTTGGGAATAGCCCTACATCTACTAAACCATCACAAATTTGCTGTTCCAAAAAGTGAGATTCGCCCTCTACAACATGGAACTCCCAAGAAGGCTCTATCTGTTGAAAGCTTTTCAACGTTTTTCCAAGCATATGATGTCCATAGAATTGAGACAATCCAATACGCACATGATAGGCTACATCTGTGCCTTGATTAATGATAGATTGCGTTAAAGCCTCCGCCTTTAAAACTAACGGCATGCCCTCTTTTGCAATTTGTAACGCCGCAGCAGTTGGCACGACTTTTGTACGATCACGAACAAATAACGTAACTCCTAGCTCTGCTTCAATACGACGAATCCCCTGACTCAACGCTGGCTGAGAAATATATAATTTTTTAGATGCCTTTGAAAATGATGCCATTTCAACGATGGTACTAATATATTTAATGTCTTTTATGTCCATATACGAGTCCTTATAACTATGTACATATACAAATCTTATAATAAAACATTATTTCTATTATAACTATATATTACTAAAATATACGTTACATATACATGGGAAAATAAAAAAATACCAAGAAATTTAGTATCTTACAAAGCTAAATTTCTTGGTATGTCTTATAAGGTAAACGAACTACATATAGGATGCGATAGAACCGCATTCTATTACAGCCCTTTTTAATTTTTAAATCACATTAAGGATTTAAGTACATCCAGTACTTCTTGAGGTAATTCGTTTTTATGACCTTTAAGTTTTTCCACATAGTCATAACGGAATTCGAAAGCTTGGTGTAATTGGTGATGGTATTCACGTACTTCGAATGGAGGTTCAAAACCTGGTACCTCTACATAGGAAAGATTTTCGTATTCACAGAATGGTTTGAATTCCAATGTACCTTCCACCAAACGTTCCAACAAATCAAGAGTAACTTCTTTAGGAATTTTATTTTCCAAGAAGAAGCCTGTGTTCATGATGTAGCATTCAACACCACATTCGCAGAACAGTTTTTTATAGCTTTCATAGTCACGAACCAATGGATATGTACGGAATGGATTTGCGTAAGGTTCGATAACGAGTGCATTTGGATCGACATGAGCATCAAGTTTTTCTGCCGTAGAGCGGCGAGTTGCAAGTGTTGCCCCCATTGTAGACGCCAATACAGGATCGGAGATTTTAAGGATTGGTGGCAAAGTTTTATCTTTCATAAGCCATACTATGGCATTAACCGGTTCACCAACGTAGTTTACGCGATTATCTGTCCAGAATTGAGATTTGATAGCACGACCATTGCTATTACGCACATCTTCGGCCAATACAACCTTGCGACCATCTTCATCCATTGTTACGCCTACGTTTTGTAGTGTTAACAAGAATTCATTAGCAGGATGTTCCACAGGATAATCTTGCATTTTATCGAAGTATGTAGGTTCGAGAGCAATAGAACTCAAATCGTTTGTATTGATAACATACGCATCATCATGCAAGATAGAAATATCATATCGACCACCATGTTTTTCATGAGTCAATGTGGATTTACCGGAACCGGACAAACCGAATACACCGATAGTATATGTTTTACCACCTTCAAGGTTGTAACGTTTCATACCGCCGTGGCATGCAACATAATCAAAGCGGTTTGCCAAGGACCACGCAAGTGTAAGCGTACCTTTTTTATGCTCCCCGAAGTAGCGCATACCAAGAATCATGGCACAGTTATGAGCAGGGTCAAAAATAGCAAGACCACCTGGATGACCTGGCACAACATAGTCAGGATCAGAGTAAATATAGATATCGCCTTCCGGAATATCTACACTATCGTTGTAGAATTCTTTTACAGCCGCATCAAAGAACTTAAAGTTCATAAGCCAAGAATATAAAATAGACGCGTGATCTTTTGGAATCATCAAATGAGCACGAGCTGTGAATTTTTTATCAAGACCAACGATAGATTCCGCAGAAATCCACTCTTTATTGCGGCTATCATATACTGCGTCACGTGCAATGTTAGCGAGTTCAACTTCATCTATGCCTTCATCGCCAATAATGCGGCGAGCTTTAGCATAACGGCCAGTAGTTTTACCATCGTTTGTAACAAGAACCTTTGCATCAGCTGGCAAACCTTGCTCTAAAGGTTTAAATACTGGCATATCTAGGACGATAACACCTGGCTCTTCAGAGGCTAATTGATACGCTTGTGCCACAGATGTTACAGGAGTTACATTGTTCCCATAGAATGCAGTTTCAATTGTACTGCGCATCATAGAAAATAATGGGTTTGTTTTGATTTCACTTTGCTTCCAAACGCGTCTTGTCGACATAGTATCTAGATCCTCACCTTTAAATATATTAGTAATTTCTCTTGTAAAAGTAATGTTGTACATGAAAACACTGCTAAGGCAAATACTTTCATTATTTTCTATTTTACCCTTTTCAATCAAATTTGTATACATAAAACAAATGATTTATAGGAAATTAATGTATGTTTATTTTGAATTAGTGCAACACATTTGTAATGTAATAAATTAATACCTAGCGGCATAAAACTATTAGTATGCAATGGAACACCTTAAAAACTAGACATAGTTACAAAGTAACTAGTTATATTTACAAATCAACTAGTCAAATAGCAAAACGAAAAAGAGGCAAGGTCCTAAGCACTTGCCTCTTTCACGCTTAAAAAATGCAATTATTTCTTATCTTTATTGATAAATGCATCGATTTTACTAATTAGATCATCTACCTCAAAATCACCGCGCTCTGCCATCATCTTGATTGTTGCTACCTTAGCCATTACTTTTACCATAGGTGTTTTTAATTTCTCGAATTTAGGATTTAAAGAAATCAAATGATCTACAATATCTGGACGATGTTTAATTAGATTAGATAATGTTGTTTTTGCATCGATATGGAATCGACCATTTGCATCAGTTGTTAATGGTTCTTCTTCTACCTCTTCTGCTGCCTCTTGAGCCAAGGATTTTTCTTTACCACCATCGCCTACAAAATCAGTTTTATCCCAAGTCAACAATGTGCGGGAACCCTCAAGTTCACGGATATGAGTACAGTCTTGCATCATTTCCAATACGCCGCGGAATTTACCATTTTCATCGCGTACTGCTGTGTAGATAACATAGATGAACAAGCCTGGTTTATTAATCCAGAATTCCGCTTGGCTTTGTTCGCCAGAACGGAACTTCTCTACAATTTCCTCTACTATATGAACAGATTTTGCAGGGTGACAATTCTTCACCTCACGGCCGATAACGTTCGCACTGCGAGGGAAAATACGATGTGCCGTATCGCTGTAGAACTTAACTAGTTCATTTTCATCTACATAGGATAAATCTACCGGTAAATGACGGAACAACAAATTAATTTGCTCTAATGTCAATTTACCCGTTGCTACATCGAGGACTGCATCCTTACCAGCGGGCGCCCCACCAACAGGGCCTACATATTTAGATAGCAAGCCAGCTAAATCATTTAAAAATTCGTTAGATACAGCACCACCTTGAGCTGAATTATTGCCATTCAATTGCGCCGCAGAATCATTAATACCTGGCACTACATATAAACCTGGCGCATTGATGATAGCATAACCAATTTCATGGTCATTTTTACTCATCCGCACAAACTCTTCGTCACTCAACAATTTATAAGATGTTGGCAATAAGACTTCTAGTTCTTTAGAATTCAAATCTCGTAATTTTGCCAAAGTTTCTGGCACAGATGCTAGGAATTCTTCGTATCTATCTTCCCGAAGCAATGCGTAGGATGCAGAGATAGCATCGCGCACAGCATCATCAAAGGTCCACATAATGCGCGTTGGACGATCAAAGCCGTGGTCCTCAAGCATCGGATAGAGTTGATTTTGCTTACGAGATAGATGAGTTCTCCACTCTGCTAAGGAATCAAAAATACCGAGCCACGGATTTTTGATAAACTTCTCTTGTTTCAACAATTCGTCTGCTTCAAGGGCTACCTTTTCAACAGCGTTGATTTCTTCCAAGTACGCCCACAACGGATGGTTCTCAGGATACTCATTTTCAGCACGCACCAAAACGCCATCAAATAGATCTAAGAGATCATCCATTTTCTCTAGGATTTCTTCGTCCTTGTAAACACCTTTCAAGCTTTGCTCTGCATAGGCAAACTCATCAGGTGTACAAGTACCTAGTTTCTCTTTTAAAATGCGATTGCCCTCTTCTAAGGACAATTTACCATCTAAATAATCTTCTTTAATGGACACAATAATTCTGTAACGTTCATTGTTAATATCTAGCTTTTGTTTTAATGGATTCATATGCTTATACCTCCACGGGCTAATCTATAATTATATTTTTATTATATCATTTTGAAAGTAATTTTCAGTTGCTACAGATACAATTTTGATTTATTTTTAAATTTACGAATCCAATATTATGAAAAAAGAATAACCTTACTTTATTTTTTAGAATATTTTGGCATACAAAAACTGCACTTCAAAAATTGTGTCCAATTTTTGGAGTGCAGTTCTGTATGAGTGCCTTTGATTAGTTTTTAAAATCAATATATTCAGTTTTAGAAGATGCTACAGGTTTACCATTGGAATCTGTAGCAGGGCTAAATCTCCATTTAGAAATAGTATCAACAATGGCGGCATCAAGCGCACTAGAGCCACTAGATGAAACAACTTCAACGTCCCCTACAGAACCATCTTCCTTGATGGTAAAACGTATATCTGCACCATGAGCTGCTTCACCATAGGCGGCGAGCAGTGCTCGGTCAATAGGTGGTGTAGCTATAGCTACTGGTGGATCATATGGAGCTGCCAACACAGAAGCTACCATACTCATTACAAACAATGAGCTTAAGATAATACAACGCAACACTTTATTCATCATTTTCTCCTTATTTAGCTTTCACAGCTTGCTTAGGCAGAGTAATTGTCATCCCAATAATGGATTCGTGTGCCTTTTGATCTGTGCCAATAGCAGGGGTAAACTTCCACTGCAAAATTGCTTTTTTTACTGCTTCATCAACGGGAGCATATCCAGAAGAGCGCTCTACGAAAACATTTTTAACATTACCTTTTTTATCAATCAAGAAGCGTACGCGCATATCAGGCGCTACCATAGCGGTTTGAGGGATCTCAGGTAACTCAGGTTTTACAATAGTAACCTCTCTTGGAGATTCTAAAAACTTCGCTGCATCAGCTGTATAATCACTTAACATGCCAAAAGATGCAACGAGTACTGCTGCAGCAGCGTATCGGAATAATTTATTCATAAGAAGCCTCCTTATTAACCTTTTACCTATGCATAATATCATACTAAATAAAGATGAATATTAAAAGAATAAATTCTTATTGATAAATTTTCTCATTTATGATATATTGAATTCAAGATAACTGTCCGGACTCACATATCTAGTTGATATGACAAAAAACTACACAAAGGAGGTTCATCATGAGACGTAGAAAGCGTATTCAAATGAAGGTCATGATGGTACTTGGTATCGTTGCCCTCGTTGGGCCTAGCCATCTACAAGCACTTATTCCCTAGATTATTTTGACCTTAGCAGAAGACTGTATAACTGTCACTAGCCGCTACGTTAGTAGCGGCTATTTTTCCGTTTAAATTCAGAGAGATATTTTCCTTCTTCAAATTATTTCATTATTAGAACAAAATATTTCCCTCAAACAAAGTCATTAATGTTTTTAAATTTAGTATCTATAAAAAAGGAGGCTTATTATGAAATTTAATCGAATTTTATTAGTCGTCGTATCATTAGCACTTATAGTATTTGCCCTTGCAGGCTGCGGAAAAGACACAGCCCAAGATAGTCAGAAAAAACTTAATGTCGTAGCTACTACAACGATGTTAACGGATTTAGTAAAAGAAATCGGCGGTGATCATGTAACCGTACAAGGTCTCATGGGACCTGGTGTAGACCCTCACCTATATCAAGCGAGTGCAGGCGATGTAACAGCTATGTCTAAGGCGGATGTTGTAGTATACAACGGCATTCACTTGGAAGGTAAAATGGGCTCCATTTTCGATAACCTAACAAAGCAAAATAAAGCGACCATCCGCGTATCTGATGCCATTGATCCAGCTACATTGCTCGACTTTGACGAAGAAGATGGTGTAAAAACAAAAGACCCTCATATTTGGTTTGACGTTGCTAACTGGAAACTGGCAGCAAAAGCAGTATACGAAGGTCTTGCTAAATCCGATCCGGCTCATAAAGAAGATTACAAAAAACGCTATGACGCATATCTTACTAAATTAGATGAAACTGATGCGTACGTTAAAGCTCAAGCAGAATCGATTCCGAAAGAATCTCGCGTACTTGTAACAGCACATGATGCATTCCAATACTTCGCTCGCGCTTATGGCTTTGAAGTAAAAGGTTTGCAAGGTGTAAGTACTGCTACAGAAGCAGGCACACAAGATGTGAATGAACTGGTTCAATATATCGTAGACCACAAAATTAAAGCGATTTTCGTAGAGTCTTCTGTACCACATAAAACAATTGAAGCCGTTCAAGAAGCAGCTAAGGCTAAAGGCTGGAATGTTGCCATCGGTGGCGAATTATATTCCGACTCTCTCGGTTCTGAAGGCACTGAAGGCGGTACATATATCGGCATGGTAAAAGCCAATATTGATACAATTACCAAAGCACTTAAATAATCAATTGCTAGATTTTCTTAATTAAATAAGACAAATTAAATTTACGTATACTAACTTAATAGACTCAAATTTACTTTGTTATTGTAAGTACATGTGCTACTAGCAATCTTCTGCTAGTGGCACTCATTAATACAAGGAGGTTTCCATGGAATGGGCCGTTGAAGTTGAAGATATGACCGTAGCATATACGACAAAACCCGTATTATGGGACGTAGATATGAAGGTACCCATCGGTTCCTTAGCGGCCATTGTCGGCCCTAATGGTGCCGGTAAGTCCACATTATTAAAGGCCATGCTCGGTCTACTAACAGTTATCTCAGGAAGTGTAAAATTTTATATCGATCACCACTTAGTAATGGACAAAAATGATTACAAGAAAATCGCCTACGTCCCTCAAAGTGGCAGCGTAGACTGGGACTTTCCTACCACCGTACTAGATGTAGTACTCATGGGCCGTTATGGTCATCTAGGTTGGTTCAAGCGACCTAGCAAAAAGGATAAGGAACTCGCCCTCTCTATGATTGAAAAAATGGGTATGAGCGACTATGTGGATCGACAAATTCGCCAGCTTTCAGGGGGACAGCAACAGCGCGTCTTCCTTGCAAGAGCCCTTGTCCAAGAAGCAGATATTTACCTCATGGACGAACCCTTTAAAGGCGTCGATAAAACCACAGAGCATGCTATTATTTCCCTGTTACAAGAAATGAAAGCTCGAGGCAAAACGGTTATCGTCGTGCACCACGACTTGAATACGGTGCCCCAATATTTCGATTGGGTAACGATGGTAAACAAACAAACTATCGCTTATGGTCCTGTAGCAGATACATTTACGGACGAAGCTATTGAGCGCACCTACGGCAAGGGGAGGATTGTATGACCCTACTCCAATCCTATACGACACAGATGGTACTGCTCGGCACGGCTTTATTAGGACTCGCTAGTGGTATTGCGGGCACCTTTGCAGTACTTCGCAAGGAAAGCCTCATCGGTGATGGCCTATCTCATGCGGCACTGCCCGGTGTGGTCATTGCCTTCTTGCTGACAGGTATCAAGGACATCGAGGTACTCATCGCTGGCGCCGCCCTTTCGTCGATTACTGCGGCTTGGCTCATTACCATTACCGTAGAAAATAGCAAGATCAAATTTGATGGCGCTTTAGCTACCATACTCTCTGCCTTCTTTGGGCTCGGTATGGTATTGCTCACCTATGTACAAAGCTTAAACAATGCTGGTCAAGCAGGGCTTTCAAAATTTATATTTGGACAGGCAGCCACCATATTAGCGCGCGACGTGTACATCACATCTGCAGCAGCGCTCATCATCATCGTGTTAACCGCATTATTCTGGAAGGAGTTAAAGCTCATCTCCTTCGATGTGGAATACGCCAAAACACTACAAATTCCCGTCACTTTCACCCTTATTTTATATCGTTCATTATTAATCATGACCATCATTATCGGCATTCAATCGGTAGGGGCTATCTTGATTAGCTCCCTCCTCATTGCACCCGCCGTTGGGGCAAGACAGTGGACGAATAAACTGGGCACCATGTGTATATTAGCAGGATTTTTCGGCATGATATCCGCCATCGGCGGTACTATCTGGAGTACATCAGTTCCAAAATTACCGACAGGTCCAGCTATCATCGTCATTTTATCGATTCTCGTATTATTGAGCCTCATCTTTGCTCCTAACAGAGGTATGCTCTGGCAGTTCCGTAAAAATAGACAGTCAAAGCACGCATTATTGTTAGAAACCACGAGGGCTCCCAAATCCAAGGCACAGCAAAGTATTTGCGTAGCAGAGGACGCACAACCTCGCATAGGAGGTGCCCCATGACAGTTCATACAGAGATATTGCTCATTGCCATTGCGGTATCCATCGCATGTGCCATCCCTGGGGTCTTCCTCGTATTGCGTCGCATGTCCATGATGGCCGATGCCATTACGCACACCGTATTCCTCGGCATCGTGCTCGCTTTCTTTATGACGGAAGATTTAAACTCTCCATTTCTACTCGTCGGGGCTACCTTAGTTGGTGTAGGCACCGTATGGCTTACAGAAATGATACACAATACGGGGCTTGTCAACGAAGATGCGTCTATCGGCATCATCTTCCCGCTTCTATTCTCTATCGCCATCATTCTAGTCAGCCTATACAGCGGTAACGCTCATCTCGATGTAGATACCGCATTACTCGGCGAAATAGCCTTTGCCCCCTTTGATCGATGGATTTTGAGCGGCACCGACTTGGGGCCTATATCGCTATGGATTTCCCTAGGCGTGGCGCTCATCAATTTAATTTTAGTCATGCTGTTCTACAAGGAATTGCAATTATCTACCTTTGATCCGCTACTAGCGGGGCTCTTCGGCTTTATGCCAGCCCTCATCCACTATGTACTCATGACCATGGTATCCCTCACCGTTGTAGCCTCATTCCAAGCGGTAGGTGCCATTCTCGTCATCGGCCTCATGATTGGGCCTGCGGTCATCGCTTATTTATGGACGGACTCTGTGAAAGCCATGCTTACTAGCAGTATCATCATCGGTATTATCTGTGCTGTCGTCGGTACGGAAGTATCTTTCACCATGGACGTATCCATCGCGGGTTCCATTGCAACCACCATCGGTATCGCACTGATTATCGCTGTTATCGCAACACCAAAGACAGGCTATATCGCCACATACCGTCGTCAACGTCACTTACGTCGCCACTATCGGGAAACGATGATGCTATGCCATATTTATACACATATGGATACGCCTATCGCTCACGTTGAAAACGGAATCGGTACCATTCATGAGCATTTGAACTGGAGGCCTGATTATACTTATCAAGCTGCTTCACAGCTAAAGAAACAAGGTCTATTATATGTGACAAATGGACACTACGTGCTTACTGATAAGGGTATAGCACAGGTTAAAGAGATTATTTAAATACAATACCAATACTTTTCCCAACAAAAAGAAGCTGAAATCAATGCTGCTCTGCAAAGATTTCAGCTTCTTTTATTATTAACTAATTATTTTACAGCCTATTAATATAACTGGATTCACGTCAATGATTATCTATAATAAATAGTTCCAACACTATAATAAGCTCAACGCAATCACAAAGAATCCTATTAATTAATAATAGCTTCTAATGGAATTACATGAGGTAGCCCATTGTCATCCATATAAATTTTCGTTTTAACACGGTATACATCTTCCATCATGGCTTCTGTAAAGATGTCTTTCGGTGCGCCCTGAGCGTATACTCTACCCTCTTTGAGCACGATGATTTCATCTGCGAACATAGCCGCCAGATCAAGATGATGTAATGTTACGAGTGTTGTAAAATCATTTTCTTGAGTCAGATTTTTTAGCAATGTTAACAAGTCAAATTGCTTGTGCAAATCTAAAGCACTTGTCGGTTCATCAAGAATTAAGATTTTAGGTTCTTTTACAAGGGCTTGCGCCATAAACACAAGTTGACGTTGACCACCGCTGAGCTCCATGATGCTGCGCGATGCAAAGCGCTGTAAGTTCAACCGTTCCAATACCTCTTGTGTAGCTGCAATATCCTCATCACTTACGCGGAAGGACATGGAGCCCATGCGCCCTAGCATAACGACTTCAAAAACAGATAGATTGACTTTACAGTCATTATCTTGAGACAAATAGCTCACTGTACTACTAAAATCCTTTGTAGAATATTGAGATACAGGTTTACCATTAACGGAAATCTCGCCCTTGCCTTTCAAGATACCCATAATTGTTTTTAAAAGTGTAGATTTACCAGCACCGTTAGTACCAATGAGCGCAGTCAATTTACCTGTTTTAGCAGCAAAGTCAACGCCCTTTAAGATTTGTCCGTCTTCCGTAGCGGAATAACCAAAGGTTAGATTATGAACTTCAATCATTTGAAATAGCTCCTTTTCCTAGTTAATACCAACGAGAAGAAGAAAGGTACACCGATGATTGCCGTCACAATACCGATTGGGAACATCGCCCCAGGAACGAGCATCTTACTCGCAATAGATGCGAGAGACAAAATCGCCATGCCACATACTGCAGATAACGGTAAGAAATACCGTTGATCCTCACCCACAAGCATACGAGCAATATGTGGTCCTACAATACCGATAAAACCAATAGTTCCAACGAAAGAAACAGCAACGGCTGTAATGATGGAGATGAAAGCAAACACTTTTACTCGTAAGCTTTCAACATTAACACCAAGACCAGAAGCCTTTTCATCGCCTAATTTTAATGCTGTTAAACGCCAAGATTCACGCATCATGAGCGGAAGCATGATTGCTAGCACGATAAGAACAATAGAGATATTTATCCAGTTAGCCTTCGCTAAACTCCCCATAGTCCAGAACACGATGTTTTGAAGGGCCTCAGGAGATGCCATATATTGCATCAAGGATTGAAGCGCTTGGAACAAGAACATCATGCCGATACCAGCGAGAATCATCGTTTCAGAGGAAAAATTCTTAATCTTATTGATGGAATAGATAAAGAAACTCGTCAAACTAGCAAATACAAAGGCGCCAAATGGAACCATAAAGACACCTAAAAACTCTAATGCACTAGCGCCTACAACAACCATAAGAGATGCACCGAAGCCAGCCCCTGCGGATATACCAAGTGTATACGGGCTAGATAACGGGTTATCAAGGATAGTCTGCATGCCAGCACCAGCAATGCCCAAGGAAGCACCTACGAGCAATGCCATAATGGCCGTCGGAAGACGAATCGACCAAATGATAACATATGCGTTTTTGGAAACCTCTGCTGGGTCTGTTAATGCGAGCCATACATCACTCAAGGTGAGTGATGCAGGGCCCACAATAATATCGGTAACAAAACTTACCGCACAAATGATCAGACCAATGATAATAAACATGAGCTTTTTATAGCTCTGTTTCTTATAATCGTACTGATTGTTAGTTTCTGTCACTACGAAAAACTCCTTTTTAGTTCAAATGCATAAACCAAACGCCACCGTAAGAGAATGGAAGGAATTTATCATAGAATTCCTTAAGTGTGCCTTCAGGATCTACATCCTTGAATTCCTCAGGATAGAATGTTTTAGCTAAGTATTCGAATACTGCAACGTCATATACTTCACGAGGTAAACCATGGTGAGTAGAGAAAACATTTTTAGATTGAACGGCTTTCAATTCAGGCCAGCCTTGACGTTCTGTGGTGAAAGCTTTCAATAACTCTTGAGATTTTGCTTCATTTGTATCAAAACCTAAACGCATGGATGTAGGTTTCTTAGGCCAGTAAGAACCGATGATCATTATAATATCTGGGTTTCTTTCTAAAATAAATTCTGGGTTAACAGGGCCTGCTTTTTGAACTACATCTTTTGTAATAAGGTCGCCACCAACTTGCGTTGCTAATGCGCCCCATGCTACGTTTGCACTATACGCAAAACCTAAACCTTCTGGACCTTCGTTACCTGTTTCAATGTAAACAGTTGGTTTTGGTTTATTGATTTTACTAATACGGTCCATAACTCTATTTAAGCGATCAGTGTAGAACTTACTGATTTCTGCAGCACGCTCTTCTTTACCCAAAGCTTTACCGATAGCTTCGATAGATTTTTGGTGATTCTCAAGCTTTTCAGCATGGTAATCGATATAGATAGTAGGAATGCCAGCTGCATCGATTTTAGGTTTGTAATCAGCTTCATATTGATCTTTGAAATATAAAGGCATGAAGATAACATCTGGGTTTAAGGAAATTACTTTTTCCACATCAAATGTTTTATCATTTACGTTACCAATGAGAGGAATTTTTTCCAACTCTGGCACTTCAGATTTGTAGCGATCCCACATATCTGTACGCAATTTGCTCAAATAAGGGTCAATACCAACAATAGTCTTAGCCACATCTTTGCCTTGCAACGCAGCCATAGTCAAGAACGCACCACCGGAAGCACTCAATTGAACTACTACGCGTTCTGCTGGTTTTTTCAAGGTAACCTTTTGACCAGTTACGTCTGTAATCTCAATTTGTTTGCCAGATTGTGCCGCATCCTTTTTCGTATCTGCTGGACCACCACAAGCTGTCATAATCATGCTCACAATCAGTAGGAGCACGGTGGCAAGATAAGCCATAAATTTCTTTTTCTTAACCATAGAATACCTCGATTCCAAACTTAATAAGTTCTAATAAACACAATATATAACAGCATTTATTTGGGTTTTACATCATCAGCTCCTTCACACACAACACAACCCTAATTCATATGCATAAACCAGATGCCACTATAAGAGAATGGCAAGAATTTGTCATAGAACTCTTTAAGTGTAGCTTCAGGATCTACATCCTCAAACTCTTCAGGATAGAAGGTTTTTGCTAAATATTCGAATACGGCTGCATCAAAGACTTCACGTGGAAGACCGTGGTGCGCAGAGTAAACTTGTTTATTTTCAACAGCTTTTAATTCGCTCCAACCTTGACGTTCTGTGGTGAAAGCTTTCAACAACGCCTGAGACGAATCTTCAGTAGCTTCAAAACCTAAACGCATAGAAGTTGGTTTCTTAGGCCAGTAAGAACCCATGATCATGATGATATCTGGATTTTTTTCAAGTATAAACTCTGGATTAATAGGAGACGTTTTCTTAATAACATCCTTTGTGATGACATCAGCACCAGCCATAGTAGCTAACGCCCCCCAAGAGTAATTACTACTAAAAGAATTACCAAATTCTTCCGGGCCATTCATACCAACTTCAAGGTAAACAGTTGGTTTTGGCTTATTAATTTTACTAACACGGTCGAGAACTCTTGTCACACGATCTGTATAGAACTTGCTAATTTCTGCAGCTCGTTCTTCTTTACCCAAAGCCTTACCGATGGCTTCGATGGATTTTTGATGACTTTCAAGTTTTTCAGCATGGTAATCTATATAAATAGTTTGGATACCAGCAGCATCCATTTTTGGCTTTGCATCAGACTCGTACTGATCTTTCAAATCTACAGGAATAAAAATAACATCTGGATTTAATGCCACAACTTGCTCAGCATTAAATGTTTTATCACCGACTGTACCCACTACTGGAATCTTAGCTAGCTCAGGCATTTCAGCAGTAAAGTGCTTCCACATATCCGCCCTGTAATCCTGCAAAGATGTATCCATACCGGCAATAACCTTTGGTGTATCCTTGCCCATAAGTGCAGAAATCGTAAAGAATGGACCACCAGCACCACTCCACTGTAAGACAACTCTCTCTGCTGGCTTTTTAAGCGTTACCGTACGTCCTGTTACGTCAGTAATCTCAATAGGCTTGCTATTTTGCGCCGTATCTTTCTTTGTCTCACTAGGACCTCCACATGCAGCGATGAGCATACTAACAATTAGGAGGAAAACCGTGGCTAAATACGCCATAAACTTCTTTTGTTTGAACATAAGTACCTCTCTTCTCTCAACTAAAACTATCACTATAAGTGCACATAAAAAGCCCGTCTCCCCACGAAGAGGAAACGGGCTGTCATCTCAGTTAGACTAACTACCACGCCTAATAAGCTAGCATATAGTATGAGCTTTCAACTATGCATAGCTAGTATAAATTCATCTATATCAATCCCCATCCCTGTCTCTCGCAGGTCAATTGGCAATTGTTAATTAGGCAGTTCTCCTGGCTCCAGTTTAACGTTACTTTGCGCCTTCCCAAAAACTTCAGTGACCGAGAGCATTTCACCCTCTATGCAAAGTACCTCGCTGTTACAGTGGCGTGACCGCTTTGGCTTGTACCAAATTCTCTATTAAGTCAATAGACACCTAACCCAATCATATGTAATTTCCCTCATCGTAGCATGAGGGGTATACAGTGTCAATAAACGTATAGGGGTACTACTATAATCGATATTTGCTACTTTACTGTAAATAAAAAAATGAAAGCCCGCTATTAGCAAGGCTTTCAGCTTATTTCATTAAAATCCAATCCGAATTGAATATGCTTTAATCTCTTTTTATCAATTAATTTCTTTAATATTACTAATAGTTATTACTCAGCACCATTGTACTCAAGAACCGGATTTCTATTATAAGATGTTACATCAGTCCCCAACAAATCATATAATTCTTGTACTGTCATCTTCTTGTCTTTTACAGCAAGTAATTCTTCGTTAGTCACACCGATGAACTCTACAAATTCTAATTTGCCATTAGGAGTATCAAGAGTTTGCAATTTAGCATCAGGAATAGTAATAAAGCCAACAATATTGGAACTATTATTTGAGTCTATGCCCTCTGTTTGCCCACTATAAAGATATTCATAAGGTTTAAAAATTTCTCCAGCAGTAAAAGTAAATTTTGCAATTTGTTGTAATACACCACAAACACTTCTGATCTCATCATCATTGGCACTTGCTTTATCTAAACGATAAGTAAACTCCATGCCGTAACCACTGATTGTAGGATCTTCGCTATCCTTTTCGTACAGCTCGGACAAACCATATGTTACAAAGTGCCAATTATCTCCATCATCATACACACTGATACCATCAAGAGGGCTATCGCCACCAAGCCGCCAGCTAATCAATGTTCCAAAATGCATAGGATCTGTTTGACCAGGATATACACGTTCACATTCTGCAGTAATTGCATCCCACCCAATAGTACAAGGATCCAGTTCATCATCCAATAAATCAGAATTTAGCTCGACAGACTTTGTAGCATCTACTCTCGTATGAGAATCAAGAGATTCTTTATTAGAAGAAAAAAGATTTTTTAACCAGGTAAACATACTTATAATACCTCCCACTCTATACAATAGACACACAATGTATTAATTTACTCATTTAAGTATATAATGTTTAAACAACAAAGGCTACACATTGATTAGTAATGTCCCCATTTAATTTATAAACTATATCATTAAATCGGCACCTTGATCTTGTGTAACCTTTGTCTCTATTTACTTTTTCGTATATTTAGGTACATTGCGATATTGCATCGGTAAGGAATTTTCCTTTACTTTAAAACCATGCTTCTCATAGAATGGAGCATTCTTGCTTTCACCAATCATAACATTGATGTACAAATACGATTTGTAAGCGTCTTTCACCATTTCTAGCAAGTGCCCTGCAATACCTTGGCCCCGATAATCAGGATGAACTAGCACATAATTGATGAAGCACACAAGTTCGCTATCATCCATGACGCGAATAAGACCTATTAAACGATCTCCATCCCAAGCAGAAATCACGCGCGATGAATTCATTAGTGCCTTGTGCAATCTATCAGGATACTTGCCCACCACCCAGCGAACAGACAGAAACAGTTCTGCTACCTGCTGAGGGGTAAAGCTTTTTTCTTCGGTATAGGTAATCGCCCTATCGTCCTTAACGATATTAATCATGCTACTGCCTTTTCTAATCCATTTATCAACTATATCTTAGGTGTGTGACACAACTTCCTTAGGATTCCACCAAATTATAGCAGACCGAGAGGAAATCAAACATTTATTGTCCTTAGATTTTGCTATGATTTCTTTTTTGATTTGTTCCTCTGCTGCTGGCGTTAAGTCTCCATAGTACTGTTCGTATATGATCTTTCGGCACTCGATTTCATCTTCTACAGTACGTTCACATCTATAATCAATGATGCTTACATTAGGTGAGCGCCCTTGTGAAAGTAACATATTATACAGAATTTGAAACTCTTGTACATCAGATTTGCTAGCTTCCCGAGGATTCTTCCAATCGGGAATGCCAGCTACGATTGCACAATAGCCTTTAGAGTATTGTTCCATTTGTAAAAGCCGAGGCCACACATCAGGGAACATCCAAAGCACAAGAGATATGGTTACCAGATCAAATCGAAAATCTGGAGAACCATCTTGGGGTAAGTCCTGCACCAATTCTTCAATGATGTTAATATTCTCAACATTTAATTCTTTGGCATTTTCTTTAAGGACTGCCACCATACCCTTTGACGGTTCAATAGCAGTAACAGATTTAATATGTTGAGCAAAAGGAATTGTAAAAGAACCAGGACCAGCACCTATGTCTAACATACTAGAATCAGGTGTTAAGACACTACTTAAAGCAGCATACACCTTCCGTCCAAAGTCGTAGTCATTGCTTTTACGCATAAGAGAAAAATCATTGGCCCGCTTGTCCCAATACTCTAATAATGGATTCGCCCGAATCCCTTTCTCACGATCATAATAACTTTGTTTCCACATTTCATTCCAGAACGAAAAATCTGTAACTTGCGGTGCCATACGAAACCTCCTGACTTAATCTAAATTCCTCATTTCTCGGATAAACTCTTCTGCCTCTTGCAGGTTCTTAGGGAACTCAAAATAAATACATTGCTCATGTCCACAATAAGGATTGCGGAAATCATAGCCGCTCAACAACAAATACTCTATAATCTTCCACTCTTTGTCATTAGATTTTTTAGGGGCTTTGAACTTCTCGTTTACAAAGTACATTTTACCTTTACAGGTAGGGCAGGTTTTATTTCTGTTAAATAACTCGTAGTTTGTGCCCTCCGACAAGGAGATCCGGCAGTTTACACATACATTTTTATAGCCCATAGTTATTTACTCCCATATGGTTTATGTTGAAAGATAGCTTTTACAATCCCTTCACCAACAATATTGCCACCCTCCATGATAAAGAACTCAGTACCTGCTTGTAGAGCAGAATAATCTACGGTTTCATATACTGGTAAAGCGTTAGCTTGAATTGGTTTATCAAAAATAACATCTTCACCATCAATAAAGTTAATACCAAGATATTCCTCAGTACCTTTTATAACAAAATGAGGATAGTACATTCCATTATTTAAATTCGGTGGAGTTCTCCTCTTCTTGCTGAAGAAAGTAACTGTACAGCAAATAGTAAAATCTAAATTACTCATTTCGGGCCTCATTCAACTACATATACCATATCACCTTTAAAGTATATATTCATTATACAGTGTACGGGATTCCCTTCGGTCCATAACCAACCTTGGAATACAGCGTGTCCCCAATTATAGGTCTCTGTAATAACCTCGAATTCACTTTCACTATATTCCTGTTGATACTGAGGTAACTCAATTCTTTTACCTGTGAAAGTATCTAGTATTGTGTTATTAAATACGAGAATTTCAAAAAAATCTATATCACACGTCTCAAACACAACCTGAGCCTTATGAGTCTGTTCAACACCGTTCTCATAAGAGAAAATGTACTCAAAAGTAAGGATCAAATTATCATCTGCGTATTCTATTTTCTATATCCGCGCATCATGGAGAGAATATTTAAAATACTCACCAAAAGACCTTGTTATATTCATAGCCCCTCTATTTTCAAACAACTGTTTAAACAAAAATCTATAACTTAACATCAGTATACCAATTTTGGGTGACAATATAAAAGCCAATAAATATCATAATCTATTGGCTTAATTATTAAGCTAGGCAATAACAATTTCTTTTGGATTCCACCAGATTATGGCCGCCCGAGAGGAAATCAAACATTTATTATCCTTAGCCTTTAGAATATTGTTCCATTTGTAAAAGCCGAAGCCATACATCAGGAAACATCCAAAGCACAAGAGATACGCCTACAAGGTCAAACTGAAAATCAGGAGAACCATCTTGGGGTAAGTCCTGAATTAGTTCCTCAATGACATAGAAATTCTCTACGCCAGCCTCTTTAGCATTTTCTTTAAGCACTGCAACCATCCCTTTTGATGGTTCAATAGACGTTACAGATTTAATATGTTGCGCAAAGGGAATGGTAAAGAAACCAGGCCCTGCCCCTATATCTAGCATAGTGGAATTAGAATTTAACACACCACTCAACGCAGTGTACACCTTACGACCAAAATCATAATCATTACTTTTACGCATAAGAGAAAAGTCATGAACCCGCTTATCCCAATACTCTATTAAAGGATTCGCTCTGATACCTTTTTCACGATCATAATAACTTTTTTCCACTGCTCATTCCAAAAAGCAAAATCAAGTGATTGTTGTGCCATAGGAAACCTTCTGATTTAGTATATCTAAATATCTTAGCTAAAAACCTCTTTATATAATGCTATCACATTTTTTGCATATTTCGTTGCCTTAGGAATATATATTCTTTTATAGTAATCAGCTAATATGTCTTGATGATTCTTCAAGAGGTCAAATTCAATTATATACAAACCAATACTCGTTATAGAGTATTTTCCTATTTCAATTACAGTTGATTCTTCATCTTCAGACAGTTCTTCACCTATAGAAAATTCACCATCAGGTTGTTCCTCAATAGTATCATCGTTATATTGCCAAAACTTTTTAGTCCAAACGATAATATCTTTTCCATATGCTTCTATCATTTGCTTGTAAAACTGCACCATCGCTTTTTCTAAAAGCACCTTACAATTAAACCCTTCTAGTAAAAATTGTCTCTGTCTCAATCGATTTTTTAGCTCTTCTACTTCAACACTTTGTAAATCTTGATTAAAGTTGTCGACACCTAGTTCTTTTATAATATCTAGATATATGTCACTATCTAAAAATTCTTTTATGGTTTCCATACCCTTGTTTCCTTAAAGCTATCTACTAGTAACAACAAAATAGAAAAAATAAATTAGAGCAACTACTACTTTCACAAAAGGCCTCTCACCATAACGATGAAAGGCCTTTATACATGTATTCTTTAAATACTATGTTTTCTAATTCTTATTCACACTCAATAATTACCATATCATATTTGTTTCTTTTATATACTATCAGTATCTATTAAGTTTCTAAAATCAGGCGTTTTTATAGCTGTTTTTTGTAGTTTTTAAATTTGCTTAGTTGTAAATTGAAACTGAACACATAAAAAATCCATATTAGTACAAGTGATAAGATTAGAGTATCAAATTCGCAATCAATCACGAGGTACTAATATGGACTGCTCTAATCTTATCACATCATTGCGCACAAACAAACACTTAAATTTGGAAGAGCGCTTTTATCTTGAAAAACGCCTTCTTGCTGGTGATCCTATCAATACTATTGCCAAGGCATTAGGACGCTCTAGAACTACGATTTATGCTGAGAAAAAGCGTGGAACAGTGGTTCAAATTAAGCAAAACAAGGCTGTTCTTATGTATGTAGCAGATTGCGGTCAGCTTGCCTATGAAAGAACCCACCAAGGTTCTTTCAACACTTTGAAAGCAGGTTCTATTGAGCCCTTTTTATCTTGGGTTGAAACCAAGGTAAGAATCGATAAATGGTCCTTAGATGCTGTTGGCTACGCCTTACGTAAGGGTTTGTTTGTACGCAATGAAATGGTGTGTACTAAAACTTTATATAACTACCTTCACCAAGGCATTTTAGGTCTTAAACCAATGGATTTGCCTTGTGTTATTCGCCATTCTCATAAGAAGCGACATAACAGGCAACACAAACGCAAGTTAGGTAAATCCATTGATCTGCGTGATGAATCTGTTGCTACCCGCGAAGAATTTGGTCATTGGGAGCTGGATACGGTCCGAGGAATAAAGAATAAAAGCGATGAAGTAATTGTTTCATTGTTAGAACGCAAGTCTCGCCTATATGTAGCCTTACGTTGTCTATCCGCTAAAGCCGTGGACGTAAAAATGACATTAGAAAATTGGTTGCAGTCTCTTAAGGCCGTTTCCAATGTATCCATGTTATGTAAAACTATTACGGCTGATAATGGCCGTGAATTTGCAGACATAAGTACATTAGAAACAGAGGATTTATCTATTTTTTTTGCTCACCCGTACTCGCCTGGGGAACGCGGTTCAAATGAACGACATAACGGACTATTACGCCGCTTTATCCCAAAAGGAATGCCCATAAAGGCTGTGTCAGAAGAAACGATTCAGCGGGCGTTAAATTGGTGCAACAATTTACCCCGAAAGCTGTTGGATTACCAAACGCCTCAAGAAGTCTTCATTGAAGAAGTTAATAAAGTTATGGATTTACAGAGTGTTCAATTTCATATTGCAATTTAAGAGTTTTTAAATTTTTTAATATCAAAACAGTATCAATATTGATACTACAGTAGAAATGATTTTCTTTGGACACACATTATTCATCCAACATCAATTTGCCTTTTTTAGCTTTATCTTTTAGACGTTTCATTTGTTCTTTTTCTATCTGTTGAATGCTTTTCTCCGGAACAGGCAAATCTTCCGGCATAGTGCCGCCTATTTTTTCAATAGCACTTCTTACTTCTTTTCCTACTGAATAATGAACCTTTGTTGCTATTTCTGCACCTTTAACTTTATCTTTTCTTAACTTTTCTTCCGTTTGGGATATTCTGAATAGATTAGCAATCAATTCAGTACTTCCCATATAATCTAAAATCTTTTGTCTCGCGGTTAAGCCTTTTCTATCATGTATGTCTTCAACATCTAATCCACCATACAATCCCATATATCCTGCATTCTGAAATATAGCAAACTCTTCGTTTGTGATGACTCCAGCATCATGTGCTGTTTCTACCAAAAGTTGATTCCATTGTTTAATATCTCCACGAACAACAAGCCTTCTTCTATCTTCATCAAGTTGATTAAAATGATCTGCTATTTCTTGACGATATGTTTGTATAGCAAAATAGGTTTGTCCAAGTGCAATCACTTCTTTTCTCGGGTCGCCGTTTTGCACAATCAAATAGCAAGCATATCTCGTAAGTTCATAATCTTTTATAGACTTGCTTGTAGCACCTGCTTCCACGACTTTGCTGACCTCAGCAAAATCGTATGCTACTTCATGACCGCTATTCTCACAAGCAATCATTGCTCTATCAATTACCTTTTGAAAGTTTCGCCATTGAGAATAATCAAGTACAGCAGCAAGTTCTCTTGCACTCCAATACTCACTTCCATCTTTTCTGATGTACTTAATATCTTCAAATTGCCTATATTCTTTTGTTTTTAAATTTGGCATATAACATACAACTCCTTATCTTTACACTTGTTATAAACATAAACCTATGGTAGTTGTTCAAGACCAAGCTCTTTCAAGAATACATTATGAACATCTTTTGCCTTTTTGATGTCGTACTCTATTGTCCTCAATTCTTTTGCCACTTCTTCAATATCAATTATTTTTTCTTCAGGAGCTGTGCTTACATATCGAGAAATATTTAAATTGTATCCATTCTTCTCAATTTCTTCCATAGATACGCGACGTGAATACCTCTTGTCATCTTCCCTACGGAATTGGTATGCATCAACAATTTTATCTATGTGCTCTGGTAAAAGAACATTTTGTCGTTTACCTTTTTCATAATACTCACTTGCATTGATAAATAATACATCATCAGGTTTCTTGCATTTTTTCAATACAAGAATGCAAACCGGTATACCTGTCGAAAAGAATAAATTAGCTGGCAGTCCGATTACCGCGTCAATATTTCCATCTTTCAAAAGTTTAGTTCTAATTTTCTCCTCTGCACCTCCTCGAAACAATACTCCATGAGGTAGGATAATCGCCATTGTTCCATTTTTACTCAAAAAATGGAACCCATGTAACAAGAATGCAAAATCAGCTGCCGACTTTGGTGCAAGTCCATAACTTTTAAAACGAAAATCTTCAGCTAAAGTATCGTCCGGTTCCCATCGATAACTAAAAGGGGGATTTGCTACTATTGCATCACACTCTAACTTTTTTGCCGGATTCATTTCATTCAGCAGCGACCAATCATTAAGTAGAGAATCACCATGAAAAATTGTAAATTCTGAATCCTTAAACCCATGTAATAGCATATTCATTCGTGCAAGGTTATATGTCGTTATATTCTTCTCTTGTCCATATATTTGGCTAATACTATTCGGTTCAAGATGTTTTTTTACATTTATAAGTAAAGACCCCGAACCACATGCGAAATCCAAAAGATTATTTATAAAATCCCTTTTTCCTAACTCCGGTTTATGGCTATCCAATATAACAATTCTGGAAAGAATATTAGAAATCTGCTGTGGGGTATAAAATTCTCCAGCTTTTTTACCGGAACCAGCTGCAAATTGCCCTATCAAATACTCATAGGCTGTGCCTAACAAATCTACTTCATTGGTAAACTCGGCAAGTTTTTCAGCAATTTCCGTTATTATAGAGCAAAGCATTTCATTACGCAATTGATAATTTTTGCCTAATTTATCCGAATCAAGATTCACCTCTGAAAATAGTCCATGAAATGTACTGTCAAACGATTCATTTTCAATAAATTTAAAACCGGCTTGCAAAGTCTTCAAAAGTTGATTATTTTGTGTTCGAGATAACTCATAAATATTACTCCATAAGTACTGTGGCTTAATGACAAAATGAACCTTTTTGCGCATCTGCTTTTCAAAAAAGGATACTTGATCCAAATTATTGATATACCATAAACTCAAAGGAGTTAACTTCTGACTTTCAAGTAAACTAGCATATTCATCGACAAGAGTTTGTCTTGCTCTTTTAATGACCTCATTATTTGTCTCATTTTCCTTTACGGGCAGCTTACTTACAGGCAATGTATTAAAATAATCCGTTATCTTTAATTTTAACTCGGCTATAACCTTATCAATGTTTCCACTATTTTTTATGTTTTCAATTTCTTTCTCACAATCTGTATAATCTTTACTAAGCTCCTTATTTGCCGCAGTTTCATAATTGTCTGAAAGATATCTTAAAAAAAGAAAAGATAACATATAATCACGAAAGTCATCCGCATTCATAGCCCCTCGAAGTTTATCTGCTATGCCCCAAAGTGCATCTCCTAATTCTTTTTGTTGTGAATTACTCATTATTTTTTCTCCTCATTTTGAATTTCCTCAAATAATCTTTGGTTAAAATTATAATCTTCTAAAAAATTTTTAAGTATATCTCTAAAGTATTGTTTATTTTCATCTACCATTTCTTTAGGCTCAAATAAAGAATAATTACCATGACTTAAAAGATTAACAACCCTTGTGTACACAGGTTCATTTTCTTCATCACCTTTTCTAATACAAGAAGAAAAATGTGCGTAGCCATGAAATGAAGCTGTTTTTTCTAATATGTTTCTCAATATATTGAAATGATACGTGTATAATATTCCAGTATCGGACGCTTTTTTTAATTCTTTCAATAATGCAACATGATGAAAAAACGGCGTTTTGGTAGTATCTTTTAAAATATACGTAGCGTTGTCTTTGCTTTTTTGCAAAAATAACTGCTCAGCTCTGCTAATTTCATTACATAAAACATTAAAAAACAATGTGTGATGTGATGATACAATAACTTTTACACCTTCTCCTTTCATAAGTGCAGCCAAATGGCTTGCTACGGCAATTGCATTATTATCATCCAAAGAAGAGATAGGATCATCTACGTAAATATATTTTACCCACTCATATGCCTCCGCTTTGTCTATTACCAATTGGACAATAGCCAAGAAAAAGCACCAAATAAAGATGTTCTCTTCGCCCCGAGATACCTTAATATTGTCTATTCTTTGCGTAGATTCTTCTCTATAAAAATTTATAGATGCATCATCATAATTTATACTAAAATCAAAGTCAGCATATCGCTGAAGAAGAGGGCGAATCCTGTTATCCATATCAAGATCTTTTAATCCATTGAAAAAACGAGAACTCTTATTGAACTTTAACACACGCTCTGTATCATTATCCAAATCATTATCCCAATAAAACAAATCTTCTGTAAAAGCATTGTAATAGAGTGTATCTGCTGCTTTTTCTCCAGTTTCTTCATTCAATTGCTGTCCTAAAGACTTGAATTCAGCAGAAAGTCTTGTTTTACCTGTTCCGTTATAAGCAAATAAAACAATGTATTTTTTTTCCTCCAATAGTCTTTTAAAATATTCAGCAATTTCTCTAATTGAATTAAATTCTTTATATCCAATTCTTTTAAAAATAAAATCAATGTTTGCAAGTGCTTCACTAGATAGTCCTTCTTTCAAAATATAATTTCCAGAACCACTATCTTTTTTGTAATTATCCGTAATTATTTTTTTATATTGTTGAAATGGATTATTATCCTGAGGTTTATTTCCTAAGGTTTTATTTGTTAGTTTTTGAAATTCTTCTCTTGTGAAGCTTTTTGGTATATCCATACTCATTTACAAACCTCCTCAATAGAAGGAAACAATCCTTGCATTAATGCTTTTTTATGCTGTTTTAATGCTTCTATTTTTTCTTTTTGGTTGCTTGTCAACTCATCTATAACGGATAAGAAACCTGCAATTCTATTTTGTTCGTCAGGTTCTTGTGGCGAACAAAGTTCAATTGACTTTACAATTTCTCCAGATAAATTTCCCTGCCCCCCTTGTATATATGTTCTAACTATCCAATTTTTTTTAAATGCAAGATAATGATATAAAAAGGCATTATTATTTTTATGCCTCAAACACAGAATTGCTTGGTTAATAGCTCCTTTAATTGGCGATATTGCAACATCACCACTATTCGCTCCATAAAGAGCCATTAAAACATCTCCTTTTTCAATCATTTTAGCAGAAGAATTATCCAATCCCTCTGAGGTTAAAAACAACTCTGTTTTTTCCTTACCTATTTCACCCGATCTAATAAATGGAATATCGCCATTATAATATTCTTTTTTAGAAGTAACTGGAGTTCCTCCGCTATATGAGGGATAACAAGCCTTCTCTATATTCAACTTTTCCCATCCCTTACTATCTTTAAATTCTGGAAATCTCCATTCAGGAACTGTTTTTCCTTCGGCTGGAAATAGCTTTTGCATCCAACCTTTTTTATAATCATTTAACAATGATAATTTCTTTTCTTCGGCAGAAATAAGGTCATCTATAGAAGATAAACAATCTGCAATTTTTTCTTGTTCCTTCTTTACTTGAGGAATAGCAAATATATATTTTTTAAGTTGTTTACTATTAATTGAGTTTATTGTTGCACCTAAATCAGCTTTTACTTGTTTATCGAATTGTTTCGATTGGAAAAGTTGGAACGCAAAACATGGATTATTCGCTCTAAAAACAATCATAAACGCACCATTAGTACACAAAGGCATCCCTTTAGGGATAAGTGCATTTTTCCCTATTAAGGATTTTGATCCATTACGAACACAAATTAATATATCGTTTTCTTCAGTCAGTGTATATCCTTTTACATCAGATCTCACATAAACAGTATCATTCAAATCAATTACATTATCTTTTATATTAGAAGATCTTAAAACAAGTAGACCATCTTCTCGTATATCCTGTGGGCTATATGTCAAACCAGAAATAACTTTTCCAAGTTTATTAAGTTCTTCTTTTTTCCAATCCAAACAATTTAAAAACTCTGGAAATCTATATTTAGGTTCCATTGCTACATTATCTTTTTTACTCATACGCTTTTAACCCCACAATCTCTCGTCCATCTGCCATTTTCTTTAATAACGGAACTAATTCATCCATAAGCTCCAATTCTTTTTGTGTTCGTTCTCTCCAACTAAGATTCAGAGGTTCAAGTAAATCAATCAACTTTTCTCCATCAAAAATCATTCTTTCCATAATTCCATTAACAAAAGCCTCTAAAGAGCCAGGCTCAATCCCATACTTTTCAGATATGGAAATCAGCTTCTTAGAAGATTTTTCAGCTTTAAATTTCTGGTATCCCTCCATTACTTCCTTTTCACTTAAGCCTTTATTCTCTTCTGAAGACTTAATAAATCGATCAAGCTCTTCTATATACTCTTCAATATCTTTTCTTTCATCCATAAGGTTAGAAGTAGAAGCAATCAAATCAATCAGTTCTTTTTTCGTCATCTTTTCTTTCTTCGGCACATTTGATTGAGTATATTGAGAAATAAGTGCCATAATATAATCATAATCAATAACGGCAGATGAAAATAACACAAATTCAAAGTCCAATTGCTCTACTTCCGGAGATACATTATGAACGTCTTTTTCCTGTTCATCTTTTAACCTTCCGGCAATATCTAAATATGCCCCTCTAAATGCTCGAACTGTATCTTCCGGTAATAAAGCCTCAATAGTAGCTACTTGTTCCTCTTTTATATCTGTATATTGATCAAGTTGGGTTTTGAGCCTCTGTATTTGTTTAAACTTATCAATAAACATGGCACGAGCCGTATCACCTTTAAGGTTACTTACTGATTCAGGCTTGCACTCAAGTCCTTGTGCATTCATAAACTGCTCAAGTTCATCTACTGCTTTTCCCAACTTTTTAATCATAGTAGGCGCCGGATCTACAAGCCAAATTTCTTTAACTTTGTCGCTGTTTTCTTTTCCTGAAAACAATCTAATCGCTGCATCAACTTCATCTTCATGTCCTCTAAAATCAATAATATTGCCATAAGGTTTAGTGGTATTAAGCACACGATTAGTTCTTGAAAAGGCTTGAATCAATCCATGTTGCTTCAAATTTTTATCTACATATAAAGTATTTAAAAATTTAGAATCAAAGCCTGTCAAAAGCATATCTACAACAATAACAATATCTATTTTGTTTTCATGTGGATAATCCGCATTTGGATATTGTTGGTCTTTTATCCGTTTTTGGACATCTTGATAATACAAATCAAAGTCGTTGATAGTATGATTTGTTTTGTATTTTGAATTATAGTCGTCAATAATTCTCCTTAAGGCTTCTTTTTTCTTGTCTGGCTCTTGTTTATTATCTTCTTTTTCTTGCACAAGATCCTCTTGCAGTTGTTTCACATCTTTATTGCCTTCAGCCGGAGGCGAAAAAACGCAAGAAATATTCAATGGAATAAAACCTTCATCTAAATCTAAGTATTCTTTCTGTACAGCATTAAATAAACCATAGTACGCTATTGCTTCATTTATACTTGCTGTTGCAAAAATAGCGTTATACCGTCTACTATATGTTGCCGCATCATGCTTGGACAAAATAGCTTCTACAATTTTCCTTTTACTTATCTTTGTATCTGTTTTTGCTGCAATATGAGTATCATCAGGCTTAAAATAATCAATGTGAAAACGTAAAACATTGCCATCATCAATTGCATTTGTGATGGTGTAAGAATGAAGTTCTTTTTCAAAGACATCTTTTGTTGTTTTATAAGAACCAATTGTCCCATCAACTTGTTTATAATTTGAATTTTCTTCAAAAATTGGTGTGCCAGTAAAACCAAACAATTGTGCTTTAGGGAAGAAAGTTTTTATTGCTTCATGATTATCTCCAAATTGTGAACGATGGCATTCATCAAAAATAATCGCCATACGCTTATCTTGAAGCTTTAGTAGCCTTTCTTTAAAAGTCAATTCGCCTCTTTTTCTTTTTTCTTGATTACGCTTACTATCATCATCAAGTGCAAGTCCAAGTTTTTGAATAGTAGTAACTATCACTTTATCCTTATAATCATCAGATGTGAGACGCTTAACTAAACTTTCTGTATTTGTATTTTCTTCCACACATCCTTCTTGAAACTTGTTAAATTCTATACGAGTCTGTCTATCCAAATCTTTTCTATCCACAACAAACAAGCACTTTTCGATATCTGGATTATCTTTCAAAAGTGTTGATGTCTTAAATGATGTAAGAGTTTTACCACTACCTGTAGTATGCCAAATATATCCATTGCCTCGATTTTGCTCAATACAATCCACAATGGCTTTCACAGCATAAATCTGATATGGTCGCATAATCAATAATTTTTGCTCACTCACTACCAAAACCATATATTTACTGATAAGTTCTCCAATAGTACACTTAGGCAAAAAACAATTCGCAAATTCATATAGATTGGTTATTTTATTATTGTTCTTATCTGCAAATTCATAAATAGGCAAGAATCTCTCATCTGCATTAAATGAAAAATGTTCCTTGCGATTATTGGCAAAATAATAGGTATTAGTTTCATTACTAACAATAAAAAGCTGAATGAAACAAAGTAGAGAATTTGTATATCCATTTCCAGGATCATTTTTATAATTCACTATTTGTTCCATCGCTTTTTTAGGTGTGATTTGTAAAGTCTTTAATTCAATCTGAACTACCGGGATCCCATTAATAAGCAAAATAACATCATAACGGTGGTTACTATCTTCTGTATTAATACGAAGCTGATTAACTACTTCAAATTCATTTTTGCACCAGTTTTTGAGATTCACAAGAGTATATTGCAAAGGCGTATCATCATCTCTTTTAAAAGTATTTATTTCTCTGAGCTTTTTTGCATTCTCAAAAACATCTGAATTTATTATACTATCACATAATCTTTTAAATTCAGAATTACTTAATTTTACACGGTTCAATCTTTCAAAATGCTTTCTGAAATTTTCTTCTAATGAAGATTTATCTCTAATGTCCTCACGGTACACATATTTTAAATCAATCAGTTTTTCAATAAACTCATTCTCTATTTGCTGTTCGTTCTTCATACGCATCATCCTTATCTAACTTAACTCATATCTTCCAATAACGAAATCAAATCCTGATCCAAATTTCTCTTTTTACAAAGCTCTATCAAGGCATATCTTGCTATTTGATTAGGTTTTGATTTATTATTCTCCCATCGATTCACAGAACTGAAGCCGACATGTAGTTTTCTAGCTAATCCTTCTTGAGATAAATTTAATTCTGAACGAATGGTCTTAATGATTTCAGAAAGTTCCATATCAATCTTCTCCTTAAAAAATTTTATACTACATTTATATGTCATATATTATATTATACGCTATAACGTTTGAAAGTATAATTAAATATGAGTCTGCTTTATAAATCAATTTCTTTTGGATTTTTCCTATTACTTCTTGCAATCTCTTTTGTTGTAACCTTAGCCCTAAACTTTTCTATTAAAGGTTTTAATAATTGATTCTTTTTTCTTCTTACTTTTATTTCTACCAAGATACTCATTCATATTAACTTTCAGATCCTCTAATTCATTATACTTCGACGCTAATGAATTATGCTTCTTGTTTATCTCTTCTTATTTAGCCCGAAAATTATTAAAATGCTCATTTTATTTCCTAAAAATATTGTCTGATTTTATCTTTGATGAATTGTAAAATATATTGCGACAAATAAAAAGACTCATATTGGAGATCTCGTGTAAAATGTAAATAACCACCAATACATGACACGGAGGTCTCCAATATGAGCTATATACATCTTACCATAGAAAAACGAAGTCAAATAGAAGTTTTACAAAGAGAAGGATACTCTGTTCGTAGGATTGCTAGCTTAATCGGGGTTCACCATTCTACTGTAGCAAGAGAATTAAATCGCGTTGAAGGTGAATATTCTGCGATTAAAGCACAACAATTAGCAATTAGTAAGTCTGCTAATAAAGGCAGACCAACAAAGTTAACACCTCAATTAGCGACTTTAATTGAATCCAGGTTACAACAAACTTGGTCTCCAGAAGAAATAGTTGGTGCTGAATTAGTTGGAGTTCTAAGCTTTAAAACAATTTATTCTTGGATCCATCGTGGTTTTCTTGCTGTAACAGAAAAAGTACTTCGCCGGAAAGGCAAAAAAAGCCTGGTACACAAGAAAAGCGTGAACGGCTCAATGTGAAAAAAACATTAAGGACCGACCTCAAGAAGTTGAAAACCGTAAGACTTTTGGTCATTGGGAGCTAGATACAATGGTGTCTTCTAGAGGTCAAAGTAAAGGTTGTTTAGCTACATTTGTTAAACATAAAACTCGATTTTATGTAGCAATAAAAACGGATGACCGAACTAAGGATTCTATGTTTTTAGCTATTAGTTCCCTATACAACACATTAACAAGTAAATTACTTAAAACCTTTACAGTGGACCGTGGGAAAGAATTTGCGTGCTTTGAACAGGTTGAAAACGAGTTTGGGATACCAATGTATTTTGCTGATGCCTATGCAGCATGGCAACGTGGCTCTAATGAAAATAGTAATGGTTTACTTCGAGAGCTTTTTCCTAAGAAAACCGATTTAGTTAAAGTAACACTAGATAAACTAACAGAAGCACTAGTGCTGATTAATAATCGACCTAGAAAATGCCTTGGGTTTAAAACACCATTTGACATGTTTAAACATGAGATTAAAAAATTGATTTAATTTTGTCGCATTACTTATTGCCATTCATCGAATAATAAAGATTCCGAATATATTACCACAGGTATATATTTCGGTATTAAGTCCATCTCAAGAATTCATGACATAATTGAATAGTGACAATAAATAAAGAAAAAATATGAGAATAACGAAATCACAAAAGAAGCATTGAAAGATTGGAAGGCAAAGCATCCCGACGGTCTAAAAAAGATTATGTTCCTTTTGAAGAAAGTAATCTCAAATTTAATAACTCTATGTCAGTTAAAGTTCCTCCGGAAATGAAATAGGCACAGAAAAAGCACATAACTGAAAGATTTTTAGGTCTTAAAGTCATGTGCTTTTCTAAAATATTTATCTGATTAACTTGATAAACTATATTTATTCATCATACTTTGATATAAATTAATACTACTGTAGGAACATTAATTTAGTTCCAAAATGGATTTTCTTCCAATATATGCAAATTCCATTAAATCTAAGAAATCTTTATCAGAAATATCACTATATTTTTTTACCTCTTCGATATAATACTCTTTCGCTTCTTCAAAATTTTTATACATCTTTCCCGATTCATTATTGGATGTCCGATTATCACAAATTTTGGCATATAACAAATCATACATATTATCATAATTATCAAAATCCAAACTTACTATTGCTACATTTTTTCCCGGGTGAATTTCAATAGCGTGAATTCTATCATAATGTTCAACATCGTCCGCTTTTGGATAGGGAATTGCTTTTATTATTTCTCTATTATCCCCTAGCCATTCATAAGCTGTCTTTTTGTCATAAAGCTTAATAATAGATAAGCACAATTTATCAACAATTAGTATATTATTTTTATCTCTTTGAAACAAGTAATTCCACGTTTTATACCTAATAACGGGCGGTAGCAATGAAAATAGACGTAACACCGGAGGATCTGAATAAACACTTATTTTTATTTTTTGGAAATGCCTAATAAACATTAGGGCATACAACTCTAAAATTGCATCCTCAACGCCTTCAACCTCTTCATTTGAAAATTCATCTATATGCTGAGTATGTGCCCCCTCTCTACCAAGTACATTTATATTATTTATTATTCTAATCAATTCTTCGCTTAATTCTTCGCCCAGATTGTTCAAACTCTTCACCACAGCCCGATTGTCTGAATCTATTCTAATTTGTCCCAACATTAATTTTTGATTGTTTCCGAGATTTAAAATTTTTCTAACTAAAACCTCTGCATGATTTCTGAGACCAGCTAATTTTCCTCTATTAGAAATTTTTATATATTGAGTATCATTCAACAAGTCACTAATTAAACCTGAGTACTGACTGTTACTAAAAGTATCCATAAGCACAACTTCCAATTTATAATTCACTACCTCCACAAAAGCCTCCCACCAAAATGATGGAAGGCTTTCTATAATCTCCTACCTTATTGCCCTTTGGTCAATAAGTATCGCTCGTAAAGCTCGCTTAATTCAACAACTCTCTTTTGAAGCTATTTTTTCAACTTTTTAGTATCAAAATAGTATCAATCAGGAGTTTTTGGCAACACCTACTCGCTAAATCCAACTGTTTTCAAGGGTTTTAAAACAGGAACATATTCGTTACTATTATTCCCACTCAATTGTAGCAGGTGGTTTAGATGTAACATCGTACACGATACGGTTGATGTGTTGTACTTCGTTTACGATACGACGGGAGATTGTATCCAATACGTCGTAAGGGATACGTGCCCAGTCAGCAGTCATGAAGTCTGTTGTTGTTACGCCACGCAATGCCAATGTGTAATCGTATGTACGGAAGTCACCCATAACGCCTACGGTACGTGTAGATGTTAATACTGCAAAGTATTGGTTGATACTGCGATCAAGGCCAGCTTTTGCAATTTCATCACGGAAGATGTAGTCCGCATCACGCAAGATGTCTAGTTTGTCTTTCGTGATTTCGCCCATTACGCGAATCGCAAGACCAGGACCTGGGAATGGTTGACGCCATACGAGGTAGTCAGCCAAACCTAATTCAGAACCAAGTTCACGTACTTCGTCTTTGAAGAGGTTACGCAATGGTTCGATAAGGCCTTTAAAGTCTACAACCGCAGGCAAGCCGCCTACATTGTGGTGAGATTTGATAACTTCCGCTTCACCAGTACCGGACTCGATAACGTCAGGGTAGATTGTACCTTGCGCTAAGAAATCAACGGAACCGATTTTACGGCCTTCATCTTCAAATACGCGGATGAATTCTTCACCGATAGCTTTACGTTTAGCTTCTGGATCTTCAAGACAAGCCAATTTATCTAAGAAACGTTTTTCTGCATCTACGCGGATGAAATGCATGCCGGAATCTTTGAAAGCTGCTTCTACTTCGTCACCTTCGTTTTTGCGCATTAAACCATGGTCAACAAAGATACAAGTCAATTGATCGCCCACAGCTTTAGAAATAAGAGCTGCCGCAACAGAGCTATCTACACCACCAGACAATGCCAACAATACTTTGCCGTCACCAACGGTTTTGCGGATGTCTTCAATAGCAGATTTCGCATAGTTTGCCATTGTCCATGTTCCTGTGAAGCCACATACTTCGTATAAGAAATTATGAAGCATTTCTTTGCCATGTTCAGTGTGCAATACTTCTGCATGGTATTGCATAGCATATAGTTTACGTTCTTTATTTTGCATGGATGCAACAGGGCAATCCTTAGTATGTGCTACGATTTCAAAGCCTTCTGGAACCTTTGCTACATAGTCAACGTGAGACATCCAAACAACTTGGTCTTCGTCCAAGCCTTTGAACAATGGAGATGTAGTATCCACTTTAGTAGGTGTTTTACCGAATTCACGGTTATCCGCAGATTTAACTTTGCCCCCCAATGTATGCGCCATAAACTGCATACCATAGCACATGCCAAGAATAGGAATACCAAGTTCAAAAATCTCTTTTTCAATTTTTGGAGAGTTTTCTTCATACACGCTGTTAGGACCGCCTGTAAAGATGATACCTTGCGGTTTTAATTCCTTAATTTTTTCCAGCGCTTTGTTGTATGGATATACTTCGCAGTATACGTGATTTTCACGAACACGGCGCGCGATCAATTGGTTATATTGACCACCAAAGTCAACAACAATTACAAATTCCTTGTTTTCCATGCCTTCCTCCATATGCATCTATTTGTGAAAGTATATTCACTATTTATTATGCCCATACATATCTGTACTGGGGCGCGTTTTTCCGAGCCAAACGCTAATTTTTCATTTCATTTTATTATACCATAGGAAGTATAACGACTCCATATATTCCGTATGTAGATTATAAATAAATCTTTAATGTTCGGATTTCTAACTATCACTCTTTAGGATCTTTTCGTATGTAAGTCAATTTACTGACAATGTTGAAAGATTTCTAGCTATCACTTTTTAGGGGCCTCTCGCTTATACATTTTTACAGCCCCCACGGGACAGATGGAATAGCAGTCACCACAACTGATACAGCCTTTCCCAATGATAAATCGAGTTTTCCCTTCGGTGATGCATTGAACAGGACAATCCTCAGCACAAGCACCACACTTAACGCATGTGTCGTCAATATTAAACTTTAGATTTCCCATTATACATCACCTCCTATGCATTCTTTATCTGTGCCAAGCTTAATATTATCTACTTTTAAATAGTAGAATTCATATTTTAAATATATAAGATCACAAACATCACGCTAGCTCAAGAATATATTCAAAATATTTCAATACAAGAACAGCTATTATAATTGTTTTTTCTTATTTAATTCACTATTATACGCAATAGCAGAATAGATTGCCTTTGCCACGCCTTGGTGGTTATTGTCTGTCGTTTCGTATCGTGCCGCTTCTTTAATGTTCGGCTTGCTATTGCCCATGGCTACACCAGCACCCGCAAAGCGTAGCATAGATAAATCGTTTTCGCTATCCCCTAATGTCATTACCTCGTCAGGGCTTAAGCCCCAATGTTTTGCCAAGGCTTCTACGGCTGTGCCCTTTGTAGTATGGGGCAAGACGAATTCTAAATTGCCTTCACTAGAGAGCAGCACATCATAGAATCGTTCACGGCCTGTACCGTCATGGGATAGGCCTTGGTATTCATCGCGCAAGTCTTGCAAGATACGTTGACGCATCGGTTCATCACCGTAGAAGATTTGAATCTTCTCAGGCCCTTCGTCTAAGGATTCCATATGAGCTAGTAAATCACATACCATGGTCCGCGTAGCCAAAATAAATGGACGAATATTGGGCCTAAAGAAGAAATTAGATTGCTCTATTTCACATTCAGACATCTTTACCTTTGCTGCTTCGTTGCCTTCTGCCAATGCATAGTGATCGTACGTTGCTCCAGGCAGACGAGTGTCCCCTGTACCAGAAATCTGATTTTTTGTAATAGGCAGATGATTATCCATTATGCCATGTACAGTCTTTTTATCTTCCTCAGCACGCTCGCTAGCGCATACTCCTAAGCGTTCAGGTGTAATACATCTAGATGGCGGATACATGCCAAAGATTTGGTCTTTCACATAGGCCTCTACATAGACGCCATAGGTTAATAGTTTGCGCAGCAAATGTAGTGCTTGTTCTTTATCAAAACTTACGTGGAATAGAGTGCGGTTTTCGTCCTTATCCATTACGTAAGCACCATTGGTGCACATAAAATAGCGCAAGCACGGCAGTTTTTCTATGACATCATTCATCTCATTCCAAGCACGGCCAGAAGCAATGGCTACGCGGATGCCACTTTCACGAGCGATACGAATCGCCTCAATAGCATCCTCAGGAATCGCCTTTGCATCGTTTACTAAGGTACCATCTACATCGGATGCGATAAATCGAATGGGCTTATTCCCAGTAAGGCCTATATAATTTTTTATTTCTAATGTCTCAGTCGAGGCCATACATTCTCCTTCTATTCCTTCTATTTAGAATAATTAAATTCGGCTACGATTTCTTCTAAGATTTCTGGATGTTCTACCAATCGCAATACTGTGCCACCAATGATGTTTGCACCGTCGATGATAGTTTGTTCAATGGTAGGCTCTAACATGGCACCGGCAAATTCTTTAGAATGGCACACCTTCGGCTCGCCAGCGAGGCGCAATTTAGGATGGAGTGCTGCACATTGATAGCTTACATTGCCAATATCTGAACTACCTCCGAGGGCTGCCGGACCAGGTTCAAAATCGAGGCCCATGTCGGCCATTACCTCTTCGATAAGCTTTGTGCCACGGTGGTTTTGGTTCATATCATCATACGGATTGCCATAAAACTCTACATCCACAGTTGTACCTGTGCAAAGGGCCGCCCCTTCAAAGATTTTTTTGATTTGCTCAGATAAACCATTCAAGTACTCACGCTCCGTATGACGCACAGTGACCTCTAATTCACCGAAGGCAGGAATCACATTAGATGCGGTACCTCCCGCAATGATCCACGTGCCGATGCGCGTTTCAGGGCGCACTTGTTGGCGCATCATATCCATAGCATGGATAGCGAGTTGCACACCATTTACCGCATTGATGCCGTTCCAAGGCTCTCCGGCTGCATGGGCTGGTTTACCGTGATACTTAGCACGGAAGCAGTCGAGTGCCAAGAATTGTGAGTTAGGACGCGTTTCTTCGCCGTCGAGATGCACCATAATGGCAAAATCGTATTCTTTGAACACCCCTGCATTGCACATATCCACCTTACAGCCCATCGCTTCTTCGTCTGGTGTACCGATAATATCGATGTCCATGTTGAAAGCTACGCCTTCTTGTTGCATTTTATGTAGTGTCAATGCAGCTAACACACTCATAGAGCCGCTGGCGGAGTGACCGCATGCATGGCCCACCTCTGGTAATGCATCATATTCACAGAGGATTGCCAAGCGGCCTTTTGGATTGTCTACTTTCACAACAGACGCCTTGAAAGCAGTCGGCAAATCACAGAATTCATAGGTTACGTCCATACCATATTTTTCGAGAACAGCGCCTATGGTTTTGACGGACTCAAACTCCTGACTGGAAATCTCAGGATTCTTGGCTAATGTGTAATTAATGGCAAACGCATCAGGTGCGAAGCTTTTACAAAGATCAGCAAAAGTAGTTGTAAGGGACATATTGCCTCCATGTATATAACCACATTATTGTAAAGGATTATGATACTCTACAATAAAGAATAGAAAACTCGTTTACTCTTAATTATACAATGTTATTGCCTATTGGTGTAAAATTCCGTACAATATAAACAGAAATGTATAAACCATGTATATGGATGTTTGAGGAGGATACTATGTTTAAGTTCAAAAAATTGACAGCCATCGCCCTCGTAGCGGTAGCAGCAATGGGTTTATTGGCTGGTTGTGGCAACGACAAACCTAAAATGACACAACAAGAAGGTGTATTGCGTGTAGGTTCTGAAACTACATTCCCACCGTTCGAATTCACTGAAGGCGACAAATACGTTGGTTTCGACGTTGATTTGTCCGAAGCAATTGCTAAAAAACTTGGTTTAAAAATGGAATTCAAATCCATGGGCTTCGATGCTTTGATTCCAGCAGTTCAATCTGGCGATATCGACATGATCGCAGCAGGCATCAATGCTACACCTGAACGTGAAAAAGCATTGGACTTCTCCGATGTATACTTCGACCAAGGCGGTTTCATCACAGTTGTTCGTAAAGACAACACAACAATCCACAACATGGATGAATTAGCAGGTAAAACTGTAGGCGCTCAAATCGGTACAATCCCGGTTGAAATGGCTCAAAAAATTCCTGGTACAACTGTAAAACAAATCGATTCTAATGCTAATATCTTCATGGAATTGAAAGCTGGTACAATCGACGGTGCTATCATCGATAATGCAGTTGCTATGTACTACCTCAAACAAGGTGCTGATCAAGACCTTAAACTCGTAGGCGAACCTACTAAAGCTGAAGGTACAGTTCTTGGCGTGAAAAAAGGCAACAAAGCTTTACAAGAAGCTGTTAACAAAGCTCTTAAAGAACTTAAAGAAGACGGCACTTACCAAAAAATCTACGACAAATGGTTCGGCGATTACAACAAAAAATAATATGTATTCCTAAGAACTAGGATACATAATAACCCCTCTGAAAGATTGCAGACATCACATAAAATTTGTGACAGCAGATTTTCTTCAGAGGGGATTTTTTTGTGCTTAAATCCAATTTATACCTAAGATTCTGTATTATGCATAGATATAGAGTAAAAATAGGCTAGTATACTATGAAAGCAGGTAACTGATAGCAGTATGATATCAATGGAGAACATACAGATATACTAGTATTGCCTCTTTTACGGTACCTCGCGTTCGTTATATAATAAATATGTATTTACTGTATACATGTATAAAAGGAGGCCTAATGGCACAGTACTTTACGGAACGCCTGCAAAAGGTCTTCCACATGATTTTTACATCCTATAATCAAAAAATGGCTCAAGAAGGCTTACGTCAATTGGAGCTCATCGTCAATAATCAGCAAAATCCTAGTCAGCTAAAAGATAGAGCCTTACGAAACGACAAGACAAGCCGTCTTGAAAGTGATATAGACACTAAAGAGGATGCTCTCAAGATAGCCAATGATCCAGAGGCGCGAGAGCTAGGTGACGCCTATGCCCTCTTGGCACGCGTCTATGCAGGCCCTCGTTTTACCTGGGAAGAGTTTAACTTCCCAGAGGATAATATGCGCACCTATCAATGCTTACACGATAGCATTCGTCGCTGTAGCCCTATCGGTACATTACAAGCTTTGCGCATCAAAGGTTCCATCACCCCTACCGTGGAAAAGGATATGCAAATTTCCTTCGACGATGCCTTTCGCATTGTCTATGATTACGCAAACCAAGGCGATGCCTATTGCCAATATGTTATAGGCAATGTCTTTTTCTGGCGTGATGACAATCGCATCAGCTCCGCTGAGACTATGCTAACACCTCCGCCTATGAGTTGGACTAAACGCATTCAAAGAAGCCTTACAGCAAACTCTGTGCAGGATCGTATTGCCGCCTTACAAGGCACTGTGCCAGACGAAACATTGCAAGAAAATGCATCTAATCTGGCTAAGGAATGGTTTAATAAGGCTCTCGACAACGGTCTTGCCATGTTCCAAGGAAACTTGCGCAATATCTATATCGACGAAGCTGACTTTTCCAATGCGCGCCGCGTCGCCAAGACTGCGGCCGAACTTGGCAACCCTGCCATGATGCTATATACAGGCCTCGACTGCCACGAAAGCGGTAAATTCGAGGAGGCTTTCACGTGGTTCACTAAAGGTGCCGCCTTAGGTCAATCTGAAAGCATCGCAGAATTAGCGGATTATTACTATCATTTCTATGATGCCAAAAATTTACGTTGTACTATCCCCTATAATCCGGTAAAAGCCATAGGTCTCTACCGCCGTGCGGCAACGAAAGAGTTTAGTGATGCGGGCTACACCGCCTTACAGGCGGCCTTTGGCTATATCTTTCACATAGGCCACCTGCCTCTCGACTGGGGACTCATTGCAGATTTAACACATATGGCGGCTACAAAAGATCGCTTCATATTCGCCTTGCCCTATATCGGATACATGCGAATCCACGGTTTAGGGGTGACGAAAAACATACGCTTTGGTGTGCAATCATTACTACGTGTCTTAGACGAGGAACAACGAGCCTTTGAAGAGGAGAATCGCGTTCTTTTCTACGATATTACGCGCGCTTTAACACGTGTTGCCTTGGGCTATGCCTACGAAAAAGGCTATGTAACAGGCAAGCCAGATTTAACTCAAGCCGTATCCTATTACGAGCAATCCCATCAATATATCTTGTCTCATAAAGCCAATTTGGATCCGGAGCTAAAAGATATTCCTATCGATGACGAAGCAGAAGAACGCTTAGCAGCCTTTGAAGAGGTCGATGGTCATTGGCAATACAAAGAAGGTATTACCGAATCCACTACTACGGTGCGCCCTGCACCTACCACCTGGCCTCAAAATGCGGCCCGCTTATCTGTAACTATGGACGACTTTCTCTGGGATACGACACTGTACGACTGGCAAACCATTGAAACGGCCTTAGAGTCACAGGAAGAAATGAAGCTCAGCTTTTACAATCATTTCCTATCCGTTCCAGATATATTGCGTAATATCTTTAAGATCGATGTAAAACGGATGCTACGAAATCATTATCAAATAAGGCTACATGGTTATGATCCATCAGAAGGACACGAAATTATCTACAAGTCCATTTACGACAAAGAGAATACCATAAGCCTATTGAAAGAGCTTTACGATAATCATCAATTGCCTAGCCTCGAAGGTAATTGGACTATTGAAAAGAACGAAGAAAAGCCAACCTGGCATTACGTGCTCGATGTGGATCAACAGCCGTTTTTGCTAGAGGAATACGATGATGCAAACGCTATGATTCAAGCTGCATTACAAGGATTAAAAGAGAAAAAGTACGAACAAATTAATATTCGCACCCATGACTTTGTAGGCCCATCCTATTTCATTTTTAAAGGCAATCAGTCGGCCCCATTTAGGGTGCAGCTCTATCTAAAAGAGTCCGCCCGTCATACCATCGATGACGATGGAAACCAACAAGACATGCCTGGTAAGACCTACTTATTTGAACAATATGTGGGAAACGAAGTGTCCTTAAACTATTGGATTCAAAAAACGATAAATACCTTGGAAATCCCTGAACTAGATAATTGGAAACAGTTAACAGTGCCAAAGGATTTACAAACATAAAAAAGACCATCCCCAGTGAACTGTACCCCAAAAATTGGACACAATTTTTGGAAGCGAAGTTCAACAGGATGGTCTTTTTTTATTATAATGTTTTTACAACGTCGGCACAGCGTGCACAAAGTGTAGGATGTGCACTATCTTGGCCGACTGTATCGCGATGAATCCAGCAGCGTTCGCATTTTTCGAGACCAGAGGCAACAACAACTGTTGCAACGCCTGTTTCTTCGTCTTTTACAGCCTCTGCCGGTGCAGCGCCGTTTACGATGTGCGCTTCGGATACGATAACAAGTTTAGCCAAGCCTTCTTCACCAAGGGCATTCAATGCATCGAATGCAGCACCTTCAGCATATACTGTAACGGATGCATCCAATGGATGACCGATTGTTTTATCTTGACGAGCAAGTTCCAATGCTTTTTGTACGGATGTACGCAAGTCTAACAATTGGTTCCATTTGTCAGCCAATTCTTGGTTGAAGTGTTCTGGATGACCTTGTGGCCAATCTTGAAGCATAACGGATTCACGCATGCCCTCTTCTTTTGGCATGTATTTCCAAACTTCTTCCGCTGTGAAAGAAAGTACTGGAGATACCATGGCTACCAATGTTTTCAAGATTTCATACATCGCTGTTTGAGCAGAACGACGAGCTACATTATCTTTGCTTTCAGCATACATAGTATCTTTCATTACATCAAGGTAGATGGAACTCAAGTCTACTGTACAGAAGTTATGAATTGCATGGTACAACATGTGGAATTCATAGTTTTCGTACGCATCAGTAACCTTTTGACGTACTTCTTCTAAGCGCAATAATGCCCATTTATCGAATTCGGACATGTCTGCGTAAGCCACTTTATCGGTGTTCGGATTGAAGTCATCCAAGTTACCGAGCAAGAAGCGGAATGTATTACGGATCTTACGATATACTTCGGATAATTGTTTTACGATGTCTTTGGACAAACGTACGTCTGCTTGGTAATCCGCGGAAGATACCCACAAACGCATAACGTCAGCGCCGTATACGTCGATAATGTCGCTAGGTGCTACTGTATTACCTACAGATTTAGACATTTTGCGACCTTCGCCGTCCACAACGAAGCCGTGAGTCAATACGGAGTTGTATGGTGCTTTACCAGTTGTTGCTACTGCAGTTAACAAGGAAGAGTTAAACCAACCACGATGTTGGTCAGAACCTTCAAGGTACATAGCACATGGCACATCTAAGCCGTTAACTTCAAGTACGCCAGACCAAGAGGAACCAGAGTCAAACCATACGTCCATGATATCTGTTTCTTTTTTGAACTCATCATGACCGCAATGAGGACATTTGAAACCTTCTGGTAACAATTCTTTTGCACTGTGAGCCCACCAAGCATCAGAGCCTTCTACGGCTACTTTTTCTTGTAAAGCTTTGATAGTATCATCGTTGATGATGTGCTCGCCACAGCTTTCACAATAGTAAATAGGAATTGGCACGCCCCAAATACGTTGACGAGAAATTACCCAGTCACCGCGGTCGCGCACCATGTTGAAGATGCGGTCATGGCCCCATTTAGGAATCCATTGCACTTGATTGTCGATTGCATCAAGAGCTTGTTGACGGTACCCATCTACAGAGGAGAACCATTGTTCTGTAGCACGGTAGATGACAGGATTTTTACAACGCCAGCAGTGAGCGTATTGGTGACGCAAGCTGGATTTATGAAGCAATGCATTGTTGTGCGCCAAGATTTTGATTACAGGCACTTCTGCATCGTGGATTTCTACGCCAGCCAATGGGAATTCAGTATCGCCATAACGGTTGTCGTCTACTTGTTTAGTGTAGTTACCAGTTTCATTTACAAGGGATACGATAGGAAGTTCAGTTTTTCCTTCCTTGTTATAACGCATAACGATGTTAAAGTCGTCTTCACCGTGTGCAGGAGCTGTATGTACGCAACCAGTACCTGCTTCAAGTGTTACATGGTCGCCACACAACACAGTGGATGTACGTTCTACAAATGGATGTTTAAATTCAGCCAATTCTAAGTCTGCCCCAGAGAAACGGTTTACGATTTCGTAGTCTTCGATACCAATATCTTTCATAGCTGCGTCAACAAGTTCAGTAGCCATCAAGTAGTATTCGTCGCCAGCTTTCACCCAGCCATATTCAAGCTCAGGATTAACGGAAATAGCTACGTTGGCAGGCATTGTCCAAGGAGTAGTTGTCCAAATAACAGAGTATGCTTGTTTTGGATCTACGCCAGCTGGCAATGTAACCTTTTTCTCGGATACGTAAGGGAATTTTACGTAGATGGAGAAAGATTTTTTCTCAGCATATTCGATTTCTGCCTCTGCTAATGCAGTTTCGCAGTGCGTACACCAGTATACAGTTTTAAGACCTTTATAGATGTGACCGCGTTTTGCCATTTCGCCGAAGATGCCAAGTTGTTTAACTTCGAACTCAGGACGCAATGTCAAATACGGACGGTCCCATTCGCCTAATACACCAAAACGAATGAAGTCTTGTTTTTGTGCTTCTACGCACTCCAATGCATATTCCTTACATTTATTGCGCAAGTCCAATGGAGCCATTTCATGACGGTTAAGACCAGTGTTCTTAATAACCGCATGCTCGATTGGCAAGCCGTGTGTATCCCAACCTGGGATGTAGCGAGTATAGTGACCTGTCATAGTCTTGTATTTCATGATGATGTCCTTCAACGTTTTGTTGAGGGCATGACCGATATGCAATTTACCATTTGCGTATGGAGGACCATCATGCAAAATGAAAGGTTTTGCGTCTTTACGCAATTCCAAACGTTTTTGATAAATCTTGTTATCTTCCCAGAATTGTAAGATTTCTGGTTCGCGCTTAGGCAAATTGCCGCGCATTGGGAATTCTGTTTCAGGCAAATGTAACGTCTTACCGTAATCCATGCTGTTGCTCCTTTTACATAAAAAAATCGCCCGCCCCCGAAGGGACGGACGTCATATCCGTGGTACCACCCTACTGACTCTCGTTACTTGTGAAAGCTAGCGCCACCGCATTTCTGCGATTGTCACACCATGCTAGCACATGATTGTAACACATAAGACGCAACTCATCTCTCATATTGTGAAAGCCACTTAAACATATAACGGTGTTCACCGGCAGGGTTCCTGCTTGCTCCAAAGTGATCCGCAAATCTCTAGATTTCCAAACCTTTCAGCCCATGAGTTTGGTCTCTACTAAATCCGTCTGAGACATGCCGTCTTTTTCAACGCAATATTCATATAATAGATAATTATAGGACTCAAACGGGGAAATTGTCAAATACTTCATTTCTAAATTTAACAGAACCTACATCCCCTATTAAGCAAAAGAAAAAGCCTACTTACGTAGGCTTTATTGTATATACAATTATTAGATGGCACTCATGAGAATTAATTCAAGAATAATAATTGCAATGCACACGTACATGAATTTACGATCCATGTCGTCAGTTGGAGTTTCTTTAAGACCAGTGCGAGCAGCTTCTTCAGCAGTAATTACTTCATAGCTCATTGGAGATCCATATTGGTTATCACCTTCATCACCCTTTTGAGCGAGTAGATAAATAACATAGATAATACCAAATGGAATCAAGCTAATCAAAAGCATCCAACCACTTTTACCAATGTCATGTAAACGACGTGCAGCAAGACCAATGGAAGGCAATAGAATTGCAAGATTATATACTATGGAAATAAGACCTACAACACTTGCTAGCGCAGTATCCATTACAAGAGCACTCAATACATTGAAGATACCAGCAATAACAATTGTGATACCATAGAAACGCCAATATTCACTGCGGCTTGCACGACCTTTGAAATTAGCATAATTACCCATAATCGTATGTTTAAAATTATCTACATACGAAAGATTTTTGATAGACAAATCAGTCATAATCTTCTCTCCTCTAGAAATAACAAATAAATTCTTCTTGAAAATATTATATCATTACTGTTGACGATTTTGAAAATGAATGTCTATATGTTTTGGGAATAACTTATGCTTTATATTTCATTATAGGATACATCATAAACTACATCGCACTGGTCATAAGTAGTTTATCTACCAAGAACCAGAGTACAAAGATAGCGCAGAATAGTCCTGCAGTTAGTCCCATAGATGGCGTAGTATCAATAAGACCTAATTCACGGGCCATTTGTTTTGTTACAACTACTTGACCGTTAGGGGGACCAAAGCGATTTGGTTGGCTTTCACCAGGCAGAGCCATAAGGATCAACAGGATAATGGTCCCTATTACAGGGATGAATCCAATAAATACGAGTCCCCCTGAGCGGCCTTGATCGTGTAGACGTCGCACTGAAACAGCCACGCCAGGAATAACCATAATCACGGACAAAAGGACAAGGATGACCAAACCAAAACCTACGCCTACTACGCTAGATAGTGGGCTAATATAGCTCAAAAAAGCACAAGTAAATAGAATGGCCACAAACAACAATTGATAGACTAACAAGAAATGCCAATATTCACTACGACTTGCACGACCATCAAAATCAGCATATTTATAAACCAAACATTGTTTAAAATTTTCAATCAAGCCTAGATTGTATTTATCTAACGAGATTTGTGGTCTACTAACATGCCCACACTCTGGGCAGTAACAATCTGTTTTCAACACTGCATGTCCACAATAGGGACAAGATTTCATAATAAACTCCTTCTAGCTACAAACAGAAATCAGCAAAGATTACGATGTCCTGCTGTACTTAACACATATAACAACTAAGATATTCTTTATTTATTAATATCTAAGTTTTTAAATTCATCTGAAATTCATTTTACTATAAAGTGTTATATTGTCTATAAAGGAGATGTTAAACTTTTATAAAATAAAATAATGAGATTGTTAATAAATACAGGTGATTATTACATGTATCCATTCCCATTAATTCCATACCATAATATCTCTCTAATGATATCGGCAATAATAATAGATTGGATAATAAAGATGGCAATCCCCATCGCCCAATCTTGACGACGGGATGAAGTTTCTTCTAGTCCTGTAGCCTTGCTAACCTCAGGAGTAATAGGTGTATAGCCGGTTCTTTCACCATAGGAATTCTCTCTTTCATCGCCACGACGCAATTCGTAAACGAGGAATATAAAGAAGCCTATAACAGGAATAAATGAGATTAGCTGCGTCCAACCACTCCGACCAATATCATGCATACGCCGCGCTGTGATAGCTATATTGGGAACTATAAAGAAAAGGGATACCCCTACAGCAACATTATCGATAAGCGTTTCATAATTAGGGAAGCCCAAGATACTACAAAGTAAAGCTAAAATGCCAAGTAATCCTTGTATCAATGTAACGCCTGCCACAAATCGCCAATATTCACTACGGCTAACACGACCGTTAAAATTAGCATAGTTCCTAATACCTAATTTGAAGGCATCAGTATAGTTCAAATCATATATATTTATGGTTGACATAACCTAATCCTCCTCCACGGCTTCAATAGCAACAATGCCCCAGCCTTTGCCTTCATTATGCAAACGAACTAATAGAGGCTCTAGATTATCTTCAAAGGTAACGATAAAGCCCATATAGTTTACAATAATATCATCATCTTGGTCTTGAGAAACATAGTCAAGCTGTATCGCTTTCACCTTAGGAACCTCTTCCTTAGTCATGGCTTGTTCCCATAGTTCAAAGGTACCATATCGTTCCATAGCACGAGCGCTCAAATAACGATATGCACCATGATAATCCTTTTTATTGAGGGCTTCATAATAATTACTTACCACAGTACGCCCCTCTGTTGTAGCCGTTTCACTTTGTAAAAGACGATTTGCTTGTTTCGTTAATGAACTAGGTTCCAAATTGCCATAAGCAGTCTCTTCTACCATAAAATTATGATTAATCATTGTACTACCTGCACTAGTGGCTAGGCATCCTAATACTAATATGGCCACAATAAAGAGGCCCGATACGGAACGTTTTTCCTCTAATCCATTAGATACAGGCGATGTGCGCTTACAGAATAGATACAATAATGCAAGCCAGCCTAAAAAAGGAACCAAAAGCAAAATCATCAACGTTGGATCATTATTAGAGTCTCGTAACCGTCTTGCCATTAGCATAATCTTCGGCAAGCATAACAGGATGGACAATACAAATAATACACCGCCACCAATAGAGACAGCATAAAGAAATCCGTACGGTATGTAGGTTGCAAGACCTGTAATACATATAATTAAGCCATATACAAAGGATATAGCACTTATGGTGAGCCAAAAGTCGGCTGTATTGGTACGTCCCTTACTGTTCGCATAGTTTTCCACTAGCTCACGATAGAGGATTTCGTATACTCTCTGTTTCATAAAGCTCCTACTATAATCTTAGATAATATTAGATAATAAACATATATAGATATTCCTATTATACTATGATTTATCAACTTAGTTGATTCATTTTTTGTTCACGAAATATGCCTATACTACAGATATATTTCTTACAACTAAAATTCGTACAATCAATTATACAGGAGATAATTATGAAAGCTAAATTAATGAAAGCAGTAGCCTTGGCTAGCTTAGGTGCCTTCTTAACAGTTGGTATTGGTGCCAATGTAGCCCAAGCCAAAGATTACCACTTCAAAATCGGTGAAAATCATCGCATGGTAAAAAATGATGATGGCACAGTAGATAGCAGCGCTCATCCATGGTACAAAGTAAATGATAAAAAGAAAAAGCACAGAAAGCATAGAATATCTGAACGTGAAAAGCATGATAAAAATGCAACAGCAAAACGCAGTGAACAACATCAACGTTCTGAATCCTCTAATGACTAAGCCTTGTGCATAATACATATTACTAGCCCTAAAAACACAAAACTAAATTAACCAACCAATGAAAAGGACGTTATACATTGTATAACGTCCTTTTGTGTTATCCCCTATATAATTTTTCCCAAGGCTATATGAGTTATTATGTTATGCGCCAGCCTTTAGAACAGCTTGTTTCATGGATCGTACGTAATCAAACAACGCTTGGTCCGCATGTTCACCGTGTTCTGCCACGATTTTAACGATGGCAGAACCTACGATGGCTCCATCGGATACGCGCGCCATAGCTTCCGCTTGTTCTGGCTTGGAAATACCGAAACCAACAGCTACAGGGATATCTGTATATTTGCGAATCATTTCAACAATGGATTTAATATCCGTCTTAATTTCACTGCGCATGCCTGTAACGCCAAGTGAGGATACGCAGTATACAAAGCCTTCTGCGTCTTTGGCAATCATTTCGATGCGGTTTTCAGATGTTGGCGCAATTAAGGATACAACTTCAACACCATGCTTATGAGCCACACTAGCGAGCTCGCTTTTTTCTTCAAACGGCATGTCTGGTACGATAACACCAGAGATTCCCACCTCTTCACAGAGGGTAAAGAATTTTTCACGACCAAATACGTAAATAGGATTCAAATAGGTCATGAATACGAGCGGTATAGTCACCGCATCATCATCTGTACGCAGACGACGCACCATATCGAAGATATCATTGATTTTTACACCTGTAGAAAGTGCACGTGTACTCGCTTCTTGGATAACTGGACCTTCTGCTGTTGGATCAGAGAACGGAATACCGATTTCTACCATGTCGGCGCCGGCTTTCACCATAATGCGAATATAACGTTCTGTATTTTCAATACCGTGGTCACCAGCACTAATGAACGGGATGAATGCCTTGCCCTTTGTGAAAGCGTCTTTAATTTTACTCATGAAGATCCACCCCTCTATATTTCGCCATAGCCGCTACGTCTTTGTCACCGCGACCAGATAAACAAATAATAATGATGTCATCCTTGCTCATAGTAGGAGCAATTTTACGTGCATGTGCCACCGCATGAGCACTTTCAATGGCTGGAATAATACCTTCCAAGCGAGATAAATATTCAAAGGCATCGACTGCTTCGTCATCCGTTACAGGCACGTATTCAGCACGACCGCTATCGTGCAAGTACGCATGTTCAGGGCCGATACCAGGATAATCAAGGCCTGCAGAGATAGAATATACTGGAGCGATTTGACCATCTTCGTCTTGGCAAAAGTACGATTTCATGCCGTGAAAGATACCAACGGAACCCTTTGCGATTGTCGCCGCATGTTCTTCTGTATCGATGCCACGACCTGCTGCTTCACAACCGATAAGACGAACACCTTCGTCTGGAATGAAGTGATAGAACATGCCCATCGCATTGGAGCCGCCACCTACACAAGCCATAACAGCTGTTGGTAATTTTCCTTCTGCTTCAAGGATTTGCTCACGCGCTTCACGGCTAATAATGGATTGGAAATCGCGTACGATCATAGGGAATGGATGAGCACCCATAACGGATCCCAATACGTAATGCGTATCGGACATGCGGTTTGTCCATTCGCGCAATGCTTCGGAAACCGCATCTTTCAATGTACTAGTACCTGTTGTTACAGGATGTACCTTAGCGCCTAGCAATTCCATACGATATACGTTAAGTGCTTGACGTTCACAGTCCTCTGCACCCATGTATACTTCACATTCCATGCCCATCAACGCAGCGATAGTAGCCGTTGCCACACCGTGTTGACCTGCGCCGGTTTCAGCAATAACACGAGTCTTACCCATTCGTTTTGCCAATAACATTTGGCCGATTACGTTATTCAACTTGTGAGAACCAGTATGATTTAAGTCCTCACGTTTTAAATAGATTTTGGCGCCTCCAAGGTCCTTTGTCATGCGATCTGCATAGTATAAAAGGGATGGACGACCTGTATATTTTTTATGTAAATCCTCAAGTTCGTGTACGAAATCAGGATCATCTTTGTACTTGTTGTACGCCTCTTCCAATTCGATGACTGCATTCATCAATGTTTCTGGCATAAATTGACCCCCAAAGGAGCCAAAATAACCATGTCTTTGTTCACTCATATAACTTACCTTTCTATATTCCATTCCTGCTAGCACGCCATATTATGGCATTGCTATTGTTCTCACAATGTTGGTGAAAGCTTTTATCTTCTCATCGTCTTTCACGCCATCTGTTTCAATACCACTACTGATATCGATGCCGTACGGTCGAACCGTACGAATGGCACGCGCCACATTGGTGCTATCGATACCACCAGCCAGCATAAATGGTCGTTCAAACTCGTCTAAGCAAGACCAATCAAATACTTCACCTGTACCGCCGCGCTCGTCTTTGTGGTACGCATCAAATAATAGCATATCCGCACTGCTATCGATCCACGCCTCTGCATCTGCAGCATTGCGGATTTGAACAGCCTTCCAAACCTCTACATTACTACGTTCTTTTATGGATTGGATGAAAGCTTCATCTTCATCACCGTGCAATTGCACCACATCAAGATTGGCTTCTGTAGCAATGCTAACGAGATTATCTAGCGTTTCATTGACGAAAACGCCTACCGTTTTAATCTCATCATTATTAGACTGTTCAGCACCATTGTTATATCTTTTAGTATATTGCTTATGTAGTTCTTCAACTAATGTTTTAGCTTGGTCTACAGTGACTTGTCGTTTACTTGGTGCAAATACAAGGCCCATATAGTCTGGTTTTGCTTCTACTACGGCAGGGATTGTTTCTACCTTTGAAATACCACACATCTTAACCTTTGGTGTGTAGTAGGTTGGACCATAGAGATATGCTAGTTTCTCCACCTTGTTTGGAGAACGCATAAAAGTTTCACCCATTAAAGCTACGCCGATATTGTTATCGCGCAATACTTGTATATCCTCTGGCGTTTCTAAGCCGCTTTCAGATACGAAAATCACATCATCTTGCACGAGATTACGCAAGCGTACACTGTTTTGTACATCTACAGTAAAGTCTTTCAAATTGCGGTTGTTAACGCCGATAATGCGGGCACCGCAATCGATGGCCATTTGTACCTCATGCTCATCATGAGCCTCTACTAAGGAGGATAAGCCAAGAGAATCTGCTAGTTCACGGAACTTTGTCAGCATCGGCACATCAAGGCATGCACAAATCAAGAGGATTGCACTAGCGCCCCATACCTTTGCTTGGTAGATTTGGTATTCATCGATGATAAAGTCCTTGCGAAGCACGGGAATTTTTACGGTGCTTGCAATCTCTTGCAAATATTTTTTATCGCCTTTAAAGAAGTCTGGCTCCGTCAATACAGAGATAGCCGCTGCACCAGCAACCTCATATTCTTTAGCGATGTCTAAATATGGGAAGTGCTCAGCAATGATCCCCTTAGATGGAGATGCCTTTTTCACTTCACAAATGAAATTGAAATCTTGCTGACGGAGGGCCGCTTCAAAAGGAAATCCTGTATCAGCAGGTAATGCCAAAGCCGCTGTTTTCACAGCTTCAGGCGTTTCCACCTCTTTTTCTTGGGCTACTCGAACTTTAGTAGCCTCTACAATCTTATCTAAAATCAATGGTTACACCTCTTGGGTTGCTTTCACAAACTGTTCTAGTGTAGCAAGTGCCTTGCCAGAATCGATCATGTGTTTCGCCTCTTCGATGCCCTCTGCCAATGTAATGCCGTCTTTCGCAAGGTAAATCGCCATGCCCGCGTTAAGAACAACCGCAGTGCGTTTACCACCTTGTTCACCACCGAGAACGCAACGTGTAATCTCAGCATTCACCGTAGCATCACCACCTTCAAGCTCGGTTTTATCAGCATATTCGAAACCATATTCCTTAGGATCGAATTCGTAGCTTGTGAAAGTACCATTATTAATTTCGCATACGTACGTTTTATTAGTAGCCGTAATCTCATCAAGGCCGTCAAAGCCGTGTACCACAGCACCGCGTTTAACGCCAAGATTAGCCAATACACGAGCCAATGGTTCTACTAAGGATTTATCATACACGCCCATCAACTCCACAGTAGCACCGGCTGGATTTGCCAAAGGGCCAAGGATGTTAAACACAGTACGAACGCCCAACGCCTTACGTACAGGGCCCGCATATTTCATGGCTTGGTGATATACAGGCGCAAACATGAAGCACATATTCGCTTTGTTCAACACCGCCTCGTTTTGTTCACCGTTAAGCTCTAATTTAGCGCCCAACGCTTCAATTAAGTCAGCAGCACCACATTTACTAGATACACTACGGTTACCATGTTTTGCTACAGGAATACCTGCGGCGGAAATGATAAAGCCAGATGTAGTAGAAATGTTGAATGTATTAGCCTCGTCACCACCAGTACCTACGATTTCCACAACAGTACCTTCATGAGGCACGGAGCCAGCCTTCTCACGCATAACCTCAGCAAATGCTGTAACCTCATCTACAGTAGGACCTTTTGCGGCAAGGGCGCACAAAAAACCAGCCATAGGAACCTCTGGTACATCGCCGCTCATAATTTTGTTCATTGTATCTTTAGCAAGGTCGTAGGATAAGTCCTGACCGTGCGTTACTGCATATAATGCGTCTTTAATCATTTTATATCTCCTTTTGAGGATATCTATTAAATTGATACCCTATCTACCTAGTCGCTAACGATTGGGTCATGCCCTCAGCCTCCAAGTGGCCATCCCCCGCTATGCGGGGCGCCAAGTCGGCTTCGCACATAACCCAATCGTATTTATCCAGCTAAAAGCCATACCAATTTAATAGATATCCCTCAAACAAACTATTATCAAATGATCCTGCGCATTATATGGAGTAATGCACAGGTCATTTCTTTATAGGGTGGTGGGAATGGTGGTGCTTTGCACCACCTTTTCCTATATTAGGAGTTCTGATTCGCAGATTTCTTAAAAAAAATATAACTACAGTTCACAATATGTATTGTAGAGGGGCTATTAAGTAGGTACTACCAAAGTTGAGTTGGCAGGAAATAAGGTCTTAAGGAGCGACTTGGCGGCCCCACGTAGTGGGGTGGGTGGCCATCGGAGTTCCGAGAGACCTTATTTCTGCCTTACCGTACTAGTAACTAATAATAGCTCCTCGAATACAAAACAGTGGTTATTTTTCTAAGAAATTGCGAATCATTTGTTCCCCGTTTGGTGTCATGATGGATTCCGGATGGAATTGTACGCCGTAGATTGGGTAGTCTTTGTGTTCTACACTCATTACTTCGCCGTCGTCGGTAATGGATGTGACGATGAGTTCACTTGGCATGGTTTCGTCGATAATCGCCAAGGAGTGGTATCTAGCGACTTCGAATTGTTCAGGCAATCCCTTAAGGATTTTGGATGTGTGTACTTGTTTCGCTACGCTTTGTTTGCCGTGCATAACTTGTTTTGCATAGGATACGGTGCCGCCAAATACTTCGCCGATGGCTTGGTGTCCCAGGCATACGCCGAGGATTGGAAATTCCCCTTTGCATTCGCGCAATAGGTCTTCGTATACGCCCGCATCAGCTGGTCTACCAGGACCTGGTGAAAGTATTACATAGTCTGGTTTCAACGCACGGATTTCTTCAACTGTTAATTCATCGCTGCGGATGACTTTAATATCTGGATCGATAGAGCCTACTAATTGATATAAATTAAAGGAAAAGCTATCGTAATTATCTATAAGGAGTACCATTATTCTACCTCCTGTGCATCTGTAATTGCGGAAATCATGGATTGGCCTTTGATCAAGGTTTCATTAAACTCGCTTTCAGGAACGCTATCTCGAACGATACCTGCACCAGCGCGAACATAGACCTTACCGCCTTTATTCATAGCCATGCGAATACCGATACATACATCCATGTTACCGGAGAAATCTATGTAACCTACGGCGCCTCCGTATACACCACGCGGGCTTTTTTCAAGTTCGTGTAAAATTTCTATAGCACGAATCTTAGGCGCCCCAGACAACGTGCCTGCTGGCAGTGTAGCACCGATTGCATCGAGTGCATCTTTGCCGTCTTGTATGTCACCACTTACAGTAGATGTAATATGGATGACATGGGAGAAACGTTGCAACATATGTAACGCCTCTACTTTCACAGTACCAAATTTAGAGATTTTACCTAAATCGTTACGGCCAAGGTCAACAAGCATATTATGTTCAGCCAATTCTTTTTCATCATTGATAAGTTTTTCTTCAATAGCAAGGTCCTCTGCTTCATTTTTGCCACGGCGCATCGTACCTGCAATTGGGAATGTGTACATTTTACCGTCTGTCAGTTTCACCAAGGTTTCTGGAGATGCCCCTGTGAGCTCTACATCACCACCGGATAGGTAGAACATGTACGGAGATGGATTCAAAGTACGCAATACGCGGTATGCGTTTAACAAGCTCCCTTCAAACTCGGCTTCGCGGCGGTTAGATACAACACATTGGAAGATATCCCCTTCTTTGATGTAGTGCTGTGTCTTTTTAACAACGGCTTCAAACTCATCCTTTGTGAACTCAGAGGTAAACTCTGTTTTAAGAACGCCTTTTGGAACATCTGCCTCTTTGCCGTTCACTACAAGATCAGCTAATACTTTCAACTCAAGCTCAGCCTTGTTGTAATTACGTTCTAAATCATTTGTGCTGATGTTAGCGATTAAGTAGATTTTATTTTTATAGTGATCAAAAGCGATAACCTTATCAAAGAGCATAAGGTCTACATCATTTACCATCGCAGAGTCATCATCCGGCGTTGGGAAGTCCAATGTTGGCTCGATATAGCGAATGTATTCACAAGCAAAGTAGCCTACAAAGCCACCTGTAAAAGTTGGTAATTCTTCTAAACGAGGACTTTTATATTGGCTCAAAATATTGCGAATCTCTGCAGCTGGATCAGAGCACTCAAAGGTACATGTTGTACCGTCTTTGATGGTCATTGTATGGTTTTTGCAGAATAGCTCAATCTTAGGATCGTAGCCCAAGAAGGAATACCGGCCCCAATGATTACTATTATCCGCACTTTCAAGCAAATACGTATGACTGCTCACTTGTTTTAACGCTTTCAACACACTAATCGGTGTTCGTACGTCGGATAAAATTTCCATATATACAGGCACGATATCGTAGCCCGGTGCGATAGCTTTCACACGGTCAAAACCAGGAAAAATCATGAGAACCTCCATCTGGCATTTGCCAATAAAAAAACTCGCCCATGACAATATAACGTCAAGGACGAGTTTATAGTTCTATTATTACAATATGATTGTATGTGCTATAAATCGCGGTACCACCTTGTTTGAATGCAGTGCATTCCCCTTTCGCAGGATACTAACATATCCCTCACGACTAACGCTCGTGTGACGTCGCACCATACTAGGAATGACTGTGAAAGTTCATTCTGTTCCATGCGCCCTCGGTGGTCCATTTAATAAGCTGCGTACTACGGGTTCTCAGCTAATCCCGCTCTCTGTGAGTGCATTTCCTATTTTTATCTCCACCTCATCGGTTTCTTTCAGGCGAGTATAAAATTATAATCTGATTATAATGTTTCTATAGAATGAAAGTCAAGGAAAATCTGAACTTTCACCTTATCCTTACATTCGTTCATCATATAATATCCATATATAATCCAATTACTGATTTCCCTAAGCCCCTCCAATTTCAGAATATTTATATTGTATTCCTCTAAATACTAATGGTATACTGAAACTACATATGTTATCAGCTTCTACTGATTATTATGCGAAGGAGAGAGTATGAGTTTTTATTAAGAACGTGCTAAGACTAAGAAAGGAGGAATATTTTGGAAACGTGGAAACGAACGGTGTACATTTGCGCATTCTGCATATTCTTCATGTCCCTCGGGGTTAGTCAGGTAAGCCCTATTCTTCCTCTATACTTCCATGAAATGGGCTTAAGCGATACAGGATCGATAGCACAATGGTCCGGTGCCTCCATGGGCATCACCTTCCTCATTGTCTGCTTAGCAGCTCCCTTCTGGGGCCGATTAGCAGACCGTAAGGGACGTAAGATTACCCTCATACGCTCTAGTCTTGGTATGGCTATATGTAGTATATTATTGGGCTTTCAGACTACACCAGAAGGTGTGTTCCTCGTTCGTACATTGCAAGGGTTAGTAAGCGGTTTTTACCCCGCATCGGTAACACTTATCGCGTCAGAAACACCGCAAAACCATACAGGTTGGGCTCTAGGGATTATAGGATCCTTTAGCCTTGCAGGCTCACTAGCCGGTCCGCTTGTAGGAGGGTATCTCAGTGATGTAGTAGGTATTCGAAATGACTTCTTTATCATCGGGGCCCTTATGCTTATCTCTTTTGGCTTGACGGCAATGCTGGTACATGAAAACTATGTTCCAAAGCCACTTGTTGAGAAGCAAACCTTTAGAAATCTAAAAACTCACTTACCTGAGTTTTCTAGTTTAGTCGCTTTATCTGCAACCTCCTTCCTGTATGCCATTTCGGTTACCGCCATCTCCCCCATTATGACGGTTTACATTAAAGGAATGCTACCAAGCAATACGGAAAATATAGCCTTTATTTCTGGTGCTGTGTTCTCTGCCATGGGTATCGCCCAATTCTTTAGTAGCTCTCCACTCGGGAAATTAGTAGACCGTATAGGCCCTAGAAAGGTGCTCATCTACTCGATGATCTATGTAGGTCTACTCAATATACCGCAAGCCTATGTGGACTCTGTGTATGTACTTGGGTTTATCCGTTTCTTGCAAGGTTTTGGGCTAGGTGGTATGTTACCTGCGCTCAATACCTATTTAGCATCAAAAACACCTAAGGAATATACGGGACAAATATTCTCGTACAATCAGTCTTGTTTGTCTATGGGTTACTTTCTAGGCTCCTTTGGTGGTTCCATTGTAGCCGCTCAATTTGGCTTCACAACCCTTTTCTGGGCATGTAGCCTTACCTTTATCGGCGCTGCACTATGGGTTGCGTTAAAACTAAAGTAATGCCGTAATACAACGAAAATAGTGCAAATGCATTAAAGAAACTATATAAACAAATAAAAAGAGCTGTTCTCAGAACTCAGATGTGTGTGTACTGATTCCGAAACAGCTCTTTTATTATGTTGTTTGTAAAAGTATAGAAACTTTCACTATCTAGGGGATGATCATTCTATATGTATAGAATAACTATTGTCTCTAGTTAGGTATTATAGGATACCAAGAATTTCCCACCATGCGTAGCCCACTGTAAGGTTTACGATGAAGCACATGATAGCGAAGATACCACCGATAATCCACCAGCTTTTAACTGTGTTGTAACCAGCACCGAATACGATTGGAGCCGCTGCACCGCCGTAGTGAGTCAACGCACCACCGTAGGAGTTTGTAGCAGCTAGTAACAAGGACAACGCCATTGGGTTTACACCCGCTACTTTACCTACAGTAAGGAATACTGGAAGCATTGCAACTACATACGCACTACCAGAAGCGAACAAGTAACGAACAGCGATACTGATAGCGCCGATGATAATAAGAGCCAACATCGGGTTGTCGCCGAAGTTGAAGTGTGTCCCCATAAAGTCAGCTAACCATTCAAAGAATTTAACCTTGGACAACGCACTGGACATACCGATGATACCACCGAACCAGATCAATGTGTTCCAAGCACCTTTGGATTCAAGCATATCTTCCCATTTGATTACGCCTGTTACAAGCGCTGCTACCATGGCTACGATAGCTACTGCTGTTGCATCAAGGGAGAATTTAATGCCAAAGCCTTGCGTCAAGATGGAAGGCAACGCCCAGCCAACTAAGGCAAGAATAAAGATAGCAATAAGAGATTTCTCGCGACCAGACATAGGTCCAAGTTCTTTCAAACCTTCATCAGCAATCGCATGAGAGTCGATGTGTTGAATAGATGGTTTGTCTAAGTAGTATACCAAAGCAGGTGTAATGAGAAGCATTACAAGACCTGGTACTACGAGTGCTAATGCCCAAAGGCCCCAGTTAATATCTACACCGAGGATTTTGTTCATGTAGTCAGCAGCCAATAAGTTTGGTGCCATTGCTGTAGCGAACATCAAGCTTGTTACCTTAGTTACCATGTATGTGTTAACCATGAGGTAAGAACCAGCTTTTTTAGCGCTTTCACCAGGCTCAGAACCTAACGCTTTTGCTACAGAGTTCATGATTGGGAACACGATACCCCCACAACGTGCTGTGTTGGAAGGTGTTACCGGAGAAATAATAAGATCTAATAACGCAGTTACATAGCCAAGACGCAATGTAGTATGTCCTAAGGATTTAATCAATAGGTACGCAATACGACGGCCAAGTCCTGTTTTTACAAACGCCACACTGAGGGAGAACGCAGAGAATACTAGCCATACTGTAGTGGATGCATAACCAGACAATACGTTTTTCGTTGCATTTAAGAAAATTGAAGAACCTGCAATAGATAACAACAAAATAATTGGTGCTGGCCAAGGTTTAACAACAAGACCAACGATAGCCATTAAATAGAAACCTAGCAGTCGCCAAGCTTCCACGCTCAAACCTTCTGGCGGTGTAATGAACCACATTACCAGAGGAATGGCAAACATAATTGCAATTTTAAGTAGCTTACTCATTCTTACTCTCCTTTAACATAAGCTATGCCTTTCATGATCGGTCGCGCTGTTCTAGCGACGCCCGCCTTCTCCACATGCCAACCCTTATCATGGGTCAAGCATATTTCGAAATCAAACTTCCCTGATGGATGTGCTAAAGTAACTTGATTCGTTTCTTTAGCACGTTCGCTAACTACTTCGTTCGCCACAGTACCCGTAATAAGCGCTGCTGTAGCAGTACAGATACCACCTGTAACGGCATAGGCTTTATGCATTACAGCTAGTGCCTTTGTACGAGCCACGATGTCTATACTATTCCCCTTGATAGTTCGACCATCGTTTGCCACGTAGGTTTGTGGTGCGGACACCATGCATACCTTTGGAACTGCAAGACTGGCGGACTCTTTAGATGGAGCAAGGCCCATCATTACCGCCGCAGTAGTGCGAATATCTTCAAGTGTATTGAGTAATACACTGCCATCCGTTTCTGTGAAAGCCGGTAATTCCGTGCCTTCATAACCAAGATCTGTAGCCTTTACAAATACAGCTGGATTAGCTGCATCTACTAAACTGACTTGGATTGTGCGACCATCAACCAATGTAATTGTGTCTTGTACATTGCCTGTTGGTAGTAGCTTACCTGTCTTAGAACCGCCTGGTTCCAAGAAATATAATGTAATACGAGCACCTGTGCCAGGAACACCATCGATGGCAAAATCACCATCAATAATAGGCTTACCATCTCGGACTGGAACATGCGCTTCAATAACTTTATTTGTATTCGTATTAAAGATGCGAACCACTGTTTCTGGTTCTACGGCTTTCACAAAGCCCTCCATAATGGCAAATACTCCAGCACCAGCAGAAATATTTCCACAGTTACCTTCGTAATCTACCACCGCATCAGCGATACCTACATACCCAAAGGTGTAGTCGATATCTGCATCATCGCGGTCAGAAGGATTTACGATAGCTACCTTGCTCGTCAATGGGTCGGCACCGCCAATACCATTAATTTGACGCGCATCGGGAGAACCATATAAATCTAAAATCATACGGTCTCGTGCAGCTGGGTCAGTTGGAAGCGTATCTTTTAACAGATACGCCCCTTTACTAGTCCCTCCGCGCATATAGGTAACAGGAATTTCTTTATACCTGTTCATAACTTACTCCTTTATGTTCACCGCTTATGCTTTGCTATTTGCATAGTAGTTGATGAGACACCCTGCTGCGATAATATCTTTTTCTTCATCGCTGAGGTGCCCTAAATGTAATGTGATTTCTGCTTTCTTCGCACCTCCACTGATAACATATGCTGTGTAATCATCGGAGTCAGAGAATAATTGGTCACGCACATTTGGCACATATACATAGTCGCCTACGACCATAGTTTTAGAGTCTTCTTCGCTAGTTACGAACGGTAACATGCCCCAGTTAATTACATTGCTGCGATAACGTTTTGTAGCATATTCAATAGCGATATTAGCACCGCCACCCAATACACGTTGACAGGATGCTGCTTGCTCACGAGCAGAGCCATCACCCGGACGATTAGCATATACCATGCTGGAAACAGCTGTAGACTTAGCCATATCTTCTACAGATTCTGACAAGCCAAGAGCTTGCTTAACCTCTTCGTATGCAGCGACTAACTCTACTGTACTTTCACCTTCTTGACGAGATTTTTCCCAATCGCGAACGGTTTTAGCACGACCTACATATTCAGGAACCTTACGGCTCAAGGCAAATTCAGACAATGCATATGGATCTGAACGGAAGGAAGATGTTTCACCAGATGGAATCAACTCATCCGTAGTCGTTACAGGGTCATCGATATAGGCAACTACTTTGAGCAATACATTTGGGGTCAATTCTTTAATAGCTGGCCAAGGTTTAATGGATGGTCCATAAATGAGTTCAGTATTTTTTTTAGGCTCATTGAAGCCGCTATATACTTTGCTTTCATAAGGTTTATCATCATAGTGGTAAGCTGGTACTACATCATCATAATCGATATCAGTAGCCGCAGTTAATGCACCACCGTTAATAGCAGTAGCCGCTACGGAACGGGAGTCGAGAAGTGCAACGGAAGAAATTTGTCCGTTACCAGGTTTAGAACCTTCGCGATTCGGGAAGTTTCGTGTCGCATGACGACCACTGAGTCCAGTATTGTTAGGTGTATCACCTGCACCAAAGCATGGCCCGCAGAAAGCTGTACGCACGATGGCACCAGCACTCATAAGATCTACAAGAGCACCATTTTTCATAAGTTCTAAGTAAATTGGTTGGCTAGAAGGATAAACGCTAAATGCGAAACGACCGGAACCTACGCTCTTACCGCGTACGATGTTAGCCGCTTGCATAATGTTTTCATATAAACCACCAGAGCACCCTACGATGATACCTTGATCTAAATGCAATTTGCCGTCAAAATGTTTTTCAGGCAATTGTAAAGACAAGGATTTATTATCTAATTGCTCTACCGCTTGACGTTCGATTTCTGCTAATAAATCGCGACCACCTTCGTTGATTTCTTTAATTGTATATACATTGCTTGGATGGAATGGCATAGCAATCATACTTTCCACTTCCCTAAGATTAACTTTTACTAGGCCATCATAATAAGCTACATCACCAGGGTTAAGCTCTTTGTACGCATCACCGCGACCATGAAGTGTCAAGAATTCTTTCGTTGTACTATCTGTTCTCCAAATAGTTGTAAGGCATGTAGTCTCTGTAGTCATTACATCGATGCCGTTACGGAAGTCCATGGATAAATGTTCAATACCAGGGCCTACGAATTCCATTACTTTATTTTTCACAAAACCGTTTGCGAATACAGCTTTTTCAATAGCGAGTGCCACGTCTTGTGGGCCTACGCCGTGTTTAGGTTTTCCATCGAGGTAAATAGCGATAACTTCTGGACGTTGTACATCATACGTGCGGCCAAGCAATTGTTTTACAAGCTCTGGACCGCCCTCACCAATCGCCATAGTACCAAGAGCACCGTAACGAGTATGACTGTCGGAACCGAGAATCATTTTGCCACAGCCTGCCATTGTTTCACGCATATATTGGTGAATAACTGCAAGATGAGGAGGTACATACACGCCGCCGAAGCGTTGAACCGCGGATAAGCCAAACACATGGTCGTCTTCGTTAATCGTGCCCCCTACTGCTGCCAAGCTATTATGACAGTTTGTCAAAATGTAAGGAATTGGAAATTTATCAAGACCACTGGCAATCGCCGTTTGAATAATACCAACATAGGTAATATCGTGAGATGTTAAGGCATCGAATTTGATGCGTAAATCTTGATCACCTTCGTGTTGTTGGTGGTCCATTAAAATACGGTACGCCATCGTTTCCTTATAGGCGCGCTCTTTATTAAAAACTTCTTGCTGATCAAGGGCTGCACTAGAATCCGCAGGAACGATATCCGTACCGTGATATAAAAATACACCATTTGAAATTAACTCAACCATGACTTGCTCCTTTATTACTTTCAGGCATGTGTAAACCTTTACAAACACTATATTTTCACCATGTTTATTGGTGAAAGTTCCATTCCTCTTACTAGTACCTAGTCTTTAGTTATATCTAATCTGTATAGCCCTAGCGTCCCCTCGTCTGTACCAACTCTATGGGATAGAGTACAATAATACATATATAAAGGAGAGTTTATGGACACGAAAGATTGTACAATTTTAAAAACCTTAGCAGAGGAAAATAATATTACTTATGCGGCGCGTCGTCTATTTATGACGCAACCTGCATTGAGTGAACGGATAAAAAAATTAGAAAAGGAATTTAACTGTCCCATCATCAACCGACAAGCTCGTGGTGTAGAGTTTACCTATCAAGGTCAACGCCTTGTACGATACGCCGAAGATTTGCTCAATTCCTATACTTCGGTGCGCCAAGAGCTATTAGCTATGGGTAGTGAACCACGCGGTACATTAAACCTAGGATGCTCAAATGTATTCGCAAAGTATCATATCCCCCATATCTTATCCACCTTTAAAGAGGCTTATCCACATATTGATATCATCATGTATACGGGACTTAGCTATAAGCTATACCATGACTTCCTTGAAGGCCGCTTACATGCTGCCATCATTCGCGGTGCCCACACTTGGACAGAGTCGAAAGAACATATCTGGTCTGAACCATTCTGCTTCTTCAACAAAACGCCTTGTGCCGTAGAGGATTTACCTCGTCTGCCCTATATTCACTATCAAACAGATCCGAATTTACAGCAGACCATTGATGATTGGTGGTATTCCCACTACTCACAACCACCGATGCGCACCATTGAGGTGAACGACATCGATACATGTATGAAGCTCGTCAACCAAGGACTTGGTTTTACCATCCTCACCCAAAGCTGTGGTAATGATTACCCTAACCTATTTAAGGAAACCTTGAAAACTCTTGATGGTCATATCATGACTCGGGATACGTGGATGTACACCCGTCATAGTGCCCTTGAATCCAAGCCAGTACAGGCTTTTTACTCATTTATGAAAACATGGGCTGACACAAAGGTATATCAACTATTCCTTTAATACATATAATATATTATGAAAATGCAATAAAAACAAATTGCTCTTTTCTTTGGCATCCATAAATATTACTTATATCTCAACTTTCAATATATGCGTAAAAATCATATAATTAGCCGCTTACATATAATCAATTGATTAGTCTCTTATATATAATCATCTTGATTACCATGCTAGTTTAAATCATATGAATTGGTGCTTTGATACAAATATATTGATTGGCTATTTAAAGTTATAACAAAGAAAACCCGTCATGATTACAACAATCATGACGGGTTTTCTTTTACAATATAGTTTTATTAGACTAGAGTAACAATAGCATAATGACTACTGTCGCAATAATACAAGGCACAGCATTGCGTTTCGCCATTTCCATAGGGTTAATACCTGCAAGTCCTGCAATGATGATACCTGCCCCTGCAACAGGACTCATACTACGACCGATACCAGCACCGATTTGAGCCATGGATCCAAGTTGCATAATACCATAACCAAAGTCTGCAGCATGAGGTGTGACAGCACCATTAAAGGCAAGCGCTGCTGCATTACCAGAACCAGAGATAACCGCCAACAAGAACGGACCAAAGGCTGCCCCTATTTGAGCGATTTGTTGAGAGTTCTTCATACTATCGATGAGTGCACTAGTAAGGCCGATGTGTTGCATACCTGCTGTGAAGCACGCTGCAGCAGCCATAAGACCTACTACATCGCACATGCCATCGCCAGTACCGCGGAAGAACTTTTTAACAGCTTCTGCCACATTAGGACGCACGGCAATGATACCAATAGCAGTACCGATGAGCATAGATACAGGTACAGAGATTTCTGGAATCACCGCTACTTGTTTACTGCCAAGTACGAGTAATACAAGAGGAATAATGGGAATGATTGCATAGAAATAATTTACTTTAAACTCTTTGCCTTCCTCTACAGTATCGTTTTTCATTACATACCCTGTATGTTCTTTTTTTACAATAGCCACAATATTAAGCAAAATAGCGGCCACTACTATACCGATAATTGCTTGCATAGAGAAGCTCGCAATAACTGTCATTACGTCTACCCCCGCCAGTTGTGCTACTTGAGGGTTGAACATAAGGCCTGGGCTCAAGGAACTACCCCATGTACCTAAGAAGATAGCAGAACCAGCCATCGCTGGATGTACTCCAGAACGAATTAAAGCCGGAATCAATAATGCACCTACGGCCGCAGCACAACCTGCCGCTGTAGGCAATGCAATATTGATCAGGAACGTAATAATAACAGCACCAGGAATGATGATTTTCGTCATCTTTTTGAGGCCTGCAGAAATGAAATATACCATGTGCTCCGTACATTTTGTATATTCCATAACATAGCTAAAACCTAACACCGTACAGATCGTCGGTACAAGCCCTGGATTTGTAAGTTCTTTCACAAAGGCCGTCGTACCAGCACCAAGCTGCCCACCAATAAAGCACATCAGTAAGCCCGATAATAATAAAACGAGCCGCGTTTCAAACTGTTTAATAATAGCTATAAACGTCGCTACTACAATAACAATACCTGTAATAACCATAACTCTCCTATCCGTGTACATAGGATGCAAGATAGCTATATCCCCTCTATAAACGCTTTACACCCAATACACAACTAACAACACTAAATACAATAGTCCTATCTATGTCTTACACCTAATAGGCCTAACAATAGTAAAAGTAATCACTTAATTATATACAGTATAATCATATAACTATATAACTACTTATCTATATAACTACATAAATACATAAAGAATAAATACATAAAGAAATATATTAAACAAGCTTTGTTTCTTCCAAGCTAAGTTTTCTAAGCACCTTATCAAGCACCTCTGCACCCGTTACGATATCATCCATTTCAGCAAATTCTGCAGGATTATGACTGATGCCATCGCGACATGGAATAAAGATCATTCCCGTAGGAACTGCCTCCGCCCAATGCATCGCATCATGACCGGCACCGCTCGGCATTGTCATGTACTCTATACCGACAGACTTAACAGCCTCTTCGATTTCTCGAATCATCGCCGGGTGCATCTCCACTGGATGGTCCTGTGCAATTGTTTCAATTGTATACGATAATCCACGTTTCTCGGCAGTAATGTCGATAAATTCCTTAACGAGAGTAACTACAGAATTGCGAGCTACCTTAGAAATGCTACGAATATCTACCCCTAGCTTTACAGCACCAGGAATGACATTCATCGCGCCAGGCATAACCTCTACAACACCAACAGTACCCACCACGGGTGGCTCCTCTTGCATGGATGCAATCTCCTCGATGCCGAGGATGATTTTTGAAGCTCCACATAGAGCATCATGACGCAAGTTCATCGGCGTAGCGCCACTATGATCGGCATTGCCCCGAATGGTCACATAGAATCGCTCTGGCGCTGCAATACCAGTCACAATGCCAATCGTTTTCTGTTCGTGCTCTAGTACCTTTCCTTGTTCTATATGAATTTCTGTGAAAGACTTTACAGGTCGTTTATATTCCATTTCTTCAATCCCATCGGGATTTAAGTTGCGACCTTTCAATGCTTCGTACAAAGAAACTCCTTGTTTATCTACCAATCGGTGTAAGTCTTGTAATCTTAATTCACCACGCATGGCCTTACTACCTAGTGTAGCATTCCCAAAACGACCGGACTCTTCGCACATGAAGGATACCACAGCGATGGTATGGTCATGTTCATAACTATCGTCAGTCATGCTACGAATTACTTCAATGGCAGATAACACGCCCACCACACCATCGTAATTACCTCCATTGGGTACGCTATCTGTATGAGACCCTACCATGACAACTGGTAAATCTGGTTTCTTACCAATCTTATAGCCAATGACATTACCAAAATCATCTATTTCAACGGATAAACCCGCATCAGTCATGCGGTCTATAATATATTGCCGTCCTGCCCAATCTGCATCGGTGAAAGCAAGGCGATTAATGCCCTCACCAGATGCCGTCAATTGGGCCATAGCCTCAAAATCTTTAACCAATCGCTCTCGTTGAATCATGTAACACCTCACAATCTATTACATCAATTACTGACAAACCATATGATGCTAGTACATAAAGCTTATTTTAAATAGTGAGCTGCAATAGTACCTAATGCAACGATACCATTTAGCATATCTTCTTCATCGATATCAAAGAGCGGATTGTGATGTGGCGCTTTAATAGCAGAACCTACTACCATGTAGGTTGCTCTACCGCCGCGATCGATGACACGATTCAAGAAGTACGCACAGTCTTCACTGCCGCCACCACTGTAATCGAATGGCACCTCTTTAAAGATCCCAAGTGGTTCCACGATAGCTTGTACTTCACGAGCTAAATCATCACTGATACGACCTGCAGGAGTTTCTCCTTGTTTTGTGATTTCAAAGGTACAATCATGCATTTCTGCAGCACCTTTAATAATAGTCTTCGACCGTTCAATCATGTAATCATTGATTTCTGTCGTAGCACCACGAGTTTCTAGTTTAAGCACCGCCACATCAGGCGTCACATTGCGGCCTGTACCGCTTTCAAAAACACCTACATTCATACGAGAAGCGCCTTGACTATGACGAGCGATGGCTTGTAAGTTAAGAACTGCTGTACAGCCGGCGAGCATTGCATTTTGTGCCTTTTCAGGAGAGCCCCCGGCATGAGCAGAATAACCGTGGAACACCGCATCAAGTTTTGTTGTCGCTAAGAAGCCATGATCGCTACAAGCAAAGCAATTGGATAATTTTTCGTTAAACCCAATATGCATGCCGAACATCAAATCTACATCATCTACTACGCCTGCTTCCGCCATCGCTTTAGCACCGCGTACACCTTCCTCTGCTGGTTGGAAGATGAGTTTGATAGTGCCTTTGAATTCATCCTTGTGCGTAGCCAAGTATTCAGCTAGGCCTAGCCCCATCGTCATATGTGCATCATGACCACAGGCGTGCATCGCCTTATCATGACAAGAACGGAACCCGCCCTTTGCGGGTACATGGTTATCATCTTTAGCTTCAATGACATCATTGGAATCCATGTCTACACGAAATGCTACTACAGGGCCTTCACCACCAAACTTCATAGTTGCAACAATGGCCGTTTTACCATAGCCCATCTTTTCAACAAGCTCAGGATTTGCGCCTTCTTTGATGGCTCGATCCATAGCAGCTTTCATAACCTCATCACTAGGCAAGCCCATGCGAGATTCTAAATCGAGTACATCTGCGCCTAACGCCACATCATAGCCCAAGGAAATAAGCCTATCCGCTACCTTCGCAGCAGAGCGATACTCAAGCCAAGCAGGCTCAGGGTACATATGAAAGTCGCGACGCATAGCGATTAACGCATCGCGCCGTTGTTGCACAAAATCTTTTACAGACATAAATACCTCCGTAACAAACTAATAATCACGTATACATTTACTATATGAATAGATAGGTAAATAGTCAACTAAATGGTGCATGTATACAGTATCTAAAATATACTTTATGATATAACAAAAACACATATACCACGAAACGACTTCTGTGATATATGTGTTCTTCTTGATGTTTTCCTGTCGACATATTTTATTGATATATTTATATTGATGTGCTCTTATCGATTCATTCTAATATTGTTTTATTCAGTTTTGCCAGTACCTCTCGTTTAATAGTTCGTTGTCTATCCCAAGCAATGATAACAACGGTAGCAATAATCATAGCCATACCAATTAACCCTAATAGACTAAATTCATTTCCTAAAAAAGCCCACCCAAAGAAAGCCGCCGAAATAGGTTCAATAGATGACAAAATAGATCCTGGTACGGCCCCAATTCGTTTAACCCCTTCTAAATAGGCATTGAAAGATACTATCGTCCCGAGGAATATGACATTGAAACAACCAATAACAGTCCATGCGTCCCACACTGCATATGAATTCGGTTGATGGAATAATATAGCGGCTACAATACCACTAATAAGCATCCCAAACCCTACAATAGGCAACGTTCCATATTTGTAGAGTAAATCAACAGGAGAAATACTATATACGGCTACACCGACAGCAGATAAAAGCCCCCATACGAGAACCGCCATCGGGAAGCTTTCAATAGAAAGACCATCACCATTCCCCATCAAACAAATGGTCCCCACTAAAGCAAGTATAACAGAAACCGTCTCCCCCTTGGATGGTCGTTTACCATAGCGTACTAGCAGATAAATAATAATCATAGACGGCGCCAGATATTGTAAAACCGTTGCAATGCCAGCTCCAGCTAAAGCAATGGATCTGAAGTATGTATATTGGCATAATGCCATTCCAAATACGCCAAAAACAATGAGCCCTAGCATATCCTTTACACTATGAAATACATTAAAGATAGAGTTTCCAAATCTAAACCATGCATAAATAACAGTTAGTAAACCTGCTGTAATCAATCGCATAGTTACTAGCCATTCCAAATTCATATCTCTAAAATTGCTTAAGAACTGTACAGATGCACCGGATACACCCCATAAAACAGCCCCTAATAGAGTTATAATAACACCAATAACTTCATATTGTTTCATGCTAGTCACCAAGCAAAGATACGTGAACTTTCACAACCACCTTACGGATTTTAATAGGTTTATCGTTTACAGCAAGCAAAGGTCGATGAACATCAGAGGGGAAGAATACAGTGTAGTACCCTTCTGGGCAATGGATTTGCCCTTCATCAACCGCTTCATTAGTATAAAAATAGCAATCTCGATCTGGATAGGACTCCACAGGTTTAACGAGACCTTTATCTACGAAAAAGCCCATGTTTTCCTCGCCACTCACCATAAATTGAATATCTACATAATTACGATGCGATTCTGGTTTTGTAGCTTCAAATAGTTTTGTTTCTACATCGTCTACATTGGCGTACATCATGTCCCCTTCAATGGCATGACGGCCGCCTGGCAATGCTTTCAAGTCTGTATTTTTTAAGAAATCTAAAGCTCGTACGATGGCTTTAGGATAGCCCATTTTTGTATAATCTGCGGTAATACTAGAGAAAAACATACACAATCCTTTCACAATATCTATGGATATGGCACCACAATAAACCAATTATATTACCTTTTATGTTAGCACATATATACATAAAGAACTAGCTATTCTCTTATGTAAAAGCCCTCCATACGCTACATATATGGAGGGCTTCAGTAAAATACTATTCAAATTTATGACTTTCGTCAATCATTACGCTATGAAATTGTTACATTATTAAATTGTTACAGTATGCAATTGTCTATTCAGTTGTAAAGATTCAAACTGTATTACATACAGCATGTGGCCATTACTTTATTCTTGAGTTTTATGAGCAGCGATAATTTCTTCCGCTTGCTTATGTGGAACCTCTTCATATGTATAGAACTGACGGTTAAATACGCCTTGTCCTTGTGTAATGGAGCGCAATGCAGTCACATAATCAGACATTTCAGCCAATGGTACTTGTGCTTTAACAACAGAAATACCTGTTCTTTCACTTTGTTCCATGCCTAATACACGACCTCGACGGCTATTCAAATCACCCATGATGTCGCCCATGAAAGCATCTGGTGCAAACACGTTGACCTCATAGATTGGTTCTAATAGGACTGGTTTCGCCTTAGGAATCACATCCTTGATAGCCTGTGACGTAGCTACTTTAAATGCTAACTCTGAGGAGTCTACGCTGTGGTAAGATCCATCCAAGAGTGTCACTTGCACGCCAATCATAGGATATCCTGCAATTAGGCCTTTATCTAGGGTTTCTTTGGCACCCTTTTCCACTGCTGGTATGTATTGTTTAGGTACAGCACCACCAAAAATTTTGTCTACGAATGCAAATTCGCTACCATCATATAATGGATCCACTTGAATCTTAACGTGACCATATTGACCATGACCGCCACTTTGTTTCTTATATTTAGACTCGGTTTCAGCAGAGCTTTTAATGGTTTCGCGGTATGGAATATATGGAGCCACAAGTTTAGCTTGTACGCCGTATTTACGGTCCATTTTATTGAGGATATGCTCAAGATGTACTTCGCCCATACAATCAATTTGTAATTGGCGAGCTTCAGCATTTTTCACTACTACGCAAGTAGGATCTTCTTCCGCCACTTTAAGAACAGCACTAGCTAATTTTTCCTCCTCACCTTTTTTTACTGGCTCCATAGCCACTGTATATAGAGGTTGAGGGAAACGAATAGCATCGTATGTCACTTTAAAGTCAGGAGCCGTTAATGTATCGCCGGTCTTAGCATTGGCCAATTTCGGTATCACTACGATATCGCCAGCTTTAGCAGCGGATACAGGGATTTGTTGCTTCCCAATAAGGGTAACCATCTTGCCCCATTTTTCTTCTACACCTTGGTTCACATCAAAGAGGCGATCCCCTTCTTTCAGTTCACCAGAGAAGATACGTACAAAGCTTTGTTTGCCTGCGAATGGGTCTAACAATGTTTTAAATACGAATGCAGTTAATGGTTTATCTACATGTACAACACATTGTTCGCCGGTTTCCGCATCAGTTGCGGTCATCACTTTTTTAGTTGCATCCGGCATGTAACGGATCATACGATCCAATACTTGATCTAAGCCAATACGAGATGTGGCACTGCCACACATGATTGGGCACACACGGCCACTAATCATCCCTTCACGCAAGCCTTGGCGGATTTCCTCTAAGGATAATTCTTCGCCTTCTAAATATTTTTCCAACAACTCATCGCTACCTTCAGCCGCGGCTTCTACGGTCATTTCCCGAATTTCTTGAGCCTTTTCGATAAGGTGAGCTGGTACAGCGACCTCTGTTGGTTGGCCGTCCTTATAAGTAAACGCAGTCATTTTCGCTACGTCTACAACGCCTTCAAAATCGGCACCTTCACCGATAGGAATCTGCAATGGCATAATGCCTTTGCCAAATAACTCCCGCATTCTTTCAATAGTGCCAAAGAAATCAGCACCATCGACATCCATTTTATTGATAAATGCCATGCGAGGCATTTGTAATTCAACTGCATAATCCCATGCGCGAACTGTGTCAGTTTCTACACCAGATGTGGAGGATAGCACCATCAACATACCATCACAAGCACGCAAAGCGGCACGAACTTCGCCATGGAATTCGTTATAGCCTGGAGTGTCTATGAAGTTAACCTTATGGTCATGCCACTCACATGGCGCCATGCCCAATTGAATAGTTACATTACGTTTAATTTCTTCCGGTTCAAAGTCCATAATATGTTTATTATCTTGACCTTTACCTACGAAATCAACCGCACCAGAAGTTAACAACAAGGATTCAACAAGAGCTGTTTTGCCCGCACCATCGTGGGAAACAACAGCAACGTTTCTAATTTTATCACTACTGTACTCTTTCATTGGAATCGCCTCCTTACTGGCAAATTACGGCTTTGCTAATACATTTCGACACTACAATAAAAAAATCCTCTTTTTCTGAGAAAAATTTCTTAGAAAAAGAGGATTATATACTAATACTAAATTAGAACAAAAATTTTAGTATTCCTATGTAGATCCTAAACTTAATTAAATTATTAATAAGACTTTATCGGTATATCCTATATATAGATGGGACTAGTGTCCTCACAAAGTTATAAAAAAGACGGTCTGTACTTGTGCCGCGACATCAGGAACGAGGAGCAAGCAAGTATAGACCGTCTTTTTTAATTAAGTTGTCTTTATGTAACGGGGCCCCATCTATATATAGGCAATACTAGTGGTAAATATATTAATTCACTAAATAATTTAGTTAAAACATAGAATACTAAAATTTCCCCGTCCGTTTGCCGTAGTGTTTAGAGTCCCCATTTTGTTTCCAACCCACTGTATCACCGATGGACATTACGCGGCGCGTCAAGCAGTCTTTACATTGTTCTGCATTGTCGTCTACGCATGGTTTATTATCATATAGCAAATATTTTGCACGGTGTTCAGGAATGGTGATGATAGGCATAAGGATATTTGCACCTGCGGCTAAGCCTTTTTCACGGCCTAGTTTATCTAGTGCTTGTAATGCAGTAGTTGCCGCAATGTTTACGTCTTTCAAGAATAAACGAGTTAAGGCAATCATCTTGAGGCCCAGTTGAACTCGTCGCAACTTGCCCTCTTCATCATCAATGCCCATTGCCAATGCTTCTTGGCCTAGAGGCGTATCATGATGCACTACATAAGGGCCCATACCAATCATGTCGATATCCATATCGCGATAGAACAAGATATCATTCACAAGATCTTCTTCTGTTTGCCCAGGTAGACCAATCATAACACCTGTGCCAACTTGGAAGCCCACGCGGCGCAAACGACGTAAGCATTCTACGCGCGTCTCAAAGGAGTGCAATTCATCACGAGGATGAATCTTATGGTATAAATCTGTATTGGTTGTTTCAATGCGTAATAAATAACGACTCGCACCGGCTTCACGCATGCGACGGTACGCCTCTTCGCTTTGTTCTCCTACGCACATCGTAATACCAAGAGAACCATCGCCGATGGCTTTAATGTCGCGAATTAAATCCACAACATAGTCCACAAAGGCATCATCACAGCGTTCACCAGATTGGAGTGTAATGGAACCATATTCATGATCGTATGCCCATTGCGCCATCTTGATGATGTCTTCGCGATTCATATCAAAGCGTTCCGTCTTGTCATTTTCACGACGGATACCGCAATAATTACAATTTTTAATGCATCGGTTTGAGAACTCAATGAGACCGCGATAATACGCTACAGGCTTTACGTATTTTGCCTTCACTTCGTAGGCCTTTTTATATATCAACTGCAACTGTTCTTCATCAGTTACAGACATGAGAAATCGCAATTCCTCCTCTGTCAGCCATTCATCGCCGACGAGGTCTTTTGCAAGAATGTCTTGCACTTGCAAACAATCACTTCCTTTCGTAACGAACCGTCATCGATTCGCTTGGTATGGTAATGGATTCAATGTCAGAGACACAAGTAAATCCATTAACTTCGCGGGGCAAGTCCCGCACATGTTTCACTTGTCGAGTTAAACATTCATGAGCCATCACACCGCGACTCATTTTAGAGGACGTACTCATCTGCTTAAACGTATCGCCCCGTAATTCCCAAAATTCAACGGTTATCACCTTTGGATGGTTCACCATTTTTGCATATTCTTTAGATGCTAGGTTTAGAATCCAATCTTCCTTGTGAAAGTATGCGTCCACCGCTTCACGCCATGTATCGTATAGATTAATGCCCACCTTATCGACCATATCGAGTCGATAGTCGCGCACCCCCATATTAGGTTCAACGACACCGTAAAATGCAGACAGCACAACGAGATGGCTTTCACCAAAAGCCTTGGCTTCGTCAGATAAGTTCGACCAGTCCAAATATTTGAAAGCAATGCCATCATAACTTTCACAGGCACGACCTACGGGATGAGCCTCAAAGGACTGATAAAAATCAAAAAGAGCTTGCGCCTTATCAGCCTTTAGCTTTAGCGCCTTTCCAAGAGCTATTACATCAAGGGATTGTACATGTGTTACAATTTCTTTCGTGATGTTCGGCTGAAATTGGCCGTCTCGGACTGCATGATGTACTGCCTCAGCGTTGCTAGCAACATCGGTAATCGTTTTTGTCTTACTAGGAGAGAGGACGATTTTCATGAGATAATTCCGCCTTAATAGATTCCTCTGTCAAATTGTCGATCAATTCAGGGTTCCACAACATGAGAGGCACCGCCACTACGTGGCTTGCTTTCAATTCTTTACATAATTTAATGCATTCTTTGAGATAATTAGAATCTTCATCTACAAGATCGCATACGATAACCACGTGACGACCTTTAAGATTTACACCTTCATAATCGATGCTTTCAGCAGATACTGTAAGCATGCCTGTTTCCAAGCGGCCTTCGCTCATATCATTCAAACGAGACATCAATACATGCTCAAGCATAGTAGATACAGGTGTCACTACGCGGCCAATGCCGATAAGAGCCTCAGGTTGTGCATGAACGATAACTGTTTTCTTCCGTTTATCTGTTCTGAACTCAATAAGGGCTTTTTCTAAAGCACCAAAAAATACGAATAACTGCCAAGGATCAAAAGAGCCTGTTTGGAACATATCGATAACAGAACCATCCTCATCCATATTGAGGCGCGTCAATAACTCTTCAGCAATATCGTTAACCACAACACTAAAATCAGATTGTATTGTCTCTTGTACGTTGATTTCCTTTGCCATTAGGGCCTCCTAATTTTCCATATATCACACTGCTAAGGAATACTCCCAACAGATATTATATTATCCTTAAAAATATGATTCTTATATTATACTATTCTTAATTGTACCATATTTTATACCCCTCTTGAGTGTTCAAAGATACGCGTTTTACATAATAGATACGTTAGCAACATGACAAAAGGACCGCCATAGCGGTCCTTTGCATTCTAATGTTGTACTCTAATCTTGTATTCTAATGTTGTATTCTAATTCTGTATTCTAATGTTGAATTCTAATGTTGACTTTATAAGAAACCTTTTGGTAACTAACAAAGAATATGCTCTTAGCCTACAATCAATAAGTAAATATTCATAATCGTAACGATGATACCTATGCCCCATAAAAGAATATTTGTAAATTTACGGTTCGCGTATTCTCCCATGACCTTGCGGCTACTTGTCATGTAAAGTTGCAAGAAGATGGTGATAGGTAATTGCAAGCTCAAGAACATTTGAGAGAACAATAATGCTTGGAAGGAATCTGTAATAAACACGATCAATAATAAGGCTGGAACATATGTTAGTGCCAAGCCTAATCGCGTATGGAAGTCTTTCATATCGTAAGACTCGCCAAACATTCCTGCAAAGATACTTGCCCCCGCCATACCTGCCGTAGCAGATGAGGCAAAACCTGCAAATAACAATGCTATCGCAAAAATAATACCCGCTGCGGGTCCAATGAGTGGTCGCAACAACTCCTCAGCCTGTTCAAGCTCTGTTACTTCAATTCCATGAGCAAAGAAGACAGCCGCCGCCAATATAATCATGGCAGAGTTAATCATCCACCCAATCCCCATAGATAACAAAGTATCGAGGAATTCATAGCGTAACTGCCGTTTCATAATCGCTGGATCTTGTGTATTGAACTGGCGACTTTGGATGATTTCAGAGTGCAAAAACAAGTTGTGAGGCATAATTACGGCCCCTAATATACTCAAAATAACGAGCATCGATGTATTAGGAATATTAGGATCCACCCAACCGATACCAGCCGCTGCCCAATCCACATTGACCATATTTACCTCAACAAGGTACGCCAATGCGATAAGGGATACAAAGCCAGCAATGATTCGCTCTAATTTACGATAGGAGTTCGTAATGAGCATAACCGTACAGATAAGAGCCGTCAAAATGCTGCCTATCAAGATAGGAATACCAAAGAGCATCTTCAAGGCGATAGCGGCACCAATAAACTCAGCCAAGGCCGTCGCTGCTGCCGCAATTCCTGCCGTGCTAAGCACAAAGCGAGATGCATAACGCGGTAAAAACTCATAAGCACATTCCGACAAGCATTGACCGCGTACAATGCCTAAATGCGCCACATTATGCTGTAATAAAATGAGCATAATCGTAGATAGTGTGACTACCCACAATAATTCGTAACCGTAACTAGCACCAGCTGCCAAGTTGGCGGCCCAGTTGCCCGGATCGATAAATCCAACGGTTACGATTATACCAGGTCCTATATATTTAAAGACCTCACTTACCTGCTGCTTACCGTTTTGATGGACAGTAAACAATTGTTTCTTTAAAAAATCAATCATTATAACCCCTTACTAAGAGTTATAGAGTGAACGTCATCTCCGTCTGCATACGAGCATCTGTTTTGGACTTTTTATCCTTGGAGTCCGCATAACGAATACGCACTTCATTATTTACCTTAACGCGAGAATCATCAATTTTGAATTTCTTCATTTTTTCTTTGATTTGTTCATCTGTTAAAGCGCGTTCTTCCGGTTTTGCTACTTCATCGCCAGCTTTATCAAGGGCTTCTTGTTGATCCTTGGATATTTGATAGGTCTTACCAGATTTTTTAGCCCTTTCAGCACGCTTTTCATCTAGTTTTTGACGGCGCTCGTCAGTAGCTTTTTTATCGCGAGCAATACGGTAATCCATTACATCACGCATATTTTCTTGGTAAATACGCAATGCATACTCTCGATCATTGTCGTTCATTTGCTCACGTTTTGTGACTACCTCATCGATAAGCGGCATAAGCTCATCCTTTGTGTAGCTAGCACCATCAAAAGTAAATCCGTGAGTATCTGTAATAGCACCATGTTTTATGAGCCTTTGTAATGCTGTATATGTCCAATCATTAGGCGTAATAACATCTGAGTTCACATGCTGTTGTCCTTTACTAGAACTACTAACAGTCTCTACATCAGCACTTACGCCATCCACCATAGGACGTGCACTTGGGATGGCAATACTTTCAGCATGACTAAACCCAACAGACGCAACAAGGCATAATGCACTAATGCCTAACGCTCGACGGATACGATTCATTTGACGTGTATGTTTTGTATTCATAAGAGTCTCCTTAAAATTACATTTTATACAATCTATTATATGAAACCCCTAGACATACGTCAACTCTATACCCTTACACACCTGTGTCATTCAATGCTAATAAGGCCTTGGACTCACTCGAATCCTCACAAACTAGGCCTATATAAATAATATAATAAATCACTATATTATACAAAAAGACCCCACATCGAGTGATGTGAGGTCTTTACATGGCGGAGGATTAGGGATTCGAACCCTAGCGACGGTAACCCGCCCTAACGATTTAGCAAACCGTCCTCTTCAGCCTCTTGAGTAATCCTCCATGCTTTACTGGGTAATCATATCATACCCAATAAGGCATTGTCAATCGTCTTATTTCAGCATAGATTCGATGAACCAGATTTGTTTTACATAGTATGCAACGTGATCTTCCATCATGCTTACGAGCAAGAAATCACCTTCTTCATCAGCGGCTGCACGAATTGCTACAGCTTGATCATTCATGTATTTAAAATCTTTAAGAAGGATATCAATTACCTTTGCTTGAGGGATGTCTTCTTGTCCCAATTCTTCGATTTTAGTCAATTTTGCGTATTCTGCAGAATTTACCAATGGAAATTGACCTTGCATTTTCACATGTTCTGCTACGGCATCAAAGTATTCAAAAGCTTCATCATAAATAGATTCCAAGTATTCATGAATAGATTTGAATTGCGGACCAGTTACATTGAAGTGTAGGTTATGTAATTTCACATTCCATACGGAAAGATCTGCTAAATATTGATTTACTTGTTGTACGTTTTTCATAATAAAACTCCTTTTTTCACTTAATTCTCAATTATAGTTTATTCTAAAAGCAGAACAAACACAGTTGGCTTCTACGCCATCAATTCGTTTATTTAATTTATAATCAATATTGATTATGTTTATATTTTACCAATAATGATTTTCCATGTCAATATATGAATAGATATTTTTGTATAAAAGTTTAATGAAAACATCATAACCATACTAAATCAAACATATCCCCAATCCAATACAATACAATCCATACCAAATCTAAATCCAATAATTCACAGAATCATATTTCTACGAATCATAAAAAACCTCTAACTACTAGTTAATCTAATAGTTAGAGGCTTGTATGATTCTATATTCAATATGACTCTATATTAAAAATGATTATATATTAAATACGCTTTTATATTAAATATAATATTCTATGTAATTATCAGGAATTTTCTTCGCCTCTGCTTGTGCAGCAGTTGCATTGCGACTAGGTTTACGGACATACATATTTTCTGGATCTGTTTCAAAGATTACCATATCCTTAGGAATATCATGTTTAATAACGAGATTACAACCGATCTTCGTGCGCGCCCCAATCGTAATATCCCCTAAGATTTTTGTACCCGTACCGATCAGTACATCATCTTCAATGGTCGGATGACGCTTTACCTTTTTAGAAGACATCCCACCTAGTGTTACTTGATGGAACAAGGTTACATTATCACCTACAATAGCCGTTTCACCAATAACAACCCCCATACCGTGATCGATAAAGAGACCGCGACCAATCGTCGCACCTGGATGAATTTCAATGCCCGTTACATGACGAGAATGGAGAGCCACACGACGAGCCAAGATGGGCCACCCCGCCTTATATAGACGGTGGGCAAAGAAATGCCAGAACAAAGCCGTAATATGCGGATATGTCCATATAACCATCCATACACTTGTGGCAGCTGGGTCAGAATCCATTACACGCTTAATATTATATTGAATTTTGCCCCATAATTCGCGCAAACCTTGCATCATAGTGACTCCATCTCAAATAACTCTACTTACATTCTACAGAAATATAGATATATCTAGTATACAACATATTGGGTCTATATTCCTATATATAAGGCTATATCTATATAGAACCTATTCTTTTATCATTCAAAATCTCGTATTTTATCTATCTAAAATCTATTATTTAACGTATTCATTATTGCCGAAGTCCAAGAGGGATAAATATTTCTCTACTCCATCAGGTGCAATAACAACGATGTTCGCCTTAGGTAATTCACGAGCCATGCGTTTTGCCGCTACAATGGCCGCCCCCGCGGAAAGGCCAATAGAGATACCACTTTCACGCATAAAGGTTTGCACCTCGCTAAAAGCTTCTTCGTCACTTACAGTTTGCACGCCATCCATCAATGTTTGGTCGAAGTTTTCAGGAATAAACCCAGCCCCAATCCCTTGAATTTTGTGAGGACCGCCCTTACCTTCGGTAATAGCAGGAGATCCCGTTGGCTCTACAGCAATGGCTTTTAGATTAGGATTATGTTCTTTCAATCGTCTTGTAACGCCTGTGAAAGTACCACCTGTACCGATACCTGCTACAAATACATCGACATTCGGCACTTGTTCTACAATTTCAGTACCCGTCGTGCGGTAATGCATATCTGGGTTTGCAGGGTTTACGAATTGACCCAAGGTGAAAGCATTTGGATACTTCTCTAAAATTTCATTGGTCCGCTCAAGAGCCCCCTTCATACCTGTTTCTTTTGGTGTTAAGATGAGCTGCGCCCCATACGCCTTAATAAGCTCACGACGTTCTTTACTCATACTTTCAGGCATGATAATCACTGTTTTAATATGTAAAATAGCGCCTACCATGGCAAGAGCGATTCCCGTATTACCACTTGTGGCTTCTACAATGATGCTATCCTCATGGATGCGACCTTGCTCTTTTGCAGCCTGTAACATACCGAGAACGGCACGGTCTTTTACAGAACCACCTACATTATATTTTTCAAGTTTTACATAAATATTGGTATTTGGCAGTTGATATATCGGTGTTTTACCAATAAGTTCAGTTGTTTGGTTTGTTACTATACTCATCTAATCCTCCCTCTAGCGATAGATGATAAAAATCGTCCTTAGGAACATCCCAAGGACGATATTATATTGCACCTTGTTATTCACCATATACGGGGTATAACCGTTTATGTATTCCAATTAATACAACCATACTCTAACATTTGAATCATTTCATTGTCAAGAGAATGAGAACGACTTTTAAAACCCTAAAAATACAGGAAATAACTAGCTTTATCTATTTTTTTGTAAGTGCGTCAAGTACCCCATCCCATGTGATGGGTACCATTATAATGATGAGGGCCAATCCAATAAAGAAAATTGCTCCTACCAAGACTGTAAGACGAGGGATAAGAGATATAGCCATGCTACTAGCTAAGTGCGATACTTTAGTTATATCATGATGTAACGCTACATGACCCCATAAGAAACCAGCAACTACATAGGTGATAATATATGGGTCGAAAATGATTAGGGTCGTCAATTCATTATCAGCATGCATAATTCGGTTAATACTCGGAGACACTAGTACATTTACAAGTATAGCTAGGATTTTAAACCACACTAGGCACACGATATAAGTCCACATTGTTTTTATCGTCATTCTCAGCATATAGAGCAAGCCCACCAAGCGCACTCCAAGAGAGCCTCTTTGACTCCCCATGTACTGCTCCATCCAAGAAGGCTTATGTTTACCCACATCTACTTGGTCATAATAAAAGGATAAATCCCGTTCTCCATGGGCTAAATCAACGAGTCCTAACACTTGAAATACCACAAGCGAAAAGACTAGAATAACGCCTATTTGAAAGCTTTCACTAAAGAATATGCCCATCGGGTCGAAATCAAGATAGCCAATGTTAAAAAGATTACCATACACATCGTGAAACGCAATATATATACCATTCGTTACGAGCATATCTAACACAAATAAAAGCAACACAAACATGATATATCCGTTCCAACGAGTCCATTTACTTTGTTCTCTTAAATGAGTGTGAGTCCCTACGATTATTGATGCAGGTTGTAAAGACAAGGTCACACCCATCATAAAACAAGTAATAAAGGATGCGACCATTGTTAAATATTCGTATGCCATATTAACGGTATGCTACGCGCTCAGGCTGCATGTCGTGGAAATGAAGGCGCTCTTTTGCCGTCTTTTCCCACTCAGTACCAGGCTTGCCGTAATTTGCGTATGGATCGATGGACAAACCACCGCGCGGCGTGAACTTACCCCAAACCTCGATATATTTAGGATCCATCAACTTCACAAGATCTTTCATGATAATGTTGATGCAGTCCTCGTGAAAGTCCCCGTGATTGCGGAAACTAAATAGATATAACTTCAAAGACTTGGACTCTACCATTTTCTTATCTGGAACATAAGAAATATAGATTGTGGCAAAGTCTGGTTGACCTGTCATAGGACACAAGCTAGTAAACTCAGGGCAATTAAACTTAACGAAGTAATCATTCTCTGGGTGCTTGTTATCAAACGCCTCTAACACCTGTGGTGCATAATCAGTAGGATAATCGGTCTTGTGACCTAACATCGTTACCCCTTGTAACTCTTTTTCAGATCTGCCGGATGCCATAAAGAACCTCTTTCTATAATCTCTATAACTCTATAATTAAGATATATTAAATAATTCATGTAACACTTAATTATAGCATATAAAGAATTACTTATAGCACAACATCCTCATGTAATTCATCAAAGGTAAAAGCATATTCTTCCACACGCATAATCTCTTCCCAATCATTATGTAATAAAAGAGAGAGATGGATTGTATCCTGTTCCTCCAATATATCTGCACCAACACAATAACATGGAAATGAAAAAGAGATTAATTTACTTTCCCTAGCATTCTCTATATTAATAAGCTGTAGCTGTTTTTCACCAATTGCTAACAAATATCTATTAGAGGCCATTAGTTGATAGTATTTGATAGAAACTACATCTGGAATTTCAATAACACGTGTACCATCTACAATTATTATATTTTTAGAGTCATGACAAATTAATTTATGATTTCTAAAATACGTCACTATTCCATTATATCTATTTCGATACTCATTAAATGGATATTCATTAACAGAATCAAGATCTAGCACTGTAACTTTAAAGTCAATTAAATCCAAAGATACTACATTCTTACTCGTACCTATCATAATATAGTCTTTGCCAAAACAATGTAAGTCTGAAAAACATAAATCTTGCAAATCACTAGGAAGCTCTATTAGTTTAACCCAACTACTCTCAATATCAATTAAGCACAGAAATGCTTCTAACTTAAAAAGTATCCTATTATTGACGTAATCTATATATCTGGCTTCAGGGAAAAATAGATTTTCATCTACCTTAATTTTTTTCACTTCATTCCATGAGGAGTCCAATACAATAATCCCTTGATGGTTATTATTTATTATGCTATATGGTCCTATTCGTTCTAACATACAAATATCATTTTGGTTATATCTACTATATAAAGACTTAATAGGTTTCATAATCATTACCTTAAATCCTTTCTAAGTTTTTTGCTACGGTCTTGAGATCCCTCCCTAATCACTCCAGTTATAGGATCTGCTTCTCCTAAATGATTTCCATTTTTATCAAATACTTCTAAGTGAGCATCTACACCTTTATGAAAATATAGCTTTTAAAAAATTTTTATTGTTAGCAGGCATTCCTACTTCTCCCTTGATTCTCAATAAAGGGAATATACTTTTTCTTTACAACTTAAACGCTACAAAAAATCATAAAATTTCAATACACCTAGAACCGCTAATAAATAAAAGAATACAATCCACACTACATACATCTGTTTTTTTCTAGCCCAATCATAATAACGACTGTGTGATGACTGCCTGAATAGTGTAGCTGCAACTAAAACAGGTTGTAAAAACCAAGCCATAACAATTGGCACGGCTATGTAATCTAAGAAATAAAACATGCTAAAAAGCATGAATGGGTATGTAATAATTATCGCCCAAGAGATAAATTTAATAAAACTATAATTAGAATTAGCAATTAAAGATACTAGTAATGGTGAAAGTTTTTTTCTTAAGAGTATCTTATATATGATCCAATAGAGAACAATTGCCGAGTAAAAGATGACTACGAAAACTAATGGTAAATGAATATGCACAAATGCTAACCTCTTTTACGTCTTAAATAGTTATAAATATAGGTCCATACCACATAGCTCAAAAGGATTACAATATATAGAGTAACAAAAAAATGAAAATCGACTTCATCCTCGATCATTTCAGGATTTGTAACAATAGTAAAAGGGATAATTATAAGAAAGAAAAGTACAACGCCCCTCACAAAATAATTATAAATTTTTAAAAATAACATATGAGTATTCCTATCATTAAAACTACTCGTTTACAACACAACTAAAATTTTAATTCTAATATATCACAAAATTTATATAAGTTTATATAATAAAAATTAGAACAATCCATCATGATTGCCACATCCTTAACACCATACATCGGTTATGATAAGAGTACTAAGATAGTAAAAGAACCATACAAACGCGGTTGCTCTATTAAAGAAATCATATTGGAAGAAAAACTCATGACCGAAGACGAATTCGGTGAAGCAGTTCGCATGAAATAAAATCTCTCTCATCTTTATAACATATCTGTAACATCCTCTCATACCTCAAATGAACGGAATAAAAAAGGACGCTATAGTTCTAAATCAATCAGTATAACGACTGAAGATTAGACTATAGCGTCCTTTTTAGATTTATTGAAACAACTATATTAAGCTTTTATCATTACCTGTTATATTTCTTAGAACTTGAAGCCATTTTGGTTCTCGATTTACGTCAACATAAGTAGGTAATCGTTTATCAATTCTATCAATTAACTTTTGATAGAGCTTTTTCTCTTTATCACTTAACGATTGACTGCTATCATACACTACAACCTGTCGTTTCTTAGCTTTATCTTTATAAGAAGCAATTTCTTTTAAAAGTGAGGCTCTATCATCGACTTCAATAAGATAGTGAATACTCCCCTCATTACCATTTACAAAAATAGCACCAAAAGACGTTAAACATGCAATCTCATAATCATTATAAACTTCAACAGTCAGTATTTCTCCTGGAACATACAAATCATAATCCATATCATTAAGATACCCAGCCTCCCTACCAAGAGAAGAGTCATAATTAGAGGTAGCTAAAAAGGTTGTTGTAGAAGCAACATAGGTAATTATATATATAGCTACAATACTAATAAATATAATTACAAAATAACCCATCCTTTTCAGTAAAGATTTTAGTACTATCATTTAGTATATACCTTTCCATTAGACTTATTGAAGTAAAAATTAGAAGTTACCTCAAAAGAAAACGGAGTAATTAAACCTTGTTGTTGTAAATCATAAAAGAAATTATTGGCCCATCTAATCCACTTATCTTTTATATCACTAGCATCCTCTTTATATTCATAATTAGATCTATCGAAACCTAAAAGTTTGACATCATAATAATCACCATGCTTTATAACTTTTAATCTAGCAGCCATTCTTCCTACCGATGCCCCTAAATCAGACCAGGCGCCACCCTTTTCAGTCTTAGCAAAATTAATATCAATACGTTTTAAAACACTATTTGTATCCTTATCAAAATCCTCATCACGCAAAGAAACTAAAATATCTTTAATGCCATTTGACTGCGCAATTGTTTTTGCTAAAATACTTTTCGAGTTATACTTTTCCATACTACCATTCCCAGTTCTCATTTTTTCAAAAAAAACTGTTAACACAGGATATTTAGATTTAAGTACATTACGTTCAAAAGCCATCCCGGCTTCCTTTGCTGTGTAGTAAATTATATTCTGACGTTTATTAACATCTCTTTCTTTATTAATATCAATATCCTTTTCCTTCTCTAATCTTATTGCTTCATCCAAGGCTCTCCTATCTTCATCAACATAAATAGCTTTAACCGGTACAACATCAGTAAACACATACCCTTGTTTGACTAACTCTTTTTGTAATCTAATTTGTTCATCCTTCAATAAACTATAATGATGTTCAAAGTCAGAGATACTTTGATAGGATAAATTGCCATATGAAATAAGAAAATCCTCCCAATGAGATAAATCCCAATATGATTCTGACATTATCTCCCAAGATTTGGCTTTATCACTATCTTTTTCAGCTATACTCCTTAAATTCTCCAAAAGGAATATTACTTCACGCTCACTTAAACTTTCTCCATTCTTTTTCTTTAAATATTTTTTTGCCAAATATATTGTATCTGGATTTGTTGTTAAATATTGATTCCATTTAGTCCCATATTGTGCTTCAGCTGCACCTGTCACAGGGGAATAGCCTAAGCTACCATTTACAGCAGCACCTAATAAAGCACTTAATGTTTGAGCTACATCAGGTTTTTCTTTTGCAATTTTTTGAATCTCTCCAATTAATGCTTCATTGGTAGCTCCAGCATAAAACCCACTACCCGGTTTATTCCCTGCCATACGAGCAGATACTTCAGCGACTACACCATGGGCTATTGCTTTTGCGGCTTTACCTTCTTTAGAGATTGGATTCCAATTATGTAATTGTTCAAAGGCTTCTTTTGCAAATAACTTAGATAATTCTTGACGTTCTTCAATTTTCTTTTTATCAAAGATTTCATCAAGCTTATTCAAGCTATCTTTTGTATCTCGAGACAGTGTTTGCATATTAAAGCCAGCATCTCGTACTTCTATTGTACCATTTGAAATAGCAGATTTTGTAGTAGTAGAAGTAGATTTGCTAGAGTCTGGTAACAGATTAGGTAATGTGCCTAATGTGTTCCACACAGCATCTTTTCCTGCTTTACTAAGGTTCTTAAAATTACAAAGCCACCATCACCTGCATATATCCCCGCTTGATCAGTAACACTTGCATAATCACTTTTCATTTTACCTTTGCTTGAGCTCATAGATACATTACTTAGAGAACCCGCATTTGTAGATATACTAAACCCTTTATTAGAGCTTTCACCTACATATGTCTTTGTATCTTGTAAGCTTTCAATAGAAAGATTTCCACCTACGTCGGTTGTTACAGATTTACCAATTACCTTGGAGCCACTGATATAGGTATCCTTTCCTGATGTAATATTAACAGCATCCGTACCTACAACAGTAGTACCAGTATGTGTTGTTACCTTTGTATTACCCTTTTGTTTTGCAGCATTAGCACTTGCATCAAAACCAAGTATACCGCCACCAGCAACACTAATATTAGCCCCAACAGACTAGCCTTTACTCTTAGCATTTTCAAGCTTTTCACTTGTATTCGTTGCCGCTTGTAAAGATACATCATTAGAAGCCACTAATTTGACTGATTTACCTGAAATTGCTTCACCAACAGCTTTAATGTTCGCATGAAATAAACTCTCTTTCAGCTCTATGACTTATCTGTAACATCCACGCAGACCTCAAATGAGCGATTAAATAAAAAGACGCTATAGTTCTAAACCATTCTGTATATACTACTGAAGATTAGACTATAGCGTCCTTTTTATGTTTATATACCTTATATTAGAGTTACATATTAATCAATAAAATCCTACTATATACATTATCAAAGTATCTAATAATAGGTTAAAACATATAAATATATGTATAAAGCGACTAGAAATAACCAAGTATATACGCCTACTTTAAAATTGGACTGATATTTCTCTACTTTATCACTTTCAAACTCGTCATTCTTAAGCATGAAATACATCCCAACCAAAGAAATTCCCATGCAAACTATTGTCAGAAAAAATAATACAAATACTGGGGCAAATTCATGAAGCAAAGCTATTCCGCTTCCCATTGCAAGGCCTAAAAATGTAATAATTCTAGCTAAAGTAAGCTTACCTTTATGAGTAATAAGTTTGTATATGAGAAATATAATCCCCAATATTATAATCAAATCTCGAGACATTACTTAACTACATCCTTTTTCAAATTAGACTTAATCTTATCTTTATAATAGTCTCCCGTTGTCGCCAAAGTAACACCAACGACAAAAGAACCTGCTGGTCCACCAGCACTGCCAGCAACACCTCCACCCAATCCGAAAACTACAGGAAGTAAATCCGCGCCCCAAGCTTTAGCTAGTTCTCGACCACTGTACATTTGGTAATCATTTTGCATATCGTAAAGTAAGTAACCTATTAAAACAGGCCCTCCAACTTTCGCTACAGTTCGAGTAAATTTTGATGCGTTCTCTGCATAATGCACATATCCAACCCATGGTTGATTTCCCACCTCTGATAATACATTTTGAGCAACTGACTTTCCTAAAGCCTCCTTAGTCCAAACAAATTCTGAATTATTAGAATTTTTTAGTATTTCACTATGATTAAAAGACAAGAACTTCGGTTTATCAAACGAACCAGCTTTATACTCTTTTGTTCTTTTAATTATAATATCAATTACTTCTCTTCCATCAGATCTATAATAGTTATATATAAATCCATATGTGGGATTAACAGCACCTATTTTTTCTTTATATTGATGAATATGGTTTCTTATTAAAGAATATAATTTACACAAAATTATTGACACTACCCTCAATAACAAGGATATAGCTAATAATAAATCAAAATATATAGAAAAATATATAAAGTTATCATAAATATCCAGGAGTATAAAGCCCCTTTATATAGCTTTTGATGCTTTTGGGCTTTATCCTCATCATAATTCTCACTACTTGGCACAAAATACATTCCTATTAAAGAAATACCGAGACAAATTAGCCACCAAAATAGTAAAACAAATGGAGATATCAGTTTACTCAGCAATACTAATCCACAACCGACAATAATAGAAACCGTTGCAATAATTCTAGCTAAACTAAGCTTACCTTCATGTGTAATAAGTTTGTATACGAGAAATATAATCCCCAATATTATAATCAAATCTTGATACATTACTTATCTACATCCTTTTTTAAATTAAATTTAATTTCATCTTTAACGCAATCGCCAAGTGTTGCTCCAGTAATACCAATAACAAAAGCACCTGCAAGACCAGCAGCAAGACCTCCAACACTTATTATAGAGCCTATTTAAATACTGTAATTCATACTAATGCCATGGCGTTAGCAAAACCCATTTACTGGGAACTGTAATGGCATAATTATCATCATCATAATAACGATCATCAGAATACTTCAACTTAAATCCATAATCAGTATGTAAATAAGGGCCCTCCGAATAATATGTGCTAAATGATGAATCAAATTTGTGATAGACTAAATATTTATAGTTGAATGTTCCATTAAACAAATAGTTATATTTACAAAAAATAATTTTATCATCATCTTCACGATAGCATAATACTTTTTCAAATATAACAAGCGGTTCATCAAAAAGACTATCTTTATAAATTACGTTTCCATTATTTAAAATTTGAATCTTTAATCCTTCAAAGCATTCCGTAGCATAGCGCTCCGCAAAGATAAAAACATATATTCGTTCTACTGGATTTAAGATTAAACATATCCCGATACATAATAGTATAAAAATGATATAACGTTTTAATTTCATTATTATTTTCACTACATATTACCTCGATCCTCTTCATAGATACCCCTTAAAGTTTTTTATCTGAACCATTTAACTAAATACAAGCCCAACAGAACATATACGTTTCCTACTATCAAGCCTAAACTTCACACTATTCTCAGGATGTAAGAAATAAATTATCAGAAAATCATACTATTCTTAACTTATCAAATTTAAAATCAATTTGAACACGAGAGTTAGTCACAGTCCTCATTTCCTGCATATGAACACCAATACTATTAATCATGTTTCCTCAGAATAGCATAATTAAAGTTTTGTTGTAAAGTATAAATATATTTTACAATCAAGCCTAGGTATAAAATCGATAAATTTACTCCTTCTCCTTTATCAGTTTTATAAAATTAAAATTCATAATATAATATTCATATATCCATGTTATAGTACCCATTATGATTTATCGTTACGTTTTATACACAATGGAGGTTACCATGAAATTAAAACAACTGATTTTGTCCGGTATAGCCGTTGGAGCGCTAGCTTTCACAAGCGGAATGGTGCAACCTGCCCAGGCAGCAGTCGGAACGGAGACAGCTACAACGACACAGAGTTTAAAAAGACCTGCATCAGTAACGACACAGCATTATATCAATGTAGATGGCATATTATTAGAGCCCATAGATAATAAACCAAATGTTATCTATGTTGACGGTCAACCACTCGTAGCGTTACGTCAAGTATCAGAAGCATTAGGTTATAAAGTATCTTGGGATGCCCCTACAAAAACGGCATTAATCGATATGAATATTGCTACCTTAGCGGTACAACCAGACTCTAAACAAGTCGTGCGCAAGGGTAAACTGCAAATCATCAACCTTGATACATCCGAATCTTTGCTACCTGCAGCACGTATGGTAGACGGAATTCTATATGTAAGTCCGAACGCATTCAAACTCTTGTTAAATGATGTAACTATCAATAAAGACGAAATCTATATCGTTCCACAACAAAGTCAGTTGGCCACTGATTCAAACACGCAAAAAGGCAAACGAAATGGTATCGAAACATTTTTACCGGATCAAGGGGATAAAGTAATTCCATACGAAGAAGCGGAAGCCAAAGAAAAGAAACCTCTTATTACGGTAAAACGAACTAATACCAAAACAGATACTAAAGACACAGAAAATACCGAATACGTACGCTCTAACGGATTAAACAGATAATAAAATCTTTCGTATAGCTACATACAATTTAGCACCTTATAACTTAAAGAAGGCAACTCATCACCATGATGGATTGCCTTCTTTTTATAATTTTTGCTAGTTTATTATTTTTGTTACTTTATATTGTTACTGTATTGTTCTTCTTCCCCTTTACGGCTCAATACAGTTTATTGCTTACTGTTTTTTGACAGATTATCTAAGCTATCTTTTGCCGAATCCATACTCCGCTTCAGATCCTTCATGGATTCTTTTATGTCCGGCGCTGTAAGGCCAGATTTGTCGATGCCTTTTGCAGAGTCAGAGGCACGCTTACTATTTTCCCTGGCCTGTTTCATATCATCTTTAATGCGAGTCATATTTTCATCAATTTCGTCAAATGACTCATCATACAGAATAAAATTACTGCCTCCGTGAGACGTAATATTAAGCGGCCCCATCGTAAGCTGTCCATCATCGATACGCAGAGCATCCGTAGTGATAGTGGTGATTTTCGTATGTACTTTCACATCGCTAAAGGATAAATGTCGCCCTTTATTGTGAAAGTTTCCCGTAATACTTTGAATTGGAATCAGCATATAGTGCCCTTCACCAGACCAGAAGTTCCCCCATACCTCCATGTCTCGAGGTTGGCCTTCACTTTTAAAGTTCAAATTTGCCGATACGGGCACGAGAAACTCAGGAGCCTTGAGAGCTACACTACTATCTAAATCCTTTGCTACGCCTGTAATCGTATAGGCTCGAGTGTCCAAATTATATACACCTTTAGCCTCCAATTTACCGCTGTATACATTGGCACTAACGTTTTCAAAATTCAAAATACCATCTTGGTACGTCACATCGCCTACTACATTCTCAAAAGTAAGTGCAGGAATGCGTAAAATAGGCATCGTCACACGCCCTTTAGCAAAAGGACGGTTAAAATCACCTGTTACCTTTGTAAGCAAGGTCATGGCATCATGAATATTCTCACCAAAGCCTAGTGATGATGGATCCACCCCTTTCACATCAAATTGTAGATCCAGTTGAGGCATGCGATGCTTTAAAACATCCTTTAAATCTACACGACCTTTTAATACGAGACCATCCCCTATGGCGGTACCACCAAATTTGCCCGTCTCCATATCGATACGAATCGCTCGCTTACTATCAAGATCAATTTTTGAGTTTACATTCTTTATCACATAATGGCGATTTCTATTAAAGACCTCTAACTGACTATTTCTAATTGTAATCTTAAGATCTAAATGTTGACCTTGCCAATTAAAGTTACGTACTTTCTTACCTAGTTCCTCTTGCCGTTCTTGTGTGGTCTTTTTAGGTGCTTTCGGACGAGGCTCTACCTCATTAATTGGTTTATTTACATCTGGAGATATGGGCGCGAAATCTAACCGATTATTATCGTCTAAATCAATAACTATAACCGCATCATCTAATTCAATGCCCTTGATAGCAGAGGATTTAAAGTTACGTGTCACTACATCCCACATATTGACGCGAACTTTCCCACTTGGTGCATTGAGCAACTCATGCCCTTCTGGGTCCTTCCAAACAAGGCCTGTAAAAGTCAGAGTCCCCCATGGGGTAGCAGATAAACTTTCAACAGTAACCGTACCGCGCATCATCGTTTGTCGAGCCATAACCTCATTAAAAATAACGCCCATTCCACGACTAGCAATGGTTGCTAGTACAAAGACTATAATCGCTCCAATGGCAAGAAAGGCAGCAATGCCTTTTAGGCCTTTCTTATACAATTGTTTATATTTTGTCCAATAAGAACGTATATAATGTTTCATAGCCCTATTATAGCATGTTCAAATAACAATACCCATGCGGTGTTGCCTGTATCAAATATATTGACCATAAGAAACTCTTTTCCATATAAAAAGCGCCTTGCTCACAGAAAACTCTGCATGCAAGGCGCCGTTACCTAACTATTTTATAAAAAAGGCAGCAAATTTATAGAGTAAAAGTGCACCCACAAATGTGAGTGCACTGTATATATTGCAATAATCAATATTATGCTTTTACTTCTTTACCGTATTTTACAAGGCTTTCAGCTTCGATTTCAGCTTGAGTCCGATAGTCTTGAGGAATATTGGACAAGCGAATCCAGCTACGTACAGCTTCAATTAATACGATAAGGATCATGAGGAACATAGCAGCACTAAATGCTACTAGAATCCATTTACCAGCAGGAATATAGCTGTAGAATACATTTTCATAGTCTGCAGCGATAGCCACGATAGCCATTAAGATACAAGGAATACCTGTTACCCATGCATAGCGTTTGCGGCCAAGTCTCATGATAACTGTAGTACCTACGGCCAATGTCATGGTACCTAATAATTGGTTCGATACACCGAATAGAGGCCAGATAATACCGATGTTACCTTGTAGAACTAGGTAGCCCCACAAGATACAAATTAAAGCAGCACAACCATACACACCAGGAGCCCAGTGTTGGTCGTTGAATTTAGGATGGAAATGACCTAACAATTCTTGAAGTAAGTAACGACCTACACGGGTACCAGCATCGATTAATGTCATGATGAACAATGCTTCAAACATGATACAGAAATGATACCAGTAACCCATCAAGTGATCCATATTAGGCAATCTGGAGAAGATATGAGCCATACCTACTGCAAGGGATACGGCACCACCAGGACGGTGCATCAAGTCTTCACCAACCATTGCAGACAATGCTGGCAATTCATGAACTTGAAGACCTAAGGCTTTAAAAGATTCAACTGTGGAGTTAATAGCGAAATAATCATCTGGATGCAATGCAGTAGCTGCAATCAACGCCATCATAGCGATGAAGCCTTCTGTTAACATCGCACCATAACCGATAGGTAAGATTTCTCGTTCATTAGTAAGCATTTTAGGTGTTGTACCTGTAGCAATAACAGTATGGAAGCCAGATAACGCACCACATGCGATAGTAATGAAGATGTAAGGGAATACGGAACCTTTCAATACAGGGCCGCCGCCATAGATATAAGGAGTAATAGCCGGCATCTGAATTTCAGGCATTACAATGATAATACCAAGTGCCAATGCGCCGATTGTACCGATTTTAAGGTATGTAGACAAATAGTCACGAGGAGCAAGTAACAACCATACTGGCAATGCAGCTGCAAAGAAACCATACACAGCAAGCATAATTTCAATGGTTTGCAAGTCGTATGTGAACCAAGATGCATATTCGCTAGCCGCTATATTTGGGCCGTAGATGATAGCTGCGAAAATTAAGGCTACACCAATAATAGTCGCCTCTTGGATTTTACCAGGACGCAACCATTTCAAATAAATACCAATAAAAATAGCGATTGGAATGGTAGCAAATACGGAGAAGAATCCCCAAGGAGAGTTATGCAATGCATTAGCTACTACTACGGCCATACCAGCAAGGGTAATGATCAATAGGAATAAGGTAGCAAGCATAGCACCGAAACCAGCTAGTTTACTGATTTCTTCGCGAACAATATCCGCAATAGACTTACCATCATAGCGAACGGAAGCGAACAAGATAACCATGTCATGCACAGCACCGGCTAATACGGAACCAATTAGGATCCATAATGCGCCAGGCAAATACCCAAACTGTGCTGCGATAACAGGACCTACCAGTGGACCTGCACCAGCAATTGCTGCAAAGTGATGACCAAAGGTTACCCATTTGTTGGTTGGCACGTAATCGTGACCATCATTGTGAACCATAGCTGGCGTTGGACGATATTGATCCAATGTCAGTACCTTAGCCGCTATAAAAGCCCCATAAAAGCGGTACGCTAAAATTAGAATACACGCGGAGGCAATAACTAAGTAAATACCATTCATAACCATATAAACACCTCCAATTATCACGTGACATGGAGTATATGAATATTACTGATAAAACTTATGTATCCATGCCACAATGGCTTCCTAAAATGTTAGTACTTACAACATTATTGTATAACTAATCAACAAGGTGTCAATTATTAATTTCTCATTTTGAAAGTTAAGTATAACTATAAAGCATAATAACGGCATTTTCTACCTATGAGATGTCGTTATTATCCTAGATATATTGGTTACTGAATGACTTATTCCTATCTGTAATGAAAGATAGCTATATCCCTATTCTCCTGCTGTTCTATAAGTTTTTGTAATAGTCCCAAATGTACGCAACAAATTTAGACCTACGACACCGCTTTTTTCAGGATGGAATTGCATTCCATATACTCTACCTCGTTCTACAATGCCAGGTACATCGATACCATAATTTGCAGTAGATGTAATATATTCAGGATCTGTATCCACATAATAGGAATGAACGAAATATGTATATTGATCATCTACATTGCTAAAAGCACTATGAGGCTGGTGTACTACATTTTTATTCCAACCCATATGAGGCACGCTAAGACCTAGATCGCGAGGGATTTCTTTTACCTTACCTGGAATAAGTCCTAAACCAGGAGTTGGACCGTATTCTTCAGATTCTTCAAATAAAAGTTGCATTCCTAAACAAATACCTAATAAAGGAATTTCACGCTTTACTACCTCACGAATGACATCAACTAAACCATGCTCTTTTAGAACTGCCATCGCCGGCGCATATGCGCCTACACCTGGCAAGAGAACGCCATCAGCATTTAGTATTGTCTCAGGATCTGCCGTTAGCACTGCCTCAAGACCGATGTAAGCTAAGGCTTTCTGGACATTGAAGGTATTCCCTGCATCATAATCTATAATGGCAATCATAATAAACTCCATTCTATAGGGTAAAACACGATAAGATAAAGTAAAACGTATTACAAATTATACATTATTCTGTACAAATTAATTCATGAAATCTCTTAATATCTTGCGCATAACATCCCCATCTTGAGGCATTGGAATTGTAAGGCGTAACCATCCTTCTCGTTGACCTCGGCGCACTTGGTAACCTGATTTGAGCCAAGCATCTGCAAGGCCTTCCGCATCAGGCGATGCAAAGAAAATAAAATTTGCTTCGCTTTTATAGTAGTGAATACCTAGTTCATCAAAGAGGCTTTCCCATTTTGTCCGTTCCTCTGCATTTTGAGAGACCGTTCTCGCCACGAATTCTTGATCACCGAAAGCGGCTTCTGCAGCCACTTGAGATAAGGTATTCAAATTGTACGGCAAGCGAATAGTTTGCATATAATTGGCCAACTCTAAAGGTGTCATCATGTAGCCTACACGGTAGTTAGCAAGGCCATAAGCCTTCGAGAAGGTACGCATGATAGTCACATTGGGAAATTCATCCAATAGCGCACGTGCCGTAGGAACTGCTACGGAGGTAACAAAATCGATATACGCCTCGTCTATGATAACCAAGGTTTCCTTTGGTACAGCTGCTACAAATTTGCGGATATCTTCAACAGACTCATAGGTGCCCGTTGGATTATTAGGATTACAAATCCACACGAGGCGTGTCGTTTCATCTACAGCTTTCACGAGAGCAGAAAAATCATACTGCCCCGTTTCAAAATCAGCTGGCACCTCGCGAATCTCAGCACCTTCCACGAGGCCATTCAAGGCATATTCCGAAAAGGCTGGCACGCTTACTACGATGGAGTCACCAGCGGTAATCAATGTTTTATTGACCATGGCGATGACCTCATCGAGACCTACGCCGATGACGAGTTGCTCAGGTTGTACCTGCCAGTAGTCAGCGAGTTTCATACGCAAATCGGAGGCGTTGCCATCCGGATAATAGTTGGCATCATTATGAGTTACATAGCTAAGGATAGCCTCCCGTACCAATGGCGATGTGCCGTATGGATTTTCATTTGCCGACAAGCGCACCAAACGGTCTACACCAAGGCGCTCTTTCACCGCTTCAGCCGGCTCCTCAGGTATATAAGGTTTCAATGTGCGAATTATCTCTTTCATAGGCTATCCTTTCTAACTATTGTCTTAATGTATATAAACGCGTTTTACCTCATTTTGTGTTTATAAACTCGTCTTAACGCATATAAACACATGAGTAATCGTAGGAACTCATAACGCGATGTACATTATAAATTTGTAATCTCTGGGCGCTCCGTAGTCTTGCTCACTACCCCTTCGCGACTCGCTAGTTCAGCTTCAATGGCTTCGTAAGGAATATTTTTCTCCGCTAATAACACGAGCAAGTGATATAACACATCTGCTGTTTCGTAAACCAGCTCCTGTGGATCATCATTTTTTGCGGCGATTACTACCTCTGTAGCCTCTTCACCAACTTTTTTCAAGATTTTATCGAGTCCTTTGTCGAATAAATAATTCGTATAAGACCCTTCCTTTGGCTGTGCCTTACGGTTTTTAATAATTTCGTATAATTCGTTCAGTGTTTGCTGTGCCATACTTAACTCCGTTCTACTTCATTAAAGAAACAACTTGTACGCCCAGTATGACAGGCAGGACCTTCAGGCTTAACTTGAATGAGCAAGGTATCTCCATCACAATCGAGGGCCATACTCACCACATGCTGCACATTGCCGCTAGTCCCCCCCTTATGCCATAGTTCTTGACGAGATCGAGACCAAAACCACGTTTCCTTTGTTTCTAGTGTTTTGTGAAAGCTTTCTTCGTTCATCCACGCCACCATGAGGACGTCCTTAGTCTCCGCATCCTGCACAACCGTTGGCAGTAAGCCATTCCCTTTTTCAAAATCTGGTTTCATATTTTATCCTTTATCAAAAGTAACCACTAATCCGTTATCCTATGTCAGTTTGTGTATCTATCGCTACATCTGTATCTGTATTTATGTATGCATTTTATTCTATATCTATATATGTATCTACATCTTCATATATTTCTAACTCTATCTATTACTATTTCTATTTCTATTTTCTGTTTATCTATAAACAAACTATTTAACTAACTCTAAACATATAGAGTAGCAAAGAATTTACGAAAGATAGTGATTTTTTTAGATCTATTTTAGCGCACTGTAATTCCGTGAGCTCGTAGTTCTTGCTTGAGTTCAGGAATTTTAACTTCCCCAAAGTGAAATATAGATGCCGCCAAAGCACCAGTAACGCCTGTTTTTTCAAAAAGCTCTACAAAATCTTGCACGGTACCGGCACCACCAGATGCTATGATAGGTACATTTACGACGGACTCTATGGCCTTATATAGTTCAATATCAAAACCGGATTTTGTACCATCTTTGTCCATACTCGTCACTAGTAATTCCCCTGCTCCACGAGCTACGGCCTCTTTTGCCCAATCTAGAGCTTTCCATTCTGTACGCTTGCGACCGCCGTGAGTATAGGCATACCATTCGCCAGTTTCTTCATCTGTTTTCACATCAATGGCTACCACCATACATTGATTGCCAAACTTTTGAGCCCCTTCTGTGATAAGTTCAGGATTAGCAAGAGCCGCAGAGTTCAAAGATACCTTGTCCGCACCAGCTTTCAGCAAAGCCGTCATATCATCAACACTCTTGATACCACCACCCACGGTGAGTGGCATAAATACTTGTGTAGAGATTTCTTGTACCACATCGCGCATAGTGGTCCGCGCATCAACGGTGGCCGTAATATCTAAAAATACAAGCTCATCAGCTTGTTGCTGCTCATAGGATGCCGCAATGTCTACGGGACTGCCTACGTCTACGAGATTAACAAAGTTAACCCCTTTTTTTACGCGTCCATCATCTACATCTAGGCAGGGAATAATCCGTTTCGCTAACATAAAGCTCCTTTCCATCGAGTGTCACTCAATATAATTCAGCTGTTACGCCCAATACATTTCAACAGTTATACTCAACATATTTCATTGACTATGCACAATATATATTGATTATGCACAATATTTCATTGGTCACAGCCAATAATTAATGTAAGAGCATCATAGTCATTTCTATTATTTCTGCTGATTGTACTCGGCGATTTCCTCTAACGTAATCGTGCCCTCGTACAGCGCCTTACCAACAATACTATCCATAACGCCTTTTTGTTCAAGTGATTTAATATCCCCTAGATTACGAACGCCACCAGAGGCAACGATGCGTGCTGTAGGGAATTCTTTTTGTAAATTTCCAAGTAACTCTTCATTGGCGCCCTGCATTGTACCATCCCTGTCTACATCGGTAACGATAAAATACTTTGCGCCCCCTTCAACCATGGCACCGATTAAATCGGTCATCGGCACGTCGGATTGGTCGAGCCAACCTTCAGCGGCAACCTTGCCATGTTTTCCATCTACACCAATAACGATGCGCTCCGCGCCGTATTCAGCGATAACCTGCTTTGTAAGTTCCGGATTTTTAAGTGCTACAGATCCTAAGATAACACGATCTACGCCCATGCCTAAATAGAGGTCAACGGCCTCTTTATCTCGGATGCCGCCTCCGATTTCAAGGATGCCTGTGAAAGCTGCACGCACTGCTTTTACAATGTCTACATTTACAGGCTTGCCCGCCTTGGCACCATCTAAATCGACGAGGTGCAAGGCTCCCACTTTAGCTGCCTCATATTGTTTCGCTTGATCTACTGGATCAGGATTGATGACCGTTTCCTGTGCGAAATCACCTTTATACAAGCGAACACTGCGCCCATCTTGTAAATCTATAGCTGGAAAAATCATAAATTCTCCTTTATTAAATAACGCCCTTTGTAGAGTTAACCCCTTGGATATCCGGATTAATAGTAACTGCTTTGCGCAATGCACGGCCTGTTGCCTTAAACATGCTTTCAATAATGTGATGCGTATTGCGACCATATACATTGCGCACATGTAAGTTCATAGCGGCGCTCATCGCAAAAGCTTGGAAGAAATCCTCCACCAACTCTGTTTCAAAGTTGCCACCTAAAACCGGCGTACTCCATTCCCCTTGGAAAACGAGATACGGACGACCGCTCAAATCGATGACAACTTGCGTCAATGCTTCATCCATAGGCACCCACGCATCACCGTAACGCTCGATGCCTGCCTTATCGCCAAGGGCTTTCACCAAAGCCTGCCCTAATGCAAGGCCAACGTCCTCAACTGTATGATGCGCATCCACATATGTATCGCCTTTTGCCTCTACTACAAGGCCAAAGCGACCGTGCTTCGCCAATAGCGTCAACATGTGGTCAAAAAAGCCAATCCCTGTGGAGATGGAGCTCGTTTGTGTCCCATCAAGGGTAATTTCTACTGTAATATCTGTTTCTTGAGTGGTGCGTTGCACCGTGCCTGTGCGTATCATAACGACCTCTATACTCCAAATCTATATTTCTAATCTATATTTCCACCCTATATTTTACAATTACATATACATATAGATGCCAAATATATACCAAATCTATTTTCTAATATTTTGTCTAATATTTTTTATAACTATTTTTCAAAGCGTACTTCGATGGCGCGAGCATGTGCTTCAAGACCTTCTGTACGAGCTAATGTAGTAATGTGTGTTGCCACTTCTTCTAACCGCTCTTTTGTAAATTGTGTAAAGGATGTACGTTTTACGAAATCATATACACCAAGTGGAGACGAAAATCGTGCTGTACCGCTAGTAGGCAATACGTGATTTGTACCGCCTAAGTAATCGCCCAACGGTTCAGATGCATAAGCACCGAGAAATACGGAACCTGCATTTTGAACGAGGCTCATATAGCTCATTGGATCTGGCAATTGAATTTCCAAATGCTCTGGCGCGACTTCGTTCATTACGGTAAACATATCTTCAATACTGTCCATAACGGCAATATAACTGTTATTTTCAATAGCTGGACGAGCGATCCTTTCACGAGGCAACAATTTTAATTGTCGTTCTACCTCATTCGATACGGCATTTGCTAAACTTTCACTGGTAGTGACCATAATAGCGCGAGCTCGAGGATCATGTTCCGCTTGGGATAATAGGTCAGCCGCCAAGTGAACTGGATTAGCGCTGTCATCGGCGATAACACCGATTTCACTTGGGCCCGCAATCATATCGATATCAACTTGGCCGAATACTTGGCGCTTCGCTGTTGCTACGTAAATATTGCCAGGGCCTACGATTTTATCGACCTTTGGAATCATTTCCGTGCCGTAAGCCAACGCCGCTACCCCTTGGGCACCGCCCACTTGATACACTGCATCAACACCAGCCAGTTTTGCTGCACCAAGTACAGCAGGGTTAATACCATCCTTTTGAGGAGGTGTCACCATGACGATTTCTTTTACCCCTGCGATTTTGGCTGGCAATGCAGTCATGATAATGGTAGAAGGATACGCTGCTGTGCCGCCAGGAACGTAGAGACCAACGCGCGCCAAGGGAATGACCTTTTGGCCACGGATGATGCCCGGTGTATCCATGTCCACAAAGCCCTGCTCGATTTCACGGCTATGGAACTCCGTAATATTAGCCTTTGCCTTTAATAGTGCAGCTTTCAAATCATCAGATAAAGATTCATAAGCAGCATCGATTTCCTCTTGAGGCACCTTGAAATCTTCGATGGATACGCCATCAAATTTTTCAGAATATGCTTTAAGTGCCGCATCACCATTTGTCCGAACATCAGCAATGATATCGTACACGCGACGTTCAATTTCCATATCTGTAGTTTGCTGTGTATAATCACGTACGATACGGAGCATCGCCTCTAGTGATTCTTTATATATTTTCATCTGTCGTCCTTCTTCCTACTTGAGCTATCAGTATCACTAGTTAGATCTAGTATTCATTTTCTATTATTCATTCCATATATTAACAGTTTTATCTGCTATTAATCCTAAATCTTACTAGCCGGATATATGATTCACTCTACATCTTATGTATTAATTGCTTCTGAAAGCTGATCAATGAGTTTAAAAATAGTATTTCTCTTTTGTTTTAAAGCTAATGGATTGGCTACGAGGCGTGTAGAAATTGGTTGCAACCAGTCGAAAATTTCTAAATTATTCTCACGCAAAGTTGTACCCGTTTCCGTAATGTCTACGATAGCATCAGCTAACCCTACGAGTGGAGCCAGCTCAACGGAGCCTTCAATTTTGATGATTTCTACATCTTGAGCTCCAAAGTATTGTTTTGTAACAGTTGGATATTTCGTACCAATTCGTTGACGACGGCCTTCTTTAGGGTCATAGCCTGCTAAAGAAGCCAAGATAAATTGGCATTTACCCGTTTGTAAATCAAGCATTTCATAGCTCGTATCGTCTTGTTCATCTAATACATCACTGCCGACGATACCGAGGTCCACAACGCCGTTTTTCAAATACGTCGTTACATCCGGCCCTTTTGCGAGGATGACCTCCATAAAATCGCCCAAAGAAATAATAAGTTTACGTGCCTTATTATGTAATGATTCACAATCTACGCCACAGGCTTCTAGGAGAGGAATAAAATCCTTTTCTACACGGCCCTTCGTAAGAGCGATGCGTAATGTATCGTTATCCTGCACTTTGCTTTCACCTTGCAAGGTAATATCAGTCAAGACATCAATGTTGAAAGCCATCCCAACGGCCGGCATCGGTGTACCATCAAAGCTAGATAACAGTCCATCATAACGACCACCACTGACGATATATTGAGACACGCCGTCCACATAACCTCTAAAGGTAATACCTGTGTAATAAGATTGAGGCGGTTCTGTAGACACATCGATGCGGACCTGTTGCCCTGTTTGCTCCACTTGGTTTGCCATGTCTATGAGATTATCTAAAATGCGCTGCGCCGCTGCAGGCAAGATGATTTGGTTCAGCTCATCCTTGATATCTTGAACCGTACCAAATAAACGAGGCCACACATTGAGGAATGGGAACAACGCACTATTTTTAAAGTCAGCAATCAACTCGTTGTAACGAGGTAAATATTTGGTGAACAAAGCCTCGAGAAGTTCTGTTCTTTCCTCATCACTGAGTCCTAACGCATCGGTGATAGCACGAGAGAATCGAGCATCACCAATTTCGAGCAATAAGCTACCACCTAGCTGAGTTTCATTTACCTCTTTAATGATCTTGAAGCACTCTTGCTCTGCCTCAATCCCATCATAGCCCACCATCTCGATACCACCTTGCGTCACTTGGTTCACATCGCCGCGGTGCTTTTTATTTTTCATGAACACATCGCCCAAGTAATAGAACGTGCGAGGCAATTCAATATTAGTAGTCGCCAAGAAACGACCGATAGGCATCGTCAAATCGGGACGAATTACGACGGATGCTTCAGAACTATCCATGAATTCGTACATATGTTGACCGCGCCCCATTGCATAGCCATTGAATACATCTTTGTACTCTACGAGAGGCGTAGAAATCTTTGTATATTGACGATTTCGACAAAGACCGAGCACATATTGACTCACATCATCCTTGCACTCCGCTACGATCCCTATATCATCACGGAAACCAGTAGGTAATTGCTGCTGTACCATCGTAAACATCCTTTCTATCATTTGATCTATATCATTTCTCATATTTTTGAAAGCTATATATCATCTGTATTAACCATTTAAGTTATATGACGGTTTAAATCATCTAGCTATTCAATTTGTTATGAGAAAAAATTTACCTATATCGATGCTTTTCTATTTTATCGCTTTACTTTATTAAAGTATGAAATCATAATATAACGGTTCTATAGAATTGTCAATAGAACCGTTAATATTTCATGTATTTACTATAATAATGATTTGATGCTATCCCCAAACGTTTTCTATATCTGCCACGCTATGTGCATCGGATCCCAGTACAAATGGCACACCAATGATAGCCGCCATGCCTTGGATGAAACGGCTTGGGTACATTTCACGGCAGTCTGGCTTGAAGAAGCCGCTCATGTTATAGTCTAGTTCGCGACCTTGGACGCGCATAATATGCAAAATATCGCTCACCACCTGCGCATTGCGACGATCTAAATGACGTTCAAAGCCAAAGTGGTGTTGGTATTTTTTTATCAAATCAAAATGACCTATACGTTTAGGTGTATATTCACCGAGGTCAGCTCGCACGGCTTGGCGCACTGTAGAATAATACTTGTAATATAACTCATATTGTTTTTCAATCCACGGTCCGAAGCCTTTCTCAAATTCTTCAGGACTGTAGTCTAAGCAGTAAAAAGAATTATTAACGCCTTCCATAAAGTGAACGGATAAAATATTATCATCCGTCAACGGACCGTAGCGATCTAAGAACTCTTGAATATCTGATTCAAAGCCTGGAATATAATCGACTTCAAAACCGAGAGAGATATCGATATGTGTGCCATACGCACGTTGTAATTGACGACCTAGCTCTAAATAGGCATCAACTTGATTCAATTTCAAAGACGCTGTATCATAGGCCTTTTTATCACCACCGTATTCTGCAGCAAAAGCTGTTGGCAATGGTGCATGTTCTGTGAGGCATACCTTTTCTATACGCAACTCGATGGCCTTTTCAATCATCATCGCAGTTCGGTCCCCACTACCATGTGGACACAATTCCGTATGTACATGACCGTCCACAAGACGGCTGCGATACTTACTGTATCCAACGAACTGCCTTTCGTCTTTCATATTCATTCAATCACCCCTATTCGCCCTACCCCTTGGCGAATCCTTATCTATAATCTATACATCATTAGTATAACGTATTAATATCTATGTTTTCCTATACTAATTATTATACCAATAATGCGTATGTTTCGGTATCCTGATATTTACCATGTTTGAATCCCACTTGCGGCGTTAACCCACAATAGATAAACCCAAATCGTTCATGTAGCACTGTGCTTGCTGCATTTCCTGCAGTAATGACAGATACCACCGTATGTAATGTTTCCGTTTCTTTCGCATGGTCTAATATATGAGCCATCAATTTAGATGCTATACCTTTGCCACGATACTCTTGATGGATATAAATAGATAACTCCACCGTACTTTTAAAAGCATCCTTTGTTCTATATGGTGAAAGCGATGCATAGCCTACCACAACATCGTCCATAAGCCCTACAAAAATGCAGTGCTCAGACGTTTTATGCGCATCAAACCACTCCTGCCACTCTAGCAATGTACGAGGTTCAAGATCAAGCGTGGCTACGCCGTTCACAACCTCGTAATTATAAATATCTAAACAAAGAGATACATCATCCTTTGTAATTGGTCGTATTGCTAATTCACTCATATATTAATCCTCTTATGACGTTATATTATTTATTGTTATTTTTCTTAAACATGTATCTACTATTTTACGCCTTATACGAATAAACCTCAAAAATTAATAATGATACTTTCTCATTATTGTAAGACGTAAAACAAATACATCATTTACTATAGTACATTTTTCTGATATTCTATCATTGATGAACATAACATGAATTTTGCATTATTTTAATTTTTATAAGGGGAGAATTAGTATGAAAAAATTTTTGCTTTTATTTTCCTTTGCAATACTACTAGTAACATCTACAGCTAATGCAGTTTCAATAGAAGAGTTACAAGCCAATAATAAAACATATACCTTATTTTTCTCAAATAATACAGAAGATATTTATATAGAAACAAGCACAATAAAAACTGTACGTAACCAAGATCACTTCTTTATTATTAATGCGACTGCATATTCTGTAAATTATAAACAAGGCAGAATATACAGAAATGAAAACTCCTATTTTTTCGACCAAAATCGTCGCTCTATTAACTGGCGACCGAATGCAACAACGATTTACTACCTAAATGGAAAAATAAATCATAGCCGTGTACAAATAGATGATATTAAAGGCACTTTCATATTTCCATCAGCTATTAATTCACCTTCATATATTGTAGCTACTAAACTATTCCAAAATCAATTCTATAAGACATTTTAATCATAGGAGTAAATAGTATGAGAAAAATACTTACTATATCACTTTTTATTCTTTTTACAGGCTTTTTCGTTAATCACGCTTCAGCTGTAAATTGGGTTTACTTAACATCCAATAGTCAAAATGCTTCACTTTACTATGATAACGATCGAATTCAATATTTTCCTGGAGGTAATATAGTTGTTGCAATCAAATCAGTATTACCCAATGGTGTTAGCTATGAAAATATCATCATGATTGATATACAAAATAATGATACTTATTTTGTAGTTGAAAATGGTAAAGTAATTGATCCTCCAAAACGTGTAACAATAAAGTCTGGAGATCCATTAGATACACTCAAAAGAAAATTGCAACAATAAGAACAAAACGGTTTCTATAACTATCAAATCAGTTATAGAAACCGTTCTTAAATTTAATATTTCAAATTAAGCTGCTGTTTAACAACTTGAAAAGCCTTACTTACTTTTTCAGAATCACTAACCTTCCCTTTTTTATAAGAATATCCATCAAAAACAGAATAATACCAATTACCTTCACTATAACCAAAGGAATATCTTTCAACTCCAAACGGCGTATTACCTGGATGTATTACTTTAACTACTGCATATATATCAGCAGTTTTTGCACCACCCACATAGTTAGTATCAATATAATAGTTATTATTTGAAGAGCTATATACCCATACATCTTCAGCATTAGCTACAGTAGATACCCCTAAAATACCAACTAACCAAAGACAAAACAATAATAATTTTTTCATTGTACTCACACCTTATATAAACACATAACACATTAATAACTTCACTATAACAAAGATTTATAATTTTCTCTTAAAAAGAACATGAAACATTCATAAATTATAAATTTCACGATAGCCACCAAGAAATTATATCCTCAGAATCATTAAGAAATCTCCTGTACATAACTACTAAGTGAGCCCCTAATATATAGAAAATAAGTAAAGAAAAAGGACGAGCTACAACTCGTCCTTTTTATATAATTTTATCTATTACACAATAACAAATAAAAGTATTGTAATAGCAATTAAAGCAACAATCACAGTATAGTCGATTCTTTTCAATCCTACGGATGCAGCAAAGCTGTGTGTTGGACCACCGAAGCCACGTAGTTCCAATGATAACGCCATTGTTTCAGAGCGTCCCAAGGATTTTAGCAGTAATGGTTGGATAACGGATACATAAGATTTGATGCGTTTAATAAAGTTGCCTTCTAGAGATAATCCACGGCAAGCTTGTGCCTCTTGTACAGCATGACTTTCAGCAATGAAATCAGGCACAAAACGAAGAGCAGCAGTGAACATAAATGCATATTCGTAAGGAATTTTGCATTGTGTTACGAGCGCTGCCGTAAGGTCTTGCAATTTTGTAGTTGCCAATAGTCCAATGAACACAAGTGTCATAGCGAGCATACGTAAGCCAGATACAATGGCAGATGTTACATCGCCGCTGCCGAGGAATTGGATAAGACCAAGAAATACGGCAAAGCTAGTTAATGCCAACACTGCTTTGTGTTGTTTGAACAACAAACCCGCTACAAACAATACACCGAGTTCTACTACGACTAATACCAATAGAGATACCCAGTCGCGCAACAGGATGGCCCACACGGATACGGCGAGGGTCATCAAGATTTTTGTTAACGGTACTAAACGTCCCATATGTCCCTCCTATTTTCCGCTCAACTGAGCCACTAACTTAGATTTCAATTCATCCATAGATTTGCAATAGCCCAAGGATGGTACCGCTAGTGAAAGCTCTACACTTGGCGGTTTCGTAAGGCCTAAATCTTGCAATTCATCCGTAGACTTTTTGAATAATTCTTCTGGACTGCCATCAAAGGCTACGGTTTGGTTGCCCATGATGATAGCACGGCTACATTCGCTAGCCATGATTTCCATATCATGTGTGATGAGAAGGATCGTAATGCCTTCTGCATTGAGCTGACGCAATAATGCTAATAGCTCTTTTGTTTCCTTACCATCTTGACCACTTGTTGGCTCATCAAGGATGAGGATTTTAGACTTCATAGCCAATGCGGAAGCAATGGCTACGCGTTGCTTTTCACCACGGCGCAATGTCGGAGGGTATGCTTCACGCAAGTGAGCAATACCGGTACGTTTCAATACTTCATCAACGATGCGTTTCACTTCGGATTTAGTGCGACCCAAAGACTCAGGACCAAAGGCAACCTCAGTGGCTACAGTCGGTCTAAACATTTGACGATCTGGCTGTTGGAATACATAGCCGATAAATTGCCCCCGTTTAGACGGCGGCATGGACGTAATGTCCCTACCGTTATAATACATGCGGCCTTCGCTAGCCTTTTCGAGACCTACGAGTAAACGAGTTATGGTCGTTTTACCGCAACCATTACGACCACCGATGGCGATATATTCGCCTCCTTCGATGGTGAAAGTCACGTCTCGGAAAATATCTACGGATGGCACATAGCCAAAGCGGATGTTTTCAACCTTAAGCATGAGCGCCACCGTCCTTTCCTGGTACATCATCAACACGTTGAACTGGTTGTCTATTTTCTACTATATTAGAATAATCAGCAAAATTATCTACTATATTTCTTTGATTAGCTGGAGAGTTGCTTTTACCATGTACCTCGGTTTGAATAGCATGAGCCATTTCAATTTGATGCAAGCCCTTGATAGCAGACTCGATGCTGAGCCAAGGTTCATCACTGTGGAAACCGGCTTGTTCTAGTTCCATATAGGTTGTAAATACAGATGGCAATGCATCAACATGAATATTATGTTCGTACATGTAACGAAGCGTAGTAGGTACATCATCGTCACAAGCGATAGAGCCATCCACCATGAGGGCCATGCGGTTAGCGTACGGCAATACAGCATGCAAATCATGGTCTATAACGACAACGGTGATACCGTGTTTTTGGTTCAAATCACCTACGAGGCGATATAATTCGGCGGTCCCATCTGGATCGAGGGAGCTAGTCGGTTCATCAAGAACAAGTACGGTTGGGTTCGTAGCCAATACGGAAGCGATAGCCAAACGTTGGCGTTGGCCACCAGATAAGCTTGTAATCTTGCGGTCTTCTAATCCCACAAGACCAACTTGTTCAAACACCTCTTGAGAGCGAGATGTAATCGTTTCACGATCATAACCACGGTTTTCCATGGCAAAGGCCACTTCTTCACGAACCGTCATCGTTACGAGCTGTGTATCGTAATCGGCGAGAACTACACCGATATGGTTCGCTAGTTCTGGAATTTCCATTTGCGTGGTCGCTTGGCCATCTACGAAGACCATACCTTCTAGACGTCCACCGTAGAATTTAGGCACCGCACCTACCATCGCCATGCAAAGGGTGCTTTTACCACAACCTGCAGGACCAGTTACCACTAAGAAGTCACCATCATGTACATCGAGATTGATGTTTTCAAGAGATGGCGTAGTCGCCTTAGGATGGTAGTAATTTACGTGCTCAATAGAAATCTTAGCTTGGCGCTCAGGCAAGATCGTTAAGTGACTATGATCGGAGCCCAATTCCTCTGCACTTGGCAACATGCCACGTTTAGAAAATAAACGTTGCGCTGGAATGTATAAAATCGGCGTAATGGCACCATTCAAAGCACCTACGATAAGAACCATCGGCCACATACCGTACATGTACACATTGTCTGGCAAACCCAGAACTTGCCACAAAATGGTAACGAAGATACCGCCAGATACAACGGTTGCCAAGAATCCAGATAAGATTGGCGTCAAATCGAAGCCCCCAATTTTACGGAACTTCATGGACAGCATAGCGCGCGTCACTAGAGCTGCCGTCAAAGCACCACCTGGTTCGGACAACAAGTTGCCGTATGGGAATGCGGACTTAGACGTCAATACGTTGATGAGGGCTGCTACTAGGCCAATCCCCAAAGTTTGACTCAAACTAGGACGAGTCAATAAAATAGCTACGCAGTACGTAGCAATCGTCCAGTTCGGCGTTACCCCAGCCACACTAGGGCTCACCAAATGCAAAATCGTGCCCAATGCGAGCATCAATGTGCTGACAGTAACCCATCTAAACTGGCCACCCTGCACATGCGTGTACACAAGATCTTGAATCCGTTCCATAATAGCCTCATTTCTATAAAAATATATATGGATTTATTTTATCATTCTTCGAGAATTTGTGAAAGACTAGACAGCATCAGCACAGTATATCAAACTCATATCACACTTTTTTGTCACATACTTATGATATAATGCATGCAAATACTTATATCAAAAAAGATTAACACTAATTTTGATAGCTAAAATGGTAAATCTTAAAACTTACCTAATCAATATATTTCATATAGTCTACAAAGAAGGTTCATCATGGCACAAGCATTAATCGTAATCGATATACAAGAAGGCTTAGTTAACGAAAACCCTTATGATTCGAAAAATCTTATTGCAAATACAAAAGCAATCATTCAATATTTCAGAGATCAAAATATAGAAGTCATTTTTATCAGACACTCTGAAGATGAAGGTTTATTAGCAACAGGCAGTGATAATTGGCAAAATCGATTTGCGCAGCTAAAAACAACAAAAGAAATTTTAAGTATCAATTAAATTATGAAAATCTTATAAAGATTTCTATAATTTTTCTCACGTATTTGTCATATATGTATGTTAAAATTTCATCAAATATTTATGCCCGAACATAGGAGGTCTTTTTTATGTATAAGTATATTACGATTTTAGGAGCTGCGGGCCAAATAGCTCAAAAGTTGACTGCTACACTATTAACATATACAGATATGCACATTACATTATATGGTCGTCAGTTGAAAATACGTATACCTCCAGAGATTATCGACCACGAACGTGTTACAGTAATTGAAGGTTCTTTTCAAAACCCTGCTAAGTTAGAACAAGCTGTAACAAATGCGGAGGTTGTATTTGTAGGTTCTATGGAATCCGGCAGTGATATGGCGTCCATCGTGAAAGCATTGAGCCGTAAAAATGTACGCCGTGTTATCGGTGTTTCCATGGCTGGCCTTTCTGGTGAATTCCCTGTAGCACTTGAAAAATGGACCTTCGATAACTTGCCTATTAGCTATGTTCAAGGTGAGCGTCAAGCTCGTAACGTATTGCGCGAATCCAATTTAAATTACACTATCTTGCGCCTCACATGGCTTTATAATGATCCAGAAAAAACCGATTACGAACTCATCCCTGAAGGAGCTCAATTCAACGATGCCCAAGTTTCACGCGAAGCTGTGGTAAAAGCCATCTTTGATATCTTACATGCAGCGGATGAAACTCCTTTCCACCGCACAAGCATCGGCGTAGGTGAGCCAGGTACACACTTCGATAAACCAAGCTTTCACTAATATATAACTATAATTAACAATAAAGGCCGGATAGACTATGAAAATAGATAAAAGCTACAGTCATAGAATAAATATTAACGATAATACAACTAATATTTTACAAGCTAAGATAGATATATTATCTGCTCTTGTAGAAGGCCAAAATGATATCATTCAAGGACGTATTCTATCTTTAGAGAAATCCTTTGATAGTATAGACCAAATATTAGATAAAATATAAATAGTATATTATATTAATCCTATAATAATAAGGTATATCCAAAATTTAGCGTCTACATTTTTACTCATGTAACGCATTTTTTAGATATACCTTTTTTATTCCTACATTTTATAGATATTTATATAGATAAACTCGCGTATTTACGCTATACTAATAAATAATTAGTATATACTATAGGTATGTGAAAGCAAATGCCTCTTTGATTATCATTTATATTTATATATGCAACTTATTGTATAAAATACTCTAAGTTTTATGTATAAAAATAAATGATAGTCATTTTTAGTCCCAGTTAGGGCAGAGGCGAATTAAGGAGTTATTATGAATCGCATTGTTGTTATTGGCAGTTGCAACATGGATATTGTAGTTCTCGCGGACAAACGCCCTACTGCAGGCGAAACAATCATGGGCAAAGAATTGCACATCGCTCACGGTGGCAAAGGTGCCAACCAAGCGGTAGCAGCTGCCCGATTAGGTGCAGAGGTTACCATGGTTGGTTGCATCGGTCAAGATGCTTACGGTCAAATGATTGTGGATAATCTAAAAGAAAATCATATCAATACGGACTACATCGTCACTGTTCCAGATACAACAACTGGTACGGCTCACATTACATTGGCGGAAGGTGATAACAGTATCATCGTTATCAGTGGCGCAAATGCTAAGGTAGATCAAACCGTAGTAGATAACGCTTGGTCAGCTATCGAGCAAGCGGATCTCGTAATGGTTCAAAACGAAATTCCTATTCCAACGATTGAATACATCGTTCGTCGTTGTCACGAGGCTAATGTGAAAGTCCTCTTAAATCCGGCTCCAGCGGCAGACCTCGATCCTGAGTGGTTAGCATTGGCAACCTATATTACGCCAAACGAACACGAGCTTTCAGCGCTTTACCCTAATCAATCTACAGAGAAAACATTATTAGCTAACGAAAATAAAATCATCGTTACCCTCGGTAGCAAAGGCGTAGGCTACGCCGACAACGGTAACATTCACACCGTATCCGGTTTCAAGGTGAAACCAGTAGATACAACAGGTGCAGGCGATACATTCAACGGTGCCTTTGCAACGGCTATCGTTAATGGTAAAAGCTTAGCCGACGCTCTACACTACGGCAATGCAGCAGCAGCCCTCTCCATCCAACGATTAGGCGCCCAAGGTGGTATGCCTACGAAGGAGGAGGTCGCTGCATTCTTGGCAGAGAATTAACCTATTGAATAGAAAAAGGAGTTATCTATGCAACGACAGGGCATTTTAAATAGCCATATCGCTAAGGTTCTTGCAGATCTCGGCCACACAGATACGATTTGTATCGCCGATTGTGGTTTGCCAGTACCTGAAGGGGTTCAAAAAATCGACTTAGCATTAGATTTTGGCATACCAAGCTTTGAGCAAGTAGTATCCATCATCGCTAAGCATATGAAGTCTGAAGCGATTCATGTGGCAAAAGAAATTAAAGAGAATAATCCTGAAGCTTATGACTTTTTGGAGTCTACGTTCCCATCCGATCAATACGAATGGATTAAGACGAGCCACGATGCTTTTAAAGAAGCAACCAAACAATGCAAATGCATTATTAGAACTGGTGAAGCATCTCCGTATGCCAACATTATCTTGCGTGCCGATTGTATTTTCAGCGATCGTCCCTAGAATAATAGATTAACCAACTAAGTTTGTACGTTAAGAAACTGAACCTATAAATCAGTTTCTGTAAATTAGATAGCTTAGTTTTCAAAGATTATCTAAACATCTAATCTATTATATACACTAGAGATACTTTCACCAGTCATATAGGAGTAGTTATGGAAATTGTTATGTCAGGCATTGCGAAGGCATTTGGCACAAACCAAGTGCTGCGCGATGTAAGTATTACCCTCAAGGAGGGCGAGGTTCATGCTTTGATGGGCGAAAACGGTGCTGGCAAGTCCACCCTCATGAACATCCTCACCGGTATTCATAAGGCGGATGCCGGTACGATCACCATCGACGGTGTAGAGCGCACCTTCCCAAACCCAAGAGAGGCCGAGCTGAACGGTGTAGCTTTCATCCACCAAGAGCTCAACATTTGGCCAAATCTAACATTGTTAGAAAATTTATATTTAATGAGACCAAAGCGCAACAAATTTGGTATGCTCGACAAAAAGGCGATGCTCACTGAGGCTGAAAACACATGTCGCGAACTAGGCATCGAATTGCCGCTCACGACTGAGGCAGGTCTTTGCTCCGTTGGTCACCAACAAATGACGGAAATCCTTCGCATCTTGATGTTAGATGCAAAGGTTGTCATCATGGACGAACCGACAGCGGCCCTTACAGAGCGTGAAACGGCGACATTGTTTAACATGATGCGCAAAATGAAAGCACGCGGTGTGGCTATCGTGTACATCTCTCACCGTATGGAAGAGGTGTTTAGCGAGTGTGACACTATAACGGTTATGCGTGACGGTCACACAATTATTACGAAGTCCACTGCTGAAATTTCTGTAGACGAAGTGGTACGCCACATGGTAGGTCGTTCTATCGACGAGTTCTACCCTGCTCGTACCACAACACCAGGCGAAGTAGTAATGAGCATCGACAACCTTAAACCAGAAGGTTTTGACAACGACATTTCCTTCTCCTTGCGCAAAGGGGAAATTCTCGGCGTAGCAGGCCTTATGGGTGCTGGCCGTACAGAAATTATGCGTGCCATTTTTGGTGTAGATAAACACAAAGGCGGTACTGTAACAGTTAACGGCTCCGTTCTAAACTGTAAAAAACCAGAAGATGCCATCAAAGCCGGCATTGCTTTCATCACAGAAAATAGAAAGAGCGAAGGCTTGATTCTCGATTTCTCCATCGGTTCCAATATTACATTGCCAAACCTTGGCGAGATTTGTCCATCTCATGTACTAGATAAGAGTAAACTCAATTCCTTTGCTGACGAATTGTCTAAAAAGCTAGGTGTTAAAACACAATCTATTCACGAAGCGGCGTCCTCCCTCTCTGGTGGTAACCAACAAAAAGTTGTTATCGCTAAATGGGTCGGTAAAAAACCATCCATTATCATCATGGATGAGCCAACGCGGGGTATCGATATCGGCGCGAAACGTGATATTTATGATTTAATGAACGAATTAACGAACGATGGTGTGTCCATTATCATGGTGTCCTCTGAGTTACCTGAAGTGCTGGGCATGAGCGACCGCGTTATGGTCATTCACGAAGGCCGCGTAGCAGGTATCTTGGACCGCAACGAAGCAACACCAGAATCGATTATGACATTAGCTACAGGAGGACAATAATGGACAGCAAAGCTCTACAATATGTAAAAAAATTAGGCCCCCTCATCGGCCTCATCCTATTATTTGTAATTATCTCTGTCATGAACGACAGTTTCCTTGAATTTTCTAACTTACGTAACTTGTTACGCCAAGTATCCATCAATGCGATTATCGCCTTTGGTATGACTTTCGTCATCTTAACGGGCGGTATCGACTTATCCGTTGGTTCCATTCTCGCTCTCTCTAGTGCAGTAATGGCCAACCTCATCGTAACGGGCACTGACCCTGTTCTGGCTATCGTGTTAGCTGCAGGTGCCGGCCTCGTATTGGGCGGTATTAACGGTCTCGTTATTACCTATGGCCGCGTAGCTCCATTTATTGCGACCTTGGCGACCATGACAATCTACCGTGGTGCGACACTAGTATTCACAGACGGTAACCCAATCTCCGGCCTTACCCAAGATCCTCTATTCCACGGCTTTGGCCAAGGGGATATCGCAGGCCTTCCAGTTCCAGCTATCACAATGTTCTTAGCTTTCATCATCCTCTGGTTCGTATTGAGCCGCACATCTTTAGGCCGTAAAACATACGCCGTAGGTGGCAGTGAAAAGGTTAGTTACATTGCTGGTATCAAGATTGACCGCGTTAAAATCTTCGTGTATGCCTTAACGGGTATGCTCTGTGGTATCGCCGGTGCAATCATCACTTCTCGTCTTAACTCTGCACAACCTACAGCAGGTGCAGGCTACGAACTTGACGCTATCGCAGCCGTAGTTCTTGGCGGTACAAGCCTTGCTGGTGGTCGTGGTCATATCGTTGGCACATTAATTGGTGCCCTAATTATCGGTACCCTTAACAACGGGTTAAATATTCTCGACGTTTCCAGTTTCTATCAACAAGTCGTAAAAGGTATTGTTATTTTACTGGCTGTTCTTGCAGACCGCAAGAAAGCTTAGGAGGTTTCTATGAAAAAACTATTGTTACTGTTGGCGATGGCTATCATGGTTATCGGTCTTGTAGCAGGCTGTGGTAAAAGCGCTGATAATGGCGGCGGCGACAAAAAATCCGGCACCATCGGCTTCTCTGTTTCCACATTGAACAACCCATTCTTCGTAACTATGAAAGAAGGCGTTGAGGCTCAAGCTAAAGCGCTTGGTCTTAAAGTTAAAATCGTTGATGCTCAAAACGACCCTGCAAAACAAGCAAACGATATTTCCGACTTAATTGAAAGCGGCGTATCCGTATTGATCATCAACCCTGTAGACTCTGCAGCTATCTCTACTTCCGTAGAAGCAGCAAATGCTAAAAACATTCCTGTCATCACTGTTGACCGCTCTGCTGACAAAGGCAAAGTAGTGGCTCACATCGCCTCCGATAACATAAAAGGCGGCGAAATGGCAGCTCAACTTATCGTTGATAAAGTTGGCAAAGCTGCAAAAGTAGCTGAAATTGAAGGTATCCCTGGTGCTTCCGCAACTCGTGAACGCGGCCAAGGTTTCCACAATGTAGCTGACAAAGACTTAACAGTAGTAGCAAAACAAAGCGCTGACTTCGACCGTACAAAAGGTTTGAACGTAGCAACTAACATCTTGCAAGCCAACCCAGACGTACAAGCTATCTTCGCTCATAACGACGAAATGGCATTGGGCGCTATCCAAGCAGCTAAATCCGCAGGCAAAACAATCTTCATCGTAGGCTTCGATGGTACTGCTGACGCAGACAAAGCTGTTAAAGACGGCACATTGGCTGCAACAATTGCTCAACAACCAGACCAAATGGGTAAAATCGCTATCGATACAGCTCAAAAAGTTATCAAAGGCGAAGCTGTAGAAGCTAAAATCCCTGTAGATCTTAAAGTTGTTACAAAATAACTGTATATAGAAACTGGGTACAAAAAAGAGTCGCATCCTTTGATGCGACTCTTTTTATTTTGGCTCTCGATCTAAAAACTCTTTGAAAAACTCAATAAACCTCGGTAAATAGGTTTGATCTAAACTTTCAATAGTCATATTACATTTGTAATTATAAGTAGTACAGATAGTAACATCTATCGCCAATGCACCCTTTTGATCTAACGAGAATGTTAAGGTATCCCCTTCTCCAGTTAATACATGGGTAAAGGTTGCTTTGCCTTTACACTTCTCATACAAATCGACTAATTCTTGATAGCCTTTGCGAATCCCGGACCAATCACTAGGATCAATATAGCCAGAACAGATATTATAACCTCGTTTAATATATACGCCAAATACACCAAATTCAGATAGCTCTACATCCATATCAAAGGCTATTGTTAAATTTGGTTCATTTACGATTTCATACATCTTATTCACACCCCACAAACAGTAACATTTTTATTTATTATAACATTACATGTATTAATGAAATAGTATCGATAATTTTTAAAAGCAACACTAATGCATGTAAAGTCTAGCATAACAATAACATATAAAAAATAGCGACTAGTTGGTTATCTTAACTAGTCGCTATTTGTATGGTAGGACTCCAAAATTAGAGTTCCCATTACAATATTTTCTTAAAGAATATGGTCGTATGTACCTTTCCAGGTAGTTGTGTTCGTTTATATTCTTTAAAGCCAAAGCCTTCATACATTTTGGCAAGCCATGGATGTTCTGCGGCTGTACCAAGGGTTACGGCTGGTGTTTTATATACGTTGCGCAATAGGTCTTCTGCTTCAGCGAGGACTTCACGAGCATAGCCCTGTCCCTTATGTTCAGGGGCCGTCACAAAGTGTGCAATGTGCGGATATACATCTGGCGTAGCCTTTGGTATCCAAGGCATGCGGAATGAAATAGAGCATACTAAGGAACCATCTACGTAGAGACCAAATACAGGATATTTTAAGATCCACGCCCGAGATTCTTCTGGGCTAAAGTTAATAGCATCGAAGGATATAGGGTAGTTCTTATTCTCCGCATAGCCTGCAATCAACACCTCATGATATTCAGCCGCATCATCTACGGTTAACTGTCTAAATTCTTTCATCTCTTTACCTCGTTCAAAATGCTCTAATCATAAACTAACTGCGTCATTAGATTGCACACTAGAATTAGCTATATCAAATACAGTATCACATTTTTAATATAATACTAGTATTTTAAAACAGAGCTAGCAGAGCCTTATAACGCTGCGCTATCAAGAGGCAATTCGCTATCTAGTGTAAGGTAACGGCTCAAAAATTTGCGTGTTCGTTCTTCTTTTGGATGTTCAAGAACAACCTTAGGATTCCCTTGTTCTACGATAACGCCGCCTTCCATGAATACGACTTGGTCCGCCACTTCTTTGGCAAAGCCAATTTCATGAGTTACAATAATCATCGTTACCTCTAATTCTTTTGCGATTTTTCGGATAACGGCTAATACCTCCCCTACGAGCTCTGGATCGAGAGCAGATGTAGGTTCATCAAAGAGGATAACCTCTGGGTCCATCGCAAGGGCACGAGCGATACCGATACGTTGTTGTTGACCACCGGAGAGTTGTACTGGATAGTAATCATCATAGTCTTCCATGTCAACTTCCTTGAGGAAGCGTTGCGCGATTTCTCGAGCTTGAGATTTTTTCATCTTTTTAACTGTTACAAGACCTTCCATAATGTTTTCAATAACAGTCTTATTAGAGAACAAGTTATAAGACTGGAACACCATGGATGTGTTACGGCGTACATTTAAGATTTCCTTGTTAGATGCTTTATGTAAGTCTACAGAAATATCATTTAACTGCATCGTCCCTGCATCGGCTTTTTCAAGGAAGTTGAGCGTTCTTAAGAACGTTGTCTTACCGCTGCCGGATGGGCCAAGGATAACCGTTACAGAACCCGTTGGTACATGTAAGTCGATGCCCTTTAAAATTTCACGGTTCCCGAAGGATTTGTGAACTTGTTTAATATCTATCATAATGCATTACCTCGTTTATACTTGCTTGCATAGATTTCTAAACGATGGAAGATAAATTCAAAGACAATCCCCATCACCCAGAATAGACCGGCCACCACGATGTAGGCCTCAAAATATTGTGAATTTTCCTCTGTATATAACTTTGCAGCGCCGAACAATTCAATAACGGTGATAACAAATACAATGCTGGTACTCTTCATGGTGTTAAGAAACTGATTCGTAAATAGTGGCAACGCAAAGACTGTAGCTTGTGGCAACACGATGCGGCGGAACGCTTGGAACCAAGTCATACCGATGGCCTGAGCCGCTTCCATTTGCCCTTTCGGTACCGATTGTAAGGCAGCCCGAAAGATTTCACTCAAATAGGCCCCTGTGTGCAAGGTTAAGCCTACAACGGCTACGAAGGTAGCTGGCACCTTTTCAAAAGGCACATGCACACCCGTTTGATCTTCTAGTGCGAGGAATAGAATTGGCAAGCCATAGTACACGAGATATAAGAGAACCATATTCGGAATACTACGGCACAATAATACGTACAAGTAGCTGAACTGACTGAGCACAGGTACTTTATTTTGTTGTAGCACGCAACTTAATAGCCCTAGGATTGTACCCAAACCAACGCTGAGGAAGGTAATCATGAGGGTTACTTTCACATAAGGAATGACCGCAAAGAAGGTGCCATAAATATAGGTTGAATCAATAATATGTCCCATAAGCCCCTACTCCTCACTGATCAAAATGCGTTGCGTTTCCTTGCCCGCAACGGTAAAACGTTTTTCAAGCAATCGGCCCAAGAGAGACACGATGATAATTAGAATACCATAAATGATGGCCGCATCGACGAATAGCTCAAGATAGCGCTGACTATTGCCGCCCATGAGGTCCGCCTTACGCATCATATCGACAACGCCGACGTTAAAAATGAGCGCCGTCCCTTTCAACATGCCGATAACGAGGTTCGTCAACGGTGGAATGCTCATGGTGAAAGCCTGCGGCAAGATGATGCGCACATAGCTTTGGAACTCGGTCATACCAAGACTTTTAGCGGCTTCTTTCTCACCAGGAGAGACCGCATCGATACTGGAGCGCATGATTTCAGCGCTGTAAGCTGCAATATGTAAGATAAACACGGCATACACAAATACGAGGCCTGGCACATTTTTCATGTTAAGCCCCATGTGGGACATGATTTCTGGTACCCCAAAGTAAATGAGGAAGAGCTGTACCAAGAACGGCGTACCGCGCATAAAGGAGATAAATACAATAAATAATTGGTTTAATACTGGTACCTTCTTGAGGCGAATGATGGCTATGATAGAGCCCAAAATAACACCTAAGATGGCAGAAATAACGGTGATGAGTACCGTTACATGTACATAATTCAAGAGCTGTGGAAATGCTTGAATCATGTAGGACACATCAAAATACTTGCCCACAGTAGCACCTCGCTTCTAGACATAATAGAATAAGGCCGCCAAGGCGGCCTATTCGTTATTTTTGTGTTGGATCGAATGTGTAATCCCCACCAAGATATTGTTCAGAAAGTTTTTTCAACGTACCATCTGCACGCATTTCTTTCATAGTTTTATCGATTTTTTCGTTTACTTGTTTCATGTCATCTGTACGTTTAGACAAGAAATAAGTTGGTACTACGGCCAATACATCACCTACAGCTTTGAGTGGCAAGCCACGGTCTTTAATAGCAGAGTTAATTACGTATTCATACTCACCTGCTGCATCAGCACGGCCTGTAGCAACGAGGTTTAATGTTTCTGCACCTGCTTTATCTGTATAGATAACTTCGATTTGAGGATTTGCTGTTTCGTTGAATTGTTTTACTAACTCGTTGAACTCAGAGGATGTAGTAACGGCGATTTTCTTGCCTTTCAAATCATCCAATTTAGAGATGTCGTTGCGATCGTTTTTAACTACTAATTTACGTGTAGAGTAGTTGTTAACCTCATTTGTGTAGTAGTATTTTGCTTCACGTGTCGGGTTGCGACGCATTTGGTTTGCAATCATGTCCACTTGGCCTGCATCCATCGCTACAAAGGCAGCATCAACGGCCATTGGTTTGAAGTTGAAATGAAGGTCAGGATTACGACGTTCAATTTCTTTCAACAATTCTACGTCAAAACCAGTAAGGTTGCCGTTATCATCTGTGTAGGAATACGGGCGAACTGTACCGCGTGTAGCTACGTTAATCACTTTAGCATCTGGATTTACTTTCGCTTCCTTAGATGTGTCGTCGCCACAACCAGCTACAACGAGCACGCCTAATGCCAATGCGCCGATGGCGAATAATTTCGTTAATTTCTTTGTATTAAACATGTAAAACTCCTTCTTTTCGCAATGTTTGCAGGAATGACTCTACCTTATCTGTATTGGTAAAAGCCACAATAACTCTATCTATTTGGTCAGCCTCCAAGGTGAGGCCTAATTTAATGCGTATATCCTCCATAGTAAGAGGATTCTTCGGCGATCCTTTTGGATTATTCACCGTTTCTGTGAAAGTATCACCATTCTTCAAGGTAACGGTTACTTTCGTAATCCGTTCCGTTTGGGCTACTTTCGGTAAGTCATAAACACGCTCTATGCGAGACATATAGTCTCGTACGGATTGGTCTATGGTATCTATCTTAAATAGTTCATCCTGTACCGCCCCATACGCAAGGACTTGGTACACGACGTACTCTATGGAAAACTGCCCTTCTCGACCTGTTGTCGGCGATGTATAGCGCAAGGCCGCATCAGCACCAGGTGGGAAGTGAACAGTCACTCGATTTATCTCATCCCAAAGGGAGAAATCGGGGGTGGTACATAATCTACATTGATCTTGTTCCTCTGTATCTGGTGAAAGGTAGTTGTGTTTAGACACATACGAAGAAGATGTATATAGTCTATGTGCCACGATTTCTGCTGCTTCAGCGCCACAAATGGCTGCCGAGCAATACGGGTGGACTTTCATCCATAAACCAGGATCAATGAGTTGCCCTGGCGCTAGCCAACGACTAGCGATGTCATTTGATGTAACAGTAATATTACCGATGGTCTTAAACCAACCCCGTTCAGGGTCAAATGGTTTTGTACTCGTTTGAAGTGATGTATGTTGTAACAGTTCGTAAGCCCATACGCCATTGCGTGCTGCCAGTCCCGCATGGAGCGGCTTACCATCTGTACCACTTTGAAAGAACATGCCCGCCGATTGAGTAGCAGCCAAAGACAGGAGCTGAGCCAAGCTTTCACCATGAAGGCCTCGCAAAGCGCCTATAGCGGCCGCTGCCCCAATGACACCAACGGTCCCCGTAGAATGCCATCCTTGGGTTCGATGGGCAGGATTGATGAGGGAACCAATAACCCCCTCAAGCTCGGCACCGATGATATAGGCCCGAAGGAAATCATGCCATGTATCATGCGGCTCGAGCACTGCCAACAAAGCAGAATATAAAACAGTACTGAAATGACCTGCCAAATTTGCCTGGGCATCATCAAAATCTAAATAATGGGAGGCAAAGCCATAATACAAAGCTTTATCGGCTTTAGATACGTTTTCTCCATTAGTCCCGATGAACCGAGCCAAATCTTGAACGGCCTGTTCCGTCTCAGCCGGCGCTAGAGATGCCAAATAATCTAGAAAAGCAATGCGAGCCACTGACAGGAGGTCCTCACGGTTCGTCACATCCGTTTGTTCTATGTAGTTCACAATCGTCTGTGTTACGGAATCCATGGAGCCTTCCTTTCAGTTATCTATAATTAAATATATTGATCGATTCGTCAGTAATGTATCAGATTTCATAGTAAAAGATGTACTAAATACGGCTCATCCAACATATGAATTTACCGTCTATTTTATTTACCAAATTTTTCAGCCCGGTCATTTGGTTCTAACCAAATGGAATCGTCTGGTCCTTTTGGAACGAGGCGTGGTAGATCCTCAAATGGCGTATGATCTACATAGTAGAAGCGTTTGCGCATGGAGTCGAAGTCCGTTGTGCCACCGAAGGCTGGATTGGAGTACAAGTCCTTCGCATAGTTCCAAAGATTGGGATAGTCTACGAGGCGTTTCTTATTCACCAAGTATTTTTGGTAGAATACAAGGTCAAAACGAGCCAATGTAGGGAAGATACGAATATCTGAGTCTGTAATGGTATCCCCCATCAAGTAACGTTGCTTGCTAAGGCGTTCTTCGAGCCAGTCCAAGCAAGCAAAGATACGGTCGTAGTAGTACTCGTAGTCTTTTTGATTTGTTACGAGGGCTGCTAGATTTACAGCCAAGTTGAAGTCAGCGTAGATGATTACGTTCAACGCATCGATATCAGCACGCAATTCTTCTGGATAAATATCTGGTGCATCAGGGGAGATAAAATCTTTGAAGCCCAATGCCAATTCCGTAGTCAATGCATGGTAGTCGTTGTTGACTACCGCACCAGTCGTAACATCTACGATAGCTGGTACTGTGGAGCGTGCGTCGTAGTTAGGGTCACCTTTGCGATACGCTTCACCTAAAGAGTGAATCCCCAACACTGGATCCTTTTCGTCTTTATCAAGAGTAAAGAACCAGTCTGCAATAACGCCTGCTGGACGCAATGGATCAACCGTGCCTTTAGAGATCACCTTATCTAGACCAAGCAAATCGATGGCGATAGCAATGCGATGGGCCCAAGGGCAATGCTTAGACCATACAAGGCGGTAACGGTCCTTTTCTACAGGTAGAAACCCTGGTTCACTGCCAAAAGGTGTTGTGAATTGAGGCTCTTCACTATCAGAATATTTTTGACGACGGTTAAAATTCGATGCATCTTTACCTTCATACTCCTTCTGCTCCCCTTGAGAACGAGGGTTACTAGATTGAAACTCAGAAAAATCGATAGGACAAGGATTCATAGCACGTTGGAACTCAACTTCTTTACGAGCCGCCGCAATGGTAGGATCCTTGATTTTACTTACATCTACGTGTTCACTCATTCTATACTCCTTATAAAGGTCATCCCCATTAGCTTTATTCCACTTTTCATGGTGAAAGCTTCTGTGATATTCCTCAATTATTCCTACTAACTTAATATGAATATAAGCCTATATTATATTATTTAAAAACCTATGTCAATAGTGGGTATTTATATTTTTATAATGATTATTAAAAATAAAAAAGCTCAAGCTATATCATTTCTAAGATATAACTCGAGCTTTTTAATTATGCGTTATGTAAATGTAAATATTATATGTTAAGTAAACATTATGTGTATTGAATAAACACTAGTATTGGTAATATTTTTATTCGTGAGGTGTTGTATAGTTAATATCTTGTGCCTTGTAACTTTCACCATGAGCTAATACATGAACGATGGTTTCCAATGTGGCACGTACAGTTTCAACAGCCATGCTTGGTTGATTTGGTTTATCCACCACTTGGGATGGCAAGTATGGGATGTGCATAAAGCCCGCCTTAATATTGCCCTTTTGCGCGGCATAGTGACATACACCATACATCAAGTGGTTGCATACGAAGGTTCCCGCTGTATTGGAGACCTTAGCAGGAATACCGTTTTGATGTAACGCATTGACGATATTTTTTATGGGCAATGTCGCAAAATAGGCACTAGGGCCATCGGCTACAACAGGCTCATCTTCCGGTTGGTTGCCCCCATTATCTGGGATGCGAAAATCGTCGCAGTTAATAGCAACGCGTTCCACTGTAATATCAGGACGACCACCTGCTTGACCTACACATAGGATAAAATCTGGTTGGCACTGTTCAGCTGCTGCTTTTACAGTATCAACAGATTTATAACGAATGGTAGGAACCATTTGTGTCACTACCTTGTAATCACCATCGGTATAACCATCCATTGTTTTGACCGCTTCCCAAGCCGGATTAATAGGTTCACCGCCAAATGGATCAAAGCCGGTAATTAAAATTGTTTTCATCACACTACCTCATAACGATATCTTATGGTTCATTAGAATAATCAAACATGATACATAATCTTAGAAGGATATATCATATAGTTTCATAAGCATATCGTACTTTCACAAAAGGGTTAAATAAAGTAATACATTAATAGAATATTCAATACGAGCATAATCAATGCAATTGGAAGTTGTGCTTTAATAACGCCGTATTGGTCGCGCATTTCAAGGAGCGCTACCGGTACGATGTTAAAGTTGGCAGCCATAGGTGTCATCAAAGTACCGCAATAGCCTGCAAGCATTGCAATAGCACCGACAGCAGCTGGGTTAGCACCATGAGCTACAACGAGCATTGGGATACCGATGGCACTTGTAATCATCGCAAATGCGGCAAAGGCATTACCCATAATCATTGTAAAGATAACCATACCGATGCAGTAAGCCACAACAACGAGAAATACATTATCTGCTGGTACTACACTTGCGACTGCACTGGAGATAAGTTTACCAACGCCAGCCAAATTAAATAGATACCCAAGAGCCGCTAATAACTGGGACAAAATAGCAGTCCAACTGATAGCATCGATAAGTCGACGGCCTTCATGGAAACCTTGGTTAAGTTCGCCCTTTGTAATATAAAGAGCAGCACACATAGCGATGATTGCGGCAATACCTAGACCAACAAGAGCGCCTAACTTAGTAAAGAAACCAATGAAGAATGTAATAATACCAACAAGTAACGCTGGTACGAAGATAACATTACCAATACGAACAGCTTCGCCTTTTTTGAATTCGATAGGAGATTCAAAGTAATGGCCTTTGCCGAGTTGTTTTACTAATACGATAGCTGCCATAGCAATTACAAGCCAGCCATTAATTTCCTTGGAGAGATAAGAACCAAAGATAAAGGATATGCTATATAAGAGCCAAAATAAGCCTGTACCAATGCGATATTTATGTTCTTTATCTAAAAATGATTGAATAGCAAAGATAAATAGAATAATCCCTACGAGAAGATATACATAATCTAAGGGCTGCATTTTATAGAGTATTTCTAACATATTATTCAGCCTCCTTCTTCAATTCTTCTGGTGTAACAAGAATATTTAACTCATTAGGTACTAATTTACCAGCTTTTATATCCGCTTCGTCACGAGCGACAGAGGCTTGAATTGTTTTATCAAAGATAATAAAACGAATGAAATTAACAATATATGCACAAACAGCAGTTGGCAATCCGTATAATACCATATCTGTTAACTCTACAGAATAACCTAATTGTTCCATAACGCCTTTGATGAGTAATAACCCACCAGCAGCAAGGAATAGGTTTTGACCAAAGAAGTTACCTATATTATCTGCAGAAGCAGCTACACCACGCACCTTATCAAGTGTACGTTGAGATACTGGACGACCTTGAGCTACCGCAGCTTCACTCATGGGAGCGATTAATGGACGAACCATGGCAACCATACCAGACATGTTAATACCAAAAGCTACTGTTACTTGGCGCACAAATAAATAAATCATAAAGATACGCCCTGCAGTAGCAGCGTTGATCTTACTGATCAAAATTTCTGCCCGTTCACGCAAGCCGTGACGTTCCATAAGACCAATAACAGGTAATATCAAAATAAATAATGACATATAACGATTTTTAACGAAAGCCTCCCCAATGGCACCAACGATATCGTTGATACTGAGACCACCTGCAAGGCCCGTTACAAAACCTGCGGCTACGACAACTAACAAGGCATTAAAGCGTAGCATTAGACCGATGACCATCACTAAAATACCTGACAAAATCAACATATGGACACATCCTTTCTACAAATCATCCATAACACATATAACCATAAAGATACGTTATATGTATATATTATATACTGAATAGTCATAATCTTACACAAAAAATACCTTGTATCTAAATTTAGTGAATGTCCCTGATCTGCAATCAGAGCATAAAACACTCAAATAGAGTACAAGGTAATTTACGTAATTAATATAACGCTTTCTTAATTAATTTAATTCTTTCTTAAATAATATAGTTGTATGCTGTTTTCCTCTAAAATGAACCTTATCATACGCCGTAAACCCAAAGGATTCATACATTTTAGGCAACCACGGATGCTCCTTAGCCGTTCCTAATGTAACAATATGTGTTTTAAACTGTTCTTTTAAAAGCTCCTCTGCATAGCCCAAGACTTCCCGTGCATACCCTTTGCCTTTGAAAGCTGGTGCTGTTACAAAATGAGCAATATGCGGATATTTATCCGGTGTTGAGTATTTCACCCAAGGCATACAAAACGTAATAGAACTAACTAATTGCCCATCAATATACAAGCCGTATACAGGATAATTTTCAATCCACTCCTTAGATTCCTCTTCCGTAAAATCAATAGCGTCGAAGCTAATAGGATAGTCTTTTATAGCTGCATAACCGTCGATTAATACCTTATGATATTCTGCTGTGTCTGCTACTGTTAATTGTCTAAATTCTTTCATGGTCTTTCCCTCATATCTATATCTTTATTCACAAACTATGTATATTAATTCACTTTGTGAAAGTAATTATACACCTATATGTATTTATTTGCAATATACTTACATAAATATTATATGAAATTATAATATCTATAAAGAAAATCTTATATGCAATAATGTAATATATAGACCAACCCTCAACCATACTAAGTATCAAATAAATAAAAGGTCCAAATTCTCAACCGAAAGAGTGTTTGTATAAAAATAAGCAGAATACAATTTAAATTTCAGGCAATGATTTCATTCCGTCTAACCATAATTGACGAATTCCTATAAAATAAGCACAATACCACAAAAAAATTTAGACAAAAAAAACAGGATGTATCAAAGATACATCCTGTTTTGAGCTTTTACAAACTCTAGAAAAGTTAATCCTATTGATTATTGTATATACGGGAACCGTATACGTCACGTTCGTTTTTAGGTTCATTGTTAACGCGAACACGTTCAGTTTTATGACGATCGTTATCATCACCAGAAATACGATCAACACGGAAGTGGTTAAGACGAATATTTTGTAATTCAGGACCGAATTCATTCAATGCACGTTTCATATTTTCGTCAATAGGAGCACCATTTTGAAGTGCACGGTACAACATAGTAGCGAATTCGTAACGAGTCATCTTAACATCGCCTTTGAATGTGCCATCAGGGTAACCAACAAGGATACCATTACCAGCCAATTGGCTAATATATTGGTAAGCCCAATGGTTGCGTGGAACGTCTGGGAATTCAGCAGTTTTGCTAGGATCAATTGCATGTGGAGTCAAGATTTGTAACAAGTTGTTATATTTGTTTTCCATATCTTGAAGACGTGCATTCAATTCAGCAATTTCACGACCCATAGCTACGCGAGAACGGGATTCAGGGGAACGTTTACCAAGGCGAATAGATACACCTGCGTTCAATTGAGTTTCGCCAGTACCTACAGTGCCACCAACGGAGAACATTGTATCTTCGTTAGGACGGTAGAACGCACCCAACGCAGCGGAGTTAGCATTATGGTAGTGACCATAACCAGCAGCAATTGTCCATTTGTCATCAGGGTTGAAGTCCAATGGATGCAATGCAGCCAATGCAGCGGAACCTGCGCCTACTTTGTTAACACGTCTTTCAACAGTACCAACACGATTAGTCAAGTTCTTAATATTGTTATTAATTTGGCCAGGTGTGGAATTGTTGATTTGTGTTTGTAAATCATTAGCTACGGAATATAATTGGCTACCGTTTACAGCATCTGTAGAAGTAGCGGAGATTTCTCCAGCCGCAACATTTTTAATTTGACGTTCAGCACCAGCTTTACCTACAGACACGGAACCATTAGCTGCAGAACCTACGCCAGCAAAGCCACCAAAGGTATGACCAGCGATGGTTGCACTACTTTGAGCTGTAGCTTCACTTGTAGTGGAACCTGTACCTAAAGCGATAGAGTTTAAATGTGTTGCATTTGCATGATCACCAATCGCCATAGCATAGTCAGCTGTAGCACTTGCATCAGAACCAAACGCATTAGAACGCACGTTAGTTGCCTGTGCACCAGCGCCAAATGCTTGAGCATGATCACCAGATGCAAGAGCAGAGGAACCCATAGCAACAGAATGATTATTGGTTGCTTGTGCGCTAGAACCAATCGCATTAGATTTATAGCCAGATGCTAACGCTTCATAGCCAATAGCTTGTGAGCGAACTTCGGAAGCCTTTGCACGTGTACCAATAGCAGTAGACCATGTACGTTGTGCTTCAGCAGAATGACCAATAGCAATAGATTCATTCATCAACGCTTTGGAAGAATTACCCATTGCTAATGCAGAGGTACCTGCAGCAGTATTGTTAACACCAATAGCAACAGAATTACTTTTCCAGTCACCAGTTTTCTTTGTAGCATCATCTGGCTCATTTTCATAATCACGATCACGGAAGTTTGCAGCAGATTCTTTTACAGTATTACCGCTACCATACGCAACTGCATTATTAGTACCTGTAACAACATTAGTGTTGTCCATTACAACAGAAGCAGCGTCTACCGGATTAACATTCGCACCAACAGCAGTGACAGCAGCTAATACAGCAAACGCTAATTTTTTGGAATGTTTCATTTCTCTCATCTTACACCCTCACTAAATTAAAAAATCATCCAAATTACAATACAATTTTTCATTCTCTCTATGTTCCGTCTCTCACCTCGGTCTGAACAGGTGATATTCTAAATTAGCATAAAGAAATACCCCTATATCAGTTTAAGAAAAATTTATATTGTCGATTACTCGCATAGAATATCAAAGTTTTACGATATACACAACCCTTTTTTCTAACACAAACCAAATTACCAAGTCTTTATACCTATCAAAATCCGCTTTATTCCTAGCTTTACAGGGAAATAAATTTTACTCATTATTTCCCCTTATGAGTTAAATTTTTCGCAACTTTGTAAACTTTTCTCATATAACAAACTGTATAACTTATAAATAAATAACCACCTTATAAGTACGCAAAATATACCTTATATCCTCATTAATTCACATTCACACTTAATTCATGAATTATATGTGAATTAAACTGTTTTGTATATTTAATCAACAACTTAACATTTTATTATAATTTTATATTTCTATAGCGCCAGTATCTATCAATGCAAATCGGTGCCCCAAAAAACGCTAACGAGAATGTTATGAGAATAAACATGACAAATACAATTTATATTGACTAATATTTTATGTATATGTTTAAAAAAAGAAGGCCCCTATTCTTCATGAAAATACCCCTTTTACTGATTATCCAGTAAAGGGGGTACATATCAAAAATAGGGGTTTTATAACAAGAATCTTTCTTTATTATATGTAATTATGCTAATAAGGCGCTTACAAGTGCTTCTGCTTTATTAAAATCGGATTCTTCTGGGTTCCAGTTGCATTTGATTTCAGGTTCTACTACAGAGAATCCATATTTAGTCAACTCTTCACGGAGTACCTTTGTAGATTCACCAGACCAACCATAGGTACCGAATACAGCGGCTTTTTTATTTTTAAATTTCAACTCACGCAAGAAATCGAGCCAACCAGCTACGGAAGATAATACGCTATTACCTACTGTTGGAGACCCTACAGCAATTGCTTTAGACTTAAAGACTTCCGTCATAATATCATTTTTATTGGTTTTGCTAATGTTAAAAATCTTAACACGTGTATCAGGGGATTGCTTAGCAATTTCTTCAGCAATCTTATGGGCCAATTTCTTGGTGCCATCCCACATAGTATCATATACAACTGTGACTTGATCTTCTTGATACGCTTGAGACCATTCGTAATATTTTTCTACGATTTGCATTGGATTTTTCCGCCAAATGGCGCCATGACTAGTAGCGATGATATCGATTGGCAAGTTAAGCTTTTGAATTTCTTCAACTTTAGCTTTTACCAATGGAGAGAATGGATTCAAGATATTAGCGTAATATTTCATCGCCTCTTCCCATAGACGGCATTGATCGGCCTTATCCGCCCATAGTTCTTCTACGGCAAAATGCTGACCAAATGCATCGTTGGAGAACAAGATATTATCCCCTGTCATATAAGTCGCCATGGAATCAGGCCAGTGAAGCATGCGCATTTCTACGAATACCAAGGATTTACCGTTCCCGATATCTACGGAGTCACCAGTTTTAACAGTTTTGAAATTCCATTCTGGATGATGATATTGACCAACCAAGGACTTAACTGCATTTTCGGTACAATAAATTGGCGTATTTGGTATTTTTTCCATCAACGCAGGCAAAGAACCACTATGATCTACTTCGCCGTGATTACATACGATGAAATCAATCTTATTCAAATCGATTTCAGATTCCAAATTATCAATGAACTCGGAGGAATGAGGTTTCCACACAGTATCGATAAGGACAGTCTTCTCCTCTTCAATCAAGTACGCATTTTGGCTAGAACCATTATTAATGCTGTAGTCAGAACCGTGGAATTCTTGCAATTCCCAGTCGATTTTGCCAACCCAAGAAACATTGTTTTTAATGTGCTTTCTCATAATAACCTCCATGTTCTGTGAAAGTTGATGTGCTTAACTCAGATTTTTTAATGAACCTATATAGAAACACGAATGATAGAAGCAACTTTCACCGATAATACCAAATATATGGCCAAATGTTATATCAATGGATACAACATAAATCGGTCATTAACTATAGTTTTATTATATCGATATCACACAATTAAGTCTGTACCTGTAGGTACAGTTTTGAGAATTATTATAAAAACCACTCATAGGTAATCACATGCCGTACATTAGTACACATCGATTTCCCATGAGTGGTTACGAGTATATGTAATTATATGATTATTTATTACCCGATTTAGATAGTCCAGGGATAGCTTTATAGATATATAATGCAATATATCCATCAACCAAGCTATGAACGATGGTACCGCCACCTACAAGAACAAATACAACGTAGATGAGATCAATGTTTGGCATCGTAGTGGTAGTATAGAACAATAGGCATGCTAGTACCTCACCAATAGCGTGAACGATAGCACAAGCAAGGTTAAACGCAACAAAGGATAGAGCCCCTGTTAATACGCCTGGATGATGTTTAATATAGTAAGCCCCCATCAAGGCAAAGATGATATGAGATGCAGCGCGCATAACGATAACAAGTGGGAACCCTGCTACAAAGAAGCCGAGCGTAGAACCTATCACGACACAAGCTGCCATCTTTCTAGATAAGAACATAGCTAAGAATATAGGAACATGACTCGCCAATGTATACGATGCCGGTGGGATCACAACTTTCAAAGGCATCACGATAGGAATCATGATGGCTAATGCCATCAATAAAGCAGTAATGGTTAAATTTCGATACATTGAAGAATTCATAAAGGCCTCCTTAAAGAATATTTTGCCATTCATCTACCAATATAGCACTCTAATATATGAAGAACAACTACGTATACCGCTAGTGTCCTACAAAAAAGAGAGGGCCTTACAACCCCCTCTTATTTAATTGGACAAATATATTATAATACCTATATCTTAACGCTTATAATACGATTTTAAAAATGACGTAACTCACGTTAATAACTTTCAGAAATCTTAATTCATTACTTTTATAAACGTTCAATTACGGCTTGCGCCATTTCTGTTGTACCTACCCGTTTCAAACCTTCACGGTAGATATCGCCAGTACGGTAACCATCAACGAGCACTTGTTCTACAGCACTTTCAATAGCGTCAGCCACTTGAGGTAAATCAAGGGAATGACGGCACATCATCGCAGCGGACAAGATTGTACCCAACGGATTCGCCAAGTTTTTGCCCATGATGTCCGGTGCGGATCCGTGGATTGGCTCGTACAATGCAGTACCTGTACCCATAGATGCAGATGGTAAAAGCCCGATGGAACCAGAGATAACAGCACCTTCGTCGGACAAGATATCGCCAAATAAGTTCGTTGTAACGATAACGTCAAACTGTGCAGGATTTACAACGAGTTGCATTGCTGTATTATCTACATAAAGGTAATCTGTTGCGATATCCGGATTAGCAGCGGCTTTCTCTTGAGCGATTTTACGCCATAAACGAGAAGAAGCCAATACATTTGCTTTATCTACGGATACAACCTTTTTGTTACGTTTACGAGCTGTTTCCATAGCGATGTCCATGATGCGCTCTACTTCATAACGGCTGTACGTTTCTTTATCCCAAGCGAACTCGTTAGCACCTTCACCTTGTGCCTCTTCCCGTTCACCGAAGTAAATACCGCCAGTTAACTCACGAACGATAACGAAATCTACATCTTGCACGAGTTCCTTTTTAAGTGGAGAATACTCTTGCAAGGATGGATAGATTTTTACAGGACGCAAATTACAGAACAAACCAAGCTCCTTACGAAGACCTAGAATTGCTTTCTCAGGACGGATAGAAGGATCGACATTATCCCATTTAGGACCGCCTACAGCACCGAGCAATACAGCATCAGCCGCTTTACAAGCCTCAATCGTATCCTCAGTCAAAGGCACACCATACGCATCGATAGACGCACCGCCCGCTTTCTTATCAATCCAATTAACCTTTACACCGGCTTTCTCAAAAGCCACACCACACACAGCCTTCGCTGCCGCAATAATCTCAGTACCGATACCATCACCAGGAATCAATACGATACTCTTTTCGCTCATATTACCTCTCCATATAGTAAATGCTCATAGATGAACCACAAACTCATCTTTCTTTATTCCACTGTTAGAAATCTATATAGTCAGTGTCGAGCCTTCACACTCCCAAGAGCCGAATGCTCGTCGAAAACGACTTTGGCCCTGCGGAGGCCGCAGGCCGAAGTCAGACCTGGCCAGTGGAGGCTTGAGACGAGTGTTCGGCTCGCCCCTATTTACGGTTTTTAGCAAAACTTACAAGACCGCCAGCTGCCGCAATATCTTGAATGAATTGTGGCAACTCAGTCCCTTGGTATTGTTCGTTTTTAGTCAAGTTGTACACGATACCTTTAGACAAGTCTACTCCAATCGCATCACCAGCGTCAATGCGATCTACTTGTTCACCGATTTCCACAACTGGTAAACCGATATTGATAGCATTACGGAAGAAGATGCGTGCAAAGGAGTGTGCAATGATAACAGGCACGCCTTTAGCTTTAATAACGCCTGGTGCATGTTCACGAGAAGAACCACAACCAAAGTTTTTACCAGCTACCATGATTTCGCCAGCTTTCACATTTGGCGCGAATGTAGTATCAATATCTTCCATCGCATGTTCCGCCAATTCATTCCAGTCAGCAATCGCCAAGTAACGAGCCGGAATGATTACGTCTGTATCTACATCGTCGCCGTAGCGCCAGATTTTTTTGCTTTCAAAATCCATATTAAACCTCCTCAGGGCCTGCAATGCGGCCTAATACAGCACTTGCTGCCGCCACGTAAGGGCTTGCCAAATATACTTCAGAATCAACGTGACCCATACGACCACGGAAGTTACGGTTTGTAGTGGAAACTGTGCGTTCCCCTTCAGCCATGATACCCATGTAACCGCCAAGGCATGGACCACATGTTGGTGTGGACACAGCGCAGTCAGCTTGAATGAAGATATCTAGTAAACCATCTTTCAATGCTTGGTCATATACATCTTGGGAACCAGGGATTACGATACAACGAACGAATGGAGCCACTTTGCGACCTTTGAAGATTTCCGCAGCTGCCACCAAGTCTTCGTAACGGCCATTTGTACAAGAACCGATGATAACTTGGTCAATTTTAATATCTTTGTCGATTTCGTTGATGTAATGTGTGTTAGACGGCAAATGAGGGAATGCTACCACTGGTTGCAATTTGGACAAGTCAATGGTAATTGTTTGAGCATATACTGCATCAGCATCTGGAGCGATCGGTTCTACAGGACGATTTACACGGCCTTTAATGTATTCTTCAGTAATTGCATCGTAAGGGAATACGCCACATTTGCCGCCCGCTTCGATAGCCATATTACAGATGGTAAGACGATCTGCCATAGTCATGTGTTGTACGCCGTCACCAGCGAATTCAAGAGCCATGTAACGAGCGCCGTCTACGCCGATTTGACCGATTAAATCAAGAATTACGTCTTTACCAGTTACCCATTTGTTTGGTTTGCCGATAAGCTCAACCTTAATAGTTTCAGGCACTTTGAACCAAGTTTTACCTTCTGCCATAGCAACGCCCGCATCAGTGGAGCCTACGCCTGTGGAGAATGCATTTACCGCACCATATGTACAAGTGTGGGAGTCCGCACCGATGATCATTTCGCCAGGACCGATAAGACCTTTTTCTGGCAAAATAACGTGCTCGATACCCATTCTACCTACTTCAAAGTAGTTTGTAATGCCATGTTCGCGTACGAAGTCGCGCATGACTTTCGCTTGTGTAGCAGATTGAATATCTTTATTTGGTGTGAAATGATCTGGCACCAAGTAGATTTTATGACGGTCAAATACAGGTTTGCCGATTTTTAAGAACTCTTTACGCGCCGGTGGGAATGTGATGTCGTTCATCAAAACAGCGTCCAAATGACATTCGATGATTTGGCCTGGTTTTACAACATCAAGACCCGCGTGGCGAGCCATATTCTTTTCAGTAATGGTCATACCCATATTATTCTTCCTCCTGTTGTTCTAGCTCCATAGCTAGGAATACTGAGTTAACTGCATTAATATATGCGTTCACACTTGATTTAACGATATCGGTGCTAATACCACGACCATGGTACAAGCGACCGTTGTATTCTACCTTAAGGGTTGCTTCCCCAAGGGCATCTTTACCGGCTGTGATAGCACGGATTTGGTAGTCTTTTAAGCTGATTGGCAAGCCAACCACACGTTCAACCGCTTTAAGGGACGCATCTACTGGACCGTCACCTACGGCAGCATCCGCTCTTTCACCATCTGGAGTCATGAGACGAACGTCAGCATAGGCATAGCCTTTCTCGCCCAATTTGTAATATTGAGCCACGAGCTCGAATGCTTTTTTGTGGTGAAGATTGTCTACTACGAGGGCTACGATATCATCGTCGTATACCTGTTTTTTGCGGTCTGCCAACTCTTTAAACTTAGCGAAAAGATCGTTGATTTTCTCTTCTGCAAAAGATTGGAAACCAAGTTTTGCCAAATGATCTGCGAAAGCATGACGACCGGAGTGTTTGCCCAATACGAGATCTGTTTTTTCAGCCCCTACGGACTCAGGAGTCATAATTTCGTAAGTTTCAGGGTTGCTCATCATACCATGTTGGTGAATACCAGACTCATGAGCAAATGCATTGGAACCAACGATTGCTTTATTTGGAGGCACCGCTACGCCTGTCAAACGGCTTACCAATTTGGACAATTTAGTGAATTGTTTTGTATCGATGTTCACTTGAAGGTCGCCGAAGTATTCATGGCGAGTTTTAAGCGCCATTACTACTTCTTCGATACCTACGTTACCAGCGCGTTCACCAAGACCATTTACTGTACATTCAACTTGACGAGCACCTGCTTCGATAGCTGCCAAGGAGTTTGCATTAGCAAGACCTAAGTCGTCATGACAGTGAACTGAGATGATTGCTTTTTCGATACCAGGTGTATGTTCTTTGATGTAACGAATTTTGTTAGCGAATTCGTTAGGGATCATATAACCTACTGTATCTGGTACGTTAAGAATAGTAGCGCCACCAGCGATAGCTACGCCAAACACTTCGCACAAGAAGTCTAAATCAGAACGAGCTGCATCTTCACCGGAGAACTCGATTTCGTCGAATTTGCCTTTTGCAAATTCCAAAATAGATTTAACGCGGTCCAATACCTCTTGGCGAGTCATTTTCAATTTATATTTCATATGGATTTCGGATGTAGCGATAAACACATGCAAACGGCTGCGTTCTGCATCTTTCAATGCATCAACTGCCTTTTGAACGTCCTTTTCATTAGCGCGTGCCAACGCACAAATTGTTGCACCTTTCACTTCACGTGCAATCGTTTGTACTGCTTCAAAATCCCCAGGGGATGCTGCTGGGAAGCCAGCCTCGATTACGTCGATGCCGAGGCGTGCAAGGCCTTTCGCAATTTCAACTTTTTCTGGTGTTTGCAATGCTACGCCAGGTGTTTGTTCCCCATCACGAAGGGTTGTATCGAAGAAATATACGCGATTTTGATCCATAATCTTCACCTTTTCTGTACTAATAAAACATAACGCTGTATTATATCTATCTATTGTGAAAGTTTAGTAAAATCGCCGATTCCAACGCTATTTCGGCTGAAGCCAACGTAGATACATCAAATCAGTAATTTTACTAGACTTTTACAATAAAAAAAGCCCCTCAGAACAACTGTCGTTGCTCAAAGGGGCGTTATATTCATAACACGGTACCACCCTAATTGGGACTCGTTGCGGGTATAACGGAACCACCGTCGATGACTACTGCTACATTCGCCACCAAAGCTCACGGGAGAGTGTCAGCGTACAACCTCTATTGCCTCGCACCAACCGGCAACTCTCTGAAAGCAGGATCTGTAAACCTTTATACCCATTCATAGCTCGTATTTAAGATATAAAGGTATTATACGGTATTCTATAGAACTGTGTCAACAGGATGGACATGTGAGTTTTGTGAAAACACAGTTTTATCGTTACAATTTGACATCCCCCATGATCTCATGCATACTGTAAATAAGCAGTACCAATGATTGGAGGAATTATTATGAGTGGTTCAAGCAAATTCTTCTTTATTTTATCGGGTATTGTAAGCATTATCCTGGGGATATTCTTACTCTTAAATCCCGTTATTAATCTCATAGCTTTTGCCTGGCTTTTTTCTATTATCTTTTTCGTCAGTGCGGTCAGCTCTATTATAAATTATTTTACGTTATCGTCTGAATTACGTAGCGGCTGGTATCTTATCAGCGGCATTATCAATGCTCTATTCGGTATCTATTTAATATCCGGCGGATTTGCATTCCTACCATTAGTACTCCCAACCACAATCGGCATCTGGATGGTAATTGACGCCATCTTTATTTTCATTAAATCAAGAAAGTCCGACAGCATGGTATCACTCATGGGACGTAATGCAAAATGGCTTGCACTAATTCTTTTACTATTAGGCCTATTACTTATATTCGAGCCGATCGCTTTTGGTGAAGCATTTATCTATTTCATCGCCTTCGGTTTCTTATTTGACGGAATTTATTCCATCGGTGAGGCTTTTAAAAAATAGAATATAACTAAATAATTACACTATAAGATTGACCATGTACTGCCAAAACAGCTGTCATAAATTACGATGTCTATTTCGTATTTGTGGCAGCTATTTTATTTGAAAGTATCTATCCAAAAGCATACCTCTACGCAATCAATCTAAAAAGCTTATCCACTCTAAATGCTCAAAATTATTTAGTATTCTCTTATCCATTTTTACAACTTGATTAGTAAGTTCTATTCGATTATTAACAAATGAAATATCTGTATACCATTCCTTTAAACTAGCATACACATCATTCTCTAAATCAATAATGATGGTTTCAATAGGATCCCAGGTCTTGCATCTTACAGACTCTACCATAACCATACTACTACCTATGAAAGTAACATCCCTACCATAAATCCAAAACGGCAATGCTTTCCCCTTTATAGAAATAGAATATATAGCATCTCCATGAGGCGGTTCCGTTTCATATTTCGTGTGTATTTGGTACCTTTCCATAATTTCATTACTACCATTTTCTATATATGATAGCTTTGAAATCTTGTAATTTTCTGCTTTCATTAGTTTATCTCCACTATCTAAAAAAATCCCCCAGAGCTACAACTCTGAGGGACTTCGTAGTTAATTGCACAACTATCAATTGGCTATCTAGAATATACTACACTTAAAGTATTTTTTCAATATTCTACACGCTTAATCATTTCTCTAGCTCGCTCAACAGAAACTGGCTCATTAAACAAAAACACGTGATTCTGTCCCTCATATTCCCAAGATGCCAAATACACAGCATCATCCACCATTCGATAGGTTACCGTCATCCCATTTACAACATCTGTTTTTTGAGGTAAGTAATCCTTATAATCGCCTGCGATATTACCTGATAGAGTCGATACACGATACTTAATATATTTCGGCATATCATCTACACGATCAAAATATCTCCCTTTTAAAAGCTCATGATAGGCATGCACGACTTGTAATACATCGTGATCCACAATAGATACATGTACAGGACATAATCCCCCTAATCCACTTGGCAAATGCGGTTTAAAGTTCAAATGCTGTTTAGCCTCATATAGAGTATCAAACACCTCTAGCGATTGACCTTTACGAGTGCTTCTATAATCCTCATCAGTCATAGTGCAACTTCCAAGTCTATCTGGACAAGGAAACTCATTTCGATCACCATAAGGCTGATCATAAATAGAATTACCATTAAGACGGAACCGCATCAAGTCATCTGCGGATGCAACATTGATGGAACCTATGAAAGCTAATGCAGACAATGCACACACAATCTTTTTCATGATACATTCCCCTGTAAACAAACTACATTTATTAAGTAAATTATATCACTTAAAATTCTAATATTTTTATATTCTTATATTTATAAGGATTTTCTCTACAGAAAAAGAAAAGCATTTTGATTGCAAAATGCAATCATTTGATTGCGAATATAAATTATTTGCATTACAATATAAGTAACAGGAGGTGATACTATGGCTAAAACAGCCTCTATCAGTTTGCGTATCGAGCCAGCTGTAAAAGCACAATTAGAAGCATTATATGCTAGCTTTGGCATATCCGTAACTGATGCGATTAATATTTTTCTCCACACATCACTAATGGAAGGTGGATTTCCATTTCAACCTAAACAACCTCGTTATAATGCAGAAACAGAAGCTGCTATTCAAGAAACGAAAGATATATTAGCAGGAAAAGTAAAAGCAAAATCATATGCTAATGTAAAAGAAATGATTGAGGATTTAGGATTGGAGTAATCAGTTATGTTGAGATTAGTGCTTAGCAGTAAGTTCAAAAAGGACCTAAAGCGCTCCAAGAAACGCGGTAAAGATCTCAATAAACTCTATTCAATCATCACTAAATTACAGAATCAAACGCTATTAGATCCTAGTTATAAAGATCATCCATTAACAGGAAACTACGAAGGCTTTAGAGAATTACACATCGAGCCAGATTGGCTTCTAATTTATGCAATTAAAGATGATATGTTAGTATTATCTTTAACTCGCACAGGCAGTCACTCAGATTTATTCTAACCAAGTTAAAGAGGAATGCGAAAGCATTCCTCTATTCTATTTCCCCAAAAAATTTAAAACAGCTATCATCATAAATCTATCACATTTGATAGTATCTATCGTAAATTATTCTACTATTCAAAATTACTGTAGATGCTATAATGTACTCAACAAAAGGAACAGGTGCTCATATGATACTAAATGCACTTTTCCAAAACTATAGTTAGTAGTTTATAAAAGGAGATCATCATGACACATACACAATTAACACAACTCGTGCAAGCTTTATTAGATGCACCTACAAGCAACCCTACAGTAAAAGAATTTGCTCAATCTTGGATCAACGCAGAAGGCAAACCTGAGCAAGAAGAGCTTACAAAACAACTCGTACCATTAGCAGAGCAAAACATTGCACTCATCGATGAAACAATCGGCTTTGCAGGCTCTGAATTAGCTACACAAATCCTTGGCGAAGAAGGCGCAGCTAACCTATTACAACATGCTAAAGACATTAAAGCAAAAGGCGCTGAATTCTGCGACTGCCCTGGTTGCGTAGCTGCTAAAAATATAATTGATTTGAAAGCGAAAATTGAATAAACCTATATATTTCAAATTAACTATTAAGTGGTTACCGACGTATTGCTGGCAACCACTTTTTTATCATATTAAATAAGCATATGTAACTAATCTATACTGGACTCACTATTAGAAGAATTACAACTAAGCCAAGTCTCATATGGTAACAAAATATTCTGACTTCTTATATAAGTTATTGCAATCGCTTTACCAACACTCGTAAGTACTGCTTTAGATAGATATGAGTTATCCCATAATTTAATTATTTCTCTAAAACAGGGCTCTGTATTAAGTAATTCATTCATATCATTTGGATCATTAGAAATTCCAACACCAAAACATACCTCCATATAAGGTTCAAACGTAGCAAAAGCGGGATGCATAAACGCATTAGTTGGAGTAATACATCTACTATAAGCTAAATGATCAAATACGATTTCAGTATTAGTATTAGTACATTTTTTTATAAACTCTAAAACAATGTTAAAATAATCTATGATTTCATATCTATTAACTGCGTGATTTTTAACATATCGCATAAAGAAAATAGCAGCCAATATATTTAAATGTTCTTTAGTTAATAAATTAATTACATTTAAGGATTCATTTAATATAATTTTACTTAGGTCATCTTCATGCTGATTGACTCGTTCTATTAAAAGTGTTATTAGCAAATCTTCAACATCTTTATCACCCGACTTTGCATACGCAATTTGCGCATTTACCAATGTATATTGCATATCAGGGTCTTGAAAGACTTCAGGCTTTATAAGTCCTCTCTCCGCTAACTTTTGAAGAAATCCATTTATAAGTTCTTCAGCTCTTTTAGTTGCAATAGCTTCTGCGGCTTCCTTCAATTTATAAAAATTTAACTGAAACAAATCATTACATATTGCTTTTGCCTCCATGTATGTTATCCCATTATTAAAATGATTAACGTCTCTTCCAGCCATAACTGTAGTTGAATTATCCCCTGTTTCTATCCTTTGTTTCTCTAACATTATTAATGTCCCCCAAATTCACATCATTATTTGACTGAATATTAATTGAATTTTTTCCTGCTCTTATCTTTTGCGATACATTTGCAGATTTACCAAAAATAGATTTTATTAATACAATTAATCCAACTACCCCTCCACTTCCTAAAACCCAAGAATTCTCCTTAATGAAATCTAGTATCGAATTAAAATCCATGTTAATTTTCCTCCAACTAACTCACTACTTATATATTTCTTCAATTTAACAAAATCTCCTGCATATATAAGTATTATTAATTTAATTTATAAAAATTATACTTATGATAATCATAATTATTGCTGGATACCTCCAAACACTTACGTACTTAAATAATAAATATATAGCAAAAGGCCCCTGTTTCAAACAGGGGCTCTTTGCTTTTTACTCACTCGCTTCCACGAGTGCTTGTGTATATGGATGTACCGCTTCTTTGAGTCGTTTTGATTCGATAATCTCTACGATTTGTCCGTCTTTCATGACGATGATTCGGTCTGTTACGGCTTGTAATAGTCCGATGTCATGGCTGACGAATACGTAGCCGAAGGGTTGTTCCGTATAGATTTTTTGTAATAGGTCTAGCACAAGTTTTTGGTTCACCGCATCAAGGGCTGATGTAGGTTCATCAAAGAGTACTAGTTTAGGATTCATCAGCATAATTCGTGCTAATACAACGCGTTGCAATTGACCGCCGCTGACCTCATGCGGGTATTTGTTAACGATCGTTTCAGGTAGGTCTACATGTTGAATCCACTTACGGATATCGTCCTTTGCTACAGTCACATCCATGAGACCATAGTTGATATATGGCTCTAAGAGAAATGCTTCTAAGTTCATCCTTGGAGGAATAACCGCCAAGGGATTTTGGAACATCATCTGCATAGAGCGATATATTTCTGTATGATTTTGAATGGAATGGATTTCCTCACCAAAGAGTCGCAAGGTGCCAGATGTAGGTTTTTCTAACATAGCAATCAGCCTAAGCAGCGTACTTTTACCGGAACCACTGCCACCAGCAATACCTACGCGTTCATTGGGAGCCACGGAAAAGGATACGTTATCAACGGCGTGGATCGTATGATTGTGGTTCGTATATTGTTTACATATATTCTCGAGTTGAATCATACTACACCACTTTCATTACGGAATCTAACAAAATACGAGTATACTCATCCTTCGGATGGGCCATAACCTCTGTGGTGGATCCCACTTCAACGAGTTGCCCCTTATTCATAACACCGATGCTATTGGCAATGCGCGCCGCCGCCTTGATATTATGGGTTACAATAATCACCGTTGCCCCAAGAGCCTGTGTTACTTCTTTCATAAGGTCCAATACAGAGGCTTGCACGAGCATATCTAAGGCGCTAGTCGGTTCGTCGGCAAATACGATACTCGGCTTCAAGATGAGGCTCAAGGCTATTGCTAACCGTTGTTGCATACCACCGCTCAATTGAAACGGATAGGACTGCAAGATACGCTCTCCGTCAGTTAAGTGAACAAGATTAAGCATATCTATAACACGGCTTACATCATAGCTTTCACCATGAGCACGGAATAAATCTTTGAAGTGATTTTCTACGGTGCGATTTGGATTTAGATAGGCGCTGGGATTTTGAAAGATCATAGAAATCTTCGCGCCCCGCAATTGTCGCCAATCACCATCACTCAATGTAGAAACATCGGTGCCATTTAGCAAAATTTGGCCGCTAATGCTAGCTTGTTTTAACATGCCAAAGGTGGCACGAACTAACGTAGATTTACCAGAGCCGCTTTCACCAACGATGGCAAAGACCTCACCATTTGGCACGGAGAAGGATACATCGCGTACCGCTTGCTCCGCACCATATGAAATTGTAACCTTATCAAATACGATACAATCAGATTTATTCAATAGTAGAATCCTTTGTTAATAAGTAGTAATCGATTGGATGTACCGGTACATTTTTAACTTTTGTAGTAAATACAACTGTTGCACTTGGATACAACAAATAGATATCTGCTACGTCATCAACTAAGATTTGTTGCGCTTGTTTTGCAATATTAGAGCGTTCGTTTTGATCAAATGTTACTGATAATTGGTCGATTAACGCATCTACTTGAGGGTTAGAGTAGCCACCAACGTTTGCTTTCGCACCAGTTTTGTAGAACAAGCTGAGGAACCAGTAAGGATCGTTTGTAGACATAGTAACTACATTGCGTTCTACCAAATCGAAACCATCTGTACCAAGTGTATCTACTTCATCAGGGCTTTGTAATTTCTTAAGAGTTACAGCAATACCTGCTTTTTTCAATTCTTGTTGAATTTCTTCGTATAAGCTTGTGTCTTTACCCCAAATAGCAATAGTAATCGCTAATTCTTTGCCATCTTTTGCATACATGCCGTTTGCATTCTTAGCGTAACCAGCTTGAGTCAAGATTTGGTCAGCTTTTGCTACATCTGTCATCGGTTTATTAGCAATTGCATCATAGCCTAAGTTGGCAGATGGCGGGAATGGTGCCGCCCCTGGTGTAGAGCCATTGCCAATGATTTTAGCCATGGAATCATAATTAATGATATGAGCAATAGCGGAACGCACAGCTTTATCATGTAATGGAGATGCTTCTGTGTGGTTTGCTTTTAACATAAATACACGAACGCCAGCAACGTCTTGAATATTGAAGCCATCTTTGAACAAGCTGCGGTTAGCAGAGTCCACTTTTTGAATTACGTCTACGTCTTTAGATTGCAACGCCATAGCGCGTTTGTTATTGTCTTCGATGTCTTTTACAGTTACAGAATCAAGACCTGGTTTGCCGCCCCAGTAATCTGCGAAGGCTGCGAGTTCAATTGTTTCACCTTTTTTGAAAGAAGTGATTTTATAAGGACCTGTAAGAACCGGTTTAGATGCTACATCTTTAAGATCTGCAGTGTCCATGATAACAAAAGCAGGTTCAGTCAAGCTAGATAACAAAGAACCATTAGGTTCTGTTGTTTTAATAATCAAGTTTTGACCATCTACTGCGATGGATTCAATCTTAACAGCTTTTGCAGAACGAGCACTTTGTTTCATTGTGTACTCGATGGACTCTTTTACCTTTTGTGGCGTCATTGGAGTGCCATTGTGGAATTTAACATTTTCACGGATGTGGAATTTCCATGTTGTAGGGTCCACATTTTCCCAGGAGTCTGCCAATTGTGGAGTAAATTTCATATCTGGTGTTACTGTTGCCAATGTTTCACCAGCGCCGATACGCGTCAATGTCCACGCATCCCATTCGTGAGTTGGGTCTAATGTTTCACCAAACCAATACAAACCAACATTCATATGCTTCCCTTGTTTGCCATCTTTAGCAGTATCATTGCCACAGCCGACCAAGAGAGCCACCATGCATAGCATGGATAAACATGCTAACAACCAACGTTTCATAATATCTCCTTTAAAATACATTGCCTCGTCAAGGCTTTCACCATAAAAAATCTATACACAGCACGGTTAACGAGATACATCAAGGGCATCGCGCAACGCATCACCAATATAGTTAAATAAAACAACGGTAATAAAAATAGCGAGCCCCGGATAAATTAGCAGCCACGGCGCCGTTTGTAGAAAATCTCGGGAGCTCAACAAGATAGCGCCCCACTCCGGATCCGGCGGTTGTACACCGATGCCGATGAGCGAAAAACTGGCTACCAAAATGATGGCGTCCCCTAAATGTTGAATAATAACGATCACCAACGGTGGCAATACATTCGGCAGAATATAGCGCCACAGAATTCGTAGATTTGAAGCACCCGACATACGAGCAAAGGTAATGTACTCCGCGTGGCGTTCAATCTGTACGAGGCCTCTAGTGATACGGGCATATTCCGCCCATTTCGTAATGCACAAGGAAATGATTACATTCGTTATGCTAGGTCCCATAATACCGATGAAAGCAATGGCAATCACCATGTTCGGGAACCCTAGTACCAAATCAATCAAGCGAGATAACCAACGGTCAATGCTAGGTGTAGAGAATCCTGCTAACCCACCAATAGCGATACCGATGGCCCCACTAATGCCAATGATGGTGAAAGCAATCCCTAAAGAGGCTTTACCACCGTACAGAATACGAGACCACACATCACGACCGAGTTGGTCAGTACCTAATAGATGGGTACTACTAATGTCTTGTAAGCGGTCCGCGATACTCGTCGTTTCAGGATCAAAGGGTGCTATATAGGGAGCGCATAAGAAAAATACGATCCACAGAGCTGCTAATACCAACATAGCGTATAAGGTATAGGGCTTTTGTCTATTCATAGGAGCCTCCTTTTATGGCGGCTCTTCGCTTCGGATTCAGCCAAACACTCAATATATCAATGATGATATTAATCACGATGAACACCAAGGTAATCCAGATGATATAACCTTGCATCAATACATAATCGCGAGCCATAATGCCCTGCACCATCATATAACCAATACCTTTTATGGAGAATACCGTTTCAATAACGGCAGAGCCACCTAGCATAGCGCCCATAGTTACTCCCATCATAGGCAGCAATATAAGACCCACATGAGGGAATATATAACGGGTGTAGACCATCCATTCTGGCAAGCCCAATGCTCGCGCCCCCTGTACAAAGGGCTGTCGCGACACTTCTAAAATAGCATTGCGCAATCGACGAATGTAGAGACCACATATCCATAAAGCAAGGGTTACTGCGGGCAGAACATAGGCAGAAAAGCCATTGGTATTCGTTACCGACACTAGCTGTAATTTAACACCGAATAAGTACAGTAATAATAAACCGACCCAGAACCCAGGGATTGCTAATGCTAGGAATGTAACGAGACGAACCCCATGATCAATCCATGAGTCTTGATACTTTGCAGATAACATACCGAGCGGTATGGTCGCCACTATCCCCATAACAAGAGCTAAGGATACTAGCCCCAAGGTATTTGGCAAGGCACCGCCAAGAATGGTCGCCACTGGTAAAGCGTACAGAATGGACTCACCAAAGTCCCCTTGTATAATTTGACCTAACCAACGTAGGTATTGCTGCCACCAAGGGTCATTGAGCCCCAACTGCTCTCGTGTCTGTGCAACTACAACTGGATCTGGTGTAGCTCCTAGAAGATTAAACTTCATCGACACGGGATCAATAGGAGATAATTTTATCAATACAAATGTACCGATGGTAACAACCAATAAAATACCTACAATACTTGCCAAACGCTGTAGTATTAATCGATACAATACATCACCTGCCTTCTTTATCACAAAACAGTTATATTTTATTTTAACAGTTATTCAAATTTTTAGATATGCCCCTATATGTATATTAGAATGATTCTCATTATGAAATTTTAGCATATATACTAAAACGGCCCCTCATACGAGGAGCCGTTCTATATAAAACCCTTACAGTGTCCATGCGAGTGCTTCACTACAGCTCGCATGCCTATCCCATTAGGCCTTGACTTTTATATTATTTTGTATGTTGTTTTGGGGCTACCGTATTAGCAACGATTGCTTTAGCCATGTCACGAGTTACAGGGCGTTCGAAGTACATCCCATGAGTTTGTCCGTCTTTTGTCCAACCTATGAGATATACCATTTTATTACCGCCTTTGAAAACAACCTTTGTGCCGTTTACTTTTTCATTAGCTGTTACACGAAAATCGTTATAATCGCCGCTGATATCTTCTTTTATTTCATTGGCTATGCGATGGACGATGCGTTTGCCTGCAGCTTGATTACGAGTAGCGTCTTCACCAGCTTGGTAAACATAAACTACTTGCAATATATCTTTTTCGATAGTACTTACAGACTCAATGTTGTAACCTACAGGTAATACCTTAGGCATTTGAGGTGTAATGTTCATATATTTAGCCGCTTCATCTACAGTAGCAAACTCATGAAACGGGCTTGGCATACCAACCATTGGCGCTTCTTGTTGAGCTACCACAGATTTAGGTTGATCTGGCTTTACATCAAGAGTACCTTGAGCACCAGCAACAGTATAAGAAGCTACACATACACAAGCAACTGCCATCAAGACCAATTTTTTAACCATGGGTATAATCTCCCTTCGCTCAACACGAAAATTATTAAAAACACATTTATTTTGTATGTGATTTTTCCTCAACAATATTACGAATTATAGCCTTCGCCATATCTCGCATAATGGGATGCTGAAACTCTAAAGAGTGATTCTGCCCATCTTTCATCCACGATACAAGATAGACCTTGTTTTTATCACCTTTGAAAGTAACCTTTGTACCATCTACACTTTCAGTTTCTATAACCTTATGAATCTTGTGGTCACCGCTAATATCACCAGTTAACTTAGATGTTCGATATATAATAAGTGCACCGCTAGCTTTGTTGTAATATGGCTCCGCACCAGGTCCATAGACATAAACAACTTGTAATATATCTTTTTCTAAGGTTATGACAGATTGAATATTAAAGCCTACAGGTAACAACTTTGGCATCTGTGGTGTTATATTCATATACTCCGCTGCTTGTTGAACTGTGGTGAACACATGTACCGGACTCGGCATAATAACATTTGGTTCTGCCGCTTCAACTGATATGCCACCAATCACAGGCATAGACTCACCTTTATTAGCCGGCGCTTCGGCACTAACAATGTTATATAAACCAATAGATGCACATACTAAAGAAGCTACTAGTAATATCTTTATCTTTGTTGTCATAACAACAATCTCCGAAAATAAGTTTCGTAAAATTATATTTATCAAAACTTTCCTATCGATTATATACTAAATGAAATAAAATTTCAAATAACTATTTCTTATGCACCATAAACCCAGCTGCTTGTTGGTTAGCCATGATTGTGACATCAGAAATTTGCAAGCGTTTAGGTTGGTTTGTTACGTATAGTACAACATCCGCCACATCCTCAGGTTGGATCGCATCGATGCCGGCATAGACAGCTTTAGCTCTTTCAGCATCACCGTGAAAGCGGACTTCACTAAATGGAGTCTCTACGATGCCCGGTTGAATGGTTGTGACCTTAATATCCGTAGCAATCGTATCCATGCGAATACCATCGCTCAACGTCTTAACGGCCGCCTTTGTAGCACAGTAAACAGCGCCACCTGGATATGCGTATATACCAGCAGTAGAGCCCATATTCACAATATGGCCTGCGTTTTTATCAATCATATAAGGTAGTACAGCCTTTGTTACATATAAAAGACCTTTCACATTTGTATCAATCATAGTCACCGCATCATCGACAGCACTATCTTGGAAAGGATCCAAACCTTGCGCAAGACCTGCGTTATTTACGAGGACATCAACGCCACCAAACGCTTCAATTGCTGCTGGAACCTTGCTTTCAACATCCTCACGACTACGCACATCAAGAACCAAAGTCTCAACGCGCACGCCATATTCCTTAGACAAACGAGCCTGTACCTCAGCCAACACCTCAGTGCGACGACCGGAAATCAAAACATTATCGCCATACTTTGCATATGCCTCGGCAATACAAAGACCAATACCAGACGTTGCACCAGTAACAAAAACATTACGAGCCATAAATACCTCCTTATCAATCCGAACTATATCTATAGCCTAATTATACCACTTTAATATGTAATGGACTCTAGTCCATTCTCCTATACTAATAAAAATGATACATTGGCGCATATAGTATTAAAAGAACACATAAAGTGGCATATGGATTTAGGAATATGATAATAAAAAGAGGATACCCTTTCTTAAACCGACTTTTCCTCTGTATAAATAATATGTCGGCGCAGTGGTTTATAATACTTGAACATTTGAGCTCTACAGCAACAATAAACCAAATAGGGATACCTAAAGCCGCCTTGGGCGCTTTTCCCTTCTCTCTAAAATGACATATTGACGCATTTGAAGGCAAAACGCATAGAAATGAAAAAGGATTACCGTTCTGGAAGCGACTTTCCCTTTGTATAAATAATATGTTGGAGCATTTGTTTATAATACACTAATATTTGAGCTCTACAGCAGCAGTAAGCCAAATAGGGATACCTATTCGAAGCCGCCTTGGGCGCTACGCGTACCCATGAAGGCTGAGGATAGGTATCCCTATGTCTTATTTAGTCTGATAAGTAGAGCTCAAATACTACGTCTTTTATTTCAAATGCGCCAACATATCATTTAACACTTCCATGCAATCCCCCACGATCCCATAGTTAGCGTGTTGGAAGATTTCTGCATTTGGATCGTTATTGATAGCCACGATTGTGTCAGCCCCAGAGATACCGCTCACGTGTTGAATAGCACCAGAGATACCGAATGCCAAGTATAGTTTAGGGCTTACAGTTTTACCTGTTTGGCCTACTTGGTATGGCAATTCTATCCAGCCCTTTTCTACAAGGGGACGTGTAGCACCTACAACACCGCCGATAGCATCGGCAAGTTCGTAGAGCTTATCGAAGTTCTCCTTAGAACCCATACCGCGGCCGCCGGCTACGATGATATCTGCTTCTTGGATGTTGTAACCATCTTTGCTGAACGGAATGAAGTCAAGGCGCTTCATGCGAATATCTTCAGGTTTAAGGTCAAATTGTTCAATTTGAATACGGCCCCAGCTATCTGCAATGCGGTCCGGCTTTTTAAATACATTAGGACGGACAGAGCCCATTTGTGGACGATGATTTGGAGAAATAATTTCAGCTAAAATATTGCCACCCAAGGCAGGACGCGTCCATTCTACAAGGCCTTCTGTAGTATCTACCGTCAAAATGGTACAGTCAGCTACGACACCATTTTTCATGCGACCTGACATGCGAGGTGCCAAGTCACGGCCATTATTCGTAGCGCCAATCAAAAGGATATTAGGCTTATGGTCTTCAAAGAAATCTGTCAAAACCTTTGTATAGCCGTCTGTTGTATAGTATTTTAAAAGAGGGCTTTCAAAAACGTGAACAATATCGGCACCATGTGCCACAAGTTCCTCCGCCTCGGATTGAACATTCTCACCAAGAAGCATAACTTGAACGAGTTGGCCCAATTCCTTAGCGATTCGACGAGCTTGACCGATAAGTTCGTACGTAACCGGATGCACTACGTCATCGATGGTATCGGCTACGACAAAGACATCTCTATATTCATCAAAATTTGTCACTCCCATTATCGATCACCTCCTTTGGAACCTTCTCCACCTTTAACGGCCGCTAAAGCCTTAAACTCACTAGAGGATACACTTTCAACAGTGGCAGCCCGCTGCACAGGATCTTTTACATCCACGCCCTCATCGTTGTTATCTACAGGCTCATCCACAGGTTCTTCGCTAGGCACCAATAGATGAGAAAACTTTTCTGGCTTGATATTATAGGCCAATTCAAGAACCTTTTTAGCCCCTTCTTCCACGGATGAAAGCATTTCTACCTTGCCCCGAAGCGGTGGTTGATATACCTTACGAACGCGCGTAGGAGAGCCATTGAGACCAATACGGCTTTCATCAATATTAGGCATATCACGCAATGTAATATGGGAAATTTCATAACGTTTCGCGTAAATAGAGCTCCAAAGCCCTGGTTGACGAAGCTCATTGAGTTCAGCCGTAGCTGTTACCAATAATGGTAATGGAGCCTCAATCACTTCATAACCATTTTCATGCTCTCGTTTCACAATCGCCTTTTGAGCCGCCTGATCTACGGTCAACTCACAAGCATACGTAGCTTGCGCCATGCCTAGTTCCTCCGCAATTTGAGGACCTACTTGCGCCGTATCCCCATCGATAGCCTGCTTGCCGCAGAAAATCATTTGGAACTCGCGATTCATGGTACGTTGAATATGACGAATGGCAGAGGCAATCGTATAGCTTGTAGCCAATGTATCAGCACCGCCGAAAGCACGGTCTGTAATGAGCACCGCATCGTCTGCACCGAGGGATAAACACTCGCGAAGTGCCGCCTCGGCTTGAGGAGGCCCCATAGTGACAACGGTTACACGACTACCTTCATATTGGTCTTTTACCGCAAGAGCTGCCTCTAACGCATGCATATCGTAAGGGTTTACAATACTGGGCAGACCTGTGCGGATGAGATTATTCGTTTCCGGATCCAGCTTAATCTCAGATGTATCTGGAACCTGTTTGATACATACTAATAACTCCATACACTCACCCCTGTCTAAATTCTACGCCCTTAGCGTTACGCGGATATTTCCAAGTTTTTACGATTGTTTCACCACAAAGAACACGGCAGGTGCCGCACTCAAGGCACCCAGCGAAATCAAAGGCTAAATCGCCATTTTCTTGTAATGTATATAGACCGGCAGGACAGCCGTTTACGAGTTTCATTTTCTCTTCCAAGCTAAAGCCGGCGCCATCCACAATGATATGAGGAGACGTTTCATCTACATAGTATTTATTGGCGCCCAAGCGCTCTTCTAATTTCATAGGGAACGCACCCCTTTCCAAGCATCACGAATCAAGGTAACTAAACCAACGTCACTTACACTACCCATTAATTTCTTCATCATTGGGACTGCACCATCACCATTTACAGTGAATACATCGCGCATCACATTATTCACAAGAGCTGGATACTCTTTGAATATGCGAGGATTTGATGCGAGGAAGGCAGGCATATTTTTATAAAGCTTCATGTCCCTATATAACCAAGAATTCTTGATTTGACGTTCATACAATTTAGCAACGCGCTCCATGTTTTCATCGCGCAAGGCTACGTTAACCGCATCGGCTGCACACATGCCAGATTCGATGGCAAGGTCCATACCACGAATGGTATACCCCAAGTTCATACACATACGCGCCGCATCACCGACGATAACATACCCATTACCGCCCAACTTAGGCAACGCTTTAAATCCGCCTTCTGGCACGAGATGCGCACTATGCTCCTTCAATTGACCATTTTTTAATAATGGTGCAATTCTTGGATGGCTTGTGAAAGCTAATAGCATTTCATCTACCGATTTATTGGCTTTACCGATATCTTCAAGGCCTACAACCATACCTACAGAAAGGCTGTCTTTATTCGTATAAATAAAGCCACCACCCAATAGACCGTCGGTCATATCGCCCAAAGTAAGCCACGCCATCCCCTCATCGCCAGATAGCATAAGGCGATTTTCAAGATCTTCTTTTTTGAGTTTATATACCTCTTTCACCCCTACAGCCATTGTTCTTGGATCTGTAGGACCTGTAAGGCCAGCCTGTTCCAATAATAATGTGTTAGAACCTTCTGCGATGATAACTAATTTTGCATATACTTCGTCATCGTGACAGCGAACCCCTATTACACGGCGACGTTTTCCTTCACCTTCGGTAATAAGCTCAGTTACCTGTACATTAGATATGAGAAGAGCACCTTTTTTCTCCGCCTCTTCTGCTAACCATTTATCAAATTTAGCACGCAATACTACGTAGGATTCTTCATTAGGTTCACCATCTTGGTAACTATACTCGATGGTGGTCATTTCATTACCCGTACCAATAGAAATACGCTCTTTTGTCACCTTTCGTTCCAACGGCGCACGGTCTCTAAAGTCCGGTACAAGACGTTCCAAAGAATGTGTGTAGATGCGTCCCCCCATCATATTCTTAGCACCTGGTGCGGTGCCACGTTCGATAAGTAAAACTTTTACCCTCTGCTCCGCTAAGCGTAATGCTGCCGCAGAACCCGCTGGCCCTGCGCCAACAACGATAACATCAAATGTTTCATTGCGATCAATTGCCATATACTCAGCTCCTTTAAATGAAAGCTTAGACTTACATAAGTTCATATAGTATATATATTTCTCTATTTAGAACCAAAATACCTTTAAAAATTATCACAGAAAGATGAATATATTCTATATTTTTCAGAAATATATTATAAAAGTCTATACATGTTGTATATATACTCATTATATATTAATACTAATGTATACTTTCTGTTCTAGATGAGTGCAATAAAATTCATCAATTCGTGAATTTTATAAGTAAGTCTAGCTTTCACGGTAAAAGTAGCGTATGATAAAGGTAGCAAAAACCCTATACGGAGCAAGACGCGTATAATACGACCGCATAATGCAAGTCCACGGTCAAGGTTGGGAACTCGTTATTTTTTAATTAAGAGGAGGCCCTATGGACCCGTTAAAAATCTTGAAAGCATTATCAAATCCGCATCGGTTAGATATTATATTGTGGCTAAAACGCCCAGAGAAAGAATTCGGTGTACAAGTACACTCTAACACTCTTATCGATTTCCCTCATAGTGTGAGCGTTAAGAGTATCCAAAAGCGCTGCGGTGTATCGCAATCTTCTATTTCTACATTTATGAGCATCTTAGAGAATGCTGAACTTGTGGAATCGCGCAAAATCGACCAATATACCTATTTTCGTCGCAACGAAGAGGTTATTCACGAATTTGGCGAATGGTACAACAAAGAAGTATCCATACAGTCTGACGAAATTGACAAATTATTAGAAACGGTTATCTTAGAAGACACATCATATCCATCAATTGATGAAAGCTCCATACCTAGCGAGCAACTGGCAGTCGAAATACGTACTAAGGGACCGCAGCATGATGAAGAAAGTAAATAAAAGCCCTTCCCTACTTACCATATCTAGGGAAAAACGAAAAGAGCTATAATATTCAAAATTATAGCTCTTTTTTATGTGATACTATACCACTTATAGTATATATACAACTCATAACGTAAAAAGAGTGCCTTCCCATTTGGGAGGGCACTCTTTACTTTTATACATTTCGTTGTGCTTCGTAAGCTCTGAATAGTTTAGATAATAATTCAGGAGCCAAACGCAATAAATCTGGGTTTTCACAGAAAGACACACGCAATTGTGTTTTACCAGGGTTGTTATCGCCATTTTTACCGCTATAGAAACCATTGAGCGGTGCCATGAGAAGTGTATATTCCTTGCCGTCATCAAGGCTTACTGCACCGTGTTCGGCACACCAAGAAGCAAATTCTACACCATCAAAGCCAGGTTTTGCAACCTTTCTCACGTCGATTACAAAGTAAATAGACGCTTCAGGGCGAGACACGATAAAGTCCGGTTCTGCCTCTTTAAAACCTTTGTGGAGTTCAAAGATCATTTGACGATAGTAGTCGCGTTGTTGCTCATACCAGTTGTGCAATTGCGCATAGGACTCATGTTTCAAAGCACCAAAAATATATTGGCCCAATGTATTAGCGCTGAGGTTTGCCGTATATTCCGCAACAGATTTTTCATAACATAATTTATTATCCGTAATGATAGCTCCAATGCGAAGTCCACAAGCATTCCAAACCTTACTTGCCGTTTCAAGACTGATACGACGGCCTTCAATGCCAGGCACATCTTTATCGGTTAAGGCCCAAATGCTAGATGTTTCTTTCCCTTTTTCATAAGCTAATTCACGGTACGCTTCGTCAGAGATGATCCATAAATTATGTTTAACGCACAATTTAGTATATTCAATAAGCGTTTCTTTGCTAAATAATTGACCTGTAGGATTATCATAAGGAATGATAAGCAACGCTCCAGGTTTTGTCTCGATAATGCGTTGTTCAACAGTCTCTACAGAGGGCAATTCGAACTCACCATTTTCATTGAGCTCCCGTTCTACAGTAACCGTTTTACGACCAATGCGAAGACCTACTGCATCATAGTTTGTATAAGAAGGATTGAACATCAAAAGAGGACGTTCTTCTTCGCCAGCACCACCACATACGCCGAGCATGATGATTTCCATCGCCATGGATGCACCGTCTGTTACAAGTACATCAAGCCCTGTTGTATCAAAGCCTTGGCTGCGCAAAATGTGGAGGAATGCTTCTCGACACTCATCAGTGCCCGTAGTTGGTACATATGGCACAATCCCATTATGGAACGGGCTATTGACACCGCCCAAATCAAACAACCTACGCTGCATGGCGGGATGCATAGGACGCATTACATTGCCAATAGAACCATTCACCAAGATAGGCGGGTTCTTACGTTCCAAGAATTTAATTTGTCCTAGGCGAATGCCAGACGGCTTCCGAGCCATCATATACGGCGATAATTCTGGTTGTTTCATTTCGATCCAACTCCTCTAAAAATCAACCTTCTCCATTGGAAGGTTTTGATAACTGTGAAAGTAACAAAACATTTACTATACAAGCAAATATATGTGTACATCACAAAACATAAACTATGAATACCTATAGATAGATACATAATATTATAGAGCTTTTACTATAGAAAATCTATAGTTTTATAACATATACTTATTTATCTATACCCAATTTATCGGTTACTGAAAATAACTCTCATGGTTCTTAGTGCGGTCTCAATATATCATCAAAAATTATAATAAAAATGAAAGAGCCCCATAAGAGGCTCTTTCACCATAATATAGATTACATTTTGAAGCTATACAAATAACTACGATGTAATTGTCAATTATTAGTATAGCTTTATAATCGAACCATTGCAGTAGTTACATCTATTAGCCATTGCAGTAGTTATACCTATTAGATAGTCACTTCTACACCTAGACGGAAGTTGCGACCTTGACCTGGCCACCAGTCACCAGGGTTGCCCCAACGAACACTAGATTGTTCCGCATAGTATGTATCAAAGATATTGTTGATACGACCAAATACAGTAACATTTTCGCGTACCCGATAGTTAGCACTGATATCAGCCAACCAGTATGTTTTACGTGGGAATACATTATCTGCAGGGCCAGGACGGTTGATGATACCGCGGATATCCAAATGAGCATCCCATTTAGCATCGTTGTAATCAAGGCCTGCATTAACAGCATGTTTTGGCACATACCCATCGCGATTTGCTTTGCGTGTTGGTGTCGCATCAATATGAGTATACGTATAGCCAAGGCGTGCAGACAAGTGGTTCGTCAATTGTTTACGCACATCCGCATTGATGCCACGAGCTTTTTCAGTGTCAAAATTGCGATATTGGCCTGTAAAATTTGCTGGATCTGTCATAACCCAACCGATTTTATCCTTCGTACTACGGCTGAAGAAACTAAGATTACTATTCCATGTTTTACCGAATTTGTGGTGTACACCTAAATCAAATTCATGACCTGTTTCCGGTTTCAAATTGCGGTTGCCATTGAAGCCATCAAATAATTGGTATGGTGTAGGGGCTAAGAAGTACTCTTTATACGCAGCATACACATTTGTCTTCTCATTTACATCATAGCCAAGGCTGATGGATGGAGATGTATGCGTACCGAAGGAGGAATGATGGTCAACGCGGATACCAGGTGTTACAGTCCACTTAGGAGCAAATTTCCATTCATCTTGAATGAAGTATGATGTGTTCGTAAGCTTCACGCCGCCCATATTAAGCACCTTATCTTGTCTCCAGTCAAAGCCGCCTACTACAGTATGGTCTTTTGCTTTATACGTAACTTGATCGCCAATACCACGAGTCTTCACATCTGTTAAGTACCCATCGTATGTTGTTTTATAATGATTGTTCATCAAGTATAATTGATGGCTCCAACGATTGCTGATTTTGTTCTTCCAAATCGCGCGTAAGGAATCATTCGCTTCATTACCATAACGAATATGGTTGAGGGCACCCAAATGGTCGGAATACATTACATCACCACGATATGTATCGTAAGATATTTTTACATCGTTCTTATCATTGATTTTATTGCCCACCATGAAAGATGCAGTGTGGCTATTGCCATGTTGCGGAACGCGCACGCCATGACCATCTTTATAGGAACCAATAATATCTTTTTGTACGCCTACACGCCAATACCAATCATTTTGGCTACCTTCGTTGGTAATTGCGTATTGCTCTAAATCATTGCTGCCACCCATCACGCGAAGCTTAGTTTGTACACCTTGCTCAGGTTTTGCAGTGATTACATTTACTACACCACCAATGGCACCGGAACCATACAATGTAGAGCCTGCACCACGTTGAACTTCAATGCGATCAATACTAGACATATCTTTCAAAATAGTCATCGGCGGATTCACACCAGCCGCCCCCATATTGATGCCGTCTACCAAATACAATACTTGGTCAGACCCATTGATGCGGAATGCATTGGAGTTCGTGTAACCTACGCCACCACCATACGTATTAATATCTACGCCCGGTACGATGTTCAAGGCTTCATTCATATTCGTAGCATGGCGCTCACGAATATCGTCGCCTGTTACTACGCCTACACTAGCTGGCACTTCTGAAAGCTGTTGTTCACTACGAGTCGCCGTAACAACAATGGTATGCGCTTCTTTCGCATCACCAGCGTCAACAGCTAATACACTAGAAGCACTCAATGTGCTACCAAATACGAGAGCTAACCCTATGTACATGGATAATCGTTGCATTCTTGATACTTTCATAAAAACCTCCACACACACTAAATCATTTGTTATATATATTTTGTGCCATAGAAACCATTGCACGAGTCATAAATTGAGAATAACTCATGACCTGCGAGGAATCTACGAGGAACACACGACGATTGGCGATGGCCTTAACACCTTGCAAAGCAGGGTCAGAATAGAGTTGCTCTGCCGTTGCTGGCGTAGTACCATCCGAGGTATAAGCCACCGATGGGATGATGATAATGTCTGGATTCGCTTTAATTAAATCCTCTCGCGTCCCATTATCAAAAGGCCCCAAGCCTAATTGGGCGGCCGCATTGGTAACCTTCAGATATTTAGTCATATCATCAAAGGTTGACCCTTTGCCACCGGTTAAACCAAATTGCGTATAAAATGCTACTACAGGGCGTTCACCGGTATGTTTATTTGCTAACTCTTCGACAGTTTTCAAATCTGCATCCATGCTAGCAATCATCTTTTCATCCGAAGCGTGTAAGAGTCCTGCAATTTCATGGATAACTGCTTTTGCTTCTTCTACCGTAGTCGGAGTCTTATAGACGTAAACGGGAATCTGCATATTCCGCATTTCCCCAATTGCATCTGGAGATATCCAGTTTGGAACTAATACTAAATCAGGTTGTACTGAAAGCATGGATTCAGCAGTTGCTTTCACATGCGTCCCCACCTTGGCAGACTCATCAGGTACATTATTAGGCACGGTGCCAACGGCTACCACTCGGCTCGGATCAACCAAGGATAACACTATATCCTCTGTACTCGCAGCAATAGGGACGATGCGCTTCGGCTCACTAGGCACCGTAACAGTTACACCAGTGCCATCCGTAACTTGATGTGTCGTGCCCGTTGTCCCCGTCTGCGTAGGACCACAACCGACCACTAGAAGTACCATCATTACTATGGTACATATAATAGATATTCTTTGCTTCATACTAACGACCTTCTATAACCCCTTCCATGGAAATAAATAATGACTGCAAATCTTGTAATATCTCTGGGGATGCGTCCCAATAACCACGCTGAGAAGCCTCTAATAAGATTTCTGTAATGCGCTGCAACGCCCAAGGATTTACATTGCGCATCCAGTCTTGTACCGTCTTGTCTAAAGCATACTTATTAGCATACCCTTCATAGACCCAGTCTGGTACGACATCACTCGTAGCATCCCAACCAAAGGTATGGGATACGACATTCGACATATCCGATGCCCCTTTGTAGCCATGTTTCATCATGGCTTGAATAAATTTAGGGTTCTGCGTTTCCCCTTGCACGACGCGGCGAATTTCGTCACCTAAAGGCCTCATCACAACACGACTGCGGTCTGAGCTATCCCCCACATAGGCGCGCGGCGCACTGCCCTTTGCGGTGCGCACCGCTGCAATGAGACCACCATGATAACTATAATAATCATCAGCACTCATAATATGGGTTTCTCGATTATCTTCGTTCTTAATGGTCACATCCATCGTGGTTAATCGACGTTGGAATAGCCTCATGTCCTGAGGAATGTCCTTGTGCAGGTGAAAGCTACTCCACTGGCTATAAACTTGAGCAATATCTTGTAAAGACTCCCAGTTTTTGCCTTCAATCAAGGCACCTACACCCGTGCCATAAGCTTGGGGCGGATCGCCAAAGATGCGGAGTCTAGCCTTTTTAGTAGCCAATAGAGGGTCCTCACCTTGCTCAACGAGCCAGTCTACATCATCGTGAATATGCTTTTTCACGTAGTTGTCTTCCAACGACTCATCTAATTCTGCCACCATTTCAACGGCTTTGTCGAGCCAGCCGATAGCAGTAGGCATCATATCTCGAATGAGGCCACTGATGCGGCCCATCACATCGATGCGAGGGCGCTGCAATTCCTCTAAAGGAATCACTTCTAAACCTGACACGCGACCGCCCGATTGCCATTTAGGTCGAACTCCTAACAAGTAAAGGAACTCACCCAAGCACTGACCATGACTTCTAGAATTGCTCGTAGCCCATAGGATGATGCCAATCGTCTCAGGATACCGTTGTTCATTCAAAATATAATCAGCGATAACTTGATCTGCTAACTCTATGCCTAATTGATAGGCTATCTTCGTCGGTAAAGCTCTTTCATCTAAACCATAGAAGTTACGCCCCGTAGGCAGTACGTCGACTTGACCGCTCGAGGGGGCTCCACCTGGACCGGGCTCTACATATCTGCCCTGTAAGGCATTTGAAATAGAGGTTAGCTCGTTCTTGGTGTCACCTAATTTTGGAATATACTCTCGAACGATCGCATTCGCCAAAGGTTCTAACCGTTCGGGCACTGTATAATCTGGTATATTGATCACATGCCTTACAAAGCTACGCAATTCATTCCAAATTCGATCTATGGTAACACTATATCGTATACCATCTGAATGAATTTCGCCAGCATGTTCCGCCATATAAGACCAATCATAACCTAATTCTTCTGCGATGGTGGCAAGGCCTGACGCGATTTCACCTTGAGGAGTGCTTACAATAGCAGTAATAAACTCTTCTAATGCTTCCCCTTCAGGACCTTGCCCCAAGATGTGCAAACCATTGCGCATCTGCATATGTTTCAAGTCGCTCAGCTTTTCGTGGACCTCTGTAATTATATCGTCCACCGTCATGGTAGAACCTCGTTCTTTATCGATGAGATGGCACTCCATGGCCTTTTCTCGAATCACTTCACCTAGAGTAGAGACACTTTCAGGATGTTCCCGCTCAAAATGACTATGTTCATCGAGTAAGGCCTCTAATTCTTCGAACTCATCATAGAGGCCCGCTGTCGTCATCGGCGGCGACAAGTGACCCACTAAGCAAGCCGAACTACGCCGCTTGGCTTGTATGCCTTCCCCAATAATGGTTGTCCAATACGGGTAAATATTTGGCAAACTGGAAATGCCGATTTCCGGATAACAACTAGCGCTGAGTCCAGCCCCCTTACCGGGCAGCCATTCTAGAGAGCCATGGGTACCAACATGGATAACTGCATCAGCTTCAAAGACATCGCGCACCCAGTGATAAAACGCTAAGTATTGATGTGGTGGAGGCAAGCAAGGATCGTGATAAATGGCCGATACATTCTCCCCAAATCCACGGGGTGGCTGTACCGTAATCCACAGATTGCCATTGGAGAAACCTGGGATAATCACGTCATCATCGTAGACGAATACATCCCCTGGGGCTTCGCCCCAAGATTTAACCATTGCTGTCTGCGTATCTTCCGGCAGCGTAGCAAAATATGATTTGTAATCATCGCTACTTAACCGACCTTCTGCAGAGGCTAGCAGTTCATCGGTGAGCATGGAGCGGTCATTCGTCATATGAGACGTTACCACATCCATCAAGTCTGCACTTGTTTCTGGCACCGTGTCGATGGTATAACCTTCCGCCTTCATATCTCGCAATAACCGTAGCACCGACTCAGGTGTATCAAGACCTGCGGCAGAGCCAATGTTGGAGTTCTTAGGCGGATAGTTATGTAATATAACGGCCACTTTTCGCTCCGATACAGGGATATGGCGCAATGTAGACCATTTAATAGCTCGTTGTACAATAGCAGCGATGCGTTCTTTCACAGGCAAGTACACATAGTGTCCACGCTCATCATAGGTTTGGCATGCCACAACACCGCCTTGAATAACCCCATCTAGCTCAGGCTGAGATATAGATAAATTCACGTCTAAAGGTGTTACACCTTGTGGATTCTCGGCCCAAGATTTCTCATCCATGTATATGGTATAACCCTGAACGATAGGAACATCCTGTAGCTTTAACTCCTCCAAGGTTTGAGCACCTAAGGACTGAAAGGAAAATTTACAAGTATTTATGAGCACATCAAAGGGGAATTCATCCTTCCCAAAAAGATGGTTCATGGACAGCTTCATATTCGGAATACCTACGCGCGGATTCGAGCCATACTGACCATAAAAGATAATCGGATTGTACTGATGTTTGTAAATCTCTTCAAATAAGGCCTGTTGATACTCAATATCCCCCATGATCCATTCGTCACGGTAAAAGTAGACCGCTATAGATGGCCAATCTCGATGCCCTTCGGCATCCATAAACTCATCATAAGTTTCGTAGATATTGCCTTCTCGACCCATAATGGCTTGCCAAGGAATAGGATCTGGCTCTTCCCATTCAGAGGTAGGTTTTGTACTGAAAGCACCGTTGATTAAGCGTACATAATTCATGACCCCACTGGTTCGGCGGTAGCTTTCAAGAAGAACCCGTTTATCCTCATCCAAATTGCGATATAAAATATCTGTTTTCTTAGGTTCTACTACATCAATCCAGTATTTAGGATGATATGCATATAACCAGCGTTCCAGACGTTCTAAGAAGGGCGAGTCTAAACCAACCCCCATATTCGTTACCAGAACTACATCGGCAGCGCGTAAGCGACTTTCAAAGTCAGCATCCCATTGAGGAGGCTTTTTCATATTGCAAAGGTCCACCTCGCCCTGTAAGAGTTCCGGGTAAGTAGCAACAGCTTTTTCTATATATTGGATTTGTTTTCCTAAATTAGAAATATACAGGAGTCGACTCATGATCTACCTCCGCGATACGCGCAAAATACTATCTGACGTAATAGAGTCCATCGCATAATAACTGCCATTCATTAATTTACACAATTCCTTAGCTAAGCCGAGCTTGATAAAGCCCGTTTCCGTATCGATAACGATACAGTCTACTGGCAAGGTCCCTAAAATACGAGCCCATTGTTTCGCCTCCCCTACAGGGTCCTCAGAAGCCCCCGAAGTAGCACGACCATCGGTAATACAAATCATTTGAATCCGCTCCGCCGAATGTCTGCGAAGCAATCTATCACACATAGTATAGGCGACTCGTAAACCTTGGGCTAAGGGCGTCTTGCCCCCCGTTGGCAATGTAGCTAACAGTCGTTCTGCTCGCTCTACACTACGGGTGAAAGGCAATAATACCTCTGCGGAGTCCTTGCGAAATACAATGAGTCCCACCGAATCACGGTGAACATAAGAGTCACGCAAGAGGCTCAAAATCGCACCTTTTGTCGCCTCCATGCGATGGCGAGCTGCCATAGAGCCACTGGCATCCACTACGAAAAGCTGATACGCACCAATCCTCTTTTCCCGAGCCTTTCGGCGGTAATCTTGAGGTTTTACTACAATAGATAGCCCTTTTAAATCATGACGCTCTGCTTGTGGGTCCATTTGACATAAGCATTCCGATGTAACAGATTGCTCCACTACATTTAATGGGGTATCTACCTGTAATTGTTTTACCCTTTCAACGGCCCGCAATCGTTGATACGGTGCGGCTGCACACAATGTGTCAATTAAAGCCAAATCCTCTAAAGCCTGTTCATCTTGATAGGCTCGAATCATGCGCCCCCTAGTATCCTTTGTTCTAGTCATAAGGCGCCGACCAGAACCTTTACGATACTGACGGTCTACCGTTTTAGAAGATTGCAATTTCCATTGAAAAAACTGGTTAGCTATACGGGCAACAGTATCGGGCAAACATAAAGAAGATATTCCATTAGATGCGTCACTATGAGTATTCATTGAATCAGAAGTTTCCGACTCATTCGCTGTAGACTCTAATGTTTCTGAATGATTGGACTCTTTTGATTTACCATCATCAAAATCCATATCACGTGAGCCGTCATGACCATCGCTATTTGAATTATCTAGCCCATTAGAGTTTAACTCGTCAGAATGGGATTCATCACGCTTGGAATCTCTAGAATCAGAGTTATCAGAGTCGTCTACATCCGAATCATCTGTTGCTGTTTCAGTATTTTTCTGTGACTGGTTTTGGTTACTTGCACTATTAGATGCCTCTCCTTGTGAGGTCTGAGATTCAGGTGTATCATTGCGCTTCATGCGATGAGGCAGTACATAGAGAGCGGCTTGTTCCGCATGAGATGGCTTGCAGTAAGAACTACCATCAAGAACTGCCAGTGATTTCATAACTTGTAATAATACATACTCTGCTCCATGACCTACGGTTCGAGCTTGCAATGCATAGGATATAGCCAGTGAAAGCATAGCATCAGGAACAACTATAGATTGAACTTGTTTAGAATATATTAGGCTCAATAAATCCTCAGATGAAGGCTCAATTTCATCTCGCCTTCGTTGTAACACCTTCACCTTAGATTGTAGTGTAGGTACATCCATAGATACATGCACATCTACGAGTTCCCACTCCACATCATCTAAGGTTCCATCCTCATGGTTTATGGTCAGTATCAGTAGTATTTGACGACGTTTCGCTTCTACCAATAATGCATGACGGACTTCAGGCGACAGAACGTGAGCATCATCGACAACCCAGCATCGATTACTCGTATCACCTAATAATCCAGATGCCATAACCATCTTACCCTGTGCAAGGGATGCTTCAAAATCGATGGACTCTTGTAGTTGTGAAGTATCTATATAAACAGGTATCAAACGATATGGAATTTGCCATTTCTCGAGGCACTGACGAAGTACATAGCTTTTACCAACACCGGTACCTCCAGAAATAACAATGGTATGAATCTGGTCGTTTACAAGGCCTATTTTGAGGGCCTCTTGTACAGATGTTTCCATAACTAGCCCTCAAGCACTGCCGATACCACTGTATCAATGCGCTCCTCATCGTAACCTTGTTCTTCAAATGGCAAGCGACGTAAGCGATGTTTTAACGCTAATCGTGCCGCCACCTTGAGGTCTTCCGCTGTAATTTGGTTGCGACTGTGAAAGGCTGCATGAGCACGAGCCGTATGCATCATCGTAATGTCTGGGCGATGTCCATCAACGCCGACACCTATGCTGATACTCGCTATTTGCAACAACACATCATCAGATGGGATGATGCCTGGCAATACTTCACGAGCTTGTAATAAACGTTCGTGCAGGCTATGTTCTGATTCCTTGTAAGACGCTACAAAGCTTTCAGCATTGTCGCCAAAGGCGAGGCGACGCTTGATTACCTCCATACGTTGTGCCGGGTCCTGTTCTCCATAGACCATAACAGATAGTCCGAAACGGTCTAGCAGTTGAGGTCTGAGGTCGCCTTCTTCAGGATTCATCGTTCCTACGAGGATAAAACGAGATGGATGAGAATGGCTCACCCCTTCCCGCTCTACCGTATTCACCCCCATAGCCGCCACGTCTAGCAAAATATCTACAATGTGGTCATCTAATAGATTAACCTCATCTACGTAAAGAATATTTTGATGGGCTGCGTGTAAAATACCCGGTTCAAAGGCTTTTACACCCTCTTGCAATGCCTTTTCCAAATTTATGGATCCTACAACGCGATCTTCTGTAGCATTGATAGGTAGCTCAACAACAGACATCGCTGATGCGCCTGTTTCCATAGGAGGTAACAGATTCGCTAACGCACGTACAGCCGTAGACTTAGCAGTGCCTTTTTCGCCTTCAATTAAGACACCGCCGATTGATGGGTTTATGGCATTGAGCAACAAGGCCAATTTCATTTCATCTTGACCAACAATAGCAGTAAATGGATATAGCATACACCTAACCTCACTCAGATTCGCAATACAAAATAGTCACCATACATAATAAATCAATAACCCCTAGGAAAACGCTAAGTATCGTAATCCATTCTAACTATTTCAGATTTGGATCAATAGACATTTCTGAAGTAACTTCGGTTTGTTTGAAGTCATCAATCTTTGTAGTTCCTTTTGGGAATACAAAGATACGTTGTTGTTTAAAGTACGGATCGTCATAGACCGCAGCCGATAAACGGAACGCATTTCGTAAATTTTCTGCCGTCAATACATCTCGAGGTGCACCTACATCAACGATGTGACCATCACTCACCAAAACGAGTTTGGTGCAATATTTGGCAGCTAACTCTAAGTCATGAACGACGATTAGAATCGTTTTTCCTTCGTCACATAACCGGCGACCTTCGTGGAAAATATCATCGGCGTACACTAAATCGAGCGCCGCCGTCGGTTCATCGAGTAACAACACCTCTGTTTGTTGTGCTAATGCCTTAGCCAAAAATACCCGTTGTCGCTCACCGCCGCTCAAAGATTGTACGGACCGATGCCGCAAGTGATACACGCCCACCTCTTTCATGGCATTTTCTACAATGACCTTATCTTCAGGACCCTCTTGTTGCCACCATTTCAAATACGGATAGCGGGCAGTCATCACAATATCGATGGCTTCATAATCGAAGGAAACATTGACGGACTGCTGCATATACGCCACATGATGAGCGATTTCCTTGTCACTCAAAGAAGTGATGCTTTTACCATCCCACAAAACATCTCCACCAGACGTAGGATAGAGACCACGCAAAGTTTTTAATAACGTTGTTTTACCGGAGCCATTAGGCCCGATAATGCCGACAAACTCACCGCTATCAATAGAAAAGGACGCATCCTTTAGAATGGTGGTTTCCCCTAATGTGACGGATAGAGATTGAACATCTAGTTTCATTAGGCCCCTCCTTTACTACGCAAGCGATGAAGTAAATATAGAAAATATGGTGCCCCTAATAGAGCCGTCATGATACCTACGCGAATCTCAACTGGCTGGGCAATAACGCGACCTAATGTATCACAGAATACGAGGAATAAGGCACCTCCAACGGCCGCCATAGGCAATAGTATTCGATGATCTGGCCCTACTAAGATACGCACAATATGTGGTACCACAAGACCTACAAAGCCAATAGAACCACTGACGCACACCGCAGTAGCAGTAACGACAGATGCCAAAAACAGGAATAACATGCGGTACACCATAACAGGCAAACCTAAGGCACGCGCCTCTGTATCGCCCAGAACGAGTACATTCAAGTGACGACCGAGCATCATCAATATAATACTGCCCGTCACGATAGGGCCCACGGCTAGCAAAACGTGATCCCAACGACGGAAATCTAGGCCCCCCACCATCCAGAATAGGAATTCACGCAAGCGATATTCATTAATCATCGTCAAAATACCCGATGTGAAAGCGCCGAGCAGCATACTAACAGCTACACCAGCCAGCAACAAGGTGGTTGTGTCGAGCTTGTTATTACGCCATGTTAAAAGTATAGTAATCCCAACGGATACAAAGGCTCCAACGAAAGCAAAGGCAGGCATGTAAAACATGCTAAGGGATGTTACGCCAAGAGCAATGGCGATAACCGCACCGAGGGATGCCCCAGCGGATACGCCCATAATACCTGGATCTGCCAATGGATTGGAGAATACCCCTTGCATAACCGCACCAGCCAGTGCCAAGGCGCCTCCTACGAGAAGGCCAATGATAAGGCGTGGCATGCGGATAAACCACAGTACAGCCTCTTGTTCAGCCGTAATGGGCTCCGTGAAGCTCACAGGTATGCCCATGCCATTTAAAATACTTTGCACGCCCCCTCCGATAGGGATCATAATGGTCCCTACATGGAGTGCCAATAAACTCACAATACATAGCAACACCCCAATCAGAGTTATGGCCATGATGCGTTGGTTCTGTTTAGTCATGAGAATTCCTTTCTAATTGAGGATACACAGTATGCATAATGGCTAGCATCGCTTCGCCAATATGCTGATTCATTGTATATAAGTACGCTGCCGGTAAAGGCTTAACACGATTTTCCTTGATAGCCGGCAGATTTTGAAAGGCCGGATTTTTTAAATATCGATCCGCCAAATTCTTGTCCATTCCCTTATAGGATGGAATAAAAATGTAGTCTGGATTCATGGCTAGCACTCTCTCCTCCCCAAAGGGTATGTGCGGTGGTAAGCCAATCCGATTCGGTGCATTATAGATACTCATATAGTGACACATATCATCAAAAAGGCTTCCTGTTCCCGTATATCCGTCCATAGATGATACAAAGAGAACCGTCTTGCGCTGCTCAATTGGAATAGATTCTGCTAGGTGCTTTATTTCATCTATTTCACGGTGAATCTTCCGATTGTAAAAGCTACCCTTTTCATCTTCCCCAATAATATGAGCAATCTCCATCACATTCTGAATCACTCCGTCCACCGTAGAAGGGGTAGGTACCACAACAGTGGCTATACCCATGTGCCGTAAGCCATAGATAACATCAGCCGATATATAATCTGGCGCTATAACGAGATCCGGTTTCAAGGCTATGATTTTCTCCAAAGGATACGAACTCAACACTGGTTTTACCAGCTTTGCGCGCTTTGCCTCTAGCGAATATTCCTCATAGGTAGACAATTTATTAATGCCTGCTAAACGTTCTGGTTCTATAAGTCCTAATAAAATTGTGTCGACCGCAGAAGACAGTGATAAAATCCGTTTTGGATGCTCTGGAACAGCAACTTGAACGCCATCATGACTGTCAACATAACGAGTATATGGCGTTACATTTGCCTCCGATTGAGGTCCACAACCTGTTAAACATACACAAAGGAGTATCATCAAACATATGAAAAATCCAATTTTCTTGTTCATGATGATACTCCTTGTATAGTTCTAATTAGTGATTACATAAAGACTAGAATTTTTGAGTATAGCTGAGTTGGTAATTAAATGGTTCATCCCAGTATTCCCAGTCGCCGTTTGAAATAACATTATGACGGTTTAACAAGTTACGTGCATCTAGCCGCAAGGATGAGTTTTCATTGAACTGATAGCCTACGTATGCATTCCAAGCTATAAGATTTGGGTTTGTACCGCCATCGCGGTTCTTCATCCGTTTTGTGACAAAGTTGATGCTAGTACCTGCAGTCCAAGTTGAGCTATTGTAATGGATACCCCCTGTAAATTGCAATTTAGGGTTAGCTTGTTTCCAATAGGTCTTATCGATTTCTCGTTGTTTTGGATTAGAATACGATGCACCCACAGTCATTTTTAAGTGATCTGTTAATTTACGACCATATTGGGCTTCGATACCGACATTTCTATAGCGACCACCATTTACGCGAATCGTGTTTTTACCATTGCTATCCGGTTTCCAAGAGAAGAAGTTTTTAAAGTCCATATAGAAGAGCGCTACTTTCCAGCTATCTTTGTTAGTAATGTGTTTATAGCCTAATTCGTAATTCCAACCTTCTTCAGGTTTCAAATTACGTCCACTAACAGAGGCATAGCCTTTATTAATTTTCTTGAAAGTATCGCTTAAGTTCGGCATTCTAAAGGCTTTACCAACATTTATGTACATGGATGATTCCTTGTTAATACGATGTTGTAATTGGAACTGAGGAATTAATACGCGTTGATTTTTCACAGGGTCTTTAATATCCGAATAACGCAAGCCTAAAATACTAGTCCATTTAGGATTGATTTGATAGGAGTATGTACCATAAATGGCATAACTATTGCGATGTGGATTTCCATAGTATGGACCAGATGTAGTGCGATATGTTTCTCGTTTACCAAGTACACCTGCAATGAAATAATCCTTGCCACCGCGGAAATCCCATTCATGTTGCACATCGAAACCATATTGTCGAGCAATATAGTTATTATCACTCAACGTATATGTCTTTTTGCTATGTATGCGACTTTTACCATACAAATCTCTATCATTGTAGAAGATTGTACCTGTAGTATTGCCATCTTTATAAACTAAAGACGTATTATTTTTAGTATCTTTATAAGCATATGTTGTAGAGTGAAGCTTTTGCTTAATAGGATTCGTTTCTGTACTCAACTGTCCAAAGGAAGAATTACCTTCAAAACGGCTAAAGTTCAAGGTCAACTTATCATTTAATTTACCGCTCATAAATACACCTAAGGAATTCCCTTTGTTACGAGCTGTATAATATTCATAACCTCTAGCATAAGCACCGATATCGGAGCGGATAGGGGTTTCTGGATCTTGAGCACCAAAGAAGTTACGTTCCACACCAATTAAGAAGCGAGGCGTGCCATAGTTAATTTTATAAGTTTGGCGACCCATATTACCAAAACCTACCGTAGCAGAGCCCCCTTCTTTACTTGGAGTCTTAGTAATTACATTGATAACACCACTCATAGCATCAGCGCCATATAAAGCAGAGGCTGCACCTTTTAATACTTCAATGCGTTCAATAGAGCTAGTCGGAATAGAACTAAGGCCGCCCTTGCCATTGAGGTTCATCGGTACCCCATTCATGAGAATCAAGGATCCCCGTTCAAGGCCACGGATATTCACACGGCTATCCATAGCCCCATATTCAAGACCGGATGCACCATAGGAAAAAGACGTAATGCCTGGTACCATATTAACTGCATCAAATGCATTTTTAGCACCGCTATTAGCTAAGTCCTTTTGAGTAATAACATCCATCGCAGCCGGCGTATCTAAATCTAAAAGAGCCATGCGATTTGCTGTTACATTAATAGTATGGATTTCAGATACTCCATTAGTTTCACTCGATGCAGCTATAGTGGGAGTCTTATCAGCACTTACCTCTGCTGCATATCCATTCACAGACAATCCCATCAATGCTAAACCCACAAGTATAGATATACGATGCTTAATTTGTTGTCTCATACCAAATGCCTCACTTAACACATATATACATTCACACAATTATATAAACTACATATTTGTATTATTACACATTTATTTGGCCCGCACAAAACCCATACCCCTACCGCTACTGCATTCTCGGGGGATTGTATCGTCAATACATATTAAAATTTTTGTGTATAACTTAATTCATAATTGAATGGTGCATCCCAGTATTCATAATCTCCATTGGATACCACATTATGACGATTCAAAAGATTGCGTGCATCGAGGCGTAATGTAGCATCTTTGTTAAAGTGATACCCAACGTAAGCATTCCAAAGAGCAATGTTAGGATTCAAGCCGCCATCACGATTGCGCAAACGTTTGGTAACAAAGCTAAAGGATGTACCAGCTTCCCAGGTTGGGCTTTTATAATGAATGCCGGTTGTAAACTGTAACTTAGGAGCCGCTTGTTTCCAATAGGTTTCATTCATTTCCTTTTGTTTTGGATTAGAATAAGAACCACTTACACTCATTTTGAGTCGATCTGACAAATGTCTACTATACTCAGCTTCAATCCCAACATTGTGGAATTTACCACCGTTTACGCGAACGGTTGGGCGACCATTTACATCAGGTTGCCATTGGAAGAAGTTCTTGAAGTCCATATAGAACACGTCCACCTTCCAGCTATCCTTCTTATTAAGACGTTTATAACCTAATTCATAGTTCCAACCCTCTTCAGGCTTAAGATTTTTACCACTTACTGCTGTGTATTGGCGGTTCACGCTACGGAATGAATCACTCAAGCTAGGCATCGTGTAAGCTTTCCCTATATTTAAGTACATGGAGGAAGCTTTATTGATGGTGTGCAACAATTGGAACTGAGGCGTTAACACATGTTGGTCCTTAATAGGATCACTAATGGCTGTATAACGCAAGCCCAAAATGGCAGTCCATTTTGGATTGATTTCACGAGAATAGCTACTGTACACCGCATAGGTATTACGATGAGGCCGTGTATACACAGGGGCCTGTGTGGCACGATAGGTTTCTTGCTTACCTGTAACACCGGCAATCAAATAATCCTTACCGCCTCTAAAGTCCCATTCATGTTGTACATCTATACCATATTGACGAGCTACATAACTGGTTTCGGTCGGCTTGAACTGTTTAGCACTATGAACACGGCTTTCACCACGCATAGTACGGTCATTATAAAACAATGTTCCCGTCGTATTATCATCCTTATAAATCAAAGATGCATTATTACGGTCATCCTTGTAATGATATGTCGTAGAATGACGAGCCTGTCTCACAGGATTTCTTTCTGTACTAATCAAACCAAAGGAGGAACGGCTTTCAGCGCGAGTATAATTTAAGGTTATCTTATCTGAAAGCTTACCGCTCATGAACACACCTAAGGAATTACCTTTATTGCGCGTAGTGTAGTAATCATAACCCTTGCGGCCTGTATAGTCATACCGCACCGGTGTAGATGGATCTTGAGTCCCCCAGTATTTTCTATCGATACCAACGAGGAATCGATCAGTACCATAAGAAATATCGAATCTCTTGGAGCCTCGATTACCTACAGCTACCGTAGCAGAACCGCCCTCTTTTGACGGCGTTTTTGTAATAATATTTATAACGCCACCTAAAGCTTCTGCGCCATATAAGGTAGAGGCCGCCCCCTTTACAACTTCGATGCGCTCAATGGCACTGGTAGGTATAGAGCCAATTCCGCTCTTACCATTTAAGTTCATAGGTACACCGTTTACAAGAACAAGTGCACCGCGATCGAGACCACGAATATTCGTACGGCTATCCATGCCACCAAAATCTGCGCCAGATGCACTAAAGGAGTTAATGGTTACACCCGGTACATTAGCGACCGCATCAAAAGCCGTCTTAGCGCCGCTATTTTGTATATCCTCTTGGGTAATAACAGAAGTCGATACCGGTGTATCTAAATCTAATAACGCTGTACGATTAGCTGTTATATTAATAATATTTGCCGCCTCTTGACTTTGATTAGTTGTTACATCTACAGTATAACCATTAGTAGTCACACTAAATAAACCTATCATTGTGGCCGCATATACATATTTATTCATTCCATTTATCATCCTATATCTTCTATTAAAAACTATTTAAAATCTATTAATTTATAGCTTAAATACTACAACAACGGGCAATTTAGTGTAGGGGATACGAGTATCCTCATATCCCCTACATAATATATATTCCATATTAAATTTGCTTTTTATTCATTTTATTCCAACTAAATCTAGCTATTCAAATCACTACTCAAAGCTATATCTTATATAAAAAACATCTGATTTGGGTTCGCCAGTTGTATTTATAGCACCGCCTGACCTAGCTGCAAGTGCAAGTGCATCATTATCTAGAAGACTAGAGCCACTGCTTTCTTCAATTTTAGCACTTACATAATTACCTTCACCATCAAAATAAACTCTAATAGTAACTACTCCGGTAATACCTCGTCGAACAGCTTGTGGCGGCATTACTTTATTAGCATCTAAGCTAGCTCGGTATTCAGAAACATCAAAGTAACCCGTACCTTCCGTATTACTAGTACCAGGATTTCCCACTTCTGAGCCTAGCCCATCATTAGCTTTACCACCATTGCCAACGTTACCACCACCAGGGCCTGGTACATTGCCACTGCCTGGATTGCCAACAGGATTATCAGTATTACCATTCAAGTTGACTGATGCCGTCTCATTACCACCTAAGTAAGGATTCAGATTTTTTAAGCCTTCTGTGGGCTTTCCTGATAAATCAGGCAATACACTACCTGCTTTACCGCCTCCTGCGACTGGTTTGTCGTCAGGTTGAATCTTTAATTTCTCAGGATCTTTCTTCTCTTGAGGAGGTTCTTGCTGCCCCATATCAAGGTTGATAACCAAGTCTTTTTTGGATGTTTCTGGAGGTTTTATATGACCAAACCAATCACCTACAACACCCCAATATACAAGATTTAATGCCAATGCAGCTACGAAAGGAATTCCATATCGTTTATCTACCATAGAATCACTTCCGTTCTGTAGCTACGCTAACAAACCGAGCACCACTAATTTTAAGATTATCTAAAATATTGATAACGTCCTTATACGCAATATCCTCAGAGGCACGCACAATAAATGCCTGTTGAGGTTCTTTTGCAACAATACCTTGAATTTCATTGCCCAGTTGATCAGGGACAATCTCACGTTCATTCAAATACATCTTATGTGTAGCTGTTAATGAAATCGTGATAGGCTCAATCGTCTTAGCAGAAGAAGATGAAGCCTTCGGTAAGTTAAGAGGAATTTGTTCCTCTGTATTCATGTACAACGTACTCATCATGAAAAATACGAGCAAGAAGAAAACGATATCAATCATAGGTATAATCATGATGGTAGGTTCTTTTTGTATGCCTACTGAACTACGTTTCATCGTTGACTCCTAATATATAAATCCATAATAGAACCTAATTTTTGCTCTAACTTTGCGATATCTGAATTTACTTTATCTGTGCACCAACTATGGATGGCTAATGCTACGATGGCTACTGAAAGCCCTGTTGCAGTGGCAACCAGCGCTTCGGATACGCCGCCTGTAATAACAGTAGGCGCACCAATATCGCCACCAACGGCCGCGAAGGAGCGGATCATACCAACAACAGTACCCAAAAGGCCAAGTAATGGAGCCATTGTTACCATCATGCTAAGCCAGTTAAGACCACGTTTTAAACGTTCATCCATATACCCTACCACATCATGTAAACGATTCTCTAAACCTTCCGCACTATATACAGACTCCACGATAGGAGACACGAATCTACTCAATGCATCATCACTATTTTTTATAGAATTCTCTAGAGTAGACCAATTATTACTATTACGGCCTGCATCAATGCTATCGGACAACTGCTGTAACTCATGATTGATGTTTCTGTACGTACGAATACGTTCAAATAAAATAGTACATGCTGCTAACATGAATAGTACAAGTGGATACATAACGAAACCACCTGCATTAAATAGGTGAATTGTATACTCCATCATAGCCTCCATATAATATATAAAATTACGTGTTATTTAACAAAAAAATGGTCATCTATATTATTAGATTAACCACCAACATTGACATTATCCTATAAAGCATGTATAAGTACAATAACCCTATACCCCCTACCGTTATGATATTTCTATAGGATTCCATTCTAACCACATATTTCATCCACCTTAAATATACATCTATCCACTATATATAGACAAGATTAAATTCTCGCATAAAAGCTTTATAATTATTATAAAGAATATAATATAAGCATTTATTAAAACTATGCTTAATAAGAGAATTCCTCATATTTTACGGTATAAAATTATTATAATTCACTTCCTACCCTCAAAGGTTTTCTGTATTTTTATGAATCTATTATTGCTTCATGAATATAATTTATTCATACATGAATAATACTTATACTCCAGACTATCCATATCTTTACGGTCTATTTATTACTCCTATAGCGCTCAATATATCTTATAAACTTATTAACTTATACTCAAACTATAAATATTACAATCTATATAAAAAGAGGACTAAGCCTTCATGGGCTCAGTCCTCTGATTATTCTCATTATAATAGCATAAATCCTTAAAGCAAATTATATGCCATGTATAGCTCTTATTTATTTTTTAGCTTTATCAGCTTTTGCCTTTTTATTTTCTTTTACCTTTTTAGGTTTTTCTTGTTTAACCTTTATTGGTTTTTTCGCATTAACAGCAGAACCTGCAGGTTTTACAAATGCATTATTAAGATTTGTTGCCACTTGTAATGCTACGTCCGCATTTGGCGTAGAAACAATGGATTGACCAGCTACCGTTACAGTGTCACCACTATACGATGCAGAACCTGGTGTCACTTGATTATTATGATACAATCGTGCCAATTTACCGGCCATGTAATAAGCACGCTCTTCGCCTGTGTAACGGCCACTACCTGCTGGAGTATAGATATTATCACCGTTTACGTACACAGTACCATTCGATACATTTACATGGTTCCCAGAATAGGCGTACATGCGAGAAATATTATTGTTCACCCGATCGGACAACTTTGGATGGTTGTTAGGTGCTACCACTTGTGAAAGCCCTTCACGGTAGTGTTCCCCCACTTTGTTGCGCAGTACTGCCATAGAACCAGCTGCACCACCCACATTGTATGGAGATTCACTTAAAATCTTAAAGCCTAACTCATCAGCAGCTTTTTCTTGACTCATCGTAAACACTTGATTAGATAAGTAGTTGCCTGCCACATTAGATAAAATAGCCGCACCTTCACTACCGCCAGCAGCAATGCCAACCGCTGTAGAAAGACCGATTTGCTTCTTAGCGCCATTAATAATATCTTTATGCTCACCATGAGAGATTTCATGAGCCATTACATAGGCTAATTGATCATCATCCAGTGTATCTAGAGCACCCTTGTTAATGGACATAACACGGCCAAGTGTGGCAAACGCATTAAACTCCTCATCAGGATTTGCATATACAACGTAAGAACGCTTTACACTAGGTGTAGCCTCTAATGTCTTCATGATTCGATTTACACGCTCTTGGGCTGCACTATCGTTTAAGTAACCAGTTTTCTCTTTTGTGCGCGCCAAACTCTCCTGTTGCCCCTCTGCAGAATTATCCATTTTATTTAATGCAGTAGATACGTAAGCCATAGCAATAGCACCACCAGCTAAGGATTGTACCGCAGCAGAAGCAGCATTGACAGAAGCCGTTTGCATCACAGTAGGTGCCATTGTCACTGCCATAGCAATAGATAAAGTAGCCGCTGTAAGTTTCTTATTCATTCTCTCAACCTCTCAAAATGATAAATATATCACTCATAATTTACATACTATCTATATAATATAGGTTTAGTGTAAATATAGAATGAATAATGGAACAATTATTCATCTATTATAAGATATTGCAAATTGTTATAGTTAATTCAAGCATTGCTGACTATTGATCTGTCGTTACTGGTTTAGCTGAAAGTACTATCGCTTCTTTACCATCTTTAGAAACAGCACCACCATGTGTATAGCCTACTACATCAAAGCCCGCCTCAGCACACTGCTCTGCGATGCTTTCATAATTTTCATTCTTACCACGCGTACATGTAGAAAGATGTACCGTAGTAACACCTTTTTTCTTAAAAGACTCGATTTTCTTAGCAAGATCCCCACCGCTATGTGTGAACCCCACCAACTCAATATCCTCATCAGCATAACGCTCAAAAGAATCCGCTTTATTCATAAATGCTTTCAAACAACCGCCACAAGAACAGCGCTGCATTGTCTCCTCATTAACGAGGACCGCAATTTTCTTAGCCATATGACCTCCTATAAATATGATATAAGCCTAAGTATACCATATCCATGAGAAAAATATGTGCTTCAAAGCACGATAATTAATACTAATTATATAAGTAACTCCTTCAACGTCTACTGCTTTGCTCATTAGTTCCCTTAAAAGAATAAAAATCCATACAAAAAAAGACACACCCTCAAGTGTGCCTTTAGCTTAATCAGCAGCTTCCTATCAATCCTCACTGTGGATTTTCCTTCACTGCTTCGCAGTTCGGTAAATCTTACGTTCGGAAGAAGGTGATGTGTGGGCCCCATACGTCGTTTCACTCCTCTGTGGCCTCACACCCTACCCTTCCCACGCCGTCTTATTGATTTATATAGATAGTTTCTACTTGTACAACCTTGGCTGGAGACGGCTCTTGCAGAGTTAGCTAGTCGAAGACTAGCAAAAAGAAAAGGCCTACCTTTAGGTAGACCTTTTTCTTTTAGTCAATCAGCGGCTTCCTATCCTCCCAGGCCGTCTCCAGCCAAGTACTTTCGGCGTTTATGAGC
>NZ_JAWFZJ010000001.1:0-849897 GCF_032550495.1 Veillonella parvula | reverse complement strand
GCTCATAAACGCCGAAAGTACTTGGCTGGAGACGGCCTGGGAGGATAGGAAGCCGCTGATTGACTAAAAGAAAAAGGTCTACCTAAAGGTAGGCCTTTTTCTTTTTGCTAGTCTTCGACTAGCTAACCCTACTAGAGCAGCCTCCAGCCAAGGTTGTAGAGGTTGTATCTATGTACGTGTCCGTGTAAGACGACCCTGGGAAAAGCAGGGCAGTAGAAGATGGAGGAGTGAAACGACGACAGATTCACTGCATCGCTTTCTTCCGAACGTAAGATTTACCGAGCTGCGAAGCAGAGAAGGGAAATCCACAGTGAGGAAGCAAGTAGGGCAACCGAAGAGGTCTTAGAGCTAAGCGACGCAGCCGAACCATATGAGTGCTTCCGAACGTAAGATTTACCGAGCTGCGAAGCAGAGAAGGGAAATCCACAGTGAGGATTGATAGGAAGCCGCGGCTAATGGTAGTATCTAACTAATCCATACGGTAACGAGGCACAACGTGCCAATGTTACCGAACCGTAAAGCAGTTGAGCTACTTTAAATATATGTAAATAAACTTTATCTAATCGATACCGCGGTGCGCAGCACCAATGGTATCGAACCGTAAACTAGTTGAGCAACTCCATATTTATGTAAATAACAAGCCCCATGATCACAAAATCATAGAGCCTATATATTAATAACAACTTATTAGGAATTTAATATATATACAAAAAAAGAGCTGCCTAAGCAGCTCTAATTCTTTATTATTCTACACCAACCATTACGCTAGTGGATTTGATAACAGCGACAACTTCTTTGCCAACTGCTAAGCCTAATTCTTTAACGGATTGAATAGTAATGTCAGCAGTAACAATATTATTATTACCTACGTTGATTTTTACGATTGCATTTACAGCGCCTTCTTGGATCTCAACGATAGTACCTTTTAATTGATTTCTTGCACTTAATTTCATGGATATCTCCTTAAAAAACAATACAAAAAGTATATATATTATAATATTTTGCATATAATTTGTGATATACATTACATCACAAATTATATGGAGCGGGCGAAGGGAATCGAACCCTCCTCTCAAGCTTGGGAAGCTCGCATTCTACCGATGAACTACGCCCGCACGATGTAAATATTGTATCATATATTTACATATACATTCAAGTAATCATAGATATATCTATGATTATACCTATAGTAGTAAATGTATTGAATTACTTTCAATCTAGATGTATAAAATAATAGAAAAGGAGGAATTCGTATGTCAAAAGTATATAAAGTTCATAAATGGTTATCTATCATTTCCTTAATTTTCTTCTTAATGTTTTGTATTACAGGATTAGTACTCATGTTTCGAACTGAGTTAAATGCATGGGCTCAAGGTGGAACAATACATCATTCATCAGCTATAATGTCGATGAATGAACATGAAGAATCTATATTTAAGTATGCTGATCAGGGGGCACTACTTGTTAAACAGAAATATCCATCAAAAGATATTTTGAATATATCCCCTGCTATGGGGGCTACACATATTTTACGGTATCGTATTATTGAATCTACGGCTACGGTAGCACCTCCAGCTCGCATGGGAATGGGTGGGGATTATGTTTTATATAATCCTATATCTAAAGAACTGATTACTTCACATAATGAGCCTCCTGTACATCCTTGGATTCGTAGTATGTTACATACTCTTCATCAATTACATACACGATTAGATTTAGGTAAAATTGGCATATATATTGTAACATTCTTATCATTTTTATGTAGTCTCACTATTATTTCAGGGATTTTTTTATATGGTCCATTTCGTAAAAGTTATTCTAAAGCCTCTGTTTTATCTAAGAAAATGAAAATAGGTGTATTACATCGTGAATTCTCAATAGTTGCAACGGTCTGGGGATTTATATTATGTATAACAGGTGTATGGATTGGGGGCTTTTTTATTGCAAATGATAACTATAATGCCGATGTACTTCATAATGCTAAACAGGAACTTTCGATTGGACAATCTGAAATATTGCAACCATCAGAAGCAATTTCTCGTATAATGAAAGTATATCCAGATCGACAAGTTATTTCTATGGATTATCCATCTAAGTTTAACAATTACCATTATGCATTTTATTTAGGTGCAGAAAATGATGATGATCCAGCTATGTTTCTTGGACAGCCTGTATATGCTAACTTGTATGTCGATTCTAGTAATGATAGATTTTCTACTAAAGCAGTTCCATGGTATTTTACAGGTATGACGACTATGATTAACCTACATATTCATAATCATAATACGATGGCTCTGAAGATATTGTGGGCTATATGGGATATTGTTCTCATTATTGGTATCGTGACTGGACTTATGATGACTATTATTAGAAAGTATAAAAAATCAGATGTAATTCTATCTAAAGTATCGGTAGAGGAAAAGCATATTTGGCGTACACCATTATTTTGTAGTATATCTGTTCTTATAGGATTGCTTCTACCACTTTGGCAAAATCCTGTTATGAATACGATTGCTGCTATTTGTTTAACTGTATCACTTATTGTATTTTTTATCTCTTTACTTAAAGAAAGTAAACAATATTGATTATTTTCGAACTGAAATGATATAATAATAAATATAGTTGTTTTTATATACATAAAAATACGTATTATTATTTATGACTCAGAAAGTGGTAGTTATTATGAATTTTATAAAAGCATTTTTCCAGTCAGAGTCTGCTGGTGGGATATCCTTGCTGTCCGCTGCTATTTTAGGCGTTCTTGTGGCGAACTCACCGATTGCAGCACAGTATTTTGCAGTCATGCAAATACACCTTGGTCCAATGACTATACTGGAGTGGGTAAATGATGCCTTAATGGCTCTTTTTTTCCTTTATGTTGGTATAGAGATCAAGAAGGAAATGATTTCTGGGGAGCTTGATACGAAGGCGAAACGTGTGCTTCCCGTATTAGCCGCATTTGCAGGTGTTATTACGCCAGCTATTGTGTATTATTTTGCGGCTGGATATATGCCAGAATATAGACATGGTTGGGGGATTCCTACCGCTACAGATATCGCTTTTGCTATAGGCGTTATTACAATGCTTGGTAATAAGGTATCTACAGCGATGAAAGCCTTTCTAGCTGCATTAGCTATTATTGACGACTTGATTGCCATAGTCGTTATTGCTCTCTTTTATGGGGCAGGCGTTAATTTTATGGATTTAATAGCTGCTGCGGCTGTAACTGGTTTACTGATTTATACTAATAAGCAAGGCTATTTAAGACCACTTCCGTATTGTGTTCTAGGATTAGTTCTTTGGTATTTAGTTTTAAAATCTGGTGTGCATGCTACCATTGCTGGTGTTGTACTGGCTATGACAATTCCTTTTAAAGGTAAAGTTATAGATAAGGTAGTATATCCTATGGAAGAATGGGCCCATGCTTTACGCAATTGGGTAAACTTCTTAATTATACCATTATTTAGTTTTTTAAATGCTGGTGTATCCTTTGCTGATTTTTCCATAGATAATTTATTCCATCCTGTAATCATAGGTGTTTCATTCGGTTTAATCTTAGGAAAACAATTAGGTATATTCTCTGCCGTCTACATTTTGGTTCAATCTAAGGCAATTAAGATGCCTACAAAAACGACGTGGCCTGAAATTTATGGGACAGCTATTTTGTGTGGTATTGGCTTTACTATGAGCCTTTTTGTTGCTACACTGGCTTTCCCACCAGGTATAACACAAGAAATGGCTAAGGTAGGTATCTTTATAGGATCAATCACGGCAGGCTTGCTAGGTGCGATTGTCCTAATTTTAGCTTATCAAATACGCAAGATGCGTGGTAAAATTTAATAAAATAATCTTTTGTAAGTATAGAAAGGATTCAAATGGAACGCATTTTTGTTTTCTTACGTTCTCCAGGTGCAGCTACATCTGTACTCCTAGGAGCAACAGTACTCGCTTTAATTTTAGCGAACTCTCCATCATCTGAACAATACTTTCAAATCGTTAATCACCATATAGGTAATCTAACAATTTTAGAATGGGTTAATGATGCATTGATGGCAATCTTCTTCCTTTTTGTAGGTCTCGAAGTTAAGCGTGAATTAGTATCAGGTGAGCTTAATACTAATGCTAAGCGTGTGATGCCAGGCATTGCCGCATTATTTGGTGTTCTAACGCCCGCTTTTATCTACTACTTAATTGCAGGTTTTCATTCTGAATATATACATGGTTGGGCAATACCAACTGCTACGGATATTGCATTTTCCATCGGTATTATATCTGCATTAGGCTCTAGAGTACCGAATTCAATGAAAGTATTTCTAACAGCTCTTGCCGTTATAGATGATTTGATTGCTATCATCGTAATTGCAATCTTCTATGCGTCAAGTATTCACATGATGTATTTAGGTGCAGCTGTCGTAGTTGTAGCTGCTTTAATCTATTGTAATAAGCAAGGATATGTACGACCTTTACCATATATCATTCTAGGGTTTATCCTTTGGTATTGTGTATTAAAATCTGGTTTACATGCAACTATGGCTGGTGTAATCTTAGCTATGACAATTCCTTCAAAAGGCAAACGAGGCCGTAAGTATGTTCGCCCAATGCAACATTGGGAACATTTATTGTCCAATTGGGTTAGTTTTTTAATTGTACCAATATTTGCATTCTTTAATGCTGGTGTAGATTTACGTAATGTATCTGTTAATGACTTAACGCATCCTGTAGTGCTTGGTGTTGCATTAGGCCTTATTATAGGGAAACAAATAGGTATTTTTGGTGCAGTATTTGCGATGGTGAAATGTGGCCTTGTACCAATGCCGACAGAAGCTAATTGGAAGCATGTATATGGTACTGCGATTGTATGTGGTATAGGCTTTACAATGAGTATCTTCGTATCTATCTTGGCATTTGAACCCGGTCACGCTCAAGAAATGGCAAAAGGTGGCGTTATACTTGGCTCATTAATCTCTGCATTATTCGGCTACATCTTCTTAAGACTTGTTGGTGCAAACCGAAAAGAATGTCATATTGGTGTATACCATAACTGCTAAAATTGAATAAAACTATTAAATCTCCATTATAGACTGAAGAGTATTTCCGACTTTAGAAGTAATCTAAGCGAATATTCTTGCAGGATATAATGGAGATTTTCATTGGTATCTTATAATTTTATGATATATATGTAATACACCCTTAAAACTATACTATAACTATAATTTAATATATATGAATTATTGATATTAATAGAACTTTTATGGTTTATAGATTATTTAAAACTGTATAGTATACTACTTAATGTAAGGTGAGGTGTATATGATAAAAAAAATAATTATTGCATGTACGCTTGTTTGTATGATTGTAATGGTATCCTCTGTATCATTAGCAAAAACTATTGATCGGGGGCAACGAGGGCATCACGTTAGTAAGGTGCAAACCATGTTAAAGCATCAAGGTTTTTTACATGATTCTATAGATGGCATTTACGGTCATAATACAGAACAAGCTGTTCGAAAATTTCAAAAATCTAAAGGGCTCGCTGTAGATGGTCGTGTTGGTCCTGCTACGATGAATGCTTTAGAAAAGATGGAGACTCGTTATGGTGGACATGGCACAGAACGCGATCATAATGGAGTGCCTAATAAATACTCTAAAGTTTTAACGATGGAGGCTAGTGGCTATTCATCTCAAGATCCTGGCAACGGAAAATATACAGCTACAGGCAGTCGTCTACGGAAGGGACTTGTATCTGTAGACCCTAAATTAATTCCTTTGGGAACGCGATTATATATTGAAGGTTATGGCTATGCTGTAGCTGACGATGTAGGTGGTGCTATTAAAGGGCATCGCATTGATTTAGCCTTTGATTCTCGTGCAGAAGCATTGCAGTTTGGACGTCAATCTGTAAAGGTTTATATTTTATAATGATAACTCTCTAGTTTTATATGATTATATGATAGATGTATAGACTACAATCATATTCTTGTATAAAATGCTAGAGAGTTTTTCTTTTACCGAATTATAATGTATTCAAAACCTCGAATATTCGGAAAATATGGTATAATAAATAATAGATATATGATGATGACTCATGATGTTAAATTAATAAGCATACTTAATAGTTATATGATGAATGGTAAAGGATAATCCTATGGATAAAGTACGGCGCGTAGAACGAATGGTGGCAATGACAAAACTGTTAGTTGATTCACCGCAAAAATTGATTCCTTTAAATTACTTTTGCGACTTTTTTGGCATGGCTAAATCAACGGTTAGTGAAGATTTAACATGTGTAAGGCAGTCTATGGAACACTTTCAACTGGGGACCTTAGAAACGGTGGCCGGTGTAGCTGGTGGGGTACGATTTATTCCGCATCGCAAGGGAATACAAGCGAACGATATTCTACGCGATGTGCAAGCTCGTTTAATGGAGCCAGATCGCATCATTCCAGGTGGTTTTATTTATATGTCTGATATCTTATATGATTGGCATGTAATGACACGTCTGGGTGAGATTATTATGACTCGTTTTGTGGACCGTGAACCAGACTATATTTTGACTGTAGAAACAAAGGGGATTCCTTTGGCTGTAATGGTAGCGAGAGCTTTCAATAAACCACTTGTTATTGCTAGACGTGATAGTAAGGTAACAGAAGGTTCTGCTATTAGTATCAATTATGTAACAGGTTCCTCTGGGCGCATTCAAACTATGACTCTAACTAAACGGGCAATTCCTCCAAATGCGAAAGTGTTAATTATCGATGACTTTATGAAAGCTGGCGGTACTGCTAAGGGGCTTAAAGAATTAGTTCTTGAAATGAGTGGGGTCGTTGTTGGCACAGGTGTTCTTGTAGCTACAGCTGAACCAAGTCCGAAATTGATCGATGATTATGAATCACTATTTACTTTTTATGGTATCGATGAAAATACAAAGAAAATTAGTATAGAGCCTGTGTTAGATGAAGAGTAAATCATTAATATTAGGAAGATTATAGGCTGATATAATGGTTTATATTGAGTATTGACCTATGGGCTAAATAATGACGTAAAGAATATTTAAAATGGTATAGAGATATAAGAGATAACAGATAGGAGATTACTATGAATATTGCAAGCCTTATTTTAGCTGCTGGTAAGGGCACGCGTATGAAGTCTAAATTGCCAAAAGTGTTACACAAGGTCGGCGGTAAGGCGATGGTAGAACGCGTTCTTGAAACGGTTCAATCCATTGGTACCAATCGCGATGTTGTTATCGTTGGTTTTGGTGGCGATGCAGTACAAAATTACTTGGGAGAGCGTGCTGAATTTGTTCGTCAAGAAGAACAAAATGGTACAGGTCATGCAGTTAAGATGGCTCAACCAGTACTTGGTGATTATGATGGTACAATCTTATTGTTATGCGGTGATACTCCCCTGGTTACAAAAGAAAGTTTAGAAGCACTTTTAGAAGAACATAAAAATTCCGGTGCAGCAGCTACAATCTTAACTGCTCATATGCCGGATCCAACTGGTTATGGACGTATCATTCGTAATGAAGCGGGTTCTGTAGTTCGTATCGTAGAACAGAAAGATGGTAAACCTGAAGAATTAGCGGTTCAAGAAGTAAATACAGGTATGTACGCTTTTGATAGTAAAAAATTATGGCCTTGCTTAGATCAATTATCTGATGATAATGCCCAAGGTGAATTGTATATTACTGATGTAGTTGGTATTCTCGTAAATGGTGGCGACAAGGTAAGTGCATACATGACTAAGGATTTTGAAGAATCTTTAGGTGTAAACTCACGTTTGCAATTAGCAGAGGCTGAAGCTATATTAAAACATCGTAAAAATGTTGAGTTAATGACTGCTGGCGTAACAATTATTGATCCTGAAAATACCTATGTGGCTCCTGAGGTAACAGTAGGTGCAGATACAATTTTGCATCCTGGTACAATTCTTGAAGGTGATACCGTGATTGGTGAGCGTTGTGAAATTGGACCACACACTCGTTTGACGAATGTAAAAGTCGGCAATGATACGATTATCCACTTTACTTATGGTCATGACTGTGAAGTAAAAGACGGTGTAGATGTAGGTCCATATGTCCATTTGCGTCCAAATACAGTTTTAGGTAACAAGGTTCATGTAGGTAACTTTGTAGAAGTTAAAAACTCTAATGTTGGGGAAGGTACCAAGTTCCCACATCTCTCCTATATCGGTGATAGTGATGTTGGGGCCGGTGTTAATATTGGCTGTGGCACTATTACCGTGAATTATGATGGGAAAGTTAAGCATCGTACGACTATTGGTGATGGTGCATTTGTTGGTTGTAATAGTAACTTAGTTGCCCCTGTAACAGTAGGTAATTATAGCTATGTAGGTGCGGGCTCTACTATTACTAAAAATGTACCAGATAAGGCCTTGGCTGTAGGGCGCAGTAAGCAAATTGTGAAAGAAAATTGGGTAACAGAGGATACTTTCAAAAAGAAATAAAAAAAATCTCATATTTTTTAACACAATTAGGTCAAAATAGTATACAATAAAAAGGCAATAGTGTGTATCTGTAATGTATAGATTATGGATAAGTAACCAGTATAGGAGCAAATGAAAGGGTAACAAAATGGCATTTGAAGACGGCAAAAAACTCAAGATTTTCACAGGTAATGCAAATCCTGCATTGGCAAAGGAAATTTGTGATTATTTAGGGTTGCCTTTAGGTGAAGCATTTGTAGGTCGTTTTAACAATGGCGAAGTACAAATAATGATTGATGAAAGCGTACGTGGCAAAGATGTATTTATCATTCAACCAACTAGCTATCCTGTAAATGATAATTTAATGGAACTCATGGTTATGGCTGACGCGTTAAAACGCGCTTCTGCACGTCATATCACTGCAGTAGTTCCTTACTATGGCTATGCTCGCCAAGACCGTAAGACTCGCGGTCGTGAGCCGATTACAGCTAAGTTAGTAGCTAATTTGATGCAAACGGCAGGTATTACACGTCTTGTAACAATTGATTTGCATGCAGGCCAAATTCAAGGTTTCTTTGATGTGCCTGTAGATCATTTGTTTGGCGCATCTATTTTGGCTAAATATATTAATGAAAAAAATATGGAAGATGTTATCGTTGTATCTCCTGACCTTGGCGGTGTTACAAGAGCACGTGATTTGGCTGATCGCATTGGTGCACCGATTGCAATCATTGAGAAAAAACGCCCTGAACCAGGTGTGGCTAAAGTTATGAATCTCATCGGTGATGTGGCAGGTAAAAACTGTATTGTTATCGATGATATCGTAGATACGGCTGGATCCTTGGTTGAAGGTGCTAAAGCATTGGAAGAATTCGGTGCTAAATCCGTTACCGCCGCTGTTACACATGCAGTGTTGACAGATCCGGCAAGTGAACGAATTGCAAATTCCAATATTAAGGAACTTATCGTTACTAATACTATTCCATTGCCGGAAAATTGCAACTTACCAAATATTACGCAATTATCCGTAGCTCCATTGTTGGGTGAAGCAATTATGCGTATCTTCCATGAAGTATCTGTAAGTAATTTGTTTGATAAATAATAGGTGATTCTTGAAATTAGTAGTAGGCCTCGGTAACCCCGGCAAGCAATACGAAAAGACAAAACATAATATTGGATTTATGGTTATTGATGCCATAGCCGATAGTGTCCCTCACACGCCTTGGAGAGAGGAGCAACGTGCTGAGGTATGCAGTATTACCGTAGATGGTGAGAAAGTATTACTTGTAAAGCCGCAAACATTTATGAATCTAAGTGGTGAGTCTGTAGGACCGTTAATGCGGTACTACAAAATTGATCCATCTGATGTGTATTGTATCTATGATGACATGGATTTACCTATAGGTAAGTTGCGTATTCGACCAAATGGTAGTTCGGGTGGACACAATGGGATTAAATCTTTAATTTCCCATATAGGAACAGAAAATTTTCCTCGTTTCCGCGTAGGAATTGGACGTCCATTGCCACAATGGACTGTCATTGATCACGTTTTAGCACCATTTAGTGAAGAGTCGCAAGAGAAGGTACAAAAAGGTATTAAGGATACGGTAAAAGCCGTATTAGGCACCTTAGAGGTAGGTATGGATAAAGGCATGAATCAATTCAATCCTAAACGTCGTCCACAGCGATAAATACATGCATAAGGGCATGAGTCTCATTGAGATTCATGCCCTTTTTACGAGGTACATATGAGTAATCAAGAAAAAATGCCTTTTGTAGAGGCTTTAGAATCATATAAAGAACAACATTTCGTGCCCTTTCATACGCCAGGTCATAAGATAGGCGTTGAAGCACCTCAACTATTAAAGAATTGGATGGGGCCAGCGTTACCCTATGACTTAGGTGTTATGTATGCTTTAGATGATTTACATGAACCTGAACGGGAATTAAAAGAAGCGCAAGACTTAACAGCAGAGTTATATGGAGCTGATTGTTGTTGGTTTTCTATTAATGGTACTACAGCTTTGATTGAAGCCATGATTATGGGGACTGTAGGGCCTGATGAAATCATTATCATTCCTCGAGAAGCACATCGTTCCGTTATTAGTGGGCTTGTCCTCTCAGGAGCCAAACCAGTATATATGGACTGTGATTTTGATGAACGCTGGGGAATTCCACTAGGTGTATCATTAGAAAATGCTATCAAATCAATGGATGCACATCCAGAGGCAAAGGCGATTCTTTTAGTTTATCCAAACTATTATGGCGTGGGCATAGATATTGTTAATATCATACAAGAGGCTCATAAGCGGGGACTTATTGTACTTGTTGATGAAGCTCATGGGCCTCATTTGCCGTTCTCTGAAAGTTTACCTATAGAGGCTATAGAGGCTGGAGCAGATTTGGTGGCTCAAAGTACACATAAATCTGTTGGCTCTTTGACACAAACATCTTGGCTATTAGGGCAAGGTAAAAAAATTGATAAGCGGCGTATTACGCAAATGCATCAAATGCTACAAAGTACGAGTCCAAACTATATTTTCCTTGCTTCCTTAGATATGGCGCGCCATCAATTAGCCACAGCAGGTAATGATTTAGTAAGTCGTGCAGTAGAGTTGAGTATGTACTTACGTGAGGAACTCAATAAAATTTCTGGTATTGCTACTATGGAATATACAGATATTCAAGAGCGGGTAATAAATTATGATTGTACTAAGGTGCTGATTGATGCTAAAGAATTAGGGCTCACAGGCGTTGCTTTTGAACGGATGTTACGAGAACATCATATTGAGGTGGAGTTAGTACAAGCTCATCATGTGCTAGTGCTCATTACCATAGGTGATACAAACGAGTCTGTAACTGCTCTTATTAAGGCTGTACAAGCTGTAAGTGAAAAGGTGTTACGTGCATTTAAAGAATTTAATAAAACAGAGGAAGAGCAATTGCAAGACATTAGTAAAGATTCTGCGCTGCTGCCAGCGCCTATTGTGCGCATAACCCCTCGTAATGCTATGTATGCAAATCGTGAGCAAGTACCTTTAAAAGAAGCACTTCATCGCATTGCAGGGGAGACAATTGCTTATTATCCACCAGGTATTCCCTGTGTAGCAGTAGGTGAAGAGATTAGTGCCTCTGTGTTACAATATATAGAGAATCACAAGGCTCTAGGTTATGTACCTAATGGGTCTGATGATATGACATTGGAAACAATTTGGGTGTTACAGGAGTAATTATGGGGACTTTAATCATATTAGAAGGTGGAGACGGCAGCGGTAAGGCTACACAAACTAAACTCTTAGTAGAGCGCTTGACCAAAGAAGGGCATGCCGTTAAGTCTGTGAGCTTTCCAAACTATGATAGCGGCGCCGCTATGCCTATTAAAATGTATTTAGCTGGTGAATTTGGTAAGGATGTACATGATGTAAATCCTTATGTGGCAAGCTCTATGTACGCTATCGATCGATTTGCTTCCTTCAGAACTGACTGGGAACAGTTTTACAAAAATGGGGGTATCATCATTGCAGATCGTTATACAACGTCTAACATGGTGCACCAAATGGTAAAATACGATGATCCGAAGGAACGTACTGCATTTTTAGATTGGCTTGAAGATTTTGAGTTCCAAAAATTTGGCTTGCCTAAACCTGATGCGGTATGCCTTTTGGATATGCCCCTTGAAGTGAGCGAAGCCCTTATGGCGGAGCGCACTGGTAAAACAGGAGGCAATACTGGTGATATTCACGAAGGGAATCATGCATATTTAGTAGCCGTTCACGGTGCGTATGAAGAATTAGTAAAGCGTTATCAATGGCACCGCATACCTTGTGCTGATAAAGCTAAGTCTAGTCAGTATACATTGCGTACTATTGAAGAAATTCATAATGATGTATATAGTGTAGTAGAAAATCTACTACCTTAGAAAAAGGCGACTCTTTTAAAAGTCGCCTTTTTCCTATATAATATTAATATTGAGCATGTATTGATAGGAGGCGCTATGACATATTTTGATTCTATAATTGGTCAAGATTCGATTAAGGCACACCTATCTGAACTTGTAAGTCGTAATGCATTACCTCATAGTCTCTTGTTTTATGGCGAATCTGGTCTTGGCAAGCTAGATATGGCCATTGGCCTAGCATCTTTATTACTAGGGCGTCAAGTATTCTCTCAACCTAAGGGGGAATCTTATTTAGCAGAGGTTAAGGAAGCCCGTTTAGCAAATGGGGATACGGAAAAACGTATCGAAGCCGAAGGATTACCTATCTATATGGATAAGGGTGATGCCTTTTGGATTCGCCCTATGAAAACAACCTTAAAGGTAGAGCAGTGGTATTCATTATTACAAGATCATCTGTCTGTGGCGGGCAATGGGAACCGCGTTGTCATTGTGGAGGACTTTCACACAGCCAATGCAGTTATGGCAAATGCTATGCTAAAAACCATTGAAGAACCACCCGAACAGGTGTACTTCATCATTATTACGAACAAGATTAACACCGTATTGCCTACCATCATTTCTAGATGTATGGGAGTTGGTTTTAACAGTGTTGATGTAGATACGATTCGCACCGCTCTTATAGCGCGTGGAATTACCGGTGATATAGAACAGGCTTTATTAGCTGGTCATGGTAATCCACAATTGGTGGAAAAACTGGCGACACAAGGTCGCATTGAAATGCTAGAGTTAGCCGTTAAGGTGATGGACATATTAGCTTTTGAAACGCGATGGTTTTCTATGATTTCCTTAGCTTGTGAAAGCTTATCTCGTGAAAGCCTAACGGAATTGATGCACTGGCTACGCCTTGTAAGTAGAGATATGATGGCTCTTAAAATGGGGGCTCAAGACACGCAATTACAAGTACCTATATACAAAACTCAATTATTACGATTATTACCGCGCTGGTCTATGCAAGCATTGGCTAAGGTTATTACCGAAACATTGCAAGCAGAACGGGCTTTGTGCTTACATATAAAAACCGCTCTCGTGGTGGACGGTCTTAGTATCGCCCTTCATGATGCTCGGGAGGAGGATTAAATGCTAACCATAGTTGGCGTACGCTTTAAAAAGGCGGGAAAGATTTATTATTTTCAGCCTGAACAATTAGAACTATCCGTTGGGGATGGAGTTATCGTTGAAACAGCACGTGGTGTAGAATATGGCACAGTTGTGATTGGACCTAAAGAGGTCTATGAAGATTCTGTTGTTGCCCCTGTTAAGCCTGTTATTAGACAGGCGACGTCTAAGGATTTGAAACAAATCGAGAAGAATAAAGAGCGCGAAGAAAAAGCCTTTGAAATTTGTCTCGAAAAAATTGAAAAACGCAAGTTACCGATGAAACTTATTAATGTGGAATACACATTTGATATGAATAAGATTATATTCTTCTTTACTGCAGATGGCCGTATTGACTTCCGTGAGCTCGTTAAAGATTTGGCAACTATATTTAGAACGCGCATCGAGTTACGCCAAGTAGGTGTCCGTGATGAGGCTAAAGTACTAAATGGTATCGGTGCTTGTGGTCGACCTTTGTGTTGTTCAAATTTCTTAGGTGACTTTACGCCTGTATCGATTCGCATGGCAAAGGATCAAAATTTAAGCTTAAATCCTACGAAGATTTCCGGTGTATGCGGTCGATTGATGTGTTGTCTTAACTACGAAGATGATTTATATAAAAAAGGTGGCGACCTATATGTGAAGAAGGAACGCACTCAATCTCCTCAAGATATAGCACCTCCTGGCATTGGTAAGGAGGTTGTTACCGATGAAGGTATTGGTAAAGTTTTAAAGGTAAATCATCATAAACATACTGTAAAGGTACAGCTCGAAGCGGGCCGTACTATCGATTTGAAATGGTCCGAGGTGGCATTGCCTGATGAATGATCAAGAACGACTTGATGATTTAATTATCGATGGCTTACAGATTTATCAGCGTTCTGATATGTTTCGCTTTTCCTTTGACGCCATAGCACTCATTCATTTTTGTCGTTTTAATGGTCGTCATACCTATGTTGATCTTGGAACGGGGTCAGGGGTTATGCCGCTTATAGGTACGTCATTAGGGGCAGGTCATATTACAGGTATAGAAATTAATGAAACTCTCGTTGAGTTGGCTAAGCGTAGCGTAGAACATAATCGTAAACAAGATGTGGTAAATATGTTATGTGGTGATTATCGGCATATGACATATCGAGATATACAAGATAAGCCTTTTGATGGTGTTATTGTTAATCCCCCTTTTTATGATTGTGAAAGCGGTGCAAAGCCTACATCTGAAGAGCGTACTTTAGCACTTCATGATGGACATACAACTTTATGTGATGTTCTGAAAGCGGTACAGTCTTTTATTAAATGTAAAGGTCGCTTGTGGATGATTTATAGTGCTAGTCGGTTGCAATATGTATTACATGAACTAGAAAGGTTTAACTTTCAAGCAAAACGAATTCGGTTTGTTCATGGTATGCTAGATAAACCAGCAAAATTAGTTTTGATAGAGTCTATTTTTCAAGGTCAGGCAGGTCTTGTACTTGAGCCACCACTCATCGTTTACAAAAAAACGAATGTGTACACGAAGGAGGTGTCCTCTTGGTATGAACGATAATGAATGGGGCGCATTATACTTGGTGCCTACACCGATTGGTAATTTAGAAGATATGACGTATCGATCTGTTCGTATTTTGGGTGAGGTAGATGCTATCGCGGCTGAGGATACACGTCATACGGGCATATTGTTAAAACATTTTGATATTAAAAAGCCTTTGATTTCTTATCATGAACATAATAAGGAGGAAAAAGGTGCTTATATTTTGGAGCTTTTGTTAGAAGGACAGTCGATTGCTTGCGTTAGTGATGCGGGTATGCCTGCTATTTCTGATCCAGGGGCAGACCTTGTAACAAAGGCCATTGAAGAAGGCATAGCTGTAGTTCCATTACCAGGAGCCAATGCGGCGTTAACAGCACTTATTGCATCAGGTTTAGATACTAAATCCTTTACCTTTGCAGGGTTCTTGCCTAAACGGGGAAAACATCGTATTGAAGAATTAAAAAGACTTTCACAAGTGACGGGAACCTTGCTGTTTTACGAAGCCCCGCATCGATTACAAGAGGTTTTACAAGATATGTATGAAGTCTTTGGTAATCGCTCTATAACGGTGGCAAGGGAATTGACGAAGAAGTTTGAAACCTTTGTACGCACCGATCTAGAAAGCCTTATAAAGGATTTAGAACAGCTCACCTATAAAGGTGAATTCGTCCTCATCGTAAGCGGTGCTGATACAGTGGAGTCCGATACTTGTGAAGTGTTGGATGAACCAGTATCTTATGAAGATGCTGTGCAAGCCCTTGTAGATACTGGGGTACCTAAAAAAGAAGCTATTCGCCAGGTGGCAAAGCGTTTTAACGTTTCCCGCCGGGATGTATATAATATTGTAGAACGTTAAACCTTCCCATTCGAAGGTTAGAAGGAGGCTCATCATGGGAGACACAAAGAAAACGTATTATATTACGACACCTATTTATTATCCAAGTGCTAAGTTGCACATTGGTCATACGTATTGTACATCTGTAGCCGATACAATTGCACGCTTTAAACGATTAGCAGGATATGATGTACGTTTTTTGACTGGTTCAGATGAACATGGCCAAAAAATCCAACGTGCTGCAGAAGCACAAGGCATTACTCCTCTTGAATATACTACAAATATTGTAAATGGTTTTAAAGCATTGTGGGAAAAAATGCATATTTCCAATGACGATTTTATTCGGACTACCGATAAACGTCATGAAAAGGTTGTTCAAGCGTTATTTACAAAAGCTTATGAGAAGGGCGATATTTACAAAGCCGAATATGAAGGCTGGTATTGTACACCGGACGAAACTTTTTGGACAGAGCAGAAGCTAGGACCTAATCATACTTGTCCGGATTGCGGTCGCCCTGTAGAGCGTGTTAAAGAGGAAAGTTATTTCTTCAAACTCGGTAAATATACGGATCAATGGCTTAAGTTTATTGAAGAGAATCCTGACTTTATTCAGCCTGAATCTCGTCGTAATGAGATGATTCAATTTGTAAAGCAAGGTCTAGAAGACTTGGCGGTGTCTCGTACATCCTTTGATTGGGGAATCAAGGTCCCATTTGATCCTAAACATGTAGTATATGTTTGGTTCGATGCATTAGTGAACTATATTAGTGCACTCTCTCCATTTGATGGTGATGGTGAACTATATAAAAAATACTGGCCTGCAGATCTCCATTTAGTGGGGAAGGAAATCGTACGTTTCCATACAATTATTTGGCCTATGATGCTCATGAGCCTTGAGTTGCCATTACCAAAAAAGGTATTTGGACACGGTTGGATGATTGTAGATGGTACAAAGATGAGTAAATCCTTGGGGAACGTAATCGATCCAATCCCATTGATTGATACATATGGTGCAGATTCTTTGCGTTATTACTTATTAAGCGAGATTACGTTAGGTAATGACGGTAACTTTACGTTACCTAACTTCGTTACAAAAATTAATGCAGATTTATCTAATGATTTAGGTAACTTATTAAACCGTACTATTGCGATGATTGAAAAATACCATGGTGGTGTGATTACAAAATGCGATGATATGGATGATTTGGATCGTGATGTATCTACATTAGCCGTTCAAACTGCAAAAGATTTTGAAGCGGCGATGGAAAATATGGAGCTTAATAAAGCTATCAAAACTGTATGGTCCTTTATTGGTCGCATGAATAAATACATTGATGAAACAATGCCTTGGGTATTGGCTAAATCTGAAGATGCTCATGATAAAGCGCGCTTGCAATCTGCTATGTATCACTTGGCAGAGGCATTGCGTATCATTGCCATCTTAGTAAGCCCTGTAATTCCTGTAGGAGCTCCAAAAATCTGGGAACAATTAGGGCTTACAGGTTTTGAAGCGGCTACGTTGGAAGATGCTAAAACTTGGGGATTATTGGCAACAGGTACTAAAGTTGTAAAAGGTGAGCCTATCTATCCACGTTTTGAAGTTCCTGAAATGGTAGATGTAGTTGTTACAGAAGAAGTTGAAGAAGCTGTAGATACATCTAATATTCCACCATTAAAAGAAAATATTACCTATGATGACTTTGAGAAACTCGATCTTCGTGTAGCTAAAGTTATAAGCTGTGAAAAGGTGCCTAAGTCCAAGAAGTTGTTGAAATTTGTATTGGATATCGGTATTGAAGAACGCACCGTATTAAGTGGTATTTCCCAATATTATGAACCGGAGACTATGGTTGGTAAAAAGGTAATCTATTTGTCTAACTTGGCTCCTAAAAAGATGATGGGCATTGAGTCTTATGGTATGATTTTGTCCGCCTCTGATTGGGAAGAACATTTAGAGGTAACAAATATCGAATCATTACCGGCAGGAAGTGTGGTTAAATAATGAAACTTTTTGATACACATGCTCATGTAAATGATGGGCGCTTTGATAATGATCGTAATGAGATGTTACAAGCCTGCTTTGATACAGGTGTAGAATATATTATGATTCCTGGTGTTGACAGAGGTACCGTTGAGTCTGGTTTAGCTTTGGCTAAACAGTACGATCAATTATATGCTGCTGTAGGGACTCATCCCCATGAATCAAAGGACTTTACAGAAGAAGACTACGAGTTTTATAAGGAACAAGCTCTTAACAATGATAAGGTACGTGCTATTGGTGAAATTGGACTAGATTATTACTATGATTTTTCTGACCGTGAAACACAAAAACGCGTATTTATTCGTCAGTTAGAGCTTGCTCGTGAAGTAGATCTCCCGATTATTATCCATGACCGCGATGCACATGGTGATATTATGAATATCTTGCGCAATGAAGGGAAGGATAACTGGGGCATTTTTCATTGCTATTCTGGTAGCTGGGAGATGGCAAAAGAAGCCATTAAAATGGGCTTTTATATTTCCTTTGCAGGTCCTGTAGTATTTCCTAAGTCTACAAATCTTAAGGAAGTAGCAAGACAAGTGCCATTAGAACGAATCCTCATTGAAACCGATTCACCGTATTTGACACCACCACCATTTAGAGGCCGTCGTAATGATCCAAGTAAAACTCAGTTTGTGGCAGAAGAAATTGCAAGCCTTAAAGGGCTCGATATAGATGAGTTTTGTGAAATTGCTTTTAATAATGGTAAACGAGTATTTGGTATCGAGTAAATGTAGAAACTAGTTCATAAGATTATTGGCTGATAAAATATCTGTTGGGCTTTAATTACTAAGTTTTTGCGTACAAAGTATTAAAATACATGATAAAACTAAATTAGAATTATAAATCATAAAACGCGGTTCTCCCTTAGCGGTGAGAATCGCGTTTTTCTATGGTATACTAAAGTATATTCAGACTGAACAGAAGTAAGATGAGGATAGCAACATGAAACGTATTGCATTTATAGATTTAGGCTCGAACTCAGTTCGTTTTGTCATATATGAAATTTCTAAGACTGGTAGTTATCGACTGATATATCAAGAGAAAGAAAGTGTACGTCTCAGTGAGAATATGTGGGGAACTCACGAACTGACCAAAGAAGCTATGGAACGCTCTTTGCGTGCTCTAAAAGGTTTTGTACACATGGCTGATGCAATGGAGGCAAATACGGTTAAAGCTGTTGCTACCGCAGCAGTACGTTTGGCTAAAAATGGGGATGCTTTTATTAAATCCGTAAAAGAACGAACGGGTTTGGATTTAGAATGTATTGCTGGTGAAGAAGAGGCTCGCCTGGGGTTTCTTGGCGTTATCAATACCATTGGACTTAAGGATTTTATTATTTTTGATTTAGGTGGTGCCAGTACCGAGATAACCCTTGTACGAAATCGTCATATTACAAAATCGGTGAGCTTGCCGATAGGGGCCCTTACCTTAACAGGCACCTATCAGAAGGGGGATGAATATACTCCTAAAGAACTTGATAAACTGACGAAAGTTGTAAAGAAAACGATTAAGGAACATACATGGCTTCGCAATGTGAAATTACCGCTTCTTGGTATCGGTGGCACTGCTCGTAATATTGCTAAAATGGATCAACGCAAGTTATCTTATCCTATTACAAAGCTACATAATTATGAAATTCCATATCATAGATTCCATGAAATTTTGGAAGAAGTAAAAGGCAAAACTCTAGAGGAGCGCAAAAAGATTAGTGGTTTATCATCGGAGCGCGCTGATATCATTATTGCAGGTCTCACTATCGTAGAAGAATTATTTAACTACGTAAATACTAAAACACTCGTTGTTGGTGGTTGTGGTTTGCGAGAAGGTTTATTTTACGACTATTATGGAGCGCACTACTTAGGTGGTAACTCTATTATTGATGATATTTTAGTACATTCTGCAGAGAATGTATTATTAGGTATGACTAAACATGAGTTAGTTCATGCTAAATATATTACAGATTTAGCTATTAAACTGTATGATGAATTAGAACCACTTCATAGAGCTGATAAAAATACAAGACGTTGTTTGATTGCGGCTAGCTTATTACATGATATTGGTAAACGGATTAATTATTATAGTCATGCCCGACATGGCTGTTATATGCTTGTCAATAGTAATTTATATGGGCTTTCCCATATTGAACAAGCTTTTAGCGCGTTCCTTGTTATGAACTCTCATGGTTTGACGCCAAAAGAGTATAAAAACTTCTTATACGGTAAATTGTTAGATCAAGAACAGCGTTTGTTGGGACAAAAAATATCTATTATTCTAGCCTTGGCTGAAGCTCTTGATGAAAGTCATGAACAATTCATTCGCCATTTATCCGTGAATCTAAAATATACTAGTGTACAATTAGTAGTAACCTATTTGAACGGTCGCGATATAAGTGTCACAAAAGCGGCTGTAGAGAAATTAGGAAAATCTTTTAAAAAAGAATTCAAGAAAACATTAGAAATAGAGTGGAAGGAAGCTCGTAAGGAGGCATAATGGCATTACCAAAAGCGTTACGATATGCAGTGCTACATGTAGGCTCCAGTAGCATGAGTATTACTATTTTAGAATACAAGGACATCGATGATGTACGCGTTATAGATTATGCAGCTAGGGAGGTAACCTTTGGGGAAGAATTATTCCAAACCTCTCGTTTAAGTTTTGAAACGATTGAGGAAATTTGTCATATATTAAAGGGATATAAACAATTAATGGCTGATTACGGTGTGAGTCGCTCTAGATTATATGGTACTACTGTAATACGTGAAGCCGCTAATCGTCGTAGTATTCTGGACCAAATTTATATTCAAACAGGTATGCGTGTTGAGGTTATCGACATGCCTAAAGAGGTGTATTACAAATATGCCTTACTATACTACAAGATGACTAATCAGTACCGCTTGACGGATCCTACAAAGGCAACATTATTCCTTGATATTACTTCTGGTGGTGTAGGTTTAACCGTTTGGCGTGGTGAAAGCTTATTATTCCAGCGCAATATGCATAGCGGGTCATTACGTGTTATGGAATCTTTTAATCGCAACCAACGTTCCTCTACATCGTTTCCAATGGCTATTACCGAGTATTTACATCGCATGATAGGCCCATTACGGGAGGAGCTTAAGACCTTCAATATTAATAGTGTTATTTTATCAGGCGATGAAGCTCAATATATGGCGCGTCTCATGGGAGATGGCAGTAATAAGGACGATATTATTACAATTGAACCAGAACGTTTTAAGGGCTTCATCAAATCCTTTGATGGTGTAACAGCCACTAAGTTGATCAATCGATATAAACTACCTGAATATAAGGCGAATATTTTGATGCCTACTATGATTTTATTTAATGAAATTATAACAGCTATAGAGCCTAAATCGTTGATTTTTAGTAGCTTCTCCTTCTCTCAAGGAATAAGCTGGTTCTATGGCGTTGAGGCGGAAAATAATCCCTTTATGTACCAATTGCGTGAGCAAAATGCTCAATTAGCTCGTGCTGTTGCCGCTAGATATCATACAGACAGCATTCATGATGCTGAGGTGGAACGTTTCAGTTCTTTATTTTGTAAAACATTACGCCATAAAGGTTTACCGGAGCGGTGGGGTTACTTATGCCGCATTGCAGCTATATTGTGTTCTGTAGGCAAGTTTGTTAATTTACGAAACCATGGAGAGCATGCGTATCATATTGTGATGGGCACAGATATTTTTGGGCTTTCAGAAGAAGAAAAACAAGTAGTTGCAAATGTCGTATTTTATCACTATAAGGGAACTCCATCTGATGATGATACATATTTTAATTCCTTAACAGAATTACAAAAGATTCAGGTTACAAAGTTAGTAGCTATCATTCGTGTGGCCTGTGCTCTCGACGCAGGGAGTAACCAAAAAATCTCAGATGTTATATTGGAAGAGCGCGATAATGTATTGTATGTATTCTGTCGCACTAATGAGGATATTTCTCTAGAATGGTGGACGTTTAATCGAGATGCTGAATATTTTACAGAAGTATTTGGTATGGAACTTATGCTTGTAAGAGGAGGTGACCGCCATGTTCAGTAATGCTAAATATTATTTTAATCGTGAATTATCTTGGCTAAAATTTAATCAGCGTGTACTATTAGAGTCCATAGATCCAAATACTCCGCTGTTGGAGCGGTTGCGTTTTATTGCTATTGCTAGTTCTAATTTAGATGAGTTTTTTATGATTCGAGTGGCTGGCTTACGTCATCAAGTTGTGAATGGCATTGTTAAATATGATGCAGCCCATATGGATGCAAAAGCACAATTAAAGGCGATTGATGAATCTGTACAACGTCTTGTTTCCATGCAAAGCACGTATTTAAATAATGTACTGACTGAACTAGAGGCTCATGGCTTTTTCTTTACCCATCCTGATACACTAGATGTAAAAACAAAAGCTTGGCTACGCCATTATTTTGAGGAACATATATACCCCGTAGTAACACCATTGGCTGTTGACTCGGGGCATCCATTTCCATTTTTAACAAATCATACCATTAATGCAATTGTACGTATCTTTCAAATACAAGAGGATGGGACTAAGGATTACAAGATTGCTATCTTGCCAATACCATCTGTATTAGATCGAATCATTGAAGTTCCAAGCCGTGGTAATAAGGAACATCGATTTGTTTATCTAGAAGATGTCATTACTTATTATGCAAATCAATTTTTCCAAGGTTATGGTATTGAAGATTATATGGTTTTCCGTATTACTCGTGATGCAGACCTTGAAATAGATGAGGAAGAAGCAACAGATTTGCTATCTGAAGTAGAGGCATCCTTGCGGCGTCGCCGTCGTGGTGATGCGGTACGTCTTGAAGTTTGTGGAGAGATAAAGGATCACTTATTAGACTTTGTCCTTACAAGTGTAGAATTAGAGCAAAAGGACGTATATCGCATTGATGGACATTTGGATTGCCGTATGTATTTTGATTTCTGTAATTATCCAGGTTATGATAAGCTCCGATATGAACCGTTTGATCCTAAGATTCCTAGTGAATTAGTTGATTATGAAGGTGATAGCTTATTTTCTATTATTGGTAAGCAAGATCTTTTTGTTCATCATCCCTTTGAATCTTTTGCAGTGGTTGAGCAATTTATTGCACAAGCAGCTATAGATCCTGATGTATTGGCCATTAAACAAACATTATATCGCGTTAGTGGGGATTCTCCGATTATTGCGTCCTTAATAAAAGCGGCAGATAATGGGAAACAAGTAACCGTCCTTATGGAGGTTAAGGCGCGGTTTGATGAAGAAAACAATATTCATATGGCTCGTCGACTCGAAAAAGCGGGATGTCATGTTATTTATGGTTTAAAAGGTCTTAAGACACACTCTAAAATTACTATGGTGGTACGCCGGGAAACGGATGGTATTAGGCGGTATGTCCATCTAGCAACGGGAAACTATAATGGTAAAACAGCTCGCATGTATACTGATTGTGGTATATTTACTTGTAATGATGAGTATGGTGATGATGCGTCACGTTTCTTTAACTTGATTTCTGGATATTCTGACCCACCAATTTGGAATAAGTTTATTGTAGCGCCTTTAAATTTACGTGAAAAAATTATGGAACTTATTGACCGTGAAATCGAGTTTGCTAAGAATGGGGAAGAAGCCTATATCATTGGTAAGATGAATTCTCTGCTCGATAAAAAGGTCATTGCTAAGTTGTATGAAGCTTCTTCTGCTGGAGTTCGTATCGATCTTATCGTGCGTGGTATTTGTACGCTTCGTCCTGGCATTGCCGGTGTTAGTGATAATATCACAGTACGCTCTATTGTGGGGCGTTTTCTTGAACATCATCGTTTGTTCTACTTCCGTAATGGAGGGAATGAAAGTCTGTACCTATCTAGTGCAGATTGGATGCCTCGAAATTTGAATGAACGTGTAGAGCTTATGATTCCGATTGAAGATAAACGCCATAAAGAACGGGTAAAAAGTATTTTAGATTTATATTTAGATGATACATTAAAAGCTCATTTTATGAGAGCAGATGGTTCGTATCATAAAATCAATGATCGAGAGAATCCTATATCTGCTCAAGAGGAGCTAATGAAAACTGCTATTGAGCATGAACACAGAGAGTCAATGACGGTCATTGAACGGTTACAACCGATGTTAAAAATAAATAGATGATGAAAAAACCTTAATATATTAGGTAATGAATTTTAATACAATTACATAACATATAAAAAGCCCATTATATGGGCTTTTTTACTTTCTTATACATTTAAAAATGAGGAGAAAATGAAGTTTTGAGTGTTCTAGAAAATATTGGTAACAATTGAAAAACACATAAAAATACAAATTTAGTAATAAAAAATCTGTATATACTATATGTGGTATTAGTGTTGTATATATGTACACAATTCGGAATATATTGTATAGTATTTAAAAATATAGATATGTACGCATACAGTGGACTTTTATTAAAAAATACAAAATACAATCTATTACGAATTCAGTATTTATAAAGGGTTTCGTCTTATTGTTAACTTATGGTGTTTGACAGGTTGTATCTATCTGTAGTAGAATAATACCATTACAGGAGGGATTACAACATGAGAATTCATAAGACACACAAGCGATATATTTCGTCTGTTGTTGCCGGATTGATTGTAACAGCTGTAACCATGACCGGTTTTTCTTATAATGATAAAACCGTTACCGTTATGGTAGATGGTGCAGCACACACTGTTAGAACGCATTTAAATTCTAACGAAGGCATTGTACGCGATGCTGGGGTTAAGTTAAATCCAAATGATAAAGTTATTTCTAGTTCATCTACAGTTCAAAATGGAACAACCTTAACGGTTGTTCGTGCTATTCCAGTTTATGTAACTGTAAATGGTAAAACAAGAGCTGTATTCACTACAGAAACAACTGCTCAAGGTGTTGCTAATGAGCTTGGTTTCAAAGCACCTAACTATGTAGTAGTGGGCGATGAAAATGGATCTGTTTTAAGTGGTACACGTATAACAATTGCTCAAGTAACAAGCCGCTCTCTATCTACAGTAGATCAAGAAGTTGCTGTTGAAGTGGTTCGTCAAAAAGATGATACTATGGCTAAGGGCGAAGAAGAGGTTGTTCAAGTTGGTCAACCTGGCTTAGAACGAGTACAACGTGAAACACTATATAGTAATGGTACAGTTATTAAAACTAATGATGTATCTAAAGTAACACAACGTGCAATGGTACCTACAATTATTAAAGAGGGCACTCGTGAGGTGACTACATCTCGTAATGTAGCAGGACGTGCATCTCGCGCTATCGTAATGGAAGCATCTGCTTATCTTGCTGGCGATGGTGATGGTGCTGGTATTACCGCTACGGGTCTACCTGCAGTACGTGGCATTGCCGCAGTAGACCCAGATGTTATTCCATTGGGTACACGTTTATTTATTCCTGGTTACGGTGAAGCTATTGCTGCCGATACAGGTGGTGCTATAGTAGGTAACAAAATCGACCTTGTAATGGACTCTTATGGGGAGGCTATGGACTTTGGTCGCCAAGACGTTACAGTGTACGTTTTGGACTAATATGATGATTTAGAGGGTATATCTATAAGATATATTCTCTTTTTATTGGACCTACTTAGCTCAGTAATATTCAATTATAATAGATATAGTAGAAGGACGCCTTATGATTAAGGCGTCCTTTTTTAGTCTTCAATATATGGAATTAGATATTCGTACTTTGTACCTTTTAATTCATCTTTAGGGATAAATCGTAAAGATGATCCATTGATACAGTAGCGAAGAGAGCCATTAGGACCATCTTCAAATACATGACCTAAATGAGCATTACCGATGCGGCTACGAACTTCTATGCGATTCATACCATGTGAGTTATCTTGGTAATACTTGATAACATCTTTAGCTATTGGTTTAGTAAAGCTAGGCCAGCCACAATGAGAATCGAATTTATGGGCTGATACAAATAGTGGCTCTCCAGTGGTGATATCTACGTAGAGACCCGCTTTAAACTCATCTGTTAGTTCATGGCTGAAAGGCGCATCTGTAGCAGAGTTTTGAGTTACTTCAAATTCTTGTGGCGCTAAAGCCTTTAAATCTTCCTGGGAAGGTTTAGCATATGCATTATCATCGATGAGTGGTTCATCAGATAGACCCAATGGAATGTGACAATAGCCATTAGGATTTTTGTCTAAGTAATCTTGATGGTATTCCTCAGCAGAGTAGTAGTTCTCTAAAGGTAATACTTCGATAGCAAATGGTTTGCCTTCAAAGGCTTGAGCACGTGCTAAGGTACTTTCAATAACGGCTTTATCGGTTGGATCAGTATAATAAATACCCGTACGATATTGAATGCCTACGTCACCACCTTGTTTATTGACACTAAAGGGATCAATAGCACGTAGAAAATATTGAATTAAGTGATTTAAAGATAATATATCAGCATCGTAAGTGACCTTGAGGGCTTCTACGTGCCCACTATTGTGGCATACATCTTCATAACTTGGATTTTCTGTAGGACCATTAGCATAACCTACTTCAGTAGTAAGGACACCGGAGATCTTTTTGATATACCCCTGAAGGCCCCAGAAGCAACCACCGCCTAAATAAATAGTATGTTCACTCATTTAATCACCCCAAACTTCATGAGCTATTTCTTTGACTAATGCGAGTTTAGCCCATTGTTCTTCCTCGGTCAATTGGTTGCCGATTTCACAGGATGCAAAGCCACATTGAGGGGATAAGCAAAGTCTTTCGAGAGGGATATATTTTGTTGCTTCTTTGATACGTTCTTTGATGACTTCTTTATCTTCTAACTCAGGGCGTTTAGATGTGATAAGGCCTAATACAACTTTTTTATTAGGAGAAACTTCACGCAATGGCTCAAAACCTCCAGAGCGATCATCATCAAATTCTAGGTAATAAGCGTCTACATTTTCCTTGGCAAATAGGATAGGGGCAATAGGTTCGTACCCACCACTAGCGGCCCATGTAGAGTTATAGTTACCACGACATACATGTGTAGTAAATGCTAAGTCGTGAGGGCGACCTTCAAGAGCTAAGTTATTCAAACGTAAATATTTAGCGGTTTCACCTTCAATGGTTACACTTTTATCCTTTTGACGACCTGTCCAGTAAGCATGGTCACAACACATACCCCAAGTACAATCATCAAATTGAATATTGCGGCAACCTGCATCGTAAAGGTCTTTAATTACTTGGCGATAAGCGGCAGCAATATCTTGAATCAATTCTTCTAAATCTGGATAGAAGGAACGTGTTGTAATACCATTGTCTTCACGGAATAATTCTGCTAAGAATTGTGATGGAGCAGGAATCGTTTGTCGAGCTGTAGTATGTTCATCTTCAAATTGCTTCACAAATTTAAAATGCTCTACAAATGGATGATTAGTACCGGTGATTTTACCTGTAAGAGCGAGGGAGCCGGGTGCAGTTTCTTGACCGACGAATTTATAACCGTGTTCCAATTCAATTTCTTTTACGCCGTTAAAGCCCCACATGAAGTCTAGATGCCAATAGGCACGACGGAATTCGCCATCTGTAATCACTGGTAGGCCAGCTGCTTTCTGTTTTTGAATGAGGTCTGTAATAAGACGATCTTCAACGGCTGTTAATTCTTCTCGAGTAATATTTCCCTTATTAAAAGCTTCGCGTGCTTCTTTTAATTCTGCTGGGCGTAGGAAGGAACCTACGATATCAAAGTGGAATGGTGCTGTATGTTTGGACATAATAATCCTCCTTATATAAACGATTAAACCGATAATTTTGATAGGTTAATTATAGCTAAGTATGATTATATATAAAAATATCAATATGTTTGAGTTGTGTATAGTTTGAAGTTATGTCTATGAGTGATTTTATGCTTTAAGTTATACCCAAGAAGGCACTCTCTAAAATAGAGAGTGCCTTCTTTATGGATTATCTGATACATCTAAATTGAACAATAGTGTTGTATCGCTCTATAAATAATATGATATATAATTATTTTTTGTTTTCCGGTAATTGAATATGTCTACCGTAATTACTAACGTATTGTTCTAGGGCGTGGATATATTCTTGACCTAAACGGCTACGTTGCATTTTATTATTAGTAATGTAGCCAATGTGCATTAAACCTTCTTCGGCAAGTGGAACGGAAATGATATTTTCACCATTTACCTCTTTATCGATTACACCACTAGATACAGTGTATCCATCAAGGCCAAGTAATAGGCTAAATAAAGATGCTCTATCGCGAACACGGATATGTTTTGGGCGCACTACGGTACTGAAGATTTCTTCAGAAAAGTAGAAGGAATTATGATCGCCTTGTTCAAAGGAAATATATGGATATTCCTCTAATTCGTCCATAGAGACTACATTTTTATTGGCTAATGGATGTGTTTTTCCGATGAAAATATGTGGGTGGGCCGTAAATAGTTCTGTAAAGGTTAATTCGTTAGTGTGAATTAATTTTTCCAATACAGGACGGTTGAAATCATTATAATAGAGTAAGCCAATTTCACTCTTCATATGAGCTACGTCATCGATGATTTCATAGGTTTGTGTTTCGCGTAAGGATACATCGTATTGATCGATTTCAGCGCCTTTTAAAAGCTCTACAAAGGCATTGACTGCAAAGGAGTAATGTTGAGTAGACACAGAAAATTGTTTTTTACCACCGCTTTGGCTCTTATATTGCTCCTCTAAAAGGGCTGCTTGTTCTAACACTTGGCGCGCATAGCCGAGGAAGCGTTCCCCTTCTTTAGATACAGTAATTCCTTTATTAGTACGATCGAAAATGGTAATACCCATTTCTTTCTCTAGTTCTTTAATAGCCTTGGTGAGACTCGGTTGAGATACAAATAATCTCTTGGCTGCCTCACTAATACTGCCTATATTGGCAATTGTTGTGACATACTTTAATTGTTGTAAGGTCATAATTGGCCTCCTTTTATATATTACACTATTAATACTACTCGATTATAAGTATTTAAGCAATGTTATATATATGTTACAATGTATTAATAGAATAAAAGGGGGATATATGTTAAAACAAGTCATTGTCGTAGAAGGAAAATCTGATATACAACGTATCGCTCAAGCTGTAGAGGCTGATTGCATTGCTACAGAAGGATTTACCCTCAGAAGAGGTGTTATCGATATGATTCGCGTTGCCTATGAAAAGCGTGGCATTATTATATTAACGGATCCTGATACGGCAGGGGAACGAATTCGACGTGTCTTGACGAAGAAATTCCCTAATGCACAACATGCTTTTGTCCCTCGCGACGAAGCGTTTGCAAATGATGATATTGGCATAGAACAAGCCTCTCCTGAGTCAATCAGAAAGGCTTTATCTACATTACATGTAGAGTCTTTAGAATCATCCAACGAATTTACTATGGCGGACTTAGTGCGTCACGGACTGTCTGGTATGCCTGATAGTGCGGCTCGTCGAGCAGTTATTGGTGCTAAATTAGGTATTGGATACGGTAATGGTAAACAATTTTTGTACCGTTTAAATCATTATGGTATAACTCGAGATGCTTATGAAGAGGCAGTAAATTGTTAAAATAGGAGTTAAGATGTTAGAATCAGTAATTGCAAGCCCAGAGGTTGTGCATTATATATGTAAGCGCTTTGATATTAAAATGAGCAAAAAGCTAGGGCAAAATTTTCTTATTAAGCGAGGCATAGTTGATGAAATTGTACATGCTGCAGAATTAACCGTAGGGGAACCTGTTCTAGAGGTCGGTCCTGGTATTGGTACGTTGACACAAGGTTTAGCGCAAAGTGGGGCAGATGTAACGGCTATCGAGCTGGATCGTCGCTTATTAGAGGTACTAGATACGACATTGGCATCTTATGACAATGTACGTATCATTCATGGTGATGTGTTAAAGCTTGATGTGCCAACGATTATGAATCACAAACCATTTAAAGTGGTTGCCAATTTGCCATACTATATTACAACACCTATTATTATGTCTTTGTTGGAAAGTAAATTACCTATTGAACGTCTCGTTGTGATGGTGCAAAAAGAGGTAGCTTTACGCATGGTAGCAAAGCCTGGCACAAAGGACTATGGTGCATTATCTATTGCTGTTCAGTATTATACGGAACCAGATATTGTTCTTGATGTACCGCCTAAATCCTTTTTACCAGCTCCAGCAGTAACTAGTTCTGTTATTCGTTGCGTATTGCGCGATAAACCACCTGTAGATGTGATTGATGAGAAACTATTTTTTCGCGTTGTGAAAGCTGGTTTTGCTCAACGCCGTAAAACATTCTCTAATACGATGAAGACAACGGGGTTAACAAGGGATAGAATTGAAGAGCTATTAGCAAAAGCGAATATTGATGGACAACGAAGAGGTGAGACCTTTACACTTCAAGAATTTGCCGATGTAGCCAACGCATGGGCAGCTTTAATCAAATAGTATAATACATAAAGAGCTTATTGGACTGATAAAATATCATTCCAGTAAGCTCTTTTTCATGAAAAAAGGACCCGAATGGGTCCTTTTTAGTTAGTAAAGAATACCAGCCATGGTTGTAATGAGGAAAGCATTTGCAAAGTCAATTAAGAATGCACCTACTAAGGAAACTACGAGCCAAGCACGAGGAGATGGGCCGTGTTTACTTGCTAAGGATAACATGTTAACTAATGCGTTTGGTGTAGCACCTAAACCGAAACCGATAGCTCCGGAACCAAGCATAACTGCATCGTAGTTGCGACCAAAGAGAAAGTAAATAAGGTATGCAAATACACAGATAAGTGCCATTTGTACAACTAAGATTGTAATAAGTGGTAAAGCAAGATCAATTAATTGAACTAACTTTAAGCTGTTGATAGCCATTGTTACGAATAAAGATAATGCTACATTAGATACCGCATCAAGAGCTGCATCGTTGATTTTGTATGCTTTAGTAAAATCACCAAAGTTACGAATTACTGCTGCACAAATCATAGCACCAATATATGCAGGTAGTGGAGTAAGAACAGATAATCCAGCACTTACGATGGTACCGATGCCTAATGCAAGGCCAATCCACATACAAATTGTTAAAAGATCTTGAGAGTTGAACTGTTTGCCACCACTTTCAACGTGATCTTCGATCATATCGATGCCTTCATCCTCCATTAACTCAGGATTTTCATAAGGTGTTTTAACTTTATGCATTTTAATAATGCGTTCACCTACAGGCGCACCGAGGATTGTACCAGCTACCATGCCAAATGTTGCAGCTGCAACTGCTGCGGAAGCGGTACCAGGGATACCAAGTAATTGTTCGTAATATGGACCGAAGGCACCAGCTGTACCAAGGCCACCAATCATAGATACAGAACCAGCCATGATGCCAATAATTGGCTCAATTCCTAATGCTTTAGCAATCATAATACCTGCAGTATTTTGTACTACAATCCACACTGCACATGCTAAGAAGAAGAAAATAATGAAGATACCACCTTTTTTGAGGACTTTTAAGGATGCCATTAAACCGATAGTGGTAAAGAAGGCAAGCATTAGAAATGTTTGCAAGGAACCTTCAAAGGTAATGTTTAAGATTTTATAATAAGACAAAATAGCAGTTAAAAATGCAAATGGAAGAGCGCCTACGGCTGGTGCAGGCATACACATACGTTGTAAGAACTTGGAATGCTTATTGATCCAAGTACCGATGAATAAGGTAATTACAGCAAGACCTACAGTTTGAATCATGGACAGTTTTAAGGTCCATACATTGTTGACTAGGGCTAAGTCAATAAGTGGCATAAAATCACTCCTTTAAAATAAAAAATAAATCTGAATTTTATGGTATCATGAATGGTCAAAAAATACTATAGAATATATAACGTATAAAAAGTTTACATTTTTATCTTTAAACACTCATAATAACACAAAAAAAACAATAATATTAATAAAGCTATTTTTATGATTATACATATAAATATAGAAAAGTAATAGTATATATTACTTATGTACATAATCATACTATATGTATTCGACTTAAATCTGTGATTTTCCTTCTTGTTATAAAAAAATAAACTGGAATATATTTTTTATATTTATAATTATATAAAATATACTCCAGTTTTAAAATTTAATATTTTTATGTTATTTCGTAAGGCTCTAAATTATAAATGCGATAAATTCGTTCTATAAATGCATGTTAAGATATAACTAAAATATATATACCTAGCAATAAGCTAATTAGAAGTTATAGCTCATGGTGTAATTTAGGGGTTGTTAAGAATGTTACATCCGGATTACGCTCTTGAACCCAACCCATTTGCCATTCGTTAGAGATAAGAACTACGGTGCGATCCCGATTATCTTTTACAATCATCGCATTATCTATACCTTTTAAGGCTGCAATATCAACTTCGCCATCAATCCAACGGGCTACACCATATGGCAATGTATGATTTAATAAATCTACACCATATTCATTTTTGAGGCGGTACTCAAGAACTTCAAATTGAAGCATACCTACGGCACCGACCACGAAGGAATCAAGGGCACCTGGTTGTTCAAAGATTTGAACAGCCCCTTCTTGAGCCAATTGAGTCATACCCTTTTGGAATTGCTTACGTTTCATAGTATCTTTCGGGGATACACGAGCAAAAAACTCAGGAGGAAAGACAGGGAAGTCGCCAAAGGTTACTTTATGCTTTTGTGCACAAAGCGTATCTCCTACGCCCATAGTACCGGCATCAAAGACACCGATAATATCGCCAGGGTATGCATCTTCTACGATGGTACGTTCCGTAGCCAAAAATTGTTGAGGCTGAGATAGGCGGATTGTTTTATTAGATTGACGATGTAATACGGACATACCTTTTTCGAATTTACCAGAGCAAATACGCATAAATACGATGCGGTCATGGTGATTTGGGTCCATATTAGCTTGGATTTTAAATACTAGAGCAGAGAAGTCTTCACTAGTAGGTTGCACTATTTCCTCTATCGCTTGTCGTGGAGCAGGGGATGGAGCTAGTTCCAAGAATTTTTCTAAGAATGGTTTTACCCCGAAGTTCGTCATAGCAGAACCGAAAAACATAGGTGTTAATTCACCAGCACGAACCTTATCAAAATCGAATGGATCGCCAGCAACGTCGAGCAACTCAATATCGTCGAGTAATGCTTGGTATACATCGTCACCTAATAACTCTTTCATACGAGGATCTGTTAATGAACCTTTTTCGGAAGCTAACTTTTCTTGACCATGAGTTTCGTCTTTTGCAAAGAGCTCGATAGTTTCGTGTTCTCTGTCGTAGACGCCTTTGTATTCGCCGTTGATACCGATAGGCCAGTTCATAGGACATGTATGAATACCGAGAACATTTTCGATTTCTTCCATTAGATCGAATGGGCTACGACCGAAATGGTCAATTTTGTTTACAAATGTAAAGATAGGAATACCGCGCTCTTTAGATACGGCAAATAGTTTCTTTGTTTGGGCCTCTACGCCTTTTGCTACGTCGATAAGCATGACAGCACTGTCAGCAGCCATCAATGTGCGGTATGTATCTTCAGAGAAGTCTTGGTGACCAGGAGTATCAAGGATGTTTACGCGACAACCATCGTAGTCAAATTGCAATACGGAACTCGTTACAGAGATACCACGTTGTTTCTCGATTTCCATCCAGTCGGATACGGCGTGTTTTGCAGTTTTACGAGACTTTACGGAGCCTGCTAAGTGAATAGCACCACCATATAATAGTAATTTTTCCGTTAATGTTGTTTTACCCGCATCCGGGTGAGATATGATAGCAAACGTACGACGACGTTGTACTTCTTCTAAAAATGTCATGATTCACCTCTATTAATATGTTTGTAAAAGCAGATAAATCTTTAGGTTCTACTTTCACAGTCTATATATCGTAAAAATTATACATGATTTTTCTAGTTATGACCACTAAATTGTAGTATAATGAGATTTCATAGAACGGCTTGGGGTTTAGCCGTTATCTTTAGGTTAAGGAGGGGGACCATGCGGTTATTTATTGCGGAAAAGCCATCCATGGCTCGCGAAATCAGTAAATGCTTGCCAGAAAATAAGAATATCCAAAAGAGGAATGGCTATTTTATCCAGGGTGACGATGTGGTGACCTGGGTAGTAGGTCATGTACTGCATCAGGCTGAGCCCGGAGATTACGATGATAAATATATCCGTTGGCGTCCTCAAGATTTGCCTATCGTGCCAGCTGAGTGGAAATTGCTTGTCACAGATAGCAGTCGTCAACAGTTTGAGATTGTAAAAGACCTTATCGACAAAGCTGATATCATCGTCAACGCAGGTGACCCGGATCGGGAAGGGCAACTCTTAGTTGACGAAGTTTTGTACTATGTAGGTAATACAAAACCAGTACAGCGTATTCTATTAAATGCCCTCGATGAAAAATCCATTCGTTCTGCACTTGATGATTTGAGAGATAACAAGGACTTTCACAATCTATATCAATCTGCATTGGCAAGAGCACGGGCAGACTGGCTCATTGGGATGAATTTATCTCGGGCATATACATTATCTGAACGTTATAAAGGTAATAAGGTAACATTGCCAATTGGTCGTGTAAAGACGCCAACATTAGCTCTTGTTGTACGTAGAGAACGAGAGTTAGCTGCATTTAAACCAGTAGACTATTTTACTGTAAAGGTATTATATAACCATCCTAATGGGGTGTTTTGGGCGACTTGGCAGCCTACAGACGAACAAAAGGGGCTTGACCCAGATGGACGACTCATTAATAAAGCTATTGCTGATGAATTAGTAGAACGTTTACAAGCTGGACCAGACGGTTTTATTAAAGGTGTTACAAAGTCTAAGAAAAAAGATGTACAACGATTGCCTTTATCCTTATCATCCTTACAAGTATTGGCAGGTAAAGCCTTTTCTTATGATCCACAGACTGTACTTGATACAGCGCAAAAATTATATGAAAAGAAATTAACTACCTATCCACGTTCTGATTGTGAATATTTACCACCCAATCAATATGATGATCGCAATACAATCCTCAACAATCTACAAAATGCAGGTGATGAGAGATTAGCACAGTGGGCTGCCGATGCAGATTGTTCTATTAAGAGCCGTGCTTGGAATGAAAAGAAAATTACTGCCCATCATGCTATTATTCCTACAACGGTGGCTTGTAATATAAATAGCTTGTCCCATGAGGAACGAAATATTTACTTCCTCATCAGTCAAGCTTATATTGCTCAATTTTATGGGGAGCATATTTATGAACAAACTAAAATTGTAGTAGAACAATGCAAGGAAGACTTTGTTGCTAATGGCCGTGTAGTTATCGAAGAAGGTTGGAAGTTGCTTTATAAGCGGCAAAAGTCTAAATCTACGACGGACAATGACGCGCCTGATCTAACCGATGAGCGTGGAGCTGAATCAGATCCTAAAAAAGAGGTTGTTGAAGAAGCGGACCACTTACCAGCGGTTAAAAAGAATGATACTGTATTATATACGGATTCATCTGTAGAGGCTAAACAAACAAAGCCACCATCCCGTTTTACGCCGTCCACATTACTACAAGCGATGAAGGAAATTCATAAATTCGTAAAAAATGAAGATTTGAAAAAACAATTAAAGGCTGTATCTGGTATTGGTACAGAAGCAACGCGGGCAAACATAATTGATGAGCTTATCAGTCGAGGCTTTATGAAAACGTCAGGGAAGAAGCAAGTCTTATCTCCAACGGAAACGGGCTATCTCTTAGTAGATGCTCTGCCAGAAGAGCTGCTTTATCCTGATGAAACAGCTGTTTGGGAAGAACGCTTAGCACTTATGAGCGAAGGCGAGGATACATTAGATTCCTTCTTAGCGGATCAAATTAATTTTTTACAATTATTAATTGATAAACTTGGTTTTGATAAAGTAGTAAACTCTGATCAAATGATGCCAAATGTGGTACGAACTATAACGAGTCAAAATCGTAAGCGCCCTATGGATAGTGAAAGCGTAGACTTGTCTTCCTTACCTGTATGTCCTAAATGTAAAAAAGGACGTTTGCAACAGCGGAATGGTAAATTTGGTGCCTTTTTAGGGTGCACGAATTATCCTAGGTGTAAACATACGCAGCCAGTAGAAGGGGATACTTCTAGTGTTGAAGGTAATATTGAAGTATCTGATGAAGATAAACAATATAAATGCCCTAGATGTAACGTAGGTTATTTTGTGAAACAAGAGGTGAGAGGTCGAACAAACTGGATTTGTAGTAATCGATCTCAATGTAAGACCCAATGTTCTGATGTAGATGGGGTACCGAGTATTTATGTTAACAAATCTAACATTACTTAGAAATGATTGTTTTTATTGTAAATAATAAAAAGACGCGTACAGCTTAGCTGTACGCGTCTTTTTTGAAAATGTTCTTGTAGAAGAAAAATTGTTTCATTTAGTTTAGGATATTAAGCCGAATTTTATCTGCGTTTGCCACGACGCCCCGTTTGGGAGGTAGAAGCACGGCGTTGGCGTGTATTGGAGCCTTTGTGGCCTCGTGCTTTGTGAGCTTTCGCCTTAGTGGATTGGTAAGTGCTTGTAACCTTAGGTTTACTAGCTGATTTTGTGCGTTTTGGCGCAGTACTGGCGTTGCCCTTAGTCTTAATCTGACCATCTTTTGTATATTTGGTAAGCGTAGCTTGAATAGCTCGTTCAATACGTCTTAACCAAGCCTCATCCTGTGGAGTTGCAAATGTTACAGCAATACCTGAGTTACCAGCACGACCTGTACGTCCAATTCGATGGATATAGTAATCTACATCGCGAGGTACGTCGTAATTATATACATGTGTGATACCTTCAATGTCGATACCGCGAGCCGCAATATCGGTAGCTACTAAGATTTGTGTTTTCGCTTTTGCAAAGTCTCGTAGAATTTGTGTGCGACGACCTTGTGTCAAGTCACCGTGCATTTCTGCAATATTAAGCCCTGCTGCGGTTAACTCGTAGGATAAACGAATGGCACCTTCCCGTTTATTACAGAATACAATTGCTAAGAATGGATTGTCATCTTCAATCATTTTGATGAGACGTTGTGTTTTTTCTTCAGGATTCATCATATACACTCGTTGATCAATTGATTCGAGCGTGATATGTTTGCCTTCTGCTGTTACAGAAATAGGTTTAGACATGTATGCCTTTGCGAGATTTCGGATTTTATCTGGAATTGTTGCAGAGAATAGCAACAGTTGCCTATTAGCGTCTGTTTGGCTAATGAGATTTTCAATATCTGGTAAGAAACCCATATGCAACATTTGGTCTGCTTCGTCTAGTACAACACGGCGAATACAATCTAAATGTAGGGAACCGCGTTTTGCGTGATCTAATAATCGACCAGGTGTACCTAGAATAACTTGAGGACGACGTCCCAGTTGCTGTAGTTGGGCTTCAATAGTTTTACCACCGATGAGAGGGAGGATATCTACATTTAAAATAGAACCTAGTTCCTTCGCTTCGTCGGAAATTTGTTTAATTAGTTCCCGTGTAGGTGCAATGATAAGCACTTGTTCTTGATGAACATCAGTATGTACACGTTGTAAAATTGGCAGTAAGAAGGCTAGTGTCTTCCCCGTGCCTGTTTGAGCTTTTGCTATGACATCATTCCCTTTAAAGACGACAGGAATGGATTGTTCTTGAATTGGCGTGGGCTCCTTGATACCTTGTTTTTGTAGGGCTATGATGAGCTCATCACAAACACCTAAAGATTTAAAAGATTTCATGGATTGTCCTTTCTATAATACATATTATATTAATTATACAGTATGCACATACTAGGGGCAAATGAATTGAACTTGGAAGATTTATAGTCTTAATATATTCTAGACTCAAAAAAATATTATAGTACTTTCGAATATATTTTTTTGATAATATATAGAAAAATATTGATATAATTAAGTGAAATGAGAAATGAAAACATTAAAATAACTACATTTAAACTATTTATAAACTGTTAATTGAGAATGTGTTAGCATTTGTAAATGATAATCTTTGTAGTGTTTATTGATTACTGTATCTAAATATATAGCCATGAAATATTAAATTTCAGCTAGTATTCAGTATTTTATTAGATAATCATATAAATAATCTCATATTAAATATGATAATAAAATATAGATATGAGATAAAAATAAACCATAAAAATGATAATAATTGTTGAAATTAATGCTTGATTTGATATAATAATTTAAGATATTAATACGCATTATTATTTGGTGTGTTTAATATGAGGTTGTTAGGTACAATAATTAGGAGGTGTCGTATGGCTATCAAAAAGTTAAAAGACATGAAACCAGGTGAGTCTGGTCTTATTGTTGCACTACATGGCAGTGGTAATGTTAAGCATCGTCTAATTGACATGGGTCTTGTAAATGGTACAAAAATCCATGTTATGAAGTTTGCCCCTTTGGGGGATCCGGTGGAAATCAAAGTAAAAAACTTTGAATTAGCACTTCGTACAAGCGAAGCTGGCATGATTGATGTAGAGGTTCAATAGGAGGTTCACATGGCAGAAAATGGGCAAATTCGCATTGCCTTAGCAGGTAACCCTAACTGTGGTAAAACTACAATGTTTAACAATATCACAGGGGCGAAGCAACACGTTGGTAACTATGCCGGCGTTACAGTAGAAAAAAAGGAAGGCCATACGAACTTTGATGGCCATGAGTTATTGTTTATTGACTTACCAGGTACATATAGCTTAACTGCACGTTCCTTGGATGAGTTAGTAGCGCGTAATGTTATCGTAAATGATAACCCAGATGTTATTGTTAATGTTCTTGATGCATCTAACTTGGAACGTAACTTATATTTAGCTGCACAATTATTGGAACTTGAAAAGCCAATGGTTATTGCTCTAAACATGGCTGACGTTGCTGAAGAAATGGGCATCAAATACGACCTAAAAAAAATGGCAGAAATGACAGGGGCTACAATTGTTAGCACAGTAGGTCGTACAAACATTGGTACAAAAGACTTGTTAGAAGCAATAATTAGTGTAGCTGCTTCTCAAAAAGCTCCTGGTGTAACAATTAACTATGGTGATTTGTTAGAAGGTAAAATTAGTGAGCTTGTAGAATTGCTAAAACAAGCGGGCACTGTTACATATCCACTTCGTTGGATTGCTGTTAAGTTGTTAGAAAAAGATGCTGACGTTATTGGCAAAGTTATGCGCTTTGATAATACGGAAGCTGTTATTCAAAAGGCTGAAGCTATTCGTGAAGAAATTAAGGATCAAGTTGATCTTGATATTGTCTTCCAAGAATATCGTCACCGCTTTGCAGTAGAAGTATATAATACATGTTTAACACAAGCGCCAACTCAATTGGAAACACGCTCTGACCGTTATGACAAAATCTTAACGCATCGAATTTGGGGCTTACCAATCTTCATGGTTGTTATGTACTTATTGTTTGCGTTCGTTAACTTCGTTGGTGGTATTCCTCAAGGTTGGATCGAGGATGGTTTCGCTGCATTACAAGCTTATGCGGTTCAGACTATTCCAGAGGGCCAATTACAGTCACTCGTATCTGATGGTATTATTGCCGGCGTAGGTGCGGTACTTTCATTCTTACCATTAATTTTATTACTCTTCCTTGGCATTTCTTTCTTGGAAGATACAGGTTATATGGCTCGTGCAGCCTTCGTTATTGACCGTGTAATGCGCGCATGTGGCTTACATGGTAAATCCTTTATTCCTTTATTATTGGGTTTCGGTTGTTCCGTACCATCCGTAATGGGTGCCCGTATCCTCGACAACTACAAGGATCGAATGGTTACGATTTTGATTACACCATTCATGAGTTGTTCTGCACGTTTGCCAGTGTATATCTTATTTGCAAATGCGTTCTTCCCAAATGGTTGGGATAGTACTTTAGTTGTATTCTCTGTATACTTCTTGGGTATCATCTTCGGTATTATCTTTGCAAAAATTTTCCGTAAGTTCTTATTTGCTGGTGAAGCAGAACCATTTGTAATGGAATTACCTCCATATCATTTGCCTACATTGAAAGCTACATGGATGCACATGTATGAACGTGCTAAATTGTACATCATTAAAGCCGGTACTTTCATTATGGCTGCTTCCATCTTGATTTGGTTCATCACTGCATATCCAATGGATGTAGAATACTCCAAAGATTATGATGCAGTGAAAGAACAAGTTGCTCAAGAGTATGAAGTAAAAGATGCAGCTACATTATCTCAATTCGGTATTGCTACAGATGACCAAAAAGATGCAGTTGATAAAATTGTTGAAGATATGAAATCTACTGTACAAGATGCTACTGATGCTGCTAAGCAAGCAGGAGAAGATGAACCTGAAGTAGCAGTAGAGGATGATTCTGAAGCACCTGAATTATTCAATGATATTAAAGATGAAAATAAAGACTTGTTCCCAGCAGCATGGGCAATGTATAAAAACAGTGCTAACTTAGATGCTGAAAATGACAAACTTGATAAAGAACAAGCTGCTGAAAAAATTGAACAATCCTATGCAGCATCCTTTGGTAAAGCAATCAACCCAGTACTTGAACCATTGGGCTTCGACTGGAAAATGGGCTTATCTCTCGTAGCTGGTTTAGCGGCTAAAGAGGTAGTAATTTCTACATTGGGTACAGTATATGCAGTAGGTGGTGATGATAAAAATCCAGCTCCATTGACTGATTACTTACAAAATGATCCAAACTTCTCACCATTGATTGCATTAACAATGATGTTGTTCGTATTAATTTACCCACCTTGTTTGGCAACATTAGCTGTTATCAAACGTGAAACAGGTTCTTGGAAATGGGTTGCATTCATGTTCTGCTATGAAAATACATTTGCATGGATTGCATGTTTCATCTTCTATAACATTGGTCGCGCATTAGGTTTCTAATCTAGAGTCGCTAAATAGGAGAGTTTAGCCACCTTTAGATTCTTTAAACAAAAATGAATTTAAAAATTGCGATTTTGTTATAAGTAATTTAAAAATAATACTTGATAATTATCAATATTCGTGGTTAAATGATAATGAGAAAAGGGAAATATCCTTTAGATATTGCTTTTATCTTGTTTATCACTAATACACATATTATAATTTAGTAGATATTGAGAAAGAGGCATAATAATGGATAATCTTGTTATAGGACTCATAGTTGTATTAGCATTAGCTTATATCGGTAATAAATTTTACAAACAAATGTCTGGTAAAGGTGGCTGTGGCTGTGGTGGCGGTAGCTCCAAGTCTGGCTCTAAAAAATCTTCTGGTTGCGGTGGTAACTGCAGCTGTGATGGTTCCAATAAAGCACTAGGCATTAAACGTACTGCTAAGTAAGCTAATACGAATTCTGAATTTGAATGAGGGGTCTCTATAATGGCTCCTCTTTTCAAATATAGTAATTAAATTTTTTATCATATTTAGTAGAAAGGAATATTATCATGTTCAACATCGATCAAAAAAATCTTAAAAACGCTAACTTATTCGCAGCAGGTCTTGCATTGGGTACTGTAGGTCTTAAAGTTTTAACTTCCAAAGACGCTAAAAAAGTATATGCTGGTATCGTAGCAGCTGGCCTTCGCGCTAAAGAAACTGTATTAGAAACAGCTGAAAAAGTACAAGCATCCGCATCTGATGTATTGGCAGAAGCTCAAGAAATCAACGAAGCACGCAACGAAGAAATCTTTGAAGAAAACAAATAATTAGAGGATTGCACATATGTTACAATTTTCTGTAGTAAAAAAACTCAGAAATCGCTTGCATGTTAAGGTAACTGGTCATCACTTTACAGAGGCTGAAGCAGCTTATGTAGAGGATACATTATTCCTTAATGATGCAATTGTAGATGTAACCTTCTACACTCGTAGCAGTCAAATCGCCATTAAACATACTGGCGATATTGATGCTGTGCGTGATGCAGTGCTAGGTCTACGCGATTTAGATTTGTCTGAAGCTCCTGCTTTGAACGAATATTCTCCTCGCTTGGTAAATAAAAAATACCGTGAAATGATGATCAACCGTACTGCACTTTACTTAGGTAAAAAAGCAGTGCTTCCTGCACCGATTGCGGCTGCATGGGCTTGGTTTGACGGTATTAAATTTATTGGTAAGGCTATTAAAACATTGTGGCAACGTAAGTTAACTGTCGAAGTACTTGATGGTGTAGCTATTGGTGCTGCTTTACTTCAAAAAGACTACCCAACAGCTAGTGCTGTTATGTACCTATTGGGTATTGGGGATATTTTGGAAGAATGGACTCACCGTAAATCCGTATTGAATCTTGCTCAAAGCATGTCCTTGAACGTAGATAAAGTATGGGTATTAGTTGACGATATCGAAGTGAGCAAGCCCGTTAACGAAGTTGTAGCAGGCGATCAAATTATCATTCGTCAAGGCGAAGTGATTCCATTGGATGGCGTCGTTATCGATGGTGTTGTTCTTGTTAATGAAAGCTCCATGACTGGTGAACCAGAAGCGGTTCGTCGCGATCAAGACAGTTCTGTATATGCAGGTACTGTTGTTGAAGACGGTAAAGCTATTGTAGAAGTACGTAGCACATCCAAAACATCTCGTTACGAAAAAATCGTTAACCTCATTGAAGAGTCTGAACAAATGAAATCCGGTATGGAACAACAAGCATACCGCATGGCTGATAAATTAGTTCCAATAAGCTTTATTGGTGCTGGTTTAACATACTTGTTGACTCGTAATGTGATGAAAGCATTGTCTTTCGTAATGGTTGACTTCTCTTGTGCTCTTAAATTATCCATTCCATTAGCAGTACTTTCCGCTATGCAAGAAGCATCTAAACGCGGTATCACTGTTAAAGGTGGTAAGTTCCTAGAACAAATTGCACAAGCAGATATGATTGTGTTCGATAAAACAGGCACTCTTACTAAAGCTGAACCTGAGTTTGAACAAATTATTCCATTTAACGGTCATGATGCAGATGAAATGTTGAAATTAGCTGCATGTATTGAGGAGCATTTCCCTCATTCCATGGCAAAAGCAATTGTACGTGCTGCTAAGGATCATGCATTACCTCATAAGGAAATGCACTCTGACGTAGAATACGTTGTGGCTCATGGTATTGCATCTAAGGTTGGTCGCTATCGTGTACGCATTGGTAGTGCTCATTATATCTTTGATGATGAAAAAACAAAGATTCCTGCTGATGAACAAGAAAAATTCAATAATTTACCAAATACATCTTCACATATTTACCTCGCTATTGGTGGTACATTAGCAGCGGTTATTTGCATTAAAGACCCTGTACGTGAAGAGGCAAAACAAGTTATAGCTGATTTGCATGCATTAGGCATTAAAAAGGTTGTCATGATGACTGGTGACTCTAAGCGTAATGCACAACGCGTAGCTGATGAACTTGGTATTGATGAAGTGCATGCAGAAGTATTGCCAGAAGATAAGGCAAGTTATGTAAAACAAGCCAAAGCTGAAGGCTATACTGTTATGATGGTAGGGGACGGTATCAATGACTCCCCAGCAATTTCTGAGGCTCATGTTGGTATCGCTATGAATGAAGGCGCTCCAATTGCTCAAAAGATTGCGAATGTTACTATTTCTTCCGATAATCTACAAGCTCTTGTAGATTTGCGCCGCATTTCTATTGCATTGATGAAACGTATCAAAGCAAATTACAATGGTATCGTTGGTTTCAATGGTGCTCTTGTTGGTGGCGGTGTACTTGGCTTTATGCCACCAAGTCAAACTGCTTGGTTGCATAATCTATTCACATTGGGGATCGGGCTTGAAAGCATGACACCATTGTTGAAAAAAGAAGAACCAAAGGAAACTGTTCCTACAATTGATGTAACAGCTGATTCTGTAGTAGCTTAATCAAAGGAACCTCCATATAGGTATTGATTTACCTATATGGAGGTTTTTCTTTTTTGATGACATTTATCTATGATTATTGTAAAATACAAGGAGATTACATATCGTAGGAGATTTATATGAACATTTTGATAGATATTTGCAGACGCTCCTTCTATTTGAATCTATTTATTGTGGTAATTCCCATTATTGCATATATGATTCATAATGGATCGAGTGCGACAGTAGCACTAGTATGGTATTTGTTGTTATCCTTGTGTATGCCTTGGGCCTATTTATCATTTAAAAGCAGTACCTTTGGTGAGGGTAAATCTATAAGTCGTATCGCTTATGTAGTGAGCTGGGTTGTCGTTCACGGTATCAGCTATAAAGGAATTTTCTTAGGTATTGATTTATCCATGTTGTGGGGATGGCCAACAGTAGGTCGTGATATAGCCTTTTTATTAGCTATGTATTTTAGTGTCACATTTAGCTTGATTATAGCTTATGGCTTAACTCGATTGGTGGGAGACCGTAATGAATAAAAGTTTTTGGTTATTTACGTTAATTTGTTCACTTTTTGTAAGTGCTATTACGACAGTACTTTCATTAAGTGGGGCACTATCAATACCCATTTTAGTGTTCCCCGTTTTGTCGCTAGTCATACCAATTATGGTGCGACGACTAAAGAATGCCAAGTTTAACGATGATTTACCGCTAAGCATGGGCTATCATGCTTATAGTTGGGCTTGGTGGACGGTATTTTCGTTTCTTCATACACCATTTAGCTTTAATGTAGATAATGGATTAGCAAAAGTACTACTTTTATTTGTAGTATATTTTATCGTTCAAGTTCTTATTGAGCTATGTGGTTTGTTAGCCACAAAGTATTTCAATCGTACTCATCGATGGGGAATGATTGATGAAGCGTTAGATATAATTGCCTATACTATACCGATTCCGTTCTTGTATATTGCTTCAATCTTATATATAGATTTACAAGATCCGATGGTATATTTTATGTATGCATCATCCATGAATGTAAATATATTATTTGCTGAACTTGTATTATTATTAGTTTCTTTATTGGTCTTTGTATTCTATTTGTATCCAAGAGATTTAGCATATAAGGGTGTACGTTTGTTGCGTATCATTATTACTGCAGGCATATGGCTTGCTATGAACGCCCATATCTTGTATGGTGGTTATATTCCAGAATTTATATTATCTTTAGTTCCCACCGTTTTTCCAACGTACCAAGGTAATCCACTAGTGTTTGTAACTCCAACTTTATTAGAAGCTGGTATGACAGGTGGAGCAGTGATTATAGGTGCATTGGTAGAGCGTGGTATTATTTCACGACGCCGTGAACGTATTTAATTTCTAGTTTCGACTTATATCCGTAAGGAATGAGAGCGAAGGAGGATCTATGAACAACATTGAACGTCCATTGGATGATAACTCAACTGTATCAATCCACGACAATGAAAAACTGAAGCAAGTTGAACGTAAAGAGGCCAAGAAAGAGAAAAAAAGTGGCATTACGATTCGAGAATTGACAATTATTGGTCTACTAGCAGGTATCACTATTGCATTAGGGCTTTCTGGTTATGGTATTATTCCATTAGGGCCGCTAAATGTAACAACTTTACATGTACCAACTCTAATTGGTGCTATTGTAGAAGGACCAAAAGTGGGGGCCTTTGTTGGCTTTATCTTTGGTTGCTATAGTTTGTGGCAAAATATTACAGCTCCTAATATTTTATCCCCACTATTTATTAATCCAATCATTTCCGTATTACCGCGTATACTTTTCCCAGTATTAGCATATTTGGTATATCTATTATTGTGGAAAGCACCGCAAGGTCCGCGTATTATTGTTTCTGCTTTTATGGGGACTGTATTTCATACGATCATGGTTATGGGATTAATCTTCTTACTCTATGCAGATATGTTTGCTCTTAAAATGAATCTTAGTCCAGATCAAGTATTAGGCTCTATTGTATTCTTGTCTGTTACACATGGTATTCCAGAAGCAGTTTTTGCTGCTGTAATTGTAACACCGGTGGCAATGGCTTTACGAAAAGTATTGCGTAAGGATGCTCCTAAGAAAACTAAAGGTGAAGCTATGCGAGACACAAAAGTTACAGACCATCAATTAGGAGAAACTGAAGTGGTAGAAACCAAATAAGCTGAAGTTGTAGACGAAAATATAACGAAATAGTATTTTACAGGCTTTTTATAAATATGATAAAATAAATATCATTCGATAAGTATTGAGGAGGATAATCATGGCTAAACGTATTCGTACTATCAACACTGAATCCTTACAAAAAACTGCTAAAACTGGCGGTTGTGGGGAATGTCAAACATCTTGCCAATCCGCTTGTAAAACAAGCTGCACAGTTGGTAACCAAGTTTGCAAACAAAAATAATGAAGAGGCTCGCTTAGCGGGCCTTTTTTATTTATGTTTTAAAGACATACATTGTATAGTATATCTTTATGACTCTTTTTATAACGTTTAGTGTGGAAATGTGGTACAATTATCTAGAAAGTTCTATATACTAGAGCTTTTACCATACAAATCAATTGGAGGTACCATGTTAGAATTAAAACCAATGATCCATAAGTTTCGGATGAAGGATAACTATTACTGCTTAGACGTAAATAGCGGTATTATCCATGTTATCGACGAACTCATCGATAGAGTTCTTGACATATATGATGGCACTAATCGCGATGCTGTACATGCTGCGTTAGATGCTAAAGAAGATGCAGTAGAACTAGATGAGATTATGGACGAGTTAGATGAGCTCATCAAAGCGGAGCAATTATTTGCACCGATGAGTAAAGAGTTTAAACTTGTAGTAGGTGAGAAACCTATTGTTAAGGCATTATGCTTAAATATTGCTCATGATTGTAATTTAGCATGCAAATATTGCTTTGCTAGTCAAGGTGATTACGGCGGTGTTAAACGAGAATTGATGAGCTTTGATGTAGCAAAACGAGCTGTGGACTTTCTTATTAAAATGAGTGGACCTCGCCAACATTGTGAAATTGACTTTTTCGGTGGTGAGCCATTGTTGAACTGGGATGTTGTTAAGCAAACGGTTGAATACATTGAATCCATTCAAGAAAAGCACAATAAGATATTTAAGCTTACATTGACTACGAATGGTATGCTTTTAACACAAGATAAAATCGACTATGTAAACAAACACAAGATGAGTTTAGTATTGTCGTTGGATGGTCGTGAATCCGTACATAATGCAATGCGTCCAGTAGCAGGTAGTGGTGCAGAGTCTTATAAATATATTGCTAAAAACCTTATCAATGCAGTAAAACAACGTCACGGTCTTGAATATTATGTACGTGGTACATATACTCATAAAAACTTAGACTTTACTAAAGACGTTATGGCAATGTCTGATCTTGGCTTTGAGCATTTGTCCATGGAGCCTGTTGTCGGTGAAGAAGGGGATTATGTGCTTCGTGAAGAAGATTGGCCAGCTCTAGAGAAAGAATATGAAAAATTAGCAGATATTTATTTACAACGCCAGTTAGAAGGCTGGGGTGAGAAGTTTAACTTCTTCCACTTCCGCATGGATTTATATCGTGGGCCATGTATGGCGAAACGCCTTCGCGGTTGTGGGGCAGGTCATGAATATATGGCAGTCGTACCTAATGGCGATATTTACCCATGTCACCAATTTGTAGGTAAAGATGGATACGTGCTTGGTAATGTGTATGATGGTTTACAAAATACAGAAATTCCTAAAGATTTCCGCAATACACATGTATTCTCCAAACCAACTTGTGCTGAATGTTGGGCGAAATTCTTCTGTTCTGGTGGTTGTCATGCTAACAACATTACATTGGGTGGCGATCTAGAAACACCTTATGAATTTGGTTGTCGTTTACAGAAGAAACGCATCGAATGTGCTATTATGATTCAAGCCGAATTAGAACAAGCTGGTATTGATGGAAGTATTCCTGTTGCATTAGGTTAATTACACTTGATTCTCCGAGTATAGTAGGAGTTTATATGAAACAAAATAGTAATCAAACTACAGAACGCTGGGGAATTCGCTATACCGGTATAGTTCAAGGGGTCGGATTCCGGCCCCTTGTTTCTATGTTGGCCCATTCCCTAGGATTAACAGGTTTTGTATATAATGATAGTCAAGGTGTGTATGTTGAAATTCAGGGTTTTCTAGGTGAATTGCAGTTATTCTTAGATGCTGTTCAAGAGGAGCAACCTCGTTTATGTCGCATTACTAGTCAAACTGTACAGCATCTTACACTTAATATGCATGAAAGTAATTTTGTTGTACAGCCATCTCCATTAGGTGAATCCGTGAGTACCTTTATTAGTGCCGATACAGCGCCTTGTAATGATTGCCTTAAAGAGTTACAACAAGATAAACGTAGAAAGGAATATCCTTTCATCAACTGTACAAATTGCGGACCAAGGTATACGATAATCAAATCTTTGCCCTATGATCGGGAGCGGACGACGATGAACGAGTTTCCCATGTGTGAAGATTGTAAGGCTGAATATGAAGATATAGAAGGGCGTCGCTATAGAGCAGAGCCAAACGCATGCTCTCGCTGCGGTCCCCAATATACATTGTATAAGCCAGATCGCAAGGCTGTGGATACAGTGAATATATGGAACACTACGCGGGAATTAATTAATGAAGGTAGTATTATCGCAATAAAAGGTGTAGGAGGATATCATCTTGTTTGCGATGCTAGAAATGACGCTGCTGTACAACGCTTACGTAAGCGGAAGAATAGGCCGCATAAACCATTAGCAATAATGGTGGGAACTCTAGATATGGCGATTGAGTTAGTACATATTAATGATGTAGAACTAGATATATTGACGGGGATGGAACGTCCTATTGTGTTATTAGAAAAAAATCATAATAGTTCTGTTCATTTAAGCTCTTATGTGGCTCCTGATAATCGCATGTTAGGGGTTATGTTGCCTTATTCACCAATGCATGAGGTGTTATTACCTTTTGATGCGGCATGGATAATGACCAGTGGTAACAAAAGCGGTGATTCCGTATTATATAACGACGATCAAGCGTTTAATGAACTAGGTGAGGTAGCAGATTATTTCCTCGTTCATAATCGTGAAATCTATGCGCCCCTTGACGATTCAGTGGTGGTGGTCATCAATAATAAACCTCGATTTATTCGTCGCAGTCGTGGTTATGTGCCTGAACCTATTCATTGTGATGGTTTAGAACAAACTTCGATATTAGCTATGGGCAGTGATTTGAAAAATGCGTTTGCTGTGAATAAAGGTAGTGAAGTTCTTGTAGGACCCCATATTGGAGATTTAGAGAATGCATCTACTCATGAAACACTAGAATGGACTATTAAACGATATAAGAGCTTATTTTCTGTGCAACCAGATAAAATTATCATAGATAGTCACCCCCAGTTTTTTTCTTCTCGGTTAGGTGAAAAAATAGGTGAAAGTTTCCATCTTTCTGTTGTACCTGTTCAGCATCATCATGCTCATATAGCGTCTGTTATGGCGGAACACAATTTAAGGGGGCTTGTACTAGGGATTGCTATGGATGGTACTGGCTATGGTCCAGATGGAACTATATGGGGGGGAGAATTTCTCCTTTGTAAAGGCAATCAATATCAGAGATTGGCACATATTCATGCAGCTCCATTACCTGGCGGAGAAAAGGCTGTTTCTGAACCTTGGCGACAAGCCTTATGGTATATTCGTAATTATTATGGCGATGATATCCCTTTTGTATATCAAGAATGGATGAAAGAACTTCCAAAGGGATGGGAAATTTTAGATAAAGCATTACAATCTACGATGCCCATGATTCAAGCTACAAGCTGTGGGCGACTATTTGATACTGTAGGTGCTTTATTAGGTCTTGGTATGGTCCATAGTTATGATGCACAAATTGCCATTGCTTTAGAAACTCTATGTGGTGATGAAAAAGGATCATTACTTACTTACCATTATGATGGACATATTCTTGATTTTACACCTACAGTTCAATCTATTATGGATGGTGTTGTTCGTGGTGAATGTCGAGCTCATTTAGCCGCTTCATTTCATAAAACAATTGCAATAGCACTATGTGAAACGGCGGCAGATTTGATGGAGCGATATAATATTAGTGATGCAGCCATGTCTGGTGGTGTATTTCAAAATCGTAAATTATTAGAATTCATATATAGGACGTGGCATATAGGTAATTTATATATGAATGAAGCAGTTCCTTCTAATGATGGTGGACTTGCTTTAGGACAATTGTGGTTAGGAAATCAATTATAAATTGTCATGCAACTCTTATTCTTAGACAAATTTATTTAGTAATGTTTTGAATATTGTTTAATCCATATGAGTTGTATAGCCAGTATAAGCTCTAGTTGTTTGTGGCCACTATCACTAAATAATGAGTGTAACTGTGATACAATAATATTAATTTTATTCATATATTTTGGAGATATTTTATTAAAGTAAATGTATATAAAACTTGTTATAAATGATATAGATAAGGAGATACTATGTGCTTAGCTGTACCAGCGCAATTGGTTGCTGTGAATGATGCTATTGGTACCGTTGAATTGACAGGTGCTACCCGTGACTGCAGTTTGCTCCTCGTACCAGATGCAAAGGTCGGGGATTGGTTGTTAGTTCATGCAGGTTTTGCTGTACAAATTGTTGATGAAGAAGAGGCTCAAAAAACATTAGAGGCCTTTAAGGAGTTAGAAGAACTTGAAGAAGCTTACTTTACAGGAAAAGCAGCACACAGCTGATGCTTTGTTAAGGCGCATCAATGCGCTTCATAAGCCCGGTGAAACTGTACGGCTTATGGAGGTCTGTGGTACGCATACAGTATCGATTTTCCGAGAAGGTCTTCGTCAATTATTGCCAAGTGGCATAGAACTTGTTAGTGGACCAGGATGTCCAGTATGTGTAACTGATCAAACCTATATGGATAAGGCTTTAGCCTATGCAGAACGTGAGGATGTTATTATTGCTACCTTTGGGGATATGTTGAAGGTCCCTGGGAGTTATAGTAGCCTCAGCGAAGCTCAAACAAAGGGAGCTCACATCCATGTTATCTATACGCCTTTAGAGGTGATAGAACTAAGTAAAAAATACCCAGAAAAAAAAATAGTATTTTTAGCTATTGGCTTTGAGACGACTATAGCCGTAATTTGTGCTACTGTAAAAGCCGTTCATGCTGCGGGATTAAAGAACGTATTCTTTCTTGTATCTCATAAGTTAGTACCACCAGCATTGCGTGCATTACTAGATAAACAAGAAGGCCATATCGATGGATTTATTCTACCTGGTCATGTTAGCGTTATTATTGGGGAAGAACCATACCGATTTTTGCCCAAAGAATACGGTATCCCATCTTGTATCGCTGGCTTTGATGGCTTAGAAATATTGTCTGCCATAGCTAATATTTTAGAGCAACGTAAGTCTAATAATATTGTGGTGGGCAATACGTATCATTCTGTAGTTATGCAGAAGGGAAACCCTGTAGCCCAAGCTATGATCGAGGAAGTGTATGAAGTATGCGATGATGTATGGCGTGGTATTGGTGTTATTCCTAACTCTGGCTTAGCATTAAAGGGTGAATATACAGCTTACGATGTAGAGCTTGTCCTACCTATTAACTTAGATAAACCATCCCTTGATCCTAAAGGCTGTCAATGTGGACGTGTTTTACAAGGCCTTATTAAACCTAGTGAATGTCCGTTATTTGGTAAAAGCTGTACCGCAGATCATCCAGTAGGTGCCTGTATGGTATCTGTAGAGGGTAGCTGTGCTGCATGGTATAAATATGGTTATTCTAGTGGTGGATCGACGTGGGAGGATTAATATGGAACGAGTTCGCTTAGTCCATGGTAATGGTGGACGATTTAGTCATGAGTTGACGGACCGTTTTATTTTGAAATATTTTACAAATGATTTATTGGCGCCCCTACACGATGGTGCCCAGTTTCCTGTTACAGCCGGGCGCATGGCTTTCTCTACGGATTCCTATGTGGTGCAACCTGCGTTCTTTCCTGGTGGTAATATTGGCAAGTTGGCTGTTTGTGGAACTGTGAATGATTTAGCCATGAATGGCGCGATACCTCAATATTTAAGTTGTGGTCTTATTTTAGAAGAAGGTTTGGCCTTTGAAGAGCTAGATGAAATTCTTCGCACTATGTCAGTAATGGCAAAAGCCGCAAATGTTCAAATTGTTACAGGTGATACAAAGGTCGTTAAAAAGGGCGAAGTAGATAAAATCTACATTAATACTGCTGGTATTGGCATGATTCCAGATGGAATAGATATTGGTCCACATCGTGTGAAAGCAGGGATGGATATCATTTTGTCAGGTGCTATTGGAGATCACTCCATTGCCGTTATGGGGCAACGGTTTGGTTTAGATTTATCTGACTCCTTAACAACTGACTGTGCACCACTAAATAAGATGGTTCAAGCAGTATTAGATAAAGTAGGAACTCAAGTTGCTTTGTTGAGAGATCCCACTCGTGGTGGCCTAGGTACCGTTTTAAAAGAGATCGCTGATCAGAGTCAAGTAGGCATTAAGGTTGAAGAAACGGCTATACCAATTCATGAAGAGGTACAGTCAGTATGTAATATATTAGGGTATGACCCTTTATATTTAGCGAATGAAGGGAAAGTGGTTCTTATTGTAGAGCCATCTATTACGAACGAAGTCCTTAAGATTCTTCATAGCTTTGAAGAGGGCAGTGAAGCTGTTTTAATTGGTAAGACTATAGATAAAAATATTGGTAAGGTTGGTCTACAAACGGCTATTGGAGGTGTTCGTCTGATTGATTTATTAGGCGAAGATCAGGTTCCACGAATTTGTTAAATTTATAATTAATAAAAGTAATTAAACTATATCATTTTGTTAATCTTTTTATTTCAATTTTTGAGCTTTCTAGATGTAGCTTGTATTAGATGTTGACACGATTTATCGTTGATGATAGCATTAAATTAAGTTGCGTAAAATTCATTAAGAATTCATCGAAAATCTATATTATGTTAGTATCTTTATGTGTAAGTTCTTATACTTTCACTAGAATCTATGTATAGAATTTGTTAAAATATAAGTATCTATAGGAGGCTTATTATGAAAAAGAAGATTATTACAGCTGTTCTAGGGATTTGTTTAACTACAACTGCATTTGGTGGTATCTTGACAACTCAAGCTGGTGGACTTAGCAGCATTCTTGGTGGTGCAGCTAAAATTGGTGGTATCGGCATTGTTGTTAACAAATTTGGTCCACAAATTGACTCTTTCCTAAATAAATTATTGAAACAAAATAACTTGAGTACTGAATATACAACTAAAGTAGTTCCTATTATCAGTATTGGTACAAAAGGTTATATCGGTGCGGCTCAAGTTACTGGGCCTGCTTCTAGCATTGAAGAAGTTAAAGCTGTTGCTCAAGTAGAAGGTAGCTTTAATGGTATGGTTCGTGTAAAAGGATTAGTTCCTGTTAATAGCACAAACCCAGTTGGTGCATCTCGTGTTCAAGGCGTAGGTGTATCTGCGATTATTGATTTGAAAATTTAATGGCCACTGAGCATATAAATTGATAGACTCAGGGAATAAGCACGGTCTTAGGCCCGTGCTTATTCTGTTGTATAACAGTTATACATTAGATACATTGTGGAGGAATTTATGAAGAAACAAGTACTTACACTTTTAATGGCATCCCTAATTTCAGGCACTGCATTTGCCGCTCCTGGCACAGTAACTGAAAAAACAAATGTTTTAGAAACTACTGTATATGGAGCCGTACAAGATGGTGCTGTTGTGGACCGCATTAATCAACTTGATGAAACCGTGTATGGTACTGGTTTCAATGGTAATTCCGCAACATTGAGTAAACGTGTTGACTCCCTCTACAATTCTGTAGAAGGCAGTGGTACTAATATTTCTTTGCGCGAAGAAATGGATGCATTGGAATATACATATCAAAATAGCATTAACGCAGGATCTCTTGTAGACCGTGTAGAAAAGATGGAACGTAGCGTTAATGGTCGCATTGGTAGCGGTTCCTTACAAAAACGTATTATCTCTTTGAAGACAAAGGTATATGGTAGCAATGTGGCTCTTACTAACCAAGTAGGTACATTGTCTGGTAATCAAGTGTTCAAAGTGACTCTAAATGAAGCGGTTTCTTCTAAAACTAGTCATGAAGGTGACACTATATCCTTTACTGTTGCAGAAAATGTAATGGATGGCAATGTCTTATTAGTACCTGCGGGCACTGTAGGTTCCGGAACAATTACTTCTTTGAAAAAGGCTCGTTCCTTTGGTCGTAATGGTGCGTTAGATATTACATTTGATACAATCCCAGCTATTGATGGTACAGAATTTACTGCTGTACAAGGTAAAGAGGCTAAGGATAAAACCCGTAGTGAAGTTAAAGCAGCAGGTGCATCTGTAGCGGGCGCAGTTCTACTCGGTCCTGTTGGGCTTGTAGGGGGCGCTTTCATCAAAGGTAAAAATATTGAGTACCCAGCTGGTGCTACTGTATATGTACAACCTCAAGATTCCGTAACAATTCAAGGTCTTGTTATTGGTGGTGATGGTTTAGCTCATAGTGATGATGAATTAGCTGATGCTGTAACTGTACCTAATACAACAGGTGAATCTGAAGAATATGTAGAAAATAATGATACTGATGAAAATGCAGCTGTAGCTGAAGATACTACAGCAGTTGAGGAGCCAGAAGAACCTGTAGAAAATGTTTCTCAACCTATCGTTGTTGTAAAGCGTAATCAATAATTAACAAATTCTTAAAGTAATAGGAGTTCTAGTAACCATGAGGAAACGTAAAGTACAATGGCTGGCAGCGGCATGTGTTGTTTGTTTAGCACAACCTGTATGGGCCGCCACTGAGTCAACTATTGTATATCAAGATACATTGGATAGCGTAGGTCAATCCTATGCAGGAGAAATTTCTAAAGCATCTACACCTGAATATAGTAATATCCGTGTTGTACGTCGTGGTGAAAAAGCGAAATCTGCTGCTCCTGCTGAACAGTTGCCTACACGTATCGATGCTAATAAAATGTCTTATACTGGCTCTACAGGTGATGTATATGCTCAAGGCGATGTTGTGGTGTCTCAAGGCAATCAAACTTTGATGGCTCCGCGTATTGAAGGTAATACTAAAACTACAGAATATCGTACTGTTGGGGGCTATCGCTATTTGGAAGATGGCGGTAAAACAAAAGATATTACAGGTCAAAATATGACATATCGCACTAGCGATCGTCACTTTGAGGCAGACCAAGCCATGGGATGGAGCGATCCCTATTATGTAAAGGGCAATAACGCCACTTTTGATGGACAAATAGGCCATATGGAAAAGGGCATGGTCACTACAAAACATGCAATGGCTTTTGTTCATACTCCAGATTATCGTGTGGAGGGTCAAGATATTCAGGTATATCCTGGTGATAAAGTCGTTATTAAAAAACCATCCTTTTATATTAAAAACTTTAAAGTATTATCCTTGCCATCTTATACGACTTCATTGCGTCATGACAAAGAAGGCAAATTTAGTATTTTTTCCTTAATACCAAAACCTACGTATAGTAACGATGATGGTATTGGCTTACATGGTAGTACAGAATATCCTATCGGTAAAAATGGTGAAGCTTATATTGACTATCGTTGGTATTCTAAATCTGGTTTTAAACCACAGGTGGGATATCGTCATTATTTACCTTGGGGGACTGCTTCTGTTGGTTATAGCAAGGAATCTAATGAATATAATGATGAAACAGTATGGGTAGAAAAAATAGGTGAAGCTCGTTTGGATACTCATACATATCATGTAGGAAATTCTCCAATTACTGTACGTGGTGGTGTTAATGTTGGTTATTGGAAAGAGGGTTCTGTAAAAGGTTCTCATAAGGAATATTATGCAGAGGTTTCTCATGATCCGATTAAGCTTGGTAAAAATGCTGATTTACGCTTCTTAGGTGGTTACCAACGTGACTACTATGGTTATGATGGTAGTATCCGTAGCATGCCTTATTGGGGTGCTAGATTCCAATCTAAAGTTGGTAATCGTGCTAATGTATGGGTTAGCTATAATCAACGAAATATAACCTACAATAATTCCCCTTATCGTTTTGACACGACAGAACTTCCAAAAGAGCTTATTTATGGCGGTACGTATAAATTGACTCGCCTAGATGATATTTCTGTAAGTGTTAAGAATAACATGATGAGTGGGGATATTGATTCTGTCTATTATACATGGCATCGTGATTTACACTCCTTCGATATGTACTTAACATATAAAGATGGACATAAAAATAAAAATGATCAATGGAAAATTAAATTTGTAGGTAAAGACTTTTAGTTAGGAGAATACTATGCAACGCATTAGAAAAGCTGTAATTCCAGCAGCTGGTTTTGGTACACGTTTCTTACCAGCTACCAAGGCACAACCAAAAGAAATGCTTCCTATTGTCGATACACCTGCTATCCAATACATTGTAAAAGAAGCTTTAGATTCTGGGATTGAAGAAATTCTAATTATTACAGGTCGTAATAAACGTGCTATTGAGGACCATTTTGATAGTAGTGTTGAATTAGAATTGTTATTACAAAGTCAAGGTAAAAATAAACCATTGGCTATGATCAAGGATTTGGCGGACATTAAAGTTCACTTTATTCGTCAAAAAGCACCTCGTGGACTTGGTGATGCTGTATTGTGTGCAAAAGCATTTATTGGTGATGAGCCATTTGCAGTGTTACTTGGTGATGATATTGTTTACAATCCAGAAAATCCATGCTTAAAACAGTTGATTGATTGCTATAATGAGCATCCTGGTATTATTTTAGGCGCTCAATTTGTACCGGAAGATAAAGTTAGTTCTTATGGTATTGTATCTGGTGAAGCATTGGCTGATAATTTATATCGCGTTGATAACTTGGTGGAAAAACCTAAGAAAGAGGATGCTCCATCTCGACTCGCTGTATTAGGTCGTTATATTTTAACACCAGATATTTTCAATATCTTAGAAGCTACTAAGCCTGGTGTAGGTAATGAAGTCCAATTAACTGATGCATTGGCAGCCTCTAAAACGGATACGTATGCATTAGCATATGAAGGTATTCGCTACGATACAGGGGATAAATTGGGCTATTTAAAAGCCACTGTTGAGTATGCATTGCGCAACGAAGAATTGGGTGAAAGCTTTAAAGCTTACCTAAAGGAATTGGATCTAAAATAGATAATCTATGAAACTTCCACGTGAGGGGCCTATGATATGTATCATAGGCTCTTTTTGTTTATAGTTTCAAACTCATTTGATATTTGTTAACATATGAACAATGCCTTTTGTTGACGAATGAAATAATGTTGATTATAATCAAGATATTGAATAAATAAAAGGACTGTGATTATATGAGAACATTATTTAAAGCATTATGTAATAATGATTTGAACCTACCGGGACATAGCGTTATTAAACATATGCATTATGATTCCTCAGGTAGTGATAGAACCGTATGTGAAATTGTATCGAAAGTAGCAAAAACCACCACAATTGGTATTATGGATACGTCTGGCTTCTTAATGGTCGATTTACGACCAGTGCCAAAACAATTTAATATTCGTTCTACTATAAATCAACAGGGAACAGATGGTGCTATATCTTTTTCTAAGGAAGAGGTTATACGATTTGTAAATGATATTAATGATACGAATTCCATCCATCGTGAGAATCCTTATGTTGTTCCTGGCTGCATGATTTTAGAAACGATGTGGGATTTTTGGAATATTAGTAAATCTGCTCTGCAAATGGCGATTTATTTTCATGCACCAGTTATTGCAGATGACAAGGTAACTTTGGTGGAATATCCTGAAGATGCTCATGTAGAAGGTTACATTGGTGATACATTGGCATTTTCGGCTACGTTTTTCGGTGAAAATGAAGATTCATCATCTTTGAAACAAAGATGTATTAGTTAGAGGTAATTATGGAAACAAGACGTTTAACAAAAATGGCTTTATTAACAGCCTTATTATGTATTTCAGCATATATTTCTTTCCCATTGCCATTTAGTCCCGCTATGGTAACGGCTTTGACTTTGGTAGCCACATTAATCGGCTTATTGTTACAGCCTAAGGATGCACTTATCGTATTTATCATTTATATTTTGCTTGGTGCAGTTGGGTTACCAGTATTTGTTGGCGGTACGGCTGGCCTTGGCAAATTGTTGGGACCAACAGGTGGCTTTATTTTTTCTTGGCCAGTTGCATATACATTACTAAGTATATTTAAAGGTTCTAAAAAAAGCTTTTTCTCTTATGCCTGGCGATCTCTTGTGATTACCATTCCTGTAGTGTACCTTTTTGGTGTAGCAGGTTTTATGATTGTTACAAAAACAGAACTTTGGGCGGCCTTGCCTGTAGTCATGTTTCCATTTATTCCTGGAGATATCGTAAAATGTCTGGTTGCTTCTTGGTTAGCAACTAAAGTTAAAATTTAGAATACAATTAAAGTGGCATTCTGCGGGATGCCTCTTTTTTACTTTTAATAGAAGGAGTATATATGTCAGTATATATTCATGGTGGGCTTAGAAGTCCTATCGGCGTTTTAAATGGACAATATAAACATATGAGACCCGAGATTTTAGGCTCTCAAGTAATTGATGAAATAATTAATCGTTATACTATTTCACATATAGATGGAATCTTCTGTGGTAATGCAGTTGGTACCGGTGGTAACCTTGGCCGTCTCATGGGTCTTATGTGTAATTTACCAAATTCTGTGCCTGCTATTACCGTTGATATGCAATGTGCCTCAGCTTTGATGAGTATTGAGATCGCCTATGCACATATTTTGTCTGGTATTATGGATTCCGCTATTGCAGGCGGTATTGAAAGTTCGTCGTTACAGCCAGAGCGAGTGTATGCATCAGGGGATGATCGAAAAGGAACCTATAAGGTAGCTCAATTTACGCCCCAAGATCAATCGCCTTTAGCCATGCTCGAAGGGGCTGAGCGGACTATCCATAAACACAATGTAACAAAGGAAGATTTATATCCACATATTATTGGCAGTCATCAAAGAGCATCAGCTGCTTTAGATAACCCATATTTACAGTCATATATTATACCTATTACTATAGATGGTAAAAGATGTATAGATGAATGTATTCGACCTACGATGAACGAGAAACTCTTGTCTAGGATGAAACCTTTGTTGGGAGCTGACTCTATTACAAATGCAGGCAATGCGTGTTTAACTCATGATGGAGCGGCCTTTGTATATTTATCTAATAAAAAAGGTCCTTTTAAAATTTATAGCGTTAAACCTTGGGCAGGAAATCCTCAGTTTAGTCCGGAGGGCGCTCTTGAAAGTACAGAAGGCATTTTAAAACGTACAGGTTTAACTATGGATGATATTGATGTGGTGGAATGGAATGAAGCTTTTGCCATCATTGATGTTCTTTTTAACAAGGCGTACCCTAATCACATTAAAAAATATAACATGCTTGGAGGTGCCTTAGCTTATGGACATCCCTATGGATGTTCTGGTGCCATATTAGTGCTTCACTGTATGGCTGCTTTAGAATCTTGTGGTGGTCGCTATGGTTTATGTGCTATTGCTGGTGCAGGGGGCACAGGTACGGCTTTAATTATGGAACGCATGTAATATGACAATTATTGAACGCTTACAACAGCATAAAGATTTAGAGCCCCATAAAATGGCTTTAATCGTAGATGACATACAATATACATATGGTGAACTATATGATGCTATTCTATCGGTCGGTATTAATAATACAAGTCGCATTGTAAATCTTACTCAGTCTAAAAAGACATTAAATACTAAGATTCTTTTAATTCAGGAACTGTCGTTTGTTGAACAACTTACACAGTGGCTTGGGGCATTACATAAAGGTAATATTCCTATGGTATGTCACAATGAGATGGATACGGCTTATGTAGATGAGCTAGCTCGTGTTATAGCCTATGAAGGTGTACCGCCATTAGCTGATTTTGGGGTACTTACATCGGGGACTACGGGACAACCAAAACCTTTGTGGAGACGAGAAATATCTTGGCGCGATTTTTTTGATATTCAAAATGATATTTTTCATACAAACAAAGATACTAAAATCTTTTTACAGGGAAGCTTTAGTTTCACAGGTGTTAGCAATATGGTCATTGCCTCTTTATGGGCTGGAGGGACTGTTGTTACAACGAGTTCCTTGCGTCCTAGTAGATGGATGCAGCTTATAGAGGAATACAATGTAGACCATATATATGCATTACCAACGAAACTACGATTATTGGTTCGACATTGTAAAAGTAAATTATCATCCATTAAATACATCATTGCAGGATCTCAAGTTCTGGATCGACAATTAATGGAACAGTTACAACATATATGCCCTGATATGGAGTTTATCTTGTACTATGGTGCATCAGAGCTTAACTATATAACGTATTGCACTGGTAAAGAATGGTTAGCGCGAGAAGGTACGGTAGGGAGACCATTTCCAACCGTGAAAATCGCAGAGAATGATAATGTCATTTATGTGACAACAAATTATCGTATTGAAGGGATTCCCAATACGTATACTGTAAATGATTGTGGATACATTGATAGTGACGGGTATCTTATGTTTAATGGGAGAGCAGGTGACGTAATCAATAAAGGGGGATATAAAATTTCTATCCCAGAGATGGAATTGTATTTACAATCCTTACAAGGGGTTTCCGAGGTTGCTATTATCGATATTGCTGATGAGATACGAGGGGAAGACTATGTAGTTTATATGGTGCTAGATGGTGAGGTTAGATTGAGTGAAGTTATAGAACTTATTCATAATAAAAGACCTCCTGTAGAGTGGCCAAAAGCTATAATAGAAGTTCCTATGTTACCCCTTACGGAATGCTCAAAAGTTGATAAACGAAAGTTAAAAGAGTGGTATAATAAAGGGTAAACATTTTTTGTACTACAAGGAGGCATCATGCAGATTAATAAGGCGGCGCTAGAGATTTTCGACTTTACGTCCTCGTTAGCTGTATATTCTGAACATGAATTAAAGGTTGGGGATCAAGCTATACAAGATTATATAGCAAATCATGTAGTTAAGGCTTTCAAAGATCCAGGGGCTAGAACCGGAACCTTACATGATGCGAGTCCTGTAGGTAAACAATTAGTAGACTATAAAAATGGAGTGCTTAAGTTTATTGATTTATCTAAGAATGTAGGTGAAAGCTTGTTTACATACATGAAACAAGCTACGGATTCCGTTGTTATTGATACGATTATTTGTGAAGCCGTTACGGATACGTCCTATGTTTGTATTCTTCTGTGCCAAGCTCATGATGCTTTTACCCATCAACTATTCAGTGAAGATGATGGTACATTGGCTACGGAGCTCGTTTCTCATAAGGCAGTATTACCTATGCCGTCACAAAAATTACGGGCCTTTGCATCTATTAATCTCAATGATTTTAGTGTTCGTGTTTTTGAACCTAAAGGTGAATTTGATGGTGAGGTATCTTATATCTTAGCAGATAAGGTCTTGCAATTAGGGACTAATCAATCCTCGCGAGATACGGTGAGAAAGGTAAAAGCTATCGTAGATAAGGTGGCTCAAGCTCATGAGTCTGATGGCGTTGTTGAGTTGACAACCGCTAAATCTATGATTGCTAAAAATGCAGAAGTATCAGATACCGTTGATCCTGTTCGTATTGTAGAAGAGGTATTTAAAGCGAATCCCATTCAACAAGAGGCGGCAAAAAAAGAATTAGCTGATGCGGATATGCTGCGTCCTTTGCCAGTCAATCGTGAGTTTGCCACGAAGGTTGGAGAGCATCATAAGATTAAAACAGATACAGGTATTGAGATTTCATTTCCTGTAGAATATATGAAAAATCGTGAGTTTATTGAGATAAAAACTAATGATGATGGTACTTTGCGTATTGAATTAAAAAATATTAATAAAATCGTAAATAAATAGTAATGAAAAATTATATTTGTCTATAGAAATATATTATGTAATGATTAAATTTATTTGCTATGCTAGTATATGGAGGTTATGATGAGTAAAGAGAAACATAAAAAAACAAACGCATTACGTATTTTAGATACTCATAAGATACCTTATAGTATTAGCGAATATGAGTGGTCTGAAGAGCGTGCTGCTGGCCTTCATGTAGTAGAAGCATTAAAACTCGATGAGAAACAAGTCTTTAAAACATTAGTTGGCAAAGGTGACAAAATTGGATATGTAGTATTCTGTATTCCTGTGGCTGAAGAGTTAGATATGAAACAGGCAGCACGTGTTAGTCATAATAAGTCTGTAGAGCTTGTTCATGTTAAGGATTTGTTAGGTATTACAGGTTATTTGCGCGGTGGATGTTCTCCAGTAGGCATGAAAAAAGCATTCCCTACCTATTTTGATGCTACTATGGAACCCCAAAAGTTTGTATATGTAAGCGCAGGTTTACGCGGTATGCAAATGAAGGTAAATCCAAAGGATTTGGCATCTGTTGTAAATGCTGAATTTGTTGAACTGACAATGGACCATTAAGGGGGGGCGTATGGCAAAAAAGTTTTATGCTGTTCGTCAGGGTCGTGTACCAGGAGTTTATACTACATGGTCTGACTGTGAGAAACAAGTAAAGGGCTATGGTGGTGCTATCTACAAATCATTTTCGACAGAAGTAGAAGCACGTGCTTTTGTAGAGAATTCAGGTTTGTCTTTAAGTGATTTTATGAGCGCTAAAAAGAGTGAACTTAAATTGCCACAAGAAGTGAAGTTTAAATCTAAAAATTCTAGGCCTATAGTTTCTAGTTCTAGTATTCAAAGTAAAGTATCAGCAAATGTTGTGAAACCAGATTTTACTACTCCAAACTATATGGTTGCGTATATCGATGGTAGTTATAATAAAGAGACCAATACTGTTGGGGCAGGTGGGGTTATCTTTTTGAATGGCAAGAGGAAAACTTTTTCTTTTTCCTCTACTGATAAACGATATACATCGTTTTGGAATGTAGCTGGCGAGTTGTTGGCTGCTATGCATGTTATGAAATACGCCGTTGATAATGGGATTTCTGAATGTTCACTTTACTATGATTATATGGGCATAGAAATGTGGGCTACTAAGGGATGGAAACGTAATAATGAGCTAACCCAAGAGTACTCAGCATTTTATGATTCTATAAAAAATCGTGTGCGAGTTTACTTTCACAAGGTGGCTGCTCATACGGGCGATACATATAATGAAATGGCTGATGCACTAGCAAAACAAGGTGCAGGTATTTAAAGATGTTAGAAGGGAGGGCGCTATGAATATATGTGTTACTGGTGGGGCCGGATTTATTGGTTCCCATTTAGTTGATAGATTAATTGAATTAGGTCACGATGTACTCGTTATAGATAATTTATCTACAGGTATGCGCTCCTTTGTACATGAAGATGCTCAATTTATTGAGATGGATGTACGAGATCCAAAATTACTATCTGTATTTGAAGAGTTTAAGCCGTCTATTGTTTTCCATGAAGCGGCGCAAACAATGGTACAATCCTCTATGGAGAACCCAAGTTATGACTGTGATGTAAATCTAATAGGGCTTATTAATGTTCTCGATGCTTGTCGTAAAGTGAATGTTGAACAATTTTTAATGCCTTCATCAGCTGCTGTATATGGCGACTTGGCAGTATTGCCATTGACTGAAGACTTGAGTGGTATGCCTTCGTCTTTTTACGGCTTAACAAAGCTTACTGCAGAAGGCTACTTGCGAATTTATCATGAAGCTTTTGGATTAAATACAGTATGCTTTAGATATGCTAATGTATATGGACCACGTCAAGGTGATGGTGGTGAAGGTGGTGTTATCAGTATTTTCAACCGCTTGATTGTCGAAGGGCAACCATTAACTGTATTTGGTGATGGTGAGCAAACTAGAGATTTCATTTATGTAGATGATGTGGTAGATGCTAACATTAAGGCTATGGGGAATGGTCAATGCACAGGTATTTATAATATATCTACCAATAAGGGAACATCTGTGAATGAGTTGATTACGCGATTCCGGACTATTAGCGGGACAGATTTTATGGTTTATTATGAAGATGAGCGTATAGGAGATATTAAACATTCGCGCTTAAGTAATGTGAAAGCTGAACGTGATTTTGGCTTTACTGCTACTACAACATTAGAGGACGGCTTACAAAAGACATTAGAATACTTTAAAGCTCATCATAAGTAAGAAAAATAAGGTTTGGGGATATGAGTGATACGCAATTTTGGGTGACCGTAGGTATTTGGAATCTTATCGTATTTAGTCTGTATGGATATGATAAATTATGTGCCATTAATGGATATGATCGAATTTCAGAGTTTACATTATTATTTTTAGCGTTTGCCTTTGGGGGTGTTGGTGCTTTATTAGGCATGGTCCTATGGCGTCATAAGACATTAAAAATTAAATTTAAATTAGCCATTCCTTTTGCATTACTTTGGTCTGTATATGCGGTTGGATTCGGTTATGGCTTGTGGGTAAAATGATTGTATAAACTAATATTTTATTCATTCTTTTATGGTATAATAAAAGAATATTGTACATAAAATGTCAGTGAAGGAGATATTTGATGTTGCGATTACAATCAGGTTTTGAGTTAGATTATGCTAATATATATAATGAAAGTTGCATACAAGAACGTGATGTGAATAATTTTGAACGGGCTATACAAAATGTATGGCGTCATACAAATATTTTGCGTTCTACAGGCTTCGAAGAAGGTCATGTTTCTAAAGATGGTTTACCTGAACCTGTGTTGTTTTACCAACTTCCATATATTTCAGAAGATGGTATCAATACACCAGATATGTTAGAGCGGCTTTACGAATTACGTGACTACGCACGCCATAATATTGATACAGTTGTATCCGTAGGTATTGGGGGCTCCTATTTGGGGAGCAAAGTTATTTTTGATGTGCAGTGTGGAGCGTTTTGGAATAACTACAGTGCAGAGGAACGTGACGGCTATCCTAGGATGTACTTTGCAGGCTTTAATGTGGATGGTGATTACTTAGTAGGGCTAATTCGTACGTTAGAGTGTCAAGCTCAGAAAAAAGGTCCTGATTATAAGGTGATGCTCGTTATTAATTCTAAGTCTGGATCTACCATTGAACCAATGGCTAACTTCATGATTTTGGAGAAGGCTTTACAAGATCGTAATATTAACTACGAAGTGATAGCTGTTACAGATGTATCTGATGATGAACATCCTACAATTTTACGATCTATGGCGATAGAAAATAATTGGAAGACCTATAGCATTCCTTATGGTGTAGGTGGTCGTTTCTCTGTATTTACAGAAGTTGGTTTTGTAACAGCCGCTCTTGTAGGATTTGATATTGAAGGATTCTTAGCTGGTGCTGCATCTATGGATGCAGCATGTCAAGAAGAAGACATTTTTAAAAATCCAGGCCTTTTAAGTGCATTATTGAAATATATTGCATCTGAACGATATGGTCGTATTATAGAGGTGTTTATGCCTTATAGTGAAGCACTCCACTCATTATCTGATTGGTATGTGCAGCTCTTATCAGAGTCTCTTGGAAAAATGAGTAATACTTGTCTACCATATGGCCGTACGCCAGTTGCTGCAGTAGGTACTATGGATATGCATGCTCAAGTTCAAGAGCATCAAGAGGGGCGCCTAAATAAGGTAGTTCAATTTATTAAGGTTAAGGATTGGAAACATAATCTCATTGTTCCAGATTCTTATAGTCAATATGAATGCTTACACTCTCTATCTGATGTAGGCATTTGTGATATTTTAAACATTGCTTTAGATGCTAATAGAGAAGCCTTGTCTAGTGACAATCGTTTTAACATGACTATAACTGTACCAACATTAAACGCATTCCATTTAGGAGAAATTATGTTTATGCATTGTTGGGCCGTTTATTTTGAGTCCATTTTTGCGGGCGTTGATGCTTTTGATCAACCAGGGGTAGAGGTTTATAAGCGTCTCATCGGACCCAAATTGGCTCGAGCAAAGGAAGTACATAATTCATGAGGGGGAACTATGAATATTTTAGTAACAGGTGGTGCTGGTTATATTGGGAGTCATACTGTACGTGCTTTACAACAAGCAGGATATACACCAATTATTGTAGATAATTTATCTCGTGGGCATGTAGAATCTATTCCTGAGGGGGTAAAGTTCTACAATATGGATATTGCTGATCCTAAACTAGTAGGTATTATGAAAGAACATAACATCCTAGGTGTAATGCATTTTGCTGCTCACTCACAAGTTGGTGAATCCATGCAAAATCCAGCTATTTATTATGAAAATAATGTAGTTGGTTCTTATCACCTTATTGAGTCTGCTCGTACCGCAGGTATAAAGCATTTTGTATTTTCTAGTACGGCTGCTGTGTATGGTGAGCCTAAGGTAGTTCCTATTTGTGAGGATGCTCAGCTACAACCAACAAATGTATATGGTCGCACTAAATTGATGATAGAAAAAATGTTATCTGATTATAGTTCGATTTATGGTTCTACATATGTTGCGTTGCGTTATTTCAATGCGGCCGGTGCGGATCCGTCTGGTATGATTGGAGAAGACCATCATCCTGAAACTCATTTGATTCCACTTGTGTTAGATGCGGCTCGCGGTAAAAGAGAGCATATAACTGTATTTGGGACTGATTATGATACAGCTGATGGCACATGTGTACGCGACTATATTCATGTCAATGATTTAGCAGCTGCTCACGTATTGGCTATGGACTACTTGCGTAAAGGCGGAGAATCTCAAGTATTTAATCTTGGTAGTGGTAATGGATTCTCTGTAAAGGAAATCATCGAGACTGCAAAAGAGGTTACGGGTATCGATATTCCTGTTCAATATGGTGATCGCCGTGCTGGTGATCCAGGAACATTAATTGCTTCCTCTGAAAAAATCAAAAATTTACTTGGTTGGGATCCTAAATTTAGTAATGTTGCTGATGTTATCAAAGATGCATGGCATTGGCATACCTCTCATCCAGATGGATTTAATAGTAAATAAAGAACAAATTGTTTTGATTTGTCAATATAATGAATGACTCTATTAGTCACCTTGGTGACTGGTAGAGTCATTTTTTTGTAGGATTTTAAAAGAGCCTCCTAGAATATGTCAGCAGGAGGTGGATTATGAACTTACAAGACTATATAGAACGTATGAAAATGTGGATTGATAAGCAGCATTTTATTATGCGCCACTATAAGTTTGCACTTGGTATTTTCTTTATCATTACGGTTGCCCTTTTAGGCATTGGTATTTTTTATCCACATGAGGAGGAAAATGTTCATATTAGTTTAGATCAATCTAATGGTAGAGATGCTAATCAAATTGAACGAGGCTCAGAAAAATTATCAAAAGAAACAACACATGATAATAGAAATGGGAAAGGAAAGAACTATTTTAAAGATGAAAGTGATATAAAAAATGTAAAGGATAGAGAGGTAAAAAGCGATGTTCATGGACGATTATTATATGATATTACCGGTGTTGAGCGAGCAAATCCTTGGCGAGAGGTTTTTAAAGATATTCCTATAGATGAATTACTTGGTCAGAATAAGATAACTAAAGATAGTAATGGCAATTTCGTTGATATAAATAATGATTTACATGAGTCAGATGATTCAATGAAGACTTTTGAGAAAAAGGTAGATGAAAGTCGTAGAAATGAAAAATATCAACAAATAAGAAATAATAAAAAGCATAGTGGTAATTATATTGAATTAAAAGCTAAAGATATTAGTGCTAGACGAGTTGAATCTAGTATACAACCTTCTATAAGTAATCCTATCAAACAACATCCCATAGAGCTTATAGGTATTATTGAGGGACAACAGAATATTGCTATTTTACGAAAAGGTACAGAGGAACAAATGGTTAGTATAGGAAGTGTGTGGAAAGAAATATCAGTATCTAAGATAACTGCAAGTGGTGTAGAAATTATTGAAGGAGGTTCATCACGGTGGCTAAAAATCGATTAAGCTTTATAGGTCTAAAATGTATAGATAAGATTATAGTGACAGTTATATTGCAAATAAGCTTATGGATGGTCGTAATGCTTGTAACTCCCTTCATGGTATTTGCTAATAGTACTGATAGGATAGGTACTAATAGAAATGATAGAATAACTGCTAGTAGTTCTGAAACTATCGTAAATAGTAGTGAAGTAGATAAAAATGAAAAAAAGGTTGGGAACGAACTCATAACGATTTCTGTACGCAATGCATCCTTAAAGGAGACCGTCTTAGGCATTTGTCGTAGTTATGGTATATCCGTAATTGGTGTAGAGTCGTTAAAAGGGAGTATTACGGCCACTGTAAAGGGAGAATCACCAGAAGCAATTATTAGTGAATTAGGTAAGTTATATCATTTTTCCGTATCGAAGGAGCATAATACCCTTCTTATTGATTCTGATGATGAAACACTTGAAAAAAGAGAGCTATATGTTATATCACCTGAACATTTGCCGGCTGAGTCTTTGAAAAATGTGGTAGGCACAGTGGTAAAAAACGATAAAATGGCAGTGCTTTCAGAACAAAACGAAGTAATTATGCATTTGACGAGTGGAGAAAAGCGACGTGTAGAAACCTTAGTACGTGCTATCGACAAGGAACCAAAACAAGTGCAATTAGAAGCTACCATCATTGCTATGGAACAATCCTATGCTAAGGAACAAGGATTTAGATGGTCTTGGCTTAGCTTGACCGGCCATGGAGAAGATAAAACACATTCCTATGGTGCTGTTACCTTTGGCAAAACTCCGACTGGAGAGGCCTATAAGTTTTTTGTAAAACCAGAACTAAGTCTTATGGAAAGCTCAGGTAAAGCCGTTCTAATTGCAAAGCCATCTATCATGGCTCTCAATGGTGAGACTGCACATATCTTGATAGGTGAAAGAATACCAGTTATAGAAGAATCGGAAGTGAATGGAGAACGAAAGCGTTCTACTCGTTATGAAGAGGTGGGCATTAAGTTGAATTATACTCCTATTATTACTGCTGATGGTGGTGTAGATGCTAAAATACATGCAGAAGTGAGTACACCTATTATGGTATCTGAAATGAAAGCCTACAAAATAAGCACACGTCAAGCACATACAAGAGTACGATTACAACCAGGAGAAGTGCTAGTTATTGGTGGACTCATGGATAATCGAGATCAACATCAAATACAAAAAATACCTATTTTGGGAGATATCCCTTTGTTAGGAAAATTATTCCGTCATAGTCGAAAAACAAAAGATTCTATAGAAATGTTAATGTTAGTGAGGGCAACTGTGGTATAATGAAGAGTAAATGATTAGGAGGTTGTGAATGGAACGCATTCGAATGATAGACCTTGGAAAATCATTTGGAGTGCGCCAAGTATTTTCCAATGTGTCTTTTGAGATAAAAGAAGGGGATCGACTCGCATTGGTAGGCCCTAATGGGGCTGGGAAATCTACCTTGTTAAAGTGCATATTAGGCTATGAAGAGCTGGATGAAGGTAATGTAGTCAAGTCGCCTGTTGCTAGTATTGGCTATTTACAACAAGATGTAAATCTTGGAGATGATAGCCTTGCTACGGAAATCGAAAAGGCTTGGGCTGATGTTCATGCATTGGAAAAACAATTAAAAGAGCTCACTAGTCGCTTGGAAACCGAAAAGGCTAGCGAATCGGATTTACAACGCTTAGATTATTTACAGAATCGTCTAGAATGGCTAGGTGGTTATGACTACGAGCAAAAGACAAAGCGCATAGTCTATGGTCTTGGTTTTACTGATGATGACTTAGATAAGCCGGCTAATGCTTTTTCAGGTGGTCAAAAAACGCGTATCAATTTAGCTAAAGCGTTAGTACGTAGTCCTGATTTTTTATTCTTAGACGAACCGACTAACCATTTAGATATGGATATGCTGGAGTGGTTAGAGGGGTACTTATCTGCCTATCAAGGTGGTATTCTTATTGTCAGCCATGATAGATATTTTCTAGATCGTATCGTCACAGGTGTTGTGGAGTTAGATAATCACAAGGCTACAACCTATCGTGGTAACTATAGTCGCTATATTCAACAACGTGATGAACGTTTAAAGGCTGATATGGTGGCCTATGAAAAACAGCAGGAGTATATTAAGAAAACAGAGGCTTATATAGATAAATACCGCGCTGGTATCAAGTCTAAAATGGCTCGTGGCCGTCAGTCTCAACTAAATCGATTAGAGCGGCTAGAGGCACCTGTTACTTCACATCATTTACAATTTTCTTTTCCTCCTGCTGCGATGAGTGCTGATAAGGTTTTAGTCTTAGATCACTTATCTGTCGGATATGGTGAAAGTCGCATTATTGATGATATCTCTCTAGTTGTTCGACGAGGTGAATCAGTAGCGCTTATTGGACCTAATGGCGCGGGTAAGTCTACACTGGTGAAAACCATTGTAGGAGAACTATTCCCTGAAGTTGGTCATGTGGATATTGGCAATCGCGTACAAGTGGGTTACTTCTCACAAGAACACGAAGAATTGCATGATTCTTGGCAGGTAGTGGAAGAGATCATGAATCACTTTAACTACAGCGAGGATAAGGCTCGTAATGTGCTGGGGGCTTTCCTGTTTAAAGGGGACGATGTATTTAAGCTAGTAGGTGAATTATCTGGTGGTGAGCGCGCTCGTTTAGCTTTGCTTAAATTATTTCTTCAAGGAGATAATTTTCTAATTTTAGACGAACCGACAAACCATTTAGATATTCCTACACGAGAAATTGTAGAGGAAGCATTGCAACAATTTGAAGGGACTTGTTTTATTATTTCTCATGATAGATACTTCTTGGATCAAGTTTCTACAAAAACAGTAATTCTAGATGAAGGTAAAATTACAGAGTATCTCGGTAATTATTCATACTATAAGGAAAAGCTGAAAGAGCAAGAAGATTTATTAGCATTGGCTAATGAGAAAAACTCTGATAGCAGTAAGCGTGATAGTAAAGCTACTCCTATTAATGAGTCAATGCTTTCAGTATCAGAAACTACGGAGGAAAATCAGAAGAAGCCGAATGCTTATATGGTAGAAAAACAATTGGCTGAGGTAGAAGCTGAAATTGCTCGTTTAGAGGCGACGATGAAGATGTATGAGGTGCAATTAGCTAATCCTGTAGTACAACAAGATTTAGATGAAATGTCCAAAATTTCCACACAAATCGAAGAGACTCAGACAGAGTTGGAATCCTTGTATAAGAAGTGGGAACGTCTATCTGAATAACTTATTTAATGTATATATTATTAGGGAATTAAAATCATTATCTTTTAATTGACAAACTATTTTATATTCTCATAATATAGGTATAGATTTAAAGTTTTATGTTTTGAAGGAAGGGTGTAACATGAATAAATCCATGTTAAAAAAAGCGGCCATTTTTGGCCTTGCTGGTGTAATGGCAATTGCTGCTGGTTGTGGTAGCGATAAAGATGCAGGTAGTGCAAATAGCAATGAAGCTAAAATTGCATTATTAACAACAACAACTGGTGGTGCGGCAGCATATGGTGAATCCATTAAAGCTGGTGCTGAATTGGCAGTAAGCGAAATCAATGCTGATGCAAATGCTGTAAAAATTAACTTATTAGTAGAAGATACTAAAGGTGATAAAAACGAAGCTATCAATGCGATGAACAAAGTAATTGCAAAAGATAAAGTGGTAGCAGTTATCGGTCCTATGTTATCTGGTGAAATGATGGCTGCGGGGCCTGTAGCAAACAAAAGTAAAGTAGTAGCGCTTGGTACATCTACAACGGCTGAAGGTATTACGGATATCGGCGATTACATTTTCCGTAATGCTGTACCTGAATCCTTGGCAGTAGATACTGCAATTAAAGAAGCACATAAAACTTTAGGCTTCAAAACTGCAGCTATCATGTACTCTAACAACAATGACCAAATGGTATCTGTAAATAATACAGCTCGTAAAGCATTGGAATCTGAAGGTGTACAAATCGTTGATACTGAAACATTTGCAGATAAAGATACTGACTTCTCTGCACAATTGACTAAAATTCAACAAGCAAAACCTGATGTAATTGTAGTTGCTTCTCTTTACCAAGAAGGCGCATTAATCATGAAAAAAATGCGTGAAATGGGTATGAATCAACCTGTAGTTGGCTCCAATGGTTTCAACAGCCCACAATTCATTAAAATTGCTGGCGATGCTGCTAACGGTGTTATTGTTGGTACGCCATGGTTCCCTAACAAAGAAGATCAAAAGGTTAAGGATTTCCGTAAAGCCTATGTGGCTAAATACGGTAAAGAACCTGACCAATTCGCTGCTCAAGCATATGATGCAGTATATCTCTATGAAACAGCTTTGAAAAAAGCAGGGTCCACAACAGATCGCGAAAAATTCCGGGAAGCATTGAAAAATATTGCTGACTTCGTTGGTGTAACTGGCCAATTCAAATTCAACGAAAAACGCGATCCTTCCATGGAAGTTCAAGTATTACAAATTAAAAACGGTCAATTTGACGCATTAACAAAATAAGTTGAGGTAGTATAGTGTTTTTACAACAATTAGTTAACGGGTTAACCCTCGGTAGCTTATATGCTGTACTCGCTATTGGCTTAACACTTGTGTTCGGTGTTTTGAATATTATCAACATGGCTCACGGAGGCATCTTTATGATAGGTGCCTTCGTTGGTCTTTTTATGGTAACAATTTTTAACGTTAACATTTTTGTAGCCCTTATCGTAGCTATGGCTGTAGGTGCTATCCTTGGTTATCTTTTAGAATTTGTGGCGCTTCGTCCACTACGCAAGAAAAAGGTGTCTCACTTGGCACCACTTATTAGTACTATTGGTGTTTCTATTTTCCTTGAAAGTTTGGCATTATTGCTTTGGGGCCCTCAAACTAGATCATTCCCACCAGACTATATTGGTGGCCTAATCGACTTTGGAGCTTTCAAAATTTCTATGGTACAAATTATTGGTTTAGGCGTTTCTGTTGTGCTAATGCTGATTTTAAATGTAGTTATTAAGAAAACTAAGATTGGTAAGGCTATTCGCGCTGTATCCATGAGTACGGAAACAGCAGCTCTCTTGGGTATCAATCCAACAATGATTATATCTATTACTGTTATGATTGCATCTGCTTTAGGTGCAGCGGCAGGTGTATTGGTAGGATTGTCCTTTAATGCTATTGAGCCTACTATGGGTGTTATTATAGGTTTTAAAGGTCTGGCAGTACTTATCTTAGGTGGTCTTGGTAATATTACAGGCGCCATGGTTGGCGGCTTTATTTTAGGTGTAGCAGAAATCTTCTCTGTTGCTTATGGTGCATCTACATTCCGTGATGCTGTGGCCTTTGGTCTCATTATCCTATTATTATTCTGGCGCCCACAAGGCTTGTTTGGATCTAAAGATAAAGGGGGTAGACCGTAATGGAATTATTAAACCCGTATTATCTACAGATCGTGATGTTTTTCATCATTAATGCCATCATGGGTATTTCAATTTATTTCACACTGGCAAGTGGACAGCTTTCTTTAGGGGCTGCTGGCTTTATGAGTGTTGGTGCATACGTAGGCGCTATTCTTTCTTTGAAAGCTGATTTGCCTATCGTTGTAGGCATTATTATTGGTGGCTTAGTTGCTAGTCTTGTGGCTGTTATTATCGGTTTGCCAACAACACGTCTTAAAGGTTTGTATCTTGCCATTGCTACACTTGGATTTGGCGAAGTTGTGCGTGTTATTTTCTTGAATTTGGATATTACAAATGGTGCATTAGGCCTTTCTGGTATTCCATCCATTCCTCAAGAATTGACAAATTATGCCTATGAATTTGATTTCGATGGTTTAATGGGCATTGATGCTGTTGCATGGGGCAATCTAATGGCTATCATTATTTTGTTAGCTATTTTAGTATTGATTATCGCTTTTTGTGTACGGATTAATAATAGCCGTGTGGGTCGTGCCTTTGCAGCGATTAAGGCTGATGATCATGCAGCAGAATTGATGGGTATTAACGTTGTATACTACAAGATGATGGCCTTTATCATTGGTGCTTTCATCGCTGGTATTGGCGGTGGTTTGTATGCGCATATTACAAACTTTATTAATCCTACAGATTTCAGCTACCATAAAGTAGTACAAATTTTGTTATTCCCTGTATTTGGTGGGTCCAATGTAGTATGGGGCTCCGTATTAGGTTCCTTTATTCTTACATTATTACCAGAAGTATTGCGTTTCTTATCCGACTATCGGGACATCATCTATGGTGCATTACTAGTCATTTTGATGGCCGTTCGTCCAGATGGTATTCTGACAGAATCTATGGTAGATAAAATTAGTCGCAAATTAGGCTTTAAAAAGGCTCCATATATTCCAGAGTCACAAGTATTAACAGAACGTTTTGAAGCATATAAACGCAAACAACAAGAAGAAAAACAAGGATAGGAGGGAACTGAATGCTATTAGAATTAAATGACGTAAGTAAAAGCTTTGGTGGCGTTGCAGCCCTCACAGGAGTATCTTTTGGCGTTAAACAAGGTGAAGTATTTGGTGTCATCGGTCCAAATGGTGCTGGTAAGACCACACTATTCAACTTGATTACTGGTGTATTCCCTGCAAGTTCTGGTGAAATTGTATTTGATGGTATGTCTGTTGTAGGCATCAAGCCTCATAGAACTGTTGAAATGGGCATTGCTCGTACATTCCAAAATATTCGTCTCTTTGGCAATATGACTGCTCTTGAAACTGTTTTAACCGGTATGCATTGTCGTACTGGCTCTGGCTTCTTATCTAGTTTTTTGAAAACAAAACGTCAACGCATTGAAGAAGAACGTTGTCGTGGTATTGCTTATGAGTTCTTAAAGCTTGTAGGGCTTGAAGATGATGCGGAAGAGGTTGCCACATCATTACCGTATGGTAAGCAACGTCGTCTTGAAATTGCTCGTGCCTTAGCGACACATCCTCAGTTAATTTTACTTGATGAACCGGCAGCAGGTATGAATGATAGTGAAACTGAAGTTCTGCGTCAATTGATTGGCAAGATTCGTGACCTAGGTATTACCGTTGTGGTTATCGAACATGCCATGGAATTGATGATGAATATCTGTGATCGTTTGGTAGTACTTAACTTTGGCAAGAAAATTGCTGAAGGTACACCTCAAGAAATTCAAAATAATGAAGCTGTAATTGAAGCATACTTAGGTAAAGAGGAGGTGTAATATGTTAAAACTAGAAAATATTGTGGCTGGTTATGGACATATTACAGCCTTAAAAGATATAAGTTTAGAAGTTCCACAAGGTTCCATTGTATCTCTTATTGGTGCTAATGGTGCTGGTAAGACTACGACGATGAAGACTATTATGGGACTTGTAAAACCCACATCTGGTCGAGTGATTTTTGAAGGTCAAGATATTACAGGTCGCCAAACCCATCAAGTTGTACAAAATGGTATCTCCTTAGTTCCTGAAGGACGTCAAATTCTACAAGACATGAGTGTTTATGAGAACCTTGAAATGGGTGCTTATACACGTAAAGATAAAGAAATCGAAACAGATATCAAAAAGGTATTTAAACGATTCCCTATTCTTGATGAACGAAGTTATCAATTGGGTGGTACTTTATCAGGTGGTCAACAGCAAATGCTAGCTATTGGTCGTGCACTTATGGCTCGTCCAAAATTGTTATTATTAGATGAACCATCTATGGGCCTTGCACCTTTAGTAGTAAATGAGATTTTTGAAACCATTAAAGAAATCAGCGCTGATGGAACAACAGTTCTTTTAGTAGAACAAAATGTGCGTCAAGCATTGAAGATTGCTGATTATGCGTATGTTTTGGAGACTGGTAAAATGGTATTATCTGGCTCTGCTGATGAAGTTCGCCATAATCCTCGCGTTATGGAAGCTTATTTAGGCGGTCGTGTTGAATAATTAATTATATAGAGCGATCATTAGTGTCAAAAACTTTGAATAAGGTGTATATACTAGATTTCTAGTATATACACCTTATTTTTTTATCACTAATTCTGATATAAATAGAAGAACTATGTGAGCTGATAATGAAGTGAGTTTAAATATATTTTATTATTCTTACAAATTTCAATAATAAAACTAGTGAATTAGGAATGAAAACAGCAAATAATAATTAATGAACATATATTGAAAATACTGTATTTTTAAGGAATCGTTGTTGAAGGTTTTATGAAGTTCGTTTGGAACATACTAGATTTGTAGAAGTATATTTAAAAAAATGATAAAATAGCATGACTGATTTTTTAGATATAAGATACATCAATAATTAAGTGATGAATTAAATAAGTTGAATAGAAAAAGAGGTAAGTATGAAGAAGAAACAGTATATGATGATGGCTGCATTCTTATGTACTACAACAATGGCTATGGCTGCGCCAGTTAATATAAATACTAATCAGCCTTATAATGCCAAGAATGTACAAATGGAAGGCCATGCCCCATTGGAAACTAGTGCATCCGTAATTAGCTCTGATAAAGAATATCGTCTGCGTCAAGGAGATGAACTGAATATTCAAGTGGTTCAGCAGGCAGAGCTTGGTACGCGTAATGGTAATGATATTGTGTATACCGTTAGACCAGATGGATATGTATCGTTCCCTATGGTTGGTGCCGTAAAAGCAGATGGCTTAACTGTAGATGAATTTACAGCTGAGTTACAGCAAGGTCTGTCTCGTTATATCATTAATCCTGATATCACAGTAAATGTATCGAAATTGGGCGGCGTTCGCGTATATGTATTTGGTGAAATTAATAAGCCTGGCGCCTATACGTTGACTAAATCTAGTACAGTTATTGATGCGATTGGGGCTGCAGGTAGTTTTAACTGGGATACAGCAAAAAAGAAAATTTACTTGATTCATCAAGATAATCCAGAGAAACCGATTCCTATTAATTTGAATCGTATTTTACAAACTGGAGATATGTCTGAAAACTACATCATGCGTGAAGGTGATATTCTTTACTTAACTAAGAATAGTCGCATCAACTTTGCTCGTGATATTGCTCCAATCTTAACAGGGGCTTACATGGTATCACGAATAGGTAAGGATTAAAGATAAGGCGATATCTATCATATAAGGGGGCGTTTTTTTGCGTTCATATTTATTACCATCCATATTGTTTATTACCGATATTGTGACGATTGTAATCGTTGCTTTTATCAGTCTTTTTATTCGATTTGATGGACACATAGAACCTCAATATATTAATCAAATGGTGGAAGCACTTCCGTTATTACTTATTTCGTATATGTTGATGTTCTTGATAATGCATTTATATACACGTATTTGGCGCTATGCAGGGATGCGAGAGGTATTAGCAGTATTTGTAGCGACTACAATTGGTACGGCTTTATTCTATTTCTCTATGTTTGTATTTGGTAAGTCATTACCACGTTCCATCTATTTTATTACATGGTTCCTTACTACAGGCGCTGTTGGTATGGGACGTATGTTGCTTCATTATGTGGCACTTCACTATAGCAGTGGGGACGATGGTGAAAGTGGCCAAGTGAATACATTGATCATAGGAGCCGGTGATGCAGGTGCAACTATAGCTCGTGAAATTGAACGATATCATAAGCGTTCTCGTCGAGTGATTGGTTATGTTGATGATGATATGTTTAAACATAATCGTCTTATGAATGGTTTTAGAATTCTCGGTAATCGTGAAGATATTCCAGCATTAGTTGCTAAGTATAAGGTAGAAGAAATTATTATTGCCATGCCTTCTGTGAAGCGAGATATTATTCAAGAAATCATGGAAATCTGTTCTCCTTTAAAATGTAAAATCAATATTTTACCGGGGATGTACCAACTGCTTGATGATGAAGTTCTTGTATCTCATTTACATCCTGTTTCAATTGAGGATTTATTGGAACGTGATGAGATTCAGCTCGATACGTCCAAGGTTGAAACATATCTTAAAAATAAAGTAGTTTTAGTTACTGGTGCGGGGGGCTCTATTGGTTCTGAAATTTGTCGTCAAGTTTTACGTGTAAAACCTAAAAAGCTATTGCTCCTAGGTCATGGTGAAAATAGTATTTATCTTATTCATCAAGAATTGCGCAATATTGCTCCCCAAGATACCTTGGTTCCAATCATTGCAGATATTCGCGATAAGAATCAATTAGAACAAATTTTCAATAACTATAATCCTGATGTAGTATTTCATGCAGCAGCTCATAAACATGTGCCGCTTATGGAAATACAGCCAATTGCTGCAGTATTAAATAATATTTATGGTACTCGTAATGTTGCGGATGTAGCCGGAGCTCATGGGGTAGATCGATTTGTTATGATTTCCACGGATAAAGCGGTGAATCCAACTAGTGTTATGGGCGCTACAAAACGGGTTGCTGAAAAAGTTGTACTTGGTATGAATCATACATATGATACTAAGTTTATAACAGTTCGTTTTGGTAATGTACTTGGTAGCCGTGGTTCGGTTATTCCTTTATTTCGTAAACAAATTGAAACCGGTGGCCCTGTAACCGTTACAGATCCAGAGATGACACGTTATTTTATGACTATTCCTGAAGCCAGTCAATTAGTACTTCAAGCTGGTGCCATGGGTAATGGGGGCGAAGTGTTCCTTTTGGACATGGGTGAACCGGTTAAAATTGTCGATTTGGCTAAGAATATGATTCGCCTTTCTGGCTTTGAGCCTAATAAGGATATTCGTATTGAATTTACTGGCTTACGTCCAGGTGAAAAGTTATATGAAGAACTATTAACTGCCGGAGAAGGTACGAATACTACTACGCATAAGAAAATTTTTGAAGCAGCTCTAGAAGATGTTAATCAAGAATGGCTAAGTCGTGAAATAGAGCGTTTTGATACATGTAAAACTGATATAGATGTAATTAATGTGTTGCAGGATATCATTCCTACATACGACCCAAATCATAATGTATAGGTCGTTATAGGTCGTGGACGATACATTTATTACCCGATATATGTATAAGACTATTTTAATTTTGATACATTGTGCCTTTATTGAGAGGGTTAGGTACAGTTAATATTCTAAGTGGGAGAGACCCTGTTGTTTGTATACTTTTACAGAAAGGGGTATATGGGTGGAACAAATTATTGATTTAAAAGAGGTGGGCAGAGTCCTCATTAAAAAGCGCCGTAAAATTATTAATATTGCGGTAGCATGTATGGTTTTAGGTGGTGCGTATGCTTTTCTTGCACCATCAACATATCAATCTACATCGATGTTGCGCATTAAACAAGCTCAAGGTTTGAGCAATTCTGTATTATCTAGTGCTAATGCCTATTCTGATTCTATGTCTCGTCAATTGATGAACACAGATGCAGAAATTTTAAAAAGTCGTAATGTAGTAGAGCCAGTAATTACTGCTATAGAAGATCCTGAAGGTACCGGTAATGCGCCAACATATGAAGATTTTGTTAAAACTCGCATTGAAACTAAACCGTATAAAGAAACCGAGTTATTGCAAGTAAGTGTAACAGGTAAGTCTCCTGAGCAAGCACAAGAAGCTAATCAATTACTTATTGATACCTTCTTGAAACGCCTTGCTGAAATCTCTCATGTTGAACAACGAACTACTCGTGAATTCTTACAGAAACGCGTTGTTACTGCGAAATCTGAATTAGAGCAAGCAGAAAAGAAATTACAACAATTTCAAATAGATAATAAGGTGTACTCCACAGCAGATCAAATGAAAGGCTTAACTGATAAGATTACTCTAATTGATCGTGAGAAGGCTCAAAATCAACTCGATTTAGAAACGGCACAAGCTGCACTTGACAGTATCAATGAGCAATTAGGTTCTGCAGGTAAAAGCATCGCTGATAGTGCTACGGTTCAAGCCTACAAGGGTCAGTTAGCAGATTTAGAATCTCGTAAAGCTTCTTATATTGGTAAATATACTGATGAACATCCTGCGATGAAAGAAATTAATCAACAAATTGAAGAAGCTAAAAGTGGTCTAAATGCTGAAATCAACGCTATTGCATCTCAACAAGCACCTTCAAGCAATTCTGCACAACAAGGCTTGCTAGCGGATAAGTTTAAAAATGAAGCTGCGTTAGCTGTAGCTCAAGGTAAACAATCTACATTAGCTGAGCTAGATAAAGCAAACGAAGAAGCTATAAAAGGACTACCTGAAAAAGAACGTGGTTATATTCAAGCAAAACGTGATGTAGATGTGGCACAAGATATCTATCAAATGTTATCTACTCGCTTAGAAGAAGCGAAGGTAGCAGAGGTTATGGTACCGAATGAAGTTCAAATCGTTGATTCTCCTACATTGCCAGAAAAGGCGATTGCACCACGTAAGATTCTTATTATATTAGGCTCTGCCATTTTAGGCCTCATCTTTGGTTGCCTCTATACATTGGGCCAATTCTTCGGTAATCGCAAAGTTCAATCTGTACAAGAAATTAATGATATTCTTGGTATTCAAAACTTGGGCGTAATTCCAAATCATAAAGAAAAAGAATACGAAGAGCCTAGTAATCGTATCGTAGTATTGTTGCGCAAAGTAAGAGGTTAATATGATTAGACTAATTTCTAATGAACGTGGTGATACACCACTTGTGGAAGCATACCGTACATTGCGTAGCAATCTTCAATATGTATGTAACCAACATAAATGTAAACTTATTTGTATTACTGCGGCTACTAGTGGTGAAGGAACTTCTGAAGTGGCAGCTAATACAGCATTAGCTTTATCTAAAAATAATAATAAAGTTCTTCTAGTAGATGGTAATCTACGCAATCCAGCACAACATATAGCCTTTAATGTACAAAATAAAGGTCTTACCAATGCGGTGATGATGGATGAAGATTTGACGATTCATCGTAATGTAGTGCCTCATTTGGATGTGCTTACGGCGGGTGAAGTTGTTGAATATCCATCTGATATTGTAGATTCTAGCAAATTACCTACGATTTTTGAGTATGTACGTGATGAATATGATGTGGTTATCATCGATACACCACCCGTATTGTCTGTTACAGATGCCGTTGTATTGGCCGAAAAATCAGATGGTGTAGTGTTAGTTGTTAAAAATGAAGTAGTTAGTCCAAAAGATTTGATTGAAGCTAAGAAACGGCTTTCACAAGTAGGCATTCCTCTTTTAGGATCCATCGCGATTGACGCGTAATATAACTGTTTTGATTAACATTCTATGTGATAAATCAAGCGTATCAATATGGTACAGAAAGTATTGAGGTGATTTATATGAGAATTAATTTTTCTCCTCCAGATATTACAGAGTTAGAAATCAATGAAGTCGTTGAAGCCTTAAAAAGTGGGTGGATTACGACAGGTCCTCGTACTAAAGAATTAGAAAAAAAGATTGCTCATCAGTTAGGTACACCTAAATCCGTTTGTTTAAACTCTGCTACGGCAGCGCTTGAAATGTCTCTTCGCGTATTGGGGATTGGACCTGGAGACGAAGTCATAACTAGTGCCTATTCCTATACAGCTAGTGCAAGTCCTGTTGTTCATGTGGGCGCCACATTAGTGCTTGTTGATACACAGAAAGATGCTTATGAAATGGATTACGATGCAGTAGCTCGCGCTATTACACCAAAAACAAAAGCAATCATTCCCGTTGATGTTGCAGGTGTACCTTGCGATTATGATCGACTACGCTCCATTGTGGATGAAAAGAAATCTCTCTTTACACCTGCTAATGATATTCAAAAAGCAGTAGGTCATATTCCTATTGTGGCTGATTGTGCTCATTCCTTTGGGGCCTCATATAAAGGGGTACAAACAGGTAATGTTGCAGACTTTAGTAGCTTTTCCTTCCATGCAGTAAAAAATTTTACTACTGCTGAAGGCGGCTGTGCTACATGGCGTCATATAGATGGTATTGATGATGAAACTATTTACAAGCAATTCCAATTGCTATCTTTGCATGGTCAAGATAAGGATGCTCTTGCAAAAACAAAAGCAGGTGCTTGGGAATATGATATTAAAGGTACCTATTATAAATGTAATATGACGGATATCATGGCGGCTATTGGACTAGCTCAATTTGAAAGATACCCAAAACTTTTGGCACGTCGTAAAGAAATTATTGAAGCTTATGATACAGCATTTAAGGATTTACCTGTTACATTGTTGAACCATTATACAAATGAGCATGAAAGTAGTGGTCACTTGTATTTAGTCCGTTTAGACGGCCGTGATGCGCAATACCGCAACAAGGTTATTGAAGCTATGGCTGAGGCTGGCATTGCGACGAATGTCCATTATAAGCCAATTCCAATGCATACGGCTTACAAAAACTTAGGCTTTACAATCGATGATTATCCAAATGCTTATGACCAATTTAAAAATGAAATTACATTGCCACTTCATACGCTCCTTACAGATGAAGAAGTGCAATATATCATTAAACAGTTTAAAAGGATTATTACCGAATGCTAGTAAAGAACTTTCATGATCTACCAAAAGAGCTTCAGTGTGAAGCGGTTCGTCCCTATTTTGAAATATTAAATCAAAGGCGTATAAGCCTTCTTTGCAAAAGCATTTTTGACCGCGTAATGGCAGCGGGAATGCTTATTACATTAAGCCCTATATTCTTGGTACTAGCCATCATGATTAAACGAGATAGTGAGGGAGAGGTTTTTTTTCGTCAAACTCGAGTGACACAGTACGGTCGTACCTTTGGCATCTATAAGTTCCGTACTATGGTAAAGAATGCGGAATCTTTAGGTGCACAAGTGACATCACAAAATGATATGCGTGTTACGAAGGTAGGCAATATGCTTCGCAACTGTCGTCTCGATGAATTGCCTCAGCTTATTAATATCCTTTTAGGAGATATGAGCTTTGTCGGTACAAGACCTGAGGTTCCACGTTATGTGGCTGCTTATACAGATGAAATGAAAGCTACCTTATTATTACCTGCTGGTGTTACCAGTGTTGCCAGTATTACTTATAAAGATGAAGATCAACTTTTACAAAATGCTCAGAATGTTGATGAAGTCTATATAAATGAGGTTTTACCGGGTAAGATGGCTTGGAATTTAAGGAGTATTAAGGAGTTTTCTTTTTTACAAGATATAAAAACGATGATTGATACAGTATTAGCTGTATTACGTTGAAAGAGGTCCCTATGAGTACATCTATGACAAAGGAAATACAAGAAAAAGAGCTGAATATGTTACTGTACTTTAAAGAGTTCTGTGATAAACATAATTTGCGCTTTTATCTTTGCGGCGGTGGTCTCATTGGGGCTATACGTCATAACGGCTTTATCCCTTGGGATGATGATTTAGATCTTTTCATGCCTCGTCCAGATTATGAAAAGTTAGCTAAATTATGGCCAAAATATGCTGATACTGAACGATTTACGTATTGTCGTACTGATCGCAATCATATCTATCATGATGCAGGAGCTTCTATTAGAGACAATAATACGACTTTTATCAATCGTCATAGTATGCATGAAGATGTTTGTCATGGTTTGGCACTTGAAATTATGCCTATCGATGGCTGTGCACCCGGCAAAATTAGTCGTGCATTGCAGTTGATGTGGGCCATGACTTTTGCACTCTTTAATGCACAGCGTTTGCCTGATAATAAGGGACCAACATATCGCGCTTTAGCGGGTTATATTTATAAAATCTTTTCAAGTCAATCTATACGCTATCATATTTGGCGATTTGCAGAAAAGAGAATGACTCAATACGACTTTGATACGAGTGATGAGTGTACGGAGTTAATCGGTAGCTTAAAAGGTATGAAGCTACGTCATCCTAGAGAGGACTTTGCTTCTGTTGTATATAAAGACTTTGAAGGCCATCAAATACCTGTTATGAAAGGGTATGAGAGATATTTGCGCCTTATTTGGGGCGACTATATGCAATTACCACCTGTAGAGCAACGTGTAGCAAAACATGATGCAGTATTTGCTGATTTACATACACCTTACAAGGAGTATAAAGGCATACATTATGCCAAAAAAGAAGCTCAACCATAAGGAGGGCCTATGAAACGAATAGCAGTAATCTTTGCGGGTGGCGTAGGTGCTCGTATGAAAAATAGCAAGACGCCAAAACAATTTTTAGAATGGAACGGTAGACCGATTTTGATTCAAACCTTAGATGTATTTGAACAAACGGAGACTATTGATGGGATTGTTCTTGCCTGTAAAGTAGAATGGATTGATTATACAAAGCAACTCATAGAAAAGGCGGGGCTACAAAAGGTATTATCCATTGTGCCTGGTGGTGAAAGTGCTTTGGAATCCCAATATAATGGGCTAGTAGAGGCTAAGCGTTTATTTCCTGAAGACGCGGTGACTGTATTGATTCATGATGGGGTTCGTCCACTTGTAGATAATTCTACTATAGAGAGAAATATAGAATCTGTTGAATCAAAGGGGTCTGCCATTACTGTTACTCCAGCTATAGAAACGGTTATGGTTACCCAAAATGGTTCTATTAAGCATATTTTAAATCGTAATGAATGTCTCATGGCTAAAGCTCCTCAGAGTTTTAGATTAGATGATATTATATCAGTTCATAATCGTGCAAAAGATGAGGGCATTCATGACTTTATTGATTCCGCATCGATGATGATGCACTATGGATATACTCTATATCCTGTATTAGGGGAAACTGAAAATATAAAGATTACAACTCCATCTGATTATTATATGTTCACAGGGATTATTAAAAATCGTGAGCTAGGAGGATTAAAAGATGAGTAATTCCGTTATTCAACGTGAGTTAACGGCTTTAGTACATGAAAAAAATTACTTTCATTTCCTCCGTCATCAACGCATTCTTATAACAGGTGCAACGGGGCTTATTGGATCGATGTTTATAAAATTACTTATACTTGCCAATGAGACTCATGACCTGGATTTAAAAGTGATTGGTCATGTGCGAAGCCATGAAAAGGCAAAAACCATTCTCGGTGAGTATTTAGACAATAAGTCGTTAACCCTAGTAGATGGCTCATTAGAATCTATTGATGTGCCATGTGATTATATTTTGCATGGAGCCGCACCAACACAATCTAAGTTTTTTGTAGAACATCCAGTAGAAACTATCCGTACCTCTATTTATGGTACGGAGGCCATGCTCGAGTTAGGCCGTCGAAAAAAGGTAAAAAAAGTAGTTTATTTATCTAGTATGGAACAATATGGTGTACCTTATGAGTCTGGTCAAGTTATGACTGAAGACCGATTAGGGTATCTTGATCATCTAAATATTCGTAGTTCATATTCTGAAAGTAAGAGACTATGTGAATGTTATTGTAAGTCCTATGCTGTGGAATATAGCGTTCCTGCTGTAATAGCTAGACTAGCTCAAACCTTTGGTCCAGGTGTTCCAGTAGCTGATAATCGCGTTTTTATGCAGTTTACTAAGAGTGCTATTAAAAAAGAAGCTATTGTACTTCATACAAAGGGTGATTCTATGTCGAATTATTGCTATATTACTGATGCCTTAACTGGGCTTTTAACTCTTTTAAAAGAGGGACTACCTGGTGAAGCATATAATGTTTGTCATGATGAGGAGACGCGTTCTATTGCAAGCATTGCTCATTTAGTGGCAACTCATGTTAGCAATGATAAGAGTGAAGTCATCTTTGATATTCCAAAAGATGTACAAGGGCTTGGCTATGCGCCGACAGTGCATATGTTCTTAAGTTCTAAGAAGTTAAAATCCCTAGGTTGGCAACCTAAGGTATCAATGGCACAAGCTTATATAAGACTAGCTGAATATATCCAAGAGGAAGGCTTATGAAAAAGGAAATAATAATTGTCACCATCTCCCTTGGTAATGATGGGGCTGAACGAATCTTAACAGAGTTGGCTCGTCAGTGGGTACATGATGGTCATCATATTACAGTTATCCAAACAAGCCCTAATCGATATGGTAATGAATATGCGTTAGAGGAAGGTATTGAACAAATCGAAATTCATACTACAAGCTCTAATAAAGTTATTCGCTTTATGCAAGAAATAAAAGAACTAATCAAAATCTTAAAGACTAGGCCAAATGCGACATGCTTATCTTTTTTGTCTGCATCGAGTTTTATCTTATCGATTAGTTCTTGGTTTATAAAAAATCGCATTGTTTTTTCTGAACGCAATAACCCGCGTATGGTACCTATTGGGTGGCATCAACAAGCGTTGCGCAATTTTGCTTTTCGATTTGCAGATGCACTAGTATTTCAAACGGAAGATGCTCGTTCTTATTTCCCAAAATATGTCCAAAATCGCGGTGTTATTATCCCCAATCCTATTAATGGTAAATTGCCGTCACCCATAGAAGGGGAACGAGAAAAGACAATCGTTACAGCTTGTCGTTTGCATCCGCAAAAGAATTTGCCTATGATGATCAATGCCTTTAGTATGTTGGCAGATGAGTTTCCAGAATATAAACTTGTCATTTATGGTCAAGGTGTATTAGAGGATGAACTACGAGCTCAAATTAAGTCTCTTAATTTAGAGAATCGCGTTTTATTGCCTGGATTTGCTAGTAATATTTTAGAAAAGGTAGCCCCTTGTTCCATGTTTGTATCATCTTCTGATTTTGAAGGCATTTCAAATTCTATGTTGGAAGCATTGGGCATGGGTCTGCCGGCAGTAGTTACAGACTGTCCTGTAGGCGGTGCTCGTATGGTAATTAAAAGTGGAGAGAATGGTATCCTTGTGCCTGTAGGTGATACGCAGGCTATGTATGAAGCTATGCGCAGTATATTAAAAGATCCTGCACTAGCGGCTAAACTTTCACAGAATGCCATCAAAGTACGCGATGAATTTCCATTATGGAAAATCGCAAAACGTTGGTTAGAAGTTTTATGAGTTGTAAGGAGGAGAACCATTGAAGTTAAATATTACGGCTCTTGCTGATCGCATGATATGGTTCATAACTCTAATCTTTTTAGTGTTGTCGTTGACCATTTCCTTTGCCCTTGGCGAAGCGAACTATGGTGCGTATGTATTATTTGTATGCTTATTTGGTCTCATCATTTTTTATCTTATACGAGAACAGGGTGTTATAAAACTGCGGTTTAATTGGATGCATGCTTATATGTTACTTTTTATTGGTGCTTGTTATCTAAGTGCGATTAATGCCACAGATGTTTCCGTAGCTATGAGCCGAAGTTTTGATATGGTCAAGATATTCTTTATGCTCATCATTTTATACATGTGTTATCAAGATAAGAAATCGGTGGATACATTATTAAAGATTGGCATGTGGACAGGCTATATAGTTTGTTTCTATACTGTTTATTTCTACGGTTTAGATTATTTTATTACTGTTTTATCATCCTCAGCACGTATTGCTAATGATGCATTGAATGCGAATACGGTAGGGTTATTGGGGGCCAATGCTATTGTTATGACCTTGTATTATATGCTATATGACCGTCCTCGTTGGTGGCATATTATTGCATTACCAACACTTGGTATTTTAGCGGCTACAGGTAGTCGTAAGGCCTTAGTCTTTGTCGGTGTTGGTACAGTATTACTCTTTATTTTTAAAAGTTTTCGTAGTACTAATGCGGTCAATTCTATTGTAAAAGTTATTGGTTCCTTATTAGGTCTTACCATTATAGGTATTGCGGTATTGCAATTGCCGATGTTCTCTGAAGTATTAGACCGAATGTCTAACATGGTAGAAGCCTTTACAGGCACAGGGGGGGACTCATCCACTATTATTCGGTTAGCTTTGGTAGATATTGGATGGGACTTATTTTATCAATCTCCCATAACTGGTGTAGGTATCAATAATCCATCTGTATATACTTTTTTCGTATATGGTAAAGATAATTATTACTTGCATAACAATTATATTGAGTTATTAGCTGGCACGGGTGTCATTGGTTTACTAGCCTATTATTCAATGTATCTCTATGTAGCTTATAATTTAATTCGCTATCGTGATATCCATAGTAATGAATATATAATGGTACTTATTCTATTTCTTTCACAGATTGTTATGGATATGGGGATGGTTTCTTATGAAAGTAAAAGTACTTATTTTTATATGATGTTGTTTTATTTAGAGGTGCAACTGCTTCGGAAAGGACGAAAACATGAAGTTCAGAAAATTGTGTAATGTTGGTATGTCCTTTCTAACAAAACCTTACTATCGTACGAGGGTATTAATTAAATCGGGTTATTATGACTCTTTGTCTGATGAAGACTTTTTGAAGAAGGTATTTCCTAAGTATATGGGATACCCTTTAGATCTAGAAAATCCAAAAACTTTCAGCGAAAAGTTACAATGGCTTAAGGTTAATTTTAGAGACCCAATACAAACAGTGATGGTTGATAAACATGAAGCTAAACATCTTATTGCTCAACGTGTAGGTAATCAGTATATAATACCTACGATTTCCGTATGGAACTCTGTAGATGATATTGACCTTGATAGGTTGCCTAATCAATTCGTTTTGAAATGTACACATGATAGTGGAGGCATCGTTATTTGTAAAGATAAATCAACACTTGATTGGGAAGCAGCAAAAGCTAAATTAAGAACATTCTTAAAACAGGATTATTCACGTATTGCTAGAGAGTGGCCTTATAAGAATGTTCCTCGACGTATTATCGGAGAGGAATATTTGTCGGAGTTAGGTAGCAATGACATATTAGATTATAAGATGTATTGCTTTCATGGTGAACCAAAGTTAACAGTAGTATGTTCTAATCGTTTTTCTAAAACAGGAACGCGTATGAACTTCTATGATATCGATTGGAATCCTATGGGAATTCATTTTGGACATTATCCACCGTTACCTACAGAGTTTCCAAAGCCAGACACATATGGTGAAATGCAACAGGTTGCGATGGAGCTTAGCAAAGGGTGTCCATTTTTGCGTGTTGATTTTTATGAAATTAAAGGGCATCTATTTATTGGAGAATTAACATTTTTTCCTGGTGCTGGATTTGAAAGATTTCGTCCTATGTCAAAGGATTATGAATTAGGAGAGTGGTTACATCTTGAGAATGTACATCGGGGCTGATTTAGTTCCTACGGATATTAATAAAATATTATTTGAAAACGGTAATGGAGAAGCTTTTTTAGGAAAAGAGCTTTATGAAATTTTGAAGCAATCGGATTTAAATGTTTTCAATTTAGAGGTTCCTCTTACTGATATAGAGACACCCATCGTAAAATTTGGTAATAATTTAATTGCGCCTACAAAAACAATTAATGGATATAAGGTGTTAGAGCCGTTATTTTTAACACTGGCTAATAACCACTCCTTAGATCAAGGGGTGGAAGGGTTGACGACAACATTAAATTTGTTGAAGCAGCATAAGATTGCTCATGCTGGAGCTGGAGCTAATTTGAAAGAGGCTAAGAAGCCATTTATCTTTGAAAAAGATGATATACGTATTGGATTCTATCTTTGTACAGAGAACGAGTTTACTATGGCTACTTGTCATACAATGGGGGCTAATCCTTTTGATGTGCTAGAAAGCTTTGACGAAGTGAAAGTTTTAAAGGCACAATGCGACTATGTCATCGTTCTATATCACGGCGGCAAGGAATTCTATCGCTATCCATCTCCTATGCTACAGAGATATTGCCGTAAATTTGTCGATAGTGGAGCGAATCTCGTTATCTGTCAACATAATCATTGTGTAGGGTCTCGTGAAGATTACCAGGGAGGCACTATCATTTATGGACAAGGCAACTTTATCTTTAATTCCGATTTTTTTGTAAACCATCAAGAGTTTATTAAAGATTCAATACTAGTTACTGTAGACGTAACTAAGGATGATTTTGTGGTGTCTGAATTGCCTATTCGTAGAACCGATAATGGTACACGATTAGCCACAGAAGTTGAAGCTACAGAAACATTAGAGGATTATAGAAAACGTAGTGAAGAAATTAAAGACCCTCACTTTGTGACTCAAGCTTATAAGGTCTTTGCTGATACACATGTAAAACGTTATTTGCGTGAGTTTTTAGGTAGATCATTTATTGTACGCGCTATTAATACTTTATTGGGCCGAAAATTGGTAGAACTTATTTTGGGCAAAACGAGTTATTTAGCAATACAAAATTATTTGGAATGTGAAGCTCATCATGAACTATTCTTGAGAGGCATTAAGAATATCAATAAGAAATAATGGATACTAAAATCGTAGCTGCTGCTAAATGGTCTGTTATTACAGAGGTTTTGGCAAAGCTTATCACACCACTGACAAATATAATATTGGCTCATATGTTAGCACCGACTGCATTCGGCATATTGGCGACGATTATGATGGTTATATCTTTTGCGGAAATGCTTGCTGATGCGGGTTTTCAAAAATTTCTTGTTCAGCATGAGTTTGAAAGTGCCCAAGATAAGCAAGAGGCTACAGATGTGGCCTTTATTGCCAACCTAGTGTTTTCTCTAGTTTTATGGAGCGCTATCATAATCGGTCGTGATGAATTGGCTGTATTAGTAGGTAATGATGGCTTAGGTATACCTTTAGCCGTGATGGGCGCTATGATTCCTTTATCTGCTTTTAGTAGTGTCCAAATGGCATTGTATCGAAGAGATTTTAATTTCAAGTTTCTTTTAAATATTAGGCTCATAACAATTCTTACACCTATATTGATATCTATACCAATGGCGCTTATGGGGTACGATTATTGGTCTTTAATTGCTGGTATGCTAGGGTCTCAGCTATTTACGGCGTTGGCATTATTAAAGAGTCGGAAGAATCAAATTCATCTGTTTTTTAGTAGTCGCGTCTTTATGAATATGTTTAACTATAGTGCATGGTCTTTAGCTGAAGCATTTTCTATATGGCTCACTGCTTGGGTGGATACATTCATTATTAGCCGTTTTTTAGATGCTTATTATTTGGGTATATATAAGATGCCAATGGCTATTGTTACGACTGTAATGGCTATGGCTACAGCATCTTTGGCTCCTGTATTATTCGCGGCTTTAAGTCGTGTGCAAAATAATCAACAGGCCTTTTCGAATACATTCTTTACATTCCAACGCTATATGGCTCTATTTTTGGTACCTCTAGGTGTAGGCTTATTTGTATTTCAAGACTTTGTTGTTCAGCTTTTACTAGGACCACAATGGACGTTAGCGGGCATTGTATTAGGTTCCTGGGCATTGAGTTCGGCTATTATGACTGTAACAGCTAATTTGATTTCCGAAATATTTCGTGCAAAAGGGATGCCTAATCTATCATTTTGGACTCAAATATTACATCTAGTAGTTTTAATACCAGTTATTTATATTTGTATTCAATATGATTTCAGTACCTTTGTATATGCTCGATCGTTAGTAAGAATGGAAATGCTAGCAGCTTCTATGTTGCTACTAGCTTTATTTGTCAATATGAGTACATTTCGCATAATATCTAATATCAGTGTATATCTCATTACAGCATCTATAGTTGGGTTAATTGCCTATAGTATTTTACATCTCTATGATGCAGTATGGTGGACCGTCGTCTGTATGCTTTTATGTGTTGTATTATATGTGGCTATTTTATACGTCATTCCATCTGAGCGCATAATTATTGCTTCTGGCTATAAAAAAGTCTTAAGTAAAGTAAAACGACATAATTAACAGAACTATGAAAGGAGTACATATGCTTTCAAAAAATGTAGATTTAAACAACACGGTAATCCTTGTAACAGGTGCCGCTGGATTTGTAGGGGCTAATCTAGTTATGTCCTTACTATCTGAAGCAGAAGGGACTCAAATTATTGGCATAGATTCTGTTAATGATTACTATGATGTAGCATTGAAAGAGTATCGATTGCAACAGATTGATGAACTTAGCAAAAATAATAAGAATATATGGATTTTTAAAAAAGGGAATATTGCAGATAAGTTCTTTGTTGATGAAATTTTTGCTATCTATAAACCACAAGTTGTAGTGAATCTAGCAGCTCAAGCAGGGGTTCGTTACTCTATTACTAACCCCGACGCCTATATCGAGTCTAATATTATTGGATTTTATAATATTCTAGAAGCTTGTCGTCATTCTTATGATGATGGTGAAAGAGGTGTAGAGCATTTAGTGTATGCATCATCTTCTTCTGTATATGGTGCAAATAAACAAATTCCATACTCTACAGAGGATAAAGTAGATAATCCTGTATCTCTTTATGCAGCTACAAAAAAATCAAATGAGTTATTGGCTTATTCGTATGCTAAATTATATAACATCCCTAGCACAGGGCTTCGTTTCTTCACTGTATACGGTCCTGCAGGTCGTCCAGATATGGCATACTTTGGTTTTACAAATACATTACGTAATGGTGGGACAATTAAAATCTTCAACTATGGCAATTGTAAGCGTGATTTTACCTATATCGATGATATTGTAGAAGGCGTTTCTAAGGTTATGTCTACTGCACCAGAGCGTCGCAATGGTGCGGATGGCTTGCCGGTTCCACCGTACGCTATTTATAATATCGGCAATAGCAACCCAGAAAATTTACTTGATTTTGTGCGCATTCTTTCAGAGGAATTGGTTTCTGCTGGTGTTTTACCAAAGGATTATAATTTTGAAGAACATAAAGAATTAGTGCCTATGCAACCAGGGGATGTGCCTGTTACATATGCTGATACAAGTGCGTTAGAAGCAGATTTTGGCTTTAAACCTAATACAAGCTTACGAGAAGGGTTAAAGCGTTTTGCCATATGGTATAAAGATTTCTATATGATGGAGGGCAAATAAATGAAAATTGCAATTGCTGGTACAGGCTATGTAGGCCTTTCCAATGGTGTGTTGTTAGCTCAACATAATGAAGTAGTAGCCCTCGATATCATCCCAGAAAAAGTAGATATGTTAAATCGCAAAGAGACGCCTATTGTAGATGCTGAATTGCAAGAGTATTTAGCTACTAAGGAGTTAAACTTCAAAGCTACACTTGACCCAGTAGAAGCTTTTAACAGTGCAGATTATGTTATCATTTCGACACCTACAAATTATGACCCACAAAAAAACTTCTTTGACACATCTTCTGTTGAACAAGTTATTAAAACTGTGCTAGAGATTAATCCTGATGCAGTAATGATTATTAAATCAACTGTACCAGTAGGCTATACGGTACAAATGCGCAAAGAATTTAATACGGAGAATTTAATTTTCTCGCCAGAATTCTTGCGTGAAGGTAAAGCCTTATACGATAATTTACATCCATCCCGTATTGTTGTGGGCGAGGATTCTGACAGAGCACGTTGTTTTGGCCAATTATTAGCAGAAGGTGCTATTAAAGAAAATATTCCACAATTATATACTGATTCTACGGAAGCGGAAGCAATTAAATTGTTTGCTAATACGTATTTAGCATTACGTGTAGCGTATTTCAATGAGTTAGACTCCTATGCTGAAGTACGTGGCCTTAGCACAAGTCAAATCATCAAGGGGGTTTGTTTAGATCCTCGTATTGGAGATTTTTATAATAATCCTTCCTTTGGTTATGGTGGTTATTGCTTGCCAAAAGATACAAAGCAATTATTAGCTAACTATAATGATGTACCACAAAATTTAATTTCTGCCATTGTTGATGCGAATAGAACACGTAAAGATCATGTGGCAGATACTATTATTGCTAAAAATCCGAAAATTGTTGGTATCTATCGCTTGACCATGAAGATGAACTCTGATAATTTTAGAGCATCAGCCATTCAAGGTGTTATGAAACGTATTAAGGCGAAAGGGATTGCTGTGGTAGTATATGAACCTACACTAGATGCAGAAGATTTCTTTAATTCGCCAGTTATACGTAATTTTGAAGATTTTAAGCGTGTTAGTGATGTCATTGTAGCTAATCGCTGGGATAGTAGCTTAGAAGGTGTAAAAGATAAAGTTTATACAAGAGATATTTTTGATAGAGATTGATGCAGCTGTATGTATTGTGGCGTTTAGGAGAGTAGTATGAAACGTTGGATACTATATATTGTGTTATGTCTAATTGTGTTTTTTATATGGGATAATTCCTTGCAAAATGGAGGGAACTCTGATGGGTTTAGTCTTATTTTTGCAGAGTGGCTTACCCCTGTAGCTCATAAATTAGGCTTTCATGGAAATATATGGGCCTTAAATAGGGTTGTTAGAAAGCTAGCCCATCTCACAGAATTTACAATTCTTGGTGGTATTTTATATGTAATTCTACGCCGCTATATTGAATATGGCACAGTAGTAAAAACTATAGGAGTGGGTATAGTAATAGCTAGTCTAGATGAATTTATACAATTATTTTCTCTAGGACGCAGCTCTCAACTGTCTGATGTACTGATTGATACAGTTGGTATAATCATCGGTATATCGGTAGTGAAATTAACTTATTATATTAGTCATGATAAAAGATAAAAGTACATTTAAAAATTAAATAATTATTAATATAATAATGTGTAAAATATGACTCATAATTGTAGAGATTATGGGTCATATTTTATGAAGAATAAATGAATATATAAAAATTGTATTAAATGAACATATAATAATTTATTTATTTTTATAGAAAAACCACTATACAAGCGACTGGTCCCTTGTTATAATCGTGAATATAAAATGAATTATAAACTTAAATGAGAAGAACATGAACTTTATAAAAGAGGTCGGTTTTGAAAAGAAAATCGAAAGTAGAAGGGAAAGATTATGAGTCGCGTGGTTGATTTACATGGTTGCATTTTGCCAGCTGTGTTAGGTCCACAAGGGCCTCAAACAATGGCAGAATCAGTAAAAATGATTAAGTCCTTGTCTGAACAAGGTATTACAGATATTTTTAGTACGCCTGATGTAACAGTATCTATGGATCTGAACACATGGAATGCTATGAACTCTTTAGTTAATGAAGTAAAAGTTATGGTTAAGGAGCAACAAGTAGATATAACTATTCACAGTGGAGCTCGCGTAATGCTTTGTGATGAAATGGTTGCATATATAGCTTCTCATCGCAATCAATATACGTTGGGAGATAGCCATTTTATATTAGTTGCTCTTCCACAAAATAGCAAAGTGCATCATATTAATGCGTGGTTATTAAGTCTACTAGATATGGGGCTTGTACCTATTATTAGTGAAGTAGAAACTTATGGACAATTATTTACTAAACCTGAACAATTACTAGCATGGGTTGATAGAGGTATTTTGATTCAATGTAATATGGCATCTTTTGATCATGGTAACGCTAACTATGATAGGGCCATTGAATTATATCGAAATGGTTTAATTCATTTCTTTGGTACTGGTTACAGCGATGGCTGTGATATTGAGGCGTACCAAGGTTATGTGGAAGCAATTTCTGAATTAGACAATACGTATAAAAAAGATTTGTTGCCAAATATCCATCTTAATGAACGCGACCTCTTAGCTAATCGCACATTTTATCCTTCTGTCCCATCTAGTTGGGTGGGGAAAAAGGGTAATTTCTTAACTCGTCTATTTGGCTTTGCATTATAATTTATATAGGTTCTTTTATCCATGTCATATTGGCATAGATAGAGGAACCTATTTTTACTTTATATTGTATTTAGGGTTGAAAACAACCACCATATATAGTATACTGAGAGGGCAGTAAAAATAGAGGGGTTTTCTAATAATTCTTTACATTTTTACATATAAATTTATAAAAAGTGTGATTAGACATACTTTTTATACTTCTTAACATATATTTTGGCAGTAACAAGATGGGGAGGTTGCCAATATGTTGCAGGTCATTAAGCGTGATGGCACGAAGGTACCATTCGACAAAAACAAGATTGCTTTGGCTATTGAAAAAGCTGAACATAGTAGTACTGGGTTGTACGAAGAGGGCTTGGCACAGCGTATTGCAAATGAAATTGAGGAATATGCTACTAAGCTTCAAAAAGACATGACAATTTATGCTATTGAAGATCAAGTGTATTATAAGTTGATTGAGTATCATAATCCTGCAACGGCACGTGCCTATGAAGGTTACAAAGCTGTTCAAGCTTTTAAACGCCGTCAAAATACAACTGATGATGATGTAATTGGTTTATTAGATCGTAGTAATATCAGTGTTCTTGATGAAAATTCTAATAAGGATGCTGCTATTGTATCTACCCAACGGGATTTAATTGCTGGTGAAGTATCTAAGGATATTGCTCGTCGTAAATTGATTCCTACCGATATTTTGGAAGCCCATGATAGTGGAGCTATCCACTTCCATGATATGGATTATATTATTCAACCTATGTTTAACTGTTGCTTGATTAATTTGGAAGACATGCTTACAAATGGCACAGTAATCAATGGTAAGAAAATCGATACACCTAAGTCTTTCCAAGTTGCTTGTACTGTAACAACACAAATTATTGCACAAGTAGCATCTGGTCAATATGGTGGCCAAAGTATTAATGGTATTGACCGTATTTTGGCACCATTTGTACGTAAATCTTATGAAAAAATCCTCAATAATGTTATTGAAGAACAAGTTGAGATTTACGGCATGGAGCCTAATATGGAAAAGGCTCGTGAAATTGCGTGGAAACGTACGCGTAAAGAGGTTAAAGATGGTATTCAAACTATTCAATACCAAATTAATACATTGATGACTACAAATGGTCAATCTCCATTTGTGACATTATTTATGTATTTCCAACCAGACTATGAATACGCGAAGGAAGCGGCTCTTATTACAGAAGAAATTTTGCGCCAACGTATTAAAGGTGTAAAAAACGAAGCCGATGTATATATTACACCAGCCTTTCCTAAGTTGATTTATGTTCTTGATGAGCATAATGTAACACCAGATAGTCCATACTATTACTTAACTGAATTGGCAGCACAATGTACGGCTAAGCGCATGTACCCTGACTATATTTCTGCAAAAAAAATGAAGGAAAACTACTCAGGTAATGTTTTTAGTCCTATGGGCTGTCGATCCTTCTTATCTCCTTGGAAGGATGAAAATGGTGAATACAAGTTTGATGGACGTTTTAACATTGGTGTAGTAAGTTTAAACTTACCTCAAATTGGCATTCTAGCCCGAGGTAGTGAAGAACGATATTTTGAAATTTTAGATAAACGACTTGAGTTGGCAGAAAAAGCACTAATGCTTCGTTATGAATTACTTAAGGACGTAGTGAGTGATGTGTCACCAATCCATTGGCAACACGGTGCTATTGCAAGACTTAAAAAAGGCGAGAAAATTGCCAAATTCTTGACTGGCGGTTATGCGACTATTTCCTTGGGATATATTGGTATTTATGAAGCAACTCGCTTAATTACCGGTGAATCGAATACAGGTGAAAAAGGCCGCGTTTTTGCGATGAAGATTATGGACCGCTTAAATGCAGCTGTTGATGAATGGCGAGCTAAACATAACATGGGGTTCGCATTATATGGTACACCTGCTGAAAGTTTAACCCATCGATTCTCTTCTTTGGATCGCGCTCGTTTTGGTATTATTGAGGATATTACGGATAAAGGTTATTATACTAATAGTTATCATGTAAGCGTACGAGAAGAGATTAATGTATTTGATAAGTTCTCTTTTGAATCTGAGTTCCAAAAGAAATCTACAGGTGGCTGTATTTCCTATGCAGAAATTCCTAATATGACTAATAATATTCCAGCTGTTTTGACGATGATTCAATATATTTATGATCATATTTCTTATGCTGAATTTAATACCAAGTCTGACTATTGTCACGAATGTGGCTTTGATGGAGAAATTAAGGTAAATGAACATAACGAGTGGGAATGCCCTCGTTGCCACAATACAAATCGCGATAAATTAACTGTTATCCGTCGTACTTGTGGATACCTTGGTGAAAACTTCTGGAATGAAGGGCGCACAAAGGAAATTAAAGATCGTGTAATGCACATTTAAGATTATTAGAGGTATAGTTTTAATAATTATCCTGTATATTAAGCATATTAAGATAAACTGTTATATAGATTAATATAATTATCATAGACATCTAATGATGTGGATATTTTAATAGATATGATTTTAGTTCTAAATACGATAGTTTTAAATGGTAAAAGCTGTGCCTAAGGCACAGCTTTTACTGTATATATGAGAAATTGAAATATATCTATATAGTGTTGATCAAAGTTGATAGGCACTACTATGGAGGTTATGATGAGATATGGGCAAATAAGACAATACGATATTGCCAATGGAGAAGGGATTCGTACATCTATATTTGTAACAGGTTGTACACATTGTTGTTATAATTGTTTTAACGAAGAATACCAAGATTTTAATGCTGGTAAGGTATGGACGCAAGCTGAGACAGATTTAGTGGTTTCCTATGTGAAGAATCCTACATGTTCAGGTTTAACATTATTAGGTGGGGAGCCATTTCAAAATGTACAAGGCTTATTACCGGTGGTGAGAGCTGTTCGAGCAGCGGCGCCAGAAAAGAAGATTTGGGCTTATTCCGGCTATGAAATAGATGATATCTTAGAAGATGAGTTGCGAAGTGCTTTATTACAAGAAATCGATATTCTCGTAGATGGCCGCTTTGTAGATGAACTTAAGGACCCTGCTTTGCGCTTCAGAGGTTCCTCAAATCAGCGTATCATTGATGTTAAAAAGACATTAGCGGCTGGGGAAATTGTATTAGCGATGGAGTAAATATGATATATGATAAACGATTTATAGGACTCATTATTATAGTTGGCTTTATAGCGGGGCTAGTAGGGGCTTCCTATACGCATTTATTACATGGAATCCAACATTTCGTATATAATTACTCTTCTGCTGATCATCTGAGCTTTGGTGCAGCTGTGGCCCGAGTATCACCGATAGAACGATTAATACCCTTAATCGTCTGTGGCGTGATAGGTGGCGTAGGTTGGGTTTTGATTCACAGATATGGTAAAGGCGTTGTAGATATAAAAACAGCAGTTTCTGGTAAAATGGATATGAATCCAATTACTACTGTTTTACATGCAACACTGCAAATAATTACGGTAGGTATTGGTTCTCCATTAGGTCGAGAAGTTGCACCACGTGAGGCTAGCGCAGGTATTACTACCTTTTTAGTTAAACATTTTGATATAAAACAAGAAGATCGTCAATTATTAATTGCATGTGCTGCAGGCGCTGGTTTAGCTGCAGTTTATAATTCACCATTATCTGCGGCAATTTTTACATTAGAAACTTTGCTTCTTACTTGGAATATACGGGCTATGAGTGCAGCCCTCTTATGTTGTGGTTTGGCTACATTTGTGACGCGACAAGCTGGTGTAGGAGATGTTATACAATATACAATGGCACAACCCAGTTTGGGGAGTCATTATGTAGAGTTTTCTATCGTTTTAGGCGCTATTATTGCAATTGGTGTTGTTTTATTTAATATTACACAAAGTAAGCTACCCGCCATTCATCGTAGTAGTCCTGTAATGATTCCCATTTCTATCGTAGCATTTACACTAATTGGTGTTTTAGCTATGTATTTTCCTGAAATTCTTGGAAATGGTAAAGCAGGCAATGAGTTGACTTTTACGAACGATATCACATGGACATATGCATTGGGTTTATTTGGATCCAAATGGGTAGCTGTTTTACTTGCTTTGGCCGCTGGTGCATATGGTGGTCGTATTACACCATCTATGATGTTAGGTAGTACTTTGGGGATCGTATTTGGTACCGTATGGGCTATTGCTATAGCGCCAGTATCTTTGGGAATGTCTGCTTTTGTAGGGGCCGTAGTATTCTTAGGACTTGCACAAAAAATGCCTATGACATCTTGTGTATTTATGCTTGAATTATCTCGTTTCTCTGTAGAGATGTTGTTTCCTATAGCTTTAACAATGGGGACAGCTCTTATGGTAGAGCAAATCATTCAATCAAAATTAAATAGCGCTAAGTAGCAATAAATAATAGTTAATAAAAGTAAATATAATATATAGAAAAGAAGCGGATAGTTGAATTAATCAACTATCCGCTTTTAATGTATATGTAATTATACGATTTTTGCGTTCTTATCGTATTCCTCGCCACCCGCATCAGGAAGCATGCCATATTCTACAGTCCACAAGTGTTTATATTTTAGTGCTTGATTGTGAATACGTTCGATTTGCGTTTCATCTGTACGAGCTATGCGAGCTGGGATTCCAACAACTAAAGAATTAGGTGGGATTACAGTGTTCTCCTTTATGACTGCACCAGCAGCAATAATAGAGCCAGAGCCAATATGACAACCGCTTAATACAATAGCGCCCATTCCAACTAATACATTATCTTCGATAGTACTAGCGTGTACTATTGCACCATGGCCAATTGTTACATAATCTCCAAGAATGCAAGCCCTGTCGTCATCAACGTGTAATACAGAGTTATCCTGTACATTAGAATAGCGACCTACTACAATTTTATTTACATCACCGCGAAGTGCACAGTTTTGCCAAATGGAAGCATATTCTTTTAGTTCAACATCACCTGCAAGTTCTGCACCAGGCATAACACAACTTTTGGGATCTAATTTGGGGTATTTTCCGTGAAATGGTAACATAAGGAACTCCTAATTTATTAACTATACGATTTCAATAAGACGTTGTGCTTTACGAATAGACATGATAGCTTCATTCATTACTGTTTGTACTATAGTGTGAGCAGGTTCAATAGTAGTAAGTCGGTTTAAACCTTGTCCAACTTGTACAGCACCATTTACAACATCACCATCGATAGCAGCACGTTTGTTAGTGCCTTGGGACATTTTGGTGCGTTCTTCAGGGGTAGTAACACCATCTGTTTCGGCAGCTAAGTAACGTGTAGTGAATTCGTTTTTCAAGCTACGTACTCCACCGTGACCAGAGAGGAGACCCGTTACAACAGAGTCTGTATCTGTGGCTTTGATAATTGCTTCTTTCATATTTATGTGGGCTTGGCATTCTTCAGCTAACAAAAAACGGGAACCCATTTGTACACCCTCAGCACCCATCAACAATGCTGCTGCAATACCACGACCATCTACGATAGCGCCTGCTACAACAACAGGAATGGAAATCTCAGGTAAAATATTTTCCATCAAGGACATGGTTGTTTGGCTACCAATATGTCCACCAGCTTCCATACCCTCAATAATAATTGCATCAGCACCAGCTTCTTCAATGCGTTTAGCAAGTTTTAGAGATGGGACAACAGGGATAACTTTAATGCCTGCATCTTGCAATGGTTTAATATATGGTACAGGATTGCCTGCTCCAAGTGTTACAAATGCAGGCTTTTCTTCAATGATAATATCCACTAATTCGTCTTTATTGGGAGCCATTAACATGAGATTGACTCCGAAAGGCTTATCCGTTAAGTCTTTACAGGCACGAATCTCGTTGCGCGTCCATTCTGCATCACGACCACCAAGAGCAATTACACCTGTAGCACCTGCATTAGCTACGGCAGCAACTAGTTTGTGTTCAGATACCCAAGCCATAGCACCTTGGATGATAGGGTATTCGATTTGTAAAAGTTGTGTTAACGCTGTTCTCATAAAGCCTCCTATGATAACAATTAAATTTACTGAAACTTTATTATACCTTTATGCGAGAATTTTATATAAGAATGATTTTATTTTCTTATAGAAAATTAGAGTATTAATAAAGTCAAGAATATTCATCAGTATATACTTATATACTAAAGAGATTAAGCGTAATATTATTTGGAGATTATATGTAATTACATAATCTCTTCTCTATATAATAGTATAATATAGTAATTATGTACACCTTAGATAAGGTTATTATAGTTATTTTATTTAAACAATATGCTTTCAAAATTAATTTCCAATTATTGGATTAAAATAAAATATTTAGCAGTAGTCTAAAGATAAAAAATTAAATGATAATATATTTCAAATGAGTTAAGTAGTAGAAAACCGCATAGTATCTATGATTATTAAATATTATAAAAAATGAGAAAATAAGAAAATGAGTATTGAAAAGTTTCGATGTCTTTGATATACTACATTACAGATAGAGTATCTGAATTAATTAAAGATAAACATTAAACAATAATTTTCAAGTGAAGGAGGAAATACACATGGAAAAATATGTATGCGTAGTATGTGGTTGGGTTTATGACGAAGCTGTTGAAGGCGTAAAATTCGAAGATCAACCAGCTGATTATGTTTGCCCAATTTGCGGTGTTGGTAAAGACCAATTCGAAAAAATGTAATTGACTTACCAAAAGGCTATCTTGAGTCCACTTGAGATAGTCTTTTTTATTTGACAAAGCACCATGTCATGTTTATAATATTATGAGTCGAGGTAAGATTATGAAACTGCAAGTAGAGCAAGCAAAAGAACATATAGGAAAGAAATTTCCTTATAGCTATACGATATCAGCCTCTGAGCTTGGTGACGTAACTGCTTTTCCTTGGAGCCGTCATGATATAACCATTAGTGGTGAGTTTTGGTTTGATGGTCAAAATTACATCGTTCAAGGTTCGATTCAGTCTAAAGGCGATTATGATTGTTCCCGTTGTTTAAATACAACAGAACATTATCGAAAAGATTTCTTTGAGGAAATCTTTAGTGATTGTCGAGATGCTGCAGATGATGTGAATTCTTTTGATGGAGAAGAAATTGACTTAACTGAACTAATTAGGGATACATTAATCATCAATGAGCCCTCTCAAGTGTTATGTCAGGATGATTGCAAAGGATTGTGCGTTCATTGCGGAGCAAATTTAAATGTTTCACCTTGTTCTTGTGAATCCTTTGTGGTGGATCCTCGATTTGCAGAGTTACGTGCTTTGCTTGATGAGAAAGATGATAGATTATCCTAATGATTGTACTAAGGAGGTGCAGATAATGGCAGTACCTAAACGTAGATTGTCTAAATGCCGTCGCGATCGTCGTCGTGCTAATTGGAAATTAGAAGCTCCTGGTTATGTAGCATGTCCACAATGCCACGAGCCTAAGATGCCTCATCGTGTTTGCCCTACATGTGGTCACTATAAAGGTGAACAAGTAGTAGCTAATGCTTAATATGTGAGCAGAGAGAGACGCCTACTTTGTAGGCGTCTTTTTTATATGCTTTCAAAATATACACTCATATTTTTATATGTTTTGTTATGAATAGCAAGTGTCATTATTTTATAGTAAGATTATTCTATAAGATAGTGACACATTTTTATTTTTTATAAACAAAAATACTAAAATATAAAAAAACAACTATATTTTGTATATGCTATGAAAATTTCTTACTATATGTATGAAAAGTCTTGCCAATAAGGGAATTATTGTATATACTTAGGATGTAATATTAATACTAGGTCATAAAAGGTGGTCCCATGAGTCGGTTAAAGAAGCAAGAGCGCCAGAAGCAGTTACAAGAAAAACTGAATATTACGCCATTTCTTACTGATGAAGAATTGGCAACACACTTTGGTGTAAGTGTGCCAACAATTCGTCTCGATCGACTAGAATTGGGTATTCCTGAATTGCGTGAACGCATTCGTGTTATGGCTACAGGTCAATCACATGAAATGGCAGAACATGTATCATATGAAGTGGTTGGCGAATTGATTGATGTCACCGAGGGGCACCAAGCATTATCTATGTTGCGTACTACGGCTGATATGGAAGATCAATTCGGATATGTAGAACCGCAGTATTTATATGCTCAAGCAAATTCCCTTGCAAAAGTGGTTATGGGGACGACTGTTTGCTCTGCGGAAGTTGGAAATATAAAATATAAGAACCCGGTAGGATCTGGTACTAATTTGGTAGCGAAAGCAGAAATTGTTCGTCGCCGAGGTAATAAGTTCTTTATTTGGGTTATAATAAGAGATAAAATAAAAGAAGTGTTTCGCGCAAAATTTATTATGGAATCCGTAGAGAATAGGGTGTAAATTATGAAAATTGCAATAGACGCCATGGGTGGCGACTTTGCTCCAATGGAGACTGTACTTGGATCCATTGAAGCCGTACGAGCAAATCAACACATTGAAGTGGTGCTCGTCGGCGATGAGCAGCAAATTTTTGATATATTAGAAGCTAATAATGAAGCTAAGAATCCACGTATTTCTGTACATCATGCTAGCCAGGTAATCGGCATGGATGAACATCCAGGTCAAGCATTGCGCAAGAAAAAAGATGCATCTGTTGTGGTCGCTACTTCGTTGGTTCGTGATAATCGTTGTGATGCTGTAATTGCTCCAGGTAGTACGGGAGCTGCTGTTGCAGCGGCTTTGTTTGGGCTCGGTCGCATTAAAGGCATTGATCGCCCTGTCATTGCAACTCCAATGCCAACGGTAAGTGGTATAACAGTTATGTTAGACTCTGGTGCAAATTCTAATAGTAAACCTAAACATCTTGTACAAGGTGCTTTAATGGGGTCTGAATACGCTAAGCTTTTATTAGGAAAAGAAAATCCTACTGTGGGATTGTTAAATATTGGTGAAGAGGCCACAAAGGGGAACGATGTCGTATTGGCGACGTATCCGATTTTGGAGGGTATGAAGACTATCAATTTTAAAGGAAATATTGAAGGTCGCGATATTCCTAAAGGTGCCGTTGATGTTGTCGTATGTGATGGCTTCGTAGGCAATGTGGTACTTAAATTTGCGGAAGGGTTAGTAACAGGTCTTACGCAATTAGTAAAGGATAGCATTATGGCAGGAAGTATTTTTGCCAAGATAGGAGCTATGCTTGTAAAGCCAGCCTTGAAAAAGATGGCAAAACGTTTGGATCACACAGAAAATGGTGGTGCTCCACTTTTAGGAGTTAATGGGGTATTCATGATTGCTCATGGTAGTTCTAAAGCAAAAGAAATAAAAACTGCTATTGAAATTGCTAGTGATTTAGTAGAGCGTAAAATTATTCAACACATAAGAGAAACGATGGATATTGAAGGAGCCTTAAAGTATGACTATGATGAATAAACCTGTAGGAATCATTGGTACTGGGAGCTTCCTTCCTGACAATGTAGTAACAAACTTTGATCTTGAAAAAATGGTTGATACCAATGATCAATGGATTAGAGAGCGTACGGGTATAGAAGAACGACGCATTGCACCGGAAGGTATGAATACATCCTATATGGCGACCGAGGCAGCAAAAAAAGCTATGCAAATGGCTAATGTCTCTGCAGAGGATATCGACATGATTATCTTTGCTACCTTAACACCAGATATGATTATTCCTTCGGCAGCTTGTGTATTGCAAGCAAACTTAGGAGCTAAAAACGCTGCAGCCTATGATTTACAAGCGGCGTGCTCTGGGTTTGTATATGGATTGATTACTGCTGCTAGTTATATTAGCTCTGGTATTTATAAAAAAGTACTCGTTGTGGGGGCAGAAATTCTTTCTCGTCGAGTAAACTGGAATGATCGTGGTACATGTATCCTCTTTGGTGATGGTGCTGGGGCTGCAGTAGTATCTGAAGTACCTGAAGGCTATGGCATTAAAGGTATTGACATGGGCGCCGATGGCACTGGAGGATCAGCGCTTTGCATTCCTGCAGGTGGCACTGCTGTAGTAGCAAATGATCAACGCGTAGAAGAGGGCTTAACATTTATTCATATGGATGGCCCTGAAGTATATAAATTTGCCGTTAAAACGATGGGACGCACGGTTTTAAAATCCTTAGAACGTGCTGATATGGAGTTAAATGAATTAGATTACTTCATTCCTCATCAAGCGAATATTCGTATTATTGATTCGGCAGCCAAACGTTTACATCTGCCGATGGAAAAAGTTTTTGTTAATTTACATAAGTATGGTAATACATCTGCCGCGTCTGTAGCGATTGCACTTGATGAAGCTAATCGCGAGGGACGTTTCAAACGCGGTGATAATGTTGCGTTTGCAGGATTTGGTGCAGGCCTAACATGGGCAAGCCTGGTCTTGAAATGGTATTAAGGAGGACACATCAAGATGATTAAGACTGACATTTGTGATTTATTGCAGATTGAGTATCCAATCTTTCAAGGTGGCATGGCTTGGCTCGGTACTGCAGAATTAGCGGCAGCCGTTTCTGAAGCTGGTGGACTTGGGATTATTGGTGCTGGTCATATGCCTCCTGATATTTTCCGTAATGAAATCCATAAATTAAAAGAGCGCACTAGTAAGCCTTTTGGCTGTAATATCATGCTCATGTCTCCATTTGTAAAAGAGGTTATGGAAGTAGTCGTGGAAGAACGTGTTCCTGTTATCACTACAGGTGCAGGTAATCCTGGTGTTTATGTTCCCGCTTTGAAAGAAATTGGTACAAAAGTTATTCCTGTAGTTGCATCAGTATTACTAGCAAAGCGCTTATTACGTGGTGGTATTGATGCAATTATTGCTGAAGGTACAGAGTCTGGTGGTCACGTAGGTGATATTACAACTATGGCATTAATTCCTCAAGTAGTTGATGCTGTAGATGTACCAGTTATTGCTGCCGGAGGTATTGCAGATGGTCGTGGTATGGCTGCGGCATTTGCATTAGGTGCTAAAGCGGTACAAATGGGGACACGATTCGTATTATCCGAAGAATGTATTGCCCATGAAAATTATAAAAACGCTGTATTGAAAGCAAAAGATCGTGCTACAGTTATGACTGGTTTAACAACAGGTCATCCTGTACGTATTATAGATAATGCGTTAGCTCATAAATATAAATCCCTTGAATTCAGTGGTGGATCTAAAGAGGAATTGGAAGCATTAGGTGCTGGTACACTTCGTTTAGCTGCTATTGAGGGTAATGTAAAAGAAGGTTCTGTAATGATCGGTCAAATTTCTGGTATGTTAACAGATGTTAAACCATGTGAAACTATCATTAAAGATATTATGACTGAAGCTGAAACTGTGATTAAGAATCTTCAAGGTCTTAGTAAATAAGGAGGCCCCTAATGAAAACGGCATTTGTTTTTCCTGGTCAAGGTTCTCAAAAAGTAGGCATGTTACAAGATTTGTATAATGCGTACCCTATTGTGAAACAACGTTTTGAAGAAGCTGACGAGGCACTTGGTTATTCCATCAGTAAATTATGCTTTGAAGGTCCTGATACAGAGCTCGTTAAAACAGCAAATACACAACCAGCTATTTTGACTGCATCCGTAGCTTGTTATGAAATTCTAAAAGAACAAGGCTTTACGCCTGACATCGTAGGCGGGCATAGTCTTGGTGAGTATAGTGCTCTAGTAGCAGCCGGTGTATTGAACTTTAAAGACGCAGTATATGTAGTTCATAAACGCGGTGAATATATGCAAGAAGCTGTGCCATTGGGTAAAGGCGCTATGGCAGCAATTTTGGCATTACCTCGTGAGCAAGTTGTAGAAATTTGTGAAGATGTAAATGCTTCTGTAGGTTCTGTACAAGCAGTTAACTTCAATTGCCCTGGACAAATCGTTATTGCCGGTGAAACTGCAGCGGTGGAAACAGCAGCTGAAAAAATGAAAGAAGCAGGTGCAAAACGCGTAGTAATGCTTCCGGTAAGTGCTCCATTCCACAGCCGTTTGATGGGACCAGCAGCTCTTCGTTTAAAGGAAGAGTTGGATAAGATTCAAGTGAGTGATGCACAAATTCCTGTAGTTGCAAATGTTACTGGCAAGATTTTGACTAATGCCAATGACATTAAAGAGTCCTTAGTTACTCAAGCCGCTAACCCTGTTTTATGGGAAGATTGTGTAGCTGAAATGGTAAACTTTGGTGTTACTCGCTTTGTTGAAGTGGGGCCTGGGAAAGTACTTACAGGTTTTACTAAAAAGATTAACAAAGATATGGAATTAGCCAATGTTGAAGACATTGCATCCTTAGAGAAAACGCTTGAATTTTTGAAGGGGGTTCGATAAAATGCATTTAGAGGGTAAAGTAGCCATTGTAACTGGCGCATCCCGTGGCATTGGTCGCGCTGTAGCTATCAATCTAGCACAATCTGGTGCTGATGTTGTTGTAAACTATAGCGGTAGCGAAGGTGCAGCGCAAGAAACTGTTGAAGCTGTACAAGCGTTAGGCCGCAAAGCCATTAAAATTAAAGCTAATGTAGCCAATGCTGATGAAGTTGCTTCCATGGTGGAAGAAGCTCATAAAGAATTTGGTCACATTGATATTCTCGTGAATAATGCGGGGATTACGCGTGACGGTTTGTTAATGCGAATGAAAGACGAAGATTTTGATGCTGTTATCGATATCAACCTAAAAGGTGTTTACTTGGTAACTAAAGCAGTATCTAAAATCATGATGAAACAACGTTCTGGTCATATTATTAACATGACATCTGTTGTTGGTGTTATAGGTAATGCTGGTCAAACTAACTATGCTGCTTCTAAAGCGGGCGTAATTGGTTTTACTAAATCCTGTGCTAAAGAATTGGCTAGCCGTGGTATTACAGTTAATGCTATTGCACCAGGCTTTATCAATACAGATATGACCGATGTATTACCAGAAAAAGTTAAAGAAGCTATGGTTACTCAAATTCCGTTGGGCCGTATGGCTGATGCCGAAGAAGTAGCAACAGTAGCAACATTCCTTGCTAGCGATTTTGCTAATTATATTACGGGTCAAGTCATCAATGTTGATGGTGGCATGGTAATGTAGTTGTAAAATTAGACTATATATAAATACACTTTGAAAGGAGGTGAACCACTAATGAACACTTTCGATAAAGTTAAAGCAATCGTTGTGGAACAATTAGGCGTTGATGAAGCTGAAGTTACCATTGATTCTACATTCATCGACGACTTAGGCGCTGACTCCTTAGATATCGTTGAATTGATCATGGCATTTGAAGAAGAATTCAATGTTGAAATCCCTGACGACGTTGCAGAAAAAATTAAAACCGTTAAGGATACAGTAGAATATATTGATTCTGCTAAATAAGCTGTAAAGCTAACAATTCAACCGAACGGGAGGCCGAGTGGCCTCCCAACCGGTTTTATTTACAGGAGGATTTGATAGTGAAGCTCCCTGAACTTCGCATTGGGAATCTAGTGGCCAAAGTACCTATTATTCAAGGTGGTATGGCGATTAGATTGTCTACAGCTCGCTTGGCAGCAGCCGTTGCAAATGAAGGTGGTATCGGCCTTATTGCGGCATCTGGCTTGCCTTTCGATGAATTACGATACGAAATACAATTAGCTAGAAAATTATCACCTACGGGTATTATTGGTATAAATGCGATGGTAGCAGCAACTCAATTTGCTGGCTTAGTAAAGACTGCCATCGAAGAAGGCATTGATCTTGTAGTAGCAGGTGCTGGTTTTTCAAGAGATATGTTCGCAATGGGCAAAGAGTCTGGTACTCCTATTGTACCAATTGTTTCGTCCGCAAAATTAGCTCGCATTTCTGAAGGTTTAGGTGCTGCAGCTGTAATCGTAGAAGGCTGTGAAGCTGGTGGACACTTGGGGACGGATCGTTCCGCTCGAGAAATCGTTCCCGAAGTTGTAGCAGCGGTAAAAAACATTCCAGTAATTGCTGCTGGTGGTGTTCTAGATGGCCGTGATATCGTTGAAATGTTAAAAATCGGTGCTAGTGGTGTTCAAATGGGTAGCCGTTTTGCTGCTTCTGATGAATGTAATGCATCTGATGAATTGAAAAAAATGTATGTACGAGCTACAAACCCTGAGGATATTGTATTGATTCAAAGTCCTGTTGGTTTGCCTGGTCAAGCAATAAAAAACAAATTTGCTGAATCTGTTTTAGATGGTACTGTAGCGCCTCCAACGGTGTGTGATAACTGTTTAAAACATTGTTCCCATAAATTCTGCATTATCCGCGCTCTTTCTCGCGCACAACAAGGTGATGTGGAAACGGGGTTGGTGTTCTCTGGCAATAATATGAGAAAAGTCGATAGGATTATGCCAGTTAAAGATATCTTTGCTCAATTAAAACAGCAAGTAGCAGAGATTGATTAATTTAAAGGGCTGTATAGCTATAAGAGGTGGAATAATTGGAAAAACGTGTAGTAATTACTGGCTTAGGGGCAGTGACTCCTGTAGGTATCGGTAAAGAGAACTTCTACAATGCGTTATTGGCAGGTCAATCTGGTATTGGGCCGATTACACGCTTTGACGCATCTGACTATGCAACACGCATTGCGGGTGAAGTAAAAGATTTTGATATTACAAACTATGGGGTAGATAAGAAAGAAGCTCGTCGTATGGACCGTTCTGTAGAATTTGCTATCGGTGCAGCTGTTCTTGCTTGTGAAGATGCTGATCTTGATTTAGATAAAGCAGATTTAGATCGCTGTGGTACTGTAGTTGGTACAGGTATAGGCGGTATTGACTCTATCCATGAGGTGTATGAAACATTATTCGAAAAAGGTCCTGGCCGAGTAAGTCCATTTGCAGTACCTATGATGATTGCAAATATGACATCTGCACGCGTATCTATTCGCCTTGGTCTTAAAGGTCCAGTTATTACAGACGTAACTGCTTGTACTTCTGGTACAAATGCGATTGGCGATGCATTCCGTATCATCCAACGTGGTGATGCTGATGTGATGTTTGCTGGTGGTACTGAAGCTGCGGTATCTCCGGCTGCTGTAGCTGGTTTTGCGGCTATGAAAGCTATGTCTACACGCAATGACGAACCAACAAAAGCGTCCCGTCCATTTGACCGTGACCGCGATGGTTTCGTAATGGGTGAAGGTGCTGGTATCGTAGTTCTTGAAGAATTAGAACACGCAAAAGCACGCGGTGCGCATATCTATGCTGAAGTTGTGGGCTATGGTAGCAATGGTGATGCTTACCATATCACTGCACCAGCTCCAGGTGGTGTTCAAGCTCGTAAATGTATGGAATTAGCAATTAAAGATGCAGGTATTGATCCTAAAGACGTTAACTATATCAATGCTCATGGTACATCTACTGGCCTTAATGACCAAAATGAAACATTAGCTATTAAAGAATTGTTCGGCGATCATGCTAAAAATATCGCTGTTAACTCTACAAAATCCATGACAGGTCACTTGTTAGGTGCTGCTGGTGCTATTGAAACTATCGTAATGGCAATGGCGATTGAAACTGGTAAAGTTCACCCTACAATTAACTGTGACAATCCTGATGAAGGTTTGGATCTGGACTATGTTCGTGAAGGCGCACGTGAACTCCAAGTAAAATGTGCACTTTCTAACTCTTTCGGTTTTGGTGGTCATAACGGTACACTTTGCATTCGCCGTTATGAAGCTTAATGGTTACTATCGAAACGCATAAGAGTAAGATAACACAAGCTCGTGAAGAATCTCTTCATGAGCTTGTTGCTCGTTTAGACATACCTGTGTCAGATATATCCATTATAGATTGTGCTTTTACACATACTTCTTATGCGAATGAACATAAATCAAAGCATATTCATCACAATCAGCGATTAGAGTTTTTAGGCGATGCTGTTTTGGATCTTATTATTGGGGAATACCTATTTAAGACATATCCAGATATGGCTGAAGGTAATTTAACGAAAATTAAGGCCGCTACAGTGTGTGAGGATTCTTTAGCATCTGTGAGTCGTTCTTTGCAACTAGGACAATATTTATTGCTCGGTCATGGAGAACGCGCTTCCGGTGGTAACGATCGAAACTCTATATTAGCGGATACCTTTGAGTCTCTCATCGGTGCCATTTATATTTCTACAGATTATCAAACGGCTATGGCCTTTGTTTTAAAGCATTTAACTACCTATATCATGCAAGCCTTAGAAGGTAAGCGGGGCAAAGATTATAAGACATTATTACAAGAATATGTGCAACGTGATGGGGATAAACATATTGTCTATCATTTGCTCAGTGAAAGTGGTCCCGATCATGCTAAAACCTTCCATATGGAGGTTGAAATTAATGGTGTTACTTACGAGGCCGGCTCTGGTAAAAGTAAAAAAATTGCAGAACAACATGCGGCTCAATTGACTTTAGAAAAGTTGATGGCTGATAAATAGAAAAGCGCCGAATGGCGCTTTTTTTTGTATAATAGTATGTGAGTAATATATAGTATGTGAGTAATAATCTATATAATGGTAGATGAATAATGATCTATATAATGATAGATGAACAATAATCTATATAATAATAGATGAATAATAATTTTTACATAAGAAGAGGAGGTGTCTATGAAACCATTTGGTATGATTCCCTTTTTTATACCTCACGTAGGTTGTCCCTATGTGTGTACATTTTGTAATCAATCTCGTATTACGGGCCAATCTGGTATTAGTCACCTAACTCCAGAATATATACAACAAACAATCAAAGACTATGTAGGAACAAAGCGGAATGAAAAGTTTTGGGAGGTTGCCTTTTATGGTGGATCATTTACGGCTATTACTAAAGATTTACAACATAAATTATTAATGCCTGCCTATGAAATGCTTCAACAGGGCCTCATTGATGGCATACGTTGCTCTACAAGACCTGATGCTGTAGGTGATGAAGCGATTACATTATTACAGTCTTATGGAGTAAAAACTGTAGAACTTGGTGTGCAGTCTATGAATGATGGTATTTTAGTCGATGCTAAGAGGGGGCACACGGCACAAGAGGTAGTAGAGGCTGTTACACGATTAAAACATCGTGATATGACCGTTGGGGTTCAACTTTTACCAGGACTAAAAGGAGAGACATGGCAAACCATAATAGAAACGGCCATTGCAGTAGCCGCATTACGACCTGATTTTGTACGTATCTATCCCGTACTAGTTATAGAAAATACAGAGCTAGCCGACCAGTATAGAGCTGGAGAATATGAACCACTAAGTACTGAGCTAGCTATACAGTATTGTTCATTTTTAAAAGATTGGTTTGAACAGCATGGTATTGAAGTCATTCGCACGGGTTTACAAAGTACAGAAGAATTAGATTCCGGCAATAGCTTAGTGGCAGGTCCATATGAGCCCGCTATGGGAGAGCTGGTTGTGAACGAACAGTATAAGCAGCGAATTGAACGTTGTATTGATGAGCATGTATCTCAGTTTAAGTACTTAATAAGTAATGATTGTTTTAGTTTAATTGAAGATGCTACTTATGGAAGCTTAAAATTAAGTAGAGTTAATGTTGATAATAGTGGATATATAGATAACACTAATAATGATAGAACAAATTATATTAGGAATAATGGTATTGCAGTACAGCATAATATTGTTATTTCTTATCCGAGACGCTTAACATCTAAGGTGCGAGGGCTTAATAATCGAAATTTATTATATTTTGCAGAATTATACCCACAATATAGTATAAGCTGGTGTGAAGAAAGTACGAGAAATACCGTTCGGTGCTGTATTGATGGCCTACAATATGTGTTATAATAAAAGATATGATTATTTAGGGTTGTTGGTAGAAAGGAGGCAGTCATGCAATTACTTCGGTTGGAATTAAAGGGCTTTAAATCGTTTGCGGATAAAACGATTGTAAAATTCTCACCAGGAATGACTGCCGTTATTGGTCCTAACGGAAGTGGTAAAAGTAATATTACGGATGCAATGAAATGGGTTTTAGGGGAATCCAATGTGCGTAATTTGCGCGGACAAAAAGCAGAGGATATTATTTTCTCTGGTACGGAAAAGCGCAAACCTATGAGCGCTGCTGAGGTTACACTTGTGTTTGACAATAGTGACCAACAATTAGATATAGATATGGCTGAGGTAGCCATTACACGCCGTATATACCGCACTGGTGAAAGTGAGTTTCTTATCAATAAGCGATCTTGTCGTTTAAAGGACATACATCTTTTACTAGCAGATACCGGTCTTGGTAGAGATTCTATGGCCATCATTGGTCAAAACCGAATTGACGCTATTTTAAATTCTAAACCTGAAGAACGTCGTCTTATCTTTGAAGATGTAGCTGGTATTTCTCGCTTTAAAATCAATAAAGAAGATGCTTTACGTCGTATTGCTAGTACAGACCGTAATATGGAGCGCGTACGCGACGTAATGGCTACCATTGAAGAGCAATTAGGACCTTTGTCTGAAAAAGCGGAAAAGACTAAAAAGTATATGACCTTAAGCCGCACAAAGCGCGATTATGATGGGGCATTAGGCTTTCACAATTATAAGACCTCTGATCGTCTTTTGACGCGTTTTGAAAATGATAATATTGCCTTTAAAGATGAAGAAATTGAGCTTCAAACTGAATTGTCTAAATTAGAGACTCGTCGTCACGAATTGCAATCGTCTACGTCAAAAGAGCAGGAACAGCTTAAGTTGTGGGAGGCTCAGTATACTGAAAAGCAACGTGAAAAAGAACGCTTAGCTGGCCATTTACGTCTCTTAGAAGAGCAACTAAAAACAGCGCACCGTGAATTAGATGAAACTTCTATGCGCATTAGCGAGCTAGAGGCTACGCAAAAGGGCGAGGAGCAACAATTGCGCATCTTAAATCAATTGATTCAAGATGAAAGTGCTCAATTAGTAGAGAAAGAATCTAATTTAGAAGAATTAGAAGCGACCTACAAAAAGGCTGTTGAAGATGTAAGGGCAGAACAAGCTAAGTTCCAATCCTTGCAATCCGATCGAGAGGCTTTTGAGCAACGTCAATTAGAAGTTGTGAGTGCTATTGAAACGGCTAAGGCTAGTATTCGGAGCTTAGAAGCTCGCAAGGTAGAAAGCAAAAATCAATGTGCTATTCTAGAATCTGAAATAGCACAGGTAGATAGTGAACTACAAGTCGCTCGTTCTGAATTTGAAGAGCTAGGCCAAAAGTTTAATGCCTTATCTGCTCAACGACAAGCCCTCGTTGATGATGCTAAGAATGCGGCTATGAAAGCGCGTGAAGAGCGTAAGGAGTTACAAAAGCTGCGCACTCAAGAACAACGTGCAAAGGGGCGTTTAGAGCTCTTAGCTCAATGGGAAGAGCAGCATGAAGGCTACTTAGAAGGTACTAAGAACATCCTCAACGGTAAAGGGTCCTGGCGCGAACAAATCACAGGCGCTGTTGGCGATCTCTTTACGGTAGAGGACAAATATACTACGGCTATCGAAACGGCATTAGGCGGTAGTGTTAACCACGTTGTAACTACTACAGCTCGCGCTGCTGCGGAGGGTGTCAACTATTTGAAATCTATCCAAGGTGGTCGTGTAACCTTCTTGCCTATGGATTCAGTAAAAGGTAAACCATATGATACACCGGCTTTACATGAAAGCTGTGTATTAGGCACTGCTGTTGATTGTATTTCCTTTGATAATAAGTACGCCCATATTTTCCAATACTTGTTGGGACGCACCTTGGTAGTATCCTCCATGGATGATGCCATTGGATTACAGAAAAAATATAATCAGCAATTGCGCATTGTAACCCTTACAGGGGAACAATTCCAACCTGGTGGTTCTTTAACCGGTGGTGCCACAAAGCGCAAGCGTGCTTCTGTATTGAGCCGCAAAGAAGAGGCTGCTAGCCTTGAACAAGAGCTAGTACAAATTGAAGAACAAATTCAATCTTTAACTGCTAACTTAGAACGATTTGAAAAACGGGTTGAAGAGTCTGAGAAAGAACGAGTTGCCCTTGATGAAAGCTATCAACATACGAACTTACTCTATGTGGCTAGTGAAACAAAGGTACAAAATATACAACATCAGATAGATCGTAAGAAACGGGTTCTTTCAGAAGAAGAGCAACGTTTAGTACAAATTGATATTGATTTGGCTACCACAACGGCTAACTTGAAAGATCAAGAAACAGCATTAGCTTCCTTGCAAGAGAATCATGGTGTGGATGGTAATCAAGGGGCGTTGATGGATCGATTGACTGTGTTGCAAAAGGTCCAACAAGAGGCGTATGAAGCTTTTACAGAAGCTCGCCTTACTTGTGATACCTTGCGACATACGATTCAGGAACGGGAAACACAACGTGAACAGCGTAATCAATCTATTTCTAGTATTATTGAGCGCTTAACACCACTTCGTAATTTGTTAGTGAGTACTACACAACGTTGTGAAGAGGAATTACCTAAGGCTCAAGAAGCTGCAGAACAAGAGTTGTCCTCTGCTACGGCTGAGGTTGAACGATTACGTGCTCTTCGCGATGAAGCCTATGATAAAACATCTACGGGGCGCGAGGAAATGGAATCTATCCTCAGAGAGCAAGACCGATTGAATCAACGCTATAAAGTGGTGCAAGGTCGTCTTGTTGATATGGAAGGTAAAATTACACGTCATCGCATGGATTGTGAGCGCTTTATAGAAGAATTGCAAGAGCTAGGCTTTACATTGGAAGATGCTCAAGCTCTTCGCATTGAAGGCTCCGTTAATGATTGGAAGGATGAGCAAGCTCGGTTGATGGCTGAAATTGCCGAATTGGGTCCAGTCAATCCAAATGCTGTTGAGGAATATGAAGAGACTAAAGAACGCTATGATTTCTTAACCACACAATTAGCTGATTTAGATACGGCAAAGACGCAATTACAGGCGGTTATTGCCGAAATGGATAAGGCTATGAGTACACAGCTATACGATGTATTGGATGTGGTAGGCCGTAGATTCCAAGAGGTATTCAGCCAATTGTTTGGCGGTGGTACTGCGCAAATTGTACTGACTGATCCAGATAATATTTTGACGGGTGGTATCGATTTCCATATTCAACCACCAGGGAAAAAGCGTCAACAATTGACACTTTTATCAGGTGGTGAACGTGCTCTTACGGTTATCGCTTTATTGTTCTCATTCCTCGATTATCGTCCAGCTCCGTTCTGCGTGCTTGATGAAGTTGACGCGGCGCTTGACGAAGCCAATGTTGAACGATTTAGTTCCTACTTAAATCGAGTAAATAAAGAAACACAATTTATCGTTGTATCTCACCGTAAAAAGACGATGGAAGCTGCCGAAGTACTTCAAGGGGTAACCATGGTGGAACGCGGTGTATCGCGATTATTAACAGTAGCATTTGAAGATGTGAAGGAGGATCTAGCATAATGGCATTTGGATTCTTTGATAGAATTAAAGACGGTTTAGAAAAAACTCGTAAGTCTTTTGTAAAAAATGTAGAAAGCATCGTTATTGGTTATGCGCAAATCGATGATGATTTTTTAGATGATTTAGAAGCAGTTATGCTTACTAGTGATCTAGGCCCTAAGACGACAGAATACTTGATGAAAGAAATTCGTCGTGGTGTAACAGAAGGTATCATCAATCATACAGGCGATGTAATGCCGTTCATGGAAGACCGCATCACGGAAATGCTCATCGATCAAGAAGATGAAATTACTTTGCACCATCCTGAGGTTATCCTCGTAGTTGGTGTAAATGGTGTTGGTAAAACAACGACAATCGCTAAATTGGCTAATTATTATACTAAAGAAGGTAAAAAGGTTATCATTGCTGCAGGTGATACATTCCGTGCCGCTGCAGCTGACCAATTATCCATATGGGCTGATCGCGTTGGTGTGCCGATTGTTAAACATAAAGAAGGCGCAGATCCTGCTGCCGTTGTATATGATGCAATGGAAGCTGCGAAAGCTCGTAATGCAGACCTTGTTATCGTAGATACGGCTGGTCGTCTACATACTAAGGTTAACCTTATGGAAGAACTTAAAAAGATGGGGCGCGTAGCGAATAATCACGTAGAAGGTGCACCGCATCAAACATTGCTCGTTTTAGATGGTACTACAGGTCAAAATGCAGTAAGCCAAGCTAAATTATTTGGTCAAGCTGTACCAGTAAATGGTATTGTTGTAACTAAACTAGATGGTACGGCAAAAGGTGGCGTAGTTATCTCTATTAAAGAGGAACTAGGCGTACCCGTACGCTGGATTGGCGTTGGCGAAGGTATGGATGACTTGCGTCCATTTAATGCAAAAGAATTTGCTAATGCATTATTTAATAAAGGAATGATTCAAGGTGACAAATAAATATAACCGGGAATTCTTACTTGAATATGTAGAATCTGAAAATAAAAAAAATGAATGTAATGTTAGCCTAGAAAATATGAATAAGATTGTTAGCTTAATCGAGTACTTTGGTATTGAACTATATCGCCCCATTACGCGATTGCTACTTTCAAACTGGGAAGAAATTACAGATCGTATTAATAACTATACTGAATCAGATTGGATGATGGCTGATGAAATCCAAAAGACCACACCTACATTAGATCGTTTTTCTATTGCTATGCTCATCGAAGTCTTAGAAGGTGAGGATACGTTGAATCAAGCGGAAAATGCAGGTCGGCGTTTGACGGATGAAGAAATGAAAGCCATCCGTAAACATCAGGATGAACAGTAATGAAGCATAGTACATATAATTACGAGGGGGGCCAACCATTTAAAGTGGAGGCGCCCTTTGCGCCTACAGGGGACCAACCTACTGCGATTCAATCTTTAACAGAAGGCATTGAACGCGGTGAATGGGCCCAAGTTTTGCTCGGTGCCACTGGTACTGGTAAGACCTTTACAATGGCCAAGGTTATTGAGGCAGTTCAAAAGCCGACCTTGATCATTGCTCACAATAAAACCTTGGCTGCTCAATTATGTAGCGAGTTTAAAAGTTTCTTCCCTAATAATGCGGTAGAATATTTTGTATCTTACTACGATTTTTATCAACCGGAGGCCTATATTCCTTCTAGTGATACCTATATCGAGAAGGATGCGTCTATTAATGATGAAATTGATAAACTGCGACATAGTGCTACAATGAGTCTTTTTGAGCGTCGCGATGTCATTATTGTTGCCTCTGTTAGCTGTATTTATGGCTTAGGTGACCCTGAGGACTATTCTGATCTCGTATTGTCTTTGCGCTTAGGTCAAACGAAGTCGCGCGATGAAATCTTATCTAAACTCGTAGATATTCAATATACGAGAAATGATATGAACTTTATTCGCGGCACCTTCCGTGTACAAGGGGATACAATTGATATTTTCCCTGCTGCTTATAGTGAAAGAGCCATTCGTGTGGAGCTCTTTGGTGATGAAATCGACCGCCTTGTAGAGGTAGATTCCTTGACGGGTGAAGTTATTGCGGAACGAAAGCACGTTGCTGTCTATCCAGCATCTCACTATGTGACGACAAAAGAGAAGATGAATATTGCTGTAGAGCGTATTGAAGCCGAACTAGATGAGCAGTTAGCAAAATTAAAAGCTGCTGACCGTCTATTGGAGGCTCAGCGCTTAGAACAGCGTACCCGTTATGATATAGAAATGATGCAAGAGATGGGCTATTGCTCGGGCATCGAAAATTATTCACGTCATATGTCTGAACGCAAGGCTGGGGAAGCACCGTTTACATTGATTGATTATTTTCCAGATGATTTCCTTATCATGGTGGACGAGTCTCATGTGACGATGCCTCAAATTCGAGCTATGTACAATGGTGACCGTGCGCGTAAAGAATCTCTTATAGAATACGGGTTCCGTCTTCCATCTGCACTCGATAATAGACCGCTTCAATTCGATGAATTTGTAGAGCGTATCAATCAAATTGTTTACGTATCGGCAACGCCTGGACCATACGAAATGGAAGTAGAAACGAATATTGCAGAGCAAATCATTCGTCCTACGGGCCTATTAGATCCATCTATAGAAATTCGTCCTATTAAGGGGCAAATGGATGATTTGCTTGGAGAAATTCATAAACGAGCTGCTAAGAACGAACGGGTTCTCGTTACGACCTTGACGAAGAAGATGGCTGAGGACTTAACGGAATTCTTGAAGGAAATGGGCGTACGAGTTCGTTATCTTCATTCCGATATTGTTACTATTGAGCGGGCTGAAATCATTCGTGATTTGCGGGCTGGCGTATTCGATGTATTAGTTGGTATTAACTTGCTTCGTGAAGGTCTCGATATGCCAGAGGTTTCTTTGGTTGCTATCTTAGATGCGGATAAAGAAGGTTTCTTGCGTTCCGATACGGCTATGATTCAAACTATAGGTCGTGCGGCTCGTAATGTGAATGGTCATGTTATCATGTACGCAGATCGTGTAACAGGTTCTATGCAACGGGCTATCGATGAAACCGACCGTCGTCGTGCCGTGCAAGAGGCTTATAATATTGAACATAATATTACGCCTAAATCTGTATCTAAAGATGTAAAAGAGCTAATCGAATTAACGAAAATCGAAGAAGATATGGTTACCGATGGAAAGGGACTTTCATCGAAAAAAGGAAAACAAAAAAAATCCTCAGAGGGCATGGACCATGGACACGAATCATATGTTCAAGATACATCAGCACCTAAGGTGGCAGATATAACACCGGAAGAATTGTACAATAAGATTGAAGAACTAGATCGTCAAATGAAGGCCGCCGCAAAGCAGCTTGAATTTGAAACCGCTGCTAAGTTACGTGATCAATTGGGCGTATTACGTCAACAATGGTCCGATATGCATAGTGCAGGAGATAGCAAGTTGAAGAAGCCTGCTTCTACCAAATCTAGAAAGCGGACAGGTCCAAAAAGTAAATCTTAGGAACAATTTTAAAAGATTGTAAGAAAACACATAGATTATATAGACTATATGTGCGATAATATACATATATTATTTCATGTTAGTAATCAGAGAGATGATGCCGTTTGGTATCATCTCTTTAAATAGGAAAGATAATGAAAGACCAATTGATTGTAAAAGGTGCGCGTCAGCATAACCTAAAAAATATTGATATATCCTTGCCACGTGATCAGTTTATTGTCTTAACTGGCCTCAGTGGTTCTGGTAAATCATCTCTAGCATTTGATACGATTTACGCAGAAGGGCAACGTCGTTATGTTGAGTCCCTGTCTGCATATGCCCGTCAATTTTTGGGACAAATGGATAAACCTGATGTGGATTATATTGAAGGCTTATCTCCAGCCATTTCTATCGACCAAAAGACGACGAGTCGCAACCCTCGTTCTACGGTTGGTACTGTAACGGAGATTTACGACTACTTGCGTCTATTATTTGCACGTGTAGGTCATGCCCATTGTCCAGAGTGTGGTAAGCCTATTACACAACAAACAATACAACAAATGACAGATGATGTAATGAGCTTTCCTGAAGGTACTAAGGTTTTAGTGCTAGCCCCTATGATTCAAGGTAAAAAGGGAGAACATAAATCGGTATTTGAACAACTTCGCAAAGAAGGCTTTATTCGTGCTCGCGTAGATGGTGTAGTGCGTACCTTGGACGAAGAAATCGTATTAGAGAAAAATAAAAAACACTCCATCGATATCGTAGTAGACCGCCTCGTTGTAAAAGAAGGCATTGAATCCCGGTTGGCTGACTCTATGGAGACTGCATCAAAATGGGCGGAAGGCATCGTTGTGATTCAAGAGGTAGATGGACCTGAACATATGTATAGCCAACATTTTGCGTGCCCGGATTGTCATGTTTCGCTACCTAAGATTGAACCGCGTATGTTCTCATTTAATAGTCCATTTGGTGCGTGTCCATCCTGTTTAGGGATTGGTTCTACTATGGAGGTTGATGAGGAGCGCGTTATTCCAGATGGATCCATTAGCTTTGCCGATGGTTGTGTGCAAGCATTGAGCTCTAATCCTAATGCTTGGTTTATGCGTCAAGTAGAAGGCCTATTAAAAGCTAATGGATATTCCTTAGACTCCACCTATGATGAATTGCCGAAAGCATTACAGAAAAAGGTGATGTACGGTACGACGGATAAGGTAAGTTTCACCTATGAAAATATGAGAGGTGAAATAAAGGAATTCTTTACTGAGTACGAAGGCATTTTACCGATGGTTAAGCGCCGTCATAGTGAAGCCTCTACAGATTCTATGCGTGAAGAATTTGAAAAGTTTATGTCCATTAAGCCTTGTACTACTTGCCATGGTGCTCGTCTAAAACCTGAAGTATTGGCTATTACCGTAGGGGATAAGAATATCAATGAGGTCACACAATTAACTATAAAGGAAGCATTAGATTTCTTTGGACATCTACAATTAACAGAGCGTGAACAAGTCATTGGCGCTCAAATTTTGAAGGAAATCAATGCTCGTTTAGGTTTCCTCAATAATGTAGGCCTCGATTACCTAACAATGAACCGTAGTGCAGGCACATTATCTGGTGGTGAAGCACAACGTATTCGCTTGGCCACACAAATTGGCTCTGGCCTTGTTGGTGTGTTGTATATTCTAGATGAACCATCCATCGGTTTACATCAACGCGATAATGATCGACTCATCGATACATTAAAAGGGTTACGTGATTTAGGAAATACTTTGCTTGTTGTAGAACATGATGAAGATACCATGCGCGCTGCTGATTATTTAGTAGACATCGGTCCTGGGGCGGGTGAGCATGGTGGACAAATTATTGCAGCAGGTACTGTTGAGGAAGTGATGAAGGTAGAAAACTCCATTACTGGTCAGTACTTAAGTGGTCGTAAGTTTATAGCACTTCCCGAAGAACGCCGCAAACCAGGCAAGAATTGCATTGAAATTCGCGGTGCGAAGGAAAATAATTTACATAATATTAATGTAAAATTTCCGATAGGATTATTTACTGTCGTTACGGGGGTCAGTGGTTCTGGTAAGTCTACCTTAATCAATGAAATCCTTTATAAAGGATTAGCCAATCAGTTGTATCGTTCTTATCATAAGGTGGGAGCTCATAAAGAGATTCGAGGCATTGAACATATTGATAAAATCATCAATATTGATCAAAGCCCTATCGGGCGTACACCTCGTTCCAATCCAGCTACATACACAGGTGTATTTGATGCGATTCGCGAACTATATAGTCAAACGCCAGAAGCTAAGATGCGTGGCTATAAACAAGGTCGTTTTAGCTTTAACGTAAAAGGCGGTCGATGTGAGGCTTGCCGTGGTGATGGTATTATCAAGATTGAAATGCATTTCTTACCAGATGTATATGTGCCTTGTGAAGTTTGCAAAGGGGCGCGATATAATCGTGAAACCTTGGAGGTTAAGTATAAAGGTAAATCCATTGCTGATGTATTAGATATGACCGTAGATGATGCGGTAGAATTCTTTAGTGCCATACCTAAAATTAATCGTAAGATGGTTACCCTCCAAGAGGTTGGTCTTGGCTATATTCGTTTAGGTCAAGCGGCTACTACATTATCTGGTGGTGAAGCACAACGTGTAAAATTAGCTACTGAGTTAGCTCGTCGTAGCACCGGTAAAACGTTGTACATCCTTGATGAGCCTACTACAGGCCTTCATGCTGAAGATATTCGTAAGTTGTTACACGTATTGCAACAACTCGTAGAGGGTGGCGATACAGTTGTTGTTATCGAACATAACTTAGATGTTATTAAAATGGCGGACCACATCATCGATCTTGGTCCTGAAGGTGGTAATCGCGGTGGCACTATCGTGGCTACTGGTACACCTGAGGAAATTGCTAAGGTAAAAGAAAGCTATACCGGCAAATTCTTGGGCCCTGTATTAGAACAGACTAAGAAATTTATGAAAGCAGTGAAGCATAAGAAATAAAATAGTATATATATTTAAGTTTCTATAAAAGAAAAATCATAAAGAGAATAGACTACGTCCTTCAACTTATAAAGGTCATTACTTAAAGAAGTGTGTAATCTATTCTCTTGTAATCTACAAGGAAAGGAGGAAACATGCCGTCTGATGAATTACTAGAAAAGGTTAGTCATCTACCGACGACGCCAGGCGTTTATTTATGGCGTGATCAATATAACCGCATCATCTATGTAGGTAAAGCCATTAATTTGCGCAACCGTGTGCGTTCCTATGTGCGTAACGATGCAAACCGGGCACCAAAGGTTATGGCCATGATGAAACGAGCTGTCGATGTTGAAGTCATTCAAACAAAGACTGAGATGGAAGCGCTCATCTTGGAGAATACACTTATCAAGGAGCATGAACCGAAATATAATATTAGGCTCCGCGATGATAAGACGTATCCTTATGTTAAAATATCAGTGCAAGAGGACTATCCTCGCGTATATATGACGCGTCGTCTTGAACGGGATGGGGCTAAGTATTTTGGCCCTTTTACAGACGTTACATCCGTCCATGTAGTACTGAAATTAATACGTCAGTACTATCCGTTGCGTACTTGTAAGTCTATGAAGGTAGAACGCCCGTGCTTGCAGTATCATATGCATTACTGCGAGGCACCGTGTTTTAACAAAATATCTGTACCGGATTATCGGAAGTATATTGACGAAATTATAGAACTTTTTGAAGGCAAACCTATACCATTGCTAAAGGAAATTAAATCAAAGATGGAAACTGCTGCAGAAGATTTGCGCTTTGAAGATGCGGCACGGTATCGTGATCAATTATCTAGTATTGAAAAGATACAAGAAAAGCAACGCATGGTTACTCAACGTGGCGATTTAGACGTATTAGGGTTAGCTGTAGATACATCGATGGCCTGTGTGCAGTTGCTATTCATCCGCGGTGGTCGTCTGTTAGGCCGTGAAAATTACTTTGTGCAACATGATGGAGATAGTCCAGAAACGATTATGACGGACTTTATCAAGCAATACTATGGAGATACAAACTTTATCCCTAAAGAGTTACTACTACCTATGGAGAGTACAGATAGGGACTTATTAACGGAATGGTTTACACAGCTCAAAGGCCAACATGTAGATGTATCTGTGCCACAACGTGGCTATAAGATGGATATGATTAAGATGGCTCATGAAAATGCGGAAACCTTCCTTGAAGAACGTCGTCGTCAGTGGCAGCACCAAATCGATAAGACTGGCGGAGCGGTTAAGAAGTTAGCCGAGATTCTCGATTTACCACGTTTACCTGAACGTATGGAGTGTTTTGATATATCTCATACACAAGGGGCTGAAACGGTAGCTTCTATGGTTGTTTTTGAAGGTGGCAAGCCTGCGAAGAAGGAATATCGTCGTTTTAAATTGAAGACTACACAAGGTAAGCCAGATGACTTCAAATCCATGGCAGAAATCATGGAACGACGCTATGGTAATGAAACAGACTGGCCTATGCCGGACCTTATTATCATCGATGGTGGTAAAGGACAGCTTAATGCAGCCTTGCCGTTAATACGTGCCGTAGGTGTTACCGATGTGCCTGTTATCTCCTTGGCTAAACGTATTGAAGAGGTCTTTGTAGAAGGGCAATCTGAAAGTATCATCTTGAGTCATCACACGCCGGAACTTCAATTACTTCAACAAATTCGTGATGAAGCGCATCGCTTTGCTATTACTTATCACCGTAAGTTGCGGGGCAAGCGAAATCTTGAATCTATTCTAGATCATATTGAAGGCATCGGTCCTAAACGCCGTAAGGCATTATGGGCTCACTTTAATAGTTTAGAGGCCATGAAAGCGGCATCTATTGATGAACTTTCAAAGGTAGAATCTATGAATTATAAGACGGCAGAAACACTATATAATTTCTTTCGTATGTCCAAAGTAGAGAAACAAGAGGCTCTAAAATAAAAAAATCACCTATTGATTACTTACACTTGAGCGTAATCAATAGGTGATTTTATTATTTTACAATAGTTCTAGGTTTGTAATGTTGTATGTAGTATGTGCGAAGTGTAAATAATATACCCGCAACTACTACGCTAGCCAACAACCCAATCCATACGCCAAATGGTCCATAATTAGGATTTTTGGCAAGGGTATAAGCTGTTGGGAAACATACGCCCCAATACGATACGAGGGAGATGTAAAGCACTATTTTTACATCCTTGTAAGCTCTTAGAATACCTTGTAATGGAGTACCGATGGCATCGATAGCGGCAAAGAATACGCCATATCCAAGGAATTGATAAATAAGTTCATATACTTCATCATCATTTGTAAATAGATCCGCAATATTATCCATATGAGTGAACGTAAAGGCACAAATGAGAACGGCTATGATGATGGCTAATACACGAGAAATATAAGAGTATTGGATAGCTTCTATTTTTCGTCCTGCACCGAGTTCATAGGCAACGGCAATGGTAGCGGACATGGCGATACTTAATGGTAAGCAGTAGAATACATTAGTAAAAGAAATGACAGATTGATGAGCTGCTACTACAGCAGATCCAAAGTGAACCATTAAGAGCCCAGCAATGCTAAAGATACTAGCTTCAAAAAAGATAGAAAAACCAATGGGTATACCAACTTGTAATTGTTCACGGATATAGTGAAAATTCGGGCTATGGAAATCTTTATAGATGCGATAGCCTTTTAACTTAGGATGCAATAGAATGACTAAGCTAAATAGAACTAAGTTTGTCCAACAGGCACCAGCAATACCGTAGCCAGCACCAACACCACCAATTTCAGGAAAACCGTAATGACCAAAGATGAGTGCATAATTTAAGAATACGTTAATCACAAAGCTTGTAAAGACGATGGCCATGGAGTAATGCGTTAATCCGTGAGAATCGACAGTGTTACGCAAGGTATTTACCCAGAGTAATGGGAATAAACCAAGTGCAAAGGCTTTCAGATAACTAATACATACCTCGGTGGCGGCCGGCTCAAGATTTAAATATGTCAATAAAGGCCGTAAGCCGAATATACCGATTAGTAAAATTAAAAATGCTAGTCCTGTACCGATGAAAAGGCCTTGATGAAAGATTATTGGAATATCATCTGTTTTCTTAGCTCCTAATAGTTGAGAAATAATTGGTGTGATACCCATTAATGTACCTTGTGCAAAGATATAGAAGAGGAGCCATAAATTATATCCCGTAGCAACACCAGCTAAATCAGTCGTACTATATTGCCCCGTTAAAAAGATGGCGATAAAGGTCGCCCCAATCAGGGAAAATTGAGTGATGCACATTGGAGTAAATAGTTTTATAAACAACCATAATTTTTGCAGTATAGAATATGTTTGATACATACTAACCTCCCTAGTAACGATATACTATACCATATCATAAAGTAGCTTAATTTAATAGCCAAAACCTAAGGGAAAAAGGAATTAAATTTATAAAAAAAATAGAGCCCATATTGTGATTATGTAAGGGGAGAAATGACCTTATATAAACTATCTTATTTAATAAGAAAGAATTATGATAAAAACGTATATATATGTTGATAATTGAATTTTACACTACTTTACTATATCGATTATAATATATATACTATTGTTTTATTCTAAGGAGGATACATTGGACATCTTAACTGTACAAGGCTTATTAGCGATGCTTCAAATCATCGTTATTGATATTTTATTAGCTGGTGATAATGCCATCGTTATTGGTATGGCGGCTCGCAACCTACCCGCACATTTACAGAAGAAGGCGATTTTCTGGGGCACAGCTGGCGCTATTATTTTACGTCTTGTTATGGCATTCCTATTTGTAGAGGCATTGAACAATATTCCTGCTCTTCGTTTAGTTGGTGGTATCCTTCTTTTATGGATCGGTTACAAGCTTGTTGTTGATGATGATAGCGAGCACAATATCGAGGCTAAAGATAATTTGCGCGCTGCTATCATGACCATTGTTATTGCAGATGGAATTATGGGTATTGATAATGTTATTGGTGTAGTTGGTGCCGCTAGTGGTAATATGACATTAGTTGCTGTCGGTATGCTTATTACAGTACCTATTATCATTTATGGTAGTACTTTATTTGTAAAAGTTATCGAACGCTTTCCAATCATCCTTTACGTTGGTGGCGGTATCCTTGCCTGGGTGGGTGCAGCGATGAGTGTGGAAGATAAATTAATTTCACATACCGTAGAACCGTATGCATTACTCATTAAAATTGGTGCTGTTATTCTCGTAGTAGGGGCATCTTTGTTAGTAAAGAAACTTAAAAAATAATGTAATATATCTCTTCTTCTAGTCGTAGGAGGAGAGATATTTTTTTCGTAAAAGTATAGTCATTATAATGAACCTTATAGGCTAATCTTAAGAATAACAGTGGTAGTCTAAGAGCTTTCTTTTAGATGAGAAAATAGAGAATTTGTGGTATAGTTAAGGGATAGTTATAGAATTAGCAGAGTGAATTGAGGTAAGTATAGAATGGAATTTTTAGAAGTTGCAACGTGGATAACGATTAGCAAAATTATTTTGATCGATATATTATTGGCCGGGGATAATGCCGTTGTTATTGGGATGGCAGCGGGTAAATTGGCACCAGAATTACAAAAGAAAGCTGTTATCTGGGGTACAGTGGGGGCTATTGGAATGCGCCTTGTATTTGCCACTCTTTTAGTAGAAGCACTTACTTTAATTCCTCTTATTCACTTAGGTGGTGGACTTGTACTTGTATGGATTGCCATTCAACTCTTAAAAGGTGGAGATGAAGATGCACATATCGAAGCTAAGAATTCCTTAATGGGAGCCATTTGGACAATCATTGTGGCTGATGCGATGATGAGTATCGATAATGTAATTGGCGTAGTTGGTGCCGCTAAAGGACATTTAGAGCTCGTTATTGTTGGTATGTTAATCACTGTTCCAATCATTGTGTTCTGCTCTACACTATTTGCTCGTATCATTAATAAGTTTCCTGTCATCCTTTGGGCTGGTGGTGCTTTATTAGGTTGGGTTGCTGGTGAAATGATTGTAGAAGATCCACTCCTTGTTCCCTATATTCAAGGGGAAGAGTTATTGGTGAAATTTGGAACGGTATTCTTTGTACTCATTGTAACTGGTATGATTAAAATTTGGAAGAAAAGAGACTCGTAATGAATGGTACAAGTCGTACATCTCGTAAGAATAAATCGAAATTTAAACAACAGAATAAAAATCGATCTAATGGGAAACAGAATTCCAATCATTATAATGGACAACAAAATACCAATACTTCTGTATCTAAAAAACAACAAGCTCTTTTAAATGCCCCTGTTAAACTTGGGGACGAAGTATTAGTTACCATTCACGGTATTGGCAGTAGTGGCGAAGGGGTAGGTCGCGTAGAGGACTTTACAGTGTTTGTTCCCTTTGCCTTACCTGGGGAAACAGTGAAAGTATCTATTACTATGGTGAAAAAAACGTATGCTACAGGTAGACTCTTGGAAATCGTTACTATGGCGCCGAATCGGATCGATGCCAGTTGTGATCTTTACGGATTCTGTGGTGGTTGTCAATTACAACATATTACCTATGAAGGGCAGCTTTCACTAAAAACACAAAAGGTGAAAGATGTTATAGAACGCATTGGACATCAAAACCCAGAACTTGTGAAACCCGCATTAGGTCCAAAAGACCCTTGGGCATATCGTAACAAAATGCAAATGCCTGTAGGTGGTACTAAAGGTGATATTCTCATGGGATTTTATGCCATGGGTTCTCACGATATCGTGCAAGGCACGAATTGTCCCATACAAGATGAAGGCAATAATAGCATTGCTCAAGCCTGCTATCAAATTGCTAAAGAATTTGATATCGAACCTTATAATGAACATACAGGCAAAGGTATACTACGCCATGTAATCGGTCGTATTGGACAATCTGGATGGATGGTTATTCTTGTAACCGCAACAGATAACTTACCGCATCAAGAAAAGTGGGTTAAAAACCTGACTGAACGTGTGCCTCAAGTGGAAACAATCGTTCATAACGTGAATGGTAAGCGTACAAATGTTATTCTTGGACCTAAAAATCGCATCCTTTATGGAGATGGGACTATTACAGACCATATTAAAGACTTGCGGTTTACTTTATCACCTCACTCTTTTTTCCAAGTTAATCCAGAACAAACTACAGTCCTTTACGATCAAGCACTAAAATATGCGAATCTAAAAGGGGAGGAAACTGTTATCGATGCGTACTGTGGAACAGGTACCATTTCATTGTTTTTAGCTCATAAGGCAAAACATGTTATTGGCATAGAAATCGTAGAACCAGCTATTAACAACGCTCGTGAAAACGCCCGACGCAATGGCTATGATAATACAGAGTTTATCGTCGCCGATGCGGCTGTAGAAATGCCAAAACTCTATAAAGCAGGCGTACGACCAGATGTCATCGTATTCGACCCAATCCGAGCGGGCTGTAAAGAAGAAGTACTAACCTCTGCTGCAGGTATGGAACCAAAACGCATTGTCTACGTATCCTGTAACCCAGCAACTATGGCGCGTGACATTGAAATCCTCACACACTATGGCTATGAACTAGAAGAAGTACAACCTGTTGACATGTTCCCTATGACAGCACATGTCGAAGCGGTGGCTTTGCTTACTAGAAACGAAGTGACGCAGTAAGTATTAGTACTGGTTATGTAAGAGCGGGAGAGAAATTCAATTATAGTAAATTTTATAGGAAATATAATAATGGGGTTAGTAAGTTGGTTAATTATAAATGGAGATGATTCTTTGGCTAACCATGCATATAGAGATAAAGAAAGACAAGATTTAATACTAGCAAGTGAGGCTCTTGAAGAAAATAGGGATAAATCTTTTTATTGTCCAAATCCGCTATGTAATAGTAAATTATTTGTATGTGCTGGTGATGGCTCTCGGAAAGCATATTTTAGAGCAACTAAATCTGCGTATAAACATATTGCTAATTGTCCTTATGCAAATAGTTCAGTCGCTTTTGATGACAATAAATTTAATGAATTAAATTTTTCTTTTGAAAATGCGATGCAAAATCTTTTAGTTAAGAAGAATCCGAAAAATTCAAGTGGGAATTCTAAAAAATCTTCATATGGTGAATATTATAATCTCACACTCAGTACAATAAAGCAGATATATTCTATATGCAAACGATTTCCTCCTAATTACTCATATGGAAATGAGAAAATTGGAAGAATGATTTTAGATGATAGAACTGCATACTGGTATCCTAAAGGTGTTTTCGGCTTTAAAATAATTGAGTCTTGTGTAAAAGGTCGCTTTTACGATAGTGATAAAAATGAGATTTATTTAGTAGCCCCTGTAGCAAATCCTAATTATCATTTTATATTATCTATTTCTGATATAAACCTTTATAAAAAGATAAGAAATATGGTATTTGAAAATAAAGATAAATTTATTATAGTTGCTGGAGACTGGAAGGCGTCAAATTTAGGCTATGGTTATTTTGAAACAAGAATATATAGTGATAGACAAATAACTATTTAAATTGATATTTTATAAACTATTATGAGACTATTTCTTCTTGTAGATAAATAATATAAGTCGTATCTTTTAAAGGAGTAAGAAAATGGAGCTTCGATCACTTGCTAGGATATCTTTACCTAAGGACGAGTATGTTTACTTGTTGGGGATGGCTATTTCAGTATTTATCTCTAATAATGGTTTTATTATAGAGAACATTATTAATACAGATAGTGATTATTCTTGGTATGACTTGATTGATAAAGAATCAGGCCAACTTAAATCGCCTATTGCTCAAACAATTACGAAAAATGCTGGTGCAGAAATAGCCGAGTTATTTTCAGATATTGTTTATAAGAGAAATCGCATCATTCATAGTTTCAGATGTACGTCATCTAAAGAAGAGCAAATTTTAGCTACAAAAGATAGAATTACCAATCAACAATTTTATATAGATGAGCATTATTTGATAAATTTTATAGAGTTGAATAATAAACTATCTCACTTATTGCATGAATATCGTGGATATTAAAATAATCAATAATGATATTTTGTTGTCTAGACTAAAAGCCCTTCACTTATCTGAAGGCTTTTACTATACATTCATACTTATAAATGTAATATAATTAGAATAAATAGATGTATTGTATTCGATGAGGTATGTGTTATGGAATCAATCTTAGATATTCATGAGATAATGCACCTATTGAGTATGTGGCGACCAATATTTCATTCTGAAGCAGACTTTCAGTTTAGCTTAGCTTGGCTCATAAAAAAGAAATACCCTGATTGTGAAATTCGATTAGAATTTGTGCCTGAATTTAATCCTAGCTTACATCTTGATATTCTTGTTATATTAAATGGTAAATGGATTCCTATTGAGCTTAAATATACGACAAAAAGATGCATTAAAACTATAAATGATGAAGTGTATGTGTTGAAGGAGCAAGGGGCTAAGGATCAAGGCTGCTATAATTATTTAAAAGATATTATGCGTATAGAGGAGTTCAGGGATAAGACTAGTAAATTTATTGAAGGTTATACTATTAAGATAACTAGTGAGATGTCTTATCTAAAGCCTCCGACAAAGGTAAATTGTACATATGCTGAATTTTCTATTGAGAATGGTTCTATTAAAACTGGATGCATGAATTGGGACGCTAATACAGGAAAAGGAACAATGCGTGGAATGGAAGCACCCATAGTATTAACGGGTATGTATCCCATAAACTGGAAAGAGTATTCTAAAGTTGATAATACTAATAGTGGTACTTTCATGTATCTTGTAAATACAATTAGTAAGAAAAATTAGGAGATATATATGTTTAAACCAGTTCGTAAAAAGATAAATGAAATAGACCATAGTGCTGCAGAAGCTTTATTACAATCTAATCGTCGTGGAATTATTGCTATGAATGGTGATGAGAGCTATCCGTATGCTATTCCTATCAATTATTTTTATGATTCTGATAAGAGGAAAATTTACTTTCATGGAGCTAAAGCGGGTCATAAAGTAGATGCATTGAAAACTTCAGATAAGGTATGTTTTACCGTATATGGTAATGAGCGTATTGATGAATCTGAATTCTGGGCACCGTATGTACAAAGCGTAGTTGTGTTTGGGCGGTGTCGTTTATTAGAGGCTGGACCAGAATCTATAGAGCGATTAAAAGAATTTGCTATGAAGTATTATCCTGATGAAACTTTAGCTGATGAACAAATTGCTCGTAATGGGAGAGCAACACAGATGTTTGAAATCACCATTGAGCATATGAGTGGAAAACAAGTACAAGAAAAATAATAGATTAGCCCTTCACATAGGCGAAGGGCTTTTACTATACACTCATACTAGTAGATGTAATATAATTAATATCAATAAGTTATAAGATATTTGAGGAGTATTAGTATGACATTGAAGCCTAGAGAGGTATGTGAAAAAGCGTGGCAAGATATAGCGAGTCATTTTCCAGATTTTAAGGTGACCGGTAAAGGTCAGAAGTTAAAGAAAATCTCTAAAAATAAAGATCTTACCTTTGAAATCTGTTTTCAGGCTAACAGAAATAATTATGCGTGTAGTGTAGAATTTGTTCCACATATTTTTATTTATTCAAAAGATATGAAGAAGGCTAATTATCATAATGGATTTGTTTATGGCGGAGAGCTTGGAAGCTTATTAAATAGAAAAGCTTGGCACTGGTGGCAATTAGCAGGAGCAAGCTATCAGTATACTGTAGATGAAGTTAGCAAATTACTTGAGGAACATATCATGCCAATATTTGATGATTTTGAAGATACAGAAAGTAATATTGAAAAGTTTATAGATGGAGATATAATTGATCATAATTTACTGTATTATATTTATCACTTTGGTGGAAAAGCTAAGGCTGAGCAGTATTTTAATAAGATAATAGAAAAAGATAAGTTAAGCAGTAAATATATTGGCTTTTATAATCATTTGAAAGACTTGCCGAAGGAAAGTATCTTATTAGATGAAGGAGAGTTTTATGGAGCTGATATGGTTAAGTTTGCTTTTATCAATGGACTCGAAATAGACAAATAATAGAGAAGCCCTTCGCATAGTGATATGTACCCCCTTTACTGGTTGTCCAGTAAAGGGGGTACATATCATATATGAAGGGCTTTTACTATAATTTGACCAATGATTACTAGAATTTAAACTTCATACTTGCGGAGTATGTACGACCGGCTGTTGCTTCATCATTAAAGAATATGCGGTTAAATACATTTTGAATACCAAACTGCAATGTCGCCTCTTTAGAGAACTTATAATTCATAGCTATATTAGAAATAAAGTAACTATCCTCAGAACCATATTGACCAGTAATGTCATCTACAGATTGACGACGACTTACATATTGAGTATCCCAAAGTGCATTCCATTTGCCACTAGTATATTCAAGCCCTGCATGGAATATATGTTTAGGAATATCATAATTTACTTCCGTATATTCGTTAGTATTTGTATTAGGAAGTTCTTTGTGTTTAATACGGCCCATTTGCCAAGTATAATTTCCAAATACAGACCATTTTGATGATAATTTATGTCGAACTTCTAGTTCTACACCACGGCGAGTTTCTAGGTCCACATTATTATACATTTTATAATCTACATCACCATTACGATCATAATAGGTTACATATTTTATTTTGTCTTTTGTTTTTACATAGAATCCAGATACATTTAATGTTGTTTTTGTATTCCATTCTTTTTTTAGACCAATTTCAAATGAGTCAGACCGTTCTGGATCTAAGTTAGGATTGGCTTTTACAATATCACTATATCGATACACTTGGCTCAATGGAGGTGGGTTAAAGGAGTGTCCGTAAGAAGCATACACGTTCAAAGAGTCATTCAAATAATGTTCAATAGCCAATCTAGGACTCAATTCTGTATATGTGCCTTCTCCATGATTTACGGTGTCATATTTTTTATTAACCTTATCATACGTAACGTGTTGTCCATGGTACTTTTTAAATCGGTCTATACGAAGCCCTGTATAAATTGCCCAATCATTATTAGGTCGATAAGTATCTTGTATGAATAATGCTAGATTGTTAGTAGCGCCTTTGTTAATTTCATACAATCCACCTGGATATGTTGTAGAATCAAAAGAGGAATGATTTCTCCAATTTGTTAGTTCTCTTCGTTTTTGATCAAAGTTTTCTTTTTTCCAGTTTAATCCAGCAACAAGAGTATGTTTACCCATACGGTCCCAGATTTTTTGTACATCTAAGTTAATTGTTTTTCCAGGGTAGAAGGAGTCATCGCCAGGTCCATTATAGTTTGGTGTGTTTGGACTATTAGGACTAGAGAATCCGTCTTTCTTGCGATCCAATACATTAAAAATAACTTGTAATTTGCTCTTGTCATTTTTATATTGTAAATTATGAGCGTGATATTCTTTCAATCCATCATAGCCTAAATATCTACTTGTTCTAAGAGCCACATATTTTTGATCATTTATTTTGATGTTTCCTGAGAAAACTGGTTTACCATTTACTGTAATCGTACTCATAGGATTTTCATAGGCATATCTATTTTTTGTGTATAGATATGAATATGTTAAAGCTTCCTTGTCACGTAGATTCATCGTTATATAGGTTGAAAGACTTTTATTATTATATGACTTATTACCTCGACTACCTAATAGATAGGCACCATCTTTGGTTTGTGGTACAGGATTATCAGGTGTCACTGTTTTTGTATTAGGTTTGATTTTTGCTGCTTTGCCAGTAATGAAGAAACCTGGATATCCATCGGTACGTCTTTGTTCAAAAGACATACCAACAGCAACACGATCTGATACACGAGCGTCAAAGCCTAACTCGTCATTCAGTGTTCCATGAGAGCCATATCCAACTTGACCATGCCAATGAATGTCTTTTACGGATTGTTTTGGTTCTGCTTGTTTCGTTTGTATGCTGATAACACCTGCCACACCTCTACCACCATATAAAGAAGAGCTAGGGCCACGTACTAGCTCAATTCGTTCAATTGAATGTACCGGTATAGCTTCCCAATCAACACTATTATTAAATGTATTATTCATTGGTACACCATTAAGTAGTACTAATGTATTGGTAGAGTCAAATCCACGGATTTGTAAGCCGCCATTGGCTTTTTGGCTTTTATAAACACCAGGCAACATTTGTAGAGCATCTGCTACCGTATCAGCTCTTCGCGCTTCAATATCTTCCGTTGTTACAACAGAAACAGAACTAGGTGTTTTTACAATGTCTTCCATTGTTCTTGTAGCTGTCACAGTCACATTATAAGTTGGTAATGGTACAGGTTCATCTGTTACATTCTTGTCAATGGCATTTACAATTTGACCACTCATAGCCGTTAAAATCATGGAAAATAATAGAGCTTTCGAGGTAATGGTTTGATTGCAACCACTTGCTTTTTTCTTACATTTACTTTTTCTCATACACACAACCCTTTAATAAATAAAAATACACTATTTTAAGTATATCATTGAAATATGTTTCTGAATATTATCATGTTATGAATACTACTTATATTAATATGAATATTATTAAGGGGGTTGTAGAGATATGTAAGTAGGTTAAAGAGTTTAATCCATCTTTTATTGATTATGTGTATTTTTAATATATTTGAGGTGATTACTATGGCAGTTTCTAATTTAAGAGCTACATTAATATGTCCAATAGAAATAGTATGGGATACAGTGACAAATCTGAATGATTATTCATGGAGAAGTGATTTAAAAGATGTAAGAATTATAGATGAGCATAACTTTATAGAGATTACAAAGGATGGTATTGAAACTTATTTTAAAATTACAGAATGTATCAAATACCAGTCATGGATATTTGAGATAGAAAATAAAAATATTAAGGGTACTTGGGTTGGAAAATTTTATGCGGAGGGAGATAAAACGATTCTAGATTTTACAGAAAATATTGTTTCTAAAAAATCAATACTTAAGCCATTTATAAGCTTATATTTGAAACGACAACAAAAAATATATTTTAGAGATTTAAAAGCAAAACTGAATTGTGAAGAGTTTGACGCTGTTAGATAATATTTATAAGATTAGTTTTATCAAAATAGAAGGTGGTGCGTTTTGTGGCTGAGGTTAGATTTGAAAATCTTCGAAAGTTATTAAAGAGTATGAAGGAAAATGAATGGATAATCGATACTTTTTGGTTTAAGTATAAGAGTGAAAATTATGTAGTAATTCTTAAAGTGTATAACGAAAACGAGAGAAAACCAAGTGATTATGCAAAAGTAAAATTAGAATTTATTAGAGGCAATAATGTTAAAGATTCTATTCATGCTTATGCAGATTTTTGGGAAATATATTTTAATAGTAGAGATGAGTTCGCTAAATTTTTTAATATCAATAGAAGCGATGCTAATCGTGACTTATTTATTGATTTTTCGAAAATTTTTGCAAAGTTTATACCTGTTAAGAAAATAGAGGAAAAGAGCGATTTGCTTAGGAGATTAGAAGGTTCAAGATGTGAAGGTAATAATCCTGATGCAATATTTTGTTATGATGTTAAACGTAATGGGAGTACAAATGGTCATAAGAATACTAGAACTATAGAAAATAGTAATAAGGCTCGTACTTTAAGATCTTTTTTATATTATAAATATAGAGAAGATCAGAATCTTAGTTTTTATTTTTCTCCTAATCCAAGTGATGAAAAGAGTGATGAAGAGATTATCTGTCAAGTTGCCAAGCGTCATGGTAAATAGACTATCTGTGGAATGCAATTTTTAAATGTGCATGGATTAAAATTTATTAATGTTCTTGTTATTTCGTTATGAAAAGATAAATTGAGATTTTAGAATTGTATTTGATATATGATAGCCTTTCGCTTATACGAGGGGCTTTTACTATACAATCATACTTATAAATGTAATATAATGTAATTAGTGATAATCATTTTAAAAATATAGTTCATGGGAGAGAGACATGATAGAGATAAAAGATTTAGGTACTTTTGAATCTGTGCCTAAAATAGTGACGGATATTATTGAGGGTAATCTACTTGCACTTGTGTCGGCGTTGGCGGCTGGTTGGGATATTCCTGAAGTCATAGAAAATGATGAATATAGTGAGCATACACCCTTAGAATTAGCTTTAGTCATGTGTTGTTTGCCAAGTGTTCAATGGTTAGTAGAACATGGTGCTAATCTTAATGAGGCAGAAAATCCTAGTTTCTTATTAGCTGTTAGATATGGTAATAAAGAGATTATAGATTATGTTGTGGCTCATGGTGCCAATGTTCATGCTTTGAACCGTGTGAAAGTAGATGCTTTTCAAGCTGCCTTATATGGCAAGAAATATAATCACTTACAGATTATTCATGACTTAGGCCATACGGTACAGCAATATGGTGGTCGAGCTTTCAGAAATGCCATTACAGATAGAAATTATGAGGTCCTAGATTTTTTCATCCACAATGGTGTAGATATTAACTACAACAAGCCTGATTCTGTATATCCCTTTAAACCAACCCCATTGTGTGTAGCAGCTCGGTATGTAGACTTAAAGATGTGTAAATACTTGGTAGAACATGGTGCTGATGTAACCATTACGGAAAAGGATGGTATGCGTCCCTATAGCATTGCCATTGAAAAGGGCGATATGGAAATGGCAGAGTATTTTAAATCTTTAGAGCCTGCTGAGTTCCATGATATACAGAATAAGATGGATCAGTTAAAGCCCTTTAAATTACCAAAAGCATTAGTAAATTTTTTAGAGGGCGATCATCTTTACTTTGAATTACCAGACTCCGATTTTATATCTATAGAGTTCTTCCCACTTATTGATACGATTCCATTTAAATTAGGTCGTCGTAATCTATTGCGTTTATCTAAAGAACTAGGCGAGTATAATGAGTGGCAAATTGTGTGGGATCCTAAAAGTAAAAAGATTAGTTGTTATGATATAGAACATCAAGAGTTACGAGAACTTTGTAAATTTGATGAATTTATGGCGGATATGTCAGGTCAATTAGAAACTTTATTTTAAAATAAGGTAATTTTAATATGTAGTTAAGGAGAATAGGATATATATGATAGCTGACTTCGATAAAACATATACTGATTGGTCAATTGATGTAGGTACTTATAAATATGAAGGTATTACACTGAATGAAGTTGAGCAAAATCTATATGCTATTCAAGATCAAGAGCAAGATTTTGTAGTTATATTACCATTAAATGCAATCTTAATAGATAATAAAAAGTATAACTTTGTACAAGTTTGTAGTGATCAAGATACTGATTTATTACATACAGAAATTAGTGTAACTAATAATGGTGAGAAAGGCGCTATTATATATGGTAAAAATGAGCAAGGCCCCCAAGAGGTATTACAGATAATAGCAGATTTTATTGCACATCATAAGGTGCCAGCATTAGATAGTTGGGAAATAGTGTTAGATTTAAGACCGAAGATGGAAAGCTATGTGAAGGGTACAAATGATAACTAATTCTGCAATATATGATGAACAGTTAAGACAATATACCATATCCTACGAAGGAATACAGTTTTGCTGGGATGATAAACCAACAGATGCTAATTTAGATACGGCAAAGTTATTAGCTGTTAATTACCATAAGAATATAGATACAATTGTTACTTTCATCTATAACGAAATAAGCGATTGGTATGGGACGATAACCATTGAAGAAGTGAAAAGCCGTATTGGTACGCCTATTATTGAACCCGAACGTGATGCTGTAACCTATTGCGAGCAAACCTTTGATGATACCCATATCTTTTCCTTTACATTTTGGGATGATGAATTTAAAGATTTGCATTATTTTGCCATAGATGGCTAATATATTCTTAATGTTTTCCCCATTATAACGTATATGTGGAGCTTATTATGCTATATACACCGAATAACCTTTTGTATAAGTATATTCGCTATCGATTTAGACGGATTCAGATTCAATGCAATATGGTATATGATGTAACACCAGAGGAAGAACATGAGATTTGTCGTAATCTGTTAAAAAAGAGAGCGAAGATATTGATTCCTGTTGGCATATTATATTGTTTGATCTTTGCTGTAAGTTTCGTTTGGCTATTAGGAACTAGTGAAGAACTAAACCCCGTAATGCAATGGGAAGTAAGCGTAATAGACTATGTTATACCCATTATAAATACCATTGATTTTAAATGGTATGCATATTCACTTGACCTATTGCGAGTAGCAGTTATTTTAGCCCCTATAGCGATTATAAATGTATTTCCTTATATCATTTTTTCCTATATTGTTGATACCATTTTGTTACGACGCAGGGTAAAAGTTTTAATTAAAGAATATTCCACTGATGAGAAACTATTTGGTTAAAATAATCTATTTAACTAGGAGAGAGTATTATGAGTAATCTAAAAGACTTTGATTGGAACGGATTTTGGAACGATGTTGATTATGCATTTGAATCCTATATAGGTAAACCTGTTACTGATGAGGATATTAAAGCAGCTGAAGCAAATCTAGGGTATACATTGCCGGCAGCTTATATTGAGTTACTTAAAAACCATAATGGTGGTGTAGTAAATAAAAATTGTTTTATCAATGATAATAGGGATTGTGTATATATAACAGGTATATATGGCATCGATAGAGATAAGAAATACTCTCTTTTAGGTGAGATAGGGAATGAATTTTGGATTTCGAAAGTAAAATATCCCCCTATCGGTGTCGTTGTAGCCGATACGATTTCTGGTGGGCATGACATGATTTTCCTCGATTATCGTGAGTGTGGTCCTATAGGCGAACCTAAGGTTGTCCGTGTAGACCAAGAATGTGATTACTCAATTACTCTATTAGCAGATAACTTTGGTGATTTTATTAAGGGCTTATATATCAGTATAGAAGACATTACGAACGAAGAGTTTCAAGAATTAAGTGATGCGGAAAAGGTTAAGTTCCTTAATGGTCAAGAGGATATCGATATCAAGCGTGCGATGGAGCTGTTAATAATATAGGCATCGATAATTTGTCCTCTATATTGCTAAGCACCTTAGGACGTATGTATAACAATAATGGACGGGCAGCAGAGGCTATCGATTTATTTAATCGTATAGATGAGGCACATCGTGATTGGTCTTGGTATTATCGTTGTGGCTATGCTCATGCGATGTTAGGATGTGGTGAATGTTACGAATCTGAACATGTACAGAAGGCATTACAGTTAATAGAGACAGGCATAAAAATGACGAAAGAAGCTCACTTAGATAAACAGCTTGGTTGGTGCTGTGAAGTAGTAAAGTATCAACTATTTAAAATTAAGCCAAAAGAGTACAAGGAGGATTATCCTGTGATATTTGAAACCATTAAGAATCTTTTTGATAAGAAAAATAGTAAAGATACTACAGAAGGTAAAGCTACTACGGAAGGTAAAGTTACTGGAGATATTAATGAATGCGAAGAAGATAACTATCCTACATATGATGTAGTACATTGGGTATTTAATAAGCAAACATATAGCAGAGAAGAGTTTTCCAAAGAATACAATGAAAATGTAAAGAAATATGTAGATGATGAAGCAGATGACGACGATAGATTAGAAGAACCGGAAATTCTAGTAACCTATGAAGCTTGGATTGAAAGTGAAGATCAACTTTTTGATAATGAACGTGTTACCGATGAGGAATTACTTGAAGAAGATAAAGAAGATGGCATGTGGCAGGTAGAAATTATGGCTCATCTTGTGGCGGATAATGGTACATATTTTACTAGAGAAGAATTGCTCTTTAAATTGCATAATTTAATGGCTAATAAAGAACTTGGTGATCACGTATTCTTTGAAGGTATTGAATACGAAGGTCATGAATGTGAAGGTTACGGACTTATAGATAATGAAGATAGTATACCTGTATTCTTTATTGTTTGTGGTAGCTAGTTTCTAAATAATGTTAACTATAAGACTATATTTGTAATACGACAGGATGTGGCATAATGACATTAACGGTTGAACAATTTAAAGCACTTTCTGATATAGAGCAATTACAAACTGTTAAAGATCTTAATGATACTGAACAAGTAGAAACTATTATTGATGTGTTAACTAGTGTGGGCACAGAAAATTTATCTATATCTCTGTTAGGTGAGCTCGGTAGAGCTTATAACAATAATGGCAATGAAAAAGAGGCAATTAAGGTATTAGAGTCTATTGATGAAAAATATCGTGATGCGGTGTGGTATTATCGCTGTGCCTATGCGTATGGAGCCATTGCTTTAGATAATAATGAATCGTATACATCAGATATTATGAAACAGATGCTAAGATTAGTAGATCAGGGCGTACGTTTAGCTCAGGAAAAGAATCTGGATGATATAAAATCGTACTGTTTTGAAGTCATTGATATGTGCTATATGCAGATGGACTTTGAACAGTGTGAAGCAGAGTATCCTGAGTTATGTAAAGCTTATAGCAATTATGTAGCAGAGAAAAAGAAGAAACGAGAAGGTGTACCTCGTCATCGGACCATTACTATTGAAGAAATCCAAGCTACAGATGATATGTGGACTATCAATGAGCCTGCGTATTGGACTATCAATATTTATGGTTCTTATGATGACTATTTAGAATCTGCTAAAGGTTTTACTTTAGAACAGCGATACCTTAATGCTATATCTTGGTACTTCGCAGAGGTTAATAATGGTGGTCATCATCAGTTCTTCTATAACTCTACGGGTATTGTATGGAAGGATGCTCTAGCTGGCTTACGCCTCTTCAAGATGGATCCATTAGCAGATAATTTACAATCTGTAATCGATTATTTTGGTGGGTCCATTCCATTTGATAGGGAAGAACGATGGACCATTTTGAAAGACTGGGAAAATGAAGAGGAGTTGTTCGATTTTCTCGATAAAAAAGATGATGTAGTATATGAATATGATGGAATCTATGAAGAATCATTCGTACATGAACATCCTGAATTATTTGTATTTGATGGTACCTATAAAATTCCCCAATAAGTAGAACTAAATTACTAAAATTATGATTCTATTTGCAAATTATTTGCTATTAAACTTTGTTATATGATGTTATATGATTATAGGAACTGAATTACTATGAATATATGTAATATTATTCATTTGTTGAAAGCGGAATCTGGAGATTGTGTGCTTCTACAATTAGCAAATAAAAGATGTATTTTGATTGATTGTGGATATAAATCAACGTATGAATATGAATTAAAGCCATTATTATTAAGATTATCTAGTGAAGATTATGTAATTTCGCTTCTTATTATTACCCATTATGATGAAGATCATATTGGAGGGGCTATTTCATTTTTAAAGGATAATGGTGATAATTTAAATCCAAATATAATTCAGATTGAAGAAATATGGTTTAATGGGATTTTTAATCTGATAAAACATAGTACTATATTACAAAAACATGTTGTCGAGAAATTATCAAGTAAAAATGAAGAAAAATATGGTAAGGTTTTTGAACAATTTTTAGGTCTCATAGGTTCTGGAGCGGGATTGATTTCTGCAAATTTGGCACAGACATTTGAATTGCTATGTGAAGAAAATCATTATAATCTCAATTCTATCAATGATGGAAGACCAATAGTTGAAGGTGTTAGATTAAAACAAGGAGAGTATTCTATTAGATGTTTAAATCCTAATCAAAAACTATTATTAAACTTAGAATCTTGGATTAATAAAGTTTGTATTGATTCTTTAGGCCCCAATTATGAATTGAAGAAAAAGGATTTTTTAACTTTTTTACAAAATATGCTCTTAAGTATGGGGCGTGAAGCCATATCTGATATTCCAGTCTCACAAATTGGTGTATCACCAATAGATATAGATTCTTGGATTGGAACATCTTCATTAGCCCCAATGAATGATGTTAATCGTGCATCAATTGTTGTTGAGATGTCATATAAAGGTAGAAAATTTCTTTTTATGGCAGATTCTGAAAGTTCTGATTGGATTAAAGTCGCTAGTAATAAATATGATTTTGTTAAAATTTCTCATCATGGAACAACTAAACCCAATATTGCTTTATTAGAGAATATTAAATTTAATAAAGCATTCATTTCTACAAATGGCCGTCGCAATCACCCTGAAGACGAATTTTTAGCAAGACTTATAAAATCGGATGTTTCTGAACTTTATTTTAATTATGATATTAGAAGAAAAGCAATTTTATCTAATTTAGAGCTAACTTATAAATACAAGACTTATTTTGGGAAATCTAAAATATACTTTTAATGATTTGGAGTAAGACATGTATTCAAATATTGTGAAGATAAAACAAGAAGAAGTTGAAAAGTATGGTACCGGTATAGTAATTGATAGTTGTACTGTAATTACGGCTGAACATGTCATTTCACCTGATGAACGTGTTAATGTTGAATATCTAAATGAAACTTTTAAGGGTGATGTTATTTTTCATGGTAATGATATAGCATTAATTAAAATACATGATTTAAAATTTAAAGATTTATTTTATGAGCAATCAGATACTTTATTTTTTACTGATCAAGAAATTTTTTCTGAAGAAGATAGAGTGGAAATAGAAGGTTATAGATCATATTTACTTATAGAACATTCTTTAAGTGGAAAAGGTATATATCCTAGTAATAATACACTCATACATTGTGACTATGAAGTTGGAAGTATTATAAAGGGGAAACTTCAAGATTATAGTGGTCTTTCTGGATCCCCTATAATTCTTAATAGTCGAGCCGTGGGGATAGTTCAAATACAAGTTACGGATCAATCTGGTGTATTGGGAATTGGATTTACATCTATAAATAAGTTTAGACAATATTTGCCTGGTGAAGCGATTACTCAAAGTAAATATATAGATGAACTTTTAGATACTAGTAAAAGTCAAACATTATGTGAAATTGAAAAAAATAAGAAGAGCGCGAAATATATCCCTAGTATCTTTGTGGAAGATGATATTTTTAAAGAGAATATGAGATACTTTAGTGATCCAATTTTATTTTTAAGTAAATCAATTGATGAATTACAATCATTAGATTATTCAAATATAAATAAAGTTTTAAAGGGCGAAGAGATTTCTTTTGCAGAATATTCAGAAAAAATTTCTCCTAATAATTTTTTTAATCAATTGAGCAATGTAGATGCAAAAATAAAACATTATATTAATATAATTGAAATAGCTAAAAAAAAGATTGATTATAACGATTCAGAGAATCTTGAAGATTTTTTTATTCATAGAAGTATGTTTAATAATTCTATTGAATTTAAGCTAAAACAAATAGCTAATTACTTGGAGTTTATTTCTAAACGTATAGTAGTAATTACTAATAATGCTGGCCAAGGTAAAACTAATTTTTTATGTGATTTTACATCTAATTTTCTTGTAAAAAGAAATATTCCAACATTCTATTTCAATGCTTCAAGCTTTATTGAAAATCCGGCAACAGAAATATTAGAGGTAATTACTATAAATAATCAATGGGAAAAAGAGTATGTTAAAAAGTCATTGATGAAACTGTGGGAGATAACAGGAACTTTTATTGTTATTGTAATTGATGGTCTTAATGAAAATACAACACTTAATAATTTTGGAAACTATATAAAATCATCAATTTCAGAATTATTAAAGTATCCTTATATAAAAATAATTTTATCTACAAGGAATGAAAAGTATGATGAGCGTTTCGGTATGCTATCCGATGATAATTTTGGAAGACAATTTTGTAGAATGAATATGAGGCAATTTAGGTCTGATTTATCTAAAAAAAGAATTTTCAAGGGCTATTTAAAGTTTTTTGATGTAGAAATTTTAGAAAGTACATTACCAGAGGCAGTCTATGATCAATTAACTAGAGATACTCTATTGCTTAGATTTTTTTGTGAAGTCAATAAAAAGAAACGTCAAGTACATTTATATGATATATACAAATATTCTTTATTTCAGAAATATTATGATTTAAAAAAATTAGAGTTAATTAATAGTGGGAATCAAATTAATGGAAATCTATTTGATAAACTTATAGAACACATTGCTGAGATTATGATTGATACTAAAGAATTTTCACATATACGATTGGATGAACTAAATTCAGAAGATTTACAAATTGCTTATCAATTATTGGAATCCGATGTAATTTTTAAAACAGAATTTAGATTAAAAAAGGGATTTGTAGAGGATGTTGATGAAATAATAAGCTTTACTTTTGATGAGTTTCGTGATTATTGTTTGACTCGATATATAGTACGTTTAGAAAAGGCAGCTGAGATTTTCCCAAAATTTTGGAGAGATATGCATGATAATAAGTGGAGTATATTAGAAGGAGTACAAAAGTATATCTTTTTCCTATCAAGAACTGAGTCATCAGAAATTGAAAATATCATTAAAAAGTATTCAAATTATAGTTCTATATATTGGAAAAATATATGGAACTTAGAAGACTCATATATCAGGGAGGATGATATTCAATTATGGAAGAAGCATCTTTTTAATGGAGGTCCTTATAGTATACAAATATGTAAATTTTTAATAAATCGTCGAGATCGTGGATATTTTAAAAATAGCTCTATTGATGTGTTGTTTGATTTTTTACTAGAGTTTTCTAAAACTCCTGGAAAATATGATGTGATTATTCGAAAGTTGTTTCCATTTAAAATAAATAATAGATATGAACAAGCTTTTAGTTATAATAATTATGTGATATTGGGTGATGAGTTTATTAAAAGATCAATTGATAATTTTGAGATTTTAGTAGAGCGAAGAAATTATGTTGATGCGTTAAAATTATCGATATTTATTTATCATATAATGCCCAATTTAATTAATGACTTATGGCAAAAAGCTTACTCTATCATTCCATCTGAATCTTTAGAAATACTTGAAGAATACGTTGGTATTAATAATACATATATATTTATAAAAAAGAATGTGAATGATATTCTTTCAGTTTTAAATGAAGCTAACTGTAATAATAGAATTTGTAATTTAAAGTCTCATATAATAGAGGATAATTATAGAAGTATTTTTGATCAGCTAACTAATATATGGGAGAAATAAGATGTGTATAATTATTAGATTAGATGAAACATATTACTTAAAAGTGAAGTCAGATATTACACCAGAATTTATTATTAAACAAATAATTAAAAATTGTGGAATGCGAAAAGACTCTTTTGGTGAATATTATGTTAAGCGCATTTTAAATAATATTTTATCAGGTGGTATAAATTTAACTGAGTTTTATGAAAAATATTACAAAAATGAGTATTCATCTTTTATACAATTCTTATACAATAAAGAATTAATTGACTATGAGGATATTGAAAAATTATCTTTTAAGGATAATGAGATATTATGGAAGCTAAATCCTTATAGCAATAGCTATAATATACAGAATCTTATAGAGTTTAATGATGAAATTCTAATAATTATTAATCGGTTATTGGTAGAGGTTAGTTATGAAGATTAGAAATGGTTTTGTAACAAATAGCTCATCTACATCATTTATTATTTCTACAAAAAATGATCTTAATAAGTCCTCTTTTCTAGAATCTATTGGAGTAGAAAATAAATGTATACTCAATAAGTTTTTTGAAGATTTATTTGACTCTATTGAGGTAAATAAAAGAAATATTATCGATGTTATAAAAGAGGATCCCCATTGTATAGATATAGAGAATTTTTTGAAACAAGAAGGTTTTAATGAAAATACTATTAGCAAAGTAACAGAACTTATAAATATGGGTCAAGATGTTTTTTTTGGTACATTTCGATCTGATGCTGAGACAGTTGCAGAAGTATATTTTTGTTGTGAAAGTTTTATAGTATGTGAGGATGATATTTACTTTAATGGAAATATTAGTGGATGGTAATGCGTTTTATTAGTGATAAATATGGTTATAAAGCTCTATTTGATGAGAATACTGGAAAAACTATTCGTTTAGATGGAGCTGATAATTGTAATAACTGGAAAAAATCAGGTCCAGAATTACTTGATATTTCTATTACAAATTATTGTGAAAGAAACTGTTCATTTTGCTATAGAAATTCTAGTAAAGTTGGCAAACATATGAGTACTTCTTTATATAGAGATATCATTAATGAAGCAAAAGAATTAAAAGTATTTCAAGTAGCATTAGGAGGAGGAAATCCCAACCAACATCCTGATTTTGTTGATTTTTTAAAAATTGCTAGAGAAAATAATATAATACCATCATATACGACAAATGGAGATGGTATGACTTCAGAAATTCTAGATGCTACTAAGGTATATTGCGGTGCTTTGGCCGTTAGTTGGTACGAACCATATAATAATGCAATAACACTTATTGAAGAATGTTTTAATCGTGATATTAAGGTAAATATTCATTTTGTATTAGATGCGGATAATATTTCGAAAGCTAGAGATCTTTTAAATTTAGAAATAATTGATAAGGTAAATGCTATAATATTTTTGAATTATAAACCAGTTGGTCTAGAGAAAAGAACTGTCTTGAAATCAACAAAAGAATTATCAACATTTTTATATGATGTAATTAACTTTTCACGTTGTCAAGTAGGTTTTGATAGCTGCATGATATCACATCTAACTATGATTAAAAATAGTCTAGTTCTAGAGAGTGTAGATTATTGTGAAGCATCAAGGTATTCAGCATTTATATCTGAGCAAGGGATGGTTTATCCCTGTTCGTTTATGTGTGGTCAAGGGTTAAACGGTGAAAGTATTTTAAGTACCTCTTTATTGGAGATTTGGCAAAACTCCTTAGTTTTTAATCAGATAAGAAAGACATTGTTTTTTAAATCGAACAAATGTATGAATTGTGAACACTATCAATTTTGTCATGGTGGTTGTCCGTGTTTTTCGATTAGTTGTATAGAGTAAATATTTAAGGTGTATTATGAGTGATTCTGAAAATGAAAGTTTATGGAGTAAGGTGCGTATACGAAATCTTAAAATCAATATAGTTAAATTTTTGATTGATAAAGAAATAATTGATAATTATATATTTACAAAAACAGAAATTAAAAACTGGTTTGCTTTTAAGGAATATGATTTTAAATACTTCGTTTCTGAGTTTTTTACAGAAGAAAGTAATGTATTTATACTAAATTCGGTTATGAGAAATTTTCTGGAAAAAGTATTTTTATCTAGAACCATTATAAAGGATTCTTTATGCGCTGCAGAAGCTGATTTTATAAGAATATATGGTAGGTATTATGAAGATATAAAACGAAATCGATATAAAAATTTTTACTCTGAAGAATACCGAGATATATTAAAAAAAATTGAGTGTATATTACCGTTATTACACTGGGGAAATATGCCTATATTTAATAAATATTTACTTTTTAATAGAAGGCTTGACCCAGAGGTGGATACAATAAAATTCTATGATAATATAGATTGTCTAAATGCATTATTAACTGAGATAAAAAAAGAAGGGATTATTTTGTCTAATAAAAGTGATTTGAGCTTAAATCGAGAAATGAAATTTATTGTTTACACTCGTCGATATGCTCATGAAGAGATATATATAATTAAGAGAACTTTTGACGGATGGTTAATTAATTCAAATGGAATTTGCGAAAAAAATGGAACGGGCGCATTGTTTGATAGTTTTGAACATGATGGGGTATTTTTTCCTGAAGAGGGAGTTAAATCTGCATTGAATAAATTATGGGATGATGCAGATGAAGGTGTTATTGATTATGAAGTGTTATCAATTAGGCTTCAAGAAGTTGCAGATTGGATAAGTTCTGTTGAAAAGGCTGTTGGAACACAACCTTTATGGGTAAACTATTATTAGAAAAGTCTATAGATTTAGTTGATATTATGTGGAAGTAATAATGAATTTAGATAAACAAGGCGTATATGATTGTTTGCGTGACCATCATATCGATTTTGAAATTACAGATCACGCACCATTATTTAGTATGGACGATAAGCCAAATGTGCAGTTGCCGTATCCTGAGTGGGATGCGAAGAATCTATTTATTCGAGACCATAAGCGGGAGCATTACTATTTAATTACCGTTCGTGGATCAAAGCGTGTAGATTTAAAACAATTTCGTAAAGATCACAAACTTAAAAAAATTTCTTTTGGTTCCGAAGAAGAACTATGGGATATATTGAAGATTAAACCAGGTCATGTATCTCCATTTTGCTTGCTCCATGATGAGGACCGTAAGGTACATTATTATATTGATGCGGACTACGAAAATAATTTAATCGGCATACATCCGAACCAAAATGATGCGACCGTGTGGCTTCAAGGCAAAGAACTAGTTAAACTTATTGAAGAGCATGGTACAATAGTAGAATATATTACATTGTAATTTTGAAGTGTTTTAGGAGCAGTTTAGGAAGATCTATGAATAGAACATTATTAAAACGTATGATAGTTACATCTGTTATTGCCGTATTAGGTGTAAGCACATCTTTTGCAGCTCTTGTTATGGAACGGGATCAATCTGTAGATACAGCACCTAGTGTAGGTATGTATCGTTTCGAAGTACCTGTAGAGCTACAAGGAACTTATAATAGTGCAGGTGTAGCCAATCTGACAGCATCTATGGAAAAAGAGCCTAATACATTGTCCATGAATGTGGCTCATGTAAAGGGGAATCCTTCGGAGTCTTATGTAGTTGAAATCTATAAAGATTTAGCTGCCATTGAAGCACATCGCAAATCTGACCATTATCAAGCATTTGTTAATGAAGTCGGTTCTAAATTAACAAATCGTAAGATGTACGATGTACAGTCTGTACTTTTATTTGAAAAGAAAGATGCATTATCTATCGTCAATGATGGTAAGGCAGTAGTTACCTTAACTGAGTTTACTGTTGATAGCAATGAAATCGATACGGTACAACGACAATATCAACTCGATATGGAACGTGCCGTTCGGGACGATGCGGGTTATAAGGCTGGTTATGTGCTTCGTGAAAGAAACGCAAAGAATCGCTGGTACGTTATTCAGATTTATAGCGATCAGGAAGCTCTTATTAAACACTTGAATAGCCCAGGCTATCGCTTTATGATGAGCCAAATCCAAGGTAGTCTACAAGGGGTTACTACTAAAGTACTAGATGGAGATATCCTCTTTAATCATGGTGGTCAAGCTTTTGTTAGACCTTAGTTTTTGATATAATACTAATCAGTAAAGTTACTGCTAGCATATTATGTGCTAGCAGTTTTTTACTATATAATAGGTTTATAATCCAGTTAATTCTATTTAGGAGTTATATATGACACAGCAGGAACGATTACGCTATCTTTTAGAGGGATTGGTAGCAGAATATAAAGAGAAACATAACGAATATATAGATATTCCCGTAAGTGAAAAAGAACAGTTTACTCTATTTAGAGCACTATGTAATATTCGTCCTGCTGGTGCTATGCCTCTTGAATGGATGAAGATAGAGGATGAATATTTAATTACATTAGCCCGTGAAAAGGGAATCGTAACCATTAATGATATGGAAGAGCGAGAGCCTCAGATTTATCTGTGGCAAGGAGATATTACTCGATTATCTGTAGACGCTATTGTAAATGCAGCCAATAATAAATTGCTCGGATGTTTTGCTCCAAATCATAAGTGTATTGATAACGCTATTCATACCTTTTCTGGTATTGAGCTTCGTATGGAATGTGCAAGAATGACTGAGTATATGGAAATGCCTGAAAAAACGGGTGTAGCTCGTATGACTTATGGGTATAATTTGCCGGCAAAGCATGTACTTCACACGGTGGGACCTATTATTTACGAAGAGGTAACAGATAAAGAGCGAAATGAATTAGCTTCTTGCTATCGGTCTTGTTTACAACTAGCCAATGCTTACAACTTACATTCCATTGCATTCTGTTGTATCTCTACCGGTGAGTTTAGATTTCCTAATGAAGAGGCGGCACAAATTGCAGTCCATACTGTGAGAACCTATTTAAAAGAAAGTAATAGTAAAATCCAAGTGGTATTTAATGTATTTAAGGATATAGATTATGACATCTACAACAAATTATTGGGATAATATACATCGTGTAAAAGAAGCGATTAACAATGCGGATGCCTTATTAGTCGGTGTAGGTGCAGGAATGTCAACTGCAGCAGGATTTACCTATAGTGGTGAACGCTTTCACAAATACTTTGACGACTTTTACAAAAAATATGGTATAACCGACATGTATTCAGGCGGATTTTATAATTATGAAAGTCTGGAAGAATATTGGGCGTTTTTTAGCCGTCTTACGTACTATAATCGATATGACATACAAGTCGGTGAACCTTATCTTCAGTTAATGAAATTATTAGAAGGTAAAAACTATTTTGTCATTACTACAAATGTAGATCATCAAATGCAATTAGCCGGTGTAGATAAAAATAAGTTTTACTACATGCAGGGGGATTATGGGTTGTGGCAGTGCTCAGAGCCATGTCATCAAAAGACCTATGATAATAAAGAACAAGTACAGCGTATGGTAGATGAGCAAAGAGATATGAAAATTCCTACATACTTGATTCCTCATTGTCCTAAATGTGGGAGACCAATGACCATGAATCTTCGTATTGATAGCACTTTTGTTCAAGATGAAGGTTGGTATGCGGCGCAGAAAGGATATACCGCTTTTGTAGAGAAGCATAAAGATAAACCTATTGTATTGTTAGAATTAGGTGTGGGATTTAATACGCCCATGATTATTAAATATCCATTTATGCGGATGGCAGACGATAATATAGATGCATTATATGTGCTAATTAATATGGAAAAGCAAACGATTCCATTTGAAATTCAGCATAATACAATAGCATTTAATGATGATATACTAAAAGTGTTGAATGATTTGTTATCTTAAGAAGGAGTTAATGTACTATGAATTATAAATATACCTATGAAAGTCCATTAGGAACCATGATTATGCTTGGTACATTATCATACTTAACAGATTTGTTTTTTGTTGATGAAAGTCACGCACCTACGTATGATGATGCAGATTATATAGAACAAAAAACAGGTCCTTTTGAAGTGACTATTATGTGGTTAGATCAATATTTCTCTGGTAGAAAACCTTTTGTTACACCACCAATTGAGTTAGAGGGCACAGAGTTCCGCAAGTCTGTATGGTCTATCTTACAGACAATTCCATATGGGGAGACTACGACCTATGGAGATATTGGTAAAAAGATTGCTACAAAGCAAGGTAAAGAAAAGATGTCTGCTCAAGCCGTAGGGGGTGCTGTAGGGCACAATCCAATTTCTATCATTGTTCCTTGTCATCGTGTAATTGGTAGCAATGGCAAGTTAACTGGATATGCAGGAGGTCTTGATCGAAAGCAATATTTATTAGAACTCGAGGCAAAACATAAGTAAATGTTTTCTATACTTCATTGGGCGTATTTAGATACTAGAAAACATAAATCGTACACTATAAAAGGAAATCAAAACAATACATTATAAAAAAAGAGATTATTCCTTTGTGTAGTTGGAGCTACATAAGGGTAATCTCTTTTTATATGTATTTGGATTGTAAATAGATGGTTTAGTTCATATCTATAATAAGCGTAAATACGCTACTATAATAAACCATATATTTTAGACAAATTTATTTTCTAGTGTGCCAATACCACTTATGGAAATGGATACAGTATCACCAGGCTTAAGCCAAGAGTATTTGCTTTCATTCTTGCCAAGTACAACGCCACTAGGTGTACCCGTAAAGATAATGTCACCTTCCTGTAGTGTAATATATTGAGACACAAATTCTATAATCGCATCCGGCTTAAATATCATTTGTTGTAATTTTGCATTTTGTCGTATTTCACCATTTACAGTAGTGGTGATGGTAGCACTTTCAAAATCAAATGTATGAGGTGGAACAATAGTAGGACCAATAGGGGCAAAATTATCTAAAGATTTACCGAGTATCCATTGGGAACCTCTAAACTGTAAAGTACGAGCCGATACATCATTGCCGATGGTATACCCTAAGATATGGTCTACTGCTTTTTCTTTGGAAATATTTTTACCAGCTTTACCAATGATGATAACTAGCTCGCCTTCATAGTCATAATGTAATGATTCATTCTCTATGGTAATCGTATCATGATTTCCAGCTAAAGCGTTTGAGGTTTTCATAAATATTTCTGGAAATTCATGTGTAGCAAGACTGGTTTCAGCAATGTGATCTGCGTAATTTAAACCAATACAGATGATATTGTTTGCATTAGGTATTAAGGTCGTAATATTTTCTTTCATAAAGTAATTCTCCTAAAAGGCATGTAATGTTATTATCATATAATTATTATAATATAATTCCTAATAAATAAAATTATTATACTTGATGTTTTTTATAGAACTATGATGATTTCTATAGAATCTATTGAAATTACACATATATAGTGTTAAGATTATATGTATAATTTATATGTATGGAGGTCATTGTTATGAGCAAGAATATAGATTGGGATAATCTCGGTTTCGGTTATGTGGAAACTGACTACCGTTATGTATCTACATATAAAGATGGTAAATGGGACGAAGGTGGTTTAATTACTGATTCTAATGTGGTATTAAACGAATGTGCTGGTGTATTCCAATACGCTCAAACTATTTTCGAAGGTTTGAAAGCTTATTACACTAAAGATGGTCACATCGTATGTTTCCGTCCAGATCTAAATGCAGCTCGTTTGAACGAGTCTGCGGAACGCCTTGTAATGCCTACATTACCTGAAGGTCGTTTCCTCGAAGCTGTAAAAGAAGTTGTAAAAGCAAATAAAGACTTTGTTCCTCCATATGGCCATGGTGCAAGCCTTTATATTCGCCCTTACATGATGGGTACAAACTCTGTTATCGGTGTAAAACCAGCTGATGAATATCAATTCCGTATTTTCACAACACCAGTAGGTCCTTATTTCAAAGGTGGTGCTAAACCAATTAAAATCCGTATTACTGATTTTGATCGTGCAGCTCCTCATGGTACTGGTCATATTAAAGCGGGCTTAAACTATGCAATGAGTTTGTATGCCATCACTGATGCTCACAACAAAGGTTATGCAGAAAACATGTACCTTGATGCGGCTACTAGAACTCATGTTGAAGAAACAGGTGGTGCAAACTTTATCTTTATCACTAAAGATGGTAAATTAGTAACACCTAAATCCGATAGTATTTTGCCATCTATTACACGTCGTTCCTTGATGTACGTAGCGGAACATTATCTTGGCATGGAAGTAGAACATCGTCCAGTTCATAAAGATGAATTAAAAGACTTTGCTGAAATTGGTCTTTGTGGTACTGCTGCTGTTATATCTCCAGTAGGCCAAATCGATACTCCAGAAGGTACCATTAATGTACCTGCTGGCATGGATGATATGGGGCCTATCACTAAAAAATTATATGACACATTACTTGGCATTCAACATGGTGAAATCGAAGCTCCAGAAGGTTGGATCGTTGAAATTTGCTAATCCTTTATTGGTTTTAGTATTTTAAAAGTAATAAGAAGCGGCATCTATCGTATGATAGATGCCGTTTTATAATATAGTTCTATAAAATGTTGTTAACCCTAAGCGTAGGGAAGAGCGTTAATTAGAATTGGCTCGACTTGCTACCTTAGCCATGAATTTTTCGTTATTAATTACAAACCGTTCATGTGTACCGCGACCGATAACACCAATGCCATCAGAGGCTTCGATATCGAATGTGATTTTACGACCTTCTACAGCGCTTACAGTAGCTTTTGCTGTTACTGTTGCGCCTAAAGGCGTAGGGGCTTCGTGAGTGATGGAGAGGGCGATACCTACCGTGCCTTCACCGTCCTCTAAATATGGCTGTACTGCAGCTTGTGCAGCTTCCTCCATGAGTGCACACATCGCTGGTGTAGCAAAGACATCTAAAGAACCAGACTTCATTGTTTTTGCAATATTAGATTCAGTTACTAGAACTGTTGCTGTAGCTGTTTGACCTGCTGATACCATATTATACCTTCTTTCTTTAAGGAAATTCTCGTTATAGTAGTATTATACATCTATAGATAATTATTATGCTATTAAAATATATATATTTTGAAGATACTACCAATTAAAATAAATATTTTTAATTGGTAGTATCTAAACGAACGATATGTTTTATTCCATTATTGTTATTCAGTAAACATATAGCTAGTTAAATTGGGGGGAAGAAATAGAACTAGTTATAACCTCCCTATAGAATACGTGATATAATTAAGCTAGTCTTTTTAATACGAGGTATATATGAGTAAAAGAAATTTAAAACCTTCTGGTGAAGGTTGGGTACAGTTAATAGCAGGCATTGGTTTCATTGTTTTATTAATTGCCATAAATATAGTAGATCCTACGTTTTATCCGACCATGTGGCACTTGGCAACGAGTGGCTCTATGGAGGAGGTAGCGGAGTATATTCAAAGCTTTGGTCCCATGGCTATGGTTGTGAGTATGGTCCTCGATATTTTCGTTAATGCTGTAGGATTCTTGCCATCCATTTTTATTTCAACTGCAAATGGTTTGGTATTCGGTTTGTGGCCAGGCATCATTATTTCTTGGCTAGCAGAAACAATTGGGGTAGTTATTAGCTTTTATATTATGCGTTACTTTTTGCGTGATACAGCGGACAAGTTGATTGCTAAGAGTACCGTGTTAATGAAAGTAGATGATTTTTCGGGTAAAAACGGTTTTGTGGTCATGTTATTTGCCCGGTCCTTGCCGTATTTTCCATCTGGCGTAATCACAGCGCTAGGGGCTATCAGTAAAATTAAGCCGAGAGATTATATATTGGCTAATTTAATTGGTAAATTCCCATCAACAGCTTTAGAAGTGGCTATTGGTACAGATATTGTAAACTTCCAAGAAAATATGGGGCGATTAGGAATTATTGTACTTGTGGTTGGTGTAGTGTACTTTGTTTTGTGGCAAGTGTACAAACACTATATAAATAAGAGAAATGCTGAGCAAGAGCACGATCCTAATGCGTAATCTAAAAATTAAACTTTTTAATATACAAAATGATTGTTTATATATTGACTTCAGATAAATTAATAATCAGTTCTTGTAATTAATGTTTTTATTTACACTCAATTTGTATGATTTTGGTATAAATATATGAAAGAGGCGATAGTATGAGCTTTTCTCTTCCTGAACGTGTAACCTTAAAAGGGCCTAATTTTATTCGTGAAGTTTTTGAACGTGGTGTAGGAGTAGAAGGCTTTATCAGTTTTGGTATCGGCAATCCTGCGCCAGAAGCAATTCCTGTAGAGGTCATCGAAAAGGCTTTTGATGAGGTGGTTCACTCTAATCCTATGAGTCTTTTACAATATGGACCTATGCAAGGTGATGCGCGTCTTGCTGAACTTACGTTGGAACGTCTTGTAAATACACATAAGATGAATCCTAACGGACAAAGTCTCATTATTTCTAATGGAGCGGGTCAATTACTAGGTCTTGTACCCATTACCGTATTAGAACCAGGCGATGAAGTTTATATGGATGAATTTACTTTCACCAGTGCTATCAACTCTGTACGCAATATGGGCGGTAAAGCATTAGGTGTTAAAACTGACGAGCACGGTATGATTCCAAGTGAGTTAGAAAAAGCGGCTCAATCTGGTAAAGGTAAATATATTTATCTAATTCCTAACTTTCAGAATCCAACAGGCATTACTATGCCTTTAGAACGCCGTAAGGAAATTTACGCTATAGCATCTAAATATGATTTATTTATCTATGAAGATGACCCATATGGTGAAATCCGTTTTGCTGGCGAATATATTCCAACATTTAAATCTTTTGATACAGAAGACCGCGTTCTATATGCAGGTTCTTATTCTAAGACATTATCTGCCGGCTTGCGTGTAGGCTTTTTATTTGGTCCAGCTAAGGTAATTGAGGCTATTCAAGCATTGAAAAATAATACGGCAGGGCAAATGCCGTTGGTTACTCAAAAAGTTGTAGCTAAGGTTCTTGATACTATCGATTATGACGCACATTTGGATAATGTGCGTAAAGTATATAAAACAAAGTGTGATGCATTACTTAACGCTTTTGAAAAGTATGCCAGCTCTAAAGTTAAATTAACGCAACCTACAGGTGGTATGTTTGCATGGATGACGATGCCTGAGGATGTAGATTGTGATGTATTTTTTGAAACTTGTATGGATCGCAATGTAGGAATAATTAAATGTGGTGCCTTTGCAGCAGATGGAGCAGGGGAAGGTCATGCATTTCGCTTGAGTTATACTGTGCCAACTGTAGATGAAATCACGAAGGGCATGGAAATTCTGGGCTCTTTAACTAAAGAATTCTGTGGTGAGTAATATATTGATAATTTTTGATATAACGTGATACAATATATAAGTAGATACATTGTGTTTACCATATAGAAATAAGTTTTTAATATAGATATGAGGTATAACCTCAAAGAAAGTAGGTGTTTACTATGGGTTGCGGTAGCAGCAGTGATTGTGGCGGATGCCCATCTCAATCTTCTGGTTGCGGTGGTGGCGCGCCTCAACAACCTCAAGATCTTACAGCTCAATTACACGAGCTTAGTTCTGTTAAACATGTAATCGGCGTCGTATCTGGTAAAGGCGGCGTAGGTAAATCCTCGGTTACAAGCTTGATGGCCATTACCATGGCGCGTAAAGGTTACAAAGTAGGTATCCTCGATGCTGATATTACAGGTCCTTCCATTCCTAAGATGTTCGGTATCAAGGAAAAAGCGTATGCCGACGAAATCGGTATGTATCCCGTAAAATCCAAAGGTGGTATTGACGTTATGTCTGTTAACCTTCTTTTGGAAAATGATACTGATCCTGTTTTATGGCGAGGTCCTATTCTAGGCAATGTTGTAAAGCAATTCTATACAGATGTTATTTGGAAAGACATCGACTATTTATTCGTTGATATGCCACCAGGAACAGGTGACGTAGCGATTACTGTATACCAATCCTTGAAATTGGATGGCATCATTATCGTTACATCTCCTCAAGACTTGGTATCCATGATTGTTGAAAAAGCAGTAAAAATGGCTGATTTAATGCAAGTGCCTATTATTGGTGTCGTGGAAAACTACTCTTACTTCCATTGCCCAGATAACGGTAAGGATTACCAAATCTTTGGTGAAAGCCACATTGAAGAAATCCTTCAAAAGTACGGTCTTTTATTGTTAAACCGTTTACCAATCGATCCAACTATTGCAAACCTTTGCGACCAAGGTGATATTGAGTCTATCGAAAAAACAAACTTAGAGAACGTATCTCTACCTGAATAGGATTTATATGATAATGAAAGCTGTGCATACTTTGTGATGCACAGCTTTTTCTCACATCTTTTTATCTTGAAATATATTATATTTATGATAAGAAGATATAAATATTTTTTTTGAGCTTTTTCCTATGTAGGAGGTATGTGTATGAAAAAACTATTAAACTGGATTATTCCAGCGGCCTTCGGGGTAGGCCTTTGGTTTATTCCAACTCCAGAGGGGCTAACTCCTCAGTCTTGGCATTTATTCGCCATCTTTGTAGCTACTATCGTAGGCTTTATTACTCAGCCATTACCGATTGGTGGCGTATCCATCGTTGTTATTACTGTGGCTGCTTTGACAGGTACGTTGAAAATTAGCGAAGGCATCTCTGGTTTTGCTAACTCTGCTATCTGGTTGATCGTAGGCGCTTTCTTATTCTCTCGTGGCTTTATTAAAACTGGTTTGGGGAAACGTATTGCGTATAACTTGATTTCTGCTTTTGGTAGCAGTTCATTACGTTTAGCATACGCATTGGCTTTATCTGATTTGATTTTGGCTCCCGCAACACCTTCTAACACAGCTCGTGTGGGTGGCGTTATCATGCCAATTACTACAAGCTTGGCAAAAGCTTTTGGTTCTGAACCACAAAATGGTCCTCGCAAAATTGGTTCCTTTTTGATGCAATCTATTTATCAAGTTAATACAATTACATCTGCTATGTTCCAAACATCCATGGCTGGTAATACCTTGGTGGCGGCTTTAGCACTTCAATCCTTTGGCATTGGCATTACTTGGGGGGATTGGGCTATGGCAGCAATTGTTCCTGGTATCATTGCATTGATTATTATGCCGTACTTCATTTACAAAGTATATCCACCTGAAATTAAAGACGCTCGCGAAGCGCAACAAATGATTCGTGAAGAGTTAAAAGGTCTTGGTAAAATGAGCTTCCAAGAATGGGTTATGCTTGGCGTATTTATTTTAGCCTTAGTATTATGGGCCACTTCACAATTCACAAAACTTGATGCGACAACAGTTGCATTTTTGGGTATTTCCATTTTGCTTGCTACAGGTGTTCTTATTTGGGATGATGTTAAGAGTGAAAAAGGTGCTTGGGATACATTGGTTTGGATGGGGACTTTGATGGGCTTTGCCGGGTTCCTTTCTAAATTAGGCTTTATCAAATGGGCTACAGTTCAAGTGGGTGGTATTATCCCTGAAGGCTCTTGGGTAATTGCTTTTGTTGTAGCAGTTCTTGTTAACACGTATGCACATTATGTATTTGCATCTTTGACAGCACATATTTCTGCAATGTTCGTAGCGTTCTCTGCTATAGCTATCTCTGCAGGTGCACCACCAATGTTGACATTATTGATGATTGCATTCACTTCTAACTTGTGTATGTCCTTGACTCACTATGCAGCAGGTCCATCTCCAGTAATCTTCAATACTGGTTATGTTCCTCAAAACACATGGTGGAAACTCGGTTTCTTTACATCTGTAATCAACTTAATCATCTTTATGGGTCTTGGTTCTGTATGGATGAAGTTGATTGGTATGTGGTAAGACTAGGTACTATAAATTTTATATGTGTAATGTATTTAACTTTAGGATTTCTTAGATAAAAGTTAAATGTAAATTACAATGTATGGTGAAAGCCGTCCCGTTAGGGGCGGCTTTTTATGATAAAATATGAGTAGTTAATAGATAATTAATGTAAATATTGTAGAATAATATACGTAATAAACTATTCAAGCTAATTGTACAAATTTATGTAATTTGTGCATAGGAGGGATCTATGAAGTTTGATAATGAACAATTATTAAAGTATATTGGCGCTTGTACATCTCCGTATCACACAGTAGATACAAGCTTACAAATGTTATTGGACTCGGGTTTTACAGAGCTCAGTTTAGAAGATGAGTGGCAGTTAGATTCTGGGTCTTATGTAGTTAATGTGTTTGGCACCACCTTATTTGCCTTTCATATAGGTAAGAAACCAGAGCACACATTACGTATTGCGTCGGCTCATACAGATTTTCCTGCTATTCGTGTTAAACCAAACCCTATAACCTCTGTCAAAGGATATACAAAATTAAATGTTGAAATGTATGGTGGTCTTATCGAAAATACATGGCTTGACCGTCCATTAGGTGCAGCAGGTACGGTTGTGTTAAAAGGGAAAAATGCCTTTGACGTAGATTCTGTTCTAGTCGATACAAAACGGCCTATCGCTATTGTTCCAAATTTAGCAATTCATATGAATCGCTCTGTTAATGATGGGATTAAACTAAATCGTCAAAAAGAAATGCTTCCTATATTGATGATGGAACGAAGTAATGAAGATAATCCTACAAAGCCTTTAAATAATAGAAATAATCCTAGTTTATTTCCAGAATCAGACACTCAATACGATGAGTGGACGAAGTTTTTAGCTGATGAAGTAGATTGTGATCCTTCTGAAATATTATCTTACGAAATGACTTTATATCCTACGGAACTAGGTTGTGTGCTCGGTACGGAAAGTGATTTTATTAGCTCACCTCGTTTAGATAATTTAACATCTTGCTTTGGTGTACTATCTGGTATTATTCAGGCACGTAAAATGAATGCCAATGGTGTTCGCTGTGCTATTTTCTTTGATAATGAAGAGGTGGGCAGTCGTACAAAACAAGGTGGGGCGGGTATGATATTACCAAATCTCATTAAACGCGTCTATGACGCATTAGGATATTCTAATCAAGAGATGGACAGTTTTATTTCTAAAGGTTTTATGATTTCCTCCGATGTGGCTCACGGATTACATCCAAACTATCCAGAGAAAAATGATATTACGAATATTCCTGTACTTAATAAAGGGTTATCCCTCAAGATTGCATGTAGCCAATCTTACGCCGGAGATGCTAAGGCCATTGCTATCGTTAAAGGTCTTTGTGAAGAAGCGGATGCACAGTATCAGATTTATGTAAATCGTTCAGATACTCCAGGTGGATCTACTGTAGGTTCGATTTCATCAGCTATGTTACCGATGCGTACTGTTGATGTAGGCTTGCCACTTTTAGCCATGCATTCTGCAAGAGAATTGATGGGGGCAGCTGATCAAGAGCAATTAAATCGATTAATGAATCACTTTTTAGGTGATAAATGATATAAAAAAGAATTAATTCGATGTGCATTATTAAAAGACATATGATTTTTTGTAATGAACAGTAAAAAATATATTTTATACTTTCATAATTGGTATAATCCTTTAAATATAATGAAAATATTGTATAATAAGTATATATTATTATGAATATAAAAACTCATCATAAATTTTGATGAGGTCTTCCGTAATATTGATTTATCTGTAAGTATAGGAAATATTCATATATTAATAAAAATGAAAGCTGATAGTTCATATTTGTGGAAGCTAGTAGGAGGCAATACATGAGAAAAATTAAATCCGTATTGGTTGCCAACCGTGGAGAAATTGCGATCCGCGTGTTCCGTGCATGTAATGAAATGGGTATTAAAACTGTAGCCATTTATTCTAAAGAGGATACATTATCCTTGCATCGTAACCAAGCTGACGAAGCCTATCTCGTAGGCGAAGGTAAAAAACCAGTTGATGCATATCTCGATATAGAAGATATCATCCGTATTGCAAAAGAACATGACATCGATGCTATCCATCCAGGTTATGGTTTCTTATCTGAAAATGAAGGCTTTGCTCGTCGTTGTGAAGAAGAAGGTATTATCTTTATCGGGCCTAAAATCAAGCATTTGAATATGTTTGGTGATAAAGTAAATGCTCGTGAGCAAGCTAAATTAGCAAAAATTCCAATGATCCCAGGTTCTGATGGGGCTTTAAAAGATTATGCTCAACTAGAAGAATTTGCTGATACACATGGGTTCCCATTGATGATTAAAGCCGTTAATGGCGGCGGCGGTCGTGGTATGCGTGAAGTTCATCATAAAGAAGACCTTCGAGATGCATATGATCGCGCTAAATCTGAAGCGAAAGCTGCATTTGGCGATGATGATGTATATGTAGAAAAACTTATCGTAGAACCTAAACATATTGAAGTTCAAATCTTAGGTGATGAACATGGTAATGTTGTTCATTTACATGAACGTGATTGCTCTGTTCAACGTCGTCACCAAAAGGTTGTAGAAATGGCGCCAGCTTTTGCGTTGTCCTTAGAAACTCGTAAAGCTGTATGTGATGCTGCCGTTAAAATAATGAAAAATGTTGGCTATGTGAATGCAGGTACTGTAGAATTTTTGGTAACTGCTGACGGTAGCTTCTACTTCATCGAAGTTAATCCACGTATTCAAGTAGAGCATACTGTAACAGAAATGATTACAGATATTGATATTGTTCATGCTCAAATTAGAATCGCTGAAGGCTTTAGCTTACATAGTCCTGAAATAGGTATTCCTGAACAAGATAAAGTCCCTTGTAAAGGTACTGCTATCCAATGTCGTATTACCACTGAAGACCCTAAAAACAACTTTATGCCTGATACCGGTAAAATCTTGGCATACCGTAGCTCCGGTGGTTTTGGTATCCGTCTTGACTCTGGTAATGCATTTACTGGTGCCGTTGTAACACCTTATTATGACTCTTTGCTTGTGAAAGCGACAGCATTTGGCCCTAATAACGAAGAAACTATTCGTAAAATGCTTCGTTGCTTAAAAGAGTTCCGTATTCGTGGTGTAAAAACAAATATTCACTTCTTGATTAATGTATTGGAACATCCTGAATTCCAAAGTGGTTCTTATAATGTAAACTTCATTGAAGAACATCCTGAATTATTCGAATTAAAACCAGATCGTGACCGTGGTACCAAATTGTTACGTTACATTGCTGATGTTACAATTAATGGTTATTCTGGTGCAGGGGCTCAAGAGGTTCCTGACTTTGAACCGATTCAAATGCCATCTACTTTGGATGTAAGTCCTGCAGCTGGTACAAAACAAAAATTTGATGAACTTGGACCAGATAAATTCAGTAAATGGTTATCTGAACAAAAACAAGTATTCTTTACTGATACCACATGGCGTGATGCTCACCAATCTTTGTTTGCTACACGTCTTCGTACCATTGATATGGCTCGCGTAGCAGGTCATGCTGCAAAAGGTGTACCTAACTTATTCTCCTTAGAATGTTGGGGCGGGGCTACATTCGACGTATCTTATCGATTCTTGCATGAAGATCCATGGGAGCGTTTGCGCATGTTCCGTCGCGAAGTTCCAAATACATTGCTTCAAATGCTTCTTCGCGGTGCTAATGCTGTAGGTTACACATCGTATCCAGACAACGTAGTTCGTCAATTCATTCAACGGGCTGCTGCTAATGGTATTGATGTTTTCCGCGTATTTGATAGCTTGAATAGTCTTGATAATATGCATGTTGCTATCGATGAAGTGCGTGCACAAAATAAAATAGCTGAAGTTGCATTGTGCTACACTGGCGATATCCTTGATGGGGCTCGTACAAAATACAACTTGGACTACTACGTAAATATGGCGAAAGAGCTTGAAAAAGCTGGTGCCAATATTATTGCCATTAAAGATATGGCTGGTCTTTTGAAACCTCAAGCTTCTTATAATTTGGTATCTGCCTTGAAAGATGCTGTCTCTGTGCCAATTCATTTACATACTCATGAAGGCTCTGGTAACTCTATTTATACATATGGCCGCGCTGTAGACGCTGGTGTTGACGTAATCGACTTAGCATACTCCGCATTTGCTAATGGTACTTCTCAACCTAGCATGAACTCCATGTACTATGCATTGTCTGGTCATGAACGTCAACCAGAAATGAACATCGATTACATGGAAGAAATGTCTCATTATTTTGGTAGCATTCGACCATACTACAAAGGTGTAGATAAAGCAGAAGCATATCCTAATACTGAAGTATATCAACATGAAATGCCGGGTGGTCAATATTCCAACTTGCAACAACAAGCTAAGATGGTAGGACTTGGTGATCGTTGGACTGACATTAAGAAAATGTATCACCAAGTAAATATGATGTTTGGTGATATCATTAAAGTAACTCCATCTTCTAAAGTTGTAGGCGATATGACATTGTACATGGTACAAAACAATTTGACTGAAAAAGATATCTACGAAAAAGGCGATGTATTGGATTTCCCTCAGTCAGTAGTTGAATTCTTTGAAGGTCGTCTTGGTACTCCATATCAAGGCTTCCCTGAAAAATTACAAAAGATCATCTTGAAAGGTGCTCGCCCAATCACAGTTCGTCCTGGTGCGGTGTTACCACCAACAGACTTTGAACATATTCGTCATGAATTAAGCGAAATGGGAGCCCAAACAACTGATGAAGATATTAGTGCATATTGCTTGTACCCTAAGGTTTACCAAGATTACAACAAATTTGTTAAAGACTTTGGCGATGTATCTGTATTAGATACGCCGACATTCTTCTTTGGTATGAAACGGGGCGAAGAAATCCAAGTAACTATCGAGAAAGGTAAAACACTTATCATTAAAATGAATGGTGTTTCTGATCCTGATGAAGATGGTAATCGTATCATATTGTTCGAGTTTAATGGTCAACCTCGTAGTATTAAGGTTCATGATAAACATGCTAAGACAACTGGTGTAGTTCGTCGCAAAGCGGATGAATCTAACCCTGGTGAAATAGGTGCTACATTGTCTGGTTCCGTTGTTAAGATCCTCGTTAAGAATGGTCAATCTGTAACTAAAGGTGAACCATTGATTGTTACAGAAGCGATGAAAATGGAAACAACAATCACAGCTCCTATCGATGGTATCGTAGAAGAAATCCTTGTACGTGAAGGTAGCCGTATCGAATCTGGTGACTGCTTGCTTCGTATTGAAGATGCTTTAAAACGATAAGCTAACAATCATTTAAAATTAAAAATATTATTTCTCAAATATTTCATAAAATGAAAAATTGAAGAATAATGGAAGAATCCCTAGGAAATCCTAGGGATTCTTTGTATTTTCAAGGGTTTCATGGTACTATATAATATAGAGAAAATGGGCGTATTATGCGTTATTTTAGAATGATTAGTAGAAAAGGAGTAGTAACAGATGAGATGTCCTTATTGCCAACACACAGACACGAAGGTAACAGACTCTAGAACGACTGATGAAGGTAATAGTATTCGCCGTCGCCGTGAATGTATCAATTGTGGCCGTCGCTTTACTACCTATGAAATTATAGAAGAAGTACCACTTATGGTATTGAAGAAAAATGGACGACGTGAATTATTTGACCGCGGTAAGCTACTGAATGGGTTATTGCGCTCTTGTGATAAGCGTACAGTTCCTATGTCTGTGATGGAGCAAGTAGTTAATGATGTAGAGCGTGATATTCGGAATGAAATTAACCAAGAGGTTACAACTGATCGCATTGGTGAGCTTGTGTTACAACAACTGAAAGACATAGATCAAGTTGCATATGTTCGTTTTGCTAGTGTATATCGTAAGTTTGATAATATTGATAGCTTTATGGAAGAGTTAAAAGCTCTGAAGAAGTTAGACGCTAAAAAGCCGAAACGCAAACCTGTCGTAGAAGAATAATTGATTCTGTATTACTGATTGGTTATACATGGTTTTGAAATTAGCAATGTGTGAGGCTTTATGATAGATTTACATTGTGATACGATGATGCAATTGCTAGATCATCCTGATAGTGGTGATTTATATCGCAATACTTGGAAAATCGATATAGAAAAATTACAAAAGGCTCATAGCAAGATACAAGACTTTGCACTCTTTATTAATATGGGTGAGACGAATGACCCTTATGGCCGCTATGAAGAGATGCGTAATTTGTGTGTATCACAAATTCATCACTATGGAGAGCACATACAACATGTGCTCTCTTATCAAGATGTAGAGTCTGTATACAAGACTGGTAAGATTGGGGCACTTATGTCTATTGAGGAAGGTGGCGTACTAGGTGGCGATTTAAATAAACTTAACCAAGCTTACCAAGATGGAGTCAGACTTATAACGCTAACATGGAACTATCCAAATGGACTTGGCGAGCCACATTGTGGTGAGCAACATAAGAAATTAACATCTAAAGGTGTTGAATTTGTAGAAGCTATGCAAGAGTTAGGGATAATTGTTGATTGCTCTCATCTTAACGATGCTGGTACAGAGCAACTAGGAGATATTTTAGATGTTCCTTTTATAGCATCTCATTCAAATGCACGGGAATTACGGTCTCATACGCGAAATTTGCCAGATAATCTTATTAGACTTATCGCTAATAAGGGAGGTATTATAGGACTTAATTTTGCACAGAATTTTCTCGGCACATCGCCAATTAGTCGCATTGAAGATATTGTTAAACATGGTCTATATCTCATCGACAAGGGCGGTGAAGATGTAGTGGCATTAGGAACTGATTTTGATGGGATTCCACCCGACACAGAGATTGCAGATATGTCTCAAATGAGTCGTCTTTATGATGCATTTAAAGAGGCAGGCTTATCTGTGGAACAGTGTGAAAAGTTATTCTGGAAAAATGCAGATAGACTACTAAAGGAGATTTTATAATGACTGATTTAAATCCAATCATTGCAGATCGTTTTACAGAGCATCTTGAAGTGTTTGGTAAAACGATGGAACATATGGATACCATTCAAGAAATCGGATATCGCTGTAAAGCGGCTTTAGAAAATGGTAATAAAATTTTGTTCTGTGGTAATGGTGGCTCTGCGGCGGACTCTCAACATTTAGCAGCTGAATTGATTTGTCGCTTTAAAAAGGAACGGCGCTCTCTTGTAGGCATTGCATTAACTACTGATACATCCGCATTAACAGCTATTGCGAATGACTATGATTTTGAATCTGTTTTTGCACGTCAAGTAGAGGGCTTAGGCCGTACAGGTGATGTTCTCATCGGTATTTCTACTTCTGGTAACTCCAAGAATGTTGTAAAAGCTGCAGAAATGGCCCGTTCTATTGGTATGCATACCATTGCTTTCACCGGTGAAGGGGGCGGCAAACTAGCCGAACTATGTGATATTACGCTGGCTATTCCCAGTAATGTGACAGCGCGCATTCAAGAAATGCATATCTTAGCTGGCCACATTATATGCGAAATTATTGAAGAAGATTACTAACCACTAGGTTATTAGATATAGGTACATGTTATTTCAAACAAAGGCTATTATAAATAAGAAGACATGTATATTTGGGTAAGGAATAGGTGGATTATGATAAATACTACCATTAATCAATTTTTAACAAAGCAACTGCCAAACTTGAAGATTGCCGTTGTAGGCGATGTAATGGTAGATCGTTATGTTTTTGGTGATGTAAGTCGTATTTCTCCAGAAGCACCGGTTCCTGTAAACCGCGTGTCCAAGATGAAAGAGGTCCTTGGTGGAGCTGGTAATGTTGCATCTAATCTGTCTAATTTAGACTGTAAGGTATACCTTGGTGCACTAGCAGGTAATGACGACCATGGCCATTTATTAAAAAATTTACTTGATACTGATAAAATCGATACGACTGGTTTAATCACTAGTGATGACCGTTCTACTATTACTAAGATGCGCATCTTAGGTGATCGTCAACAGATGATGCGTCTTGATTTTGAAACGATTACAGATCTGACGTACCAAGAAGAGCAACAACTAGCTAGTTGGCTCGAAAATCTATGTAAAGTTGGTATCGATGGTATTGTCGTATCCGACTATGGTAAAGGCGTTTGTACACCTACCTTGTTGAAGACAATCTTTAGTTTGGCTAAGGAATATGGTGTGCAAACAATCGTAGATCCTAAGGGTGCAGACTGGTCTAAATATAATGGTGCTACATGTATTACACCGAATGTAAAAGAACTCGGTGAATGTGTAGGCCGTAAATTAGAAAATGATGATGCTACTATCGTAGAGGCTGCTAAGTCTGTACTCGCTACTGTAGATTTAGATTATATTGTAGCTACGCGCTCTGCAAAAGGGATTACGGTTATTGCAAAGGATGGCCGTACATGGCATAATCCTGCTACTCAACAAGAGGTATTCGATGTAAGTGGTGCAGGAGATACCGTTGTATCCATGATGATGACCTGTCTTGCAAGTGGTTTATCGATGCGTTTAGCCTTGCATATCGCCAATGGTGCAGCGGGTATCGTAGTATCTAAGGTTGGTACGTATCCAATACATCGTTCTGAGCTATTAGACTTATGGCATTCCTATAAACATAGTATTCAATCTAAACCATTATATACAAAGGAAGAAATGAAAGAACTCGTTTCACAATGGCAAAGCAAAGGTGAGACAGTAGTGTTCACCAATGGTTGTTTTGACATTCTTCACCGCGGACATATCACGTATTTACAAGAAGCGGCACAGTTAGGTGACCACCTTATCATTGGGTTGAACTCTGATACATCGGTTAGACGCTTAAAAGGGGAAACGCGGCCAATTGTAAGTGAAGAGGATAGAGCGGCCTTGTTGAGTGCGTTGCGATGCATCGATGGGGTTGTGTTATTTGAAGAAGATACACCAGCTGAACTATTAGCATATTTACGTCCTAACACTCTCGTTAAGGGCGGAGATTATAAAATCGAAGATATTATCGGACGGGAGTCCGTTGACAATGTAGAGGTTCTTTCGTTTAAAGAAGGCTATTCTACATCAGATATTGTAGGGAAAATAGCTACTATGGCTAAGGAGGGCAAATTATGATTATCGTAACAGGTGGTGCTGGTTTTATTGGCAGTAATATTGTGAAAGCACTTAACGACAGAGGTCGTACTGATATTTTGATCGTAGATGATCTTACAGATGGTCGTAAGATTCGCAATATTCAAAATCTAGAATTTCTAGATTACATCGATTGTGATGATTTTGATTGTGCCATTTCTGATGGTACATTCGATGTAGGCCCAATTGAAGTCGTATTCCACGAGGGTGCTTGTGCAGATACGATGGAATATAATGGCAAATATATGATGAAGAACAATTATGAAGGTTCTAAAAATTTATTTCATTATTGCCAAGATCGCCGTATTCCATTCATCTATGCATCCTCTGCATCTACATATGGTAATGGTACAAATGGTTTCGTAGAAAAGCCTGAAGCTGAAGAAGCACTTAATCCATATGCGTATTCTAAGCTGTTATTCGACCGTTATGTACGCAAATATGAAGGTGAATATACTGCACAAGTAGTTGGTTTACGTTACTTTAACGTATATGGTCCTAATGAAGCTCATAAAGATAAAATGGCTTCTTTAGTACGCCAAATGTTCTACAAAAATAAAGAAACAGGTATCATTAACCTCTTTGAAGGTACGGATGGCTACGAAGATGGTGGTCAAACACGTGACTTTATCTATGTAAAAGACGTAGTTAATGTAAACTTTTATTTTTGGGAGCACCCTGAAATCTCTGGTACTTTCAACTGTGGTACAGGTAATGCTCATAGCTTTAACCAATTCATGCAAGCTGTAATCGACTACAATGGTCAAGGCAAAATTGAATATGTGCCATTCCCAGAGGTGTTAAAAGGCAAATATCAAAGCTTTACAGAGGCTGATACTACTAAATTGTTAGCAGCTGGCTATGATAAAGGGTTCCATAAAATGGAAGATGCCGTTAAAGAATACTGTGAACTATTAGATAATAATGAAGGGTATTTACGCTAATGCGCAAGGTATTATTTTTAGATCGCGATGGCGTTATTAATAAAGATGTTAGCTATCTATATAAAGTCAGCGATTTAGAGTGGGTAGACGGTGCAAAAGAGGCGCTTGCCTATGCGTATAGCAAGGGATATGATCTCATTGTAGTGACAAATCAGAGTGGTGTGGCTCGCGGTTACTATAAAGAGTCTGATGTTCAAATTTTACATGACCATATGGCTCATGAACTAGACCGCAGTGGGGCACCGATTTTACATTTCTATTACTGCCCTCATCATAAAGAAGGATCTGTTCCATTATACGCGGTGGATTGTGAATGTAGAAAACCTAAACCTGGCATGATTAATCAAGCCATTAAGGATTATGATGTAAATCCTGCAGAGAGTTTCCTTATAGGTGACAGTCAGCGTGATGTTGATGCCGCTGAAGCCGCTGGGGTTAAAGGTTACCTATTTACAGGTACAAATTTATTAGATTTTATTAAAACAATAATTTAGTGTGTGTATTGAGTTGTTGTATTTGGGGGTGGAGGCTATATGAAAGATTACAAGAATATACTCATCATCAAGATGAGTTCCTTAGGCGATGTAATTCACGCATTGCCTACCTTGTACGCTATGCGAAAGAATTGGCCTAATGCTCATATTACATGGGCCATTCACGAGCAGTTTGCTAGCCTCTTGCCTGGTACACCTTGGGTCGATGATGTGATTATTATCGATAAAAAACGACTCAAAAAGCCTGCTTATTTATATCAATTGCGCAAAGATTTGCATAGTCGTCATTTTGATATGACCCTGGACCTTCAATGTATTGCTAAAAGCGCCATTGTATCTTTATTATCTGGTTCACCTGAAAAGTATGGCTACTGGGAGCTTCGCGAAGGAAGTAATCTAGTTAATAAAGCCTTAGTAGGTGAGCATAAATACGACCATGTTATCGAACGGTATCTTGATACTGTACGTGCACTTGGTGGCGAGGTAGAGGAGATTGAATTTCCTATGCCAGCCTACGTTGAGGCTGAGAAATCTATAAAACAAAAGTTGAAATGCCATGGTGTAGATGATGAATATATTGTAGTTGTACCAGGGGCACGATGGATTGTTAAGGAGTGGCCACTTCTTAATTTTGGAGAACTTTGTATTCGTCTATGCGAATCTGGTAAAAAGGTTGTTGTCGCCGGTGCCCCTGATGACGCAGAGAAGGGTACTTTTATTGAGAACTACGTAAAGAATGATAATCTCATTAATTTAGTGGGATCTACAACAATGCCTGAACTCATTGAGTTGATTCGTCATTGTCAAATTTTTATTAGTGCCGATACGGGACCATTGCATATTGCAAATGCCTTGAAGCGTCCTTTGATTGCCATGTTTGGCACAACATCTCCTAAACGTACAGGTCCTTATGGTGGCAGTCATGTACATCTCATTATTTCACCTACATCTAAGGCTACACCTGAGCAACCACTAGTAGATGATCCAGACTGTATGGCACAAATTCCTGTAGACGCAGTATGGTCAGTGTATGAACAAGTACTTGGAAAGGAACTATAATGGAACTAGATTATAAGCGCATTGTGGTACCCTTTTTAATGCATTTAGGAGATGTTATATTAACGACTCCATTTTTAGAAGTGCTTCGCAAAGCGGCTCCTCATAGTCATATTACGTATGTAATAGATGAAAAATTACAACAAGTAATGCAATATAATCCAAATATTGATGAACTTATTGTTGTAGATAAAAAAGGTCGCCATAATAGTATCTCAGGTCTCAATGAAGTTGCTCGTGAAATTAATGCTAAGGGAAAACCTGATATTGTCATTAATTTACATCCTAATGAGCGTACTTCATATTTAGCATGGAAGATTCATGCACCTATCACAACTGGTATGAGCCATTTTTTATTTAGACCATTCATGACAAAATATACGCGGTTAGATCGTAAAACTCGTCATGCCGCGGATATGTACATTAATGTACTAGAGCAATTAGGTGTAACAGATACTTCTAACTCTGGTTTACATATTGAAACCTGTGAAGAATGGCGTCGTCAGGCTCAAGAGTTTTACGCTACACATGGAGTAACTGATACTGATATACTCATTGGTTTTAATATCGGTAGCGCCGTTCCTGAGAAACGCTGGCCTGCTGAACGTTTTGCTCATGTAGCAGATTACTTTGGTTGTTTAGGTTGTAAGACGATTTTCTTTGGCGGACCTATGGATCTTGAAATGGTGCAGCCCGTAGTGGAACAAATGGAAACAAAGCCTATTGTGGCTACGGGGAAATTCCAGTTAGGGCCTTTGGCAGCTGCTATGAGCCGTTGTAATCTGTTAATTACTAATGACTCTGGACCGATGCATGTAGGCATCAGTCAAGGTGTGCCAATTGTGGCACTGTATGGGCCATCAAATCCATTCTTTTATGGACCTTATCAAGCTCATGCTATCGTTCTTGAAACGATGGATTCTTATGAGATTGGTAAAAGTATGAAGAAAATTATTAAAGAAGGAAATTATAAAGGATTATCTATAATTTCTGAAGAACAGGTTATTAAAGCTGCGGAAACGTTGCTTTTAGAATCGAAATAAACATATGAACTATATTGTATTTGATTTAGAATGGAATCAACCTTATAGCAACGACATCAGCTTTATGAAGCGCACTAAAATGCCGCTGACAGGGGAAATCATTCAAATCGGAGCGGTAAAACTGAATGAAAAGATGGACATTATAGATCATTTTACAATGTTCATTAAACCTCAATACTTGCCACGTATGCATAAACATGTGCGCGAATTGACGGGCATAACTTCTCGTGAACTCGATCATGGTGTGCCGTTCAAGACGGCTATGCAATACTTTCAAAAATGGTGTGGTGATGAACACATGCTACTTTCATGGGGGTCAGACGATATTCTTATCCTACGAGAGAACCTTATGCTCCATAAGATGAAAGCATTATCTTATGATCAATGGGTCGATGCGCAGATGATTTATTCCTATCAACGATATGGAACAAGTCAGCAGTATTCTGTGGCTCATGCTATAGAGGATCTCAATATATCGACGGAGCATTTATCTGCTCACAATGCTTTGCATGATGCTGTCTTTACGGCTCATATATGTCAGACTCTAGATATTGCACAAGGGATTTTGTATTATGATCTAATTCGCAAGGAAAGTAACAATCCTTTCCTATATCCTCCTATTTTGACATTTTTTATGTATGAAAATTTCTCTGAGAAAAAACGTATTGTTCATGATAGAAGAGTACGTATGTCCTTCTGTCCGTACTGTCAAACTCGTTTAGAAATGACAAGACCTGAACGATTACAAGGGGATAAGCACTTAGCTATCGGAGTGTGTCCTAAACATGGCGATTTTGCGGTGCAACTTAAAGTTGGAAAATATACGATTAAGTCCGGTAGTTGTAAATTCTACATTACAAAGGTATTGACCCATTGTACGGATGAAATTCGTTCTCTATATACTCAGAAGTCTGAAATCAATCGCGAAAAAGAGCGAAAATATTTAGAATATCGCAGGGCGGAACTTGAAAAGGACCGCCAAAAATAATTTTGTAAACTTAGGTTCATCACTCTAAGTTGTACTAAATATTAGAGTGTGAATTTTTAGAAAGGATAGATTATGGAACGTAAATATGCATGGCATAATTATGATGATGCCACTATGGAAAAGGTATATGCTTTAAGTGATACATATCGTCAATTTTTAGATAATGGTAAAACAGAACGTGAATGCGTTGTGCAAGCTGTGGAATTGGCAGAAACAAAGGGCTATGTAAATCTAAATGACATTATTAAAAGCAATACGTCAATTAAAGCTGGTGATAAGATTTATTACACACATATGGATAAATCTATTGCTTTATTTAATATTGGTACTGATGATATCGAGTTGGGCATGAATATCTTGGGGGCTCATATTGACTCTCCACGTATTGACGTAAAACAAAATCCTCAATACGAAGATAGTAATCTTTTATTTTGGGACACTCACTATTATGGTGGTATTAAAAAGTATCACTGGGTTGCAATGCCACTTGCCATTCATGGTGTTGTGGTAAAAACAGATGGAACTCGTATCAATATTAATATTGGCGATAAAGAAACTGATCCTGTATTTTGTATTACTGACTTGTTGCCTCATTTAGGTCAAGAGCAAATGCAAAAGAATGCAGCTAAAGTAATTGAAGGGGAAGCTCTTGATTTACTCATCGGTAGCCGTCCAGTTAAAGACGAAGAAAAAGACGGGGTTACTAAGTTTATCAATACTCTTCTTGAAAAAGAATATGGTTTTGTTGAGCGTGACTTATTGTCTGCTGAATTAGAAATCGTACCAGCAGGTAAAGCTCGAGATATGGGCTTTGATCGTTCCATGGTAATGGCGTATGGTCAAGATGACCGCGTATGCGCGTATACATCCTTGGTGGCAATGCTTGAGGTTGATAATGTAAAGCGCACTACTTGTTGTTTACTCGTCGATAAAGAGGAAATTGGTTCTGTAGGTGCTACGGGCATGCAATCTCGTTTCTTTGAAAATGCAGTGGCTGAAATTTTAACACTTATGGGTAAACCTAACTCGGTGAGCGTGCGCCGTACGTTGGAAAAATCCCGTATGTTGTCCTCCGATGTAAGTGCAGGCTATGATCCACTCTATGCGTCTGCATATGAAAAGAAAAATGCTTCTTATCTTGGTATGGGTGTAGTATTCAATAAATTTACTGGCTCTCGTGGTAAAGCTGGTTCTAACGATGCCAATGCTGAGTACATGGGCTTTATCCGCCGTGTAATGGAGTCTAATAACGTAACTTATCAAACTGCTGAACTTGGTAAGGTAGACCTCGGTGGCGGCGGTACGATTGCGTACATCATGGCCCTTTATGGTATGAATGTCATCGATTGTGGTGTAGCCGTACTTAGTATGCATGCTCCTTGGGAGGTTACATCTAAGGCTGATATTTACGAGGCAAAACAATGCTACGTTGCATTCTTAAATGCGGCGGATGAAACAATCTAATGCGATGGGACTTTTGCCGATGGTGAAAGTCCATTCTATGTGAGGTATATATGAATCAAACAGATTTAGGTGCAGCTATTGAGGCGGCGAAGGGAGAGGCGACAGAGGTTAAGACCGTAAAGGTAGATATCTTTGACATCCCCGAAACGAAGGCTGAAGAGTATATTGCAAATCGAGAAGAAGTAGCAGAAGCGGCAGCACAAGTAATGAAACCATACTGTGTTACAGTAAAACGTGAAACCTTAGATGCTGAAGAAGGCGAAGCAGTGGTTGGCTATTATGTAACCGGTGAAATTTTGATGTGCGTTATCCTCGATCCCTTTGAAGTGCCGGTTATGAAGGTCGCTCTCGACAAAGGAACTCTTAAGGACTATATTTTAGCGGCAAATGAATTGACTGAGGATATGTTAGCATCGTTAGATTAATAGGTGGATTTCTTATTTTATTTTCGCATATATAAAAAATAAAATACTTTAACCTGCTACATTGATGTAGTAGATAAATTTGTTTATAATAAAAGTATTATAATCTTTGCAGATAGGAAGGAAATCCCCATGAACTTAAAAAAAGGTATTGCCCTAGCGCTCACGGCGGCAGCACTAATGGCGTTTACAGGCTGTGGCTCAAATGGAACTATATCGAATGGTGAATACAAAGTTGGTGTTGTACAATTGGTAGAGCATCCTGCATTAGATGCGGCAAATAAGGGTTTTGTTGATGCGCTAAAAGAAAAAGGTTTAGCAGAAAAGATTACTTTTGATCAACAAAATGCGCAAGCTGATCAATCTAATTTGAATAGCATTGCGCAGCGTTTCGTATCCGATCGGAAAAACTTGATTTTAGCAATTGCTACGCCAGCGGCTCAATCCATGGCGAATGCAACTCATGATATTCCAATCTTAGGTACAGCTATTACTGATTACGAGGCAGCTAAACTTGTTAAATCTAATCAAAAACCTGGCGGTAATGTGTCTGGTACATCCGACATGAATCCAGTAGAGCAACAAGTAGATTTAATTTTACAAGTAATGCCGAATGCGAAAACAATTGGCACTATTTATAGCTCTAGCGAAGTAAATTCTCAAATTCAAGTGGAGAAGATGAAAGCTTATGCGGCTACAAAAGGAATTAAAGTTGAAGAAGTTACAGTTTCTAATGTAAATGATATTCAACAAGCGGCACAAAACCTCGTATCTCAACGTGTAGATGCTGTATATGTACCAACAGATAATGTTGTAGCTTCTGCTATGAGCAATCTCGTAGCTATTACCGACCCAGCAAAAATTCCTGTATTTGGCGGTGAAGATAACCACGTGAAAGGTGGAGCCGTTATGTCCTTGTCTGTAGATTACTACAAGCTTGGTTACCAAACAGGCTTGATGGCAGCAAAAATTTTAACTGGCGAAGCTAAAGTTGAAGACATGCCTATCGAAATGCAGAAAGAATTTAAATTAGTTGTGGGGAAAGATAAATTAGAAAAATTGGGCATCACCTTACCAGAGGATTTGATGAACAAGGCGACTATGATTTAATACATAACTGGTAAGGAGTTATACATGAACTGGAAAAAAGGTATTGCAGTGGCACTTAGTGCCATTGCTGTTATGGCAATGGTAGCCGGTTGTGGTTCCAATACCGCAACTAATGACCAAAAAAAAATTGGTGTTATTCAATTAGTAGAACATCCATCTCTTGATGCTGCTAATAAGGGCTTCGTAGATGCTTTAGCGGCTAAAGGTTATAAAGATGGTCAAAATATTAAAATTGACCAACAAAATGCACAGGCTGACCAATCTAATTTGAACAGCATTGCACAACGTTTCGTATCTGATAAAAAAGATTTAGTATTAGCTATTGCAACACCTGCGGCTCAGACGATGGCAAATGCTTCTCATGACATGCCAATCATGGGTACAGCTATTACAGACTACGTGACAGCTAAACTCGTTCAATCTAATGAACGCCCTGGTGGTAATGTATCTGGTACATCCGACATGACACCTGTTGAAAAAGAGGTTGATCTTATCATAGCATTAGTACCGAACGTAAAGCGTATTGGTGCCATTTATACATCCTCTGAAATCAACTCCCAATTGCAAGTTGAAAAAATGAAAGCGTATGCTGCTACAAAAGGTATTACTGTCGTAGAGGCAACTGTTTCCAACGTAAATGATATTCAACAAGCAGCTACAAATCTTGTAAACCAAGATGTGCAAGCTATTTATACACCAACAGATAATGTATTAGCATCTGCTATGGCTAACTTGGCACAAATTACAGATGCTGCTAAAATCCCGGTATTTGCTGCTGATGAAGGCATGACAATGACTGGTGGCGTAGCAACATATTCTGTTGATTACTATCAATTGGGTTACCAAACAGGTTTAATGGCTGCAAAAGTTCTAGCTGGTGAAGCAAAAATTGCAGACTTAGCTATTGAGACACAAAAAGAGATTAAGTTAACTGTTAACGAAGAACGTGCTAAAAAATTGGGAATCACGATTCCTGAAGCTCTTCGTAAAGACATGAAACAATAGAGGAGATTTTAATGTTAGATTTAGTGGTAGGCACCATAACCACAGGCCTTTTATGGTCTTTGTTAGCGGTCGGCGTATTCATAACCTTCCGTGTATTAGATGTGGCTGACTTAACTGTGGAAGGTACGTTCCCAATGGGGGCGGCCATTTCCGCTATTTTAATTACAAGTGGTATGAATCCAATCCTTTCCATTTTACTTGCCGGTGTGGGTGGTATGATAGCAGGTGCTGTAACAGGCTGGATTCATACAAAATTGAAAATTCCTGCATTATTGGCCGGTATTTTGACAATGATTGCATTGTACTCTGTAAACCTTCACATCATGGGCAAAGCTAATGTATCTTTGCTTCGAATGGATACAATTTATACGATTCTTGGTGGATTTTTCCACACGCCGAATATGTGGTCTGCAGCCATCGTAGGTATTATCGTTGCTGTAGTTGTATGTTTGCTTTTATTTTGGTTCTTCGGTACCGAAATTGGTACAGCCTTACGTGCTACAGGTGTTAACCCTCAAATGATTCGCGCTCAAGGCGTAAATACTGATAATATGATCGTTCTTGGCCTTTTGATTTCCAATGGCTTTGTTGGTATGTCTGGGGCTCTTATCGGTCAATTCCAAGGCTTTGCTGATGTAGGCATGGGTATTGGTACCATCGTTATTGGTTTGGCTTCTGTAATCATTGGTGAAGTAGTATTTGGTACGAAATCCTTCGTACGCAGTCTCATCGCTGTAGTACTTGGTTCTATAGTATATCGTATCGTTATTGCTGCCGTTCTCTACATGGGTATGCCACCAAATGATTTGAAATTATTCACTGCAATTCTTGTTGCCATCGCGCTTTCCCTACCTACATTGAAAGCAAAATGGTTGGCTCGTTAAGGAGGACACTATGTTAGAAGTAAAAAATATGGTAAAAACCTTCTTTAAGGGCACAATTAATGAAAAGACTGCATTACAAGGCATCAACCTTCGTCTAGAAGAGGGTGATTTTTGTACTGTAATTGGTGGTAATGGTGCTGGTAAAAGTACTTTGCTAAACTCCATCGCCGGTGTATTTCCAGTAGATGAAGGATCCATTACAATTAATGAGATTGATGTGACAAAAATGCCAGAATACAAACGTGCTAAATACATTGGACGTGTATTCCAAGACCCTATGGTTGGTACTGCTGGTAATATGCAAATCGAGGAAAACTTGATTCTTGCTATGCGCCGTGGTAAAAGCTTAGGTCTTAAATGGGCTTTCAAAGATAGTGAACAAGCATTTTTCAAGGAACGTCTTGCATTATTAGGCTTGGGCCTTGAAGATCGTTTATCTGCTCGTATGGGCCTACTATCTGGTGGTCAACGTCAATCCATTACATTGTTAATGGCTACCATGCTTCGTCCAGAACTCTTATTATTGGATGAACATACTGCGGCACTTGACCCTAAGACTGCAGAAAATGTGTTGCAACTAACAGATAAACTCGTTGCAGAACATAATTTAACAACTCTTATGATTACCCATAATATGCGTGATGCATTGCGCTTTGGTAATCGCCTTATCATGATGGACGCTGGTCGTATCATTTATGATGTTAAAGGGGAAGAAAAGAAACAATTAACAGTTGCTGATTTACTTCAAAAGTTCGAAGTGGCTGGGGAAAATGCATTGAGCGACCGCATGGTACTTGGTGCAAAATAATAGAAGAGGGCGTAGACCCTCTTTTGTGTATTTATTGTATTTTTGCTTTACAACATAGGGCAGATACTGTATACTAAATTAGGTCGTAAGACATATCGTAAGCGAAGTATTCGATTCTCCAACGGTTACTTAGGCTTATCGGGATTATAATTTTTTAGGAGGTAACATTAATGTTAACTACAGAAGCTAAATTAGCAGTAATTAAAGAATACGCTACTCATGAAGGTGACACTGGTTCTCCAGAAGTACAAGTTGCGATTTTAACAAGCCGCATTCAATACTTAACAGATCACTTAAAAGAGCACAAAAAAGACCATCATTCCCGTCGTGGTTTGTTGAAATTGGTTGGTCAACGCCGTAACATGCTTGACTACCTTCGTCGTAAAGATATTGAACGTTACCGTTCTCTTATCGAACGCCTTGGTCTTCGTAAATAATAAAATTAGCCGTCCACTTGGACGGCTTTTTTTTGAATTGGCTATTTAGCCTTAATTGATATATAATTAGAAGGTATACATATAAGAAGATTTTTAGGAGGAATAGGAATGGAACAATTCCAAATGGACCTAGCTGGTCGTACTTTTACGATTGAGACTGGGGAACTTGCAAAACAAGCTGGCGGTGCCGTAATGATTGGCTATGGCGATACTCGTGTACTCGTTACTGCTACAGGCTCTAAAGAGGCGAAGGATATCGATTTCTTCCCACTTACAGTAGACTATGAAGAAAAAATGTATGCGGTTGGTCGTTTACCAGGGGGCTTCATTAAACGTGAAGCGCGTCCACCTGAGTCTGCGATCTTGAATAGCCGTTTGATTGACCGTCCTATTCGTCCATTATTTGATAAAGGTGTACGTAACGAAGTACACGTAGTAGCAACAGTTATGTCAGTGGACCAAGATTGTGATCCAGCCATTTGTGGTATGATTGGCGCTTCCGCCGCATTGTCTATTTCTGATGTTCCTTGGAATGGTCCTATTGCAGGCGTTCGTATGGGACGTATCAATGGTGAATTTGTTGTAAATCCAACGAAAGCACAATTAGAAGAAACAGATCTTAATATCGTTGTGGCTGGTACTAAAGATGCTATCCTCATGGTTGAAGGTGGCGCTGAAGAAGTACCGGAAGATATCATTCTTGAAGTTATCATGGCAGCTCACGAAGAAATCAAAAAAATCGTAGCATTCCAAGAAGATATGACTGCAAAAGTAGGTAAGGAAAAACGCGTATTTGAATGTAAAGATGTTCCTGTTGAAATCAGTGATGCAGTTCGTGCCTATGGTCATGATAAACTTGATGCTGCAGTTCGTTGTGCAGATAAACAACAACGCGATGCACAAGAAAGCGAAGTACGTTCAGATGTATTAGCTCACTTTGAAGAAATCTATCCAGATAACTTGGCTGATGTAAATAAAGCATTTGATGCAATGACAAAAGAAATCGTGCGTCATATGATTACTGTTGAAAAAATCCGTCCAGATGGTCGTCAACTTGATGAAGTTCGTCCAATCTCTTGCCGTACAGGCGTATTACCTCGTACTCATGGCTCTGGCTTGTTTACACGTGGCCAAACTCAAGTGTTGAATGTCACAACAGTAGCGCCTTTATCCGAAAAACAAACCATCGATGGTCTTGGTGTTGAAACTGAAAAACGTTATATTCATCATTATAATTTCCCATCTTTCTCCGTTGGCGAAACTCGCTCTTCTCGCGGTCCTGGTCGTCGTGAAATCGGTCATGGTGCATTGGCTGAACGCGCGTTGGTGCCTGTGATTCCGAGCGAGGCAGACTTCCCATATGCGTTGCGTTTAGTATCTGAAGTATTGGAATCGAATGGTTCTAGCTCCATGGCGTCCGTATGTGGTTCTACATTGTCTTTGATGGATGCTGGGGTACCTATTAAAGCTCCTGTAGCAGGTATTGCTATGGGTCTTGTAACTCAAGGGGAACATTATACAATTTTAACTGACATTCAAGGCATGGAAGATGCTCTTGGAGATATGGACTTTAAAGTTGCTGGTACAGCTAAAGGCGTAACAGCAATTCAAATGGATATCAAGATTTCCGGATTATCCCGTGAAATCCTTCAAGAAGCATTAGAACAAGCTCACAAAGGCCGCATGCATATCATGGGTATCATGCTTGATACAATTGCTGAACCACGTCAAGAAATGTCTCAATACGCTCCACGTATTATTACAATGAAAATTGATCCTGATAAGATCCGTGACGTAATCGGTTCTGGCGGTAAAGTAATCCGCAGTATCATCGAAGAAACAGGCGCTAAAATTGACATCGAAGATGATGGTACAGTATTTATCGCTTCTGTAGAACAAGAAGGGGCTGCGAAAGCTCAAGAAATCATCACTAACCTTACTAAAGAGGTTGAAGTAGGTGAAGTATACCTTGGTAAAGTAACTCGTTTAATGGCCTTTGGCGCATTCGTAGAGGTATTACCAGGCAAAGAAGGTCTTGTACATATTTCCAAACTTGCAAAAGAACGCGTTGAAAATGTAGAAGACGTAGTAAGTGTAGGGGATGAAATCATGGTAAAAGTTATCGAGATTGATAAACAAGGCCGTGTAAACTTGTCCCGTAAAGATTGTTTAAAATAAGAGGTGTTACATGGATATTCGTGGCTTTGAAGTAGTTTCTGCTTTTGAAGAACAAGATATCAACTTACCAACACGTAAAACAACTGAAAGCGCAGGTTATGATATTGAATGTGCTGAAGCTGTTACTTTAGAACCTGGTCAAGTGGTTTTGGTGCCAACGGGTATTAAAGCTTTTATGGCATACGATGAATATCTTGCCATTCATATTCGTTCTAGCATGGCTATTAAACGACATCTGGCACTTGTGAATAGTACAGGTATCATTGATAGTGATTACTACAACAATGAGGATAATGAAGGTCATATTATGATTGCCCTTCTTAACTTTGGCAAAGAAACAGTTACCCTTGATAAAGGCGAACGCGTTGCTCAAGGTATATTCTCTAAATACCTTATTACAAACGATGATGATGCCACAGGTGTAAGAACTGGTGGTATTGGAAGCACAGGGACTATGTAAATAATATATGGTTTTGTATAAATTAGTAAAAACCGCTCAACTTTGTTGGGCGGTTTTTGTGTGTTAATTAATCTCTTCAGCTATAATTCTTTTACATAATACTATATAATAATTATTATAGTTAGTAGAAAATTCGGGAGGCTTTATGAAACAGGAGTCTAAACATAAAAAGAACGTAGGTACATCAGTTATGGGTAATGATATTGAGACTACACAAAATACTATGCATGTATTGGATGAGAACAAGATACTTAAAAAGAGTTATGAAGATGTAGTATATATCTCTCAACCTTTTGGGGCGACCTCGTTGAACACTTTAGCAGCACGAGCTTTGTTATTTGGATTAAACCCAGTGCCTTTAAAAAAGGCTCGTGTCCTTGAGCTCGGATGTTCTTTTGGTGGAAACATTATTTCTCAAGCTTTATATTACCCTGAAGCGTCCTTTACGGGCATCGATCTATCGTCTTCGCAGATTGAGATGGGGAATGAATTGATTGCGTCGATGGGACTTACCAATATACATTTAATAGAGAAGGATATTCTAGATATTGATGAATCATTCGGCACTTTTGACTATATTATTGTACATGGGATTTGGTCTTGGGTTCCGGATGTGGTAAAAGATAAAATTCTATCTATCTGTAATAAGAATTTATCTGACAACGGTGTAGCTTATGTATCGTATAATACCTATCCTGGATGGAAACGATTAGAACAGTATCGAGAAATTATGCAATATGCAGAGCAAAAAGAGCTAGAGATGCCGTTGATGGAACGAACTCTATATACCAAGAATATATTGAAGCTCGTAGCTGATACGATGGGGTTAGATAATCGGATAAGTCAAAAAGCGAGCTATAAAATTGATAACATCCAAAATGTGTTAAGCTCTAACGATTATTATGTGGCTCATGAATATTTAGAGCCTTTTAATGATCCTGTATATATACATGAATTTATAAAACGTGCCAATGATCAAGGTTGTGTATATATTGGGGATGTATTTCTTTCACGATCTTTTATAAGTTGGTTACCAGAGGATATTCACGATAATATAGCTCAATTGGCAAATGATGATTATATTGCAAAAGAGCAATATTATGATTACATTTATGATACGCAGTTTAGAATGTCCCTATTAACGAAAGAGAAACATAGTAAAAAGATTGTTCGCAATGAACGAGTTAGTATAGATGTATTATCAAAATTATATTATTGCAGCGTTGTTAATACAGGTATTCCTTCCAATATGACGGATAGTATCCATATTGCTATTAAAGAGGTTATGGATCGGGGTGATATATTTACTGTTCAGGATATAGTAGATCATATACATAGAAAGCTACCTGGTTATACTATAGAAATGGACAGAGTTTATTCTCGTTTACTATATTTAATCATTGTAGATAATCTTGATATGTATGCCGAACCATATGAAAGAGTTGCTTTTGAAGATAATAAGGTGTATATACCTCAACGTTTTATAGATTTTATTTCTACTATAGTAGAAAAGGAGGGCAGCTCCTATATTGGTATAGGCGACATGTATAATAAAGTACAACAAGATATAGATAATGGATTTCTTTTTGTAATAAAGCAAATGGTGGAGCCTACAACAAGAGAAAAGATTCTTGCTATTATGGATGACAATATTACAGTTCAGCGTCATACGCGGGATAATATTGATTTTATTGTTCCTAATAAAGTGTACTTAGAGGAAATTTTACAACGTATAAGAAGGCTCGGGTTTTTACATAAAATAGAAGATTAGAGGTATATATGGCAATTAGTAAGGAAATACAGAAGTCTAGTGAAGTGAAATTTGATGGTAAATTGATTCAAGTTACCTATGATATTGCCGATGTAAATGGCAAAGATGCATGGCGTGAAGTGGTGCATCATCCTGGAGCTACCGCTATTGTGGCGGTAACAGAGGATAATAAGATCGTTATGGAACGTCAATTTAGATATGCTTTGCAGCAGCCATTACTGGAGGTACCTGCAGGAAAACTAGATCCAAATGAAGAACCCATTGTTTGTGCTAAACGGGAGCTTGCTGAGGAAACAGGCTATCGTGCAGCTCAATGGATCTCACTAGGGACTATTGCTACGAGTCCTGGTTTCTGTAATGAAGTATTACATTTATATCTTGCTAAGGAGCTTACCATGGGGGAAACTAATTGGGATCCTGATGAATATGTAGAGTTAGAATACTATACTTTACCGGAACTATTGGAGGTTATCAAGAATGAGACTATTAAGGATAGCAAATCTTTGGCGGCTCTTATGCTTGCTATGCCATACCTTAAGTCATAAATTATATAATTTACCACTTTTTACCTTATAGATTTTTACTAACTCATGTTTATGAGTTTAATTGTAATCTGATACAAAATATTTTCACATTATATGAGTAAATAATCTTATATAAGTTTAGGAGTACATATGTATAATCGAATTATTCTACTAGTAATGGATAGTGTCGGTATAGGGCATGCAGCCGATGCGATTAAATTCGGCGATGAAGGTTCGAATACATTAGGACATATCGAAGCTGTAGCAGGACCTATTCGCTGTCCAAATTTAAAATCCATAGGTTTAGCTAATATTGCCGATATTTCAGCGTTTGATGAGCCTGTTATTGGTGCTTATGGTCGTATGGCTGAAACGAGTTCCGGCAAAGATACGACAAGTGGTCATTGGGAGATGATGGGGCATCCTGTAACGGTACCATTTCCGACATTTTATGAAGGATTTCCGAAGGAACTGATGGATACTTTCACAAAAGAAACGGGATATGGATTTCTTGGTAATGAGGTAGCCTCTGGAACAGAAATTATTGAACGCCTCGGAGAAGAACATATAAGAACAGGTAAGCCAATCGTTTATACATCGGCGGATTCTGTCTTTCAAATTGCTGCTCATGAGGATATCATTCCTTTAGAAGAGTTGTATCGCATGTGTCAAATTACACGCGATAAGGTATGTGTCGGTGATTATTATGTGGGGCGCATCATAGCTCGGCCTTTTGTTGGTACACCAGGGCATTTTGTACGTACTTCAAATCGTCATGACTATAGTCGCATGCCTGAAAAGAAAATGGTGCAACAAGAGTTACAAGACGCAAACATTTCGACAGTGGCAGTTGGCAAAATCGGCGATATTTATGCTCATGTTGGCTGGGATGCATCATATCCGACAAAGTCTAACGCGCATGGTATGAACGTAGTTCCTTATCTATTGGGCCAAAGCTTTGCACGGGGGTTCATGATGGTCAACCTTGTTGAATTTGATAGTCTGTACGGTCATCGGCGTAATGTAGAAGGATATAAGCGTGCTATTGAAGACTTTGATTACCAATTAGGTGGTTTGTTGGACTTGCTTAAAGATGACGATTTACTTCTCATCACCGCAGATCATGGAAATGATCCGACTTGGAAAGGTACAGATCATACGAGAGAAATGGTGCCTTTGCTAGCTTATAGTCCAAGTATGAGTCATTCAGTAGCTTTGGGTGATAGACATAGTTTTGCAGATATAGGGGAAACCATATTGCAAAACTTTGGATTGAAACAATGGGGGATTGGGACTTCATTTTTAGATTCTCTGAAGGGATAGATCTAGATTTTATATTTATGTAGAGTTGAATAGCTTTACATTATTGATTTTATAAATAATTACATATGCGAAATACTGCAGTATATATTTACTTTAATTGAGTTAAATACATACTGCGGTATTTTTTTATAGAGTAGATTTTAATAAAAAACAGGAAATTCTTACTTATATGTGGAAATATATAAGTATAAAAGAATACACCCATAATCGTAAGTACGAGAGGAGGAATCATTATGAGAGAACAAGTACAAGGTAGTGTATGGGACAAAGTATTCAAGATTTCAGAACGGGGCTCATCCGTATCGAGAGAGTTATTTGCGGGGGCCACTACATTTCTTTGCATTTCTTATGTATTAGCTGTAAATCCTGCTATTCTTGGCGCTGCCGGTATGGATGTAGGCGCCGTATTCACGGCAACGGCTGTTAGTGCTATTATTATGACATTATTGCTAGCTTTATATAGCAATATGCCATTCGCCGGCTTATCTGGTATGGGTATCAATGCATTTTTTGCTTACACTATTGTGGTCCAAATGGGACATAGCTTTGCCTTTGCGTTAACGGCTCAATTAATCGCAGGTTTAGCATTTTTACTAATCGCAGTTACACCGTTAAAAGAATATCTGTTTAATGCCATACCGCATACGATTAAATTGGCTGTAACAGCGGGCATCGGCTTGTTTATCGCTCTCATTGGTCTTAGTAGTGCAGGACTTATCGTCAGCAATCCTGCTACTATTGTGAGCATTGGGGACTTACAGGCGCCATCTAGCTTGATATCCATTTTGGGAATCATATTAATCGCCGTTTTTACGGGGCGCAATGTAAAAGGAGGAATATTTCTAGCCGTTATAATTGCTGCGGTTGTTGGGTTCTTCTGTGGGATTACAAAGTTGCCGTCGACGATATTTTCTATGCCACCATCGTTGGCACCGATTTGGTTTCATTATGATATGAGCGAACTTTTATCTGTAGATATGGTTTTTGTGGCCTTTACGTTCTTGTTCGTTAATTTATTTAATGTAGTTGGCGTATTGATTGGTCTTACAAATCAAGCTGAGGTGCCTCAAGATAAACAGTTGGGTGTACAAAGCTCTTGTATGAAAGTATCTGCATTAGGCACTATCATTGGTAGTGCACTAGGTACATCTCCTCACATTGTAGCTGTTGAATCGGCAGCGGGTATCGCAGAAGGCGGCCGTACAGGCTTGACCGCTTTAACCATTGCAGGACTCTTTATAGCATCCTTATTTTTAGCGCCGTTACTCATGGTTATTCCTGTAGCGGCTACTGCTCCGGTACTTATCGTAGTAGGTCTATTTATGATGGCCTCTGTTAAAGATATAAACTTCGGTGATATTTCTGAAGGATTACCAGCATTCTTAACTATAATTATGATGCCTTTTGCTTATTCCATAGGTGTAGGTATTGAATGGGGTCTCATCAGTTATGTATTAATTAAGGTTCTGACTGGGAAATATCGAGATGTTTCTGGTGTCATGTATTTCTTGGCGCTCATTTTCATTTTGAAAGAAATCTTTATGTAAGGAGGATCCTTATATGATACAATTTAATGCAAAAATTTCTCGACAGGCACAGGGGCTGGACAAGGCTTCTGTCGTATTGAAGGGGGCATCTGTTTTAAATGTATTCACCGATGAATGGGTGAAAGCAGATATTGCCGTTCATAATGATACGATTATAGGTGTTGGTACTTATAGTGGTGAAACAGAATATGATTATAGCGGTAAATATATAGTACCTGGCTTTATCGACAGTCATCTACATTTAGAGTCTACATTAGTAAATCCTAAGGAATTAGTCTTTGAAGCATCTCAAGTAGGGACTTTAGGCTTTATAGTAGATCCTCATGAAGCAGGCAATGTTGCAGGTATTGCAGGTGTTGAGTACATGATCAATGAAACTGCATCGGCTCAAGGTGATGTGTATGTTATGGCTCCATCCTGTGTGCCCGCTGTACCAGGTGAAGATAATGGCGCTATTCTAGATGGAGATATGTTACATAAGCTACAAGCTAATCCACGTATTTTAGGATTAGGTGAAGTCATGGACTGTTATAGTGTTATCAATAGTGATCCTTACATGATGAAAAAGTTAGATTACTTTAAAGATACAATTATGGATGGTCATATTATTGGACTTTCACTAGAGCAACTAGCAAGCTATCGTTTGGCAGGCATTACTACAAATCATGAATGTATTTCCTACGAAGAAGCAAAAGAGCAAGTTAAAAATGGCATCTATGTATGGATTCGTGAGGGCAGTGCGGCTCATAATCTAGACTCCATTGTGAAAGGGCTTGTAGAAGAACAAGGGAATACGGAACGTTATGGTTTCTGTACAGATGATAAACATATTGAGGATATTCGTTCAGAAGGCCATATCAGCTATAATATTCGTCGTTCTATTGAACTGGGACTGACACCAATCCAAGCTTATAAAATGGCCTCCACTCATCCGGCATCATGCTACGGTTTGAAACATTTAGGCGCTATTGCGCCCGGCTATAGTGCTAATCTTGTAATTCTTAATGATGAACAACGCGTAGATATTCACGAGGTGTTTTATAAAGGAAAACAGATTGAACGTGTTCTCGTAAGAGAAGAGAAGATTGTACCAGCTGAATTACTGCATACGATTAATATAGGTGCTTTCACAAAAGAAAAATTAGACGTTTTTGTTGAAGGTCCGCAAGCGATTATTAATATCGTGCCTGGGCAAATAGTTACACAAAAAACGGTTGAAAAGGTTCCTGTTGAAAATGAATTGTTTAAACCAAATGCTGAGTACAATAAAATAACTTGTATCGAGCGGTATAAAGCATCTGGTAGAAATGGTGTCGGTATTTTGAAAGGCTTCAATTTAAAAAATGGTGCTATTGCGTCATCCTTTGCACATGATTCACATAATCTGATTGTTGTTGGCGACAACGATGCAGATATGATGGTCGCTATTGAGCGTATTCGCGAAATTGGCGGCGGATATGTCATTGCTAGTGAAGGCAAAGTAGTAGAGGAACTAGCTCTTGAAGTAATGGGCTTAATCACAAATCGACCTCACGAAGAAGTAGATGCAAAAGTGGCTAAGATGAAAGATATTGCTTACGGTATGGGCGTGCCGAAAGGCCTAGATCCTTTTATTAATTTGAGTTTCCTTGCATTAACTGTAATTCCAGAAATTAGAATAACTACTACAGGTGTGATGGAGTTCTAGTATTAAGTTTGATGAAAAGTTAATATAAAAAGGGGCTGTAACAGAATGTGGTTTTACCACATTCTAGTTGCAGTCCCTTTTGCTTTTATCCTTAAAACAGGATGAGTTTATTTAATTATAGCAAGCCTTGATTTTCCATCATATCTTTAATATCAAGAATGGTAGATTTACATACTACATCATAATCTAATGAACCAAGGAAGTCTGCAAATTTAGTGTCATCTTCATTTTTACAGTTTCCATATGGAATTTTACCAAATTTTTGATATGGCTCTAGAATGCGATTTCGTTTGTGTTTCCACATATTGTAATAAGGACCTTTGAATTTAGTCATAAAACCATTGCTATCGACTAATACAAAGCCTTCAGATTCATGGAATGAATTCAGCTCCTCATTTATGATGGCTTGAAGCTCATCCATGGTAGAAACTTGTTGAACTGTTTTAACAATGGAAATCAAGTCAGTGTCATATTTTTGTAGGATTGTATAAAGTTCAGATAATTTTTCTCTAGAGAATGGGACATCTATATGTTTACCATTTACGTCTAGAGTATTTTGAATCATATCGAGCACATAGAGATGATCTTGGTCGTATTTAATGATATGAGTATCCTCTTGGCTGATGACTTCAAACATCATAGAGCAGCTATTACGTGCTAATAAATCTTTGATTTCTGCTTGTAAGCCTTCCGGTAATCTATGGAATAGGTTTTTAAATAAATCCACATGTATACCCTCTGTTGTAGATTTAGAGGCAAATACTAATTCTTCGTTGATAACGCCAAGAATGGTAAGGTAACCATTTTCTTTAGTTCTAATTTCAACTGGGAAGGAGAGAGTATTAGCTAGATTATCTAACTCTGTTTCTGGGCGCTCACCAAGATTAAAGAATTTATTATAACTACGTAATTTCACATCTCCTGTAATTCGATCCACAAATAATCCACGAGCTTGTACTGTACTTTCATTCCATAATCGTTTATGAAATACACGAGAGGTAAAGTTTAAGGAATATAGGTTAGGGAAACACTGTTTTACTTTTACTAATTTTGAATTGCCAATAATATTAATATCTTCATTTTGTGTGAAGATGACATGTTGTGTCATATTTTGGAATTCATGGCGCATATAATCTTTATCATATACATCATTTTTTATTCCATTTTTTGTGAAAGTATTAGCTGTGATATCAATGTATTTTAGTTCTCCACCAAACTCAACTTCTCCTTCCAAACAGAAGGAGTACTTTCCATCTGGAACGCCACGATGACCGTGAATTTGAATGAAGTCCTGACACATGTTTTGCTCGTAATTAGTATCATAGATATTAGCGATATTTGTTTCGTAAGCTCCAAACCCATTAATAAAGGTTGAGGTAGCTATGAAGGTCATGTTGGGCACATAGGAGATACCACCATGGGAAACTAAATATTTTTTGCCATGAAAGCTAAATGGATAACATTGACGAAGTGATTTATAAAAGAGTCGCAGTTCTCGTTGGAGTGATTCCACTTCTTTTTTCGTCATATCCTTTATGATAGGTGCTACCACATCTTTCATAAAGCGTTTGGAACGATTTAAATTTGTATGGAATGCAAAGTTTGCAATATGTCGTTCGTGATTGCCTTCTAACATAATTGTATTAGGCAATGTGCTGAGACGCATCATTTCGTACATCATTTCTTTGTTTTCAATACCGCGTTCTAAATAGTCACCGCAGAAGATGTATAATGTTTTTTCATCCCATGGTGTAATAGCTTGTTGTAATGCGGTGTAGCAACCGTGAATATCACCGATAACACGCACTCGATCATATCTATTTGTTAGATTAACCGTGAAGTAATTGTTGATTTCATCAATGGAGTTAATTTTTTTACAAAACTTTGGTAATGTACTTGTTTTAATCATTTTGTACATAGGATGAATGACTTGCTCTGGCACGCGTTTGTAATCGGCGCGAGCCGAATTACGGGCCAAGCAATCCTCCAAGGATGTATCTGGTTCATAGTAATATACAGTATATTTATATTTATTAAGCAATTCTTTGTAAGCATTAACAGCTTTAGATGTAGTGTGGGTAGCATCTAAGACGACAAAGTCGCCATTGCTCATTCGTTTTTCTAAACAATCTAGTAGGAGCTTCCATGCTGGACCATTATCCTCTTGTGAAATATACCAGCCGTTCTCACTAAGGGAAGGGCTACGTAAAAGCATACGGAAATGATCGGCTTCAAGGGTGTAAGCCTCAAGATTGTTGTCACGAATCCACTGAGACTTACCACTAGCAGGAGCACCACGCATTAATAATAGTGTTCTCATAGTAATAGTCCTCTAATCTGCCCATAGGGCGTAATAATATAACTGTATAACAAACGAAAAATATTTTATGATTAAATAGAAAAGGCCATAAAAAAACAGTCTCAACGGATCCCCGAGAGACTGTCTTGCTTGCTTTTAAAATTATAAAGCGTTTACTTTAGCTGCAAGGTTAGATTTTTTGCGAGCTGCAGTGTTTTTATGAAGTACACCTTTGGAGGCTGCTTTATCAATTACGCTAGTAGCATGAACAAGTGCTTGTTTTGCTTCTTCTACTGCGCCTGCTTGAACAGCTTCAACGGTTTTACGAGCTGCTGTACGAATTTGAGATTTTACAGCGGCGTTTTTCGCACGACGTTCAGCATCCGTTTTTACGCTTCTAATACTGGATTTAATGTTTGGCAATTGAGTCACCTCCTTAAAAATCGTTTCTTATACCTGAATGATTATATCATACCAAATATTGATACGCAAGGACTTTTCAGCCCAATATTTTCCTTAATGACATGATTTGTAAAACATTTTCTACTGTTTATTAACGAAAGCATATATGTGGTTTTTAAAATCAGATTACTTATTCATTTTCTAGTGGAACAATATATTAATTTTTATTTATAAAAGTTAAAAGGGTCCTTATGTTATAATGAAGAATAGAATTAAGTGAGGTGTATTATGAAAAAATTAATGATTATAGATGGCAGCAGTTTGTTATTCCGTGCATTTTTTGCATTACCACCATTAAAATCCGCTTTGGGAACACCAACCAATGCAGTATATGGTTTCTTAACAATGCTCATTAAATTGTATGAAGAAATTAATCCTGACTATATTGCTGTAGCTTTTGATAAAGGTCGTCAAACATTCCGTACTGAAATGTATAGTGAATACAAAGGAAATCGCCCAGATGCACCTGAGGATTTGCGTCCACAATTTAGTTTAATTCAAGATGTATTAAAAGCATTGGGCATTTGTGTCATCGAAGAAGAAGGCTTTGAAGGGGATGATATTCTTGGATCTTTAAGTAAAAAGTTTGGAGCCCCTGAAATGGCTGTCCAAATTATTACAGGTGACCGCGATAATTTACAGCTTGTAACAGAACATAGTCATGTGTTCTTAAATAAAAAAGGTATTTCTGATATGTTAGAAGTTACTCTAGATAATATGGAGGAGCTTTATGGTTATGGTCCTGATAAGGTTGTCGAAATGAAGGCGCTTATGGGTGACTCTTCCGATAATATTCCAGGTGTACCAGGCGTAGGTGAGAAAACAGCGCTTAAATTAATTACCGAATATGGCAATCTTGAAGCTGTATACGAACATATTGAAGATATTTCTGGTAAGAAATTAAAAGAGCGCCTTGTAGAGAATAAAGAGTTAGCCTTCTTATCTCGTGAATTAGCAACAATAAAAACAGATATGGAGTTATCTTATAAAGTGGAAGATTTTGTACAAAACTTCCATACCTCTGAAGTACAGCCTTTATTTGAAACTTTAGGCTTCACTAAATTAACACCTCGCATTGTTCAAGTAATGGGGGGCGAGGAAGCAGCTTTTGGAGATCCAGGCTCTTTATTTGCACCACAAGAGGAGATTTCCTTAGATGATTTAGCAGATGCTAAAGCATTAACAGCCGACTTCTATAAAGATAAGACGGTAGCAGTACATGTTATATTAGATGGAAAAACACCATTTAGAACGGTAACGAATACGTATCTATCTAATGGTGATACTATTGTAAAAACAGATGATACTAAAGCTGTTTTAGCCGTATTACAAGGTGCTAAATTCATCGTTACAACTCAAACTAAGGAGATTATTGAAGCCTTTGGTGCAGCTGTGCCAGCTGAGATCTCTTTGTTTAATGCTGATAAAACTGCTCGTGTTCACGATATGTCTCTCATTGCGTATTTATTAGATCCTACACGTACTAATTATGGATATCTATATCTAACTGAGCGCTTCTCTGTGCCTAGCATTGCTAGCGGTAGTATAGACGTAGAATGCGCGTCCATGGTGAAAGCATTACTCGCTATGAACGAAGCAGCTTGTGAATCTGCACGTCGTGAAGAGTTATGGTCTTTATATGAAACGATTGAGTTGCCTTTAATCCATACTTTAGTTGTGATGGAGAAGAATGGTATCTATATCGATACAGAGAAGTTGGCGGAAACAACGGCTCGCTTTAAAGAGGAACTAGCTCAAGTACAAGATGAGATTTATGAACTAGCTGGAGAAACTTTCAATATCAATTCACCTAAACAATTGGGTGTAATCTTGTTTGAAAAGATGAACTTGCCAATCATCAAGAAAACCAAAACTGGTTATTCTACAGATGCAGAAGTACTGGATATGCTTCGTCACGAAAGTCCGATTGTTGAAAAAATCTTGGCATACCGTTCTGTTGCTAAATTAGTATCTACCTATTGCGAAGGTTTGGCAGTTCTCATCAATGATAAAACTCGTCGTATTCATACGACTTTCAATCAAATGGTTACGGCTACAGGTCGACTTAGCTCATCTGATCCGAACTTGCAAAATATTCCTGTTCGTACCGAAAAAGGCCGTGAAATTCGTGCCTTATTCTATCCAGGTGCTGGATATGATACATTGGTGAGTGCTGATTACTCCCAAATTGAGTTGCGCATTTTAGCTCACTTATCTGGCGATGAAGCATTGATTAAAGCCTTCGTAGAAGGTAAGGATATTCATCGCTTTACAGCGGCAGAGGTACTTGGTAAAGCTCAAGATGATGTAACTAGTGAAGAACGTTCCCATGCGAAGGCTATTAACTTCGGTATTATTTACGGTATTTCTGACTTTGGGTTATCTCGTGACCTTGGTATTACACGTGGTGAAGCTAAAAACTATATTGATCTTTACTTTAGCCGTTATCCTAAGGTTAAAGAGTATATGGATCGAATGGTTCAAGAGGCTCATGAAACTGGCAAAGTTCGCACTATGTTTGGTCGTCAACGTGAGTTACCTGATATCAATAGTCGTAACTTTAACCGTCGTTCCTTTGCTGAGCGGACCGCAATGAATACGCCAATTCAAGGTACCGCCGCAGACATCATTAAGTTAGCTATGAATCAAGTGGAGCAAAAGTTAGAAGAACAAAACTTTACGTCTCGACTCTTATTACAAGTGCATGACGAACTAGTACTTGAAGTGGTGAACTCTGAATTAGAAGCTATAGAAGAGTTACTACGTAGTACAATGCAGTCTGTTGTAGAGTTACAAGTGCCTCTTATTGTAGACGTACACCATGCAGAAAACTGGGCATTAGTAAAGTAATATGTATTTATAATTAATAGAAGGTATATATGTTTAAAATTGGCTTAACTGGTGGCATCGCATCGGGCAAAAGTACAGTTCTTACATATTTTAAGGATAAAGGTATACCATATATCGATGCTGATATTGTGGCTCGTGAAGTTGTTGAGCCTGGTACAAAGGGTTTAGAAGCAGTTGTAGATGCATTTGGAACCGATGTATTGCGCGATGATGGGACATTAAACCGAGAAGCATTAGGAGCTATTGTCTTTCATAATGCAAAAAAGCGCCAACAATTGAATGGTTGTTTAAAGGAGCATATTCAAAATCGAATTATGGAACTTACAGCTCATTATGAGGAGCTACATACACCAGTTTTACTATATGATATCCCTTTACTTATCGAGGGAGAATGGTATACCATGATGGACGAGGTGTGGCTCGTATATGTGAATGAGTCGACTCAAATTGAGCGCTTAATGAGCCGCAATGGATTGACTGAGGAGGAGGCATTGGCTCGTATTAATAGTCAAATGTGTCTTGAGGATAAACGGTCTTACGCGGATGTAATTATTGACAATAATGGTACACCTTTAAATTTAAGGGAACAATTAGATAACATTTGGGATGAGCGCATCGAATCAGTTTTATAAGAACCTCAATGATAGTCATTTTATGTGTCAAAATTGGTATATAAAAATTACTATTAAATGGTATAATAAGCCCATAAAACTTCGTATAATATTAACCTAGTATTTTGTTATATTTTATATCTTGGTGACTATGTATAGTTTCTATATAGAAAGGGGGATATATGAAACGTGCAACGGCAACAGCACTATCTTGTGTCGTACTAGGATGGTTTTATTTTACATATCTAGATGACCATTTGGCGCGTCAGATTGCGTATCCCTTTAACTATAAAGAGGAAGTTATAGCTGCAGCTGAGAAAGAGCAGGTACCTCCATCTTTGGTAGCTAGTGTTATCTTAGCAGAAAGCAAGTATAAAAACACAGCGGAGTCTGAAACGGGGGCTCTTGGATTGATGCAACTCATGCCAGATACGGCTCGTTGGGTGGCACAGCAAGTGGGGCATGGTAACTATACAGATCGTCAACTTAAAGAGCCTACTATAAATATTGAGTTAGGTACATGGTATTTAGGTCACTTGTTAAAGGAATTTAATGGTGATCAGGTGTTAGCATTAGCTGCTTACAATGCTGGTCGTGGTCATGTGGAATCGTGGCTTCGTGAAAATAACTGGAATGGAATGGTCGATACGATTCCGTTCCCTGAGACCCGTAGCTATGTAAAGGCGGTCTTACAGTATCAAGAAAGATATGAGGCGTTATATGGAAACAATTATTGAAGCTTGTAAAGCCTTAGACTATTCTTGGTTACCTCAAACTGTTGACGGCTTTACGTTAGTTACATCTACTGAAAGTGACTATACAATATTAGCTAATCGTATTAGTGCTGGTGAAGACGTATTAAAGGTGCCTATTTTCCACTATCAAAATGAATTGGGGTGGCGTTGGTCTGCCTTATATGATAAAGAGGTAGAGGACTATACAGTACATATAGAAATGCCACTATTTTCCTTTGTGGACATTTCTTTTGTGCGAGCCGATTTAGAGTCTTTTTGGACAGGGCTACAAGAACGATGTGTAAAAGGGTTAACCAATATGTTAATAGAACCTGCTAATAATTTTACTTTTACTTATCGTCGCCGAGGGATTCCTGAATGGGACTTCTCACAAGTTATGCCTGAGGAGTTAGAAGGTTTTGTACGCGATATTGATCCAGCCCATGCGATTCGCATGATTAATGGGTCTTTTATCATCGGCGAATACCACAAGATGGATGAGTGTACAGGCTTACTATTGTATTATAATGAATTGCGTGATGAATACTTTGCGGAACTTCGCTATAAAAGCTATCCAGAAATCGACCATCATTTAGATGCAAAAAATCTAGATGATTTAGCAGTGCTATTGCGTGAGCATTTAGGTGCTATACTAAAAGGCTTGAATGAGCGCATTGATTAAAGTTTGGATAGATTTAACTATGCTATTTTTTGTCATTTTTTGTTTTTATAGAATGACTTATGTGGGATTGGTTTCTTTAATACCCATTCAAAAGCGTAGAATTTGTATATACACAGCAAATGTGATATACTATATATGACTTTTATATAATCTTTTAAAAGAGTGGGCTTATGTCCACTCTTTCATTTATGATTAGCTCAATTTTAGAGTATTTAGAATCAAGAGATATATACAAGATGTAGTAAGTAAGGAGGCGATGGCTATGAAAAGAGAAGCAGTGGAGGAGTTTGTATCCTCTGTAGTTGAAGGTATTATAGCCGGCACCGATATGGAACTCGTCGATGTAGACTATGTACGTGAACGGGATTGGTATTTACGTGTCTACCTTGATAAACCAGGTGGTGTAGATTTGGATGACTGTCAGTTGGTGAGCGAAAAATTAAGTGCTGTCCTCGACGAAAAGGATCCAATTACGGAAAATTATTTATTGGAGGTATCTTCTCCTGGCCTTGATCGAGTTCTAAAGAAAGATAAGGATTTAGTTCGGTATAATGGCCGTGATGTAGATATTCAGTTGTTTAAGCCTGTTAATGGCAGTAAACAATTTACTGGTGCATTACAAGGTTTTACGGACACATCTATCGACTTTACTATTAATGGTGAAAGCATAACATTTGAACGTTCTGCTATTGCACAAATTCGATTACATCTTGATTTTTAATATATGGAGGCATACGAGTGAGTCAAGAATTAATTCAAGCGGTAATGGTGCTTACAAAACAAAAAGGTTTTGCTCCTGAGGTTATTTTTGAATCCTTAGAGGCTGCATTACTGCAAGCATATCGCAAAGAACCAACATCTAATCCAGATGCGTACGTTGTGATTGACCGCGAAACAGGTGTTTATAAAGTAATGGCCAAAAAACAAGTTGTGGAAACTGTTGAATTGCCTGAAACAGAAATTAGCTTGTTGGATGCTCGCAAAAAAGATAAGCGTTTTGAGATTGGTGATGTAGTAGAAGTCGATGTAACTCCTGCTAACTTTGGTCGTAGTGCTGCCCATACTGCAAAACAAATGCTTATTCAACGTTTGAAAGAGGCTGAGCGCAGTGTAGTATATGAGGAATACTACAGTCGTGAAGGTGATATCATCACTGGTGTTATTACACGTGTCGAAGGTAAAAATGTGTTTATCGACCTTGGTAAAACAGAAGCAATTTTACCTCCAACAGAGCAAATTGCTACTGAAACATACCGTGAAGGGGATCGTATTAAATGCTATATCGTAGAGGTTAAGAAAACTACGAAAGGCCCTCAAATTATGATTTCTCGTACACATCCAGGTCTATTAAAACGTCTATTTGAATTAGAGGTTCCAGAAATCTTTGAAGGCGTAGTAGAGCTTAAGTCTGTAGCTCGTGAACCGGGGATGCGTTCTAAAATCGCCGTATATAGTCGTGATGAAAATATTGATCCTGTAGGTGCTTGCGTAGGTCCTAAAGGGCAACGTGTACAACATATTGTTGATGAATTACACGATGAAAAAATAGACATTGTTAAATGGGATGAAGATCCAGCAATTTATATTGCTAACTCCTTAAGCCCTGCGAAGGTTGTATCGGTAGATGTAAGCGAAGAAGAAAAAGCTTCTTATGTAGTCGTACCTGATTATCAATTATCTTTAGCTATTGGTAAGGCTGGTCAAAATGCTCGTTTAGCTGCTAAGTTGACTAACTGGAAAATTGATATTAAAAGCGAAACTCAAGCTGCTGAAGAACCTTTCACAGGTTTTGGCAATGCTGAGGATGGTGAATAGTCATGAAACCAAAATCCCAACCTATGCGTACTTGCGTAGGATGTGGTGAACCTAAGGCAAAACGAGAGTTGATTCGCGTAGCCTTGAGTCCAGACGGCAATATCACTATTGATCGCAGCGGTAAAGCACCAGGACGTGGAGCTTATTTATGTGAGTCTATGTCGTGTTTTGAGCAGGCTTATAAGGCAAAACGATTAGAACGATCATTAAAACATAGTGTATCTAAAGAGATATACGAAGCATTACAACGTGATTTACAAGAGAATGAGTAATCACTGATATACATGAATGAAGATAAAATTTTGAATCTCTTAGGCTTAGCACAACGAGCAGGAAAAGTTATTTCTGGTGATTTTATCGTAGAAAAAGCTATAAAGAGAAAGGAACCGAAATTGGTACTTCTCGCTGGTGACTGTGCAGCCAATAATGAAAAGAAATATACTCAATTAGCAGAAACCCATCACATTCCACTTCACAGTATTGCCAATAAAGAGGCTTTAGGAACGGCCATTGGTAAGGAAGTTAGGGTAGTAGTTGCCGTACTAGATGATGGATTTGCAAAGGCATTACTTAAAGAGATTGATCGATAATAAGGGGGTATGTAGATGTCCAAAAAGCGCGTTCATGAAATCGCCAAAGAGTTCGGCGTAGAAAGTAAGCAGGTCATTTCTATCTTGCAACAAAATAATATCAATGTTACGAAAGCAGTTAATTCTGTAGATGATTCAGGTTATGAAATTGTAAAAAAACAATTAGGTAAAAAATCTGAAGCTCCTAAAGTAGCACAAAAAATAGAAAAAAAGGTAGAACAAAAGTCTGCTCCTGCAGCTCATAAACAAGAAGTTGCGTCACATAAACAACATCCAAATCGTTCTAACGAACAGAAAAAAGATAAACATAAACAATCTGGTCAAAAACAAGACGATCAATCTAAACAAAAGGACCATAAAAAAGGCAATGTACGTCATGTACAAATCTCTGAGCCTACACGCAAATCCGATGGTAACCAACATGGTGGAGACCGCGCTAACAATCGCCCTAATAATACCCGCAATAATGATAACCGTAATAACGTTCGTTCTAATGATGCGCGTAATAATGATAATCGCAACAACGATAATCGTAATAACGACAACCGCAATAACGATAACCGCAATTCTAATAATGATCGCCGTAACAAGAAAAATAAAAAAGGTGGCAATAACCGCCCTCAATCCTTGTTATCTACATCTATGCAAAAAAAGAAGAATCGCGTAAAACATCGTAACGAGCAGTACTTACAGCAAAAAGCAGAAGCTGAACGTAAAGCTGAAGCAGCAATTGCTACAGAAATTGAATTGAGCGGTCCTTTAACTGTTAAAGAATTAGCTGAAAAAATGGGTCGTGAAGTATCTGAAATCATCAAGAAATTGATGCTTTTAGGTGTTATGGCCAGCATTAACCAAGAGGTTGATGTAGATACAGCTACTATTGTAGCTGAAGAGTTCGGTGTAACTGTAACTGAAGTAGAACCAGAAGAAGATCCTACAGATGTTATCGAAATTGAAGATGCACCAGAAACGTTAAAACCACGTCCTCCTGTAGTAACTATTATGGGTCACGTTGACCATGGTAAAACATCTTTGTTGGACGTAATTCGTCAAACTAATGTAACAGCTGGCGAAGCTGGTGGTATCACTCAACATATCGGTGCGTACCAAGTTCGCTACAAGGATAATAAAATCACATTCCTTGACACACCTGGTCATGAAGCGTTTACTGCTATGCGTTTACGTGGTGCAAAATCTACAGATATCGCAGTTCTCGTAGTAGCTGCTGACGATGGAGTAATGCCACAAACTATCGAGGCCATTAATCATGCGAAGTCTGCAGATGTACCTATTATTGTAGCCATCAACAAAATGGATAAACCAGGTGCTAACCCAGACCATGTTAAACAACAATTGTCTGAACATGGTCTTTTACCAGAAGAATGGGGTGGCGATGTCATCATGGTTCCTGTATCTGCTAAACAAAAACAAGGTATTGATGACTTACTTGAAAATATTTTGCTTGTAGCAGAGGTTATGGAATTGAAAGCGAACCCTAACCGTAAGGCATATGGCGTAGTTATCGAGGCTCAACTTGATAAAGGTCGTGGTGCTGTATGTACTGTCTTGGTACAAAAAGGTTCTCTTCGTGTAGGTGATACAGTACTTGCTGGTACTGCATACGGTAAAGTACGTGCCATGACAAATGAGCGCGGTGAAAAAGTAAAAGTTGCTCGTCCGTCTATGCCGGTAGAAATTTTGGGCTTCTCCGAAGTTCCACAAGCCGGTGAAATTATAAATGGTATGGATGACAACGAAGCACGTGCAATTGCTGAAAAACGTATTGCTAAGCAACGGGTTCAAGAATTGCAAGCTACACATAAAGTTACATTAGATGATATTTTCAACCAAATTCAACAAGGCGAGTTGAAGGATCTTAATATTATCATCAAAGCCGATGTTCAAGGTTCTGTAGAAGCATTGCGTCAATCTTTAGAAGGCATCAAAAACCCTGAGGTTCGTATTGTTATTGTTCATGCTGCAGTAGGTGCCATTAATGAATCGGATATCATGTTGGCATCTGCATCTAATGCGATTGTAATGGGCTTTAATGTACGCCCTGATGCTAATGTTCGACGTGCAGCGGAACAAGAAAAGGTTGACTTGCGTACATATCGTGTAATTTATGATGCTATCAATGACGTTGAATCTGCTATGCGCGGTATGTTGGCGCCTCAATTTAAAGAGGTTGTCGTAGGTCGTGCAGAAGTGCGTCAGGTTATTTCCACACCAAAGGCTATTGTAGCTGGCTCTTATGTAACAGAAGGTCGTATTACTAACGACTCTGAAGTTCGTTTAATTCGTGACGGCATCGTTGTATTTGAAGGTAAGGTTGATTCTTTACGTCGATTTAAAGATGAAGTTAAGGAAGTTAAAACATCCTTTGAATGTGGTATCTCCTTAGAAGGATACCGCGACATCAAGGAAGGCGACGTTATTGAAGCTTACTTGATGGAAGAAATTGCACCTCAATTATAGGAGGTTTATATGAGTGATGTTCGTGTCAGAAAATTACAAGAATTTATCAAACAAGAGGTAAGTCAAATGTTGATGCGCGGATTGAAAGATCCGCGTATCGGCTTCACTACTATTACCGATGTTCATGTAACAGGTGATTTACGTGAAGCTACGATTTATGTCTCCTTGTTTGGTTCCGATAAGGAAAAAGAAGATACCCTTATCGCATTAAAGCATGCAGCAGGTCATATTCGTACAGAGCTTGGTAAAGTACTTAAATTACGCCATATTCCTTCCATCACCTTTGATAAGGATACGTCTTTAGACTATAGCATGCATATTGAATCCCTTTTGAATGAAATCAAAAAGGATGAAGAAATAAATTAACAAAAAGGATACAGAACATGAGTAAGATTACTATTAATCAATTACATATGGCTCTGTGTGAAGCTAATTCTATTATGCTAACCGTCCATATTAGACCTGATGGTGATGCTATTGGGTCCATGGTAGCCTTTTACGAAGCCCTTGTAGGACAAGGTAAAACTGTATATATGGTAGTGGATGATGTAGTTCCTGAGAAGTACACATTCTTACGATATACGGACCACATTCATGATGTAGCGTATTTTGAAACTAATCCAGTTGATATTGATATGCTTATGGTTTTGGATGCTAGCACGTATGAGCGAATTGGCAAAGTAGGTGCACTTTGGAGTGCACCTATTTTTAATATAGATCACCATATTTCTAATACAGAATTCGCGGACCATCTATATTTAAAGCCTGACTTTGCTGCTACTGGTGAAATTGTTACCGACTTATGTACAAAATGGAATTGGCCTATCACTGAGTCTATGGGTATCGCGTTATATATGGCGATAGCTACGGACTGCGGTTTCTTTAAGTTTAGTAATACTACGGCGAATACCCTTGAGATGGCTGCTAAATGTGTAGCTGCAGGGGCTAGACCAAATGTTATTTCTGAAACCATTGAAGCCGTATCTGCCAGTCGCTTAGAATTAACAAAACAAGTTATGCAAACTATCGAGTTTCATAAAAATAATACAGTGGCCACTATCGAGCTAAATCGTGATACCATGAATATTCTTGGCGATGATACAGATGGTTTTGTAGACATTATTAGAAATGTTGATACTGTAGATGTGGCAATTTTATTAAAAGCAGAAGCTGATAATAGAACACGTGTAAGTTTACGTTCTAAAGGTATTGATGTGAACGCTGTAGCAAGCCATTTTGGTGGAGGTGGTCACATTCGTGCTGCTGGGTGTACTATTAATTTGCCGTTACAAGAAGCAAAACAGGCTCTCATTGAGGTGATTTAATAATGGATGGCATTTTACCATTTTTAAAACCTCCTGGTATTACGAGTCATGATGCCGTTGCTATTTGTCGTCGTATTTTAAAAGAAAAGCGCATTGGTCATAGTGGTACATTAGATCCTATGGCTTATGGTGTATTGCCTGTATTTCTTGGCAAGGCTACTCGCCTTATAGAATACACCGAGGATTTTGATAAAACTTATGTAGCAGAATGTAAATTGGGTACTTTTACAGATACTGAAGATAGCTCAGGACAAACTGTATTGCCAGATACTAATATGGTATTGCGTGATGGCGTTGTATTGAATCAAGCTATTCAATCTACAGAGATCTCAGCAACTATGGTTAAACCAAGCTTTGAAGAACTGGTTAGTATCTTGAAAAAATTTGCAGGTATTCAGGACCAAAGACCGTCTAAGTATTCAGCTATTAAAGTAAACGGCATTCGAGCTTATGAATATGCCCGTAAAGGTATTCCTGTGGAGCTACCATTACGCCAAATTCATATTAAAAATATTGAGCTCATTGCTTATGGATTCCCTTTTTTCACGGTTCGCGTGACATGCACAGGGGGGACTTATATTCGCTCATTATTACGCGATATTTGTATTGCTTTAGGTATTCCTGGCACTATGACTTCTTTGGCACGTACTCAAGTAGGGCCTTTTGACATCGGTTCCGCTAAGATGGCTGAAGAGATAATGCTACATGGTAAAAGCCTTTTGTTACCAACGGATGCGGCGGTTTCTCATCTTTCAAAAGTGACTGTAAATAGTGTACAATTAAGGATGATGGTGCAAGGGAAGGAATTACCTATTGAAAGGGAATTTTCTTTTACCGAGCCAGATAATTTTTATAGAGCCTATGGACCTCTTGGTTTCATAGGTATTATGAGACGAACAAACCACTCATTAAAGGTGGAAAAAAATATTTTTATTGAAGGATAAGTATGAAGCAAATACATTCGTTTGATGAACTACGCCAAATCAAAGATACAAAAGTATATGCCCTTGGTACCTTTGATGGCATTCATCGAGGTCATCAACGAGTTATACGTAAGGCTGTTGAAGAGGCTACATCAGTCAATGGCGTAAGTATTATCATTACCTTTGAACATCATCCGTTGACTATATTACATCCAGAACGAGTACCTAAACGGGTGATTCAAGAAGAGATTATGGATACTGTGCTAGAAGAGCTCAAAGTTGACTATATTTTACGATTACCTATGACTGAAGCATTATTAAAAATGACTGCAGATGAATTCTTACATGATCTCTGCAATGATATGAATGTGGAAGCTATTGTAATTGGTGAAAACTTTACATTTGGTGCAAAGGGGCTTGGCAATCCAGAATATATGAAAAAAGTGGTAGCGGATAAGAATATACGAGTTCTTGTACAGCCTTTACTGCCATGTGATGGTCGTAGTACACCTATTTCTAGTACAGAAATTAGAAAGGCTATTCATGAGGGACGTTTGGAGGATGCAAATCATTGGCTAGGTAGGCCATTCCAGTTTAAAGGAACTGTGATTAAAGGTGATCAACGGGGACGCACATTAGGATTTCCAACATTAAATCTATTACTTCCTAATGAAATGGCTACACCTCCAGATGGAGTCTATGCTAATCGTGTATGTATTGGTGGTATTTGGTATGATGGGGTAGGCAATATTGGAGATAATCCAACCTTTAGAAATCAGTACCATAGATGTGAAGTACACGTTTTTAACTTTGACCAGGATATATATGGAAAAGAAGTGATTGTACAGTTCATTTCTTATATTAGAGGAGAAGTTAAATTTAATAACTTACAAGACCTTATCGATCAAATGAAGGTAGATGAAGAACAGGCTCTAGCTATTTTAGCTAATGCATAAAAAGGGGGTTCTCATGGATATTAAAGAAGCTCGAAAACAGATAGATAGTATTGATTCTGTATTAGTTACGGAGTTTGAAAAGCGACTCACATTGATTAAAGAAATTGGTAAATATAAGGATGAACATCATTTACCACTTATTGATGAAGAACGGGACGAAAGTATCATTGCTTTACATACTCAAAATTGTAAAGATAAAGTTTTAGCACCTTATGTTGAAAATTATATAAAAACCGTCGTTTCTATGAGTAATGAGTTCTTAAAAGAACACATGCATAAGCATATTTTTCTCATTGGTATGCCTGGCGCAGGTAAGACTACTGTTGGTAAGGTTCTAGCTAAAGAGTTGGGGCGAGATTTTTTTGACTTAGACCAAACGATTCAAGACAAAGTGGGTAAATCTGTTCAAAATATCTATATTTACGATGGTAAAGATGCTTTTAGTGAATATGAATATACTACAATTAAAGAATTAATTCATAACAAACCATCTGTTATTGCTACCGGTGGCGGTACTGTTACCTATGACAAAACTGTAAAATTGATGCGCAATAATGGTCTTGTTGTATTTGTTAATCGCGATGTGAATCATATTTTAGATGATTTGGATTTGGAGATTCGTCCGCTTGTAAAAGAAAGTATCGAATATATTTTTAATGTATATGAAGAACGATATCCTTTATATGAAGAAGTAGCACATATTAAAATTGGTAACGAAGGCAGTATTACCGATGCAGTGCAAGAAATTATTGAAGCTTTGCCGAATACGGAGAAATAATGGACGCCATACGAGGATTTGTATACCGAACTATATATGAGAATACACAACGTACATATTGCGTGTTTATCCTAAAAGATTATAATGAGGAATACATTACTTGTACTGGCAAATTTGAGTCTCCTAAAGAAGGGGAAGACATCGAAGTACGGGGCCGCTATGTAGAACATGAAAAGTACGGCCGCCAATTTGATGCGAGCAGTGTTGAAAAGTTAAAACCTGATAATATGGGTGCTGCCAAGACTTATTTGTTGAATCTAGGAATAAAAGGTTTTGGTGAAAAATCCGTAGAGAAGGTACTAGAGTATTTCGGTATTCGTATTTTAGAAATTTTACGGGAAGAACGTCCAGAAGAGATTAAAGATATTCCAGGTCTCCGAAAGAGTGTTAAGGATGAGCTATTCAATACCTTACTTGGCGAAGGTATTTTATCTGATTTAAATCATTTTTTTGAAAGTCATCACATTTCATCGAAATGGAGTCGTATTGTATATACCTATTATGGTGTGCAGTCCGTCGCAGTTATAGAGGATAATCCTTATACATTATTACGTGTAGCACCGGATATGCTCTTTGGTACGGCCGATACACTAGCAGAGCATCTTGGTATTAATGGTAGTGATACACGCCGTTTAGAGGCTGGTTTAGAATGGATTCTACGTAGTTTAGATAATCAAGGTCATACATGTTTACCAGTAGACCAACTTATCGGTCGACTTGACGATTTATTACAAACTGATGTAGATGATATTGCGAACTTTATTGAAAGCCTGCTGGAACAAGGTGCACTGTATAGTACGTATTATGAAGATATCTTATATATCTATCCGCCAGAGATGTATGTTTCTGAAGTGGAAGGGGTCAACTATACTCGTGAGTTTCTATTACAAGCTGATCCAATAGCATTAGATATTTCTAGTTTTATTGAAAAGTTTGAACGAGACAACTACATTACTTTTGGTGATGCTCAAAAAGAAGCTATACAGCTCTCATTTTTTGAAAAGTTTTCTCTTATAACTGGTGGTCCTGGCACAGGTAAAACAACTATCATCAAGGCGCTAGTAAAAGGTTTCCAACTCGGTGGATTGGGGCGCATTATACTTTGTGCTCCTACGGGACGTGCTGCAAAGCGTCTGACCGAGGCCACTGAGTTTGAAGCTACTACAATTCATCGTCTATTGGTACCTGTTCAAGGTAGTGACTCCTATGACTTTACAAAGAATGAAGATGATCCTCTAGATATAGATGTCATTATCATCGATGAAGCATCTATGCTTAATGTGCGTTTATTCTATTCTTTGATGGCTGCTATTCCAAAGGAAGCCCATGTCATTATTGTGGGTGACGTAGATCAATTACCACCTATAGGTGCTGGGTTCGTATTAAAAGATTTATTAGATAGTGATTGTGTGCCCTATACACGACTTAATCAGATTTATCGTCAAAGCTCTGGTAATACTATCGTTGAAAGTGCTTACGCAATTAACCGTGGTGAAATGCCTAACCTGGAAGGTGTGAGCGAAGAGTTTTCTTTTATTCCTGTTAAATCTTATGATATGATGATGAAAGCCATCATTGATGTATATAAACGTGAACAAGAGACGATAGAGGATGAATTAGATATTCAAATTATTTCTCCTATGCGCCGTGGTGAAGCAGGTAGTACATTGATATCACAATATGTACAACAAGCCGTAAACCCTCCAGATAGCTATAAGGGAGAAGTTCGTGTCAATGGCATTACGTATCGCGTTGGGGATAAGGTTATTCAAATTCTCAATGATTATGAGTTAGAAGTGTTTAATGGCGAAATTGGCGTTATCTATGCTATTACGCGGACCGATATTTGTATTCGATTTATCCATAAAGAGGTTCGTCTACCTATCGATGAAGCACATATGATTATGCCTGCTTATGCTATTACAGTTCATAAGAGTCAAGGCAGTGAGTATGGTGTAGTTATTATTCCATTTGTTCCACGTTATGGTGGCATGTTACAACGTAATTTGTTGTATACTGCTGTTACACGGGCAAAGCGTAAAGTAATCATCGTTGGTACTACGAGCGCAGTTGAACGTGCTGTGCGTACTGTTAATGCCGATGAACGTTACACATTGTTTAAAGAACGACTACAAGGGAGATGTGATTCGTAATGAGTCTTTGGGATTTCTTATTTCCACCTGTATGCCCTCACTGTGGTGCACCTGTGGCAACACAAGGAGATTGGTGTAAAGCTTGTTTTACAGATTTATTACATATTCGTCATATACCACATAAATTTTTACACTATGTAGATGATGTATGTGTGTTGGCCGAATATCGTGGTGGTCTAAAGTCTATGATTTACGATGTAAAATTTAATGAAAAAAAGGAGCAGTCCAAAGGGGCCGCTCCTTTTTTAGTATCGTACAACTTTTACATGAAATATAATGAGTCTAACATTGTGAACAGTAATTGTAAAATTATGTATGATTATATTGTTCCCGTACCATCTAGCGAAAAGAAAAAAGCTAAGAGAGGATATAATCAAGTAGATTTATTCTTTCTTGAATGGGCTCATTCTTTATGGGAGATAGATAGAAAAAAATTTAAATGGTTAGATTGTATATACAAGTTTGATACTTCTCGAGATATGTGGAGATTAACAAATAAAGAAAGACATCAAAATATTGATGATGCCTTTGTTATATGTGCTGATTATAAGGATATTGATTTTACCAATAAGAATATATTAATTGTTGATGATATATATACTACAGGTGCGACAATTGAAGCTGTAGCAAAAGTCTTACAAAAGCATAAAGCGCTACGCGTTGATGCCCTTACGCTGGCTAGTGGTAGTTTCTAATCTTTATTACTAAATGTAGGAATATAATATTTGATTTCATATTAGCCAAGCACATCAATAAATGCTTTAACTACATCAGGATCAAAGAGAGAACCAGACGCACTAAAAAGTTCTTCTTTTGCTTTAGCTTTTGTTTTAGCCCAAAATTCAGTAGAAGGATTAACTGTTGTATCATAGTAATCTGCTACAGCAATGATTCGAGCTCCTAACGGAATATTGGCACCACGTAGATGTTTAGGATAACCGGAGCCATCCCATTTTTCATGATGGTAACGAATATAAGGTAAAATTTGTTGGCAGCAAGGATAGTTTTCAATCATATTGGCACCACTTGCAGCATGTTGTTTATACTTAGACATTTCTTGCTTATTAAGATATGGAGATTTTTGGATTAATGCATTAGGTACCATTAATAGACCTACGTCATGAAGTAAAGCTGCATGACGAATCTGTTCAATTTCATTTAATGGTAAACCCATTTTAGCTGCGATGCTAACAGCATAGTTTGAAACCTGAATAGAATGTGTATAGAGATGATAGCTTTTCATTTGTATCATCTGTAAAAGTTGTGCGCTTATGGCTTCTAAACTGTCTTTCTCCAGTTCATACAAACCTGATGGTTGCATCAATGATAACATAAACATAATAAACCCCTCTAACTAACAAACTGAACATATGGTACAACCCCTCGTACTTATGTTCATATCGTACAACTTTAGGCCGTTCTAATTTAACAGTATACAAATTATACACCATAAATAATTTTTTGTGTATGATACGTATGTTCTTACAAATATGTTGTATTCATATTTGGCATACAAAAAATAATTGACAATTTAAGAATCCACTAGATATGGTACTTAAAAAATGTGATTTTAGAAATATTAAAATATTATGAAGAATATTTTAGGTTTTCTATTCCAATTTTCTATACATCAACAAATAGGGGTTGCAAAATTTATTCTCATTGTTCTAAGAATTATGCGATAGTATGTTTGGTAAAAAAATTATATTTGGCTACTTAACTATATAATCAAAATTTTTTAAAATAATAGTAAAACTAGACATGAATACTGTTATTCTTTATAATACGTCTATACGGGTCTGTGGTTGAAAGTCGAGGCTAGTCGCAGGCAAAACGATCCACATAAGCAGCCCAAAGGGTTGTGAGCATGGTGCGGCTTAGGTGTAAGTCCTGCCGATAAAATCGAGAGAGGTAGTAGTGGGGAGTCTTGGACTTATGAGCGAACCTTCCAGCAGGCGAGTGTGGGGGCAAAGACCAGGTCAGCCGTATAGGGGCACATGAGGCTTTTCTCATGTGCTTTTTTTATACAGTTGTATATTATAAAATTTATAGAAAACCACTAACTATGGGAAAGTTTTTATACATAGCCGTAATATTTATACAAATAATGCATAAAATTAAAATATAAATATAGTGATTTTGCGATTATATCTAAAGTTATATACAAAATTATTGACATAATTATACTTAATCTATATACTATTATAAAGTAGTAGTAAGTTAAAATAATGAGGTTGATAATATGTTAAATAGCAAAGTAAAAAAAATAATTCTTGGCGGTTGTATGTTAGTGATGGCTGCTTCTTTAGTTGGTGGATGTGGTTCCTCTAATCAACCTACATCTAATAAACTTATCGTTGGCACTAATGCTACATTTGTTCCATTTGAGTTTAAAGATGAAAAAACTCAAGATTATACAGGTTTTGATATTGAATTGATTCGTGCGATCGGTAAACGTATTAATAAAGATGTAGAGCTAAAAAATGTAGCTTTTGATGCTTTGATTCCAGCTTTGAACACACATGATATTGATGTTGCTGCATCTGGTATGACTATTACAAAAGCGAGAAGTGAAAAAGTATTATTTTCTTCTCCTTATTATGAAAATGCCTTAGCAGTAGTATATAAAGATGGAACGGCTGTGAATTCTCTTGATGACTTAAAGGGTAAAAAAATTGCAGCCCAATTAGGTACTACTGGTGCAGATTTAGCTCATAAAATTGAAGGTACTACTGTAAAAGAATTTGACCATAGTAATGAAGCTTTGTTAGAATTACAAAATGGTGGAGTAGATGCAACTGTAATCGATTTACCTGTAGCTCAATATTACAGTACTAAGCATCCTGACCAACATATTAAATTTATGGCATATCCAAATACTAAAGAATACTTGGGCTTAGCAATTAATAAGGATAACAAAGCATTGCAAGAAGAAATCAATAAAGCAATTGCTGATATGAAGGCTGATGGTGAATTTAATACATTATATAAAAAATGGTTTAATGTAGATGCACCTGCTGATATGCCAGTAGTTTTAGAATTTAAATAATAGGAGAGATTATGAGTTTTAATTGGGGGTTAATTGCGGATAATTTACCGCTCTTGCTACAAGGTGCTCTAGTGACTGTAGAAATTACAGCCATGTCTGTAGGTTGTGGCTTTTTTATCGGTCTTTTAGTATCTTTAGCAAATTTATCTAAATTTAGATTAGTTAGATTGCTTGCAAAATGTTATGTAGATATCATTCGTGGTACACCATTACTGGTGCAAATTTTCCTAATTTATTTTGCCTTGCCTATGATTACAGGTCAACGGATTGATCCATATATTGCGGCTGTTACCGCATGTAGTATTAACTCTGGTGCTTATGTATCTGAAATTTTCCGTGCTGGTATTCAATCTATTGATAAAGGTCAAATGGAGGCCGGTCGTTCTCTTGGTTTAACTTGGGGACAAACTATGCGTTACATCATTATGCCTCAAGCTTTTAAAGCAATTATTCCTCCGTTAGGGAATGAATTTATTGCCATGTTGAAAGATTCCTCTTTAGTTTCTGTTATCGGTTTCGAGGAGTTGACACGTCGTGGTCAATTAATCATTGCTAAAACCTATGCATCCTTTGAAATCTGGGGTACGGTTGCTGTGATTTACCTTATTATGACAGTGACTATCTCACAATTAGTTGGATATCTTGAAAGGAAATATAGCATTAAATGATTAAATTAGAAAATGTACATAAATCTTTTGGTAAAAATGAAGTACTAAAAGGTATTAATTTACATATTGAACAAGGTCAAGTTGTTGTAATCATCGGTCCTTCTGGTTCTGGTAAAAGTACGGTACTGCGCACTATGAACTACTTAGAAGAACCTACATCTGGTAAGGTTATCGTAGATGGTATGGATCTTTCTGATAAGAAAAAGTTAAATGACGTTCGTGCTGAAGTAGGAATGGTATTCCAAAACTTTAATCTATTCCCACATATGACGGTTATGGAAAATCTTACTTTAGCACAAACTAAGGTTCGTAAAACATCTATGGAAGAGGCTAAGAAGATAGGTCAAGCTTTACTTGATCGAGTAGGTTTGGCGGATAAAGCCAATGCATATCCTGATTCTTTGTCAGGTGGTCAAAAGCAGCGTGTTGCTATTGCTCGTGCTTTAGCTATGAGACCTAAAGTAATGCTTTTTGATGAACCTACTTCAGCTCTTGATCCTGAAATGGTTAGTGAAGTACTAGATGTAATGAAGTCTTTAGCTGAGGAAGGTATGACGATGGTCATCGTTACTCATGAAATGGGCTTTGCGAAAAAAGTAGCGGATAGAGTTTTATTTGTTGATGGTGGCTTGATTTTAGAAGATGATACACCTGAACGCGTATTCGATGCTCCTACAAATGAAAGAACAAAATCATTTTTAGACAAAATTTTAATAGATTAATTAATGATATTATAGGAAGCAAATTCTAGAATTAGAAATTGCTTCCTGTTTTTTTACATTAAATTTAACCTATTTATTTATATTAATTTTTATTATATATGTATAGCTTAATATCTATTAATATATTTGATAACCTTTAGGCTGTATTTATTAATTATAAAGAGTTTGTATAAAGATTTAAAGTGTAGATTAATCTGAAAAATACGATTATTGCTATAAATATTTGTGATATAACAATAATTTATACAGTCATTTTTAAAAACAATAATTTTTAATTCACATATTTTTATGATTATAAAAATATACAATTAATTTATAGGGCTTATATAATTATTTATGACATGTATAGATATAGGGATTTTTGAGATTTACAGCAAATGATATTCTTATTTCTAGTGTTTGTATATTCATTAAAAATGTAAATATTGTTGTTTGATATTTTATACATGCTGTGTTATGATACACATATAGAGCAAGACAGTAAGACAATATATATATTTTTTAGGAGGATGTTACCATGTTAGGTAAAGTAAAATGGTTCAGCGCAGAAAAAGGTTATGGTTTTATTGAACGTGAAGACGGTAGCGATGTATTTGTACACTACTCTGCAATCCAAGACGAAGGTTTCAAATCTTTGACTGAAGGTCAAAATGTAGAATTTGAGATTGTTGATGGAAACCGTGGACCTCAAGCCGCTAACGTTGTTAAAGCGTAACTACATACCAAAAAAATTATAAAAACAATATATAATTGGCCCCCGATAGTATATACTATCGGGGTTTTTTGATTTTCTATATACATTTTATACATAATTCTACAAAAAATATAAAATTTTTACATAAAAAAGAAGGAGTTTTACAGTTAGATGTAGAAATACTAAATATAACACGAGAGATAAGGTTATATAATACCACACACTCGCATCTCGTGGATGATTTTTAGAAAGGGTGTTGACTTATGAAAGTAGCAATTAGAGGAAAAAACATTGAAGTGACAGATGCCTTAAGAGCATATATCGAAAAAAGATTAAGTAAATTGACTCGTTACTTCGATGATGAGTTAAATGCACAAGCGGTTTTATCCGTTGTAAAAGATAAATCTACAATTGAACTTACATGTTTTGTTGATAAAATCGTTCTTCGTGGTGTGGAAACTAATGATGATATGTACGCAGCTATTGATTTAGTAGTGGATAAAATTGTTCGCCAAATCCATAAATATAAAACTCGTTTGGCTAAACGTTTCAAAAAACAAGAAGCTTTCCATCCTGAAGCTTTGGCAGCTCCTGTGGAAGAAGAAACTATTGAAGTTGTAAAACGCAAACACTTTGTTGTGCGCCCTATGGATGTTGAGGAAGCGATTTTACAAATGAATCTTATTGGTCACGATTTCTTTATGTTCTTTAATGCTGAAACTGAAGCGATGAACGTTGTTTATCGTAGACATGATGGTTTCTATGGTTTGATCGAGCCAGAACTTCAATAATATATAATGTCGGCTGAACTTAATCCTAACTCCTTTCTACTTTAAATCAGCCGATTATTATATTAAGGTGGATGACTTAAAATAGTCATCCACCTTTTTTGCCAAAATAATACTATAAATAATCTTGAAATGCCTTGAATTCTTTGACTATTCAAGGCTTTTTCGTTATAATAAGTTAGATAAAATAATGTAAGATGTCCCGTAGAGGAGTGATTTGTTTGTTAAGCTTTTTACAAAGGCTATTAGGCAATAATAACGCAAAAGAAATTAAAAAAATGCGTGCTATTGCAGATCATATTAATGAAATTGAACCTAATTATATTAAATTAAGTGATGCTAACTTAGTGGCAAAAACTGATGAGTTTAAACGTCGTTTGCAAAAAGGGGAAACGTTAGACGACTTATTGCCAGAAGCATTTGCTGTAGTTCGTGAAGCATCTAAACGTGTTTTAGGTATGCGTCATTTCGATGTACAGTTAATGGGGGGCATTTGCCTACATAATGGTAATATCGCTGAGATGCGTACTGGTGAAGGTAAAACATTAGTAGCTACATTGCCTGTATATTTGAATGCATTGACCGGTAAGGGTGTACACGTTGTAACAGTAAATGATTATTTGGCGACTCGTGATAGCGAGCAAATGGGACGTTTATATAATTTCTTAGGACTTTCCACGGGCCTTATTGTGGCTAATCTTGACTTTAATCAACGTAAAGAAGCCTATGCGTGTGATATTACATATGGTACAAATAATGAGTTTGGTTTTGACTATTTACGGGATAACATGGTAACCGATGTTGTTCAAATGGTACAACGACCATTGAATTATGCCATTGTGGATGAAGTAGACTCCATTCTTATTGATGAAGCAAGAACACCATTAATTATCTCAGGCCCTGGTCAACGTTCCACTGATAATTATTATAAATTGGCTAAAATTGTTCCTCACCTTATAAAAGATGAAGACTATGTTATCGATGAAAAACAAAAAACTATTGCCCCTACAGATTCTGGAATCGCAAAGGTTGAAAAAATGCTTGGCGTTGAAAACCTATATGATGCAGAAAATATCGAGTTGAATCATTTGCTTGGTGCTTCTTTGCGTGCTTATGCTATGATGCATCGTGATACTGATTATGTGGTTAAAGATGGTGAAGTTGTTATCGTCGATGAGTTTACGGGTCGTTTGATGTTTGGACGCCGTTATTCTGATGGTTTGCATCAGGCTATTGAGGCTAAAGAAGGTTTGAAAGTTGAACGCGAAAGCCAAACTTTAGCATCTGTCACATTCCAGAACTATTTCCGTATGTATGATAAATTAGCAGGTATGACAGGTACTGCTAAAACAGAAGAAAAAGAATTTATCGATATTTATGGATTAGAGGTTATACCAATTCCACCGAATAAGCCTTTAATCCGGATGGATTTGCCAGATCAGATTTTTAAAACTAAAGCTGCTAAATATCGTGCCGTAGTACGTAATGCAGTAGAACGGCATCAAATAGGGCAACCTATTTTGATTGGTACTACATCTATTACACAGTCTGAAGAACTTTCAGATATGTTGTTGCGTGCAGGTGTACCTCATAAAGTATTGAATGCTAAACATCATGAACAAGAAGCAGAAATCGTTGCAGCTGCTGGCCAAATGGGAATGGTAACAATCGCTACTAATATGGCTGGCCGTGGTACTGATATTACTCTTGGAGAAGGTGTGCCAGAACTAGGTGGGTTAGCCATTTTGGGGACAGAACGCCATGAAAGCCGACGTATTGATAATCAATTACGCGGACGTGCTGGTCGTCAAGGGGATCCTGGTTCTTCTCAATTCTTCTTATCATTAGAAGATGACTTAATGCGTATCTTTGGTGCTGACAATATTACAGGTATCATGGATAAACTTGGTATGGAAGAGGATGAACCTATCGAGCATTCTTTGATTACTAAATCTATTGAACGTGCTCAAAAGAAAGTAGAGGATCATAACTATAATATTCGTAAATATGTACTTGAGTATGATGATGTTATGAATCAACAACGTGAAGTATTATACGAACAACGACGCCGTATTTTACGTAACGAATCCTTGCGTGAAACAATTAATGAAATGATTGACAAGCTTGTTACCGAATCTGTAGATGCTTATGCTGATGAAAAGCTCTATCCAGAAGAATGGGATTATGAAGGTCTCTATAAACATTTAAGTCAATATTTCTTAACAGAAGAGATTATGTCTTCTCAAGATATGGAAGAATATAGTCGTCAAGACTTATTAGAACGCTTATTAGAAATTGCTCATGAAGAGTATCAAGATCGCGTTGATATGCTTGGAGAGGCTATGTTTAGTCAACTTGAAAAGGCGATTATGTTGCGCGTTGTTGATAATAAATGGATGGAACATTTGGATAATATGGATATGTTACGAGAAGGTATTGGCCTTCGTGCATATGGTCAAAAGAATCCGTTGGTAGAATATAAGTTTGAAGCTTTTGATATGTTCCAAAACATGATTGCAGCTATTCAAGATGAGACAATCATGGCATTATACAAAATTCGTGCACAATTGATTCAAGAAATCGAAGAACCAGTTGATCACTTAGAAGGTGCACAATCCCATCATGAAGATGTGTTGGAGCCACAAAACATAGATTAAGATTTGTGAATGGCACGTTGCTCAAAGGGATTTCCACTGGGCAACGGCCATTTTTCTATTTTGTTAAGGTAATAGTTTATTGATGTAATAGACTAATTAACTAAAGGTGGTGAACATAAATTGTTAGAAGATCTAAAACCGATTATTTCTAATTTAGAAGAACGTATTTATGGGATGAGGGATTCACTTTAACATCGCTCAAAAGGAAGACCGAATATTTACACTTGATGTACAGATGAGTGATCCTACATTTTGGGATAATCCAGATAAAGCTCGTGAGATTTCTCAAGAGGCCACACAATTAAAAAATGCTGTAGAAAGCTATAAGCAACTTGTTAGTGATATTGAAGATGCTAATGTGATGCTTGAAATGGCTATAGATGAAGATGATCTCTCCATGGAGAGTGAAATCAAGGAATATGTTAAGCAAATAGAAGAAACCTTGGAAAAGCAAGAAGTACTTTTATTGTTAAGTGGTGAATATGATGCAAATAATGCTATTTTAACATTTCATGCCGGTGCTGGTGGGACTGAGGCACAAGATTGGTGTTCTATGTTAATTCGCATGTACTTGCGCTGGGCTGAAAAATCTGGCTTTTCCATCGAGTTAATGGATGAACAACCTGGTGATGAAGCAGGAATAAAATCTGCTACATTCCTTGTTAAAGGTGAAAATGCCTTTGGTTACTTGAAGTCTGAGAAAGGTGTACATCGTCTCGTTCGTATTTCACCATTTGATGCTGCGGCTCGACGTCACACATCATTTGCTGCTGTCGATGTAATGCCTGAAATCGATGATACTGTGGAAATTAATATCGATATGAAAGACGTTCAAGTTGATACATATCGTGCTAGTGGCGCTGGTGGTCAGCATATTAATAAAACCGATTCTGCTGTTCGCATGACACATAAGCCGACAGGTATTGTAGTACAATGCCAAACACAACGTTCTCAAATGCAGAATAGAGAACAAGCTTTACGTTTGTTACGGGCGAAACTATTTGAGTTAGAGCTCGAAAAGCAAGCTGAACTTAAAGAACAGATTGGAGGTACCTACCAAGCAATTGAGTGGGGAAGTCAAATTCGTTCCTATGTATTCCATCCATATAATCTTGTTAAGGATCATCGTACTAGTGTAGAAACTGGTAATGTTCAAGCTGTTATGGATGGCAACTTAGACCCATTTATCGAAGGTTTCTTAAAAAAAGAGGCTAACTTAACAATTTAGGAGATACTATGAAAAAGTTTTTACTATTCCTATTAGTGCTAATTATTGCTCTTGTAGTGGCATCCCAATTTTTATTACCATCTTTTATTGGCTCTCGTATTGAAAGTCAATTAAATGAAACATTGAAACCAACGGCTCAAACAGTAAATGTTGAGGCTCAACCTGCTTTCAAAATTTTATATGGTGAGGTGGATCGTGTTTATGGCACTTTGGAGAATATTAAACTGGGTAAATTGAATTTTGCTAGCTTCCGATATGATGCTAAACAAATTCTTGTTAATCCAATTTCTTTATTAGCTAGTCAACAAATTGATATCGTTAGTGTTGGGACTGCTAGTATTGATGGGACTATTAATAAAGCTGATTTAGCGACTTTCTTAAGTAATGAAGCAGGTAGTGATATTCAAGACGTACAAGTTGACATTAGTAAAGATAATATCAGCCTAATCGGTAAAATGAATGTAGGCATGGTGTTTAAAGGAGATGTTAAATTAGATGGGAATTTAGAATTAAAGGGCAATACATTATTGTTTTCACCTAAAAAGTTCACCATAAATGGTGCTACAATTCCTGGTATGACATCTAATGTGTTAGAAAGTACTCAAATTTATGACTTCAACAATTTTCCAATTCCTGTAAAAGCGGAAAGTTTGACTGTTGATAATGGTGAAATTCTCATTAAAGTTAAACCTGTACTCAACTAGAAAGGATTTGTCGTGAATCATCGGAACACACAAAAAAGTAAGTACTCATGGATTCTTATACTTTGTATTATTATAGGTCTTTTATCTTCCTTATACTTAGTATTTGAACGCCATCAGATTGAGAAATCTCAAAATCATATTGAAAATATTGTAGACTATGATGCAGTTTTACGAGCCAGCGCCTTTGAAAAGCGTAGTCAACAAGAAGCTTTTGATGCATTACGTAATGCTGGTGTGACTGCTTTTGCTATTTATGATCGCACGTTAGAAAAAGCAAAAGATGCGGGCCAAGTTAAAGTATTAAGCTCTGAAGAGATGGACTCTGTTCGTGTTAATGGCGCTGCGATTAAACCTGGGGCGACTTATGTGGCATTAATTTCAGGTAAAGAAGGTTATTATAAAGAAATTCGAGAGGATTTATACCACCGTATTGGCAAGGACAAGGTGAAAGAGCTTAATACAAGTATTGGTCCTGTTCTTGAATTGTATGGTGCAACAGCAGATAGCTATGCAAAGATGAATCTTGGTATTTCAAAGTTGCAAGCACAAGAGGTTGCAGATCGTGGTTTCAATGTTATCGTTCGTCCAACAAACTATAGAAACGTAACATCTGAAGATATTCAATATGTATTTAAACGACTTGAAGGCATTCCTCATGTAACAGGGATGATTTTTGCTGGTAAAGAAGCTCTAGGTGCACCTAATTTAACGGATGAAACATTAGCATTACTAAATAAAAACCATATTCCACTAGTTGGTATCGAAGCTGTAAATCAGTTGCAGTATGAGCCACAACAAGGTTTCTTGGAAATGGCGGCCAAAAATAATTATAGTGTAGGTCGTGTGTATACTATCGCTAAAGAGGAGTTAAAGAAAATTACCCCTGAAGAAGCGGCACAACGCTTTTACATTAGTGATATAGAACGAAATATTCGTTTTAACTTGTTTCCGATGTATGAAACAGGTATAAATAATGAAACTGTTTTACAGACTACAATCAACTATATTAATATAGCTACAGAGAAATTGGCTGTAAAAGGTTATGAATTTGGTCCAGCGGATATTTATCCTGCTTATACACCAAATCCATTATTAGTAGTTATTACAATGATCGGGGCTATCGCACTTTTTGTATATGTTCTACAAATGATGTTACCAATGTCTAAGCATACGCAACTTGTGGCCTTTTTTGGCATTTCTTTGGCATCCATTGTTGTATTTATTCTTACAAGTGGTACCTTAATTACTCAAATATGGGCTCTATCTAGTGCTATTATGGCTCCTGTAGGTGCTATGATACGCTTGATGGAAGAGTGGCGCCGTTATGATGGTGCACGTCCATTAGGTACCATTAAGTCTACTATTCTTGCCTTATTATACCTTGTAATTGCTGCATTATTTGCTGCTATTGGCGGTATGTATATCGCATCTTTATTGGGCAATACGAAATTCTTTATGGAGTTTGCTCTCTTTAGAGGTGTTAAGTTGACCTTTGTTCTGCCAATTATTTTAGTTATTATTGCGTACCTTCAACGATTCCCATTGTGGAACGGCCGCATGATTAATTCCAAAGAAGAAGCGAAAACATTTGTAGTGGAATTCTTAACTATGGATGTTAAATTATATGTATTCTTTATAATAGCAGCACTTGGTGGCGCAGTATGGGTATTTGTTGGCCGTAGTGGACACACTGCAGGTGTTCCTGTACCAGGCTTTGAACTTATGCTACGTCGTTTTCTTGAAAATGCAATGTATGCGAGACCGCGTGAAAAAGAGTTCATTATTGGTCATCCTGCTTTAATGCTAGCTACCTTTGCGTTCATGCGTAAGTGGCCTACAGTAATTCATTTCTTATTAACTCTAGCTGGTGTTATTGGCATTGCTTCAATGGTTGAAACCTTCTGTCATCTTAGAACGCCAGTGTTCATGTCCATCATGCGTGGTTATGATGGTTTGTTAATTGGCGCCCTTTTTGGAGTGCTTCTTATCATCGCAGTACGGTTTATGATGTACGTAACACAATGGTTCCAAGCTAGGGAGGTTGACCATGAGTAATATTGTTATCTCTGGTTATTATGGCTTTGGTAATGCTGGTGATGAGGCCATGCTTTGTGCTATTATCGATGCTATTCGTAAAGAAGAGGCTGATGCACATATTACTGTAATTTCTGGTAATCCTAAAGAGACTAGTAAAAAGCATAATATTAATGCTGTAGGTACATTCTCTGCATTGGGTATCTTAAAAGCAATTGCTCATTCGGATCTTGTTATTAGTGGTGGTGGTAGTTTATTACAAGATGCTACTAGTATTCGCAATACTTACTATTACTTAAGTATTATGGCACTAGCAAAGTTGCTTGGGAAAAAAGTAATGCTATACTCCCAAGGTATTGGTCCTTTAAATCGTTCATCAACACGTCGTGCCGTTGGATTTGTATTGCGTTTTGTAGATACTATTACAGTTAGAGATTCTATTTCAAAGGATGAACTAGTTTCTTTGGGAATTGAAGATGTAGAAGTTACTGCAGATGCGGTATTGGCCATGCAACCAGCAGATCTTTCAATTGGCTCTCATATTCTGAAAGGGTATATATCTAAAATATTTGAAGCAGATGAACAACGTAAACGAATTGGTGTGGCGGTTCGTAGTTGGAAAGAGGATACAGAGTATAGAGAATCCTTAGCTAATGTATTGAGCAGATTGCAAGAACAAGATAATGTGGAAATTATCTTTATTCCTATGTCACATCCTGAGGATACAAAAGAGGCTAAGATCATTGCCAGCTATATGCCGAATGGCGCTATTGTGCTAGAAGGTCCGTTCTCTACAGAGCAACAAGTGTCATTATCTGGAAATGTGGACCTCATGATTGGTATACGTCTTCACGCTTTAGTTTTTAGTTCTTTAATGGGAAAACCAGTTATTGGTATTTCCTATGATCCTAAAATTACAAGCTTTTTACATATGATTGGTCAAGAGCCTATTGGCACAATGACTCATTTGCGTGAAGAAGCCTTATATCAATGGTGTCATAAATTGTTGAATTCTCGTGAGGAGTATCAAGCATCTTATGACCGCATTGAATCATTGCGTGTAGATTCCCAACGCAATGCAGAAATTGCTATTTCATTACTTAAAGATTATTAATATATTGGATTTTATCCAGAAAGTGAGGTCTCTATGGCTACATTAACACAAGATGTTAAACAATTAGTTCAAGAGAAGGCAAAAGCTATTCGCGTTGGTATTGTACAGTCTGTAACGGCAGCGAAATCCGGTCACCCAGGTGGTTCATTATCCATCGCCGATGTGATGGCCTTGTTGTACTATGTTGAGATGAATGTAGATCCAGCAAATCCAAAAGCTCCTAATAGAGATCGTTTTGTCCTTTCTAAAGGTCATGCAGCGCCTGCACTATACGCTACATTGGCTGAAAAAGGTTATTTCCCTAAAGAAGAACTCTTGAACTTACGTAAAATTAATCATATGTTACAAGGCCATCCTGATATGAAACACACATTAGGTGTAGATATGTCTACAGGTTCTTTAGGACAAGGCATTTCTGCGGCTTGTGGTATGGCATTGGCAGGCAAAATTGATAATGCAGATTACCGTGTATACTCTATTCTTGGTGATGGTGAGCTTGAAGAAGGTCAAGTGTGGGAAGCTGCAATGTTTGCTGGCTTTTATAAACTGAATAATTTGACAGCTTTTGTCGATTTTAACGGTCTTCAAATTGATGGTGATATTACTAAAGTTCTTTCTCCATTACCAATTCCAGAAAAGTTCAAAGCTTTCAATTGGAATGTTATTGAAGTTAATGGTCATGACCTTGATGAGCTTCATAATGCTATTGAAACTGCGAAAGCTTTCACAGAAGGCCCAACATGTATTATCATGCATACTGTAAAGGGTAAAGGCGTTGAAGAGATGGAAGGTCAAGCAGGCTGGCATGGTAAAGCACCAAGTGAAGAGCAAGGTGTAGCCTTTGTTAATGAAATTATGGGGGTGCAATAATGGGTAAAGCAACACGTGAAGCATATGGTAATGCGCTAGCTCGCATTGGTAAAGAGAATACTAATATTATCGTACTAGATGCGGATTTATCCAAATCTACTAAAACAGACACATTTAAAGCTGTGTGCCCAGAACGTTTCTTTAACGTAGGTATTGCAGAGCAAAACTTGATTTCTGTTGGTGCTGGACTTGCAGCGGCAGGTAAGATACCATTTGTATCATCTTTCTCCATGTTTGCTACAGGACGTGCATTTGAACAAATTCGCAATGCTGTATGCTATCCTAAATTAAACGTGAAAGTATGTGCTACACATGCGGGCATTACTGTTGGTGAGGATGGTGCAACGCACCAAAGTTTAGAAGATATTTCCTGTATGCGTACATTGCCAAATATGACTGTAGTGGTACCTGCTGATGAGCGTGAAACAGAGGCTGTTATCGAATGGGCTGCATCTTATAACGGCCCAGTATACGTTCGTTTGGGGCGTGCTGGTGTAGATGATGTAACAACAGAAGGCTACTCATTTGTGCCAGGTAAATCTACTATTTTGGTAGATGGTTCTGATGCTACAATTATTGCTTGTGGTGCATTAGTTGGACCTGCTGTAGAGGCATCTAAAACTTTATCTGAATCTAATATATCTGCACGTGTTATTAATATGGCATCTATTAAACCTATTGATGCTGAAGCAATTATAAAAGCCGCTGCAGAAACTGGTGCTATCGTTACAGCTGAAGAACATAATATTATTGGTGGCCTTGGTTCTGCTGTATCTGAAGTAGTAGTATCTAATAAGCCTGTACCTATGGAATTCGTTGGTGTCCAAGATACATTTGGGGAGAGTGGAACACCAAAAGAACTAATGGCAAAGTATGGCTTAACTGCCAATGATATTGTAGAAGCCGTAAAACGTGTAATCGCTCGTAAATAATCAAAGGGGATCCCATGATTGAATTTAAGAATGTTAGTAAAGTCTATGATAATGGTTCTGTTGCATTAGACGATGTGTGTTTAACCATTAACGATGGTGAATTTGTTCTCGTTTGTGGTCACAGTGGTGCAGGGAAATCAACATTATTTAAGTTATTAACGCATGAGGTAGTGCCAGATGCTGGTACTGTCATTGTTGATGACTTTGATGTTACGCGTATGAAGCGCAGTAAAATTCCTAAATTGCGGAGAAAGCTTGGCGTTGTATTCCAAGACTTCCGATTATTGCCTAATAAAACGGTAGCAGAGAATATTGCTTTTGCTCTTGAAGTTATTGAAGAAAAACCAAAAATCATTAAAGAAAAGGTGAGTCATGTATTAGACCTTGTTGGTTTATCTGAGAAGGCTAATGACTTACCAGAGGATCTTTCTGGCGGGGAACAACAACGTGTTGCTATTGCGCGTGCAATTGTTAATCGCCCAACAGTATTAATTGCTGATGAACCTACTGGTAACCTTGATCCTGATACTAGTAAGGATATTGTTGAATTGTTTAAGCATATTAACAATTTCGGCACTACCGTTATTATGGTTACCCATAATATGGATCTTGTTTCATACTTGAATAAACGCGTTATTCGTTTAAAAGACGGCCGTGTTCAAAGTGATAATATGAGAGGTGCAGAAATTAATGAAGCCTAGAACGATAAAATACTATTTTAAAGAAGCACTGAAGTCTATGAAACGTAATGGACTTATGACATTAGCGTCCATTTCTACAGTGGCTTTATCCTTATTTATGCTCGGTGTATTCCTTTGTGGTGTCATTAATTTGAATAACATGGCATCCAGTCTAGAAAATCAAGTACAGTTAAGTATTTACTTAAAGGATGGTTTAACAACTGATCAAATTATGGCAGTAGGAAAGCAAATTAAGGCTATACCTAACTTAAAGCATTTAGAATTTGTTAATAAAGAGCAAGCTATGAAGGAGTTCAAAGAACGCCTTGGTGATCAGCAACAATTGGTGAATGCTTTAGGTGATGTAAATCCGTTGCCTAACTCGTATGTGTTAACCTTTGATAATCCTAGCGATGTAAAAGCAACTGCAAAATTAGCTACGACATTCCAAGGCGTAGAAAGTACACATTATGGTCAAGATATTGTAGAAGAGCTTTTCCGCATTACGCAAGTAATTCGTATTGGTGGGATTGTATTGATTGCTTTCCTAGCAGCTGCAACACTATTCATCATTTCAAATACAATTCGGTTGACTGTATTCGCACGTCGTAAAGAAATTGCAATCATGAAATATGTAGGTGCTACTAATGGATTTATTCGTTGGCCATTTTTGATTGAAGGCATGTTGTTAGGCTTAATTGGTGCTATCATTGCCGTTCTTTGCGTTGGTGAATTTTATCACTTCATCACATTGGAAGTTTCTGAATCATTAGCATTCTTCCCTTTAGTACCAATGTTCCCATTCTTCTATGATGTAGCCCTTTATATCTTAGGTGGCGGCATAGTAGTAGGTGCTATTGGTAGTACTATTTCTTTGAAACAATACATGAAGGTGTAATGTTTATGAATAATAGTATATTTAAATCTCGCTTCGTAGTGGCAATTTTGACTGGTATAGTGGTATTGGGAACACCATTATACATCGTTGCAGAGGACGAAGATTTAACAAATCAACTTGATTCAATTCAACAACAAGTTAATCAACAAAATGCTAAAAAGGCAGATGCTGAAACTGTAATAGTAAGTGTATCCGAACAGTTACGTCAAATCGAAGAACAATTACGTCAGGCTCAGCAACAATTGGATTCTATTCAACAACAACGTATATCTGTTGAAAATGATATTACAGTGAATGAAAAATTACTTGCTGAAGCACAAAAGCGACTAGAAGGGCGAGAAGCCGTATTTTATAAGCGTGTACGTGATATTTATATTAACGGTCGTTTAAGTTACTTAGATGTAGTTATTGGATCTAAAGATTTTACAGACTTTGCTAATCGTTTAGAAATTTTAAAACGAATTATTGATTCTGATATTAAATTAATTGAGGAAATCAAAAAAGAGCGCGCTGAAATAGCGGCTCGAAAGCAAGCACTAGAACAGTCTCGTGCAAAACTAGTTGAGATTGAAAAAGCAGCTGCGGCAAAACGAGCTGAAATAGAGCAAAAGAAGAAAGAACGTGAGGTAGTTCTTCAAAAGGCTCAAAATGATCGTGCTACAGCAATGCAAGCAGTAGAAGAATTAAATGCATCTTCTGCACAGATTACAGCGTTATTGAAAGCACGTCAAGCAGAGCGTGCCGCTGCTCGTGCAGCGGCAGCGGCTCAACAATCTTCACCAACTTACTCTTGGGTACAAGGGTCTGGTCAACTTGGGTGGCCTGTAAGTGGTGAAATTACCTCTCCATATGGCTATCGTACACATCCGATTTGGGGCACTACAATTTATCATTCTGGCATTGATATTGGTGTTGATGAAGGTACACCTGTTCATGCTGCAGATGGTGGTACTGTTGCTTGGTCGGGTTGGATGGGTGGCTATGGTTATGCCGTAGTTATCGATCATGGTAATGGCATGTCTACTCTTTATGGACATAATTCTGAACTTGCTGTCTCTGAAGGGCAAGATGTGGGTAAGGGTCAAGTTATTGCCTATGCTGGTAGCACAGGCAATAGTACAGGGCCACATGTACATTTTGAAGTTCGTATAAGTGGGGATCCTGTGGATCCTATGGGATATTTATAATATGAAATTTGATACACGTACGGTGTTATGGAGTCTATTGAAATATATAGGCTCTGGCATCGTTATTATGTGGCTTACATTTTGGTACCTTTCTGGTTCATTCTGGGGTCTGCCAAGATTATTTATAGCCTATTATACTGCGAGTCAAGTTTTTATGACACCTATGGCTAAAAGTACCCTTTATGATGGTATGCTAAAGGGGTTAATTGACTCTTTGGGAGAACCGCATAGTGTTTATTTAAATGCAGAAGAATATAAGTCCATGAAAATGCAAACATCTGCAACATATGCTGGTGTCGGTATGGTCCTTGGTACTGATGATAAAGGTCTATATGCTGTTAGCGTTATGGAAGACCAACCAGCTTTCAAAGCTGGAATTAAACCTGGAGACCACATTATTGCTATCGATGGACAAGCCACTACTGAAATTCCGGTAGAGGAAGCATCTTCTCGTATTCGTGGCGAAGCAGGTACTACTGTAGCTCTTGATATTGAGCGTAATGGTGAAAAGTTGCATTTTGATATCACTCGTGAATCCATTGTTTTGCCTACTGTTAAAAGTAAAATGCTAACTAGCACAGTTGGGTATATTCGTATTAGTCAGTTTGCAGAAAATACCGCAGAAGATTTTGCCACTCAATATAAAGAGCTTCAATCTCAAGGTATGAAGGCCCTTGTCTTGGACTTACGAGATAATCCAGGCGGTTTATTATCTACTACTGAAAAGATATCTAACTATATTATGCCTCTAGGTACACTCGTAACAGTACAAAATCGATCAGGTAAAAAGGATACATATAAGTCAGATGGACCTGATGTAGCTATGCCATTGGTTGTTTTAGTTAATAAGGGCTCTGCTAGTGCATCTGAAATCATAGCAGGCGCTGTTCAAGATCGTAAATTAGGCACTATCGTAGGTACTAATACATATGGTAAAGGTACCGTTCAGACTATTTTCCCTAGTTTAGATGATGAAGGAATTAAAGTAACTATTGCTAAGTACCACACACCAAGTGATCGTGTTATTGATGGAACAGGTATTAAACCTGATGTAGAAATCGATTTACCAAAAGGTGTACATCCATCTAGTACATTAGATGATATTCAAATTAAAAAAGCATTAGAGCTATTACAGCAATAATGCATAGGAGTTAAATTATGTTTATAGATAGAGCGCGCGTCTTTGTTAAAGCTGGTGACGGTGGGGATGGTATGTCCAGTTTTCGTCGAGAGAAATACGTGCCAAATGGCGGCCCTAGTGGTGGTGATGGTGGTAAAGGTGCGGATGTTGTTTTTAAAGCTGACAAGAATATTAATACGCTTGTAGATTTTAGATATAAACGTCAGTTTAAGGCACCAGCTGGCGGTAATGGTGAAAGCTCTAATAAGCACGGTCGAGGTTCCAATCCTCTTATCATTCCAGTTCCATTGGGGACAGTAATTAAAGATGAGGAAACAGGAAAAATCTTTTGCGACCTTGTCAACGATGGCGATACCTTTGTTATTGCCAAAGGTGGTCGTGGCGGACGTGGCAATGCTCGATTCCAAACTAGTGCTAACCGTGCACCAACCTTTGCAGAAAAGGGTGAACCTGGTGAAGAATTCTGGTTACAATTAGAGCTTAAAGTATTAGCTGATGTAGGTTTATTAGGTTATCCATCTGTTGGTAAATCTAGTATTTTGCGAAAAGTATCTAAAGCTCAATCAGAGGTGGCAGCATATCACTTTACTACACTAACACCAGTACTCGGGGTAGTTACAATTTCTGGAGATCGTAGCTTTGTTTTGGCCGATATTCCAGGCCTTATTGAAGGGGCTAGTGAAGGTGTAGGTTTAGGTCACAATTTTCTACGTCATGTTGAACGTACAAATATTTTAATTCATGTTTTAGATGTATCTGGTATGGAAGGCCGAGACCCTAAGGTCGACTTTGATGCGATTAATGAAGAGTTACGTAAATACTCTGAAAAATTGGCTAATAAGAAACAAATTGTAGCTCTCAATAAGATCGATATGGTCTTTGATGACACGACGATTACCGAAACAAAAAAATATTTTGAAGACAAAGGCTATGAGGTATTTCTCATTAACGCCTTAAGTGGTGAAGGTTTGTCAGAGCTTATGGAACGAGCTTATTACTATGTAGAAAACTACGAACCAGAGCCTGAAGCAAATGATGATACAGTTGTATACGAAGCAAAACAAGATGTAGAATTTGTCATTACTCGCGGTGATGATGCTGCTTTCTACATTACTGGTAAACGTATTGAACGATTAGTAGCTATGACAAATCTTGACGATGATCAATCTCTTCGTAGATTCCAACGCATTTGGCGCTTTATGGAGCTTGATGCAAAATTGAAGGAAAAAGGCTGTAAAGACGGTGATGAAGTTGTAATCGGCGATCAGCGCTTTACTTTCCAAGAGTAGGAGTAATAATGACAGGAAAACAAAAACGGTATTTACGTTCATTGGCGGCTACAATACCACCAGTTGTCCAAATTGGTAAAAATGGTTTAGAGGATAGTGTTATAGATAGTGCTCGTGCAGCGATTACAGCACGTGAACTTATTAAGGTTAAATTACATAATAATAGTCCTGAAGATAAGACAATTTTTCAAGACTTAGCAGATATGCTTGGCGCTGAATTAGTTCAAGTGATTGGCTTTAATGGTGTTTTATATAAAGCTAAAAAAGAACCTAAAATCATTTTGCCAAAATAATTTTATAATCTAGTAAATCATAAAAATTTGTATACATCGTAGTTAAGAATTTCAACCTTAGGAGGTTAGTCTATGCGCAGCGCTATCGTTAATGCAAAACGAATTGTAGTCAAAGTTGGTAGCAGTACGCTTTGTTACACTAACGGACATTTAAATTTGGAGCGTATTGAAAGATTAGTGCGCCAATTATCAGATTTGGCTAACCAAGGTAAAGAGATTATTCTTGTTTCCTCTGGTGCTACTGGTGCAGGTCTTGCCCCTTTAGGCTTTAAAGAAAAGCCTAGAGATCTCGTATTAAAACAAGCAGCTGCTGCAGTAGGTCAAGGTATTCTCATTCATATGTACGAGCGCATGTTCCGAGAATATGGTCGCACCGTAGGGCAAATTCTTTTAACGAAAGAGGATAGTACTGGACGACATAGTTATCTTAACTTGCGTAATACATTACATACTTTATTGCAACTTAACGTTATTCCTATTATTAATGAAAATGACGTGGTTGCTATCGAAGAATTTAAAATCGGTGATAACGATACATTATCTGCTACTGTTGCAGGTATTGTAGATGCAGATTTACTTATCATTTTGTCAGATATTGAAGGCTTATATACAGCTAACCCAGCCACCAATCCAGATGCTACTTTGATAGAAACTGTTTCTGAAATTAACGATGAAACCTATGCTATTGCAGGTGGTGCTGGTTCTAATATGGGAACGGGGGGTATGTATACAAAAATTAAAGCTGCTCATATGGCAACAAATTCTGGTGTACCAATGGTTATCACCTCAGGTGAAGTAGAGGATTCTGTTCGTCGTGTATGTAAGGGTGAACAAATTGGGACACTCTTTGAAGCCCATGATGCAAGTTTATCTGGTAAACATCATTGGTTGGCTTTTGGTAAACGATTAAAAGGATCCATTACGATTGATGACGGGTGTGCTCGGGCTGTTTTAGATAAGGGTGCTAGCATTCTGCCCGCTGGTATTATTGAAGTAGAGGGGACTTTTGGACCTGGTGATACAATTTCCATTTATCATGATCATAAGGAAATTGGTCGTGGACTTATTAATTATAGTATTGATGATATGAAGGCGATTAAAGGTCACAATACAAATGATATAGCCGAGATTCTGGGTATTAATACGACCTATGATGAGGCTGTACATCGTAATAATCTAGTTTTATTACACTGAGGAAATCCTATGAACCAGTATGAAAAAATTTGTAAAGATATGGGCCAGAGAGCTAAAACGGCATCTTTTGAATTAGCCCAACTCGACCAAGAAACTTTAGATTCTGCATTGTTAGCAATTGCTGATGCTGTAGAAGCACAAACAGATGAAATTATGGCGGCTAATGAGTTAGACCTAGAAAAATCTGTTGATTATAATTTACCTCGAACTATGATAGATCGATTGACTTTGACACCTAGTCGCATTGCTCAAATGGCAGAAGGGGTGCGTCAAGTGGCTGCTCTTGAAAGTCCTGTAGGTTCCATTATAGAAACAATCACTCGGCCTAATGGTTTGATTATTGAAAAGCGATCAGTACCTTTTGGTGTTATTGGTATCATCTTTGAAGCCCGTCCAAATGTAACCATAGATGCAGGTGTTCTTTGTTTAAAGACAGCAAATGCTACAATTTTACGAGGTGGTAAGGAGGCATTTCACACGAATCAAATCATCGTGTCTATCATGCGGGATACCTTAGAGTCGTTAGGTATTAATGGTGACTCTATTCAACTCGTTGAGGTGCTTGATCGAGATCTGGTTGGAGTACTTTTACAACAACGGGAATATATTGATGTAATCATTCCACGTGGGGGTGCTGGACTTATTCGTCGTGTTGTAGAAGATAGTAGCATTCCTGTTATTGAAACTGGCAGCGGTGTATGTCATACCTTTGTTGATGAATTTGCTGATTTAGAGATGGCTTTAGAAATTGCAGTCAATGCTAAAGTTCAACGTCCATCTGTATGTAACTCTATGGAAACCTTACTAGTTCATCATGCTGTGGCTTCTGATTTTTTACCACGTCTTGATACAGCACTACAAGAATACGGTGTTCGCATTCACGGAGATGAAGCTGTAGCTCAATATATGGAAAACACAATTCCTCTAGAAGAGGATTCTTTCAACACAGAATACAATGATATGGACTTAAATGTGCGTATCGTTGAAAATCTTGAAGAAGCTATTGAACATGTGAATCGGTATACTACACATCACTCTGAGGCTATTATCACAGATGAGCCTATGCGAGCCAAGATATTTATGAATTTAGTAGATTGTTCTACGGTGTATCATAATGCATCTACCCGCTTTACAGATGGCTTTGAATTTGGTTTTGGTGCTGAAATCGGTATTAGTACACAAAAGCTTCATGCTCGAGGTCCTATGGGTTTACAAGCTTTAACATCTTATAAATATTTTGTATTTGGGGAAGGCCAAGTACGGACGTGAAGAAACTATATTATTTTATAAGGGCATACTTCAGATATCTTCAAACACCTAAGGGCCGATATGAATGGATATCCTATGGAAAGGCATTGCTCTTATTCATCATTATTTGTGTCATTGTCATTAAGGGAGTGACCGTATTATGGTAGATAAACGTCGCATAGGTATAATTGGTGGAACATTTAATCCCATTCATTTAGGTCATCTCATGATTGCAGAAGTGGCTTGTGAGAGCTTTAATTTAGAAAAGGTTATCTTTGTACCTGCTCGTATTCCACCACATAAGCAACATGATGTGATTGATAGTCATCATCGCTATGCTATGACAGCGGCCGCAGTTTTGGATAATCCCAATTTTGAAATTTCTGATGTAGAGATGCGTCGAGAGGGCCCTTCGTATACCGTTGATACGATTCAATATTTTAAAAAACTATATGGTCCTACTGTTGAATTTTACTTTATTGCAGGGACTGATACTATTCGTGCATTACCGACTTGGAAATTTATAGATGAACTGATAGATGAGGTTCATTTTATTGGAGCTACTAGACCAGATGGATCGAGTGCTATTGATTCTACTTTGGATGAATTAGGAGCTAAAGCACGGGAAAAAATACATGTTATGGAAGTGCCTGAAATGAAATTGTCTGCTACGTATTTACGAGAGCGCTTACGGTCTGGAAAGACAGTTCGTTATATGTTGCCTAAATGTGTAGTGGATTATATAGAAGAAAACCATATATATGGGAAGGAATAAATGATGTTATCGTTTGATGAAATACAACAAAGGGTAAGTCAATGGATGGGAAAAAAACGTTTTAAGCATACCCTGGGTGTTGTTGAATCTGCAACTCAGTTGGCTAAACTTTATAATGTTGATGTAGAAAAAGCACGATTAGCGGCATTACTGCATGATTGTGCTAAAGAAATGCCTTTGAAAGAGATGCAAGATTTGGTGAAGGAGAATAATTACAAAGCTGATGAAGAATTATTAGCCAATGGTAATCTTTTACATGGATTAGCAGGTATGATTCGAGCTAAACTTGAGTTTTCTATAACCGATTCAGAAATTTTAGAAGCTATTCGTGTTCATACAACTGGTAAGGTGGGAATGTCTACATTAGATAAAGTTATATTCTTAGCAGATTATATTGAACCCAATCGTGATTTCCCAGGTGTTGATGAACTTCGAACGGTAGCTAAAAAAGATCTAAATAAGGCTGTATTGCTTGGTTTTGACAATACTATTAATCACCTTATTGAGCAACATCTTTCTATTTATCCTTTGACCATTCTTGGTCGTAATGATGTATTAAAATCTTGTAAATAATGGAGTTTTATATGGACGAACGTGAACGAGCAAGAGCTCGCCGACGTAGAAAAAGACGTCAACAAAAGTCATCTGTGAAGTGGCCCAGAGTTATTCTGGCTATTGTTGTAGTTTTTACTTTGCTCGGTGGGATAGGGTATGGCATATATAGTGGTGTATCTTATGCATATAGAGCAATTGTCGGAACTACTGAAGCTACTGAAGCCGTGATAGATAGTGAAAATAAACAGGACGCAAATACTGTATCAGTAGAGCAAAAAGGCTTAGATAAACCTTTATATATTTTGGTTATCGGCACTGATGACAATAATCCTAGTCAAGGTGATAGTCTATTCCTATTATCTGTAAACCTTGATCAAAAAACGATGGACGTTATCGGCATTCCAAGTAATAGTAAAATCGATAATCGTGATCAAACCGATGCGACTATGTTAAATAGTATTTATGAAAAAGGAGGCATTGAACTTACTAAAGCTGTTATTGAGGATATGTTCCATATTTCAATACCATACTACGTGGTAGTTAATCAAGATGCTTTCAAGAAAACTAATGATGTGTTAGGGAATCAACAAATTTATGTAGAGCAACCGATGGAACATGTTGATGCAGAAGGCAATAAGGATATTGATTTACGACGTGGTTATCAAACATTAGATAGTAATAATGCCTTAGCATATTTACGATATTCTGATCCTAAACACGATACCTTTACTCGTGTGCAACGACAAGAGCGATTCTTAAAGTTGTGGGTGGAACAAGAGCATAATGCATTTTTCTTAACAAATGCATGGCATATTTGGCGTATTTGGGAGCATTTTGATAGTAATATCTCCACTTTAGATGCTATTAAACTGGTATATAATGCGAGCAAAATTAATAAGGAAGAGATCCACTTCTATATTCTTCCTGGTGAAAAAGAGCTTATAGGTGAAACGACTTATTGGAAGGTAAACCCTACGGAAGCTCAGCGTTTAGTGGGTATTACAATGGGTAATTTACCAGCTAATGAAATGACGCAATTTATATCTGCACCAACAAATAGTATGTCGAAAGTTGCACCTGAATCGGAACATAATGGGGGCACTATTACAAAGCCCACAGAACCAGGTGAGGAGAGCGGTAGTAAGCGATAAGATAAGAGGCAATATAATGAAAAAGAAAGAAGATATTAAACAAATCGTATTAGAACTTGCACAAGCTGCATTTGATAAAAAGGGCAGAGATATTGAAATTCTTGATTTAGAAGGTATTTCAATGTTAGGTGATTATTTTTTGATTGCCAGTGCAAATAATAGTAAGCAATCTCAAAGCATTGCTGATGAAATGGAAGATAAAGCAGCCGAATTAGGTATAACCGTACAGCATAGAGAAGGTTATCGTGAAGGTGAATGGATCTTATTGGATTTTGGCGATATAATTTGTCATGTCTTTGGTGGTGATGAATTGCGTGAATTCTACGGTTTAGAAGAATTGTGGAATGACGCTGGTCGAGTTCCATTTGAAGGAGTATAATATGGCTACAGAATTGTTGGAAAATACAATTGCCACATTGAAAGTATTGCGTACTAGTGACCAAGGTGCTTTTCTAGATGGTCAAACAGGCAATACAAATGATGATATTTTGCTTCATAAAGATCAACAAACTTCACCAGTTACTATAGGAGATGCGGTAGAAGTATTTTTATATCGCGATCCAAAGGGGCGTTTAACTGCTTCTATGCGTTTACCAGCTATGAAGGTTGGCCAAATTGGTTATGTTGAGGTCATCAATACGACAAATTTTGGTTGCTTCGTTGAGGTTGGCACAGAACGTGGTATCTTTATGCCTCATGCGGAGATGCGTGGTCGCCCTCAGGTAGGGGAAAAGGTGTGGGTTCGTCTTTATACAGATAAATCTGGCCGTTTTGCGGTCTCCATGGATGTAGATGATGAAATGCGTCGTGCCTCTAAAGCTGCTACTGAAGCTACGGTTGGTCAACTTGTAAAAGGTGCTATCTATAACTTAACGAGTGAGGGGGCATTTTTTATCACTCCTGAGCGTTGGATTGCCTTTTTACATCGTTCTGAAATGACGAGAAAGTTAAAAGTAGGGGAAATGATTGAAGGTCGTATTACTTTCAAACGCGATGATGGTCGTGTCAATGTATCTATGCGCCCTACAAAGGAAAAAGCTCTTGTTTCAGATGGTGATATTATTATGGAATATCTTTTAAATCGCGGTGGAAAGATGCCATATAGTGATGAGTCTTCAGCGATGTTGATTAAAGATAAGTTCAATATTAGTAAGGCTGCGTTCAAACGTGCCTTAGGGCATTTAATGAAAGAGAAAAAAATTGTTCAGGAGGATGGTTGGACATTGCTTACCGACATAGGTCGCCAATGGACACCTCTTGTTAGTGATGAGTCCCAAGATGAGGAATAAAGACGATGAAAATTGTCATTGTAGGCGCTGGTAAGGTTGGTTATTCATTAGCACAACGTCTTATTCAAGACGATCATGATGTATATGTTATCGATCGCTCACCAGAACGCATTCATAATCTTGAAAATACATTAGATGTTAGCCTAGTTTTAGGAAATGGCAGTGATGTTCAATTATTGAATGAAATCGATATGTCTGATGTTGGTATGTTTATTGCTGTTACTGATTCAGATGAGGTTAATATGCTATCCTGTTCGGTAGCTAAAATAAAAGGTGTGCCTACAACTATTGCACGCGTTCGTGATAATAGTGTGGCGGAACATATGGATGAGGAGATACGAGCTCAATTAGGTGTTGATCTTTTCATCAATCCTGAAATGGTTACAGCTCAAGAGTTACTACAAATTTTAGAAACACCATCAGCTATAGATGTTGAGGAGTTCGGTCAGGGTGCTGTGCGCCTTATGGAATTCAAATTGAATAATGAATTTCCTCTATTAGAACAGCCACTAAAAGAAATTCGCTTTCCTGAAGGTGTTCTATTAGTTGGTATTTTGCGCTATGGTGAAATGATTATTCCGCATGGTGAAAGTCGCTTACAGGCTGATGATAGTGTATTTTTTCTAGGTTTGAAAGAGTCCGTTTCTGAAGTGGAGAAACTTTGGTTCCATAATTATAATACATTCTATAAACGGGCTGTAATCATTGGGGCAGGTCTCTTAGGTCGTAACTTAACTGTATTACTAGAAAAAGCTGGTTTTTCTGTGAAGGTTATTGAAAAAGACTTTGACCGTTGTGAGAAACTGGCAAATCAAGTGGATAAAGCCATGGTTATCAATGGGGATGGTACTGATTTTGATTTGCTCGAAGCTGAGGAAATTGCTGATAGCGATGTAATTATTGCTCTAACAGATGATGATAAACTTAACTTACTTGTAGCACTTGTAGGGAAGCATATGGGTATCCAAAAGACCGTTGTTCGTGTGGGTCGGCCGGAATATATTATGCTGATGGAGCAAGTAGGTATTGATGTTGTATTTTCTCCACGTTTATTAACAGCAAGTCAAATTTTGCGCTTTGTACGAAGTGGAGAAGGGGTTGTATCTATTTCCACCTTTGAAGGTGGTAAAGCCGAATCTATCGAGATTGAAATTACCAATGAATCACCTGTGGCAGGTAAACAATTAAAAGATATTCGTTTACCTGGGAAGGCCTTGGTAGGTGTAATTTTACGGGAAAATGAAGCTATCGTACCTCGTGGTAATACTCAAATTTTAGATGGTGATCATATCGTTCTCTTTACATTACCTGAATCGGTAAGCAAATTGCTTAAATATCTTACTTAGTAAGGAGGGGTTATGCGAATTCAAATCGTTATGTCCTTAGTGGGTCGACTACTCTATATATTTGGGGTTTTTACTTTAATCCCTTTTATATACAGTGTTGTATTTGAAACTGCATATTGGTCATTCCTTATAACCACAAGCCTTTCTTTAGTTTTGGGGACGCTTTTATCTTATTACGGTTGTGAAAGTCAAAGCTTTAGTATTCGTGATGGGTTCTTAGTTGTATCCTCTACTTGGATATTCACGGTTATTTTGGGGGCTTTACCTTTTTTGGGGAGTGGCATATTGACTAATGTTTTTGATGCTTTATTTGAAGCCACTTCGGGTATTACTGCAACTGGGGCCACTATTATTTATAGTGTTGATACGTTACCAAACACATTTGTATTGTGGCGTGGTCTTATGCACTGGGTTGGAGGAATGGGGATCATCGTCCTTATCTTATCATTTTTAAAGAATTTAGGAGCAGATGCAGCACATTTCTTTAATGCAGAGGCATCTGTACCAAAGCCTGGTGTTGTAATGCCGCGTATTCAATCAATGGCTACAAAGCTTTGGCAGTTGTATATTGCCTTTACTGCTCTTTGCTTTCTTATGCTGTGGGCTGGAGGCATTGAACCTTTTGATGCGTTAAACTATGCCTTTTCTATTATTGCCACGGGTGGATTTGCACCGACATCAGCAGGGGCTTTTATTTATGAACAAAGTAATTATATTTGTTTCGTATTTATATTCTTTATGTTTCTTGCTGGTGGCAATTTCTCTGTGTATTACAATGCACTTCAAAAAGGAATTCGCGTTTTAATTAATGATTTTGAAACACGTATGTACTGGCTTGTAGTGTTTATTGGTATTGCCATTGTATCAATATCTCTAGCATTACAATCTAGCTATTCTAGTCCTTTAGAGATTGTTAGAAATGCTGCCTTTAATTTAGTTTCGCTTCAAACTGGTAGTGGTTTTGCTATTAGTGATTATGATTTGTGGCCTGCTGCAGCACAGATGATGTTATTTATTTGTACATTTTTTGGTGGTTGTAGTGGTTCTACAACGGGCGGTGTAAAAATTATACGACTTATTATTTTGATTAAGAGTTCTATAATTTATCTGCGAAAATCAATTCATCCTGATATGGTTCAAGTAGTACGTATTAATGGTAAACCGATGCCTACTAAATGGATCCAGATGACACATCAATTTTTATTTTTATATTTAATGATTTATGTGGTATCTGTTTTTCTAATGACTTGTACTGGTCTTAATACATATGATTCTATGCAAGTGGTTACGGCCTTTCTTAGCAATGTAGGACTAGGGTTTGGTGGCTTTGGTCCTACTGATTCCTTTAATGTTATGCCGGATACTGCTAAATGTATTGCTATTGTAGACATGTTACTAGGTCGTTTGGAGTTATTTACGATTTTAGTTATGCTTCACCCTCAGTTTTGGGAAGGGTATTTTATTAAAAAAGAGGTTCCTAAACGATATCGTATTCTATAGGAGGGCGGGAACTATATGGAAGTTATAAAACGTCCTCTAGGGCTTTATAAAGCAAATTGTTATGTGCTTATCAAAGAGGGAAAATCTATAATTATTGATCCGGGCTTTCATTGTAACCACATTATTGATATGGTTGCAGATTCTGAACCCATAGCAGTTTTATTGACACATGGTCATTGTGATCATGTGTCAGCCTTGGATGAAGTGTGTACACATTATAATATTCCCGCTTATTTACATCCTTTAGATCAAGAGTTGTTACAGTTAATTCGACGGAGACCAAGTGTATATAAGAAAAAAATGTATACACATTGTAATGATTTAGTAGAGGGGCAATTAAATTTAGATCCTTTTGATATATTAGTTCATCATACACCTGGGCATAGTGCGGGATCGGTTTGTTTAGAAATTGAAGGGTATCTATTTACTGGTGATACCTTATTTAAGCAAAATGTGGGAAATACAGATACTTATAAAAGTGATCCAGCTGATTTGATTAAGAGTTTGAAATATCTTTTAACTTTGTCCAAGGATTTGATTGTTGAGCCAGGACATAGGGAATCTACCATATTAAAAAATGAGGAAGAATTTATTAAAAATATTGTAGTATAGTGTTGACAAAAGTCCTGATAACCGATATACTAAGCAAGTACTTTGGTTACGGCCCCGTGGTGTAGCGGTTAACATGTCGCCCTGTCACGGCGAAGATCGTCAGTTCAAATCTGATCGGGGTCGCCATTTATGCCTCGGTAGCTCAGTTGGTAGAGCAACGGACTGAAAATCCGTGTGTCGACAGTTCGATTCTGTCCTGAGGCACCATTTATATGCGGGAATAGCTCAGCGGTAGAGCACCGCCTTGCCAAGGCGGGGGTCGCGAGTTCGAATCTCGTTTCCCGCTCCAATTTTATATGGCGGCATAGCCAAGCGGTAAGGCAGAGGTCTGCAAAACCTTTATTCCCCAGTTCGATTCTGGGTGCCGCCTCCACAATCGTTACCCATGCCGGGGTGGCGGAACAGGCAGACGCAACGGACTTAAAATCCGTCGGTTGGAAACAACCGTACCGGTTCGATTCCGGTCCTCGGCACCAATTAAGACTAACTTAGGGTTAGTCTTTTTTCTTATATACAATTAAAACGATTTGTGAAAATTATTACTATAAGTTACGTATAAATATATAAGAGATAGATAAATCTATGAATAAGAAACCTAAGTTATTAATTAGTGAATGCCTATTTGGTGTACATTGTCGATATGATGGCAAAGACAATTATATAGAAACGATAGAGGCTCTAAAGGAATATTATGAATTAGTACCTGTATGTCCGGAAGTGTTAGGGGGACTTAGTACGCCTCGTGATCCTGCTGAGCGGCAGGGTGAACGTATATGTACTGTTAATGGAGCTGATGTTACCGATGAGTTTGTAAGAGGTGCTCAACTAACAGTTGATATTGCACAAAAATATGGTTGCAAGCAAGCTTTGATGAAGGCGAAAAGTCCTAGCTGTGGATATAAGCGCATTTATGATGGAACTTTTACTAGAACACTGAAAAATGGCCATGGATGTACTGTAGAGGCTCTACTTGAAAAGAATATAACAATTTATACTGAAAATGATATAGAGCTTTTACTTGCAGAAAAAAAGAGATGAGTTTAACTCATCTCTTTTTGATTATATCAAGTTATTTTACTAGTAAAATAACTCAATATAATAGAAAAATAATGGCTACAATATTAATTAAAGACTACTTGTTTGCATTAACAGGATCATTTGCTAATGGTTGTTCACCAAGTAATGTAGTTAAGTTATGTAGATTAAATCGATATTGAGCATTACTAAAATCTCGTGTTGCATCATATCGTTGACTTGAAGCATGCATGAGACCAACTAATGTATCGTATAGCAAATCATTAGTAAAGAATTGATGCTCGTGTTTTGCAAGTACCTCAGCAGTCTGTGGATAGGTTGAGCGATATTGTGGAGATAGGTATACCCAGAATGGAATATGTGTCATAACAAAATCAAATGTATCAGGGTTATGCGATTTGTCTAAACTTTCACCGTGATCGGAGAAATACACCATGGCTTGTAAGTTTAATTTGTCTTTGCCATAATTGTAAATTTGTTGTAATAACCAGTCTGTGTATAATTGGCTGTTAGCATATGCTTCTTGACCATCAGGATACGGACCTTGTTTCCACTTGCTAAATTCATGAGGGTAACGGTCATTGTAATAAATATGACTACCCATAATATGTATAACGATAAAGTTGTTTTTGGTAGGATCTACAGTTTCTAATAATGGCAATAGAGCTTCATCATATCGATCTGAGAATGCATAAGATTCATGGGCCCATTTTGTTGTGTCTGCAGTTTTAGCCATTAATGAAATAGCTGTATCATATTCACCGAATACACCTTGATTGCTAAACCAAGAAGTCGTGTATCCCGCTTTTTTAGCAATATCTAAGATATTGGCTGAATCAAGAAATGGTTTATCATCATATTGATTTCGTTCAGATAGTGCACGCTCCAAGGTTGGTACTGTTTGTACGTACGATGAATAGGCATTATCAAAGAAGACAAAGTCTTTATTGTCCGAACGCATATTGCCTTGCCATGGAGTATCGTCATATGGGAAGTTTGGATTATATACTTTCATATAATCTCGAGAACTAGATTCTCCAATGACTAGAATAATAGTACCAGGTGTTTTGTTCACCGCTGTTTCCTTTGTGTCTAAATTAAAGGAATCAAATACTAAGTGGTGATTATCATTATATTGTTGCATTTGTTTTACATAATCGCCTGCAGCAATCCAGTTCGCCACAATACAGGTTTGTGGGAACAAGAAGAATGGTACATATACTAAAAAAGCTACAAGGGATGCGATAAGCATAGCTGAGCGCATAGGGCGTGTAGTATTTAAGTTTACTACTGCTTTCATCCCTAAGTTAGACCAGTACAATAAATAAGTCCATAAGATAAGACCAATACTTATTGCTATAAGACCAGGTATTCCAGCTGCATTCTTTAAAAAACCAAATGCTTCTTCTGGATTGGTCATATATACGGCTAGCAGACTGGCTGGCGTTAAGCAATGCCAAGTAGTCATGTAATAGCCAATTTGTAAGAATGGTATTAAGCTCAGAATCATGGAAATGATAGCCATGATTAAGGATGTTGTTTTATGGAAGCGATTTGTTTGGTTCAGTAAAAACTGAATGCCTGATAATCCCATGAAAATTAATAAGCCAAATAAAAAATCATTAGCAAATTCATAGAAGTATAATGGCTTCACATAGGACCAATGGAATAAAAGAGGAAAGGTAAGTGCCCATAAGATTCCGACTAGGCCATACCCTAAAAAAGGCCTGTGGAAAACGGTACACCCCATAAAATATTGAAATAAAAAGGTACCTACAATTGTTGGTACAGCTAAAATCGTAATATCCTCTACATCAAGCCCTAAGGTTATGGGCTCATAAATTAAAAATAAGATGATATATAAAACAATACCTATAATACCAAAGCGAAAAATTGGATTTCGCCCAATTTGCCTCACACTCGATGACATAATAAATCCTCTCTAAAAGGAATACACAATAACGTATCTTTTTTTAATATAAAATAATTACAATAATAAAGATAGCAGATGAGTGTAAAAAAAACAATTATTTGAAAGTACTACTATAAATGCTTTATAATTATATAGTTAAAAACATTTTTTCTGAGGATTGGGTTTTATGGGAGATTATAACTACAAGTTGGACGTTTTTGAAGGTCCCCTTGATCTGCTCTTGCATCTCATTGAAAAACATAAAATAGAAATTACCGATATTCCTATCGTTGAAATAACGAGTCAATACTTGGCATATCTAGACAATTGGAACCATTTTGATATTCATTATAGTAGTGAATTTCTTGTTATGGCATCTACCTTATTACAGATTAAATCACGCATGTTATTACCTAAGGCTGAACCTGAGCCTGATGAAGCAGAGGATCCACGTGACGAGTTGGTAGCAAAATTAGTAGAATTTAAGAAAATTAAGGATATTACATCTCTATTAATGGAGCGTACCGCTGTATCTGCGAATATATTTAGTCGTCCTGAAGAAACGAGTGTGATTGGATTAGATAGTGTATATAATTTGGAACTTTCACAGTTATATCAAATTTTTTATCAAACTATAAAACGGGCTAAAGAGTTACCAGAAGAAGAGACGATTCGTGAGGTAAAGGTTGAAAAGGATACGTATAGTTTAGAGGACATGATTATATCCTTGTCTAGTCGTATACATCGTGGCGAATGTTTATATTTTAGGGAATTATTAGTAGCAATTGAAACGAAAAGTGGTATGGTAACCATCTTTATGGCTGTTTTAGAATTATTAAAACAACAAGTTATGGAAATGCGCTATGAAGATGATGATATTATATTCACTGCTACCTTAGAGAGGGCCGTGTAGAAAGGGGGCTATATGAGCTTACCAACGATGCATTTAGAAGCCGTTTTGTTTTCATCGGCAAAGCCTATATCGATAGATATGTTAGCAGAAGTGTTTGGGCTTTCCACAGAGGAGACACAAAAATATATAGAAGAATTACAACGAGAACTAGAAGAACAGAATCGAGGTATTCGAATACGTATATCTGGAGCCGGTGTTGAATTAGTCAGCGCTGTTGAATGTGCTGATTATGTTGGTCATATTCGTAAAAGAGAAGATAAATTATCTAATGCGGCCATGGAAACATTAGCTGTTATCGCTTATAAGCAGCCTATTACAAAGGCTGAAATCGAAGAGGTTCGCGGTGTAAATAGCGATAAAATTATAAAACAATTATTGACTCGATCTCTTATAGCTGAATTAGGTCATAAGGATACTGTAGGTAGACCGATTCTATATGGCACGACTGATGAATTTTTGAGAAGTGCTGGTGTAGAATCGATAGAAGCCTTACATCAAGAAGTTTCGGAAACAGAAGGATAGCATGGAACGATTACAAAAATATATTGCCAGTTGTGGTATTGCATCACGGCGTAAGGCAGAAGAACTAATTACAGAAGGTAAAGTACAGGTCAATGGTCGCAAGGTAACCGAATTAGGGGTCAAAATTAATCCACAAAAAGATAAGGTTAAGGTTAATGGCCAATTATTGGCCCAAGAGAAACCAGTATATTATTTGTTAAATAAGCCAAAGGGGGTCATTACATCTGTGTCTGACCCTCAAGGTCGAGAAACGGTTTTAGATTATATAAAAAATGAAACGAAACGAATTTACCCTATTGGTCGTCTCGATTTATATACAGAAGGTTTGTTACTGCTTACGAATGATGGAGAGTTGGCACAAAATCTAACGCACCCATCTAAAGGCGTGGAAAAGACTTATGAAGTTCGTATCAAAGGTCGTGTTCGCGATGATGATTTACAAATTATTGCAAATGGTGTAGAGCTTGAAGATGGTATAACTGCACCTGCAACAATTGTAGATTTAGGTTTTGATGATCATAATGGTGTACATGAAGTAGAAATTACAATTCATGAAGGTCGTAATCGTCAAGTTCGTCGTATGTTTGAACACTTTGGCTACCGTATTCATAATTTAAAACGTATTGCGTATGCTGGTCTTACTTTAGGTGGTGTGAAACGAGGCGCTTCTCGTCAACTAACAATTCGTGAAGTAAAAGCGCTAAAAGCATTGGGGACAGATAAGGCATGAAGCAAATCATAGTCATTGGCGGTGGTGCGGCAGGTCTAATGGCAGCTGTTATAGCAGGCCGTGAAGGAGCACGCGTCATCTTATTGGAAAAAATGAATATGGTTGGTAAGAAAATGGGCATTACCGGTAAAGGTCGCTGTAATATTACGAATAGTGCAGATATGGCCGAATTTATAAAAAATACGCCTGGTAATGGTAAGTTCTTGTACGGTGCTTATGAACGCTTTAGTAATGAAGATCTTCTGGACCTATTGCATAGCTGGGGGTTAAAAACTAAAGTAGAACGTGGGGGACGAGTGTTTCCTGAATCCGATTCTGCATTAGAAGTACGCAATATCTTTATGAAAATCCTAAAAAAGTATAATGTTCAAGTTCATTTAAATGAACCTGTTACATCGATTTCTGTACAGGAAAATCGTGTAGTTGGTGTTACAACGGATAAGGAACAATATGCTTGTGATGCTGCTATTATTTGTACTGGTGGTGCATCTTATCCATTGACAGGCTCTACTGGTGATGGTTACGTTTTAGCCGAAAAAGTGGGACATACTATTACTGATATTCGTCCATCCTTGGTTCCTATCGTTACAAACGAAACGTGGGTAAAGGAAATTATGGGGCTTAGTCTTCGTAATGTTGAGGTTTCCGTAATTTCTAAAAGTAAGGTACAAGCTAAACAATTTGGGGAAATGATGTTTACTCATTTTGGCCTTACGGGGCCTACAATTTTATCATTAAGTCACACGGTAGGTAAGTTGCTTCGTAAGAAAAATCCTCAAATTACTATTGAAATTAATCTTAAGCCTGCCTTGACTGCAGAAGTATTGGATAAGCGCTTGCAAAAGGATTTTGATTTATATTCTAAAAAACAATTGGCTAATGGGATGAAGGATTTACTACCTGTAAATCTTATTCCCATTGTTATAAAGCTTGCTGAGTTAAATCCGGCTAAACCAATTAATCAAATTACAAAGGAAGAGCGTTTGCGCTTATGCCATGTATTGCAACATATGACAGTAACTGTTAAGGAATTACGACCTGTAGCGGAAGCTATTGTTACAGCAGGTGGTATTTCATTAAAAGAATTTAATCCTAAAACTATGGAGTCTAAATTGATTGGTGGTTTATATGGTGCTGGTGAAGTACTAGACATAGATGCTTTTACAGGAGGCTATAATTTACAAGCTGCCTTTTCCACAGGCTATGTGGCGGCCATGCATGCCGTACACGGTGATGAAGAATAGAGGTTATTATGAACACTAAAAAAATTGCCATTGCTATTGATGGTCCTGCTGGGGCTGGTAAAAGTAGCATTTCTAAAGTAGTGGCCAATGAATTAGGGTATTTATATATCGATACAGGTTCCATGTATCGCGGTGTTACATGGGCAGTTCTTGATAGTCAAATTGATGTTAAGGATCAAGCTGCTGTAGAAGCTTTATTACCTTCTTTAAATTTGACTTTAGAGCCTACTGCAACAGCATGCAAGGTCTATATTAAAGGAAAAGATGTTACATCATTAATTCGCCAGCAGCAAATTAATGATAATGTATCGACTATAGCTTCTTATAAAGGGGTTCGACAATATTTGGTAGAACGCCAACAAGAGATGGCCGCCGTTGGGGGAGTTATATTAGATGGACGTGATATCGGTTCTGTCGTATTACCTAATGCAGAGCTAAAAATTTATTTAACCGCTTCTGTAGATGCGCGGGCAAAACGTAGATGGTTAGAAGTACAAGGTACATCAAACGAGCAAACACTAGACGAAATTAAAAAGAATGTTGTTAGTCGTGATGAAATGGATAAAAATCGTGAAGAGTCTCCACTTGTATGTGTTGAAGATGCAGTAGTTGTAGACTCTAGTAATATGAATTTTGATGAAACTGTGGCATATATATTGAATTTAGTACAGGAGACAATCAATCATGAATAAATTTTCTACCTGGTTATGGCGTACCGCTTTTTGGCTTCGCTATAAAGTAGGGTATGGATTGAAAGTATATGGTCGCGATAATTTTCCAATGGAAGGGCCTGTTATCGTGGTGCCTAATCATTTAAGTAATAACGATCCCCCTATCTGCGGCTATGCTTTGCCTAGACATGTACACTTTATGGCTAAACAAGAATTATTTGTGAATCCCATTTCACGTTTTTTTTGTACATGGCTTGGTGCATTTCCGTTAAATCGCGGTGCTATTGATAAAGTTGCTATTCGTCATGCCATGGGACTACTTAAAGATAATAAGGTTTTAGGCATATTTGCAGAAGGTAACCGTCAAAAAAGTGGTAAGCTTGGTAAATTTCATGATGGTGCAGCATCAATTGCTCTTAGAACAGCGGTTAGCATAGTGCCTGTTGCTATCATTGGCTCTCACAATATGGAACGTAATAAAGTGGCTTGTATTATTGGTAAACCGATTCCAGTTGAAAAAGCTAAAGCGACTCCAGAAGCGATTCAAAAAGTAAATGATAGTGTTAAAAGTGAAATCCAACGAATGATAGATTCTTATCATAACAATTGTATAGAGGAGACTTTATGGAAATAATTTTGGCTAAAAACCATGGTTTTTGCTATGGTGTAAAACGGGCTGTTGAAATGGCAAATGAAGCTGCAAATAACGATGGTAAAAGCTATACATTAGGTCCTATTATTCATAATCCTCAAGTTGTAGGTCGTCTTGAAGACAAAGGGGTAAGCCCTGTTCAAGAAGTGTCTGATATCGCTGAAGGCACAATGATTATTCGCTCTCATGGTGTAGGACCTGCTATTTACGAAGAGGCAGAAGAAAAAGGATTACATGTTGTGGATGCCACATGTCCACATGTAAAAAAAGCACAGCAAGATGCAAAGTCTGTTATAGATGAAGGTATGACTTTGGTGATTTTGGGAGAAAAAAACCATCCTGAGGTCAAAAGCATTAATTTATGGGCAAATAACGAAGGAATAATCATCGAAGATGAAGAATCCGCCCAAAAACTACAAATTGTGGAAAAAATGGGCGTTGTTGTACAAACAACCTTTTCACAATTCAAATTTAACAGTATAATAGACATATTAGAGAAAAAATCTAAGAATCTTAAGGTTTTCAAAACGATATGCAATGCAACGCAAGAACGACAGAATTCTGCCGTTGATTTAGCACGTAATGTAGATCTTATGATAGTGATAGGCGGTAAGAACAGCGGCAACACAAACCGATTGGCAGAGGTTTGTCGTGACGTTGGATGTACAACATATCACATTGAAACTTCTACTGAATTACAACTGGAATGGTTTGACCGAGTACAGACGGTAGGAGTAACAGCAGGAGCATCGACTCCCGACTGGATTATTAAGGAGGTCATTGAGACAATGAAAGATTTTGCAGAATTATTAGCAGCCGAAGGTCAAGAAGAATTTAAGAAAGGGAATGTTGTAGAAGGTACAGTAGTTCAAGTCGAAGATGAACGAGCTTATGTATCTTTTGGCTACAAAACTGAAGCCATTTTGAACAGAACTGAAATTTCTTATCCAGCACCAGAATCTGCCAAAGATGTGTTAAAAAATGGTGATGAAATTAAAGCAGTTATCATGAATCACATCAAAGAAGATAATCCTATTTATCTTTCCATGACTCGCTTGGCTAAAGATGAAGATTGGCAATATGTTATCGAAGCACAAGAAAAAGATGAAGCTATCGTATGTAAAGGTATTGATGCTATCCCAGCAGGTTTAGTAGTAACAGTTAAATCCCTTCGTGGTTTCATTCCATTGTCCCAAGGTGATGTTCATTTCGTGAAATCCTTGGACAACTTGGTTGGTACAGAATTTGAAGCTAAAGTACTTGAAATCGATGAAAAGAAAAACCGTTTGGTTCTTTCTCGTCGTGCAGTATTGGAAGTGGAACGTCAAGCTAAATTAGCTGAAGCATTGAAAAATATCAACGTTGGCGAAAACTATAAAGGTATCGTTCGTAAAATCATGCCTTATGGTGCATTCGTAGATATCGGCGGTATTGAAGGTTTACTTCACATTTCCGATATTTCTTGGCAAAAAATCAAAAAAGTGGAAGATGTTCTTTCTGTTGGCCAAGAAATCGAAGTTAAATTACAATCCTTCGACGCTGAAAGCAATAAATTATCCTTGTCCTTAAAAGCTTTATCTAAGAGCCCATGGGACGTTGCTGAAGAAACATTGCATGTTGGCGATGTTATTAACGGCAAAGTTGTTCGTTTAGTAGCTTACGGTGCATTCGTAGCTGTTAATGACGACATCCAAGGTTTACTTCACATTTCTCAAATTACAAAACAACGTAATGCGAAAGTTGAAGATTACTTGAATCGTGGTCAAGAAGTTGAAGTTAAAATCATTTCTCTTAACAAAGATGAAAAGAAATTGGGTTTGGCTTTGACTGAATTGATGGAATCAAAAGAAACTGCAGAAGACGCTGAATAATTCATTGTCTAATAAAAGGCTAGCCAAGGTTTCCTTGGTTAGCCTTTTTGCGTACTTTACTTAGAATATGATAAAATATAGTAATGTATTAGATTAGATAATGAGGTGAAACTATGGCAAAACCATTAGTGGCTGTTGTAGGCCGTCCAAATGTAGGTAAATCTACACTTTTTAATGCCATTGTTAATAAACGTATCTCTATCGTTGAAGATATTCCGGGGGTAACAAGGGACCGTATTTACTTCGATGCAGAGTGGTTAAATCGTGAGTTTACAATGATCGATACTGGTGGTATCGAGTTCATTACTGAAAATAGTCATGTTATTCCTAAGATGATGCGATTACAAGCTGAATTAGCTATTGAAGAAGCGGATGTAATTTTATTTGTCGTCGATGGTAAACAAGGTATTGTACCTGCTGATGAAGAAGTTGCAAATATTCTTAGAGCTAGTGGAAAACCTGTTGTACTCGTAGTTAATAAGATTGATAGTGTAAATCAAGAGCCGAATATTTATGAATTCTACAATCTTGGTTTGGGGGACCCCATTGGCATTTCCGCTAAAAATCTTATGAATTTAGGTGATTTGCTGGATGATACTGTTAAACATTTTCCACCAGTTGGCACTAATGTAGATGATGAAGATACTATTCATGTTGCCGTTATTGGTCGTCCAAATGTAGGTAAATCTTCTTTGACTAATGCATTATTAGGACAAGATCGTGTAATAGTATCTGATGTAGCAGGTACTACTCGAGACTCCATTGATACGTATTGGACTCATGGGGGCCAAAAATTTGTACTTATTGATACGGCGGGAATGCGTCGTAAGTCTAAAATCGAAGAAGCCGTTGAACGATATAGTATTGTCCGCTCTTTGCGATCAGTAGATCGTGCTGATATTGTAGTTCTTGTACTAGATGCTCAAGATGGTGTTACAGAACAAGATAAAAAAATTGCAGGTTATGCTTACGAAGCGGGTAAAGGTGTAGTCATTGTTGTGAATAAATGGGATCTTGTTGAAAAAGATGACAAAACAACATTGCGATTTACTGAAGATATTTATGATGAATTAGGTTTTTTACAGTTTGCACCTATCCTGTTTGCTTCTGCTTTAACTAAGCAACGTATTCACCGTTTAGCTGATATGTTGAAGTTTGTATCTGAACAACAATACCGCCGTGTATCTACTGGGACGTTAAATCAATTATTACAAGATGCACAAACCGTAAATCCTGTACCATCTCGCAATGGTAGAATTCCAAAAATCTATTATATGACGCAAGCTAGTGTTAAGCCGCCTACATTTATTTTATTTGTAAATGAACCAGAGCTAATTCACTTCTCTTATATGCGTTTCTTAGAGAATCGATTGCGTGAGTCCTTTGGTTTTGAAGGAACTCCGATTCGTTTAGTATTACGTGGCAAGAAACGGGATGATGAAGACTAATGGATATTATGATTATTGTATATGCTGTATTATCATATCTTATCGGATCAATTCCTAGTGGATTAATTATAGGTAAGCTTTTCTTTAATACAGACGTACGACAATATGGCTCTAAAAATATTGGCGCTACTAATACATATCGAGTTATCGGACTTAAAGCAGCCTTACCTGTATTTCTATGTGATGCTTTAAAAGGGGCCGCAGGAGTAGTGCTACTCTCACCCTATGGGCCTATGTTTATGATCTTAGGTGGTATTCTTGGGATGATGGGGCACAACTGGTCTGTTTTTCTGGGCTTTAAAGGTGGTCGTGGCGTTGCTACGGGTTTAGGTGTACTTATTGCTCTTTCACCAATAGTAGCATTGATTTGCTTTTTGGTATGGGGTGTTATCGTATATTTCACTAAACTTGTATCTTTAGGCTCTATCATTGCCGCTGCATTAGTACCAGTACTGATGTATTTCACTGGAGAATCCTTCTGGTTTGTTGGCTTTGGCGGATTAGCAGCTTTGTTTGTCATTGTACGTCACTGGGATAATATTAAGCGTCTACTTGCTGGAAACGAGTTAAAAGTAGAGCGCATTAAAAAGGATTAAAGAATGAATGTTGTTGTTATCGGCTCTGGTAGTTGGGGGACGGCCCTTGCTATTAAATCCGTTTTAGCTGGAAATACTACAACTATATATTGTCGTCGTCCAGAATTTGCAGATAAACTTGCAAAAGACTTAGAGAATAAAGACTATTTACCAGGTGTAAAACTTCCAGAAGAATTACAATATAGTTCTGATTTAGAGGCATGTATTAGTAATGCCGAAGTGGTATTAATGGTTACTCCTTCTGTACATGTACGTACCAGTTTAGAGGCTATTAAACCGTATGCTCATAAAAATCAAGCCTATATTCTATGTTCAAAAGGTGTAGAACGAACCAGTGGCAAACTTTTGACGACTGTGATGAAAGAGGTTCTTGCTACCATAGGGTGTCATTTAGCGGTTTTGTCTGGACCTAATCATGCAGAAGAGGTTGGTCGCAACTTACCTGCTGCATCTGTGCTGAGTACTGAAAGCCTAGAGGTAGCTACAACATTGCAAAAGGCATTATGTAGTCAAAATTTTAGAATTTATGCAAATACTGATATGATTGGTGTTGAACTAGCAGGAGCCACGAAAAACATCATTGCCCTTGCAGCTGGTATTGCAGATGGTTTAGCTTTAGGGGATAATTGTAAGGCTTTACTATTAACACGTGGCCTTCATGAGATGACTCGCTTTGGGGTGGCCTTAGGGGCCCAAAAAGAAACCTATGCTGGTCTTGCTGGTATGGGGGATTTGATTGCTACTTGTATGAGCCCACATGGTCGTAACCGTGCGGCTGGTCAAAAACTAGCCGAGGGTAAGACGATGGATTTTATTGTTAATCATACTAATATGGTTGTAGAAGGATTTTTCGCAACAGAAATTATTTATAAAATGGCTTGTAAACATCAAATTGAAATGCCTATAACGAAGGCTTTATATGAGGTTTTATACGAAAAAAAATCTCCATCCATAGCATTAGCTGAGTTGATGGGGCGTGATATTAAAATTGAAGTATCATAAATAAAAGATACTTTTAATTTGGTTATTTATATACTATAATTAATGAGTATAATCTTGTGAGGGTTGTATGCGAATTATTGGCGGAACTGCTAAGGGACATGCTATAAAAGCACCTAAAGGATTAGATACTAGGCCTACACTTGATCGTGTTCGTGAAAGTGTATTTAATGTATTAGCAAATAGAGGTATATTTGGTTCTGATATACTAGATATATTTTCTGGCACTGGTGCAGTAGCAATTGAAGCCTTAAGTCGTGGTGCAGCACATGCAGTAGCAGTGGACTTTAAAACGGGAAAACTAATTTTAGAGAATGCTAAACATTGTCGTGTGGATGATCGGTTAGAAATTATTCCGAGGAAACTTTCACAATTAAAAAATTATATAGTAGGGCGACAGTTCGATTATATATTTTCTGACCCGCCATATGAAAATGGATTTATACAAGATACCATAGATTTGGTTGTAAACTATGATTTGTTAAAACCTGAAGGTGTTTTATTATTAGAACATCATAAGGATGAGATTTTTACCTTACCAGAATCATGGGAATGTATAAAAGAACAGAAATTTGGTTATACGGTAGTTTCCTATTTTGTAAAGACAGCCGAAAGGAGCTAAACCTGTGCGTATAGGTGTATGTCCGGGTAGTTTTGACCCAGTTACTAATGGACATGTTGATATTTTTGAACGGGGCAGCCGATTGGTTGATAAATTAATCATTGCTGTCAGCTCAAATCCGAATAAAAATTCCTTATTTTCTATGGAAGAACGGGTTGAGATGATTCGAAATTCTGTCAAACATATTCCTAATGTTGAAATTGATTGTACAGGTGGCTTGCTCAATGAGTATGTTAAATCCAAGAATGCTACTATTATTATTCGAGGATTACGTGCATTGAGCGACTTTGAATATGAATTTCAGCGCGCATTATTTGCAAAATATTTGGATGATGACATTGAAACAGTATTTATTATGACAAATAACAAATACTCTTTTGTCAGCTCCACGGGTATTCGTGAACTAGCTAAATTTGGTGGTAAGCTAGATGGTCTTGTTCCGGATGATGTTAAGGAAAAACTTGAAGAACGCTTTAATACGGTCCATAATAAATAGGGGTGAATTGTATGAAAACAGAAAAATTATTAGAAGATTTAGAGGTTCTTATTGAATCTAGCAGCCGTATTCCTATGACTACAAAACGTATGGTTGAGGAAGACGAAATTATGCGTATTATTGATTCTATTCAGGAATCCTTACCTTTGGAACTTGAAGAATCTCGTCGTATTGTAGCAGATAAAGATAAAGTGTTAGCTGATGCTCAACGTCAGGCTGAAACTTTGATCGATCAAGCTAAAGACTACATTGCTAAATTGACAGCTGAAAGTGAACTTGTAAAACAAGCTCAAGAACAAGCTAATCAAATTATTAATGCAGCAAATCAATCCTCTGATGAGCTGAAAGCTAGCTCTATTCAATATGCTGGTGATGTTCTTAAATATGTTGAAAACAACTTGGAGAAAACATTGGAAAGCTTGCGTCAAAATCGTGAAAGTTTGAAACAAACTGAACAACGTACAGAAGAAAACCAATAGTTTAAACAAAGGCTAGATATCATATTATATCTAGCCTCTTTTTATATGTTAAATTCCATAGAAAACTTAAGATAAGTAATATCAAATTTCAGATCAATATGTAAAAAATAATGTGAGCAAAATAATAAGCCAAAAATAAAAGCGAAGGGATACCTTCGCTTTTATCATTCTCTATAGTTTTCTGGTTTTTTAGGCTCCACAATCATAGTTTGATGGGTATTAAAAATAACAAATCCCAAAGGAGATCCAGGTGGCTTTTTGATATTTTTAATGTATGTATAATCTACCGGGACCTTACTAGTATCACGAGCTTTACTAAAGTAGGCTGCATATTGTGCTACTTTCGATAAAATCATATCGTCTGGCTCAATATTGAGTCTCAAAATAAGGTGGGAACCTTGGATATCTTGTGTATGGAACCAAATGTCAGTTGGCTTTGCAAATCGGTGTGTTAAATATTCGTTTTGCTGATTGTTACGACCGATGAATATTTCACCTTCATCAATTGTTAAGTGAATGTAGTTAGATTTACCTAGTTTGTAAGATAATGGTTTTTTTGATTTTTTTATAATGCCTGCATCCATACATTCTTTGCGTATTTCTTCTAAACTTTCACGAGTGGTGGCTAAAGAGATACTGTACAGAATGGATTGTAAGTATGCTAGTTTTGTGGTGCTAGCATTGAGTTGGTACTCGCCGCTAACCATACGATTTTTTAATTTTGTATAAAGCTTATAATACCATTGTGCATTTTCCACAATCGTTAAGTTTGGCTTTAAAGGAATCGTTAAGATTTCGTTTTCTTCGGAAAGAAGATTTTGCAATTCAATAGAAGGCTCATATTGCACTTGAAGGTGTGCATTTATCATTAGAAGATCACCATATAATTTATAGGTTTCCATTTTCTTAGTATCTTCTAATTCATCTTTAATCTTTTGATGGCGACCTTCTTCCTTTTTGATGGCTGTTGTTAAGATTTTTTCTAACTCTTTATCAGCTGTATGAATTGCTTTTGTATTATGAATGGATTCCTCTAAAGCTTCAGAAATAGTGTTGTATTCTTTTAATACCTTATAGTTGTGTAATAAAATGCTTGCGTGAGCCTTTTTATTGTTATCGTTAACTAAAGTAAACAAACCGTTGCTATTTTCGAGTTTTACCTTGAGGTCGTTCAAGGCTTTAGAAAGCGTATCTAGTTGAAAAGTATCTAAATCGGTTATAATTTCTTCACCACTTAGATTGGAAATATATAAAACTTCATCCAATAAAGGTTTGCCAAAGCCGTTAAAGATAGCTCGAATAGATTGTTGCACGGAGCCATTACCAAAAGAGGTGAGTAGATTTTTGATTTCATTACAATCAAAGTCCATCAAGCTTACACGATTAGCATTTGGTGGTAAATTATACTGTAGCTTTGGACTAATAGATCGTTCACGGTTCATGAGTGGAGATACGTGAATTAAAGATTCTAAAATAATACCGTTTTGTACAAAAATACAGTTGGAATATTTGCCCATTAATTCAACATATATATATGTACTCGTAATGGAACCGTCCATTTCAAGTTTATCCGTTTGGATGCACATGATTCGGTCGCCATTGATTTGTTCCACCTTTACAATGCGGCTACCTTCAATATGCTTTCGTAAGAACATACAAAGTGAGCTTGGTTCTTTTGGCAAATCTTGCAGTGGTTGACTAAGATATATTGCTGGTGTAGCACCTACGGTAATGATTAAGTTTTGGTCTTCGTTGAGTGCTCGAATTTTAAATAATAATGTAGTTTTGTCTATTTGATATAGTTTTTGTATTTGCCCTGTTTGTAATCGCTCGTTTATTTCTTTAGCGAGTACAGACATGGTAAGTCCGTCTAAATTCATAGTACTCCTTTCAAATATATTTAGAAGTATAGTTTAGTATACCATAGTGTACATATAATTCTTAGTATTTAAACACGGATTATGTAATTCGTGGTACAATAATAAAAACTACTAAGGAGGATGACTTATGAAAAGCATGACCGGTTTTGGTTCTGGCACAGCAACCAAAGATGGCATTACCTGTACTGTAGAAATTAAGTCCGTAAATGCACGCTTCTTGGATCTATTTATTCGTAGTCCAAAACAAATGAATCCTTTTGAAAGTATTATTCGTGGAATGATACAAGATCGCATTACTCGTGGTAAGGTTGAGGTATCAGTTTCTATTCTAGATGCAGGAGAGCGACCTAAAACTTTCACTATTAATAGTGTATTGAGAAAGCAGATACAAGAGTTATTGGTACAAGAGGAGTTCTATGATAACCCCAAAAAGGTACCTTTACAAGCTGTAAATTCGATTTCTAACGAATGGATTCAACAACAAGATACACCAATTGCTGAAGAGGTACTTTCAGATATTGTAAAAGAAGCAACTACTCAAGCATTAGATGCTTTAATAGCAATGCGAACTGCGGAAGGTCAACATATCAATCAGGATCTATTAGATCGTATCGATACACTTGAAAAGATTATTACTAAAATTGACACTAATAAATCTGGTGCTGTAGAAGCATATCGCGAACACATAAAAACTAAAATTAAGGAATATTTAGTTTCTTTAGAAGCGAGTATTAGTGAGGATCGTTTTATACAAGAGATTGCTCTATTGGCTGATAAGACGGATATTACGGAAGAGATTGTCCGATTTACCTCTCATGTGGTACAATTAAAAAATACACTTGCAGATACAAACTCAATCGGTCGTAAGGTCGATTTTATTTTGCAAGAAATGAATCGTGAAGTAAATACAATCGGCTCCAAAGCAATGGATTCGATTATTACTGAGCTTGTGGTTCAACTTAAATGTGAGTTAGAGAAAATTAGAGAACAAGTACAGAATGTAGAGTAATAGGAGGTCTATGAATGAGTATTCAATTACTGAATATAGGCTTTGGTAATATGGTATCTGCTAACCGTGTTATGGCTATTATTAGTCCTGAATCCGCCCCTATAAAGCGGATGGTTCAAGATGCTAGAGACAAGGGATTGCTCATTGATGCCACATATGGTCGTAAGACACGTGCTGTATTAGTTATGGACAGTGGTCAAATTGTATTATCTGCAATTCAACCTGAAACCGTAGCACATCGACTTGTGCAACATGATGTGGATGTAGATACAGTGGAATCATAGGAGTGCATATGTCAGACAGAGGATTATTAATCGTTATATCCGGGCCATCTGGCGCAGGTAAGGGTACGATTTGTGCGAATATTCGTAAAGAAATGCCTAATTTAGTTTATTCCGTTTCTATGACAACCCGTGCTCCACGTGTGGGTGAAAAGGAAGGAATTAACTATTTCTTCCGCTCTAAAGATGAATTTGAGTCTTTACTTAGTGAAGACGCATTCTTAGAATATGCTAAGGTATATGATAATTACTATGGTACTCCAAAACAGCATGTAATGGATTTATTAGATGATGGGAAAAGTGTACTATTAGAAATCGATATTCAAGGCGCTATGCAGGTTAAGGAACGTTTTAGTGATGCTGTATTTATTTACATTGTACCGCCGTCACTATCTGAGTTATCTGAACGTTTACATAATCGTGGCACAGATGCTAAAGAAGTCATTGATAAACGATTGTCATTGGCTTGTTCAGAATTGGCCTTAGCTCATCGCTATGACTATATCGTCGTAAATGATGATTTAGCAGAGGCTTCTGAAAAGGTTGCTTCTATCTTGCGAGCTGAATCTTGTAAGATTAGTCGTAATAAAGAGCAAATTCAATATATTTATAAACAATATCAAGAGTCTAAGGAGAAGTGATAGTATGATGGTAAAACCTCCATTAAAAAAATTGGAAAGCCAAGTAGATAGCAAATATACATTGGTGACTTTAGCGGCTAAACGCGCTCGCGAATTAACAGATGGCGAACCTTGCTTAGCAGAATCTACACATGCGACTGACAAGCCTGTATCTTTGGCATTTTATGAAATTGCTGAAGGTGAAGTGACATATAAACGCACTAAAGAAGGCATTAAATAAAAAATCAATTCCTTGTATCATTGATACAAGGAATTTTTAAAAGGAGAAGAACATGCGCGGAAAACATATCATTGTCGCAGTATCTGCAGGTATTGCAGCGTATAAGGCAATTGAAGTGGTAAGCAGACTTCATAAAAAAGGGGCTGAAGTAAAGGTTGTAATGACACAAAATGCAACGCATATTGCGTCACCTTTAACATTTGGTGAAATTAGTGGACATCCTGTAGCTTTAGACATGTTTGAACAAGTTCATCAGTGGGATGTAGAACATATTGCACTGGCCACTTGGGCAGATGCATATGTAGTTGTGCCTGCAACAGCAAATGTGATCGGAAAAATTTATGCAGGCATTGCTGATGATATGTTAACTACAACAATTATGGCCACCACAGCACCTAAGTACCTTTGTCCTGCTATGAATACAGAAATGTATAATAATCCTATTACACAACGTAATTTGGAAGGATTGCGTTCCTTGGGCTATCATATTATGGAACCCGCAGAAGGTTGGCTTGCTTGTGGCATTACTGGTGTAGGGCGTTTACCAGAACCAGAAGCAATTGTGGAGTGGCTAGAATCTAAAATGTGTAGCACCAATGAGCTTGAAGGTACTACTATACTTGTTACAGCTGGCGGAACACAGGAGAGTATTGATCCAGTTCGATATATTGGAAATCGTTCTAGCGGTAAGATGGGATATGCCATTGCAGAACAGGCTGCACGCATGGGGGCTAAGGTGATTTTAGTAAGTGCTCCCACATCTTTACCTGTACCAAGTGGCGTAGACTTTGTTTCTGTAGATTCTGCAGTGTCTATGCAGGAGGCTGTTGAAGCTCGTTTTAATGATGTTAATGTAGTTATTATGGCTGCCGCTGTTTCTGACTTTAGAGTCCTTCATAAAGCAGAGCAAAAAATAAAAAAAATGGAGTCTATGACCATAGAACTTGTAAAAAATCCAGATATTCTACAAGGGTTGGGCTCTAAAAAAAGTCATCAAATTCTTGTTGGTTTTGCGGCAGAAACAGAACATGTAATCAAGTATGGTCAGGATAAAGTGGCTAAAAAAAATCTAGATATGCTTGTAGCCAATGATGTAAGCAAATCGAATGCAGGTTTTAATGTAGATACGAATGAAGGCTATTTTTTATATCCTGATAAAGAGCCTAAAGAAATGCCTAATATGAAAAAATCTGACCTTGCTCGACATATCCTTAGAGAAGTTATTGATTTAGTAGCAAACAGAGCTGACATAAATTAATTCTTGTGTGTGTTGTTTTAAAAAGGGTGTGTTTTTCTTACATGTTTGCTATACAAAAAGCATATTTAGACGGCTCATTAGGAAAAGGAAAATGGAGTAATAATATTATCGCCGGATTGGTCGTAGGGGTTGTGGCTCTGCCTTTAGCAATGGCCTTTGCTATTGCTAGTGGAGTTACACCGCAGGCGGGCATTTATACGGCAATCATTGCAGGTATATTTGTATCCTTGTTTGGTGGCTCCCCTGTTCAGATTGCGGGCCCTACAGGGGCATTTATCGTTCTATTGAGCAGTATCGTTGTCAATTATGGCTTTGAAGGCTTACAAATTGCGACCATGATGGCAGGGATTATTCTGGTTTTAATGAGTGTTGCAAAGTTAGGAACGGTGATTCGGTTTATTCCAACACCTGTTATTATGGGTTTTACTGCAGGTATTGGCGTTACGATTTGGGTAGGTCAATGGCCATATTTCTTTGGATTTCCACCGTTGCCTTATATGGCTCATTTCCATGAAAAATTATGGGCTATGATTCAGTCCTTACCATACTCTGACTTACCTACATTGGGGATTGCGATCTTAAGCTTAAGTCTACTGTTAGTTTTACCTAGAATCCCATATATTAATAAAGTTCCAGCTCCCATTGTAGCTATGATTGTTGCTACGGTTATTCAAGCCATCTACCAATTTCCTACGGTTTTAACCATTGGTAGTGCATTTGGTGGCATACCTCAAGGTTTGCCAGAATTTTCTGTACCAAAATTGAGTTTTGATAAAATCTTATCCTTAATCGGGCCGGCTTTTACAATTGCCATGCTAGGCGCTATTGAATCCTTATTGTCTGCAGTTGTTGCTGATGGTATGAGTGGAACCAAGCATGAATCTAATACTGAATTATTTGGACAAGGATTAGCTAATATATTTGCGCCATTGTTTGGTGGAATTGCATCAACCGGTGCTATTGCGCGAACTGCCACAAATATTCGTCAAGGTGGTAATTCTCCGGTGGCAGGTATTGTTCATGCCATTACATTAGGTGCCATTCTTTTATTTTTAGCCCCATATGCAGTGTATATTCCGTTGGCATCTATGGCAGCCATATTATTTGTAGTAGCCTACAATATGAGTGATGTACCACGTTTTATACGAATGCTTGTTCTCGCACCTCGTCCAGATCAAATAATATTATTGCTTACCTTTTTTCTGACTATTTTTACGGATTTAGTAGTAGCTGTAAATGTAGGTGTAGTACTTGCAGTGTTGCAGTTTATGCGTAAAATGGTTAATACAATTGATGTGCATGAAGCAAGTAGTGCCGAATTATCAGCTCAGATTAGGCATGAGATTACAATCCATCCAGAAATAATGGTATACACTGTAGATGGCCCATTATTCTTTGGCGCTATAAGTGCATTTGATAGAGCGTTAAACTCTATACATAAAGATCCTAAATATTTAATCATTCGTTTTGTAAAAGTACCATTTGTAGATTTAACGGGTTTACGTATTTTACGAGGTATTATTGAAGAACTTCAAAAAAGAGGCATAGAAGTTTTGCTTAGTGATGTGAGTTACGATATACGTAGAGAGATGTATAAATCTGATTTCTTGGATATTCTGGGCTGTCATCATATGTATCGTCAGTTTGAAAGTGCCCTTCATAAGGCCGAACATGATTTAGCTTTAAAAGAGGCAAGAGAGGTATAATAATGACTTGCTTTCTCACTGTAAATACACTATAATATTTTTGTAACTCATCAAGAGTAGTGGAGGGATAGGCCCTGTGAAGCTACAGCAACCATTCCAAGCGGAAAAGGTGCTAATTCCTATGACAAATGTCGTTAGATGGGAGGGTCTCTCATGAGTGCATGAGAGACTTTTTTTCGTATTAGGAGGATAAAATGGCTGAAAAACATATGTTTTTTACTTCTGAATCTGTTACTGAAGGCCATCCAGATAAAATAGCTGACCAAATTTCTGATGCTGTTTTGGATGCGATTATTGAAAAGGATCCAACTGCTCGTGTGGCTTGTGAAACTTTAGTTACTACTGGTTTAGTTCATGTAGTAGGTGAAATTTCTACTCATACATATGTTGATATTCCTCGCATCGTACGTGATACAATTCGTGAAATTGGTTATACTCGTGCAAAATTTGGTTTTGATTGTGATACTTGTGGTGTACTTGTATCCATCGATGAACAATCTGCGGATATCGCCATGGGCGTTGATGAAGCACTTGAATCAAAAGATGGCAATGGTGAAGTGCTTGATAAAATCGGTGCTGGTGACCAAGGTATGATGTTTGGCTATGCATCTAATGAAACACCTGAACTCATGCCTTTGCCAATTTCCTTGGCACATCGTTTATCTCGTCGACTTACAGAAGTTCGTAAGGATGGGACTTTAACTTACTTACGTCCAGACGGTAAAACTCAAGTTACTGTAGAATATGTTGATGGTAAACCTAAGCGCATTGATACAATTGTTATTTCTACGCAACATAGCCCTGAAGTGACCCAAGAACAAATTAAAGCCGATTTGAAGCGTTATGTAATTGACGCAGCGTTGCCTGCTGAATTCGTTGATGAAAATACTAAATACTTCATCAATCCAACTGGTCGTTTCGTAATTGGAGGCCCTCATGGTGATGCTGGTTTAACTGGCCGTAAAATTATTGTAGATACATACGGTGGTATGGCCCGTCATGGTGGCGGTGCATTCTCCGGTAAGGATCCATCTAAAGTGGACCGTTCTGCAGCATACGCAGCGCGTTATGTAGCTAAAAATGTTGTAGCAGCAGGTCTTGCTGATAAATGTGAAGTGCAAGTTGCTTATGCAATTGGGGTTGCTCATCCTGTATCTATTTTAGTTGATACTTTTGGTACAGGTCGCATAGAGGAAACAAAAATTCAAGAGCTTGTTAAAAAACATTTCGACCTTCGTCCAGCAGGAATCATTGAAATGCTTGATTTGTTAAAGCCTCATTATCGCAAAACTGCAGCGTATGGTCACTTTGGTAGAACTGATGTGGATTTACCTTGGGAACGTACAGATAAAGCACAAATTCTAAAAGAAGAAGCTGGCTTATAATACAAAAGGTCTTGGTAGAATTTCTACTGAGACCTTTTATAATAAACGAAAGGAAATAATGTATGCGCGTAGCACAAGTTATAATTAACAGACCAGCCAAACAACTTCATAAACCTTTGAGCTATTTAATGCCTGAAAAGTTTGGTAATGTTTTGCCTGGTACGCGCGTACTCATTCCTTTAGGACATAGTCGTGAAGAAGGCATTCTTATTGGTTACGACGAGTTAGTTGAGCCACCAGAGTTCACTTTACGAAATATTGTGCAAGTATTAGATAGTGAACCTTGGTTTACACCGGAAATGATGGATACGGCCCGTCGTCTAAATGAGTATTATTTATTCTCTTATGGCGATGCATTGCGATTGTTTACAGTGAATAAGACATTAAAATCTTACGAGGCACCAAAGGAAGAATGGTTAGTAGTTATGCCAGAATTTTCGGTGGCACAATTTAGTGAACGGAAAAAGAAACAACGAGAATTAGCAAAATACTTACTTGAAGTGGGCGGAGCATCTAAGGCATTACTGCTAGCTAAAGGCTATTCTCGTATGGTCATTAAACAAGTGAGTGAAGCTAAAGGTATTGTCGTTGAAGCTCGTTTTAAAGCCACAAAAACAACATTTGATGAGCTTTTAACAGAAGAAGTTAATATTCCTCTTACTGAAGCTCAACAAGCTGTATATGGACCAATACAAGCTGCAATGAATAGCCATGAACATAAAACCTTTTTACTTCATGGTGTCACTGGTAGTGGTAAGACTCAATTATATTTACGTGCTACAGCAAAATGTATTAGTCAGGATAAGACGGCTATTATTTTAGTACCTGAAATTATATTGACTGATCAAATTGTGAGACGATTTGTAGAAACTTTTGGTGACGAAGTCGTAGTATTTCATAGTAAATTGACGGTACAACAACGGAACAATAATTGGGAGCGTTTGCGCCGTAAGGATAGTCACATTATTATTGGCGCTCGTTCTGCCGTATTTGCGCCAGCTGAGGATATCGGGCTTATTGTGGTCGATGAAGAACATGATCCATCTTATAAACAAGAGGATATGGTTCGATATCATGCACGTAACGTGGCATTGTGGCGTGCTGAGGCACATGGTTGTCCCGTTATTTTAGGCTCTGCTACACCATCTGTTACTTCGTACTATAAAGCTAAGCAAGGGGAGTATCATTTACTAGAGTTGACAAATCGCATTTTTGAGCAACCTATGCCGAAGGTTACTATAGTAGATATGAAGGAAGAAATTCTTCATGGAAATTACTCCGTTTTTTCTGATGCCATGAGTCGCTTAATTCAACATACATTGGATGAGCATAATCAAATGATTATTCTGTTAAATAGACGCGGTTATAGTACTTTTGTTATGTGCCGGGATTGTGGGGAAACTATTATGTGTCCTCATTGTGATGTAGCTATGGTTTATCACCAAGCTGGTGAAGAATTGCGTTGTCATTATTGTGAACATCATGAACCAATTCCAACTGTTTGTCCCAAATGTAATAGTAAGAGGATTAAGTTTTTTGGTTCAGGCACACAAAAGGTAGAGGAAGAGTTACGTCGTCACTTTAAATCGGCCCGCATTGCTCGTCTTGATCAAGATGTGACAAAAAATAAGCAATTAGCAGAAGATATTTTACATGACTTTGGGGCTCATAAATATGATATTTTGTTGGGAACACAAATGGTATCTAAAGGTCATGACTTTAAAGATGTAACAGCTGTTGGTATTTTAACAGCCGATTCAGTTTTGAATATTCCTGTTTATACAGCTTCAGAACGAACTTTTGATTTACTTACTCAAACCTCTGGACGTGCCGGTAGGGGTGAAAAACCGGGTAGCGTTGTAATACAAACATATAATCCTTTAAATTATGCTATAATAAAGAGTAAGGCTCATGATTATATAGGCTTTTACAATGAAGAAATTAAAAATCGTAAAGCTTTAGGATATCCTCCATTTCGCGAAATGATTCATATGGTAGTGCGTCATCAAGATATGAAAACATTAGAGTCTATAGCAAATCGTATTGTCGATGACTTGGAGTCTTATAAAGGAAATCAGGATATTTTGATTAATGGTCCTTATGAAGCGCCTATAAAAAAAGTGCGCGATATGTATCGTTTAGCTATTATGATTCGCGGTACAGATTTAACAAATTTGAAAGAATATATATATAACTCATGGATTTTCACGCAAGAAGGACTGCTGATTGACGTGGATCCCGTGTAGTGTAGGAGTATCAATGGCTGTATTAGATGTTGTGAAAGCAGGTCATCCCGTTTTAAAACAAGTGGCGGAACCTGTAGAACATGTTAATAAAAAACTTAGAGTCCTTATCGATGATATGGCTGAAACTATGTATAAGACTGAAGGAGTTGGTCTTGCAGCACCTCAAGTGGCTGTAGCTAAACGTATTATCGTTGTAGATGACCAATCTGGTAGTGGTCTTATTGCGCTAATTAACCCTGAAATCACTCATGCTGAAGGTTCTCAAGTTGGACCTGAAGGATGCTTAAGTGTGCCAGGATATTTCGGAGATGTGGAACGATTTAATAAAGTCACCGTTAAAGGTATTGATCCACATAATAAGAAGGTAACTATAAAAGCTGAAGGTTTTTTGGCGCGTATTTTCCAACATGAAATTGATCACTTGGAAGGTCATTTGTTTATTGAAAAAGCAACTAACTTACGATTAATTACTGATCATCCAGAGGAGAAAGAAATTGTCTGATAATAAACAATTACGCATCGTTTTTATGGGGACACCAGACTTTTCTGTGCCTACCTTAGAGGCTTTGATTCAAGCTGGTCATTCTATTGTCGGTGTGTATTGCCAGCCTGATAAACAAAAAGGGCGTGGTAAACAAGTTCAAATGCCCCCTGTAAAAGTAGCTGCTTTAGAGCATGACTTGCCTGTATATCAACCAGTCACTTTGCGTGATGAACAAGTGAGAGCCGAATTAGAAGCATTACAACCAGATGTAGTGATTGTTATTGCGTATGGTAAAATTTTACCTCCTTGGCTTATTCAATTGCCGCAATATGGTTGTATTAATGTTCATGCCTCTATTTTACCTAGTTATAGAGGCGCTGCGCCAATTCACTATGCAATTCTTAATGGAGACTCTAAAACGGGTGTTACCATAATGCATATGGATGATGGACTTGATACAGGTGATATCATCGACATTGTGGAGACAGATATTTTACCCGGTGAAACGACAGGACAGTTATTTGAACGTATAGCTGTACTGGGGGGTGAAACTATAGTACCTGTATTAACTCGTTGGGTTAATGGAGAAATTGTGGCTACACCACAAGATGATACAATGGCTACACATACTACTAAGATTACAAAGGAAATGGGGCAGATCGACTGGTCTAAGCCGGCTAATGAAATTGCAAACCTCATTAGAGGACTTAATCCAGCACCTGGATGTTATACATATCTCGATGGAAAACGTTTAAAAGTATGGTCTGGAGAAGTGGTTCCCAGTGATACGACTCACTGTTTGATAGATGTTCATGGTAAACATGTACCAATTGCTATATCAGCTACAACTGTGCCTGGTACAATCGTATCTAAAATAGCCGGTTTAGGTGTATTTTGTGGTGATGGAAATATAATTCTATTAACAGAAGTCCAACCAGAAAATAAAAAACGCATTTCTGCAATTGATTTTATAAATGGTCATCAAATAAAGGAAGGTATCGTTTTTGGGGACTCAATATAAGCAGTACGAAACGTATCCGTTATACTTGATTTTATCAACTGTTACATGTGCTTTGCTCACAGCAGTACTAGCCTTTCTAATGTATATATTAGAACCAGGACTTTTACAATTGCATCCATTTGCATCAATTATAAGTAGTGTAGTTATATCTATACTTATTGCTATTATATGGATTTTGTGCTTATCTTTAATTGTTGCTAGCACAGGTATTATACGGTTACATCCTATTGTTTTAAGACTAGCCAATCAGTTTATTTATGGATTATTTCCATTAACTTTGGCGATTGGTAAGGTGAGAGGGGTTACTAAGGATCAACTCCGCCAGTCTATGATTGATTTAATCAATCATTTAGTAATGTTAGATATGTATACGGTAGATCCAGAACGTATATTATTATTAACTCCTCACTGTTTACAAGAAAGTTCGTGTGTTCATAAGGTTACACATGATGTATATAATTGTAAGCAGTGTGGGCGATGCCAGGTTGGTAATTTGTTGCAAGTGGCTAAGGACTATGGTTGTCAATTTATAGTTGTCACTGGAGGCACCTTAGCGCGGATGAAGGTAAAGGAAGCACGCCCAAAAGCTATTGTAGCAATAGCTTGCGAACGAGATTTAGCAAGTGGAATGGCTGATGTATTTCCCATCCCAGTTATTGGGGTATTAAATGAACGTCCTAATGGGCCATGTTGTAATACAACAGTCGATTCTGAACGTGTTCGAGCAGTAGTAGAACAATTGATTGGTAGGAATAGTAATGATAGAGGTAAAGACTAATCAACAACAAAATATTCGATTGCTCGCTGTAAAAGCATTGAGTGAAATTAATCGCAATGGTGCTTATGCAAATATAAAGTTGCAAGAGTATTTACAGAAATATCATCTATCCGATTTAGATCGAAGATTCTTTACTGAACTTGTGTATGGAGTCATTCGTAGAAAAAATTACTTGGATGCTATTATTGTTTTCTTTGCAAAGCGCCCCTTAAAGAAACTATCTTCTATGGTTGTGGAAATTCTTAGACTTGGTATTTATCAAATTATCTATATGGATAAGGTTCCTGAAAGTGCGTCTGTTAATGAATCTGTTAAACTCGCCAAAAAGCTAACTAGAGGTTTATCTGGTTTTGTAAATGCTGTTTTACGTTCGGTTTTACGTGAAAGTGATAGCATTTCTATAGGTGAACTAGCTAAGTCCGAAGCTGAAGAAATTTCCTTTATCTACAATCAACCATTATGGCTTGTCAACTTATGGATAAAAGAAATGGGAAAAGATAAGACCGTAGATCTTTGTGCTTGGTTTAATGAACAACCTCGTTTGACGGCTCGCATAAATACAGTGAAAGTATCTATTGAGGATTGTTTAAAAGAATTAGAAGATTTAGATTGGATTGTAGAACAGGATACATATATTCCTGAAGTAGTTTATATTGATGGACATCAAGGTCATTTAGAAAAAGCCAAACCTGTTTTAGATGGTCATATTACTTTTATGGATAAAGCATCTATGTTAGTAGCCCATGTGGTGGATCCTCAACCAGGAGAGCGTATCTTAGACTGTTGTGCTGCACCAGGTGGCAAGTCTATGCATATGGCAAGTCTTATGAACAATACAGGAGCTATTATGAGTTGTGATATTTACGACCATAAATTAGAACTGATTAATCAAAATGCTGAGCGATTAGGTGTATCTATTATTTCTACTAAGCTTCAAGATGGTCGTTATCTACCTGATAATTGGAAAGAACAATTTGATCGCGTCTTAGTTGATGCTCCTTGTTCTGGTCTAGGTATATTACAAAAGAAATTAGATATGCGTTGGCGTAAAACAGAGTCTTTACTTATTGAGTTGCCGCCGTTACAGCTTGAAATATTAGAAAAAGCTTCTGAAATGGTTAAGGTTAATGGATATTTAGTATATTCCACATGTACTATGAATAGTGGTGAAAATGAAGCTGTTCTAAATAAATTCTTGGCAATTCATAAGAACTTTATCATCGATCCTGTATCATATAAAGGGGCACCACAAGCTATAGATGGTATGATTACAACCTATCCACCGCGAGATCATATGGATGGTTTCTTTATGGCTCGCATGAAACGCTTATCATAATATAAGAAATGGAGCACCATGATAGAATTATTGGGTAAGTCTTTAGAAGAATTACAATCTATCTTTAAGACCCATAATATACAAAAGTTTCGAGCGAAACAGTTAATTGACTATATCTATCATAGATATATTTTTGATTTTGAAGACATGACACAATTTCCGAAAGACTTGCGTCAATGGCTAAATGATAATTGTGTTATTTCTTTACCTACATTAATTACAGAGTCTATTGCCCCTGATGGAAAGACTCGCAAAATTCTTGTAGAGATGACAGATCAAAGTCGTGTGGAAGCAGTTTTGATGGAGCAACACTATGGGTATTCTGTATGTGTTTCCTCTCAAGTGGGGTGTGCTATGGGATGTGTATTCTGTGCTTCTACACAAGGTGGCTTATACAGAGATTTAACAGTCGCTGAGATTATTGGACAAGTTGTCATATTTGGGGCTCTTACTAAAGAGGAAATACATTCTGTTGTCGTTATGGGCGCAGGGGAGCCGTTACAAAATTATGATAATGTATTACAAGCATTACAACTACTACATGATCCTATGATTTGTAATATTAGTTATCGTAAGATGACGATTTCCACTTGTGGTTGGGTTCCTAATATTTATAAATTAGCTGATGAAGGTTTGCCAATAACCTTAGCACTTTCATTACATGCTACAAATAATGAAGTTCGTCGTAGTATTATGCCCGTTGGGGCACGTTATGAATTGACGGAAGTCTTAGATGCGGTAAAATACTATTATAATACGACACAGCGTCGTGTTACCTTTGAGTATATTCTTATAGATTCTTTAAATGCATCTATGGATGAGGCTCATGCTTTGGGGAAAATCTGTAAAGATTTCCCAAATTGTCATGTTAACTTGATCCCAGTTAATGGCAATGAACATATTGAATTATATAAACCATCTATTACGAATATGAATACATTTAAAGACATCGTCAGTTCCTATGGTGTATCAGTAACGGTACGAAAGGAAATGGGCGATGCAATCCAAGCCGCATGTGGGCAGTTAAAGGCTGCTCATGGTCGGAAAAAGGAGAATCATGAATAATTTTGTTGGTTTAAGTAAAATTGGGCTTGTGCGCCAGCGTAACGAGGACCGTTTCTTCATTGATGGCCATATTTGTGCTGTTACTGATGGCATGGGTGGTTATAGCGGTGGTGAAATTGCAAGTACCTATGCTGTAGATGAAATAAAAGAATATTTGTCCTCCCTTGAAACGATAGGTCAACAAGACTTATGTGATGCTATTATTCACGCTAATCAACGTATTGTAAATCGCGTTGCTTGTGAAGAACGTCTTGCTGGTATGGGTACTACCGCTGTAGTTACAGCTATAAATGGTAATCAACTTTACTGGGCAAGTGTTGGTGATAGTCGTTTGTATGTATATAGAGATGGTCATTTACGACAAATTACTACGGATCATTCTATGGTACAAGAATTATTAACAGCTGGAGAGATTACAAAGGATGAAATGCTAAATCACCCTCAACGGAATTTATTAACTCGCGCAGTTGGTGTTGATGAAATCTTAGAGGTTGATAGTGGCGTAGAATCTATTCTTCCCGGTGATCGTATTTTACTTTGCACTGATGGATTAAGTGGCTATGTATCCGATGATGTAATTGCCTCTGCATTACAATCAACGGATGATGATATGTTGGTTATTGAATCATTGATGGAAGCTGTATATGAAGTCGGAGCAGGAGATAATGTGACCATTGTGGTGGGAACAATCTAATCTAGAAATGGAGAAATAATGAGTACTATGAATATAAAAGGCATACTTCTAGATAACCGCTACCGAATTGTTGATAAAATTGGCGTTGGTGGAATGGCTGATGTATACCTTGGAGAAGATACCTTACTAGGTAGACAAGTAGCAATAAAAGTATTGCATGCTAATTTTGCAAATGATGATGAATTTGTGACTCGATTTAAACGAGAAGCACAAGCGGCAGGTAAATTAAATCATCCAAATATTGTAAATATGTATGATGTAGGTTTTGATCAAAATCTACATTACATTGTCATGGAATATGTAGATGGTGAAACCTTAAAAAAATATATAACTCGTCATGGAAGACTGTCCATAGATGAGGCTGTTAAATTTACTATCGCCATAGCTGAAGGCTTAGAACACGCGCATACAATGGGCATTGTTCATTGTGATATAAAGCCACATAATGTTATTATTACCAATACGGGGCGCGTTAAAGTAACTGACTTTGGTATTGCTCGTGCAATAAATGCAACTAACACAGTTATGTATACGAATTCGATTTTGGGTTCAGCACACTATTTATCACCAGAGCAAGCTAGTGGTAAACCGGTAGACGGCAATACAGATATCTATTCTCTGGGTGTCGTATTGTATGAAATGCTTACAGGTCGTGTACCATTTGAAGGGGAAACGCCAATTGCGGTAGCATTAAAACATGTTCGTGAGAAGGTAGAACCTCCAACACGATATAATCCATCAATTCCTCCGCTTTTAGAAGCTGTTGTTATGAAAGCATTATCTAAAAATCCTGCTGATCGATTTGATTCTATCTCTGATATGATCAGTGATTTGCGATTATCTCAAGGTTTTACGATGGGCAAAACACAACGTCATGAACCATATGACTTTGCTACACAAATGATTCCTGCTGTTGATCCTGAAGCACTTGAAGATCTTAGTACGATTCAAGAAGAACGAAAAGAAGAGGGTAAAAAGAAGAGTATGTTAAGTAAAATTGCATCGATTCCACAAAAATACATCGTTCTAGGTGCTGCTGTCATTTTCTTAGTAGCATTTTTAGGTGCTTTCTTAAGCTACGGTAATTTCTGGAGTAATACAACAGTAGATGTACCTAATGTGGTAGGCAAACAAGTTTCTGTAGCAAAAAATATCTTAGAAGATAAACATTTGCGTGTGTCTACAAGTGAAGTCACAAATCCAGATGTGCCAGCTGGTCAAGTTATTTCTCAAACTCCTGGAGCTGGAGAGAAGGTTAAAGAGCAACGAACAATCCATCTTGTGGTTTCTAAAGGTGTAGGCGATATTACGGTGCCAGATTTAACTGATTTAACTGTGGATCAAGCCCGTCAACGACTTAAAGATTTAGGTTTAGTTGTGGGGAAAATAACACAGCAATCTGTAGATGGTAAAAAAGATGGTGTAATCATTGCTCAGAGTCCTTCCGGAGATTCTAAAGTGTCTAAAGGGACAACAATTGATCTCGTTGTAAATAAAGCGAAGGCTAAGAAAGTCAAAGTACCTAATCTTGTTGGTATGACATTAAAAGATGCTCGTGATACATTGAGTAATATTCAACTAGGTGTAAACCAAGTATCTGGATCTGTGGAAGAAAAATCTGTGGTTATAGAGCAAAGCATTAAAGCTGGCGATGAAATTGACGAAGGCTCCACATTAAATCTTACGACTGAGTTCAAAGATGATAAAAAGAAATCTGATAAAAAAGATGGAAACAGTGGTAATAAAACAACTGGTACTATAGATGTTACTGTACCAGCTGGTTCTAAAAATCAAGAACTTAAAATTGTCGTAAAAGATGATGAAGGTTCCGCAGTAATTTATGATGATACCAATAAACCTGGAGATCGTATTGTTCGAAAAGTGTCCGGTGTAGGTAATGTACGTATTGAGGTATACCTCAATGGTGCATTAGTGCAAGAAACTGCATTATAAGAGGTACTATGATTACAGGCATTGTTGTCAAAAATATGAATGGGTACTTTTATGTACAAGATGATACGGGCACCATTCATGAATGTAAGGTTCGTGGCAGACTTAAGAAAGGTCGTTATAGTTTACTTGTGGGTGATCGCGTTACGATTTCGGAGGATGGGTTCGTTGAATCCATCCATGGACGTCATAATTCGATGGTACGTCCAGCAGTAGCTAATATTGACCAAGTTGTATTAGTTGTGGCTACCCATGAACCAGATATTAATGAGCTATTACTTAATAAAATGCTCGTTATGATTGAACATGCGGATATACCTATCGTGCTATGTATCAATAAATGTGACCTGATGGATTCAGAGACGGAAACTATGGTTGATCTTTATAAATCAATTGGTTATAAGGTTTTGATGACATCCACATATAATATGACAGGCATCGATGATTTACGTCATGTGCTTCAACATAAGGTAACAGCTTTTGCAGGTCCATCTGGTGTTGGTAAGAGTAGTCTTTTAAACGCAGTAGACCCAAAATTCGCCTTCCGGACTGGGGAGGTAAGTGATAAGATTAAACGTGGCAAACATACTACTCGTCACGCTTCTTTATATAGTTTAGATGCAGATTCTTTTATCATGGATACACCTGGATTTAGTGCTATTGAATTTAATGATGTTTCTCTTGAAAGATTGCCTACATTATTCCCAGAATTTGGTGAATATGTTGATACTTGTAAATTTAGTCCTTGCTATCATGAACATGAACCCATTTGTGGGATTAAAGCTGCTCTAGAAGCTGGTCATATTCATCAAGGACGATATGATGCTTATATGTCTATACGTAATGATATAGAAAGTCAACGAAAGAGGTTTTAATATGATAAAAATTGCACCATCTATGCTTTCCGCAAATTTTGCGGTGTTAAGTGAGGAATTAAAATCTATTGAAGCAGCGGGGGCTGATTTATTACATATCGACATCATGGATGGACACTTTGTTCCTAATCTAACCTTTGGTGCTCCCATTGTGAAAGCCATTCGTCCATATACAAAATTACCATTTGATGTGCATTTGATGGTTACTAATCCTGGTGATTATGTAGAAGAATTTGCAAAAATTGGTGTAGAATATTTTACTTTTCATCAAGAAACTGTACCTCATATGCATCGTTTGATTCAACATATCAAGCAGTGTGGGATGAAGGCTGGTGTAGCATTGAATCCTAGTACACCTGTATCTCTACTAGAAGATGTAGCTGCAGATTTAGATATGATTTTAATTATGTCTGTGAATCCAGGATTTGGAGGACAATCTTTTATTAAGAATGCAATAAAAAAAGTTAAACAAGCTAAGATATTGTTAGAAGAAGTAGACAATTCAACGGCAGTCATTGAGGTAGACGGTGGTATTAACGATATTACTTGTGTACCGATTAAAAGAGCGGGGGCTACAGTTTTAGTTGCTGGTTCTGCAGTATTTGGTGCTGAAGATCGTGCAAGTATGATTGAATCCATTCGCAATAATTAAATAAATATTTTCATAATATTCTATAATTCAAATTTGAACATAAAATCGTACATCAATAAGAAAGAGAATGTATTTAAAATAAGGAGTGAGGAATACTTAAAGAATTCCTCACTCCTTGCTTGCTTTTGCCATGATTTTTTGTTAGAATTATTAGGTATGAAAAATATGCACGTCAGTGGACTTCGGTACTGTGCCTAATTTTGGGTGACCCGAAGGATGAAGCGGCGGAGGTTAATTAACAGGAGGTGCCACAATGGCAGTAGTATCAATGAAACAATTATTAGAGGCTGGTGTACACTTTGGTCATCAGACTAGAAGATGGAACCCTAAAATGGCGAAATTCATCTTCACTGAACGCAATGGTATTTATATCATTGATTTGTCTAAAACAGTTAAAAAAGTAGAAGAAGCTTACAATTTCTTGCGTGAAGTTGCTTCCCAAGGCGAAGTAATCTTGTTCGTAGGTACTAAAAAACAAGCTCAAGAAGCTATTAAAGAAGAAGCTATCCGTGCTAACATGTTCTTCGTTAACGAACGTTGGTTGGGCGGTATGTTGACTAACTTCAAAACAATTGAAACTCGTATTAAACGTTTAAAACAATTGGAAGCTATGGCAGAAGACGGTACTTTCGAAGTATTGCCTAAAAAAGAAGTTATCGGTCTTCGTCATGAAATGGATAAATTGGAAAAATACCTTGGCGGTATCAAAGATATGCCTAAAATGCCAGGTGCTCTTTTCGTAGTAGATCCTAAAAAAGAAAAAATCGCTATTGCAGAAGCTAAAAAATTGGGTATTCCTGTAGTTGCAACAGTTGACACTAACTGCGACCCAGACGAAGTTGATTTCCCAATTCCAGCAAATGATGACGCTATTCGCGCTGTTAAATTGTTGGCTGGTAAAATGGCTGACGCTGTTCTTGAAGGTCGTCAAGGCGAATCCTTTGAAGAAGCATTAGATAACATGGTAGCTGACTCTGCTGAAATGGTTCGAGACGGTAAAGCTTAATCGTTGTCGTATTAGCATTTGAAAGATAAATCTATAACATATATAATTGGGGTAAGGACTATATCCTTACCTTAATTAATACTAGGAGGAACAAAATAATGGCAATTACTGCTGCTTTGGTAAAAGAATTGCGCGACATGACTGGCGCAGGTATGATGGACGCTAAAAAAGCATTGGTTGAAACTGACGGTAATATCGATAAAGCGGTTGACCTTCTTCGTGAAAAAGGTTTGGCTGCGGCAGCTAAAAAAGCTGGTCGTATTGCAGCTGAAGGTGTAGTACAATCCTACATTCATGCTGGTGGTCGTATCGGTGTTTTAGTGGAAGTTAACTGTGAAACTGACTTCGTTGCAAAAACTGATGATTTCCAAAATTTAGCACGCGACATCGCAATGCAAATTGCAGCTGTAAATCCTACATACTTGAACCGTGAAGAAGTTCCTACTGAAGTAATTGAACACGAAAAACAAGTATTATTGGAACAAGCTAAAGTAGAAGCTGAAGAAGACGTTAAAGCTGGTCGTAAACCAAAACCTGAAGCTGTTTTAGAAAAAATGGTTGCAGGTCGTATTGAAAAATTCTATAAAGAAAATTGCCTATTAGAACAAGTATTCATTAAAGATGGCGATAAAACTGTTACAGACATCATTAATGAAAGTATTGCAAAAATCGGTGAAAACATCAACGTACGTCGTTTTGTTCGCTATGGTTTAGGTGAAGGCATTGAAAAACGCCAAGATGACTTCGTAGCAGAAGTAATGGCATCTGTTGGTAAATAATTAATAAACAATAAGAGAACACCGTACAGTGTTCTCTTATTTTGCAATAGAGGAGTAAAAATATGGCAAAAAGAAAGTTTCGACGTATTGTTTTAAAGTTGAGTGGTGAAGCATTAGCAGGTGAACAAGGTTTTGGTATTAATCCTGATGTTGTTGAAGAATTTGCAAAAGAAATTGCTGCTTTAGCAAAATCCACTGATTTAGAAATCGCGATTGTTGTTGGTGGCGGTAACCTATGGAGAGGTTTAGCTGGTAGCAATCAAGGTATGGATCGTGCTACTGCTGACTATATGGGGATGCTAGCAACAGTGATGAACTCCTTAGCATTGCAAGATGCATTAGAGCAAGCTGGTGTAGATACACGTGTTCAAACAGCTATTGAAATGCAAGAAATTGCAGAACCTTATATTCGTCGTCGCGCTATTCGTCATTTAGAAAAAAAACGTATCGTTATCTTCGGTGCTGGCCTTGGTAAACCTTACTTCTCTACAGATACAACAGCTGCATTACGGGCCGCTGAAATTGAAGCCGATGCTATTTTAATGGCAAAGAAATTTGCAGATGGCGTATATGATTCTGACCCTAAGACAAATCCTAATGCTGTTAAATTTGATGAATTAACATATAACGAGATTATCACAAAAGAATTAAAAGTAATGGATGCTACATCTACAACTTTATGTAAAGATAACAATATTCCTATTATTGTATTTAGCATGGATATTCCTGGTAATATTACAAAAGCTGCTAAAGGTGAAGAAATAGGGACCATTGTTCGAGGAGAATAATTCATATGGAAATTAAAGAATTGTTACAACAAGCAGAAGACCGCATGAATAAGTCTATTGAGGCTTTAAAACATGAATTCGCATCTATTCGTACAGGCCGTGCTAGTGTAGCACTACTTGATAAAGTAATGGTTGATTACTATGGAAGTCCATCACCCATTAATCAAGTTGCGAATATCTCCGTGCCTGAACCTCGCATGATTGTGATTGCACCTTGGGATAAAACAATGATTGGTGCTATTGAAAAAGCAATTTTACAATCTGATTTAGGTTTGAACCCTGGTAATGATGGTGCACAAATTCGTTTAAGTATTCCTCAATTAACTGAGGAACGTCGTAAAGAAATCGTTAAAGTAGTTCATAAAAAGGCTGAAGATGCAAAAGTTGCAGTGCGCAACATTCGTCGCGATGTAAATGAAGCATTAAAAAAAGAAGAGAAAGCTAAAACGATTACTGAAGATGATGCTAAAGACGGTTTAGATCAAATCCAAAAGCTTACCGATGCTAAAGTTAAGCAAATCGATGAGTTAAAAGTAGTAAAAGAAAAGGACGTATTAGAAGTATAATGTTTGATTCTAATAGCCTTATTGGAATACCATGGCAGCTTGCAAAGTCTCGTTTGCAGGCTGCCCATATTCCTTTTAAGGTAATGATTGGTGGATCCTTTAATCGCTTCTTTGAAATTTCAGATAAAGGATTTTATGTGGCACGTATTACAAAGGTTGATGAGTGCTTGCATATACTACTATATAGACCAATGATTGCCAGCGACTTCGGAAATTCTATCGAGGTAGACTATGCTAAAGAAATTATTTAACCGTAAACGTTCTGATACGCCTGTCATTGATCGTAATATAATTCCACAACATGTTGCTATTATTATGGATGGTAATGGACGATGGGCTAAACGCAGAGGCATGCCGCGCTCCATGGGGCATCGTGCTGGTGCAGATGTATTAAAAGAAATTGTTATGGCCGCAGATGAGATCGGAATTAGAGCTCTTACGGTATATGGTTTCTCCACGGAGAACTGGAAACGTCCTGAACAGGAAGTTTCTTTACTTATGTCTCTCATAAAAGAATACTTAAATAATAATGTTAAGTATATGCATGAACATAATGTACGCATTCGATTTATTGGTTTTATTGGAGGGCTTTCAGAAAACCTACAAAAAATCATTCAAGATGCAGAATTATTAACTCAGAATAATACAGGCCTCACATTACAGTTAGCGATTAACTATGGTGGGCGTGATGAAATAGTTAGAACTATCCGCGACATTGTAAAATCCGTTGCGGATGGCGTTATTACAATGGACAAAATTACTGAAGAATATGTAAGTTCTCAATTATTCACTAAAGAGTTTAGTGATGTAGATTTATTAATTCGTCCTAGTAGTGATTTTAGAATTAGTAATTTTTTGTTATGGCAACTAGCGTATGCTGAATTTTGGTTTACCGATTTGCATTGGCCAGATTTTACTAAGGAAACTTTACTTGAAGCTGTGGCGGCATATCAGAAACGAGAACGCCGATTTGGTGGCTTATGTGATGAGGAATAAAAAATGTTAAAAACACGTGTTATTACCGCTGTTATTGGTTTTATTATTGCCTTAGGGGCCATTACATTTGGTGGATTAGTATATGATGTGCTAATTACACTTTTAGCTTTATTAGGGTGGCGTGAGTTTGTATTACTTGGTAAAGCTAAACGTGTTCGGATATCCATTATATGGGGATATATTAGCATTTTATTGCTAATGATTGCTCTTGCATGTCATCAGTATATTATAGCTATAGCTATTTTAGTATTAAGTTTATTTGCCAATTATATGTTGTGTACATTTGGTGAAAGTAAGTACTCGATGTCTAGTGTATCCTTTAGTGTATTTGGTTTATTATATATTGGTATGGGTATGACTTCATTACTCTTGATTCGTCATGACTCAATTTACATGGATTTATCAATGCCTTTTGAACTATATAACTGGGGCACTATTACACTTTGGTTATTATTGTTTACTACTTGGGCTAGCGATACCTTTGCATACTTTTCAGGTCGAGCTCTTGGTAAACGTAAAATAGTACCATCCATTAGTCCTAATAAAACACTAGAAGGTTTTATTGGTGGATTTATCGGCTGTATCCTTACAGGTGCAGTATTTTCGTATATCGTTGGCATTCCTTGGTGGATGGGAATCCATGTAGGTATGATTAGCGGTATATTAGCACCATTAGGTGATTTGTTTGAATCAAAGATTAAACGACTATGTAATGTAAAAGATTCTGGTACATTATTACCAGGTCATGGCGGTGTATTGGATCGCTTTGATAGTTTATTATTTGCGGCTCCCATTACATTAGTATATATATTGCTATTTTCGTACTAATTTTATAGAGGTACACTTATGAAATACCTAAGTATTATCGGCAGTACTGGCTCAATCGGTACACAGACGCTTGATGTGGTGTCTCAACATCCAGATCAATTCAAGGTGGTTGCCTTAGTGGCACATCATAATATTGACCTCTTAGAACATCAGATTAAAGAATATAAACCTTTGGTGGCTGGTCTTGTAGATGAAGGTGCTTTTAAAGAATTACAAGCACGCTATACAGGTCCTACAAAATTGATAGGTGGTAAGGAAGCCCTCATTGCAGCAGCTACAATTCAAGAAGCAACAATGATTGTTACTGCTATTGTAGGTGCTGCGGGAATTGAGCCTACAGTGGAAGCTATAAAACAAGGGAAGACTATAGGTCTTGCTAATAAAGAAACTCTTGTTGCTGGAGGTCCATTAATTACGGCTTTAGCTAAAGAACATGGCGTGCAAATCCTACCTATCGATAGTGAACATAGTGCTATATTTCAGTGCTTAGAAGGACAGAAGCGTGACAATGTTGATTCTTTAATTGTCACTGCTTCTGGTGGACCTTTACGCACATGGGATTCTAGTAAAATTCAAACTGCAACTGCTGCAGATTGTTTGCGACATCCTACCTGGAATATGGGTAATAAAATAACTATAGACTCTGCCTCTTTATTCAATAAAGGCTTAGAGGTAATAGAAGCTCATTGGTTATTTGGTTTTGATTTTGATCATATTGATGTAGTAGTACATCCTCAAAGTATTGTTCATTCTATGATACGTATGAAGGATGGTGCGATATTAGCGCAAATGGGTAATCCAGATATGCGCGAGCCCATTCAATATGCTTTGACGTATCCCAAACGTGAAGTTTTAAGTATGAATCATCTTGATTTTAGTCAAGCACTACATTTGGAGTTTTTACCTCCACGGTATGACGATTTTCCTGCACTTCGACTTGCGTATGAGGTGGGACGTGCTAGTGGATTTAAACCTGCTGTATTTAATGCAGCTAATGAAACGGCAGTATATGCCTTTTTAGAAGATAAAATCGCCTTTGGTGATATTTATAAAGTCGTTACTTCTGTTCTTGAATCTATGGGACCAGAAGATGATTTTACATTAGATAATTTATTATCCATCGATAGATGGGCCCGTGAAAAGGCAACATCGTTGATGTTATAGGAGAATATATGATTACGGCATTAGCCACAATATTTGTATTTGGTTTAATTGTGTTTATTCATGAATTAGGCCATTTTATTACAGCTAAGATGTCAGGTATGCAAGTTGATGAATTTGCTATAGGTTTTGGTCCAGCCATATTTAAAGTACAAAAAGGGGAAACTTTATATTCTATTCGTATAATTCCTCTTGGAGGATTTAATCGTATTGCTGGTATGACACCTGACGAGCCTCTTAATGAGCGCTCCTTTTATAATAAACCTGCGTGGAAAAAATTTATTGTTATTTCTGCAGGGGCTGTATTTAACTTTATATTAGCCATTGTACTTTTCTTTGGCCTAAATGTGACTGTAGGAAATCTTACATATACAAATGAACCTGTAATTGGTAACATTATTGCGGGTAGTTCTGCAGAACAGGCTCATTTAGAAGCTAACGATAGAATTATTACGATTGATGGTAAAAAAATTAGTACTTGGGATGATATTCGTCCTAGCTTACAAGGCACAGCAAACCATGGTGTAACTGTTGTTGTAGAGCGTGAAGGACAAACTATAGAGACTACGGTAATACCTAAAATGGAACAAGATAGTCCTAAGATTGGCATCTACCCTAGCTTTACTCGTGAAACATATAGTATTGGTGAATCTTTGAGCCTTGCTGTTAGTCGGACGGGGCAAACTATTGTTGCTATGGTCAGTGGGATTTACGATATGATTCGTGGCACACAAGCAGCCGAATTATCTGGTCCAGTAGGAATTTCCCAAATGGCAGGTACTATTGCACAATCAGGATTTGCACCACTATTAAGTTTTGCTGCATTCCTTAGTATTAACTTAGGGGTTATTAATCTTTTACCATTACCTGTTTTAGATGGTGGTCACTTGATTATTATCTTGGCGGAAGCTATAACAGGCCGTAGATTACCTGCTAAAGCTCTTATGTATATACAAATGGTTGGGGTTGCCTTAATGGTAGCATTATTCTTATATGTAACAACGCAGGATATTTTCCGTTTACTATAAGACAGATGGGAGATTACAATGATTGTACGTAAACCAACAAATGGTATCTATGTAGGTACAGTTAAAATCGGCGATTATGCACCGGTAAGTATTCAATCTATGATTACTACGGATCCAGTACATACAGAGAAGGCAATTGCAGAAATTAATCATTTAGCAGAGGCTGGTTGTGAACTGGTTCGTGTCGCCGTTCCTACAATGGCATCTGCAAAGGCTTTAAAGGCTGTTAGAGCGGGCATTTCAATTCCTTTGATCGCCGATATTCACTTTGATTATAGATTAGCTTTAGAAGCTATTGAAAATAATGTTGATGGATTGCGCATTAATCCAGGAAATATTGGTGGTGAAGATAAGGTTTTAGCCGTTATTGAAAAGGCAAAACCTAAACAAATCCCAATTCGCATTGGTGTTAATGCAGGCTCTTTACCAAAGCATATTCTCGATGCTCATGGAGGACATCCTACAGCGGATGGTATGGTTGAAACAGCTTTAGAACACGTAAGAATTTTAGAAAAACTCGATTATCGTCAAATGAAATTATCCATTAAAGCAACGGAAGTACCTCTAATGGTGGAAGCATATCGTAAGTTATCTGATAAGATTCCTTATCCGTTACATTTAGGTGTAACAGAAGCTGGTACTATTAAACAAGGCACTATTAAATCTGCTATGGGGATTGGTGCATTATTGCTCGATGGCATTGGTGATACATTACGGGTATCCTTAACTGGAGATCCAATTCACGAAATTGAAGTAGGTAGAAGTATTTTAAGTAGCTTAGGATTAAGAAATTTTGGGGCCACTATGATATCTTGTCCTACATGTGGTCGTTGCCAAGTAAATTTATTTGATATGGCTGGTATTGTAGAAGAACGTCTAGCATCCATAAAAGCGCCTATTAAGGTTGCCGTTATGGGGTGTGTTGTAAATGGTCCAGGGGAAGCGCGTGAGGCCGACTTTGGTATTGCTGGTGGTGATGGTCAAGGTATTATTTTCCGTAAAGGGAAAGTTATTAAGACTGTACCAGAAGCTGAATTAGTAGATACATTGTTTAGAGAAATTGACCAATATTTAGAAAATTTAGATGAGGAGTCTTTATGTTAGCCACTAAATTATATGCACCTACATTGCGTGAGGTTCCATCTGACGCTGATGTAGTAAGCCAACAGCTTATGCTTCGCGCTGGTTTTATGCGTAAAACTGCAAATGGTTTATATAGTTTTTTACCATTGGGTTGGAAAAGTATTAAAAAGATTGAAGCTATTGTACGTGAAGAAATGGATCGTGCTAGTGCTCAAGAAATTATGATGCCAATTTTACAGCCTGCAGAAATTTGGAAAGAGTCTGGCCGTTGGAACGCATATGGCGCAGAAATGATGCGTATCAATGATCGTCATGATAATGAGTTTTGTCTAGGACCAACACATGAAGAGATGATTACAACCCTCGTTAAAAATGAGATTAACTCATATCGTCAATTACCAGTCAACTTATATCAAATTCAAAGTAAATTCCGTGATGAGCGCCGTCCACGTTATGGCTTGATGCGTAGCCGTGAATTCATTATGAAAGATGCTTATTCTTTTGATGTAGATGAAGCGGGTTTAGATGAATCCTATAAATCTATGTACGATGCATATACACGTATTTTTACACGTTGTGGTCTTACATTCCGCCCAGTAGAGGCTGATAGTGGTGCCATCGGTGGTAGTGGTACGCATGAGTTCATGGCCATTGCTGAAGCTGGTGAAGCAGATATCGTATATTGTACTAAATGCGATTACGCTGCCAATATCGAAATTGGTAAGCCTGGCATCATAAAACAGGATGAAGAAGTTCTTCAAGAGTTATCCGTTGTAGATACTCCTAATGCTAGCACTATTGAAGCTGTTGCGGAAATGCTAAACTTACCACTACATAAAACTATTAAAGCTGTAGTGTTCTCTATTGATGGTAAAGTGGTATTAGCCATCGTTCGTGGCGATCATGAAGTAAATGAAGTTGCCGTACAACATGCCGTACTTGGTTCTGTAGAGCCTGAGATGGCTACATCAGAAGAATTGGAAAAAGTAGGTTTAACAGCTGGCTTTATTAGTCCTGTAGGATTACAACAAACAGATGAATTTGCTATCGTTGTGGATGAATCTGTTATGGAAACTTACAATGTTTGTGGTGGTGCTAATAAAAAAGATGCTCACTATGTTAATATCAATCCAAAACGGGATTTTAATGTAGAAGACATTATTGTTGCTCCAATTCGTTTGATCACGAAGGACGATGTGTGTCCTAAATGTGGTGGCGCTTTAGAACATGCTAAAGGCATTGAAGTGGGTCAAGTATTTAAATTGGGTACAAAGTATTCTGAAGCATTACAAGCTACATTCTTAGATCAAAATGGTCGTCCTAATCCAATGATTATGGGTTGCTATGGTATCGGTGTATCTCGTACACTAGCTGCTGCTATTGAGCAATATCACGATGAAAATGGTATTATTTGGCCACGTTCTATTGCTCCATTTGAAGCAGTTATTGTCCCAATTAATGCAAAAGACGAAGCATTAATGTCTACCAGTCAAACTATTTATACTGCATTACAAAATGCTGGTGTAGATGTATTGTTAGATGATCGTAAAGATCGTGCAGGTGTTAAGTTCAAAGATGCTGATTTGATTGGTTATCCACTTCGCATTACAGTAAGTAAAAATACTCTTGAGAATAACGAAGTAGAAATTCAAATCCGTAAGTCTGGAGAAGCTCTTCCATGTGCTATTGATTCTGTAGCTGATAAAGTAACAGAATTGCTTCAAAACTTATAATAGAATTGCGATTCTAGTGAATGTTCATTAGGGTCGCAATTTTTCTTTCTAAACTTGAATTAATAGATTAAATAAGTCATAATTAAATGATAGAATATTTGGAATGGAGGTGCTATATGCTTGTAGATTTTCATATGCATTCCATCTTTTCAGATGGTGTTGAAACACCTAAAGATCTATTGCAACATGCCATAGACTGTAATGTATCTATGATGGCTTTAACCGATCATGATGAAATAGACGGCATTCAAGCATTGCGTGTTGCTCAAAAAGAGTTAGATCCTAATGAATCTATTAAAATCGTAAATGGCTGTGAATTTAGTGCTGATTATAAAGATAAGTCAATTCATATTTTAGGATATTGTTTTGATGAAAATAATAAAGATTTAATCGATTTTATTACGTTTTTTAAAGGAAAACGTGAAGAACGTATCGATGAAATTATCCGTCGTTGTAACAATGAAGGATATTATATTACAAAAGAAGAGCTCATTAAACAATTTCCTGATACTAAAGCTTATGGTCGCCCACATATTGGTAAACTTTTAATTGATGATGGTTATGCCAAGGATATTAATGATGTATTTAAAGGTATTCTTCGAAAAGATAGTCCTTGCTATGTTCCTAAGGTAAAAGTAGAGGTTCCTTATATTATTGATATTATACATAAAGCTGGAGGACTTGCTGTTATGGCTCATCCTAAATTGGTTACCAGTGATGAATATGTGTTGGAAATGTTAGATTATGATTTTGATGGTATGGAGGTATATCACTCAAAGCATAATGATGATGATGTGGAGCGATATAAAGAATTCGCTAAAAAGCATAAGCTATTTATTACTGGTGGTTCTGATTACCATGGTATTGTAGGCAAGAAACCTGATAGATTTGGTGATTACTTAGTATCTGGTAAGGATGTATCAGAATTTATTAGTTTGTTATAAATGACGAGGTAGGCTATGGAAGTCGTTGCATTTGTTGGTAGTAGTGGCACAGGTAAAAGTCATCGTGCCCTCGTAGTTGCTCATGAAAATAAAATTGAATGTATCATCGATGATGGTATTTTGATTCATGATAATAAAATTGTAGCTGGCTTTTCTGCAAAAAAAGAGTCTAGTCGTTTAAAAGCTGTTCGTCGTGCTATTTTTCAAGACGAAGTACAAGTTAAATCCGTACGAGAACAATTAGATAAGATTAAACCTAATAAGCTTATGATTATCGGCACTTCTGATAATATGGTTAAGAAGATTACTAAAGCTTTAGGCTTACAAGAACCTGATCGATATATTCGTATAGAAGATGTTGCAACACCTAAGGAAATTGAAAAGGCACAACATGCACGTCTTAAAGAGGGTAAACATATAATTCCTGTGCCGACTATGGAATTAAAGTCACACTTTAGGGGGTATTTGATCGATCCAATCAAAACCATGTGGCGCCGCAGGACTTTGAAAAAACAAGATCAAGATACCTTAGGTCAAATTGGTTCTGAAGGATTTGAACGTTCTGTTGTACGTCCTGCTTTTAGCTACTATGGTCGACTCACTTTTGACGATGAAGTAATTATTAAATTGATTAGAAATGGGTTAAAAAAAGTAGCTGGTGTCGATGAGACCAGTATAATTTCTTTTAAAAAAAGCGACAAAGGTCAAAACGGTCTTGTTGTTGATATGGCTGTAGTTATTGAACATGGATATCCTGTTAAACCGTTGATGCAACAGGTACAAAAATCTGTTCGCAATGAAATTGAATATATTACCGGCATGTCTATTGAACGCATGTCTATTAAAGTTAAGAATATTATTGAAACAAAACGTAAGATTGTTAAAGTGTAGGAGTTAGAATGAAGTCTTATTATATTTACACCTATGGTTGTCAAATGAATACTGCCGACTCTGAGCGATTATCGCATCAGCTGGAATCTGTTGGGTATATACCAACAGAGAATGTTGAAACTGCAGATTTAATTCTGCTAAATACTTGTGCAGTGCGTGAAAATGCAGAAACTAAAGTTTATGGGCGTATAGGTGAGCTAAAAAGACTAAAACGTAATAATAAAAACTTGATTATCGCCGTCACAGGATGTATGGCTCAAAAAAATCAAGCAGAAATGTTTAAACGAGCTCCTCATATTGATATTGTATTAGGCACTCATAATATTCAACATATTAACGAGATGATTGAAGAAGTACAACATGGACATACGCATCAAATCAACGTAGATATGGATAACTCTGTATTACCTGAATTAGAGGCAAAACCAAATGGCTCTTTTTATGCATGGGTACCTATTATGAATGGATGTAATAAATTTTGCACCTATTGTATTGTTCCCCATGTACGTGGTAGAGAGATTAGCCGTCCTGTAGAGGCCATTGTTAAAGAGGTTACAGACCTAGGGGTTAAAGGATTTAAAGAGATCACTTTATTGGGGCAAAATGTAAACTCTTATGGCCTAGATTTTAAAGATGGTACAGATTTTGGTACATTAGTTGATGCTCTTGATGGTATTCCTGGTATAGAACGTATTCGCTATATGACAAGTCATCCTCAAGATATGAGTAAGTCTATGATTGATGCTCTTGGTAGGTCATCCAATATTGTGACGCATTTACATTTACCTATTCAATCTGGTTCCAATCGTATTTTAAAGAAAATGAATCGTCATTACACGGTAGAGCATTATAAAGAATTACTTTCTTATTGCCGTGAAAAAATAAAAGATGTGGTGGTGACTACGGATATCATTGTAGGTTTCCCAGGAGAAACTGAGGAAGATTTTCAAGCTACATTACAATTATTAAAAGATGTGCGCTATGACATGGCGTATACGTTTATCTACTCTAAGCGATCTGGAACGCCAGCAGCAACTATGGATGATCAAATTCCAGAAGAGATTAAGCGCGTTCGCTTACAAACATTGATGGATGTACAAAATGAAATCTCTTATGAATTAAATAAACCTATGGAAGGACAAGTATTTGATATTATTGTAGAGGGACCAAGTCCTCGTGATGAAGACATGTGGTTCGGTCGTACATCTGGTAATAAAATGGTTTTATTCCCTAAGGATGACTCCCTAACAATTGGTCAAACTGTACCAGCTCATATCGATAAAGCTCAAACATGGGTTTGTTATGGTAGTATTGTAAAATAAACTATTAGAATCAAAAAGAACTCGTCACTATTATGTTAACTCTAAGGTTAGAATTTTTATCTAAAATTAGTTTGCTAAACATGTGGTGGCGATGTTCTTTTTTACCATAGATGCTGATTAGAAATCATATGTGTTATAATAATAAAATAATATAAAAGTTGTATATTGAAGACATTCATAGGTATGAACACCATTTACATTTTGTATTTTTACAAAGAAGGTGTAACTATGAAACTTGATTTAAACGCTGTAGGCGAAACGGCATTATTGACACTATATGCAAGAGCGAAAGATTATGAGTCAGATCAATCTGTATTAAAGGATCAGAAATCCTGGGATATTTTAAAGCATATTGATTATGATTTTGATCAATTTAAAGATGTTAAGATGTCTTATTATGGAATTTTAGGACGAGCAAAAGTAATCGATGAAGAGATACGAAACTTTATATCTCTATATCCAGATTGTATCGTCGTATCATTAGGTGCCGGTTTAGATACTATGTTTTATCGAGTCGACAACGGTTATATTGATTGGTATAATATCGATTTTGCCGGAGTGATTGAAGCACGTACACAATTTTTTGAGCCTCATGAACGAGTCCATAATTTAGTGAGTTCTATAACTGATGAATTGTGGACTAAAAATATTGAGATAAATGGACGAAAACTACTGCTTGTTAGTGAAGGTGTAGTTATGTATCTTACATTGGATGAAATGAAGCAGTTTTTAGGCTTGCTGACTGATTCTTTTGAAGAGTTTACGTTATATCTTGATATGATTTCTCCATATGTGGCGAAACGCACTAAACAACATGATATGCTTAGTAAAATGAATGTTTCTTTTCAGTGGGGAACTAAGGACGGTCATGAAATTGTAGTTATGAATCCTAAGCTTAAACAGACTGGATTGATTAATTTTACAGGAAGTATGTTGTCCTTAGCACCTATTGTTTATAAATTATTATACCCGTTTATATATTTGTTTAATAATCGTATGGGAATATACGAATATAAGCGGAATCTGTGATATGACTCATAATATATGAGGTGAATATGAGTAAAAAGCAAACACCTATGATGGAGCAGTATTTAGATATTAAATCTAGATACTCTGAAGAATTATTGTTCTTTCGATTAGGTGATTTTTATGAATTATTTAATGAGGATGCTTTAGTCGCATCACGTGAACTTAATATTACCTTAACAGGTCGTCCTACAGGAGATGAGGAACGCACACCGATGTGTGGCGTTCCTTTTCATGCGGCTGAAAGCTACATAGAAACGCTTGTAAAAAAAGGATATAAAGTTGCTATCTGTGAACAACTAGAAGATCCTAAAGCAGTTAAAGGCATTGTTAAGCGCGATGTCATTAAAGTTGTTACTCCTGGTACAGTGATGACAGAAAATGGTAACGATGCACGGTCAAATAACTTTTTATCATTATTTTATATGGTAAAAGATACGTGGATTCTTGTGTTTTCTGATGTATCTACAGGGGAAGTTATTTGGCACCGCATTACTGATTGTGAAAAACGCAGTGATATGTACGATGCACTCAGCATGTATAGACCAAGTGAAATCATATTGCCTGAAGGAACGATATTACCGCAAGATATTCAGGATTTTATTGAAAATCAATTTAGTAATGTCGTATTTTCTCCTTTTTCTACATACTATACACAACGTGAAGTAGCTGAAAAAGCTGTAACTCATTTCGGTGATTTAGGCCTTATGGAAGAGGATGTATGGGAAGCATTAGGTTATATGCTTTTGTACTTAGAGGATATCATTAAATCTGAAATTTCTCATATCAACTATGTACATCAATTAAGTGTAGGTAATCGCCTTATTCTTGATACATCTTCTTTGCGGCACCTTGAAATTACTCATAATTTACGCGATGGTGGACAAAAAGGTACTTTACTGGATGTACTAGATCGTACGTTGACACCAATGGGGGCACGCCTTTTAAAACAATGGCTTGAAAGTCCATTAACTGATATAAATCAAATACAACGTCGTCAAGCAGCCGTTTCAGAACTTATTACACGCGGTGCTGAACGTTCTCATATTCGTAACTTTTTAGATTGTATTTACGATTTTGAACGCATCGTTGGTCGTGTTGAAACCGGATCTGTGTCTCCCAGAGATTTAACGGCTCTTCGTGAGTCATTAGCAGTTCTACCTGATATTAAGAATGTATTAGGTACATGTTCAAGTCTAGCTTTAACATCTATTAATGAGCGCATGCAAGATCATAAAGATATTTATGACTTATTATGTCGAGCTATTGCAGAGCAACCAGCGTTGACATTAAAAGACGGTCGTGTTATTAAAGATGGATTTAATGCTGATTTAGATGAGCTACGTTCTTTAGCGACTAATAGCGAGCAATGGCTCGCCAAGATGGAAGCGGATATTAAAGAAGCTACAGGGCTTTCAAAAATTAAGACTGGTTATAATAAAGTGTTTGGCTACTATTTCGAGGTATCCCATAGTAAATCAGAACAAGTACCAGACTATTTCATACGAAAACAAACCCTGGCCAATGCTGAACGCTATATTACGCCTGAGTTAAAAGAATTTGAAATTAAAATTCTCAGTGCGAAAGATAAAATCATCGCGTTGGAACACGAACTATATCAACAATTACGCAATGACATTAAACTCGTTATCAAAGATGTGCAAGAAACGGCACGTGCTCTTGCAGACCTTGATGTATTGTGCTCTCTTGCTTTGGTTGCTTATGAAGAAAATTATATTTGTCCAACTATTGTAATGAATGGTCAAATCAATATTCGTGATGGTCGTCATCCAGTTATTGAAAAGTTTTTAAAACGTGAGGTATTTGTACCAAATGATATCGTTCTAAATCATGATGATGAAGAATTTTTACTCATTACAGGCCCTAATATGGCAGGTAAATCTACTTACATGCGTCAAGTGGCTATCTTAATGATTATGGCACAGATTGGTTCCTTTATCCCTGCTCGTGAAGCGTCTATCTCACCTGTGGATCGTATTTTTACACGTGTCGGTGCTAGCGACGATATTTCTACTGGTCAAAGCACGTTCATGGTAGAAATGAAAGAGGTAGCGTATATTTTAGAAAATGCTACCCATAATAGTTTAATTATTCTCGATGAAATTGGTCGGGGTACGAGTACCTTTGATGGTTTGAGTATCGCACAAGCCGTAGTGGAACATATTTGTAAGCACATTCATAGCAAGACTTTATTTGCAACGCACTACCATGAATTGATTTGCTTAGAAGAAAGCTATAGTAAATTAAAAAATTATACCGTTGCAGTTAAAGAAAAAGGGAAAGATGTTGCTTTCTTGCGTCGTATCATTAAAGGTGGTGCAGATCGCAGTTATGGTATCCATGTTGCCAGACTGGCGGGCCTACCTAACGCTGTATTAAAACGAGCTGAAGTGATTTTAGAATCCTTGGAAGATCAAAGTCATGATGCAAGTGACTTAAATAATCGAGTTATGGGTGCTCAACTTACTAATGTGGCAAAACCAGCGGTTAAGCAAGTTAGTGATTCTCCACTAGGCAATTTATTTACCCATTCCGTAGTAGATAGCTTACTGGAAGTCGATGTAATGAGTATGACTCCAATTGAAGCATTAAATAAATTATATGAACTACAAGAGGAAGCTCGTAAAGGAGGCGGGAAATAATGGCAACCATTCACGTATTGGATGAAACGACAATCAATAAGATAGCTGCCGGTGAAGTCGTTGAACGTCCCGCATCAGTTATTAAAGAGCTCATTGAAAACTCTATTGATGCGTCTGCCACTAATATTGAGGTTGAAATTGGTGAAGGCGGTGTGGCCTATATGCGGATTACTGATAATGGTATCGGTATGACGGAGGAAGATGCTCGCTTGGCGATTCTACGTCATGCAACCTCTAAAATTCAACAAGTAGAGGACCTCTTTGATATTGCGTCCCTAGGCTTCCGTGGGGAGGCCTTGGCTAGTATTGCCTCTGTATCTCATTTCTCTTTGACTACTCGTAAAGCAGACTCTTATTTGGGGACTCGTATTACTGTTGATGGCGGCACCTTTACCGATTGCATTCCTTATGGTGCGGCACCTGGTACAACTATCGAAATTAAAGATTTATTTTATAATACACCGGCTCGTCGTAAATTCTTAAAAACGGAGCGTACAGAAGCCTCTAAAATTCAAGATATTGTAGGGAAATTAGCTCTAAGTAATCCACATATTTCTTTTAAGCTTATCATCGATGATCGGGTAGCTATTATCACACCAGGAAATGGCGATATTAGTGATACTGTAGCTGCGCTATATGGATATAAAACCAAAGAAGATATTTTTACTGTTGCCTATGAAAGTGATTCTATCTATATCGATGGCGTAGTGAGTAAGCCCACACTTCTTAAAAGTACAAGGATATGGCAGACCATTATCGTCAATAATCGCGTGATTTCTGATAAAACCATAATGAAGGCTATCGATAATGCATACCATGCACTATTGCCGAAAAATGGTCATCCTTTAGTGGTACTAAATATTACTGTGCCTGCGAGAATGGTTGATATAAACGTACATCCTCGCAAGAGTGAAGTTAAATTCTCAGATGATAAGATTATATTTAAAGCCGTATATCACGGTATCTTAAATGCTTTAAATAATCCACTCCATGAGAGATACGAACGAGAGTCATCATCTTATATGACGGGTACAGTTGCTAACATATCCGATAAATATGGTAATGATATTGCTAGTAATAGTGATATTAAGAATTTTAGTTCTAATAGTACATTCTTAGCTGGTAATACTACTTATGATTCTTATCAAGCACCTACTGTTGTACACGATTCGATGCAGTCAGCTGAACATATAGCAACAGCTATAGATTATGATAAGGTTTTTGGTGGACGCCGTACAAAAGGCTATGAAGTCATGCGCGGTGAAACTTCGCAGTTTGTGGAAAATCTTAAAACAAAGGGGTATACACCACCTGCACCTAAGGCTACTTATGAACAATCCTCTTTTGTAGATGAAAGTTTTGAAGCTGTTCCTACTGCATACACTAGTTATACTTCGGAAGATGTAGAGAAGTTTAAATCCTTGTCTCACGATATTCGTAACGAAGAGATAGAAGAACGTACAATTCAAAACTCGGGCTTTTTACCAATGGGTCAAGTTGCATCTTGTTATATATTAGCTAAAAAAGGTGATGATCTATATATCATAGATCAACATGCTGCACATGAGCGTGTGCGTTATGATAAGTTGTGTAAGTCTTCTGAATCGATTCCTATGCAATCTATTTTGGTTCCTCAGTATAGTGAGGCCACAAATGATGAAATGAATTTAGTAGAGGAAGAACGAGAAACATTACTTGATCTTGGCTTTGATGTAGAGTTAGGTGGTCCTACTAAGATAAAATTAGTAGGGGCTCCAGTAGATTTAGTAGAGTCAAAAGCATTTGAAATTCTGCAATATATATTCTCTTACTTACATGATCATCAACAGCCTACTAAGGCCCAATTACGACATGAAATGTTAGCTTATGCATCTTGTAGAGGGGCCATCAAGGCAGGTCATAATTTAAATATGTATCAAATGACTACCTTAATTGAGGACTTATTTAGTACCGAAAAACCATATGTATGTCCTCATGGTCGTCCTACGATTATCAAATTTACACCTGATGAATTAGGTAAATTATTCTTACGGTCTTAATATGAATATATTAACTACAGCTCAAAAATCTAATGAGGCCATTCAAGAGGAAGCCAAAGCTTTGGCTTCCTCTATGCATATGGCCTATATAAAAAGAGGAAAATTATCTATACCAGCATTATTTAATGCTCATCCATGTGATTTTATTGCTGTTCTTTCTGGTAATGGCTTAACTATTCATTTTCCTGATAATCAGCAACATAGCTTTCATTTATCCATGGCTCAATTACGTATACTACGTTTGCAACGTGGAGAAGGAGATCATTTAATTAATGCTGTTCAGACAATACTAAGTACTAATGAAATAACTGATAAAGAAGAATTTTCGTTTCTTGATTGTACAATTGGTCTTGGTAGTGACAGTATCGTCATGAGCTATGCTTTTCCTCAGGCTAAAATAAAAGGTCTAGAAGGTTCTCTATCTATATGGCTTGCCACATCTTATGGTTTAGCTCATTATTCGCATAATGTGAAAAGTGTGACGGACGCATTACGTCGTATTGAGGTAAGTTATGATACCTTTGAAAACTATGTACCTAATCTACCAGATGAAAGTATAGATATTATTTATTTTGATCCTATGTTTGAGGTCCCTGTAGAGGATAGTCCTCAATTTAAACCACTTCGTGGACATACTGTGGAAAGTCGTATTGATGATAAAATTATGGAGGAAGCTATGCGTGTTGCCTCTTATGGTGTTATTATTAAAGAACGACCATTTAGTTCTGTCTTTCAGAAATATCCACCTCACCAATGGGTAGGGGGAAAATATAGCCGTATAGGTTATGGAGTATATATGAAGGAGTTATTGTGAATCCCTTAATTACCATCGTTGGACCTACTGCGGTAGGCAAAACAGATCTTACCTTGGACTTAGCAGAACATCTGCATGCTGAGGTTATTTCTGGTGATGCTTATCAGGTTTATAAACAACTCAATATTGGTACCGCTAAACCATCGGTGGATGAACTTAATCGGGTGAAACATCATCTCATCGATATACTGGATCCAAATGATTCATATTCGGTATCTATTTTTCAAGATCAAGCTAAAGAAATAATTGCAAGATTAAAAGATAGAAATATTCTTCCTATTCTGTCTGGTGGTACAGGACTGTATGTCCAATCATTATTGGAGAACTACAACTTTAATGATGTTAAACCTGACGAATATTTGCGAGCAGAACTCGATGAGCTCTATAGTACAAAAGGTATTGAAGGCTTACGAGACTATGCTTTCACATTAGGTAAAGAGCATAATATAGAGATACAATATAGCGACAAACATCGTTTGTATCGAGCTATTGAGATATTGCATCATGGTGATGTAGATTCGTTGCGAAATCAGACAAAAGATGGTGTATCCTATAAAGGTTCTGTTATCGGTCTCATGAGAGATCGTGATAAATTATATGAACGCATCAATTTACGCGTTGATATGATGTTTGATGCAGGTTTGATTGAAGAGGTGGAACAACTCATAAAATCTGGAGTGAATCCAGATTGCCAAGCTTTTAAAGGTATTGGCTATAAAGAGGTTGTAGACTATATAAATGACAATATAACATTAGATGAGTGTCGTGACTTAATTAAGAAGAATACACGTCACTTTGCTAAGCGCCAAATTACATGGTATAAACGTATGCCATATATAGAATGGATACATATTGATAGCAATACATCTAAAGATTTTATATTTAATAAAGCTATGGATTTAATCCGTAGAGAAGGATTAGCATGACATTAGAAGAAATACGCAGTAAAGCCCTAGAAATGGCTGAACCAGAATTTAAGAAATTTGAACCTATTGCATTGGCCAATACAAAAAAAGTATTAGAAGCCTTTAAGGAATGCCAAGTATCTGATTATCATTTCACTGGTACTACTGGTTATGGATATAACGACGTAGGGCGTGAAAAATTAGATGAAGTATTTGCCTATGTATTTAAAGGTGAAAAGGCTATCGTTCGTCCTCATTTTGTTTCTGGTACACATGCGTTAGCTACTACATTAATTTCTTTGATGGGAAATGGCTCTAAAGGGACAGAGTTTATCTATGCCGTAGGGGCTCCTTATGATACAATGCAATCCGTTATCGGTGCCGCTCGTGAAGTACGTGGTTCTTTAGTAGAAAAAGGCTTTACCTATACTGAGGTTCCATTGAAAGATAATACCTATGATGTTGAAGCTATTGCTAACGCTGTTAACGATAATACGCGGGTAGTAGTGATTCAACGGTCTCGAGGCTATAGCACACGTGAACCTTTATCTATTGCAGATGTTAAGGTTATTGTAGATGCTGTAAAAGCTAAAAACTCTAAAACGATTTGTTTCGTAGATAATTGTTACGGTGAATTTACAGAGCTGCAAGAACCATTAGAAGCTGGTGCTGATATTATGGCTGGCTCTCTCATTAAAAATGCAGGTGGCGGTTTAGCACCAACTGGTGGTTATATTGTTGGTAGAGAAAACCTTGTAGAGGATGCAGCGTATCAATTGACAGCTCCTGGACTTGGCGATCATATGGGTTCATATGCTCCTGGTTATCGCTTGTTCTTCCAAGGTTTATTTATGGCACCTCACGTAGTATTACAAGCTCTTAAAGGTGCTGTATATACGGCTGCTGTAGGTGAGTTACTAGGTTATGATGTATTCCCTAAGGTAAATGCTGATCGCTATGATTTGATTCAAGCCATTAATCTGAAAAATGGGGAAGAAATGGAGCATTTCTGTGTAGGTATGCAAGCCTATTCTCCTGTAGATGCTCACGTACATCCTATTCCTGGGGATATGCCTGGGTACGAAGATAAAATCATCATGGCTGGTGGTACCTTTGTACAAGGTTCCTCTATTGAACTCAGTGCCGATGGTCCTATACGTCCACCATATACAATTTTCATGCAGGGTGGCCTAGTGTTTGAACATTCCATGCTTGGTATATTAGGAGCTGCTGAAGAACTATTAAAACATAGATAATGTTTAGAATCTCTTTCTTTTGTGAAAGGGATTCTTTTTATTTCAAATCTTTTCAATATACCTATTTCTAGGCTATAATATAAGTTGCTATAATTTTATAGCAATACTACTCGGACTTTTACACCGAACTAGTGTTTTACACGTCAGGCTTTCACCCTGATTAGTTTTATGATCAAGAGATCATTAAAAGGAGAAAGTATGGAAAAAGTTATCGCTGTAGCTATGAGTGGCGGCGTAGACAGTTCTTTAACTGCTGCAATGCTATTAAAACAAGGCTATAAAGTATTTGGTATTACCCTATGGTTATGGGTGAGTGGTACGCCCTATGATGAGGTGCCTCTTGCCGTAACTGATGCTAAGAAGATGTGTGATTTTCTTGGTATCGAGCATCATGTTATCGATGCTCGTGATGTATTCTACGAAAACGTAGTAGATTACTTTGTAAAAGAATATGCCTATGGTCGTACGCCAAATCCTTGTGTATTTTGTAACAAGAACATCAAGTTTGACTTGATGCTCAATCGTGCTCTTGAATTAGGTGCCACACATATGGTAACTGGTCATTATGCACAAGTAAATTATAATGAAGAAACAGGTCTATATGAGTTACATAAAGGTGTTGATCCTACAAAAGACCAAAGTTATGTTATGTACAATATGAACCAACGTATTTTGAGTCATCTTATGTTTCCATTAGGTGGTCAATGTAAGACTGAAACACGTAAATTAGCTGCTGAATATGATTTGCCAGTCGCTAAAAAACCAGATAGCGTAGATATTTGTTTCTTGCCTCATGGGAATTATCAAAAGCTAGTGGTAGAAGAAATGAAGGGTAAGCCAGAGTCTGGTAATATCGTTACCGAAGATGGTGAGGTATTAGGTAAGCACAACGGCTTATTTAATTATACGATTGGTCAACGTAAAGGCCTTGGTATTGCTTATAAACACCCTTTATATGTTATTGGATTTAATGGGGATCGTAATGAGGTCATCGTGGGTCCTAATGAACGTCTCTTTACAAATCGTATGATTTGTAAGTTCTATAACTTCTTAGATGATACAATTCATAAGGAATTGAAGGCAGAAGGAAAAATTCGCTATGCAGCTAACCCTTCTCCTTGCACAGCACGTATTTTAGATGACGATACAATGGAGGTTATTTTTGAAGAACCACAACGGGCTATTACCCCAGGTCAGTCTGTAGCCTTTTATAATGGCACTCAATTATTGGGAGGTGCTGTTATCGATCGCGTATGTTAGAAAGGAGAATGCAAGTTCTTTGAACTTGTTTACATAGTATGTCAACGAAAAAGATTCGAAACTTCTGTATTATAGCTCATATCGACCATGGTAAATCAACCATCGCTGATAGATTAATTGAATATACTGGTACATTACAAAAACGTGAAATGGAGGCTCAAGTTTTGGACTCCATGGACCTTGAACGTGAACGCGGCATTACTATTAAAGCGCAATCTGTTCGTATTTTGTATAAAGCGCAAGACGGTGAAGAATATATTTTGAATCTCATCGATACTCCAGGCCACGTCGATTTCAGCTATGAAGTATCTCGTTCTCTTGCAGCCTGTGAAGGGGCATTACTCGTAGTCGATGCTGCACAAGGTGTGGAAGCACAAACGTTGGCAAATGTATATCTCGCTTTAGAACATGATCTTGAAATCATTCCTGTTATTAACAAGATTGATTTGCCGTCAGCAGATCCTGATCGCGTTAAACAAGAAATTGAAGATATTATTGGTTTAGACGCATCTGATGCTGTATTATGCTCTGCCAAATCAGGTATCGGTATTCCTGATATTTTAGAAGCTATTGTAAATAAAGTTCCTGCACCACCAGATAAATCTGATGAGCCAACAAGAGCTTTGATTTTTGATAGCCGTTTTGACGCGTATAAAGGTGCTATTGCTTATGTCCGCGTAAAAGAAGGGTCTATAAAAGCAAAAGATACAATTCGCATGATGCATGATAAAAAGGACTTTGATGTTACAGAACTCGGTATTTTTACTCCCAATCTTGTACCTGTGCAAGAATTACAATGTGGCTCAGTAGGTTGTATTGCAGCTAGCATCAAAAATGTAAAAGATTGCCATGTAGGCGATACTGTAACATTAGCTAATAATCCTGCAACTGAGCCATTGCCTGGTTATCGTAAGGCTGTATCTATGGTGTACTGTGGCCTTTACCCAACAGAGTCTAAAGACTATGAAAACCTTCGAGATGCATTAGAAAAGTTACAGCTTAATGATGCTGCCTTAGAATATGAAGCAGAAACATCATTGGCATTGGGCTTTGGTTTCCGTTGTGGGTTTCTCGGCCTTTTGCATATGGACGTAATTCAAGAACGTTTAGAACGTGAATATAATTTGACACTTATTACGACGGCTCCATCTGTAAATTACAAAGTGTACAAAACAAATGGGGAAATGCTCGAAGTCGATAATCCTGCTAAATTACCACCTCCAACGGAAATTGATTACATTGAAGAGCCTTATGTAAAGGCTACAACAATTGTACCTAAAGATTTTGTTGGTACTATTATGGAGTTGTCCCAAGATAAACGCGGTGAATATCAATCTATGGAATATTTGGATGAAACACGAGTATCTGTCGTTTATCACTTGCCATTGAGTGAAATCATTTATGATTACTTTGATAAATTAAAATCCGCTACAAAAGGTTATGCATCCCTTGACTACGAATTGATTGGATATAAACAATCTCCAATGGTTAAGATGGATATTCTCTTAAATGGAGATCCTGTGGATGCATTGTCCATTATTGTACACAAAGACCGTGCAACTGCACGTGGTCGTGCATTAGCTGAGAAATTGAAAGAATTGATTCCTCGTCAAATGTTTGAAATTCCTATTCAAGCGGCGGTAGGTACAAAAATTGTGGCTCGTGAAACTGTAAAAGCTTGGCGTAAGGATGTTTTGGCAAAATGTTACGGTGGCGATATCTCTCGTAAGCGTAAATTACTTGAAAAACAAAAAGCCGGTAAGAAACGTATGAAGTCTGTCGGTTCCGTAGAGATTCCACAAGAAGCATTCATGGCTATTCTCAAGGTTGAGGACTAATAAAATGAAAACAGATTCTGATATTCTGAATCTGTCTACACTGAGGGATATGGGGCTATATGTCCATATCCCTTTTTGTAAACAGAAATGTATGTATTGTGATTTTCCTGCTTACCAAAATTTACAAGATTATTACGAAACCTATGTATATGCTTTAGTTCAAGAAATCGATTTATGGGTCTCTGAACATCCAGAGTCAACATCTAAAGCTATTGATACAATTTATTTTGGTGGAGGTACGCCTACAGAATTATCGATTCAACATCTACAGATGATTCTTGATAAAATCAAAAACACTTTTACAATTACTGACGATTGTCATATGACTATTGAATCGAATCCTGGGGAAGTAAATTTACATTATTTAACGAAATTAGTTAAATTTGGTTTTAATCGTATTAGCTTTGGTGTTCAAACATTTGACGATAAGGCACTTACCATGCTTCATCGCAGTCACAACGGGGAACAGGCAAAACAAGCCGTTTATGATGCTAAAGAGGCGGGCTTTGCTGATATTAATATTGATTTGATTTATGGATTACCAAGACAATCCTTAGACGATATTAAACGTAATTTAGCAGTCGTAGAAGAGTTGCCTATTAATCATATTTCTACTTATGGATTACAAGTAGAAGTGGGGACCTATTTATATCATTTAGTTCAGAAAAATCTTATTTTCATTCCTAGTGAAAGTATAGATGAATCAATGTATGATACAATGATGGCTGGTTTAAAAGAATTGGGTTTTGAACGATATGAGATTTCAAATTTCGCCAAGGCTAATTCCTATAGTCGTCATAATTTAAAATATTGGCACTATATAGATTATTTAGGCTTTGGTGCTGGTGCTCATTCCTTCTATGACGGAGTACGCCGTAGTAATAATCGTAATGTAATGCCCTATATACAATCTGTTGACAGATATATTATGCCTACTATTGATACGGAGACGATTACTTTAGAGCGAGCTCAAGAGGATTTTTCCTTTTTAGCCCTTCGCACTAAATGGGGCCTTGATGAGCAAAAATTCGAAGATAAATTTGGCGTATCTGTCCATGATTTATTTGGTACTGCTTTAGATGATTTAGTTAGTAAAGGTCTATTAGAGTATCAAAATGGAAGTTATCATTTAACCGCTGAAGGTGCCAAGCATGGGAACTATGTATTTAGTCAATTTATTCGTGAGTAATTTCTCACAGTTTCTCAAAATCTAATATGTTAGTATAAATAGGATGATGGTGAATAAGCATGCTAGATTTGAGGAGGAGCGATGAAGACATCTGTAATATTACACGGTTTACATAATGAATTTACTTTAGATCAAATGAAAGCATGCATAGAACTTGCTGAAAAATATGGTGGATCCTTCCGTCATGTTGTAACAGGTATACAAATTACAGGTATTGAAAAAGATGATAAGGAGCAGTTTATTTCTGAATTGCCTGATGGCGTGACCACTGTTATTCATAGAGGTGTTAATTCCTTAATTGCTTGTGTAGGTAAAGGCCATTGTAAAAATGGACAAATGGAAACTAAAGAATTGGCTGATTATGTAGAGAGAAAACATTACGGCCGAAAAACCTCTCACAAGTGCAAAATCGGCATCAGTGGATGTGGACGTAACTGCCCAGATGCAATGGTAAAGGATATTGCCTTTATCGGTACATCTCAAGGTTTTATGTTGGCTGTTGGTGGTAATACAGGCATGAGACCTGAAGCAGGAAAAATTTTAGCAAGAAAACTAACTATTGAGCAATCTAAAAAAGCTGTAGATATTTTGATTGATTGGTATGCTAAATATGGTGAACCTCGTGAACGTATGGGGAAACTGTTAGAGCGTCTTGGCAATCCATTAGAAGGGGTAGAACTATAAATCAATTAGTACATTTTAGTTCTAATTGATTTATAGTTTATAGTCCGTAAATTCTTGGGCCAAAAAAGTATTTTAACTAAGAGTTTATTGACAACTAAATTATTATATATAAACACTTATACTATTTCAGGTTTTAATAATAGAAATTTTATTAGAACTACATATTCTAATCTTTAAATTTTGGGATATGTCATAAATGTAGATAGTATAAGTGTTTTCTTATTGTTGCACTTTGATTTTTTGACTAATTAATCAAAAATATTGATTTGTCTTTTTGACTAAATTGATATTATTTGACTTTTTTGGCATTTTTTAGCTTGACAATTTTTTTTAATATGGTAATATTATACATGCGATTAGCACTCAAAGTTAATGAGTGCTAACAAGAGGTGTCATTATGGATGAAAGAAAACAGCGCATCTTGCGAGTCATAATTGAAGACTATGTTAAGTCCGCAGAACCTGTAGGATCTCGAACGATTGCTAAAAATTATGATCTTGGCATCAGTCCTGCTACGGTGCGGAACGAAATGTCCGATTTAGAGGAATTAGGCTATTTAGAGCAACCTCATACATCGGCTGGACGTATTCCTTCAGCTAAGGGCTATCGCTTATATGTTGATTCTATGCTGAGTCGACAACCTGTTCCATTACAGGATGCTGAAAAAATTGAAATGTTATGGAAGCGTTCCAATGGATCAACGAGTGAACTCTTTCTAAATATGGCTAAACTACTTTCACAGGTAAGTCATAGCATGAGTTTATTCTTAGCACCAGCCCATGATAGAGCATTAATCAAATACATTCATGTATTACCGCTAGATAGTCATCAAGCCATTATGGTAGTTATTACTGAAACAGGAGCACTCGATAATGAGTTGATGTACTTTGGTGAAAGTGTTTCACCAGAGCTTTTACAAAGTCTAGCCATACAATTTAGCAATGCACTACAGAATGTAAGTATTGGTCATGTAACGGCTGAGGCTTTAGGATCTATATTGGTCCATATGGAAGGACCGCAGGGAATTTTATTAATCCTTTCGGAGACATTATTACGAGCTATTAATAAACGTAAGTTGTTCTATTCGGTAGGTACCACAGAGTTGTTAAATCAACCAGAGTTTAAGTCTGTTGAGAAGGTACAACCCTTGCTTTCCTTAGTGGAAGAACAAAATCAATTAGGACAGTTATTAAAAGATGATTCTCCAACACCTGTTAAGGTCAAGATTGGTATTGAGAATGAAACTGAAGCGCTACATTCAATGAGTGTGGTACAAGCTGATTTTACGAATCAAGATCAGCCTATCGGAACTCTTGCTATTCTTGGTCCAACGCGGATGGAATACGGACGTATCATCGGCATGTTGTCCCATATGAAACATATAATGGAAACTATGGTAAAAGAACAAAACAGAAAGGGCAAATAATGGCTGAAGAACAAGACATTAAACAAGAAACAGTGGAGGAAACAGAGGATACTACGAATGTAGAGGAACCAACTGTTGAAAAAACTGAAGAAGCTGTGGCTGATGCTGCTCAAGTGTTAGAAGAACTTAAAGCCGACTTTGATAATCGCTATAAACGGTTACAAGCGGACTTTGAAAATTTCAAACGTCGTACTAACCAGGAAAAAGAGCAACTTGCTGGATATGTAAAAGGGGATGTATTAACGGACCTTCTTCCTGTATTGGATAACTTTGAACGGGCCGTTCAAAGTCCTGCAGAAGGGGAAGCAAAAGTATTCCTCGATGGATTCATTATGATTCATCAAAATTTGATGGCTATGTTATCTAAACATGGTTTAGCTGTTATTGAAGCTATGGGTCAACCATTTGATCCAAATTTCCATCAAGCGATTATGCGTGTACCGTCAGATGAATATGAATCCGATACGGTGTGTGAAGTTTTGCAAACTGGCTATACTGTTGATGGTCGTTGTATACGTCCAGCAATGGTAAAAGTTGTTGAATAGATTATAAAGTTTTAGGAGGTATATATTATGGCAAAGGTAATTGGTATTGATTTAGGGACAACAAACTCTTGTGTTGCTGTTATGGAAGGCGGCGAACCTACGGTTATTACAAATCAAGAAGGTGCACGTACAACTCCTTCCGTTGTTGGGTTTGCAAAAAATGGAGAACGTTTAGTTGGTCAATTGGCTAAACGTCAAGCTGTATCTAACCCAGAAAATACAATCATTTCTATTAAACGTCACATGGGTACAGACTACAAAGTAACTGTAGAAGGTAAATCTTATACTCCTCAAGAAATTTCTGCAATGATTCTTCAAAAAATCAAAGCTGATGCAGAAGCTTACTTGGGCGAACCTGTAAAACAAGCTGTTATTACAGTTCCTGCATACTTTACAGATGCTCAACGTCAAGCTACAAAAGACGCAGGTGCCATTGCAGGTCTTGAAGTACTTCGTATCATCAACGAACCTACAGCAGCTGCTCTTGCATATGGTGTAGATAAAGATGAAGATGGTAAAGTTCTTGTATTTGACCTTGGTGGTGGTACATTCGACGTATCTATCCTTGAACTTGGTGACGGTGTATTTGAAGTATTAGCAACATCTGGTAATAACCACCTTGGTGGGGATGACTTCGACCAACGCATTATGAACTACCTTATTGAAGAGTTCAAAAAAGAAACTGGTATCGATTTATCCAATGATAAATTAGCTGATCAACGTTTAAAAGAAGCTGCTGAAAAAGCAAAAATTGAATTGTCTGGCGTAGCTAGCACAAATATCAACTTGCCATTTATCACAGCTGATGCTACTGGTCCTAAACATTTGGATGTAACATTGACTCGTGCTAAATTTGAAGAATTAACTGCTGATTTGGTACAAGCTACTATAGAACCTACTCGTAAAGCTATGAGTGATGCTGGTTTATCTGCATCCGATATCGATAAAGTATTGTTAGTTGGTGGTTCTAGTCGTATCCCAGCTGTACAAGAAGCTATTAAAAAAGTATTGGGTAAGGAACCAACAAAAAACGTTAACCCTGATGAATGTGTAGCTATCGGTGCTGCTATTCAAGGTGGCGTATTAGTAGGTGAAGTAAAAGACGTATTGTTACTTGACGTAACTCCATTGTCTCTTGGTATCGAAACAATGGGCGGTGTATTCACACGTATTATTGATCGTAATACTACAATTCCTACATCTAAATCTCAAGTATTCTCCACTGCAGCAGATAATCAACCATCTGTAGATATTCATGTATTGCAAGGTGAACGTGAGTTCGCAGCAGATAATAAAACATTGGGTCGTTTCAACTTGGATGGTATCCCAGCTGCTCCTCGTGGGGTTCCTCAAATCGAAGTAACATTTGACATCGATGCTAATGGTATCGTACATGTAAAAGCTAAAGATTTAGGTACTCAAAAGGAACAAAAGATTACCATTACTTCTTCTAGCGGCTTGAAAGAAGAAGAAATTGACCGCATGGTTAAAGAAGCTGAAGCTCATGCAGCGGAAGATAAAGCTAGAAAAGAAGAATTAGATGTTAAAAACAATGCTGATTCCTTAGTATATCAAGCTGAGAAAGCATTGAAAGACCTTGAAGGTAAAGGCGATGCTGCTTTGATGAAAGAAGTAGAAGAAGCGAAAGATAAATTGAAAAAATCTATCGAAGCTGGCAATATCGAAGACATCAAAAAAGATAGTGAAGCTTTGGAACAACCATTACATAAATTAGCAGAACAAATGTATGCAGCAGCTCAACAAGCTCAACAAGCAGCTGGTGGTGCTGAACAAGGTCAACAACAAACAAAATCTGATGACAATGTAGTTGATGCTGATTACACAGTAGTGGATGATGACAAGAAATAAGAAGGGTTGGTAACGAATGGCACGAGATTATTATGACATCCTAGGGGTTAGTAAAAATGCCTCTCAAGATGAAATCAAAAAAGCCTTCCGTAAAAAGGCACGCCAATACCATCCAGATGTAAATAAAGATAATCCAAAGGAAGCGGAAGCAAAGTTTAAAGAAGCTAACGAAGCTTACGAAGTATTGTCTGATGAAACTAAAAAAGCTCAATATGACCAATTCGGCCACGACGCCTTCAAACAAGGAGGCGGCGCTGGTGCCGGTGGTTTCCAAGGTGGCTTTGGCGGTTTTGGTGGTCAAGCTGGAGGCTTTGGTGATATCTTTGGCGACATTTTTGGTGGCATGTTTGGTGGTGGACGCCAACAACAAGGCCCTCAAAAAGGTAATGACTTGCGTGAAGATATCGATATTTCCTTTGAAGATGCAGCCTTTGGTAAATCTATGGAAATTGAAGTGCATCGTCATGAAGAATGTGATCACTGTCATGGTACTGGTGGTGAACCAGGCTCTCGTGTCGATACTTGTCCAAACTGTCATGGTTCTGGTCAAGAAGCGGTTATTCAAAATACTCCATTTGGACGTATGCAGTCCGTTCGCACTTGTTCCCGCTGTCATGGTACGGGTAAAAGCATTGAAAAACCTTGCTCTAAATGCCGTGGTACTGGTGAAATGTTGGCTAAACGGAAGATTTCCATTAAGATTCCAGCTGGTGTAGATAGCGGATCTCGTTTACGTGTAGCTAATGAAGGGGAACCTGGTATTTTAGGCGGTCCTAAAGGGGATCTCTATGTATATATCTTTGTTCGTCCTCACAAGGAATTTGAACGAAATGGTAATGACGTTATTAGCCGTGTAAATATTAGCTTTGCTCAAGCTGCTCTTGGTGCGACTATACAAGTTAACACTTTAGATGGTAAAGTAGAGTTAAAGATTCCGGAAGGTACTCAAACGGGAACGGCATTCCGCGTAAAGGGCAAAGGTATTCCATATTTGCGTAACCCTAACCAAAGGGGTGATCAACACATTGTGGTAACCGTCCAAACGCCTAAGAAGTTGACAGACACTCAACGTGAGCTATTGTTACGCTTTGCAAATGAAAGTAATGAAGATGTAAATAACTTACAAGTGAGCAAAAGTCTCTTTGAAAAAATCAAGGACTGTTTAACGAAATGAACAGCTCATGTGAAGGAATGGTTTGTTCCATCACATTCCCTATAAAGGAGCATATATGCAATGGATAGAAATATCCGTTGTCTGTGAAAGAGTAGCCACCGATGAGGTGACTACTCTTTTTGACAATTATGCAGACAATGGAATTATAGAAGAAGATGTTGAAGATCAGCCTAATTTAATAAAATTGTCTATGTACAGTGATCCATCACTAGATGACGATATGATTAAGTCTGATTTGAAAAAACGTCTTACAGAAGCAAATATTGGAATTATATCGATAGATACACATATTCTTGATGAGTCAACTTGGTTAAACTCTTGGCAACAGTATATTGAACCTACAGAAATTTTACCTAACTTAGTCATTAAACCAGCATGGCAGGAATACAATAATGTAGATAATAAAACTATTATTATAATCGATTCAGATATTTCCTTTGGTACCGGGTCTCATGAGACAACACGGACTTGTGCAGAGTTATTAAAATCCTATAGTGAATCTATGGATCTTGATACAGCTACTTGTTTGGATATTGGTACTGGCACAGGTATTCTTTTATTAGTAGCAGCCCATTTAGGTATTAAAAATTTAGTTGGTATAGATATAGAAGAGTATGCTGCAAATCAAGCTCGAATTAACTGTGAGAATAATCATGTATCTGCTGAAATCATTTGTGGTAATTTGGATAGTGATTTCAATAGTACTGCCCAATTAATTTTAGCTAATTTAACAGTAGATCCCCTTAAAATACTATTACCTCAAATTGGTAAGAAACTGGATGATAAGGGCATTTTGATTATTAGTGGCATTATTGATGATCGTTATGATGAAATCATGCCATATATTGAGGCTCATTGGCATATTATTGAGGAGCGCGTTGCAGGACCTTGGCATACATTTGCGCTAGAAAAACGATGAAAAAGATTTTTATTCCTACACCATTAGATGAAATAATAGAATTGCCGAAAGATGTGACCCATCATGTACTACATGTATTTCGCCATAATATTGAGAAGCCTATAACTGTAACAGGTAGTGACAATCGTTGTGGTACATATCAAATTACAGAAGAAGTAGACGGTAAAGCTCAAGCAAAACTGATTGAATATGTAGATGCAAATCTAGCATCGTATCGTACTATTCTAGTTCAATCATTATTAAAAGGTGAAAAGCTAGAATGGGTGTTACAAAAGGCGACGGAGTTAAATGTGGATACAATTTATCTTGTGCCCACAGCTAACTGCGTAGCTAAATATGATGAAAAAAAGCTTCAATCAAAAGTAAATCGTTGGGAAAAAATAATGCTAGAAGCAGCTCAACAATGTGGACGAAATCACTTGCCTACACTCGTAGTAGGAGAGACGCTTTTACAAGCATTAGACATTGAATCTGAGGCGTTGAAATTGGTAGCCTATGAAAATGAAGCAGGGCAGACTATCAAAGATGTACTTAAAACTTTACATTCCGATAAGTCTGTAACTGATGTTTTAATTTGTATAGGTCCTGAAGGGGGCTATCAAGAGAAGGAAATCAATGCTATTATAAAATATGGTGGAAAATCAGTATCGCTGGGAAATACAATTTTACGGGCTGAAACTGCTGCTATTGGATCGTTAGCGATGATTCGATATGAATTAGAATTATAAATTAAATAAGAATAGAGAGGTGCAATGAAAACCGTTGCTTTTACAACCTTAGGGTGTCGCGTAAACCAATATGATACAGATGCCATGAAAGGTTTATTTTTACAAAATAATTACGAAGCGGTAGACTTCGATGAAAAAGCTGATATATATGTAATTAATACCTGTTCTGTAACGAATATGGGGGAAAAGAAATCCCGTCAATTAATCCGCAAGGCAAAGCGTCAAAATGAAGATGCCTATGTTATTGTAACTGGTTGTTATGCTCAGCTTGATCCAGATGCGATTGCCGCTATAGATGGTGTTAATCTCGTTATTGGTACCAATAATCGCTCTAAAATTGTTGAATTAGTAGAGCAATTAGAATCTACAGAACGACAAATTAATGCTGTTCGGGATATCATGAAGGAATCTAACTTCGAGGAAATGCCGTTATATGGTAATGAATCTGACAAAGCTCGTGCGTTCATGAAAATTCAAGAAGGTTGTAATAACTATTGCGCCTTTTGTATCATTCCTTATACTCGAGGAAAGTTAAAATCTCGTAAAGTTGATGATATTGTACAAGAGGCAAAACGTTTAGTAGATCATGGATTCCATGAAATCGTATTAACTGGTATACATTTGGGTAATTACGGTGTCGAATTACCAGGTCGTCCAACATTAGCTGATGTGGTAAAAGCTTTATTAGAGATTCCTAATTTATACCGCATTCGTTTCGGATCCATTGAATCCGTAGAGGTTTCTGATGAGTTAGTAGAATTAATGGCTACGAATAAACGTGTTTGTCCACATTTACATTTACCGTTACAAGCAGGTTCTGACCATGTATTAAAGTTGATGAAACGCCATTATACATTACAAGAATATAAAGATTTAATTACAAGTTTACGTTCTCGTATTAAAGATTTATCAATTACAACTGATATTATTGCTGGTTTCCCTCAAGAAACTGATGAAGACTTCGAAGAAACATTGAATACAGTACGTGAAATTGGATTTTCGCACATTCATGCTTTCCCATACTCCATTCGTGAGGGTACACCTGCAGCCACTATGGCGGATCAAGTACCAGAAGCTGTTAAGAAAACTCGTGTAGCACTTTTAAATGGTCTTAGCCAATCTGGTTATGAACGATACGCAAAATCACGCATTGGTAAGCCTGGTGAGATTCTCATCGAAAAGGAAGAGAATGGATACTACATGGGCTTAACAAATGAATATATAAATGGTAAAGTTAAGTCAGATGGGACACGTAAAATTGGTGATCTCGTTGGTGGAACTGTTGTAGGTTTAGAAGATAATTATTTAATTATTGAGTAAGGAGTTATATTATGAGCGATTGTATTTTTTGTAAAATTATTAGTGGTGAAATACCTTCTAAAAAAGTGTTAGAAAACGATAAATTTTATGCCTTTCATGATATTCAACCGGTGAAAAAGGTGCATGTTCTAATCGTACCTAAAAATCATGTGTCTAATATCGCACATCTTACTGAAAAGAATGCAGATTATGTTGAAGGATTATTACCATTTGTTCGCGATGTAGCAAAAGAGCTTGGTATTTCTAAAGATGGTTATCGCTTGATCTTTAATACTGGCGGAAAAGCCGGTCAAACGGTATTCCATATGCATGCACACCTTTTAGGTGGAGAAGAAATGGGCTGGCCAGAAGCCTAATTTTGAGTATTATGTATTCTTTTTATAATACTCATTAAAAAACCTATAAAATATACTTGAAAATATTGACAACATCTATACCTATACATATAATATTATATGTGCGTATGTAAATTATCAGCACTTCCCGAGATTATTTTTGGAGGGAGGGATATAGATGTCTGAAATCAAAGTCGGTAAAAACGAAACGCTTGAAAGTGCTCTTCGTCGATTTAAACGCTCCTGCCAAAAAGCGGGTGTTTTGTCTGAAGTAAGAAAACGCGAACACTATGAAAAACCAAGCGTAAAAAGAAAGAAAAAATCTGAAGCAGCAAGAAAACGCAAATTCAGAGCATAAGATGATTACCCTAATTCTGCCTTTTCATGGCTTTATGAAATCCAGAATTAGGGTTTCTTTATTATATACATAAGGAGGAAATATGAGTTTAAAAGATCAATTAAAGGAAGATATGAAAGCAGCTATGAAAGCTCGTGAAGAAGGTAAAACAGCGTTATCTGTAATTCGTATGGTCAATAGTGCCATAAAAAATACAGAAATCAATGACAAAATTGAGCTAGATGATGCTGGCATTCTTGGCATTTTAGCTAAAGAAATGAAAACTCGTCAAGATTCCTTAACAGAATTTGAAAAAGCGGGACGTGAGGACTTAATTAGTCATGTAAAAGAAGAAATGGCTGTATTGCAAAAATACTTACCAGAGCAATTGAAAGAAGATGAAATTCGTACAATTGTACAAGAAGCCATTGCTGCATGTGGTGATAACGTAAATATGGGCAATGTTATGAAACATGTAATGCCAAAAACAAAAGGGCGTGCAGATGGTAAGGTTGTCAATAATATTGTTAAAGAATTACTTGGATAATATATAGTGATATCAACGACCATTCTATATACAGTTATTGATTAAAGTTGATAGTATTGGATGTGTTAGATGTAACTTTAAAAGAATAATGAAATTCTATAGAAAGTTATTGACATATATTTTCAACATATGATAATATGAACTCAATAAAATAATTGGTCAACGAAGACTCCACTTTAGATATATAGATTTATATATTTATTTGTTGGAGTCTTTTTCTTTTAGGAGGAACAAATATGTCGACAACTAACGAATTATTATATTACATTCCGGCGGGTCAATATGGGAAAGAAGGCGTTCTTGCATTATTAGAACAACATCCTGAAATCAAGTTCGTATCTCTTGTAGGTATTGACTTAGCAGGTAATGATACTGATGAAAAGATTCCTATGTCAGCATTCTTCGATGACTACGAATCTTTCTTTGAAGGTCGTGCTGTTCAAACAGATGGTTCCTCTGTAGTACTTACAAATATTGCTACATTAAATAATGCTCGTGTAGATATGTGGGGCGATCCAAGTGTAAACTGGTTTGTTGATTACAACTACGAAAATATTGATCCTGTTACAGGATTACCAACTGGTACACTTCGTATTCCTGCATTCTTGATGCATAACTATCGCTATGTAGATTCTCGTTCTATTTTAAAACGCAGCTGCGACTATGTACGTGCTGAATTATTGGCTTTGATTAAAGAACATGGTTTACCTGGTATGCCGCATGTGAAAGCTGATGAAGTTGTAGATATCATTTTCACATCTGCAACAGAACTAGAATTCTGGGTAAAAACTCCATCTAGAACAGTTACCAAAAAAGAATTATCCGTATCCCAAAAATTACAAGAACAATACTGGCAACGTACTCATGGTACAGTTCGCACTGCATTAGAACAAGCTGTTGAACGTCTTGATAGATATGGTATGGTTGCTGAAATGGGGCATAAAGAAGTAGGTGGCGTTAAAGCTAAACTTGATGAAGATGGTCATGAAGCCGTTGTATTAGAACAATTAGAAATCGACTGGAAATTCTCAAATAATCCATTACAAACAGCAGATAATGAATTACAAGCTCGTATCATTGTTCGTGAAGTATTCCGTGAAAATGGTCTTGATGTAACATTTAATGCAAAACCAATAATTGGTGTAGCTGGTTCTGGTGAACATACTCATTTTGGTGTTATGGCTAAATTAAAATCTGGTAAAGTTGTTAACTTATTTAGCCCAGAAGATATGCGTAAAGAATCTGCTAGCTCTTTAGGCATTGGTGCAATTATGGGACTTTTAAAACACTATGAAGCCATTAATCCATTCATCAGCTCTACAACAGATTCTTTAAACCGTTTAAAACCTGGGTTTGAAGCGCCAGTATGTATTGTTACATCTTTAGGTACTGATCCATCTGAACCTAGCCGTAACCGTACAATCCTTTGCGGTTTAATTCGAGATATCGATAATCCTATGGCGACACGTTATGAATTGCGTTCTCCAAATCCTTACACCAATACATATACTGCTTTAGCGTTGATCTTTATTTCTGCATTTGATGGTATGAAATATGCCATTACATCTGGTAAAACACAAGCTCAATTGGAAGCAGAGCTTTCCAAAGAAGTAGGTGAAACATCTGATTATCTTGCTACAAATCGTGCATACCGTACTGAAAAAGATGTGTTTGATGATTTCACACAAGAAGAACGTAATCAAATGTTTGGTGTTGCTCCAGCTACTGTATGGGAAAACATAAAGGGTTACCAAAATAATCCTGAATTAGTAGAAACATTGGCTCAAGGCAATGCATTTGCTAAAGATTTAATGGACTCCTTTATTGCCTCCATTCTTAAACGCTGGAAACTAGTATTGGCTAACCGCTTAATCCCAAACAATTTGGATACAGTTCGTAGCATGGTTGCAATTCATACTGACAGCCGAAATAGTGTAGATGATAAACGCTTTGCAGAAGTTAATGACTTACGTTTCTACCTTGCTAAAGATAGTGATGATCGTAAATCCTTATTCACTCGTTTAATTGATGCACTTAATGATGGTGAATATGATTTAGCATCCCAATTACAAATCGAAATGAATGATAAAATGGAAGAATTAGAAGCTAAATACGCTAACTACGCTAAAAATATCTTCTAATAAAATCAATTTATTAATAAAAATGGCCTCTACTACGGTAGAGGCCATTTTTCATTTAAATATATCTAAATAAATTAGATATATTCAAACAAAACGATTTAAATTTTATTCGTTATGTCCAATAAATTTTTCTACTAATACTAAGCTACATACAAGTACAAAAATTGCAACAGACCAAATTAAATTATCAAATGATGATTCATGATTGATAATTAGAAGTCTTACAATTGCAGTTATGCCAATGTATAAAAAGAAGTTAAGTGGAAAGTGGAAGTTATTTTTAAAGTATTTAACGATGAGTGCAATAAACTCAAAGTATAGAAAGAAGGTAATTAGTTCTTCAATCAATAAAGAGTATGTACTATAACCTTGAATATTCGCCCACGTAACATAGACAAGACTAATCAATGTATTAATAAGTGCAATACAAAGTGCAATACCAACGCCTACAAGGGCTATATTTTTTATCGTTAATAATAGTTTAGAAATACGAATCCACATATATAATTCACCTACAATAAAAATCTAAATATTATACTACATAAAAAAGACCGTACACCGTACGGTCTTTTTCGATTACATTGTACTATAATCAAATGAATATCTACGAATTAGATATCAGCTTTAATAGCTTCTAATGCAGCATCGAAGTTAACTGCTTGAGTTACTTCAGGTACATATTCAACATAAGTTACTTTGTTATCTTTGTTGATTACTACAACGCCACGAGTTAAAAGACGAAGCTCTTCAATCAAGAAACCATAGTTTTCACCGAAGGAAGCATCTTTGTGGTCAGACAAAGTAACAACTTTATCTACGCCTGCAGCACCACACCAACGTTTTTGAGCGAATGGTAAGTCCATAGAAATTGTCAATACGACTACATCTTCGGAAAGTGCTGTTGCATCTTGGTTGAACCAACGAGTTTGAGCATCACAAACACCTGTATCAAGGGAAGGAACAACGGAGATAACTTTTACTTTACCTTCGAAGTCTTTTAAAGTTTTAGCTTGCAAGTCATTGCTCAATACAGTGAAGTCTGGAGCTTGTTGACCTACTTTAATTTCTGGGCCAACTAATGTGATAGGGCCACCTGCAAATGTTACTACGCCAGTACGTTTTTCCATGTTGTATTCCTCCTAAGAGTTTTAATTCTAATTATGTAAAATATAATTTCTTTATATGCATAGTATAACATTTACATTACCATAAGTAAACTAAAAAATTCGATATAGTATTAATTAAAAAGATCGTTACGATTGATTACTGTAAAAATTTAAAGAGGCCATTTAACTAATATTAATATTGATGAAATAGAACTACTACTGTAATAAAATATTTAATCTAACTGTTATACGTATAGGTGTATTAATGTATCATAAAAAATGTGTATACTATAAAGAGAAAAGTTAACGTAATAAAATTTGTTGATTTAGCTTTTACAGTATTGATTTAAATTCATTTACAATATAATGATACTAGTAATTATATAGGCAATGATTTTGATTAGACTTAATAGGATATGTTAGAGAGGACCTATGAAACCAATAGATTTATTTATGCAGTTTTTCCGGCGTGAAGGCTGGATCTATGCCATTGGCTTAACTATGTTGATGGCAATTGACGTGGCTTTTTTATTTGTTCCTCAATTTATTGGTAATGCTATAGATACGTTGAGCAATAATAAGGAAGGGTTAGTCACTTATATTTTTTATTTCATTTTATTATTTATTATTATCACTATTTTAAAAGTTATCTCACGCAGAACCCTATTAGGCTCTATTCGTCGCATGGAGTATCTTTTTCGTGAGATTTTGTGTAGTAAAGCATTACAAGTAAAAACAACGTACTATGAGGCTAATGGACCTGGTAAGGTTATGGCGCTCATGACTAACGATGTAACATCGCTACGTGTTGCCCTTGGTCTAGGTGTAATGATTATAGTGGATATTATTTTCTATTCCATTGTGGGCTCCATAATTTTAATTCAAAAGATTAATACTGTATTAGCTTTTAAAATTATGACACCTGTATTCTTAATTATTGTGGCTATATTTGTACTAGGCAGAAAGCTACGTATTAAACAACGTAGTGCACAAGCTACTTATAGCGATTTAACAGAGTTTGGACAAGAGTTATTTCAAGGGATGGATGTTATTCGCGCTTTTAATCGTGAAAGCATTATCTCTAATTCTTTTGAAAAAATAAATAAACTTAATTATAAGAAGAATATGGATGTTGCACTACTAGATGCAATATTAACACCGTTGACAAGAATTGCACCCTTTATTTGTATCAGTATTAGTATTTTTATTTGTGGACATTTAGCTGTAGAAGGCAAAATGACTATAGGCGAATTTGTTACTATTAATTCATTCATAATGTTAATTGTGGGACCTTTAATAGGGTTTGGTGGCCTTATTTCTATTGTACAAAAAGGTCTTGCTTCTTTAGATCGTATTATGGATTTCTTACATTTGCCTACAGAAACAATAGATGATACCGATGAAGTACTGCCGCTTGAGGATATTCATATTCGATACTTAGATTTTACTTATGAAAACTCTAAAGGGCATGCATTATCTCAGTTGACAACGACAATACCAAAAGGTTCTTTTATTGGTTTAGTTGGTAAACCCGGTTCTGGCAAAAGTACATTGTTTAAATTGCTTATTGGATTACAAGAGTGTCCGGAAAAATCTATTTATTTTGGCAGTCAAGATTTAGCTACTGTTTCTTTATCAAAGCTTAGAAACTCAATTGCTTATGTGCCGACACAATCTTACCTATTAAGTACGACCATTGCTGATAATATTAAATTTGGTAAAGATTTATCCATGCATGAAACTGTAGAGTTGGCAGCACAAAAGGCAGACTTATATAGAGATTTAGGCGATTTGTTAAACGATGATTTACATGAGCTTGCTGAAGAAGGTCATGATTTATCAGGTGGACAGAAGCAGCGAATCAATATGGCTCGCGGCTTTTATAAAAATGCGCCATATGTATTACTAGATGATTGTTTTTCCGCTTTAGATGCAGTAACAGTTACAACCATATTAAATTCATTACATAATGTAAAAGATCAGACGATTCTATGTATTTCACAACGATTAGAGGTTGTAGAGAAAGCAGATAAAATACTAGTATTTGATGAGGGGCGTATCGTAGAAGAAGGTACTCATGAAGAATTATTAGGTAACAATGGTTTATACCGTACCTTATATGAAGCGCAGAATGGAGGGGGCCATCATGAAGAAGCGTGATCTAAGAAATGACTGGGCTCTATTCTCCTATATAACTGGCTACATTAAGCCTTATTTAGGTATTCTATTTTTAGCAACGGTTGCGCTCGCAGGAAATTTAGTACTATTACTTTTACGCCCATATTTAACTAAGCAAGTTATCGATCTTGGATTTGCCACTAATGATATCGCTGTTATTGAATACTATGCTTTAATGTATGGCTTTACTATAATTGGTAGTGTATTGTTTATCTTTGTAGAGAATTACTTTTTAAAAAGTTTTGGTCAAAAAATTATCTATAATATTCGTAGTATTATATTCCAAAAGATTCTTAATAAACCACATGATGAGTTCTATAAGTTGCCAATTGGGAATTGGGTAACTCGCATTACTAATGATGTAGAGTCATTACGTACATTATATACAGATGTAATTCTGAATTTGGCAAGTAGCGGTTTAATGATTATTGGTATATTAGGATTTATGTATGCCATTAATGTACCTTTAGCAATAATCATGACAATTTTACTACCTATAATGGGTGGAATTATTTGGGTGTTTCAAAAGTTTTCTCGCAAAGCATTCCGTCAGGTAAGACGTTCTGTAGCTGCTTCTAATGCAAGCATCAAGGAACTGTTAAATTATATTGTAATCGTAAAATCCTATGGTGGCGAAAGAGCAATTGAGGAACGTTATAATACTGTTAATAAAGGTTTCTTAGAAGCAGGTCTTTTTGAGGTTACCACATTTTCTATTTTTAGACCGCTCGTAGATGGTCTATTCTTTGTTGCGTTAATTGTTATTTTTACAACTACGAATTTAATAGACTCCGTAGCTGATGCTGGTACAGTATTTGCCTTTATACAATATATGGACCGATTCTTCCAACCATTAAAGGAAATTGCAGATAAATATAACTCTCTACAAAGCGCATTAGCTGGTGCTGAAAGATTAGTTCCCTTATTAGAGGAAGAAGAGCGTCAGATGGCTAATGAAGTTCCTGATGAATTTAAATATATAGAGACGATTGAATTCGAGCATGTATGGTTTTCCTATGAAAATAACGACGTTTATGCGCTAGAGGACTTTACATTCACTATTAAAGCTGGAGAATTCATAGGTATTGTAGGGCCTTCTGGTAGTGGTAAATCAACACTTTTGTCATTGTTGATGGGAATCTACAAACCAACAAGAGGGGCTATCTATATTAACGGTATAAATATTGCCCAATATGATAGTTCTGTACTTCGTCATTTAATGGGATATGTTTTTCAGCAAGCTTATCTATTTAAGGGTTCCATTAGAGATAATTTAACACTTTTTGATACATCAATTTCTAATGAGGATATGGTCAATGCAGCAAAACAAGTTAACTTGCATTCTATGATTGAACACCTTCCGGAAGGGTATGACACACCGGTTGGTTATTTAGGCTCCTTACTATCTGATGGGCAAAAGCAATTGTTGGCTTTTGGCCGTACCTTGATTAAAAAAACACCTATTCTATTGTTAGATGAAGCAACGGCTAACATTGATAGTCATACGGAGAAGCAAATTCAAGCAAGTATTGAAAATATTCGAGGTAGTAAAACAATTGTAAGTATTGCTCATCGCCTTTCAACAGTAAAAGATGCCAATAAAATAGTGTATATGGAATATGGTAAAATAATAGAAATAGGATCTTTTGATGAACTTATCAACTTAAAAGGGACCTTTTATAATCTCTGGAATAATCAACACAGTGGGAGTTAGTATGGAATGTATCCAATCTAAAGATAATAAGACCATTAAGCGAATTATCTCATTAGGGCAGCGTAAAAATCGCCAAAAATATGGAGAGTACATTGTTGAAGGTATTCGATCTATTCGAGATATTGCAGCTATGGGGGCAGTAAAAACAATTGTTATACGTGAATCTAAAGCGCAAGATAAACATGTATTAGATTTATTAGACTTAGATACTGTTCAATTTGTACCTAAATTTATTGCACAAGATCCAATATTTGATAAGGTGGATAATACCGTAAATGGACAAGGTGTAGTTGCTATTGTATCAAAACCAAAATACGATATGGAAAGCATTCACATTGATGATGGCTTATATATTACATTAGATGGAGTTCAAGATCCTGGCAATCTAGGTACCATAATTCGTACAGCAGTTGCAGCAGGTGTAAAAGGTATATTTTTGATGAAAGGAACTGTGGACCCTTTTAATGACAAGACAGTGCGCAGTACTATGAGCGCCTTACATAAAATACCTTTATATGAGGATATTACCTTATCTCTGTTACATGATATGGTAACTGAGTCTAATATGACTACCTATGTAACTGCTTTAGAACATTCCAATCCTTATCATACTGTACGTTATGCTAAGCGAACTATGCTAGTATTAGGAAACGAAGGGAATGGCGTAACACCAGAGGTTATGAATCTATGTACAAATCGTATTATGATTCCTATGTATGGTGATATGGAATCCTTAAATGTAAGCGTAGCTGCTGCATTATGTATGTATAAAGTACAAGAACAATTGATGCCTTAGTATATATGATAAAAATTTATGACCTTATAAAAAGTCCTCTACTAGTATACAAGTAGAGGGCTTTTGTATTGATTTTTTAGTTGTGTATTTGGTACAATAACATATATCCTTTGTGGGAGAACAAAGTTCTCCCTTTTTTTCATGAAAAGGAAGATAACTATGTCCAAATTAATTGTAAATGCAGACGATTTTGGCCTTCATAGTGCAGTTAATGCTGGTATTATTGATGGTCATCGTAGAGGTATTATTACCAGTACCTCTTTAATGGCAGGAGGAGAAGCTTTTACAGAAGCCGTAAGTATGGCAAAACAAAACCCTAAGTTGGGCATTGGTATTCATATTACCTTGGTAGGTGGGGTGAAACCAGTATGTGATCCATCAGAAGTTTCATCACTTCTCACACCAGAAGGTGTATTTCCAGAGAACTATGTAGAATTTATTAAACGTATTTACTCTGGCAAAATCAATTATAGTGAATTACGTAAAGAGATTCATGGACAAATAGCTCAAATAATGGATACCGGCTTAAGGGTAACTCATATTGATGGACATCAACATATGCATGTTCTACCAACGGTATTGCCAATTGTGATTGAACAGGCAAAATCCTTTGGTATACATGCTATACGTATACCCGATGAGTCTACTGGTTTTATGAATTATATGTATTCCCCAATTCGATTTCTTGGTAAAGTTGGTTTATCAACGGTTGCGGCTAATGCGCGACCAATCATACGAAATAATTGTATGACTACAACCCAATATTTTTGGGGCATGGTAAATGGAGGCCATATAAATCAGAAATCTCTAATGGGTATCCTAAAAGCGGTAAATAAACATTCTGGTACCCATGAATTGATGGTTCACCCAGGTAGTAATAGTAGTATTCTTAGTAAGCTTTATAATTGGGGTTATCATTGGGAAGATGAGTTGCAAGCACTCTGTTCCAGTCATACGCGATTATATATAAGTCAACATGATATAGAGCTCATTAATTATGGAGACTTGGTATGAGTAAAATGATGAAGAGAGGCATCTTTATGTTTCTCTTGTTGTTGGCTGTATCAATTGGTATCATTTACTATACTATTGATTTAGATGCATTGAAAGCCATATCATCTTTTAATAGTATTTCCTTATTATTAGCTGTAGTTGCTTTAGTAGCAGGTATGTATTTTGATGGATTACGACTTCAAAGGCTCGTAAAAATTGGTGGTTACAAGTTATCGATACGAGCAGTGCTACGAGTTATTTTTAGTAATTATTTTATGGCTATGTTGACACCTGGAGCTAGCGGGGGTGCTGTCGCGCAAGTACTGGTGTTGAGAAGTTATGGCGTACCTATATCTAAAGGTACACCGATTGTATTAATACGTACCGTATTTTCCATTATGTTTTTGGTCATTATGCTGCCATTAGTATTCTTACGAGATGCTATTGAAATTCCATATATCTCTCGTGATATGCTTTTGATTTTTGCCGTGCTTGCTGTTATAGCGGCCTTAGTGGGAACTTATATATTACAGACTAAATATATGCGTCAATTTGTCTATAATCTAGCACAACGATTTAAAGCACATAACACTAAAGATTGGCTTTCTAAATTAGAAACATTAAATCAAGGTCTTGGTTTACTTTATAAACAACCTGTCCAATCTTTAATAGTTTTTATTGAATCTGGTTTGAGTTTATTATGCTTATATTGTATTGCACCCGCTTTAATGTATGCTTTCACACCAGATATTCCTATTATCGATATTTTAGATCGCATGATTTTATTAAATCTTATTTTGTATTTTGCACCAACCCCAGGGGGAACAGGCATTGCAGAAGGTCTATTTGTAGTATTATTTAGTGCCTTTGTACCTAATGGAACAGTGGGCATCATCGCTGTAGGATGGCGTGTTGTGGCTGAATATATGCCATTCTTCATCGGTATGTATGCAGTATTAACATTATATGGACGACAATTCGTTGCCCAAGAAACTTCAAGAGAACAATAAGGGAGTGTGCTCTATGTCTAAACCAAAAAAAGATAAATTTTATCTGGTTCAAGAAGATATTTTACCAGAGGCTATAAAAAAGACGATAAAAGTAAAAGAAATTCTAAAACTAGGTGAGGTTAAAACAATTAACGAAGCAGTTGAAAAAATGGATTTAAGTCGATCTGCGTATTATAAATACAAGGATTATGTTTTTCCATTTTTTGAAATTGCTCAAGGGAAAATTGTTAGTATTTATGTTTCTATGTCAAATGAATCTGGTATGTTATCAAGCGTTTTGAAAGCCATTGCTGAACGTAACGGTAGTATTTTAACGATTAATCAAGATATTCCATTACAAGGCATTGCGAATAGTAGCATTTCTTTTGAAACCAAGGATTTACAAGGTTCATTAGAAGATTTATTGCTAGATATTCGCTCTATGAAGGGTATTATCAAGGTAGAAATTTTAGGCCAAGCATAGGCTAATTAAGAGAGTAGGACGATTATGACCACTATAAAAATTGCTTTATTAGGTTTTGGTACTGTTGCACAAGGTACTTTTAACTTATTGCAAGACAATGCTGAATTAATTAAAAATCGTACAGGTGTCAATGTTGAAATTTCAAAAATTTATGTACGAAATCCAGAAAAATATAGTCATATTACATTACCAGAAACAGCTAAATATGTAACTGATATTGATGAAGTGTTAAAAGACGATTCCATCCAAATGGTAGTGGAATTGATGGGTGGTACAAGCTTTGCTAAGGATTGCGTAGAAGGAGCTTTAAAAGCTAAGAAGAATGTGGTAACTGCCAATAAAGACTTATTAGCAGAAGCTGGTCCATACTTATTAGACTTAGCGAGTAAAAATGGGGTAGATCTACGTTTTGAAGCATCTGTTCTAGGTGGTATTCCTATAATCCGCACATTATATGAATCGTTAGCCGGTAATCGTATTACTGAAATCATTGGTATTATGAATGGTACTACAAACTTTATTTTGACTAAAATGTCTGAAGAAGGTTTAAGCTACCAAGATGTATTAAAAGAAGCACAAGATTTAGGATATGCAGAGGCAGATCCTACAGCTGATGTAGAAGGCCTTGATGCAGCTCGTAAATTGGCAATCCTTGCATCTATTAGCTTTAACCGTCGTATTTTCTTTGAAGATGTAACTGTAGAAGGTATTACTTGTATTGATACTGAAGATATAAAATTTGGGAAAGAGTTTGGTTACAATATTAAATTATTAGGTATTGCTAAAGAAACTGCTCAAGGATTATCTTTAAATGTATATCCTGCATTTATTCCTACGACACATCCATTAGCATCTGTTCGAGGATCCTACAATGCAATTTATGTTAAGGGCAATGGTATCGATGATGTCATGCTATATGGTCGTGGTGCAGGTAGCTTACCGACAGGTAGTTCTGTAGTATCTGACATAATGGAAGTGGCAAAGAATGTCTCTTATAATGAAACAGGGCGCTTGAAACCGTTCTATTATGATCAAAAAGATATTTATTCTCCAGGTAAAATCCAATCTAGCTACTACTTGCGTTTAGCAGTGGATAATAAAACAGGTGTTCTAGCAAAAATCTCTGCAAAATTAGCAGAACAAAAAATTTCTGTTTTATCCATCGTTCAACGAAATATGGATCCAGAAACTGCAGTTCTTGCCATTGTTACATCTAAATGCCCAAGATCTTATATTTTAAATCTTATAGACTCTTTTAATAGCTTGCGCTCCGTTAAGGCTGTTAATAGTGTTATTCGTATTATGGAAGCTTAATTATGAATACTGTTCGTGTACAAGTACCTGCCACTAGTGCAAACTGTGGCCCAGGTTTTGATTGCTTAGGATTAGCACTAAATCTTTATAATATATTCAGCTTTACACCAGATGAAAATGCTACAGAATATACATATACTTTTGAAGGTTTTTGTGCAGATATTTTACGCGCTGAAGATCCTAAAAAGAATCTAATTGGTTTCGCTATGGATCAAGTTTTTGCTACTGCTCAAGAACCAATTCGATATGGTCATATAACTTCTGAAACCTTGATTCCTCCCTCTCGTGGACTAGGTAGTAGTAGTACGGCTATAGTAGGGGGACTTTTACTGGCGAACGCATTAGTAAAGCATCCACTTTCAAAAGAAGAGTTACTGGTTATAGCAAATCGTATGGAAGGTCATCCAGATAATGTAGCGCCAGCTATTTACGGAAATTTATGTTGTGCTACAGGTTTAAAAAATAAGGTACTAAACACGGTCATTTCTATTCCTCCGGAGCTACATTTTGCTGTTGTAGTACCAGAAGTCATGGTATCTACTGAGTATGCTCGTTCTGTGCTACCAAATCATATTCCATTCAAAGAAGCTGTACAAAATGTAAGTCATGCTTCATTATTTGTAACAAGCTTAATTACGCATCAATTAAGTAATTTATCTGTTGCCTTAGATGACAACTTGCATGTACCTTATCGTAAGACATTGATTCCTCATTGTGATGAAGTTTTTGAAGCCGCAAAAGTTGCTGGAGCTTACGGTGCAACTATCAGTGGATCGGGTTCTACTCTAATTGCATATGTTGATAAAGCTCATGTACAAGAGGTAGCAAAGGCTATGGGGGCTGTATTCACAGCAAATGAGATTGAAAATAAAATATATTGCTTAGAAGCTGATACAACTGGAGCGTTAATTATATAGTTTATGGTATAATTATAGTGTTATAAAAATAAGAGCCTAAACCCAATGAGTAAAAGGGTTTAGGCTCTTTTCGTCATACAATCGTCAAAAAAAACGATTAGCCAAATATATTAGTAATGTGTTTAGATGCTTTTCGTCGCATTTCATCGCAGTAGTGGATATAGGTATTCATTACAGTATTAACATTATCACCTAACAGGCTTGCGACTGTTTGAATATCAACTCCATTCGCCAGGAGCGTTGTTGCGTAGGTATGACGGAATACATGTATTGATGTATTAGGTATATGCTTTTGAATGAGTGCGTTTAATTGGCTTGTACGATTAGTCCTAAAAGGGAATAGGCGTGTATCACCTGGACCGACATTCCATAGCAACTCATCGGCTAATATGTTTGGTATTGGAATAGTTCGAATACTGTTCTTGCTTTTAGGTACACCGAAGCCGTATTGCTTGTTACCGAGGAATGTCCATTGTTTAGAAATGGATATGGTATTGCTTGCGAGGTCAATGTCATTCCACGTTAACGCAATTATTTCACCGTAGCGTGCGCCAGTATAACGAGCGACCATGCACAATAAATAAAAGCGTGGGTGAGTTTGTTTTATCGCTTGTAAGAGCGTTTTAAAATCGTCATGACTAATTACATTAACCGATGTTTTATCCTTGCTTCTAAACCGCTTTAAATCGACACAAGGGCTTTTACTTAAAAAACCATATGGCGATACAGCATGTTTGAACATAGCTTTTAATAGTACTAGGCATAAATTTTTAGTTGCTACAGATACATTCATTCCGTTTAGTAACTGAACAAGCGTTGAATGTGTAATATCTTTAATCGATACGTTCCATAATGATTTACAATAAGCGTTTATTACATTGTCATAGGTACGTTTAGTGTTAGGCGATAACTCCTGTTTTTCGTCAATGTACATGTTATATAGTTGAATAAATGTTATGTCCTCGTCGTGCTTAGGTGGTACGACGTTTTTTAGTTCCTCGACTATCTGTTGGCCGTGTAACTTTGCTTCCCTTTGCGTAGTGAAACCTTGTTTTGATTTCTGCTTCCACTTATTACCTAGCTTGTAATTAACAATGACTTGATAGCCTTTGTCTTTCTTTCGAATGGTGAATGAGTACTGCATGCTAACCTCTATAAATAATGGTGATAAAAGTCAATATGAGATAGGTCTTCATCGGTTAGCGAATTACAGCGTACAGCCTTTTCAATGTTCGTTGCTGTGCCTTGTAGGTGAAAGTCGCCGTTAACGATATGCGACAACTCGTGCTTCAACTCTTTGCGTAACTCATCACCAGTTAATGCATTATGAACAGTTATTATATATACATCATCTTCTTTGGTCGTACTTGCTGCGGCCTTGCCTTTCGGTAGGTCGCAGTGAATAACATTAATAATCACTTGAACACTCTCCCTTGTGTTTATTTGTGCTTAGATTTTAAGTACTCGATGTATCGAACTGCTTCTTCCATATCTTCCTTTGTCATGTCTTTTGATGCGGAGAATAGTATTTTAGCATGTGGCCTCGTTCGCAAATACTCTGCATACTCGGCAGCCTCCTGGTCGTGGTAATATCCTTTCGGTGCGTTGCTTTCACGACCAGTGATGATATAGTCGGTTGAAACTCCGTATATATCCGCAAAGCGTTCGATTAAATCGGCACTAGGGGAACGCAAGTCCTTCTCCCACATGGATATAGCAGACTTTGAAACCTGCAGCATGCGTCCGACTTCCTCGCCAGTATACCCAGCGTTCATTCGAAGTTCTTTTAGCCGTGTTCCCATAGTTTTCATTTTGTATACCTCCTTTATTTTGATTATATGTAATTGTAAACAAAATGTAAAATCACATTTTGTTAATTTTATAAAAAGTTTACTTGGGAGTTTACAAAATGTATACTATAATACAGTCATAGGGTAGTTAACATATTGTAAACAAAGGAGGGATACAATGAAGCAAGATAAGTTGATTAAACTAAGACATGCGCTAGGGTTTAGTCAACAAGAATTAGCCGATATGTTAGGCATTACTAAGGGCGCATATAGTCTAAAGGAGAATGGTAAGCGGAACTTTAATCAACAAGAAATCGGAATGATATTTACTAAATTTAATGAAGTAGATACAAACCTAAATATGCAAGACATTTTTTTACTTTAAAAGTTCACAAAACGTGGAGGGGATAGCATGTTATATCGACATTGGGAATTTAAACCACTTGGTGAAGTTCTTAATTTTTACAGACGAACAGGATTTATCATTGTTACTCACTGGGCACAAACTGAACAAGAATTTCTCAACGGTATTAAAAAGTTCGAAAAAGTCGTTGCAGGAACGCAAGACAGAAATAATCTAAGCCCTTTTTATAGTAACGATGATTGTCAACAAATAAGGGAACGCAACCAGGAATATTTACATCGCTTATACACTATTAAATTACGTTTAGGGTTATACGAAAGGACATATGAATGAAACCGATAGTATACACCGTAAACGAAGTTGCAGAAATGTTACGAGTAACACCTCAAACGGTATACGAATTAAGAAATAGCGGTAAATTACCGTCGATTAAAAATATTGGCAAAGTGCTATTTAGAGCAACTGATGTAAACGCTTTCATAGGAGTTGATAGTGAATATTCACCATACCGATATAAGCAACTAGAAATTGAAAATAAAAAACTCGCCAAAGAGAATGACGAGTTAAAGCAACAAATTAGAAAAGCGACTAGCGAAATGCTGTTAATCGTAAACCAAATTTGAAAGGAGGTGAGCAGAATGACATACAAAGAACGAAGAGCGTTACGACGTGAAAACGCACTACCGCAATTCGCCGATATGGTCGAAGGGTTTGTGGTCGGTTCTGTGTTCGTATTCGTCGTAGTGAGTATTTTGTCTTGGTGGATGACTGGGGAGGTCGTTGTTAAATGGTGAAACGTTGTTACCATTGCGGATATAAATTAACCAATCACGAAACCTACAGTATATTCAATACCGCAATCGGCAAGGTCGTTTGTGTTTGTAAGAATTGTCATACGACATATTTACGAATGCGAGCAAAAGAAAGAAAAAGGGCTGCACTTGCTGGAACAAGCACAACCCTAGTCAAATAATTAACTATTTATAGTATATCACAAGGAGATTTAATCATGAATAAAAAAGTTGTAGTAACAGGTTTAGCAATCAGTGCATTAGCAGTTAACGTAATGGCAGATACAGTAGTTCAAGGCCCAGTAGAGCCAACAGCAGTTGCTCCTATTGCAACTGGTTATAATTCCATGGTCGGCGGTGTTAACAGTAAGGCAACTGGAACAAACGGAATTATCTTGGGTCGCGATAACGTTGTTACCGGCGATAATACAACTGTTATCGGTGGTGGTAATAACACAATCGCAAATGGTGAAGCAACTGTAATCGGATACAATAACACAATTACAGGAACAGACAAAGAAATTACTGTGATTGGTTCTAATAATACTGCAAGCGGTCAAGGTGCGTTTGTTGTGGGTACTCATACATTCGCAACCGCAATCGACGCAGTAGCATTAGGAAATAACGCTGTAGCAGATAACCCAAACAGCGTTGCTCTTGGTACTAACAGCGTTACAGATAGTGCCGTTGGTGTTGACGGCATCACTATTAATGGTACTCGCCATATCTTTGCCGGAGAGCAACCAACAAGCGTTGTATCCTTTGGTTCTCGTGAACGTGCTGGTGCTGGTGGTGTTAAACACTACAATAGACAGCTTCAAAACGTGAGTGCCGGCCGTATTGAAGCAGATAGCCTCGACGCTGTCAACGGCTCCCAGTTGTTCGCTGCGATTGATGAAATCGAGACGAACGCAAAGGCGATTAACAACAACAAAACAGCTATTGTTAAAACTCAAAACAATTTAAAAGACCTAGCCGTTGGCGTTCAAATGCTTGGCGACATTGTACAAGACAACGCAACAAACATTTCTAACAATACAAAGGCTATTACCGATTTAGGTAAACAAGTTAATACAAATACAGCGGACATTAAAGTATTAAATAATTACGCTACTAATCATGAAGGTCGAATTACTGCGGTTGAAAAATCTACAAAAGAAATTAAAAGCGATGTAGCTAATACACAAAAACAAGTCAATGTTAATACGAAAGATATTGCAGACTTGAAAGATAAAGTAGGTGCTTCCGCAACAGCAGTTAAAAACGAACTTAATAATCGCATTAACCAAACAGATAAACGACTTAATAATCTAGGTGCTAGTTCTGCTGCACTCGCTGGACTTCACCCTCTTGATTTTAATAAAAACGATAAAGCGTCCTATGCTGTAAGCTACGGTCATTATAGAAGTAGCAACGCGGTTGCATTAGGTGCTTTCTACCGACCTAATGAAAGAACTATGTTCGGCTTGGGCATGAGTTTAGGTGCTGAAAAGCAATTCACTGCAAACGTCGCTTTTAAAGTTGGAAAAGGCTCTGACTATGTAGCGGAAGCAAAAGGTGAAAACGCTCGTATTAGCCAACTTGAAAAACTTGTTGAAGCATTAACCAAAGAAGTTGCAACTTTGAAAGGTGAATAATGAATACTGACATTTTAATGTTTGAGGGCGAGAAAATTGACCTCAAACTCATAAAGGAACGTCATAAAAATTACGATATGCTCCCTACTCCATGGGGAAACATGACTTTATGGTACTTAACGTATCGTATCGATTATCTAACAGAACAAACGCAAGTATCACCAATGGTCGAAGTTAGACCATATCTATATAAAATTATCGACACAATGAAGGCTATTAAAGCCTATTTAGAAGAGGAGTAATGACATCATGAACCAATTTACAATCGAATTCAAAAATCCCAAAGACCTTGCTAAAAAAATTAGCGAGTATAACGAACTTATGAATGGCCCTGTAGCAGTTGAACCGGTTAAGGTTGAACCAGTAGTAGAGGAACCTAAAAAAGAAACTAAACCAGCAAAATATGAACCAAAGGAAGAAAAGCCAGTTCCTGGTGCTAAGGTCGATAAAGAAATCGTCGAAAACATTTCAATCGAAATCGAAGAACCTAAAGTCCCAGTAACAGACTTTGACGGTAACGTGGTTGATGTAGAGCCTACTGAATTGTCTGTTGAGGAACCGGAAGCGGAAATCGACCATCAAGCCTACTGGGCTGAGTTCAAAGAGTGGTTGAAAGCTGTAGGACAAGATGGTATTAAAGCAGCACTCACAATCTTTAGAAATCACGGTGTAGAGGGGAACCCTTCGAGCGAAAACTTAACACCTGAAATCATCAAAGAGTTAAACGCTTTAATGAATAAATAAGGAGAGTTTAAACATGGCAAATACTAACAGTTTTAAGCACGTTATCGATACAGTAACACCTCAAATCGAGGTGTTACAAAAAGCGATTGAACTAGACCCAGCGAACACAATCGAATATCAAAGGGCATTAGATTTTATCGAAACTAACATATCCACCTCAAAAAGCATTATTAAAGCGATTAAGTTAGTTGAAAAGCATGCTAAGGCCGAAGATAAAACCGAGGAAGCGCCTAAACCTAAAAAGGAAAGTAAAAAGAAAACTACCGAGCCGGTTCAAGTGGTTGAACAGCCTAAAGAGGACGAGGAAGAAAACTTGTTAAGCATGTTTGACTAGGAGGTAGCAATGAAATTTTTAGGCAACTTCAACGTAAATAAAATGTTCGACAGCATTATTATGGAGCGTCAATATGACGCTCTATATACCACCATTCACCATTGCGATTGTAATTTTACATTCGGCGGACAATGGGACCGAAAATATAGTTTTCATAGTGGTTATGTAACTGGTGCGAAGCATTTTGTTTGTCCTAATTGTGGTGTTTACTCAAACCCTGAAAAGGATAAGATTTACTATTCAACAAATGAAGATAATGTGTTCCCTTTAAACTTAAATATCGACATATGGAACTATAAACATTTTCTTGATTTGAAAATTCGCTATAAAGGTATTCAGTTAACGTTCGACGGAAGACGAATAGACCGAGGGATATGTACTGAAACTCTTCGCTTTGACTTTAAGCGTAAAATGGCCGTATTTATTGACCGCAATCATAAAAAGCATGATTTAACAGTTGAGTACATCAGAACAAATGATGTTTTACCTGTATTAAAGTACTTTAACAAGTCATACGCTGTTCACGCTGTATATAAAAAGCAATTAAATACAATCTTTAAATCGCTTAGATTAACGTTTGAACGACGTTTAAAAGAAGTGTACGGCTTTGATATTAAAGGAGTGTATATACCACCTTCTGTGAGTGAATATGGCGGTTATTTTAAAACTATGCTTGTTAATATGGCCTTGAAAATGCAAGCACCGGACATGCCAACAATTACAGACTTAATTAAAAGTAACAATAATTGGGAATACTCATATGGTATTCAACCTAATATCGCTATTCCGTTTGATGATGATGTACTTAACTTAACAAGAACAGGAGTGAACTTCCTGGAAGCGTTACGAATTACAAGTCATGCACCTAATAGTCGTTCATTACGGAAAGCAATGATTGAAGACCCTATGATGATTAAAATGGCGAATGTTTTAAATCTGTTTAAAGATGAAAACTGTCGACGGAAAATCGTTACATTAAAGCGTAAAGTCGAATACAGTATTCCGCACTATGAACACATTGTAAAACGGCCTCGCAACTTATTAGACTGCATGAAGGTTACAACGCAAGAAATTCGTAATATGTGGCTTAATATCATAGCTCGTTTTGGTGAAAAGAACGTTCTTAAATGGTTATTGAGTGAAGAACAACGTAATATAAGCGACATCGTTAATATATATCAAAAACTACAGCCTAACTATCGTGAAGTGTTGCATAATACAAAATTCCGCTTAAAGAGCTTTCACAACGTGGTTATTAACATATTCAATAAACAGGAATATGGCGATGTAAATCTGCCAACAATTCCAACGCTAAACGCAGACGTTAACGGACTTCATTTTATGGTACCGAAAACTGCTGCCGATTTAATGACGATTGGTAAACAGCTTAGAAACTGTGTTGGTTCATATAAAGACCAGGTTATGCGAGGTACAACGGCAATCGTAGTTGTAACAGACGATACTATGAAACCAGTTGCATGCTTAGAATTAAATCGAGTTGATGATGATTTTAAGGAGCTTGTGCAAGCGAAGCTCTTCGGAAATCAAAGTGTAAATAGGAATAAAAACATTAACGATACAGTTTTAGCCTGGGCGAACCAATTACAAATTGAACCTAGAACGATTGATATTGAAGCACAAGTATCATAGAGAGGATAAAATATGAAACTCGTACAATTAAATTTACAAAACTTTAAGGGCATTGAATTTGGTGATTTTAGGTTTACTAATAACACTATAATTCGTGGCGATAACGCTACAGGTAAAACGACTGTTTTCGATGCCCTTTGCTGGTTATTGTTTGGTAAAGACAGCTTAGACAGAGCAGACTTTCAAATTAAAACACTAAAAAACGGCGAACCAGTTCATAACGTTAATCATATGGTACAAGCTGCCTTTGATAACGAGGACGGAACAGGGTTTACCTTAAAGCGTATATATCGCGAGAAGTACAGTAACCCTAGGGGTGGTGAAGTGAAATTAACCGGTCATACGACTGATTATTTCATTAACGATGTACCCTCTAAAGAAAAAGAGTATAAAGCCTTTATTAATAACATGATTAATGAAGATGTTTTTAAACTCATTACGAACCCTTTATTCTTTAACGAGCAGTACACATGGCAAAATCGCCGTAAATTATTACTTGAAATGTGCGGTAATGTGGACGATGCAAGCGTAATCAATAGCAAGGACGAATTAAAACGTTTAACCGAACTATTGAATGGCCGTTCTATAGACGAGCAACGCAAGATTATCGCAAGTAAAAAAACTGCTATCAATAAAGAACTGGATATGATACCAGTTCGAATTGATGAAGCGGTTAAGTGTAAACCAACTCCAATGGAAGCCGAGCAAAAGTTAAAAGACGATATAGCGACTATTGAAACTGCTATTAAACAATTAGAGGAAGATAAAACGGTTATCGTTAACGGCTTGGACGGCGCAGAGCGCACCGCTAAAATTCGTGAAGTAAAACGTAAATTGGCGGATAGAAAAAGTCAGTTAATGAACGAACATACTGACAACGAGCGACGGTTAGAACATGAATATAAATTATCGCTTGTTCAATTACAAATGGCAGAGAGCGAACGCGACCGCTACAAAGACCGTGAATATGAATTAGATAGTCAAATCAAACAGGAAGAAGCTCGTATCGATAAATTACAAGCAGAGTTTGATACGTTCAATAAGCAAGAATTTGACGATGAAAATTGTCCGACTTGTGGACAACCATATCCAGCCGAAAAGCGAGCAGAGCTCGAAGCTATGTTTAATATTCAAAAAGCTACAAACCTTGAAGAATGGCAAAAGTTGATTGATAGTGCTAAGGCATTAAGACAAAACTACATCGAACAAAAGGAAATCATGCAAGTGAAAGCCGATGGCATGAGTAGTCAAATCGAAGAACTATCTAATACTAAAGATGCGAAACAAAAAGCAATGAATGAAGTCGGTGAAGTTGATTTAGATAACGATGTACAAGTTAACGACCTTAAAGCAGAGTTATTCATGCTTGAACTTGACGAAGATAATACAAGCGACGACCAATTAAAGCGAATTGATAGTGAATTATCTGAACTAGCTGATAAGCGAAGCACGTTACAAACGGAACTCACTAAATATGATGTTATTCGTGATATTACTAAACGCATTAACGAACTAGAACAAGAACAACAACGCTTGATTAACGAAAAGAATTTAGTTGATGAGACGGCGTTCCTATTAGATGAATTTGTGAAAGCTAAAGTTGAAATGCTCGAAGATACTATTAATAAGCACTTTACAATTACAACGTTTAAAATGGCGAATGTTCTTGTAAATGGTAGCGTTGAAGATTGCTGTGAAACTATGGTTGATGGTGTTCCATATAGAAGCCTTAATAACGCAGCACGAATTAACGCTGGTATTGATATTATTAACGCTTTAACTAAGTTTTATAAGGTAAACGCACCGGTGTTTATTGATAACGCCGAAGCGGTTACTAAGTTCGTTAACTGCAATAGTCAAACCGTTAAATTAATCGTAGACGAAACATGCAACGAATTGCGTGTAGATATGGAGGTATAACATGGCGAATGAAATTACAACAAGAAAAAATGAAGTGGCAGCTAACTTTAATTCCGTAGCTAGTTTTGAATTATTACAACGTCAAGCAAAAATGTTCAATGAATCTAGCTTAGTACCTGATAACTTTAGAGGCCCTCAAAACTTTGGTAATGCTTGTATCGCACTTGAAATGGCGGTTCGTATTAACGCTAGTCCATTAATGGTGATGCAGAACTTATACGTCGTGTATGGGAACCCTAGTTGGTCCTCTAAGTTCTTAATTGCAACGTTTAATCAATGCGGTAGATTCGAAGCGATTAAATACAAAGAAACTGGTACAAAAGGAACAGACAGTCAAGGTATTATTGCCTACACTCGCGAAAAGGGAAGTGATGAAGTTATCGCCGGTCCTGAAGTAACAATCGCAATCGCTAAGGCGGAAGGCTGGTATGACAAGAAAGGTTCTAAATGGCGTACAATGCCGGACCAAATGTTACGCTATCGAGCTGCAGCTTGGTTGATTAGAACTACAGCACCTGAAATTTCAATGGGGTTACCTACTGCCGATGAAACTATCGATGTTGAAGGTAACGTAAGCGAAATCTTAGATGATGCTGTAACAACGATTGAACATAACGCAAACACCGAAACGCTTGATATTGATAACGAACCAACGTTTGTTGATGCTGAAACTGGTGAAGTATTAAATACTGATGCGATGTTCAAATGATTAGCGTTGAATGTTTTGGTAGCAGTTCCGCTGGTAACTGCTACCGCTTAAAATCAAACGTAAACGGCGATGAAATTATCCTCGACGCAGGTTTACCCTTTAAAAGTATTCAAAGAGCTTGTAGGTATAATTTTCTGCATTTATTTGGTGTTTTAGTAACTCACCAACATGGCGACCACTCTAAATCAGTTATAGATTGGTTGAAATTAGGTCATAAAGTATATATGACAAAAGATACGGCGCAAGCGTTACACGTTTTAGACGAACGGACCTGGGTTGAAATTACACCGAAGCAGTCGTTTAAGATTGGGTGCTTTACTGTTCTTCCTTTTGAATTAGAACATGATGTGCCTAACGTAGGCTTTTTGATAACTGACGGCGACGAAAAACTATTGTACATAACGGATACATTTTATTGTAGGTACACCTTTAAAGGAGTACATCGAATACTTGTTGAGTGTAATCACTCATATGAAATCTTGAAAAATAAAGTTCATGAAGATGAACTATCTAAGCAACGAATGGAAAGGCTTGTAAAATCGCATTTTGCACTTGAAAACGTCGTTAAGTTCCTACAATCAATGGACTTAGCAGAGTGTAAAGCGATACACCTTATCCACTTATCAAACGAAAACTCGAACGAGGAGCAATTTAAATCAGTTGTACAGGCAGCTACTGGAAAACTGGTAATCGTAGAAAAGGAGTGATAACTACAATGGCACGACCGACCGCAAAAGGGGTTGAATACTTCCCTTTAAACGTTAATTTCATAAATGATTTAAAGGTTCGTAAGTTACTATTGTCATGTGGTGCAGAAGCAATCGCAGTCCTAATCTACCTACTTTCAACAATTTACAAGGACGAGGGGTATTACGTTGAAATTCACGAGGACGAAATCGACCTTATTGCATTAGATGTAAATGTTACTCCTGAATTTGTGTTAGAAGTGATAAATAAGGCATGTGAAGTTCGCTTTTTTGATGTAAATTTATACAATAATTTTAATATTCTTACATCGAAAGGAATTCAAGAACGTTATTTAAAAATTACAGAACGTCGAAAAAATTCTGTTGTAATAACTCAGTTTAACTTAATTAATGTATACAATAACTCAATTAATGTTAACAATAACTCAATTAATGTAGACAATAACTCGGTTAATGTATACAAAAGTACACAAAGTAAAGTAAAGAAAAGTAAAGTAAAGAAAAGTAAAGTAAAATCTCTCTCTAACGATAGTGTTAAAAATGTATATTTAACAGAAACGGAAAAGAGAGATTGTATGAATAAAAAAATTTACGAACTTTACTTAAACGGAATAGGACAAATATCACCAACAATAAAAGAACGTTTAGATGATTTGGTTGAGTTGTACGGAATGGAACATGTAATTGTAGCTATCAATACAACAATCGAAAGTGGTGGCAGTAGCATTAAGTACGTTGAAACCGTGGCAGCTAGTAACTTGAAGAAGAAGGTGAATGACAATGGAACAAATAAACGTAGACCAGGAGCTGGAGCGACTGAAGCAACAGATGGCAGTGAAATCGACTGGTCGCAAGGTAACACCGAATGGTTATGAGTGGTACAAGCCGATTTACAATGAACCGGTGGTCGTTGAAAAGAAGGTTGATTTAAGCGTGTATGGCATCAAAGGCCGTTATGTGGATATGACTTTTGACAAGCTAAAAGCACAAGGAGCACCAGTAGAAGATAGACAAGCCTATAACAACGCTTTCAAATATGGCGTGCATGTTAGAGAACATATCGCCAATGGACGAGGACTGATAATGATAGGCCCTGTTGGTACTGGTAAGACTAGCCTAGCAATTAGCATTTTACGAAAAGCAATCGAACAAGGGTATAACGGCTATTTGATATCCATGACAAGCCTATTCGATACACTCTTAACGCTTAGTAAAGGCCCTAGTGAGCATTACTTGAAGTTTGAAAATCGTATTCGAAACTCACCACTATTAGTGCTTGATGATTTCGGAGCAGAATATGCAAGCGAATGGGTTCAACAAAAGGTCGCTTCGATTATTGCGGACAGAGTAGAGCGTAGTAAATCAACGATTATCACGTCGAATTTATCGGTGGAGCAAATTAAGAAAGCCTATGACAGCCGAGTATATGACCGCTTAAAAGGAACATCATTTCTAATTGCGTTCAAAGGTAAATCACAACGGCAACCACTCGACATTAACGAAATTTAAAAATTCACGCTGTGTGAACATAAAATTCTCGTAACGATAAAATACTCGTGAGAATTAGTAGACCGACCTTATCGCGTTAAATTCATAGCTTAAATCGCAAAATAAAATACAAGATATATGACATGAGGTAACTAAAAATGGAAATTAAAGTTTTGATTGATGAAAAACATAAAAGTACATTCATTGAATATGACGAAACTAAACATGATAAAGAAACTGTTTGTGCATTCCTAATTTCAGCACTTTTTAACTATACGAAAGAACTGCCAGCAGTTGAACGTGATATTTTACGGTTATTGTACTGTGAAACCATGGCGAAAGGAGGAATTATGTAACACATGAATAAGCTAGTAGTGTATGGTCGACCAACAACTAAAAAGAATAGTTCACGAATTGTATATCATGGTTCACATCCTCGAGTCTTACCATCAAAAGCCTTTTGTGATTATGAAAAAGATTGTATTAAACAGTTGCAATTCTTCAAAAAACGAGTGAACTATAAAGGCCCTATATCCGTACAGTGCCGCTATTACATGCCGGATTTTAGAGGTTGGCCGGACTTGGTCGGCCTACTACAAGCTACATCGGATATATTAACCACCGCTGGGGTTATTTTAGACGATATGTGGATAACAGATTACAACGGCTCTGAAATAGTCGGTGTTGATAAACATAACCCTAGAGTGGAAATTCAAATAGATTACGCTAAACCACCTCATGTATTACATGAGATTTGGAACAGGAGGAATAGTAAAAAATGATTGGGGTATTTGTGTTAGGTTTATTTATTGGTACTGCACTAGGTGTATTGATTATGTGCTTATGTATCATCACTAAAGATATTGATAATGAACTTAAAAAGCTAGAGGGAGATAATCGACATGAATAATATTCCGTATTTTTTATCGCACTTGCCTATATGGAAAGCCAACGCAAAAGATACAGTTAAAATCACGAAACGTGCTCGTGTTAAAGAACATCAATTCGACGCAGTTGATAAAAAGTCCGAGGACGTAGTAGTGAAACAATGTCCAGTATGTGGCATTAAATATCGTGTATCGTATCGACTTCGCAATATTAAAAAGACATGCAGTCCTTCATGTGGACAAAAATTACGAAACCAAACATTAAAACCGACAGACTGGGTTGACGAAGCTATTAAGATGCGCCAGGAAGGTATGATTTTATCAGACGTTGCATTACGAGTTAATCGTGCAACGAGCACGGTGTGGAAGCAGTTGAAATTGAAAGGAATTGAATAATGAATAACAATGAATTCGAACGTGTAACAGGTTATGAAGATGCAGAATTACCGGAAAGAAAAACGGAATATGCTGCCGGCTATGATATGAAACCTTATGAAAGCGGTTTTGTTATGCCAGGTGAAACAAAGTTAATTAAAACTGGCATTAAAGCTCGTATTAACTATGACGAACATATTCAAATGCACTTGCGTTCTAGCGTAGGTATTAAAAATAATATTATGCTTGCCAATGGTACAGGTATTATCGACGCCGATTATTACAATAATGAGGATAACGAGGGTCATATCATGATACCTATTCGAAATTTAGGCAACGCACCATTCGAATATAAAGCTAGTGAAAGATTAGTTCAATTACTGTTCATGCCATATCGTATCACCGCAAAAGATACAACAACGGACAAGCGACATGGTGGGTTTGGTAGCACTGGGGTTTAATTTATAAAAGGGGACTGCAAGTATGGAAGAATTAACAAAAGCGGAGAAACGAAATCAAGCAAGGCTATATATCGCTAAGATTGATGATTATCATTTAGAAGAACAAGCCCTGGTATCACAATTAGAATTACTTCAAAAGCGACTGGGACCAGCTGGGTTACCGCATAGCAGTTTAAGCGAACGAACTGGTGGCGGTGGTTCAATGGGAATTATGGACCAGTTCAAAGAATTAACACGCTTGAAAGATGAAATTACAACGCTAAAAGAAAAAGCTGTGGAAGCAGAATGTGATATATTGCGGTGTATTTACAACATACCTGAACCAAAATATCGTGCCATACTGATTGAAAAGTATGTTAATCGCAGAGATATGTACGCTATATCGCTTGTGTATCGTCAATTAGGCATGCAAAATAACTCAACGAACTACATCAAAAGAACCATTCGAAAAGCAGAGGAAGCGTTTTATGATTACAATTTAAAAAAATAAGGGGTGCAACTAACTGTCCTCAACTATGTAGATATTATGCGTACTCGTAGCGTGTGTGGTGCACCTAAATGCACCTAATGTTACACTAAGTGCACCCAAATTACCATCAAGTGCACCTAAAATGCTATTGAGTGCACCCTATTGACAATGATATGATGTATTCGTCGATAGGTAGAAGTTGCACTACTGTTTAGACATTGCTATCCTCTCTTAGCGAAAACACTTAACTCTCTCATGAAAAGAGCACCCTAAAACTAGGGTGCTCTTTTTGTATGCAAAAAATAAAAGGAGGTACTGAATGGAAGTTATTAATATTAACGTTAACGAATTAACACCATACGAAAATAACCCTCGAAATAACAATGAAGCTATTCAATACGTCGCTAATTCAATTAAAGAGTTCGGCTTTAAAGTTCCGCTTGTAATTGATAGCGATAACGTTGTTATTTGTGGACATACTCGGTTATTGGCCGCTAAGCAATTAGGCCTTCAAGAAGTTCCTTGTATTGTTGCCGATGACTTAACAGACGAACAAATTAAAGCATTCCGATTAGCAGACAACAAAGTAGGTGAAATCGCTACTTGGGACTTGAATAAACTACAACTTGAATTAGATTTTTTAGACTATAACATGGAAGATTTTGGCTTTATAGAAGCCATGGAAGAACCTGATATTAGCGAGTTCTTAGAGGACCATGAAAGCAAGCCTAAAGAACCTAAGACTGTAGTTTGTCCTGATTGTGGACACGCATTTACGGTGGAATAATGAAAGTATTTTTAGCTAATATCGAAGCAGACTTTGTTATCGAAGGCAGTAAGCCTAAATACTATTTAGAGAGTTATTTTTATCTAAAAAAACCAATTCAACTTCAATTAATGCAAGAGGTAAATATGTTCTTGCTTGATAGTGGAGCGTTCACATTTATGAACGCTAAAAAAGAAAAGGCTGTTAATATCGATGAGTATTTAGACAACTACATCGCTTTTATAAATAAATACGATGTTAAATACTTCTTTGAGTTAGATACGGACAGCGTACACGGTTTAGATAAAGTACTTGAAATGAGAGGTAAGTTAGAAGCTAAGACTGGTAAGAAGTGTATACCTGTTTGGCATAAGTCAAGAGGTATTGAGTGCTTTAAGAAGTTATGTAAAGAATATGACTACATTGCTATAGGTGGGTTCGTTACAAAAGAAATTAAAGAAAACGAGTTCGCTAAAGTTAAACAACTGTTAGATTATGCTAAATTTCATAACGTTAAGGTTCACGGCTTGGGCTTCACTAGCATGAAGTATTTAGATAAACTCCCCTTTTATAGTGTTGATAGCACATCTTTTAAAAGTGGACGTCGATTTGGACAAGTACATCATTTTGATGGTAAAAAGATAGTATCTAAAAAAAGACCTGATGGTAAACGAGTTAAAGATTATCACGAAGTGGATAAAATTAACTTACAAGCCTGGTTACAATTTCAAAAGTACGCTGAAATATATCTGTAAGGAGAATATATGAATAAAGCTATTGTTTTATCGAGCGGTGGTGTAGACAGCACAACCGCTCTTGCGTTAGCTGTAAATCAATTTGGCAAAGATAATGTTTTATCTTTGTCTTTTTTTTACGGACAAAAACATGATAAAGAACTAAAAGCTGCAGAGAATGTGGCTGATTATTACGGTGTAAGTCATAAATTGTTCGATATTAAACAGTTCTTGGCTTATTCTAATTGCTCTCTTTTAACACGTTCAACAAAAGAAGTTAAAGAGGGAAGTTATGACGAACAATTAAAAGCCAAAAAGGAAGATGATATTTTAGAAACGTATGTTCCTTTTAGAAACGGCTTATTATTGTCTATTGCTGCTACTATTGGAATGAGTGTAGCAGAGAACGATAAAGTGTACATTTATCTAGGAAACCATGCAGATGATGCAGCTGGTAACGCTTATGCAGATTGCTCTATGCAGTTTGTGAAAGCTATAGGAGAAGCGATTAAACTTGGCACCTACAATAAAGTTGAAATTAAAAGTCCGTTCGTTAATTTTAATAAAGCACAAATTGTAGAAAAAGGCTTATCTCTTGGTGTTCCTTATGAACTCACATGGAGTTGTTATAAAGGCGGAGAAAAGCCTTGTGGTAAGTGTGGTACTTGTATCGACAGAATTAATGCTTTTAAAATTAACGGTCTTAATGACCCAACTATGAAGGAGTAAACGAAATGTATTATGTAATAAAACGAATGGAGATTGCTGGTTCACATCAGCTTAAACTCGATTACGAAAGCAAATGCCGTAACCTACACGGCCATAATTGGATAGTAACAGTCTTTATGAAAAGCGAAGAAGTAAACGCTAATGGAATGATTATGGACTTCACTCATATTAAACGTGCTATTCACGACCGATTAGACCATAACCATATTAATGATGTAGTAGGCGAGTTAAACCCAACTGCAGAAAATATGGCTAAATGGATATGCGACCAGTTAGGTAAATGCTGTTATAAAGTATCTGTACAAGAAAGCGAAGGGAATATTGCTATTTATGAACGTGATTGAAATTTTTAGCAGTATCGAGGGCGAGGGAACACGAGCTGGCGAACTATGTACTTTTATTCGACTAGCAGAATGTAACTTGCGCTGTTCCTACTGCGATACGGAATACAGCTTTGACGGTGGAAAACAAATGACCGTCGAAGAAATTATGCAAGTAGTCGATAGTTATGGAAATGTAAATGTAACTATCACAGGTGGTGAACCGTTATTGCAAGATTTAACGGAATTACTAAACGCTATGAATAGGTATTTTGTTAACATCGAAACAAACGGCAGTATAAACCCTGTTCCGTTGTATGGTGAATATCAAAATCTTATGTTCACTGTTGATTATAAATGTCCTTCTTCTAAGCAAGAGGAGTTCATGAACAACGGCGAAGCGTTACAGGACTTAGAAGAGTGCGACGTCATTAAGTTTGTAGTTGGTAGCTTGGAAGACTTAAATCGTATGCGTCAATTAATTGATGATAACGACTTTAAAGCACAGGTTTATGTATCACCAGTATTTGGCAAGATTGAACCTAGAGACATTGTTGATTATATGAAAACATATAACCTACAAGGTGTTAGATTACAACTACAAATTCATAAATTCATATGGCCGCCTGAAATGAAAGGAGTGTAAGCATGAACCAGGAAACTATTGAAAATGCTATCAAGCTCCTATTAACAGGGCTTGGTGAAAATCTAGAACGTGAAGGCATTGTTGAAACACCTAAACGTGCTGCCAAAATGTATTTAGAAATGCTAGAGGGTATGAACTACACAAACGAGGAAATCGCTAAAATGTTTGGCAAGTCCTTTGAAGTGGATACAACTCAAATGGTAATTGTTAAGGATATTGAAGCCTTTTCTATGTGTGAACATCACTTAGCGTTGATGTATGACATGAATATTAGTGTAGGATATATCCCTAATGGTCGTGTAATTGGCTTATCTAAAATTCCTCGTATAGCTGAAATGTGCTGTAAGCGATTACAACTACAAGAAAAGATAGGCGAGGACATTGCGGAAGTTATTTCTATTGCGACTGGCAGTGATGATGTAATTGTACACATTACATCGAAACATAGTTGCGTTACTGCTCGTGGTGTTAAGTCTCGTGGTTCCAGTACAACTACAACAACGAAAAAAGGTAAATTCACAAGCGATTATGATTTAACTCGTGAATTTATGAACGGCTTGAAATGACAGTTGTTAACTGCATTAAACATAAATGCTTAAACAATAAAAATGGCAAGTGTACAGCCGGCGTCATTGAGTATGACGGCTTGTGCCAAACATACATAACATACGGCCACGCACGCAAGCCGAAAGGTGGTCTTTGTGTTAGAAGTCATGGCAAGTTGAAACATAAAAGCAATGAAGTTCTAAAGTAGATATTCGGTGGGAGGTGGTGAGTATGTGAAAAACTATGAAGCAGCCGAGAAGGACTATAAAAAGTTCTTACCTTATAAAGACATAGCTGAGAAATACGGTGTATCAATCGAAACAGTTAAATCTTGGCGGAAGCGATACGGTTGGAAGCGTGCTAAGACTAAACCTAAACCGAAAAAGAAAATAGGTGCTCCGTTTGGCAATAAAAATGCCATGGGTAATAGTGGAGGTCCACCTGTTGGAAGTCAAAACGCTTTAAAGCATGGCTTATTTGCAAAATACTTGCCACTCGATATGATTGGCGTAATTGAAGAAATAGAAACAATATCCCCTATAGAAATACTATGGGGGAATATTTGTATCAAATACGCTGCAATTATACGAGCACAAAAAATAATGTTCATCGAAAGTGAAAATGCGGATAAACAAATTGAAAGCGTTACTCAAACAGTTGAGGAAAGCGACCAATTTGGGAACACTAAACGAATTGAAAAGCATGTTGATACAATCACAGCAGATATTCGTATGGAGAAGTTCCTTAAAGCACAATCAAGGGCGATGGACACGCTGGCAAGATTAATCAAGCAATATGACGACCTATGCAAAAGTGAATTGGCAACGGAAGAACAAAAGGCTCGTATCGCTAAACTTAAAAATGAAGTTGAGACTATTAAACAACAAAACGAGGATAATAAAACGCTCGTTCCTATTATTGTAGGCGGTGATGAAATTGAAGATTAAGGATAATCAAGTAGTCGTTCATCTACCTAGTATTGTAGGGAAGCATTATGGTGCGTTTTGGCGGTTTAAAGGCCGTTATAAGGCTGTTAAGGGAAGCCGTGCGAGTAAGAAGTCGTCAACTCAATCATTAAAGGTTATAACCGAAATTATCGAAAACCCTCATATTAATTGGTTAGTGGTTCGTAAAGTTGAACGCACGTTGCGTGATAGTTGTTATGCACAACTGAAATGGGCTATACACCGATTAAAGGTGGATAACTTTTTTAAGTGCAGTACATCACCTTTAGAAATTACCTATAAGCCAACTGGACAAAAGATATTATTCAGAGGTTTAGATGACCCTTTAAAAGTAACATCAATTACCGTTGAAGTGGGGGCGCTGTGTAGGTTGTGGATAGAGGAAGCATACGAAATAACATCAGAGGAAGCGTTCGACCGCTTAGATGAAAGTATTCGTGGACAACTACCAAAAGGAATGTATCATCAAGTCGTGTTAACGTTTAACCCCTGGTCTGATAGACATTGGCTTAAAAAACGCTTCTTTGATACTCCTAGTCCGAACGTATTGTCCATGACAACGAATTACATGTGCAATGAGTTCCTAAGCGAAGCGGACTTGGTACTATTCGAGGAAATGAAAAAGAACCCTCGTCGCTATAGGACTGCTGGTCTTGGTGAATGGGGTATCGTTGAAGGCCTAGTGTATGAAAACTGGGAAGAACGAGTTTTTGATGTACACGAAATATCTAATAGGCCAAATGTACGCTCTGCCTTTGGTATGGACTTTGGTTATGTCAATGACCCTAGTACATTATTCTGTGGACTTGTTGATACAGTTGCTCGTGAAATATATGTATTCGATGAAATGTACGAAAAGGGCATGAGCAATGAAGGTATTTTGTCAAAAGTATCCGAAATGGGATATGCAAAAGAACGAATTAAAGCGGATAGTGCGGAACCTAAATCGATTGCGTACTTGCGGAAAGGTGGACTTATGAGAATTAGGGCAGCCAAAAAAGGGCCTGACTCAATTCGTGCTGGTATTTCGATTATCCAGGATTATAAAATCATTATTCATCCTCGGTGTGTTAACTTCATTACTGAAATTAGTAACTACACATGGGACAAAGATAAATTCGACAACCCTATAAACAAGCCTATTGATGATTTTAACCATTTAATGGACGCCATGCGATATGCAATGGAAGAGTTTGACGGACGAAAAGGTGTACGCTTATTAACTTAGGAGGTGAAAGTTTGGAGCTTGAATTAGTTAAGAAGTTAATTAAAAAGCATACCTTGGGGCATGCAAACGTAATCAGCGAAATGCAAACAGCGGAACGCTATTATGAAGTCAATAATGACATTAAGTTGTTACCGACTAAACCAAAGGACGTTGAGGAAGCAAGGCAAAAGGGAGAAAGTTTTAACCCTATGCACCAGGCAGATAACCGAATTGCGTATTCCTTTTATCCTTTGTTAGTAGACCAAAAAACTGCTTATATGTTTACGGCACCGCCTATTTATGATGTTAAAAACGATAATTTAAATACAATTATCCTCGATACATTAGGCGATGCATACGAAAAGAAATGTAAGGACTTATGCGTTAAAGCTACGAATGGTGGTGTCGCTTGGGTTCATTACTGGATAGATGAAAACAACGATTTTCAGTGGGCGGTATTACCGGCTAATGAAATCATTCCAATCTATAACAATCGTATTAATACGAAGTTGGAAGGCGTATTGCGTGTATATGCGGATATTAACGACGAAGGCGAAAATATCACGGTATACGAATATTGGAATGACAAAGAAGTACAAGCATTTTCTATGCGAACTGGTGATGATTACGAAACATTATCGCCTTATACAGCATTTACAATGATTGACCCTAGCGGTGTAACGTTAAACGTTGATACTATTCCACATCAAATGGAAAAAGTTCCTTTTATTGCGTTCGCTAACAACGCACGTCATACAACTGATTTAAAACGTATTAAGGAATTAATCGATGTGTACGACAAAACTTATAGCGGTTTTTTAAACGACCTAGAGGACGTCCAGGAGGTTATATATGTACTCACTAACTATGGTGGTCAAAACCTAGCCGAGTTCTTGGACGGCATGAAAAAATACAAAGCAATTCAAATGGACTCTACTGGTCCTGATGATAGAAGCGGTATTTCAACTCTAACCATTGACATTCCGATTGAAGCACGTAAAGAACTTCTTGATATTACTCGTAAAGCTATTTTTGACATGGGACAAGGGGTAGACCCTCAGCAACAAGGTTTAGATGGCACTAGCGGTGAAGCAATGAAGTTTTTATATACTTTATTGGAGCTTAAAGCCGGTATGATGGAAACTGAATTCCAACTAGGCTTTAATGAATTAATTCGTGCTATCTGTTCCGCACATGGTTCGAACGATGTTACTATAACCCAAACATGGACAAGAACAAGCGTTAAGAATGACGGCGACTTGGTGGACATGTGTTCAAAATCGATGGGCGTCGTATCTAAGCGAACTATCCTTGCACATCATCCATTCGTGGAAGATGTGAACGAGGAAATGAAGCAAATTGAAACAGAGGAAGCACAAAATAATACTGATATGTACGATGATTGGCATAGCAAAGGTCATGACGATGGCTCTATAGACGACCATGACGACGACCACAGCGATGACGAATAATCGTATTTATATTTTCATTCGTGGCAGGTAAACCACGGTAAAAACCGGAAGGAGTAAAGCATATGACATTCAAGGAACTATTAGAAAAAATTGGAGTTGCAGAGGATAACATCGACAATGCAACTAAACAATTTAAAGAATTTCTCGATGGTGAATATGTTCCAAAGTCGCGTTTTAATGAGGTCAACGCGGAAAAGAAAACCTTAGAAACTGCTGTTGCTGATAGAGATAAACAGTTGAAAACATTAAAGGATAGCGAAGGCGATGTACAAGCGTTAAAAGACCAAATCACAAAACTTCAAGCAGACAATAAAGCGAACGCTTTAAAAGCTGCCGAAGATTTAAAAGCATTAAAATTGAGTACCGCGGTTCAATTAGCGATTGGTGATAGCGCACAAGATGCAGAGCTCGTAGCTAACTTGATTGACAAATCTAAACTTGTACTTGCTGAAGATGGTAAAGTAACTGGTTTAGATGAACAACTAAAAGACTTGCAAAAGAATAAAGCGTTCTTGTTTAAACCACAAGGCGAACCTAAATTCAAATACGACCCTAACAAGGGTGAAGGTACGCCTAAGGTAAACCCTTTCAGCAAGGAACATTACAATCTAACGCAACAAGCAGAACTTATTAAAACCGACGTTGCACAAGCTAAAACGCTTGCAGCACAAGCCGGTGTATCTATTGACAATTTGATTTAAATTAGGAGGACTAATAATGCCAAATCAAAACTTTTCTTTTAACTTGCAAACATTCGCAGCAACTGCATTGAAAGACGTAATTAACCCTACACCGTTATTCGTTGATTATGTAACACGCCGTACAAGCGAATTATCCGCTATTTTCTCTTCCGGTATCGCAACTCGTGATGCCCAATTCGATATGCTTGCATCTGAACCAGCACAAGTTCATAACATGCCTTTCTTCACTGATTTGACTGGCGACTCTGAAAACGTGGTGGAAGGTACTGACTTAACTGCCGATAAAATCGGTTCTAAAATGGATGCTTCCACAACCATTCGCCGTGCGAAAATGTGGGGCGCAACTGACTTGTCCGCTCAATTATCCGGAACTGACCCTATGTCCGCTATTGGTGATTTAGTAGCTGGTTTTTGGGCTAGAGACCATCAAAAGGAATTATTGAATATCCTTAATGGTGTATTCGCTGCCACTACAATGTCCGACCATATCTTGGATATTTCTGCTAAAACTGGCAAAGCCGCAGCATTCTCCGGTGAAGCGTTCATTGACGCAATGCAACTTATGGGCGATGCTCGTAACTCTTTAACAGCAGTTGTTATGCACTCCGCTACAAAATCTTATCTTGATAAATTGAACTTAATTCAAACTATCCGTCAATCTGATGCGACTTCCTTTGATTACTACATGGGCCGTCGTGTAATTGTTGACGATGGTTGCCCTGTTGAAACTGACAAATACACAACTTATTTGTTCGGTGAAGGTGCGATTGCGTATGGTGTAGGTTCTCCTGTTGGTATGGTTCCAGCGGAAGTTGACCGTGATAAACGTAAAGGCTCCGGTATTGATTACTTGATTTCTCGTAAAGCGTTCATCTTGCATCCTCGTGGGGTAAAATGGACTAATAAAACTCGTGCCAATGCTGAATCTGTATCTCGTGCGGAATTGAAAGACGGCGGTAACTGGGAACGTGTTTACGAATCTAAACAAATTCGCATTGTTAAATTTGTTCATAAATTAGGCTAAGGGGTAAAACATGGGGACTAATTCATATTGGGCTAGGCGTGCTGTTGAACGTGAAGATGAATGGAACAAAAAGAGCCGTGAAACAATCGAGAAAGAGTTGGCCGCTCAATATGAAAGGTCCGCCCAACGGCTACAAGCAAACATTGAACAACTTTACGGAAAGTTCGCCACTGATAACGGACTAAGCATGACCGATGCTCGTAAATTAATCAACGGAACTGAATTTAGGACTTGGCGAAAGGACGTCGAAGGATACTTGGCAGACTTTGAAAAGACTGGCAACCCTAAGATTATGCTTGAACTAAATGCCCTTTCAATGCGTTCGCGCATTTCAAGGTTAGATAAATTGTACAGCGATACACTTATTGAAATTGATAAGTTAAATCGAAATACAGACAATGTCATGTCCTCCTTTTTAAAAGAAGCATACAAAGATAATCGCTTGCATTCTGCCTATGAATTGGCAAAGAAAGGACAAGGTCCTTTAAATGTAGTTGTTGATAATAAACAAGTGGAACAGGTCTTGCGAACTCCGTGGAGTGGCAAGAATTATAGTGAAAGGATATGGGCCAACGGTGAAAAGTTGGCTCGTACCATTCAAGATACTGTTGTTAATGGTGTTCATCGCGGTGTATCAGTTAATAAACTGGCGAAAGAAGTGCAAGAGCGAATGGGAGTATCTAAAAATGATGCTGTAAGACTGGTTAGAACGGAATTAAATTATGTTCATAATCAATCAACCTTAGATTCGTTGCGTTCCTCTGATATGGAATACTTTCAATTCATCGCAACAATGGATAAGCGTACATCTTCTATTTGTAGGGAACACGATAATAATATTTATCCGATTAGTGAAGCCGAAGTAGGTAGTAACGTTCCTCCGCTTCATCCTCGTTGTAGGTCAACGATTGCTGGTGCTATTAGTAATAAGAAACCGACTAGCGGTTCTCGTATTGCTAAAACTGAACCAACTTCTAAAGGGGAGCGAGTACAATATCAAAAAGTACCACGCAATATGAACTATAACGAATGGAAAGCGATTTACGTTGATAAAACAAAAACGTTCGCCGATTGGCGAGAGGAACAAAAGGCCGAACGGCCTAAACAACCGAAACCAGTTAAGCCTAAAGAGATTGACTTGAAGGACAAAATATCTAAACTCGACATGTCAAAAGCGACTCCGCAAGATATGATTAATATTGGGAAGTTAGCTAACCAAAAACATGATATTATTAACTTGATAGGTAATAAAGATGAATTGGTAAAGGTAGTATCCCAATATCGTGAAGTTGGATATAAAATTCCTAATAGCTCCTGGGCGGAAGGTAGCGTTAAGAAAAATAAAGAAATGTTACAAGGTGCGTTTAATGTATATCCGAGCGACTGGGGTCGTATGTTAAAGGATAACAATAAAGGCATTAGCACTCGCAAGATTAAGCGTGGTTATTTCTTTGGTGAAGCTGCCGTTACTGGTCAACCGTTGAAATACGCTAAAATCGACAACCCTGAAAAGTACATAACAATTAATATGAACGGTGTTCGTAAAACAACTCCATTCCATGAAATAGGTCATATGGTGGAATTTTTTAACAAGGATGCAAGCCGTTTGTCTAATGAGTTCGTAGAAATGCGAACCAAAGGCGAGGAAGCGGAAAGGTTAAACAAAATCTTTAATATGAGTTGTTATGGAAAAGAAGAAGCTAAAAGGGATAACTTCATCAGCCCTTATATAGGTAAAACGTATTCGACTGGTGGAACCGAAGTTTTAAGTATGGGGCTTGAAAGTGTGTTTGAACCTAACGAAAACGGCCAGTATAAAGGCTGGGACTACAAAACAGGTAAACCTATTTGGTCTACTATAAAGGACGATGAGGAGTATTTGCACTTCATTATTGGAATGTTATTAACTGTATAGGAGTGTTACTATGACGGATAAAGATAAAGCGTTTATTGACGCTTTAACTAAATTCAATAGCATGTGTGAAACGTACAAATCAATCTTTGGTGAAAACTCATTGGATAGAGTATTCGTACTTAGTCCTGGTGATATTTCAACGGAGGAATTGAACGATAGCACTAAAATGCTTGCCTCTGCTATTGCGAACGATGAACCGCTTGAACAATTTGACGAGGACATGTGGGAACACGTCCATTATTAAAGGAGATTAACTTTGGGTAACGTTCAATATTTAGAATATGATGAAGCGGTTGCGTTGGTTATATCAACGACTAACCGTTTAATATCTATGATTGATAGTCTTAATGAAGTTAATTGCGCCGATTATATAACGCTGTTCGCCGAAAAGTTTGTTCTTGATTGTATGGACTATTGCCATAGGACGAACTTCCCTCGAACGCTTGTATATACGGCTGCCGAATTAGCTACAAAGTACATCAAAGACAAATACGGCGATACACATGGACCGCTAAAATCTTTGAAAGAAAATGACGTTGAATTTACCTGGGCTGTTACTGATATATCCCCTATTGGGTGTATTAGTGAAAAAGACTTTGAAAGCATTCGCACTAAATTAAATCTATATAGAAAAGTGGTGTGGTCGAATGGCTAATGTATACGGAAAACTGCTTGCAGATATTATGTACAAAGATACATGTACCATTTCACGGCAACAAGCCACCACAGACGATATAGGGGCGGATGTGTTCGACGTCGTTGATGTGTATGTTGATGTTCCTTGTAAATTAGGACAAACTGGACAGACTAGCATGAATGGTGTTACTACTGACAGCGTATTCACATTAAAGGATAAATTAAGATTATCCTTGCCAGTTGATTATGATGTCATGGCGAATGATATTGTCAAAATCAATCATCAAGGCCAAACATTTATCATGCGATGTGATAGTCCTTTTAAGTACACAACGCACCAGGAAATCACGTTAATTCGTGATGATGAGGCTTAACTATGGGAGCAAAGGTTAACGGCTTCATGGAGTTAAATTTCAAGTGGAAGAAGATTTTATCGTTATATCCTGAATATATCGATACGCTTTTACAACAACAAGCGGAGTTATTAATCGCCGACACAAAGGCGAAAACTCCTGTTGATACTGGTACACTTCGTAACGCTTGGAAGCGTACTGAACCGCAAAATAACTCCATTGAGGTATACAACAATACTGAATATGCTAACCATATTGAATATGGACACAGAACACCGAAAGGCGGTTTTGTCAAAGGGCATAAGATGTTACATCGTTCTACAGTTCAGCGTAAAAATAAATTTTTAAATGACACAAGAAAGATACTAAGGAACTTGATAGATGCTTAAATTAAGAACTATTCAAAAGGCCTTAGTTGACCTTTTGAAAAACAAATATCCGAATTATAAGGTGTATTTTGACAACGTTGAAAAGTCAAATGCACCTTATTTTTATATTGAAATGTTCGTTCATAGTGGCGTTGGTGATTACAACTACTTTGAAAGGACGGTTCAAGTCGATATTACATTCCGAGCTATGGAAGATAAGAACAACCGCATCAAACGTGCGGACTTATACGAAATGAGTGATAGCTTAGAGTGTGTGTTTAGACCTGTACTGAAAGTCGATGATAGATATATCACCATTAACGACTTTGAACATACATTTATAGATGAAGTATCGCACTTCATTTTTAATCTCGAGTTTAACGACGCTTTCACGGACGAGGAAGTTAACTTTGTTCGTGGTGAACTTGTTAATACTCTTTCATTTAGCCTTAACGGCTCTAATTTAACCGAGGAGGAATAATTAAATGCCAAACGAACAAGAAAAATTCGGTTTACCGCAAGTCTTAATCGACTTTAAAACAAAGGGTGTAACTGCTATTAAGCGTTCCGCTCGTGGCGTTGTAGCATTGATTTTAAAATGCGAAACAACCGATGTATCTAACAAGTACAAAATCTCTGATATCAGCGAAATTCCTGACAGAACGTTCGATGAAGCTACAACTGATTTAATTAAAAAATGCTTGGACGGAACACCTTTGCGTGTATTGGTATACACATTACCAAAAACAACTGTACAAGGTGCAAAAAACACGCAAGCGACTTTGTTAAAACAGTTAAAACATACTCGCTTTAACTATATCGCCGCTCCTACTGGTACAGTTCAAGACCAACAAGATTTGGCGTCCTACATCAAAGCAGAACGCAACAATGGTCGTAAAACTGTAAAAGCGGTAGTAGGTAGCGTGGCAGCCGACCATGACGGTGTTATCAACTTCTGCACAGAAGAAATTAAAGTTCCTAACGGTCAAGATACACAAGGCCGAACAACTTATAAAACGTATACTCCAATTGAATATACTGCTCGTATTGCTGGCATCTTAGCTGGACTTGCACTCGACCGCTCCGCTACTTATTACAAATTAACCGAAGTTGAATCTGTGAAAGTGTACGAAGACTTAACCGACCGCATCGATAAAGGCGAATTGCACTTATTCGATGAAGAGGACGGCGAAGGTGTTAAGATTGCTCGTGCTTGCAACTCCTTGCAAACGTTCACAACTGACAAAGGTCAAGAATTCCGTAAAATCAAAATTATTGAAGGTGTTGATATGGTTACAGATGATATTCGCGATACCTTTAAAAAGTTCTATGTTGGTAAATATATCAACGACTACGACCATAAAATGCTATTTGTGGCAGCCATTATGGTTTACTTCAATCAATTAGCCGGTAACGTACTTGACGCTCGAGCTAAAAATAATGTAGATATTGATGAACAATTCCAAAAGAACTACGCCATCATCAAAGGCGAAGATATTTCTAAAATGTCTGTCATGGATATTCGCGAATATAACACAGGTTCCGAAGTTGGTTTAGCTGGTACAGTTAAATTCGTTGACGCTATGGAAGACCTTAAAATTAGTTTCACAATGTAATAGGAGGAAAACATAAATGGCAAGAGCAAGCGAAGATGTAAAATATCGTGGTCGCCGTCGTTGGAACGGCTCTCATGGCAAAGTATGGTTTGACGGTGAGTTAGTGTTCGAAATTGAAAGTTTCGAATGTACAATCGAAGCACAACGTGAAGACGTTATCATCGGTAACTCTGTTGACAGTAAAATCACTTCCCTTAAAGGCGAAGGTACTGCCAAAATTAAAAACGTTATTAATCGAAACTTCCGCAAGTTGCATGAAGCATGGAGCGCCGGTCATGACCCTCGTTCCGTGATTACAGGCTTATTGGACGACCCTGATGCAGTGGACGGCCAAAAGGAACGCATTTCTATTGATAATGTATGGTTTAACAAATTAACTCCTTTACACTTCGAAAAAGGCAAAGTTGTTGAAACTGATATTCCATTCGGCTTTACACCGGAAGATTTACAATACATTGAATCTATTGATTAATTGAAAGGAACATAACAATGTCTGTATCTATTAACGAATTAATTGCTAAACGCGAAGAAATTAAAGCTCGTAAAAGTCAAAAACTAACAATCGAAACATCCTTGGGTGAAGTCGTAGCTAAAAAGCCTACGACTTTACTTATGACAGAAGCATTAGGTTTAGATGGTGATAACGATGAATACATCGTTTATAACTGTATCGTCGAACCTAACTTAAAGGACAAAGACTTGCAACAAGCATATGATTGCGCCGAACCTATGGACATTGTAGGTAAGTTATTCGAATTCGGTGAAATTAAAGCTATTAGCACAGTTTTGATTGAGTCTGTTGGCGTTGGTAAAAAATTAGACCACGCTATCTTTGACGAAGCAAAAAAGTAATAGAAGAAGACTGGGAGGCGGCTACGGCCGCCTACTTAGTTTTAAAAGGTCATACGTTTGAATACTTTTTTAGTTTGTCCTTAATGGAAAAACTCCTTTGTCATGTGGCTATGGAAAAGGAAAGGAAAGAACGTGTGGAAGTTGCTAAATTAGCTATAAGGGAGGTATTAGGTGGATAATAAAGAACGTTTAGGCGTCGAACTGTACCTTGACGATAAAGGGTTTACCAATGCAGTTAAAAAGGCGCAACAATCAACGCAAAATCTAACTAAATCTGCCAATGCTGTTACTCCTGCGATGGCCGGTGTTGATAGAAGCATGAGTAGTGCTGTTAGCTCCGTTCAAGGAATAGCAAACGCAACCAAAAAAGCCGAAAGCGAATTGTCAAAGTTAAAGCGTACCGGTAGCAATATCAAAGTTAAGATTGACGCAAAAGATGAAGCTACTTCTAAAGTCCAAAAGATTAAAAGTGAACTCAATACTTTTAAAGGTAAGGTATACACAGCTACAGTTAACGTTAAGCAAAATATGGCCGGTGCTATGTCTAGTGCTGGAAATAAACTTAGCGGTGCTATGCTTGGAACTACAATGCAAATGGCTGGAATGGCCGGCATTGGGTTTGGTATATTCGACGCCGTAAAAGGCTATGCGGACTTTGAAGAAGAAATGTCAGCGGTTAAAGCTATTTCAGGTGCTACGGCGGACGAGTTCCAAAAGTTGAATGAAAAAGCAATTCAAATGGGCGCCGATACTAAATTCAGTGCCTTAGAGTCTGCACAAGCGTTCAAATATATGGGTATGGCCGGCTGGAAAACTAATGAAATGATAGGCGGTATCGCCGGTATCATGAACTTGGCGGCCGCATCAGGCGAAGACTTGGCTATGACTTCCGATATTGTAACTGACAGCTTATCTGCATTCGGTTTACAAGCGAAAGATTCTGCTATGTTTGCCGATGTGTTAGCGGCAGCAGCCACTAACTCAAATACCAACGTCGCTTTAATGGGTCAAACGTTCAAATATGCTGCACCAGTAGCCGGTGCATTAGGGTTCAGCGTACAAGATACTGCACTTGCTGTAGGTCTTATGGCTAACCAGGGCATTAAGGGTTCAGAAGCTGGTACAGCGTTAAGAGCGATGATGACTCGTTTAGTTAAACCGACCAAAGAGTCCGGCGAAGCAATGGACATTTTAGGCTTAAACATCTTAGATGCGAATGGTAAGATGAAACCATTTAGGGATATTATCGCCGACATTCGCGAAGGCATGAAGAAACTATCTCCGGATAGTAAAGCGGCCGTTGCTGGTATGCTTGCCGGTCAAGAAGCTATGTCAGGCTTGCTCGCATTGGTTAATTCGCCTTACGAAGACTTCGATAAGTTAGCTGGTGCAATCGACAATTCGAGCGGTGCTGCCGAACGAATGGCGAAAATTCGCATGGACAATCTAAAGGGTGATTTAGAACAATTATCCGGCGATTGGGACTCGTTCACTACGAAATTAATGGGCGGTAGCATTGGCGGTTTCAGAGATATTGTACAAGGTATCGACAACTGGTTCGTAGGTTTAACTGAAAACTTTGAAACTAACGGTATTACCATTCGAAGCGTACTTGACGGAATAACTTCCGCTATTAAAGAGTTAGTAGGTCAAACGCTTAAAATGGAAGGTCTACCCTCTATCTTATCAGCTGCAGCATTAGCCGTTGGCGGTATTGGTGCATTTAAAATCGGCAAAGGTGCGTATGGTTTATTTAAAGGTTTAAAAGGCGGTGGTGGAGCCGGAACTGGTGCGGACAGCACAGTAGGTGATATGACCGTTCAAGCCTTAAATGTAACTGTAAATGCAAGCAATATGACTGGAATGGGTTCAAGCGGTCCTATAGTTGAAGGTGGTGGCAAAGGTGCTAAACCTAAAAGTGGTGGCCGTTTTGGTAAATTAAAAAGCGGTGCAAGTAAATTAGGTAACGACTTGACAAAAGTTGGTGGTAAAATAGCTGTTCCTTTGGCATTGGCTATGGGTGCTTATGATATTGCGACAAGCGATGATAAAGCTCGTGCCGGTGTTGGTTTAGGTGGTAGTCTTGCCGGTGGCTTGGCTGGAGCGAAATTAGGTGCTATGGGTGGTGCTGCCTTAGGTTCTATTGCTCCTGGTGTAGGAACTGCCGTTGGCGGTGCTATCGGTGGCCTTGTAGGTGGTATCGGTGGTGCTATATTCGGTGAAGAAGTAGCACAACAAATTTATGACGGCATTACAAGTAACCTCGAAGGTTTAACTGAATGGTTCAGCCAAAAGTGGAATGACATTGTAGCGACATGTGCTCCGGTGATTAATACTATAGCCGGAATATTTGGCTTTGCTTGGGACGGTATCGTTGCTATCTTTGGTCCGGCTGTTGATTGGTTTATTGGTAATGTATGGGAACCTATTTCTAGTGCTGCGAGTAGCATGTGGGAAGCTATTAAGGGCTTCTTTAGTGAAGCATGGGAAAGCATTAAAGGTGTATGGGCCGGCGTTGCTAACTGGTTCGATGAAAATGTATGGAGCCCTATTAAAAGTGCAGCGAGTGGTGTATTTAGTGCTATTGGAAGTGCTTTAAGTGCTGTTCAAGCACGAGGTGCACAAGCAACAGGTATTCCAGGGCATGCAACTGGTACAAGTCATTTCGGTGGCGGTTGGACTGAAATTAATGAACGTGGCGGTGAAATTGTAGACTTGCCGAACGGTAGTCGAATTTATCCACATGCAACAACTGAAAAGATGATTGCGGATAGTTTAAGCAGTAATAACTCTGTTAACCAATACTCTATCAGTGGAAATACATTCGTTGTTCGTGAAGAAGCAGATATTGACCGCATAGCACATTCGTTATTCTCTATGCTTGAAAGTGCGGAAGTAAATTATGGAGGTGTATAATGGCGAAATTAATCAGCGGTATTGGTAGAGCGTTATCGCTTTTATCTGTGATTTTAGGTAAGAGCGGAAATAACTATCCTACAGTGATACTCTCACAAGGCGATGAACGATTGGTCTTGCCAGTAACTCCAACAAAGTATGAAGTAGGTAATGAACAGGATAATAAAAGCGTTAACATCACTCAAATAGGTGAAGCGTTATTGTTTGGTAACCCTAAACTAATTACCTTGTCTTTCGAAAGTTTTCTTCCAGCTAAAGACTATCCATTCATTGTAGGTGATAAACGTAAGCCGGCTGAAATTGTTGCTTTAATTAACAAGTGGAAAGAATCAAAGAAACCGATTAGGGTCATTGTTAGCGATGGCCCTATTAATTTAATGATGGCTATTATGGCATTCCCTTGGAAGAAGCAAGAAAATACAGGCGATTTATATTACACGCTCAGTCTTAAAGCGTATAAAGATTTAAACACCTCTATGACGGCGGACGATGCAAAGGCTGTTGATGATGTAACAGGTCTTAAAGATAGACCTACAATCAACAATAAGCCTAGCACCGCAACGCTACATAATAAGGGTGCAGATATTTTAGATGCTGCCAAAAAAGCATACGGCAACTATAAACACTATGAACGTATTATTCAATCTAACGACTTAAAGAATTTAGCGATTAACAATTTAAGTCAGTTAAGAAAGTTGAAGGTTAAGTGATGATTATTAAACACATCGGAACTAAAACAGTTAAAGATGAAAAGACTGGCAAAGATAAGCAAGTTCCAGTCGAAAACGATATATCACACTTGGCTAATAATGCGACATGGAGCGGTTCTCGTATTCAGGCAGCAAGAAAGCTTGAATTTGTGTACACGCAAGAGCCTCGCGACCCTAATTGGCCTGTATATGCACTTGGCATTGGTGAAACTGTAAAAGCATATTCAGAAGATAACGAGTTGCAGTTCGTTGGTAATATATACTGCACTGAACGTAAAACCTCCGCATCAACAATCACGGTAACGTGTTATGACAATATGTTTATATTGAGTAAATCAAAAACTACTCGTAAATTCACAAATATGACCGCTGAGGACATTACAAAGGCTGTTTGCAAGGAAATGGGTATTAAAGTAGGTAACCTCGCTGAAACCGGCGAAAAAATAACTTTTATCGCCAATAACAAGTCAGGTTATCAAATCATACTCATGGCATACACGGAAGCGGCTAAAAAGACCAACAAAAAATATCAAGCTATGATGGAGGGCGATGAACTCGACGTCATAGAAAAAGGGTCGGTTATCGAAGGCCTTGTAATCGACCAATATCGTAATATTACAGACTCATCCTATAAGGAAAGCATCGAAAACATGATTAATAAAGTCATGATTGTTGATGATAAAGGTAACTTAATTCGATATGAAAGCAAGGACGACCAAATTCAGAAGTATTCCATGATACAAGCTGTATACAAGGAAAGCAAAAACAAAAACACGCAAGAGGAAGTTAAGGACATATTCAAAGGTCCTGAACGTACTGGTGTTATTGACTGCTTAGGCGACTATGACGCCTTGTCCTCGTATTCGGTTGAAATTAAAGATGTGATTACACAGTTAAGCGGTCAGTTTTGGATAAAAAGCGATACGCATAAATTCGAAAACGGACAGCATACTATGAAACTCGAAATCGAGTTTGAAAACTTAATGACGAAAGAAAAGGTAGACCATTCCTTAGAAGCGAAGGAAAAGAAACGCTTAGAACGTGAAGCGAAAAAGAAAAACAAAAAAGGGAAAACTCCTAAGGGTAAAGGTCGAAGGTCTACTAGAAAGTCAACGAAAAGAAAGGTAGAAATACATTATGCCGAATGATATTCCGAGTGCTGCACATTCTATGGCGAAAATGGTTAATACTATTCACGGCATAGCAAAAGATGAACAGCCAATGGGCATGCGAATTGGACTTGTTACATCACCATTCCCTAATCTTGTTATTCGTGTTGATAATATCGACATTACAAATGAACAGATATATCTTAACGACTACTGGAAACCGGACCACTACAGAGAAGCAAAAGGCCACATCATAAGTGAAACACAGCCTCGCTCCGGTGGTGGTGGCTTAGCGTTATTTGAAAGTCATACACATGAAATTCATAACGATTATACTGATACGATTATCATGACTGATACGTTACGAGTGGGTGATGAAGTAACCGTATTCCCAGTATATGCACAAGGTGAACAGTTGTATTATATCGGTCAAAAGGTGGTGAAACTATGAGTGCAGAATATCCATTCGCCGGTTCAACAAATATTAACGCTTATCAAAGCAAGGAGCTTCCGTTATTCGTTGAATACGATTGGGACTTCGATAAGAACTCATTCAAATTCACCGCTAATGGTAATCGAATAAAAGTAACTGGTGATGATGCCTTAAAAGTTTGGGTATACAAAGCCTTAATGACGGAACGCAATCAATACTTGGCATATTCTACTCGTTATGGTATTCAATTAAAGCCTTTTATAGGAAAGGTTATGAGTGTTAATGAACGGTACAGCGAACTACGGCGAGTTATCGTTGAATGTCTTATGGTTAACCCTTATATCAAGTCTATTGATAGTATTACATTCGATGAAAACGGCGATAAGGTAGAGTGTTCCGTTGAATTAACCACAGTATATGGAGGGCTTAATATTAATGTTTAACATTCCAACTAGCGATGAAATATTAAAAGATTTACAGGAACAATGCACATCGCCTTATAGTAAATTTGAGGGTACATTCGAATACGATGTATTTTCATCTAATGCTATTGAGTTTATGAAAACTTATGTTGAATTAGGCGAGTTGTACAAGGTAGCATTTGGTGATACAGCTTATGGCGATTTCTTAACCATGCGAGCTGCCGAAAGTGGGGTCATTCGTAAAGAAGCAACTAAGGCGACTGGTTATGTTACTGTCAAAGGTAACGGAACTCTACCAAAGGGCAGTCAATTCGCAACTCAAACCGGTGTTTTATTTGAAACGCTCGAAACAGTACAAGTTAATAACTCAACAAACGTTAAAGTGCAAGCCCTTGAAGGTGGCATAGGCGGCAACGTTACAGCACAATCAGTAACAGTTATTCCAATGTCTATTCCTGGTATTATGAGCGTTAATAATACAGAGCCTATAGGCGATGGGTTTAACGCAGAAAGCGACGACGAATTAAGAACTCGTTATTTGAACCATGTTCGAACTCCTGGCACTAGCGGAAACGCAACTCACTATTATGAGTGGGCGATGTCTGTTGGTGGTGTTGGTGGTGCTAAAGTGCTTCCAGTATGGAACGGCGCTGGTACTGTTAAAGTAATTATTGTGAATAGTGAGTTTAGTCCAGCTTCGCAAGAAATTATTAACAAGGTAACTAATTATATTGAAACTGTACGCCCTATGGGTGCGGTGGTAACGGTAACGACTGTTACGCCTAAGACAATCAATATTACAGTTAAGCCGGAAGGTGATTTTAATCAATCGGTATTCAATGAATTAGTCAAAGCATACCTAATCGACATTGAACGACAAAACATTAAGAATACAACGTTATTGAAAGTTGCGTATTCGAAAATCGGTAGCCTTGTATTAGATGCCGGAGTAACTGACTATACGAACTTAACGATTAATGGTGCTACTAAATCAATCGAGTTAGCGGTTGATGATTTAGCGGTATTAGGCGAGGTGAGTGTTCTATGATTTTTAACCTTTTAAGGACCTATAAGGTCGATGTTCTTAGGTACTTGCCTAGATACCTATCAAAGGACGAAACTTTTAAAGGAACGCAAGATTCGTTAAGCGAGGAACACGAAAAGCAACGCTTATTGATTATCGACATATGCAAGCAGTTGTTTGTTGAAACGGCTACTTGGGGACTTGATGATTGGGAGCGAGTGTACGGACTAGAAAATAATCGTAACTTATCCATAGACGATAGGCGCAACTATTTATTAATCAAAATTCAAGGCTCGCAAACAATCACCGAACGCAAGTTGCAAGAGTTTATTAACCTTGTATATCCTCCTGGTAGTGCAATCGTTAAAGAAAATACTGGACCGAATAGGTTTAGCGTTCTTCTTGATGTAGCCGACGCATTAGACGAGATACGAAATGTTATCGAAGTATACAAGCCGGCACATTTAACATACGCTATAGCACATGAATTTAACGCTAAAGGGCCGATTGCTGTTGTTGGTGCGGTAACTAATACCGAACATATTTACATCAAGCAAGAAAAATCGGATAGGTCGATTACAGCACGAGGAATTTATGCTTGCCCTGTTGGTGCGGTCGCTATTCGTAGCAATATTAATTTACACTATTAAGGAGTTGAACTATGAGTAATTACAATAAAATTATTCCAACCTTAGCCGGTAGCAATCTATTGGTTGAGTCAATCAAATCTAAAAAGCCGCTTATCTTTACTCGAATTGCATTAGGTGATGGCACGTTAACCGAAAGCGAAAACATCGAAAATTTAACAGCATTAAAGCACCCTATGGCGCAGAACTCTGTACAAGCGATTAACAGTCGAGGAAATGGTGAAATCGACGTTGTAGCGACTATTTCTAATACAAGTGTTACAAGCGGTTTTTATGCTCGTGAATTAGGTGTATTCGCTAAAGTTGGTGATACTGGCACGGAAAAGCTATTCGCTTATACGAATGCTGGTGCACAGGCAAGTTATACTCCGGCTGGTACATCTTTAGATGAAAAGTTGATTACTGTAACCTTTTATATCGGTAACGATGTTAATGTTCAAATCAACCTTAACAGCCAACTATACATCACGCAAGCTGCATTAGATGCACATAATTCAGCAACGAACGCACATCAAAACGCTTTTAATAAAAAGTTAGATGTTAGTTCTAACCAATATACAAAGACGCTCTCTAAACATAATCAAGGCTTGCAAGTAACAAAGGGCGATAACTCGCAAGAAATTATTAACTTTATTACTTCCAACTATAATGATAGCGACATTAATAAAGTACTTAACTTAGGTACTCTTAAAGGTCTTTTAGGCGAAGGTGCTATTGTTGCTTCTAAGTTAGACCGTGATAATGGGTATGTGAAATTCGCCAACGGCTTTATCCTTCAATGGGGCTTGACTTGGTTTTATGGCCAAAATACTTATGCCGATGTAACGTTACCTATTAGCTGTAACGTATTAATCGCAATGGCAACTGACGACCTAGCAAGTACAACAACAAGGGGCGATGAATTTTATATTTGTTGGAACAGTGGTTTTTCTAGTAATAACAGAAGTTCCATTCGTTTTTTGGCTAACCGTGGCAACGCTGGCAACTTCACATGGTTATGTATTGGCCGAGCATAAGGAGGTAAACTATGAACCAATATGTATTCGTACTTAATGAAATGGGCGAACGAATTACGTCCTTTGTTGATAATACAGTAACGCAAGAACAGTTGTTAGCGACTGCTAAACAAGAATGGCCGGATGCGACTAATTTTATTTACTCCGCAGACGGCGATAGTATGCTCGACGAGTTTATGCGAGGTAAATTATATGTAAATGGTGAGTTTGTAATTCCGCAACCAAAAGAGCCTACTAAGGCCGAAAAAATTGCCGAAATTAGAAATTATTACAACGGACGTTTTGAAACGCTAGAACAAATGGTATTAAGACGTCGATTGATTAACGGCGATATTGCTGACTTGCAAGAACAGTTTAAAAAGTTAAATCAAGAAATGTTATTAAAAATTAAGGCGGTGAAGTAATCATGGAAGCGTTCGAAATTAAAAGTGATGTTCCTGTTATGAAGTTCTGTGAGTTCTGCTATGCTACTTTGAGCGAAGATGGGACATGCCCTACAGAGGGCTGTATTCACAACGACCTTATGGAATTGGACGAGGTGAACGAAGATGAAACTACCAGTCCTACACAACTTTAAAGCCATTCAAGGTGAAGTCATTTCACTTAATATTGGTTATAACAATACTATTTCAAGCGATAATCTGTTCGCTTGTGTTCGTAAATTAGCACATGACGAAGAGTATAAAGCAAAGTTTAATATCGATGTATCTGAGGACGATTTAGAAGCTAATGAGCTTTGCAAAATCGCCCTTTCTTTAGATACAAATGGTTTAGAAGTTGGTAAATATCATTGGGACTTATTCTTATGGAGTGGCGACCACCCTATTAAATGTCTTGTGAAAGGACAGATTAATATAGTTGAAGGTATTAGTAATAGGGGGAAATAATGGACGAACTACACATTCGCGAAGATAAAGAAACAATTAATGTAAAGGACAATACCCAAATTATTAAATTACAAGGGCCGAAGGGTGAACCAGGGGAACAAGGTCCCCCTGGCCCTCCAGGACCTCCAGGCGAACCTGGTCGAAATGGCATTGATGGACTTAAAGGCGAACAAGGGTTGCAAGGTATTCAAGGTATTCAAGGACCACCTGGGCCTCCTGGTAAAGACGGAAAGTCATTTACTTATGACATGTTCACACAAGAACAATTAGAGGGTTTAAAAGGCCCTAGAGGTGAACAAGGACCACCTGGCGCTGGTGCTAATGTAGATTTATCGCCGTATGCAACTAAACAAGAAGCCGACAATCTGTATCTAAAAAAAGTGGATATAAGAAATTACCTTGCTATGCTAGGCGACCCCAAATATGCACTGAAAACAGAGTTAAGTAATTATTTATCTAACACAGATGCGATTAATAATTACGCTCAAAAGGGTTGGGCTACTCAAACATTCGCCTATAAGAACGATTTAGGCACTTTTATTAAAAAGAACGAGATTGCTCAATATGCGTTAACGCCTGGTGATGCTTCTACTCGTTACATTAATAAAATCGAAGGACAATCATTCGCTCAAAAATCTGAATTAAGTGATTATGTTAAGAAAGCCGAAATTAATCAATATACATCGGCTTCAAACGTACAACTCACCCCTGAACAGATTGAAAAGTTGAAAGGACCTAAAGGTGAACCTGGAACTCCTGGACAACGTGGAGCGGACGGCGAACGAGGACCGCAAGGGGTACCAGGACCGCCAGGACCTAAAGGTGAACCTTTTAAATATTCTGACTTCACTCAAGAACAACTTAACGCTCTAAAAGGCCCTAAAGGCGATAAAGGCGAGCCGTTCAAATATTCTGATTTTACGGCGGAACAATTACTAGCTTTAAGAGGACCTAAGGGCGACCCTGGAAGCGGTGGTGGACAAGCGACCTCACAACCAATCGAAATATATGAAGTTGTATGGGGAACGGCAAAAGCAGGTGAACGAGGTGCGGACAGAGGATATTTAGCATTCGACCCATTAACTGGTTGGGGGTACTTGCATTTTGACTTTGTATTAACTGCCCCTTCCGGTAATGGTAACGTAATCGCATCGCTTCCACCGAATTCTCCAGTTTCTGTACGACTAATAGAAAAAAGCGTTAATGTAAATAACAATAGTGTTTATGTTGAACGAAACAGCCGTATGATTAAGGCTTGGGGCGTACCAGCGAGCACACGTTATATTATTGATATTATAGGATTTTGGAGAAAGGCATAAAAAGAATGTGGACATGGCAGTTCGAGTTGAATGACATTTTAACAACGCTCTCTATAGTCGGTATTGTTGCCGGCTTAGGATATAAAGTGTTGGTTATTCCTTTGCTCGAAAAATTAGATTTGCAGAGAGTTCAAGATAATTTAGTCTTTCAAGAGAAATGGGGTGTATTGACAGATACACTTAAAGACCTAAAAGACGAGATTAAGTTATCGCGCGCAGAAAGAATTAAAGCAGAGGGAAAGCAAGTAATGTTAACTGCCAAAATAGAAGCGTTAGAAACTAGAGTTAATGACATTAGGGAGGAATTGCATGAACATACCACCAAATCTCATTAATACGGCAAAAAAAACAGTAAAAAACGTAAGAGTTGCGAATATTCATCCTACTGGCATATTCGCAACAAGGGCACTGGTATTAATTATGCTAGTGCCTATTTTATTAGTAGTAAGCGAATATATCATGATATTTATTCGTGGTTACGCTGACGACATGACAGTTAAGATTATTAATACTGGGATAAACATTATCGACCATATTTTTATTCCTAGCGTGTTAACTGCCCTTGTAGGGTTCTTGGCGCTATGGATAGACAAGGACGGTAATGGTATTCCGGACCAGTTAGAAAAGGAGGATAAAAAATGAAAGTATTTATTAACCCAGGACATGACATTAACTTAGATAGTGGAGCGGTTAACCCTAATACCGGTCGTCGTGAGTGCGATGTTGCTCGTGATGCCGGTAAATTGCTTATGCAGTATTTAGAAACCGCTGGGTGCGAAGTTAAAGTACTTCAAGATGATGATTTAGGCCTTGTATGTGAAACTTCTAACGAATGGGGAGCAGATATATTCGTATCGCTCCATTGTAACGCTTTTAACACGCAAGCTCGTGGCACGGAAACGCTTTACAAGTCCTTTAACGGCCAACGATTAGCAAATGATATTCAATCACAACTTATTCGCAGTATCGATACTGTAGACCGTGGCGTTAAAAAGCGTGATGATTTGTGGGTATTAAATGGAACTGACGCAACCGCAGTTCTTGTTGAAATGGCTTTTATTGACAACGATGATGATTTAGAAATGCTAAACAACGACCTTGATACGATTGTTCGTGCCATTGCTCGTGGCATTACTGATTACATGGGAGGGGTATAATGTATGTTCGCATTAGAAAACTTGCGGAAGGTTATCCTATGTTCATTCCTATTTTGTTGTTGCTTATTTGTCTTGCCGGTGTATGGTTCTTCGCCGACAGACGAAGTAATATTGACGAGAGCGGAATACAACGCTCTACAGTCGAAATTAACAACGCTAGACAATACAATAAGCAAGCAGTTGATGATAATCGACGAACTAGAACAGCAGTTGAACATAGCGAAACTCTCAACGACCGAGCAACAGACGGAGTTAATCGAAGTATTGAAATCACTGAACGAACAAAAGGCGCTATTAATCGAAGCGAAGAATACATTAATCAAGCAAGAAGTAACGCTATCAGCGCAAAGGGACTCATTGGCGAAAGCCGAAGCATACTTGAACATGCAGACAAACGAACTAAAGAAGGTAAAGGCGAAATATCGCAATAGTCAAATTTTAAATGCTATCTTAGGTGCTGGCCTTATATATGTAGCAGCAAAAGACTGAGAGGTGGTCCAATATCTCCCTAATCGTGCGAGGGTGGCGCATGAACTGGTATTGGTTACAACTGAATAAAAGTAATAGGGGTGCCGTAAAAAGCACCCCTTTATTTTTTTTTGCATTTTTTTGAAATTGGTGCTTGCCCTATTCTTGAATATGTTATATAATGTAATCAAGATAAAGGTACAGAGTTAATAAAGGAGATACCGAAATGATTAGAACTTGTAAACAATTAGAAAAAGCATTAAGAGAAGCTAATAACGACATGAAATTGTTTGTAGAAAAAACATGTGGAATGTATCGAGTTAGTTATGGTGGTTACCGATTATCTTGCTACACTTTAAAAGAATTAGTAAGAGAAATGACAAAAGAAACAGTTAAAATTAATTATGCGTTATGGTGCAAAGATGAAAGTAAAGCATCTATCTACATCAACGGAATTAAATAAGATAAAAGGAGAATAAAAATGAAAAAGATTAGAACTTGTAAAGATTTAAACAACGCATTAAAAGACGGTTTGCGTGTTAGACTTGGGGCAAGATGTGGAATGTGTACATACAAAGTTCACATCGAAGATATGAAAGGCGGTTTATGGGTAGAAGATACTAAATTAGTACGAGACCTAGTTATTAAATGCCGTGAACGTGGCTTGTTAAAATTTGGTTACTAAGTATCAAATTTTAACAAATTACCGCTTGCCTTAACCTTGATTATGATATATAATATAATCAAGGTTAAGGTATAAATTACTTAGGAGGATAACAAACATGAGAACATTAAATCAACTTAAAGCAAATTTGAAACCAGGTTGCTACTTATACAAAACAAGAGGCCGTGTAACAGGCGAAAGCATTTTTATTAAACAAGGTGGCAAAAACGTTTGTTATAAATGCGGTACAGTGAAATCTTTCATCGAAGAATGTATCAAAAGAGGTTTAGTTAAAGAGGCTTAATATGAGAACGCTAAAACAGTTAGAGGCCAATTTAAAAGAGGGTTATGAAATTGTAAATTTTGGTAGTGCAAGACCACATAGCTATAGGGTTTGGGTAGTAAAAGAAAAGAAGTTGATACTACCTAAAAGATTTACAGTATCATTTTTCATTCAAGAATGTATTGAAAAGGGCTTAGTAAAATAAGCCCTTAAAGGAGAAATTACAATGACACTAGATGAATTAAACAGCGTAATTATGCAACGAAACAGAAATGTAGCTATCGACAAACACAGAACATGCTATGAATGCTATAATATTCATACAAACAGACTTATAGCGAGTGCAACAACAATCGACGAACTAAAAGATATAATGGTTCGTATGGATATTATTTAGAGGTTAAGGAGGAGTAGCAATGAAGTATTTATTGAAATTAGGTAGAGGCGAAAACAAAGTAATTGAAGCGGATAACTTAGAAAAGTTGTTATACCTAGCAAGTTATGAATATTGTGATTATTACACAGTGCATGACGCTGGAGATATTAGCGACATGCTAAACTGGGATAACGGCGATGATAAAGCATTTACAGCTCGCATTCACCGCACAGTTAAAACGCTTAAACAAGGATATCATGTGGTGTTTGGTGATAAGACAGCAAAGTTTAAACCGAACGAATTAAACACTATCAGCGACGTTGAACGAATTATGAAACGTGCTGGTGCCAGTGGTTTTACAATCGAGAAAGTTGAAGGAGTGTGAGTTGATAATGATAAAAGTCATAGATTATAACAAAATGCCTAAAGTTATTGGTAAAGTTAATACATACAAGGAAGCGTGGGAGTTGATTGAAGAAAGGCAAGCACGGCTATCGCCGTGCGCTGGTAAATGGGATAAAGAAAGTTGGAACGAATGTAATATGCAAGATGAATATCCATCTTTTACTTGGCCTGACGGTGTTGATTATGTATGGGCGGCAGATTGGATACCAGTTCCAATTACTCATCCGAATGAATACACCGAGCAAAGCGTTCGTGAGTTGATAGATAAATTAGTATTGTATTACAGAGTAGAGGAAGTATAATGACAAGTAATAAAGGATGGGGCGGCGCTCGAAAGGGCGCCGGTGCTCCGGTAACAGTAGGCGACGAAGGCCGTCGCAAGGCTAGGGTGATTTCACTTAATGACAAAGAGTATGAAAAACTAAATGACACGGCAAAGAAGAACGCTGTCAGCGTATCGCAACTCATACGCGATACCTTTAAATTGTAGTTCGTCAAACAGTTCGTCAAAAACTCATTTTAAAACACGCAAAATAATTTAAAATTTAACGCTACAAGGTGTGTTTAAATATCTGATAGTACTAACTATTACAACTCTATTGAAAATCGCATACCGTTCAAAGTATAATTATAGTGTTAGGCATAGTCCATAACAATAATTGGAGGAAACTATGAACAATATAAAAACAACACTTTTGTTAGCTACGCTAACGGCCATTTTAGTGGTTATTGGTGATATGATTGGCGGCAGAAGCGGTATGATTATGATGTTTGTCATATCCATGGGTATGAATTTTATGTCTTATTGGTACAGCGATAAAATCGTTTTAGCCCAATACAATGCTCAACCTGTTACTGCACAGTCTAATCCAAAACTATATGCAATGGTAGAGAAATTGACTAAAAATGGTAATTTACCAATGCCAAAGGTTTATATCATTCCCAGTGAAGTACCGAATGCATTTGCAACAGGTAGAAATCCTAGTCATGCAGCAGTTGCTGTTACAGAAGGTATCCAACGTCTATTAACTGATGAAGAATTAGAAGGTGTGCTTGCACATGAATTAACACATGTTAAGAATCGAGATACATTGATTAGTACAATTGCAGCTATGATGGCTGGTGCTATTTCTATGATAGCCAATATACTTCAATTCACTGCCATATTTGGGCGCTCCGATGATCGAGAAGGCACTAACCCTTTGGCGCTTCTTGGTACGATCATTATTGCACCTATCGCAGCTGGTCTTATTCAGATGAGTATTTCCCGTACTCGTGAGTTTTTAGCTGATGAGGGAGGCGGAGATATGTGTCGCAACCCATTAGCACTGGCTTCTGCACTTGCAAAAATTGACTACTACTCTAAACATGGTGCATTGCCTAATGCAAGTAATGCTACAGCCCATATGTTTATTATTAACCCTATGATGGGAATTGGTGAAAGCTTGAGCAATCTTTTTAGTACACATCCTCGCACGGAAGAACGTATTCAAAAGTTAAAGAAACAAGCTATGAATCCAAAGTATAAAGAAAAGGTAATATTATAATTAGTATCTACTGGAGGGTATCATGCAAGAAACATTAGTTTTAATTAAACCAGATGCAGTTAAACGTCAATTAAGTGGTGAAATCCTTAGCCGTTATGAACGTAAAGGCCTTGTTATTAAATCATTAAAACTCTTACAAGTACCTCGTGAATTAGCGGAAGAACACTATGCAGAACATAAGGAAAAGCCATTCTTTGGTGAATTAGTTGATTTTATTACATCAGGCCCAGTTCTTGCTTTTGTGTTAGCTGGTGAGAACGCAATTGTATCCGTACGTGCTTTAAACGGAGCAACAAATCCTGTAGATGCTGCCCCTGGTAGTATTCGTGGTGACTATGCCCTAACAATGGATGCTAACGTAGTACATGCTTCTGATTCTCCAGAAGCTGCTGCTCGTGAAATTCATCTTTGGTTCCCTGAATACAAATAATCTCAAGGTTGGGATCATTTAGCTTTTATTTCTACATCCATGTATATCTATAGGAGGTAATCATATGGCAAGTAGTGTTTATACAAAAACAGGTGATGCTGGTACAACTGGTTTATACACGGGAGAACGTGTACAGAAATCATCTTTACGCGTAGAAGCTTATGGTACAATCGATGAATTACAAGCTTTTTTAGGATTGGCTCGCGCTTATGCTGAAAATCCACGTGTTGCTGCTGAATTATACGATATTGAGCGAAACTTATGGACATTAATGGCTGATATTGCAAGTTTAAATACTGCTCCGGTAATTACTGAGCAATATGTAAAGCATTTAGAAAAAGTTATTGATCGCTTTGATGCAAAGTTAGAACCTTTATCTAGTTTTGTCATTCCCGGTGAAAAACAATCTTCTGCTTATTTACATGTAGCTAGAACGATTACTCGACGTGCGGAACGCGCTTTATGGCGAGTATTAGACGCTGGTGAAAGTGTTCACGAATCTAATTTAAAATACTTAAATCGTCTATCCGACCTTTGCTTTATCTTGTGTCGTGTAGAGGAAGAACTTGGAGCTGAATAAACAAAAAAAGCTATGTATTTTACATAGCTTTTTGCTCGTTATAGACCTATTGTGAAATTGTTTGGTTTAAAACATCTTGAGGGCTAGGATAGTAAAAGAAGATATGAGGAATTTCATAACGGAATTTTTCTCTTAATAAATTGGCTAATGTTGTTTCAAAGTTTATAATTTTATCAGCGCCGAAATCAAAGTCTTCAACTAATACTAATAGTTGTGCTTCAACTTGCGGTGCATTTTCAGGTAAAGCTTCTGGTGGTAGAGGAACATTCACTACTACTCGTGCAGTACCAATATATTTACCTTGTCCGTCATCGATGGCAACACGATATGTATTATCCCATAGCGTAGCCATCATTTTTAGTTTCATATTCATAATTTCCATAGTATCGCTCCTTTGTTATACTTATAATGATACTGAAATTATAAATTCTTGTATAGGTGCATTATGAAATCACAAATTATATTGTGTTCCGGTGGGGCACGCAGTGGAAAAAGTGAATTTGCTGAACGTTTAGCATTGGCTACAAAGGGGCCAAAAGCTTATGTAGCTACGGGCCAAGCTTTTGATGAGGAAATGGTGGATCGCATCAAAAAACATCAAGAGCGACGAGGAAAAATATGGAATAATTTTGAAGTACCTTTACATTTAGCTGATGAATGGGAAAATATCAGTCAATCAGCAGATGTAATTCTTATAGATTGTTTAACCATGTTCACTACCAATCACATGATGGCTTATGGCTCCATTCGTGGTCAAGAAGATGCTAATAGATTAGAACAGACAATACTTTCAGAATTAGACACTTTATTAGACTCGATACAATCATGTGAAGGTAAAACAGTTATATTTGTGACCAATGAAATTGGGTTAGGTATTGTGCCGGATAATAAACTGGCTAGATATTTTAGAGATATTGCTGGTCGTGTGAATCGAGCAGTAGCTTCTGTTGCAGATAAACTCTATTTAACAATTAGTGGTGTTACCATTGAATTGAAATCACAGGAGGTTCATATAAATGGCTAAGAAAATCATGTTTCAAGGAACGAGTTCTAATGTAGGTAAAAGTATTCTTTGTACTGCATTATGCCGTATTTTTTATAGAAAAGGTTTTAAGACCGTTCCTTTTAAAGCACAAAATATGGCCCTCAATTCTTATGTGACAAAATGGGGCGATGAAATTGGCCGTGCTCAAGTCGCTCAAGCCGAAGCCGCTGGTATTGATCCAATTGTTCAAATGAATCCTGTGTTATTAAAACCTACAGGAAATCAATCGTCTCAAGTTGTATTGATGGGGAAACCTGTTGGCGTATATAGTGCCAAAGAATATCATACAAAATATTCACTAACCGCTTTAGATAAGGTTAAAGAATCTATTGATTTCTTAGACTCAAATTTTGATATGATGGTTATCGAAGGTGCCGGTAGTCCTGCAGAAGTTAACTTAAAAGCAAATGATATTGTAAATATGCGTATTGCCAAGATGACTCAAGCTCCAGTTTTTCTCATTGCAGATATTGACCGAGGTGGTGCTATTGCGTCCATTGTTGGTACCTTAGAATTATTAGAACCAGAAGAACGCGATCTTATTAAAGGTATCGTTATCAATAAATTCCGTGGTGATATCAAACTATTAGAACCAGCTCTTACATTTATTGAAGAAAAAACAGGTAAAAAAGTGGTAGGTGTTATTCCTGCCATTGAGAACCTCGATATTGATGAAGAAGATTCTGTTGCATTAGAGAACAAACGCAATAGTGGTACTAAAGATATTCAGGTCGTAGTTATGCAAACACCTAAAATCTCTAATTTTACAGACTTTGATGCACTTAATTATGAGCCAGATGTATCTGTCCGTTTTGTAGGCCCTGGAGATGTTATCGGTACGCCAGATTTAATTATATTACCTGGTTCTAAAAATACATTGGCTGACTTAACATATTTACGTGATACAGGCTTTGCTGATGAAATCAAAAAATTGGCTGCTCAAGGTACACCTATTATCGGTGTTTGTGGCGGTAACCAAATGTTAGGTAAAACTATTTATGATCCGCATCATATGGAAGGTGATATCGAGGAAATTGAAGGACTTGGCCTTGTTGAATCCTCCACGACTATGAAGGCTCAAAAAACTACCCATCAAGTACAATTCAATGTATCTAATTTACAGTTTTTAAATGGTACTTTCAGGGGTGAAAAATTAGTAGGCTATGAAATTCATATGGGGGATACTACGCCACTAGCAGATTCGGTGTCTCGTTGCTTTACAATTACAAGTCGCAGTGAAGAGGCTGTCAATGTTATTGATGGTTTTATTGATGGTAATCATCAAGTAATGGGTACATATATTCACGGTGTATTTGATAATGACGAGTTTAGACGTTTTATTATCAATCAATTACGTGAACGCAAGGGATTACAACCATTAGATGTAGTATTCCATTATTTTGACCATAAAAATGCGGCATATAATCGCTTAGCTGATATTGTGGAGGAACATCTAGATATGGATTATATTATGTCTACCTTGGGATAGTAGAGGAGATATATGGAACATTTAGCAATTTTTCACTGGTTTTCAAAGTATAACTTTGTGTGCATACCAGTTTTAGCATTTTTATTGGATTTAATTATTGGAGATCCCAATAGTAAATATCATCCAGTGGCCATTATTGGACGTATAATATCTTTTTTTGAAGCCGTTCTTTATAAAGACACTGATAATGATACGAAGAAATTGTGGTACGGTGGTATTGCAGTAGGTTTAATTCTTATATCGGTATATATCATAGTATCTTTATTGTTATGGCTAGGTGGAGTAGTAGACGAATGGGTATACTATGCTTTCGAAGTAGTGATCCTCTACATTGCCATTTCTCCACGTTCATTGGCTGGCGCAGGTTTTACCATTAGTCAGTTAATAAAACAAGGTAATATTGTAGATGCTCGCAAACGTTTATCATGGATTGTGGGACGAGATACGGAAGACTTAGATGAAAGCGAAATCACTCGGGCTACAGTAGAAACGATTGCGGAAAATACGGTAGATGGTATTATTGCACCTTTTTTCTTTTTTATTATCGGTGGCCCTATGGGGGCTATTCTTTATAGAACTGCTAATACTATGGATTCTATGTTAGGCTATAAGAATCAAAAGTACTTGTACTTTGGTCGCGTAGCTGCACGCTTTGATGACATATTAAATTGGATTCCTGCCCGAATTACCTTTGTATTATTTGTAATTTCTGCATTCTTTTTACGCTTTGATGCTAAAAAGGCAATAGAAATCGGTTTACGTGATGCAAAAAAACATCCTAGTCCTAATGGGGGGTATGCAGAAGCACCTGTGGCAGGGGCCTTACATATCCGTTTAGGTGGTTACAATCAGTATTTCAAAAAAATGACCTTCCGTGAATATATGGGGGATCCTATTGAAAAGCTAAACCGTAACCATATTACTCGAACAATTTATATGATGTATGTTACGACTATACTAATGGTTATCATTAGTACAGTCATTACCTATGGGATGAATGTATAATGACACCTTTTTTTATAGCACTACAATTTTTAACGCGTTTAAAAATTGTAAATCAAACTGAATGGTCTGTAGAGGACTTTGGTAAATCTGTTGTAGCCTTTCCTTATGTGGGCCTTATTATTGGTCTCATATTAGCTATATTATATGGCGTATTATCGCCATTTATTCCGATTATGCCATTGATGTTAATTATCGTTGTGGCTGAGTTTTTAATAACTGGTGGCCTTCATGCTGATGGTTTGATGGATACAAGCGATGGTTTGTTTTCCGGCCGTGAAAGAGAACGTAAACTAGAAATCATGAAAGATAGTCGTATAGGCTCCTTTGGAGTTGTTGCTTTTGTATTTGTTACACTTTTGAAATGGCAATTATTAGCTTCGATTCCATCGGCTGAATTTATACCTATGGCACTCATTATGATGCCTTTAATGAGCCGTTGGTCTATGGTTTTTAGTATTCGATCCTATCCATATGCTAGAGAACAGGGGATGGGGGCAGCATTTGCTAATTTAGCACCTAAACATGTTATTACTTATAACACCATATCTACGTTCTTTATGCCTATTCTATTACTATTAATCGGTTTAGTATTATATACACTTTTATATGGTGCTTATGCAATTTTATCAGCACCTGATGTAGGATATTTGGTAGGATTAGGTGTGTTAGTATATGCTACTATAGGTATTTTCCAAATCAATATTGTTAGCATGATTATTACGTATATTATTAACCGATTATTAAACCGCTATATTGTAAAAGCGTTAGGTGGCACTACTGGTGATACATATGGATTTGTTGTGGAAGTAACTGAAGTATTATTGATACTGGTATATAGCATAATTTTATCTATACTATCAGCTACGGTAGTTAATAATCCAACTATGTTCTAACTCTAAATTTTTGATTTTCAAAGTTTTAATATTTTTAGAACGTATACTTTATTTGATGTGAAAGGAGTTTAATGTGACCTATTATGTAAGAGCCCCAGGTACATGTGGGGAATTTCTACAAGGTTCTATTGATGGTCAGTCATTTTTAGTGACATGTCCAATTAATCGATACTCCTACGCATTGAGTAATGTAATACAACCTTTTTCTAAAGAATTTTGTGCACTTCAACCAAAATCGGCACAAGCTCGTAAATTAGTACAAGAGTTGGTCCAAGAAAAAAAGAAAAATCAAATTTGCCCGCCTGTGTATGTAAGATCCGATATTCTACAAGGAAAAGGCATGGCTTCAAGTTCGGCAGATATTTCTGTAACAGCTATGGCTACAGCTTTGGCCATGGACTATGATTTATCATTAAAAGAACTTGAGCAAATTTGTCTATCTGTAGAGCCTACAGATGCCTCTTTTTATCAAGGTGTAACTCAGTTTGATTATATTAAAGGGACTATCTCTAAGCCATTAGGTATGTGCCCACCTTTAAAAATCCTCGTTTTTGACGAAGGCGGTAGCATTGATACAGTTAGCTTTAATAAACAAGCAGATTTACAAAATAAAATTTTAGAAAAAGAATCTATTATACAAGAATCCTTTGATTTGTTTAAACAGGGGCTTACAACGCATGATATAAAGCTTATTGGCCAAGCTGCTACATTGAGTGCCTTTGGCAATCAGCGTATTTTATATAAACCTAATTTATATGACTTTCACGATGTAGGTAATTCTTATAATAGTGTAGGAACAATCATCGCTCATAGCGGAACCATTATGGGACTATTATTCCCCGTTGATTATGGTCGTATTAATGATTGTAAGAATGAGATTTTGCGTAAGTTGCCACAATTAACCTATGTAGATACGGTTGAAACTACGAATGAAGGATTAACTTATATCAAACGATAAAGTATTTCATAGAAAGAGAATAGTATGTCTAAAATACATGGGGGCAATATCTTTCAGTTTGCCCATGAACAACGAATTGAACCATATGAGGTTATTGACTTTAGTGCTAATATCAATCCACTAGGCCCTAGCCAACGAGGCTTATCTGCATTAGAATCTCAATTGCGATATATATCACATTATCCGGATGCTACAAATGATGATATATTAAATGCCATTGCTGATATCTATGGTATGAATAAAAATCAAATTGTAGTTGGCAATGGAGCGGCAGAGCTATTATATGCAATTTGTCGGTTACCTGGCTATACGGGCGCTTTTGTTCCCGCACCAGGTTTTTCTGAATATAAAGCAGCTTTAGAAGCAAGTAGAATTCCAGTACGCGATATTTATTATAGACCACGGGAAGATGAACATGGAAAACCTTATTTTGAGGTTCCTTATTTAGCATTAGAAACTTTTGCAGCTGAGTTAAAGGGGCAAGATGGTCGTATTATTGTATTTCTAGGTAATCCCAATAATCCAGATGGTACGTTACTTGATAAGAATCATATTCGTACTATTGCAAGCATGCTGAAAGATGCTAATAGTTTACTTGTTATAGATGAGTCCTTTATCGATTTTGTTGGTAACGACACATTACAAGATAATGAATACTCCATGCGCTCCCTAGTTAACGAGTTTGATAATATTATCGTGGTTCATTCTTTTACAAAATTCTATGCCGTGCCAGGGCTACGAATTGGTGCTGCTTTCAGCAATCCTCTTATCATTGAGCAACTAAATAGTTTTATTCCAACTTGGTCTGTTAATACATTAGCTCAATCCTATACAGAGGCGGCTTTGAATGATGTAGAGTATGTGAAACGAACAAAACAAGTATTACATGAAGAGCAACTTTTTATGTATAACTCATTAGATACTATAGATGGTATTACTATATATCCGCCTTCAGCTAATTTTATGTTGTTCCACATTGAACAAGAAGGAATAACAGCAGAGTCGATTAATGAAGCGCTTAAAAAATATAATATGATTGTTCGCAACTGTGATTCTTATATGGGATTAAATAATCAATGGGTTCGCGTTGCAATAAAAGATCATGATACTAATGTTAAGTTAGTAGAAAAATTAACAGATATTTTGAAAGTATAGGAAGACTATGAAGACATTGTATATTGTGCGCCATGGTGAAACTGATTGGAACAAAATGGGAAAATACCAAGGCATCACAGATGTTCCACTTAATGAAAATGGTTTAAATCAAGCAAAGGCATGTGGTCAGGTTCTTAAAGATGTTAAATTTGATCGCATATTATCTAGTGATTTGAGTCGTGCTTTAGTTACAGCTGAAGTCATTCGCGGTGAACGTACTACTCCTATTACAGTAGATAAACGCTTACGAGAACTTAATTTTGGCGATTGGGAAGCTATGTTATTTTCAGATATCGAAGATCGTTGGCCTGGTTTGATAGATGAAATGTATTTGCGACCACATCTAGTTAAGGTTCCTAATGGTGAAAGCTTTAAGAATTTACAAGACCGTGCATGGGCAGGTCTAGAGGAATTCATCAATGTTAATAATGAGGAGGAAACACTTCTCATTGCTTGTCATGGTGGGACTATACGAACATTATTGTGTAAATTATTAGATATTTCCATTAGTCATTGTTGGAATTTTAGTCAAGGTAATACAGCAATTAATCGTATATTCTATAATGGCATGGGAGAATTTGATCATAATATTTTAAACTTGCTCAATGATACAGCACACGTAGATGTATTACAAGGTCATGCATAATGCGACTAGATAAATTATTAGCCAATAAAGCTTATGGTAGTCGAAAAGAAGTCCATCAAATCATAAAGGATAGAAGGGTTACCATCAATGGTAGTATAACAACGAAAAAAGATACTCACATTGATATTGATGTTGATATAGTTGCTGTTGATGGTAAGGTTGTTAGTACTACTCAACTATATTATGTAAAATTTCATAAGCCAAAGGGCTATGTTACAGCGGTAGAAGATTCTAATCACCCTGTTGTTATGGATTTACTCCCTCCAGAATTCATAAAAATGGGAGTTGTTCCAGTAGGCAGATTAGACAAGGATACAGAAGGACTTTTATTATTAACTAATGATGGTATGTGGGGACATTCTATCATCAATGGTAATAAACATGTGCCTAAGATTTATTACGTAGAATTTGAAGGAACGCTATCTGATGAAGGTATACAACGTATTAAAAAGGGAATTCTTCTTGGAGATGGTACGCAATGTAAACCGGCAGAAATTGAATATGTATCGTTACATTCAGTACATGTAACGATTGAAGAAGGCAAGTATCATCAAGTTAAGCGCATGATTGGTGCTGCAGGTGGTACTGTAACATATTTGAAACGTCTTACGATTGGTCATATTGATTTAAGTGGCATTGAAGAGGTTGGTTCTGCAATGGAATTGACCGTTGAACAGATAGAGGGCTTTAAAAAATAGCATAAAATTCTATTCAATATAGGCATTTTATGGTAAGATTAATTGTACTTTATAGACTAGGAGCAAGATTATGAATGGATTAAATCTGCTACAACAGTATATTAAAGAGCAAGAATTAACAGGCGTCATTTTAATAAGCCCTATAAATTTACATTATTTTGCAGGCTTTACTGGTACTACAGGCTTTGCTATCATTACTCAAGATAAAGCCTTTATGATTACTGATTTCAGATATACTGAACAAGCAACAAAACAATGTGAAGGGTACACAGTGATTCAATATGAAACAACTGTTATGGATACTCTTGTAGATATATTCAATGAATATCATATTCACGAAGGTTTATTCGGTATAGAAGGCAAACAAATGCCTGTGGATACGTATGAAACTTTATGTGATACATTAGATGAATGCTTTAATTTTACATCTATCAATTTTGCAAAACTACGTGCGGTTAAGCGTGAAGACGAATTAGACTTATTGCGTAAAGCTGCTAAAATTGGTGATGATGCTTTTGCTGCCTTGCTACCACAACTAAAGGTAGGGATGACAGAAAACGAAGCGCGCATTATATTAGAATCAGAAATGTTAAAACGTGGATCAGAGGAACCTTCCTTTGCAACCATTGTTGCTTCTGGTAATCGTTCTAGTATGCCTCATGGTGTAGCCAGTGATAAGGTCATTGAAGCAGGTGATTTTGTTACCTTTGACTTTGGTGCAGTATATAAGGGTTATCATTCTGATATGACTAGAACTATTGTAATGGGGGCTGCCTCTGAATTACAAAAGAAGCTGTATGGTATAGTTTTAGAAGCACAAAAACGTGGCGTAGCTGCAGTTCGGGCTGGTATTACTGGTAAAGAACTTGATGCAGTTTGTCGTGATTATATTAAAGAACATGGATATACCAAGGAATTTAATCATGGTACTGGACATGGCGTAGGTCTTGAGATTCACGAAGAACCAGTAGCCAATACTAAATCCGATACGGTATTTACAGAAAATATGATCATTACGGTAGAACCTGGCATTTATATAACAGGTACTATCGGATTGAGAATAGAGGATAGTGTCATCGTCAAATCTGACGGCTATGAGGTGTTGACACATAGTCCAAAAGAGTTAATTGAAATAGGTATTTAGAAGGAGAAGAGTTAGATGATTTCCAGTAATGATTTTCGTCCAGGTGTAACCGTTGAAATTGACGGTAATGTATGGCAAGTAGTTGATTTCCAACACGTTAAACCAGGTAAAGGTGCTGCATTCGTACGTACTAAAATGAAAAACTTGCAAACTGGTTCTGTAGTTGAGCGTACATTTAATGCAGGTGAAAAAGTGCCTAAAGCACATGTTGATCGTCGTCGTATGCAATACTTATATGAATCTGATGGCTCTTATACATTCATGGATAACGAAACTTATGATCAAGTTGAACTTACCCTTGAACAATTAGGTGATGCTAAAAACTTCCTTCTTGAAAATATGGAAGTATCCATCATGTTCTTCCAAGGTATCGTAATCGGTATCGATTTACCTGTAGCTGTTGAACTTCGTGTAGTTGAAACAGATCCTGGCATCCGTGGTGATACTGCAACTGGTGGTAATAAACCAGCCGTATTAGAAACAGGCTATACTGTAAAAGTACCTCTCTTCATTGAAGTAGATGATGTACTTCGTATTGATACCCGTACAGGACAATACATCGAACGTGCCTAATACTCATTGATATGTATTGGGGCAAGATCTTTTCAAGGAATCTTATTCCCCATATATCGTAACATTTGCACTGTAAGCACTTGTCGTCTATGTAATTATATATAGGGACAGGTGCTTTTTTTGAAAGAGGCCAGTATGACCAAGAAAAATACTGAACTAGAGTCGGGTAAAATTAAGATTAACGATGATGTGTATGCTACAATTGTAACAATGACAGCCCTTGACACAAAGGGAATTCATCATATGAGTTCCACCTTTAATGATGGTGTTAACACTTTCTTTAGACGTAAATCCGATCATGAAGGTGTTAAGATATCCTTTAACGATGAAGGAGCAATATCAGTTACACTATATGTGTGCATTCAGTATGGATATCGTATTCCTGATGTTGTTTTACGTCTACAAGAGCGCATTAAAACTGCTTTAGTCTCTTATACAGAAATTGAGGTTCAAACTATTGATGTAGTTGTACAAGACATTATTTTTGATGATTTAGTAACACCTCAACAGCCATAGGAGGTATCTCTATGAGTTCAGATAATCAATTAAATTATGGTTTAGACACGGATACCATTGATATTGCAGATTCTGTCATAATTGATGTAGCAACAAAAACTTTAGGGACCATTCCTGGTATTCATTCTTTAAGCCCACGCTTTTACGATGAGTTGGTAGAGGGTATTACACATGCTTTTGGTCAGCGTAGCTTACCTGGTATCAATGTAAAGCATCGTAAAGGTTTTATTGAAATTAACATTTATATTAAAGCATTGTATGGATATAATCTCATTGAATTATCGAAACAATTGCAATTAGAAATCAAACAAACCTTAAAAAATATGCTAGATCTTGATCATATTAAGGTTGATGTGCATATTGAAGGTATTGTAAAAGAAAAGGAGCCAGTTTTACATGGTAACTAAGCGAAATCGGCGAGAGGCTCGTCAATACGCATTCCAAATGTTATATGCCAATGAATTTCATACTGATCAAAATGATGTTCAATTTCCCGAAGGAAATATTCATAAAGCAATGGATAAGGCATATGCAAATAGTATTATAGAGGGTGTACTATCAAACGCTAAAGCAATTGATGCTACATTACAGCCATTCTGTAAATCTCGTAAAGTAGCAAATTTAGATAAGGTGGATCGTTCTATTTTACGTATTGCCGTTTGGGAAATGAACAATAAAGTGGAACCTTTAGAGCCATCTATTGCTATTAATGAAGCCATTCAATTAGCTAAAGAGTTTGGCTCTGATGCATCTTATAAATTAATTAATGCAATCTTAGACGCATATAATAAGAGTAAATAATGAAACGATATTACTTAGGCATTGATACGAGTTGTTACACTACAAGTTGTGCCATTGTAGATAGTGACTTTCACATAGTAGGGGAAGCACGTAAAATCTTAGAGGTAAAACTAGGTGAGCGAGGACTACAACAATCAAATATGGTCTTTCAGCATATAAAGGCATTGCCTAAGTTAATGTCAGAGTTGCCTCAGGTACCAATTAGCGGTATAGGTGTTAGTGGCTTTCCGCGCCGTGAAGAACGCTCTTATATGCCTGCCTTTATGGTCGGGTTAGGACAGGGGCAAACCTTGAGTCATCTTATGAATGTGCCTTTACATATTTTTGCACATCAAGAGAATCATATATTAGCTGCTTTGAGAGATTTAAAAAATATTTCTAATGAGCCATTTTTGGCATTACATCTATCAGGTGGCACGACAGAACTAGTATATTGCCATTATCAAGGAAACGGTATTTTTGAATCTCACATCGTTGGTGGTTCTAAAGATTTACAAGGGGGGCAATATGTTGATCGCATAGGTGTCGCATTGGGCTTACCATTTCCTGCAGGTAAACATTTAGAGGCTTTAGCATTACAAACTACAGAATATGAACCATTGCCATCATCTGTAAAAGACGGATGGATTAGCTTTGCCGGTCCTTGTAGTGCTGCTATGCGGCGTATAAATAACGCTATGAGTGATATAGATAAATCTAAGTTAGCTAGAGCTGTTTTTACTTCCATTGGAAATGCTCTAGAAAAAATGATTACTTATCATACTAAAGAGAAATCTGTACGTGCACTCATTGCTGTAGGTGGTGTGATGGGTAATAGTTTACTTCGTAAGCGGATGGAAACCTATTGTAAACGAAATCATCTCCAATTACATGTGGCGCAGCCACAATTCTCTGTTGATAATGCCACAGGTAATGCTTTTGGTGCTGCTTATTTACAAGAATCTAGAGGATAATCGTGAATGTATTAACCATTACACAATTAAACAATCTCATAAAACGTACCTTAGATCGTGAATATCTATTAAAGAATGTATATGTAAGTGGTACCATTATTAATGCAAAACGTCATAGTAGTGGTCACATGTATTTTTCTTTAAAAGATGAGGAATCTGCTATTGATGTGACAATGTGGTCTAGTACAGTCATGCAAAAGGGACTAGCTAATGCCATTCAAAATGGTTTATTAGTAACTGTAAAAGCATCTGTTAACTTTTACAATAAAATGGGCCGTTTAAATCTCATTGCATCAGATATGCAGATAGGTGCTAAAAGTCCGTTACAGCTTGAATTTGACGCTCTAAAACGAGAGTTAACTGCTTTGGGGTACTTTGATGATAGCCATAAAGTAGGTTTACCCTATATGTCGAGTTGCATTGGTATTGTTACATCCCAATCTGGTGCTGTATTACATGATATTCTACATGTTAGTAAACAACGTAATCCACTAGTTCAATTTAAATTGTTTTCCGTTCCTGTACAAGGTAGTACCGCAGGCCCAATTATAGCAAAAGGGATTGCTACGGCAGATGCTGATCCAGATATTGATGTCATCATCGTTGGTCGTGGTGGTGGATCTATGGAGGACTTGTGGTGTTTCAATGATAGAGCTGTTGTAGAGGCAATTTATAATGCTCATACACCGATTATTTCGGCGGTAGGTCATGAAACAGATTACACCTTATGTGATTATGTAGCTGATGCACGCGGGGCTACGCCTAGCCATGCTACAGAAATGGCAGTACTTCCAATTACTACATTACAAGATCAGCTGACAGAAAAAGAAGAGTACTTACACGAATATATACGCTATACACTACAACAAAAACGTACAGATTTAACATTGCTCTTTAATCGAAAACTTGGCATTCCAGCTCTGCAATTTTTACATAAGCAAAAATCACACTTACAAGAGCTTTCACAAACTCTAACTAATGCAACTAAAGAACGATGTAATGCAGAGAGACATAGCTTAGCATTATTGGCACAACAGTTAGAGTCGCTAAATCCATTACAAATAATGATTAAAGGTTTTGCAAAGGTTGAGCATGATAACAAACCTATTACATCGGTTGCCCAATTACAACCAAATGATGATATACGAGTTACACTAGCTGATGGTTATATTACTGCTACGGTAAAGGAGGCGCACAAGGATGGCCGCATCACTAAAAAGTTATGAGAAAAAATATAAGGCCTTAGAAGATATTGTTAAGCAATTAGACGATGGGGATATGACCATTTCTGAGCTTTTATCACAATATAAAAAGGGCTTAACTTTGGTAAAAGAATGTGCTGAAATGCTTGACTCTGTTGAAGATGAAGTACAACAAATTATCGAAGAAGTCCGCATCAGTGAATAAGGAGATTCTATGTTCAAAGATTATTTAGCATCTAGCAAACAAAATATTGAACAATGGTTAGGCGAAGTACTTAATAGCCCAAATCAAGAATTTGAACAACTTTATGAATCTATGAATTATAGTTTAATGCAAGGTGGCAAACGAATACGACCTATTTTAACTAAGGCTGTGTTGGAAATGCTTCATAAAAAGCCAGCTGATTATAAGGAATTTCTATGTGCTATGGAGTGTATCCATACGTATTCATTAGTTCATGATGATTTACCAGCTATGGATAATGATGATTATCGTAGAGGTAATTTGACCAATCACAAAGTATACGGCGAGGGACTTGCTATTTTAGCCGGTGATGGGTTATTAACATATGCATTTCAATTGATGACTTCAAATACAGTTGCTAGTGCACAGCAAAAACTAGATGCTATACAATGTGTTGCTACTGCGGCTGGTCCTGAAGGTATGGTTGGGGGACAAGCCTTTGATTTGCTCAGCGAAGACAAACATATTCCTTTAGAAGAATTAAAGGTTTTACATACTGGTAAAACAGGTGCACTATTTAACGCTTCTGTAGAATTAGGTCTTATTCTTGGAAGTGCTAATAATACTACGCGAACAGCCCTTATGGAATATTCTAATTGTCTGGGATTATTATTCCAAATTACTGATGATATTTTAGATGTAACCGGTACTATTGAAGAATTAGGAAAAACACCCGGTAGTGATATTCGCCAACATAAATCTACCTATGTATCTTTACTAGGTTTAGAGCAAGCAAAACATCAAGCCTACTTAGTAGGTAGCCAAGCTCATGATGCGTTAAACTTGGTTTCTTATGATACAACTATACTATCAGCATTAATTGATTATCTTTTAGAACGTACGAATTAATGGGTATTACCTGTAGAAGGTATAAACAATGATTGATATATTACCACAAATAGCACATAATTATATCGCACAAGCTGCATTTTGGGGCTGGTTTACGGCTCAAGCTATCAAATTTGTATGGCAACTCTTAAGACATGGTAAATTCCGACCAGAGCGCCTTGTTGGATCTGGTGGTTTTCCAAGTTCACATACATCATTTGTAATTGCTACAACAACAGCGATTTACCTTAAAAATGGTGTAACGGATCTATTTATATTATCCTTAGTATTTTCAATTGTTGTTATGTATGATGCGTCTGGTGTACGATTAGAGGCAGGACGACAAGCTCAAATACTTAATCAAATTGTAGATTATTTTACCAAAAAGAATATACCTGTTGTCATTACACGTAAAGAAGCATTAAAAGAGTTGTTGGGACATACACCTATCGAAGTATTTGGTGGCTTAATTCTCGGTGTTCTTGTGGCCTTTATTCAGTTTTATTGTATTTATCATGGTGTAATATGAACAATAAAGAACGATTAGATATACTCCTCGTTAATCGAGGCCTTTTTGAAAGTAGAGAAAAAGCAAAAGCAGCTATTATGGCGGGCCTTATATTTATGGATACTACGCGCATAGATAAAGCAGGCACCAAGATTCCTGCGGATGCTAATATTATTGTAAAAGGCAATACTTTACCTTATGTAAGCCGTGGAGGACTTAAATTAGAAAAGGCTATTCAAACTTACCCTATCGATTTACATGGGGCTGTGATGATTGATATAGGAGCTAGTACAGGTGGTTTTACAGATTGCGCATTACAAAACGGTGCGTCTAAGGTCTTTGCCATCGATGTAGGATATAATCAATTAGCTTGGAAATTACGCCAGGATTCACGTGTAATTAATATGGAGAAACAAAATATCCGTACTGTTACTGCTGAACAAATAGGTGAACTTGTTGATTTTATTTCTATTGATGTAGCATTTATTTCTTTAGACAAAGTTTTACCAGTAGCTACTAATTTATTAAAAGATAAGGGCTCACTTGTGGCCTTAATAAAACCACAATTTGAGGCTGGTAAAGAAAATGTTGGTAAGGGCGGTATAGTGCGAGATAGTGAAATCCATAAAGAAGTTTTACATCGTATTCTACACGTTGCGTATAATTGTGGATTATATACACATGGCTTAACTTTCTCACCAATTAAAGGTATGGAAGGTAATATAGAGTTTTTAGGTTATTTTAAAAAGTACGAAGAAGGGGCCTTAACCATTGATGATACTTTAATTGATACAGTGGTTGCAGAAGCCCATTCATTATAGGAGATTACTATGCGTATCGGATTCTTCCCCAATATGGGGAAAAGCAATATTATGGCAGTTCTAAAAATGGCTGCACATATTTGTAAAGATGAAGGTATCGAAGTATTTTTGCCAGATGATCTCGAATCAGATGCACCTGCACGAGTACTTAAGATTCCTGAAACTCATATTTTAAGTCGCCCAGAAATCTTCAAACAAATCGATATTGCCTTTAGTTTTGGTGGTGATGGTACCATCATCCATCTTGCAAGACAAATTTATCCATATAATGTACCTGTTTGTGGTATTAATCTTGGCGAACTAGGTTTTTTAAATCAAATTGAAATTCATCAAATGCAAAGTCATATTAAACGTATTGCTAATGGTGATTATAATATTGAAAAGCGTGGACATTTATATGCTTATATAGAACGTCATGAGGGTAAAGAGGAAGAACTAGTTCCTATCATTAACGAAATTGTTATCACACGTGCTGAGCCTGCTAAAATGGCTCGAATTAATATGTCCATAAATAATCAACACACGCAAATGTATCCATCGGATGGTTTAATTATTTCCTCTGCTACAGGTTCTACCGGCTATAATCTATCGGCTGGTGGTCCAATCATGAAACCAGATAATCGATCTATCATTGTCACCCCAGTAGCACCACATTTAATTCAAGGTGTAAGCCTTGTTTTAGAGGAACATGATACGATTCAAATTACAATGCCGGAAAGAGAACCACAATTACATATTTGTATTGATGGTACATTTGACTATACTTTTACAAATAAAGAAACCTTACATATAAGTTCTAACCCTGTATATTGTTTATTTGTACGATTCAAGGATCAATGTTTCTTTGGTACTCTATTTAAAAAGTTAGCATCTCGTCGAGATGAATTATTATAACCAAATCTCAAGTGGGGTGGTTTTGTGATTAACATTAACAATGCTGTTCAATTCCAACATTTAATCTGGGATCGATGCATGGAAAATGCCAAAGTGGTAGTAGATGCTACATGTGGTAATGGACATGATCTTTTATACCTTTCTAAACGGGCACAGAAAGCATGCCATCTATATGGAATTGATATTCAAATGAAAGCTATTAAAACTAGCAAGGAGCTTTTACAATCAAATGATATTGCGCCAGAAGTAAGTTTAACGTTTATTCATGACTCTCATGATTTGGCGGTAGCTCATCAATTAAAAGATGAAGTTATTGATTTAATGATTTTTAACCTCGGATATTTACCTGGAGGAGATCACCAAGTTGTAACAAAACCGCACCAAACCATTGATGCCATAAATGAAGGTTTACAAAAACTTTCCAAGTCTGGAGTTATTACAATAGTTGCTTACCCTGGAACAACAGAGGGATTTGAAGAAATGCAGTCTCTTAAATCGTATTTATCAGATTTAGATCAGAAAATATATAATGTATGTCATTGGCATCCGATGAACCAAATACATAATCCACCTGAGTTATTTATATTGCAAAAACGATAAAACGAAATATATCTTTATTCATTATGAATAAAACTCATACTCAGTTAGTAAAATCCCCTTTATAGGGGATTTTAATTATACATGTATATTTTTCTATTTTTAAATTATTAATTCCCTATAAATAGATGAACCTTATGAGCTATGAATTTGTACGTTATCAATATATAGAATATTAACAATATTTTAAATATTAATATAATATGCATAAGACGTATAATATATGCGATTTATACCATATATTAATTATGAATATATGGTATAATATTATCAGAAAGATACTATTCTCTTTTATGTGCAAGGTTTAAAAAAGGGAGTTCAAAATGAAACGCTATCGCTATAACAAAATTAAAGAGATCGTGCAGTCCAAGGCGATTGAAACACAAGAGGAATTAGCTGCGGCTTTACTCGAGGAAGGTATTGAAGTAACACAAGCTACAGTTTCTCGTGATATTAAGGAATTGATGTTAATCAAAATTCCTACAGGCGATGGACATTATCGTTATGCATTATCTCCAGAGGAAAATGTAGTTTTATCTCGTAGTCGTATTAACCGACTATTCCAAGATTCTTTGATTAAGGTTGATCACAGTTTAAACCAAGTTGTATTACATACAATCCCTGGTTCTGCTCAATCTGTAGCATTTTCTATCGACCATGCAAAATGGACTGAAATTATTGGTACATTAGCAGGGGATGATACTATTTTGTTAATTGCAAAATCTGAAGCTGAAGTTCCAGCAATTTTAGCGAAAATTCAAGATTTAATGAAGGACTAATAATATGTTAACGCAAATGAGCATTCGCAACTTTGCGTTGATTGAGCAAATGAATATTTTATTTAATGATGGCATTACTATCTTTACCGGCGAAACTGGGGCAGGGAAATCCATTCTTATGGATGCCTTTAGTATTCTATTAGGAGAACGCGCAAGTAGCGAGTTTATTCGTCACGGTAAAGATAGTTTTGTTATTGATGGAATATTTGATATTGCTAATCACCAAAGTATTCAAGACCTATTAGAGTCTAAAAATATCATGATAGAAGAAGGCCAGTTAATTCTATCTAGATCTTTTAATCGTAATGGCAAATCTAGTATATTGGCTAATGATCAACCAATACCTTTAAAAGCTTTAAAGGAGATTGGTCAATACTTAGCAGATATTCACGGACAATATAGCAACCAACGTTTACTAGACGCTGATACACATCATGAATATTTAGATACTTTTAATAAAGAAGGAAAAGAAGCCTATAAAGCTTATACTGATGCGTATAAAATTTATAAGCAAGCAAAACAAGATGTAGATCATTTACAAGAAAATATGTCTGAACGAGCACGAGAGCTTGATATGCTTAAATATCAAATCGACGAAATCGAAGATGCTGGTTTAAGCATTGGTGAAGATACTTCTATTGCTGAGGAACTTAAGCGTCTAGATAGTTTTGAACATATTGATAAGGTATTAGGTTCTTGTTATGATGCCTTTTATAATGGTCGCCAACCATTACTTGATACGATTAACTCTATTAAGGTAGAGGTTAACGATCTAGTAAAATATGATGGCGAGTTAAAAGAAGTATCTGAAATGGTTGACTCTGCTTATTTCCAACTAGAAGAAGCTGCACAGTCTTTAGATCGTTACAGGGATACTATCAGCTACGATGAAGAACGTTATAAGTATTGCCAAGACAGAGATACCACAATTTATAGCTTAAAGAAAAAATATGGTGAAACCGTAGAAGATATTCTAGCATACGAAGAAAAGGCGCAATCTCGTTTAGAAGAACTAGAAGGCCTTGTATTTGCTCAAGATGAATTAGAAACACGTCTTGAAGAAGCAAAAAGGGTAGCAGAAGAAGCGTTAACAGTTTTACACGAGGTACGTCAAAAAAATGCAAAAGAGATTGCTACGGCCTTACATCAAGAATTAGTGGATCTAGGGATGCCCAAAGGGGATATTCAATTTCATATTGAAGAGGGGACTGAGTTATCCTCATTAGGTGCAAAGTCTATTGAAATGCTATTCTCTGCGAATAAAGGGGAACAGTTATTACCTCTACATAAAGTAGCATCCGGCGGGGAGTTAGCTCGCATTGCATTAGCCTTTAAATCAGTATTCCGCAGTGACGCTTTTAAAACTATGGTATTTGATGAAATTGACGTTGGTATCAGCGGTGATATAGCACTTAAGGTGGCAGAAAAAATACTTAATTTATCTAGAACAAATCAAGTATTTTGTATTACTCATTTGCCTCAAACTGCAAGTATTGCGAAACAACACTATCATCTATCTAAAATTGAGCAAAATGATCGCACACTCTCTACATTAGTAGTCTTAAATGAGGAAGAACGAGTAACACAAATCGCGTCTATGATGTCTGGTAAGGGAATGTCTACTACAGCACTTGCGGCGGCGAAAGAACTTATTGACCATTTTAATTGACTAAAATCGCATAATTACTTATACTAATAGTATTAAATGAATATGTTGATAGAGGTGCGAGTATTAAGAGTAATCATGAGGAGTAGGCATGCATTGATCCATGATAAAAGGGATGCTTGCCGAAGTTCGATGATTGCGACTCATCGTTCTGGTTGTCTATTTAATAGATAGACAACTGTCATCAATCTTGTATTGGTGGAGTGCTATCATTGAGCTTTTCGTAAGAGTATATATAGCTATATAATCTATAAGGCCAGTGGATGCATCCACTGGCTTTTTTGGAGGTATATATGATTCGAGTAATGGTAAATGGCGCTGGCGGCAAAATGGGTCGTGAAGTTGTCAAAGCAGTACATAACGATCCTGATTTAACATTAGTTGGTGGTATTGATCCGACTAAGGCAGGGGAAGATGTAGGCTCTGTAGCAGGAATCGAACAATTAGGTATCAAGATGAATGCCTCCATCGATGAGGTATTAGATACAAATAAACCTGATGTGATTGTAGATTTCACTAATCCTGCAGTTATTTATGAAAACGCGAAGAAAATGTTATCCGCTGGTATTCATGTAGTCATCGGTACTACAGGATTGACCGCAAAACAACGTGATGAACTTGATACAATAGGTCGTTCCAATCAAGCGAATTGCTTAGTGGCGCCAAACTTTTCTCTTGGGGCGGTAATGATGATGAAAGTGTCTGCAGAGCTCGCTCCATATTTCCCTAATGTAGAAATTATAGAATTACATCATAATCACAAATACGATGCGCCTTCTGGCACAGCTATTTTAACAGCTAAATTGATTAACGATGCTAAACAAGCTGCTAAGGTAACTGCTGATGAGGATTTAACTCGTGAAAGCTTACCAGGTGCTCGTGGTGCTAAGGTTGACGATATAACAATTCATAGTGTACGCCTTCCAGGTTATGTGGCTCATCAAGAAGTTTTATTTGGTGGTTATGATGAAACATTAACCATACGTCATGATAGCTTAAGCCGTTTATCTTTTATGCCAGGCGTAGTATTAGCATGTAAAAAAATTAGTTCTAAAACTGGCTTAACATACGGTTTAGAACATTATTTATAATATTTGTGCAAGGAGATGTATCAATGAAAAAACCTAATATTGCAATTCTAGGTGCTACTGGTGCAGTAGGTGCTGAATTTATTACACTTATTGAAGAACGTAACTTTCCTTATGAAAACTTAAAACTATTAGCTTCCGCTCGTTCTGCAGGTACAGAACTTACTGTGAATGGTAAAACATATATTGTAGAAGAAGCAAAACCTGAATCTTTTGATAATATTGATATTGCGCTATTTGCAGGTGGCTCTATATCTAAAACATTAGCGCCAGAAGCCGCTAAACGCGGTGCTATTGTAATCGATAACTCTAGTGCATTCCGTATGGATCCTGAAGTTCCACTCGTAGTACCAGAAGTTAACCCAGAAGATATCTTGAAACATAAAGGTATCATTGCAAATCCTAACTGCTCTACAATTATCATGAGTTTAGGATTAAAACCTCTTCATGATCTCTCTCCAATTAAACGTGTAGTTGTAAGTACATACCAAGCTGTATCTGGGGCAGGTAAAGAAGGTATTGAAGAACTTGAAAATCAAGTAAAACAATATACTGCAGGCGAAGAAATGACAGCAAATCTGTTGCCAACCGGCTCTGCTCCTAAACACTATCCTGTAGCATTCAACTTATTGCCACAAATTGATGTGTTCTTAGAAAATGATTATACTAAAGAAGAAATGAAGATGGTTTACGAAACGCAAAAAATTCTTCATGACGAAACTATTCAAGTAGTCCCAACTACAGTTCGTGTTCCTGTATATCGCTCCCATTCTGAATCTGTCTTGGTAGAAACAGCAGAACCTGTATCTGTAGAGGCTTTCAAGGTGGCATGTGAAAAATTCCCTGGGTTACAAGTTAAAGATAATCCTGCTGAACAAATTTACCCTATGCCATTGTATACATCTAATCAAAACAACTGTGAAATTGGTCGTATTCGTAAAGACTTATATAATGACAAAGGTATGAACTTCTGGATTGTAGGGGATCAAATTCGTAAAGGTGCAGCTCTTAACGCGTTGCAAATTGCTGAGTACTTGGTGGAAAAACAAGCATTTTAATCTATCAAGGGGAGGACATATATGAAAACCTTTGGTCGAGTGTTAACAGCTATGGTGACATCCTTTAATAGTGATGGATCCGCAAATATTGAAAATTGTGTTGCTATCGCCAATCATCTGTTAGATAATGGCTCTGATGGTCTTGTGGTTTGTGGCACAACGGGTGAAAACCCAACTATGTCTAGAGACGAAAAATTAGCTCTATTTAATGCGATTGCAAAAGAATGTGGACATAAAGGTTCGATTATTGCTAACGTAGGTAGTAACGATACAATGGCTTCTGCAGAATTTGTAAAGGAAGTCTCTAAAATCGATGGTATCGATGGTTTGCTAGTTGTAGTACCTTATTACAATAAACCGAACCAACAAGGCCAATATTTGCATTTTAAAACTATTGCAGAAGCTACTACATTGCCAATTATGGTGTATAATGTACCAAGTCGTGTAGGGACAGGTATTTTCCCAACTACCTTAGTTCAACTACATAACGAATATCCACATATTTGTGCTATCAAAGAGGCAAGTGGTAATTTAATGATTGCTTCTGAAATTAAGCGTTTAATGCCTGGAGATGATTTCATGGTATATAGTGGGGACGATGGTCTTACATTACCGATGTTATCTGTTGGAGGATGTGGAGTTGTATCTGTAGTATCTCATGTAGCAGGCAAAGATATGAATGCTATGATTCAAGCTTATGAATCTGGCCATAACTACGAAGCGATTCGTATTCATCAAGCTTTATCAGAAATTATAAAAGCGATGTTCATCACCACAAATCCGATTCCTGTTAAATATGCAGCCCGTAAAATTGGCTTACCTGTGGGAAAATTTAATTTACCAATGTGTGAACCAACGGCTGATGAAGCAGCATATATTGATAAAGCATTAGCAGAATATCTAAAATAAAATATTAGTATAAAATAAAAACCAGTAACTACATTGTAGCTACTGGTTTTTATTTTATACTACAATCACTGTTATTTTTGATTAGAGTCACATTATTTGTATTATATTAATTGTATTTTAATGTAAAAATTTACAATTATGGTATAATTTCTCTGGAGATAGTATTTTTAACTATACTCTAGTCTACTGTTAATTCATGATAAACAGACAAATTGTGAAAGTTCGAACCGACCAATATGGCGGGTACATTTAAAACACAAGGAGTTTAGCATGATACTAACAATGTTAAAAGGTAAAATTCACAGGGCTACTGTGACACAAGCAGAGCTTGATTATGTAGGGAGCATTACAATTGATACAGATTTATTGAATGCATCCGGAATACGAGAATATGAACAAGTTCAAATTGTAAATATTAATAATGGAGCACGTTTTAGTACATATACTATTGCCGGAGAAGCAGGTAGTGGTGTTATATGTTTAAATGGTGCTGCTGCACGACATGTACAAGTACATGATAAGATAATTATCATGTGTTATGCACAGCTTGATGAAAGCGAAGTTGAGAGCCATAATCCTCTCGTTGTATTTGTAGATAACAATAATAAGATAAGTCATATAAAAAACTATGAGAAACATGGTTTATTAGTTGATCAAAAATAATTGTCATTGATCGAATTACAGTAGACTGTATAGGACTATCTTCGTATTTACAATATAACGGAGGAATATAATGGAATTTATAACAACTATCGAAAATGTACGGAATACAGTAAATAGCTGGAGAAAAGAAGGTTACACAATTGGTTTTGTACCAACCATGGGATTCTTACATGAAGGACATGCTGCATTAATAGATCAAGCTAGAAAAAATAACGATAAGGTCATTGTCTCTATATTTGTAAATCCTATTCAATTTGGAGAAAATGAAGACTTAAGTACTTACCCGCGTGATATTAATAGCGATAAAAAGTTATGTGAATCACATGGTGTCGATCTTATTTTTTCTCCAAATCCGGAGGAAATGTACCAAGATAAAAAGGCATTTGTAAACATTGCGGATTTATCTGATACATTGTGTGGTATTCGCAGACCAATTCACTTTAAAGGCGTTTGCACTGTGGTGGCAAAATTCTTTAATATTACTCAACCAACAAATGCGTATTTTGGTGAAAAAGATGCACAGCAATTAGCCATTATACGTAAAATGGTCTTTGATTTAAATTTTCCTGTCAATATTATTGGTGTTCCCATTGTTCGTGAAAAAGATGGTTTAGCAAAATCTTCTCGTAATACATATTTGTCTAGTGAAGAACGGAAAGCTGCAACCATATTGTATAAAGCTATTCAATTGGGAAAACAAACTATACAATATGGGTGTCCTGCTAAATGTATCATTGATACTATGACAGACACAATACAAACCGAACCGCTTGCTAAAATAGATTATATTTCAGTTGTTGATGCTAAGACTATGCAACCTGTACAAGAGGTTACTGCCCCAGTATTAGTGGCTATGGCTATATATATTGGTTCTACACGACTTATCGATAACTTCTCATACGATCCAAATTAAGGAGAGAAGTTATGAATCATTTACTTACACTCAACAACGTCCTTTCCAAATACTTAATTTTTATAATCCTAGGCTTTTCATGTATTGCCTATATAGTACCAGAATACTTTACTTGGGCAATCGCTTATACACCATTCTTACTTGGTATAGCCATGTTTGGCATGGGGCTTACTATTAAGTTTGAAAGCTTATGTAGTATCCTTAGGCATCCAAAAGATATTTGTATTGGTGTACTTGCACAATATACAATAATGCCTCTATTAGCTTGGGGAATTTGCCATATATTTACCTTATCACCGGATATTGTTATTGGTGTTATATTAGTAGGTTGTTGTCCTGGTGGAACAGCCAGTAATGTTATAACCTATATTGCCAATGGTGATGTCCCTTTATCTGTAGGAATGACAATTACTTCAACATTAATAGCTCCCATAGTTACACCATTATTAATCCTATATATCGGTGGCGCATGGGTAGATGTTCAAGTACTACCTATGATGATTACTATGGTAAAAGTTATTATTGTGCCAATCTTATTGGGTGCAGTAATCCAATATGTATGTAAATCACATATTAATACTTTAACTAGTATTAGTCCTATCTTCTCAATGATAGCTATTATACTGTTAATAGCAGCCATTATTGCTATTAACAAAGAGAAACTATTGATTTCTGGGCTTGAAACACTTATTGTTGTTGGTATACATAATATACTAGGTCTACTATTAGGATTAGGTGTAGGAGCACTGCTTAAATTAAGATATGATAAAACTACAGCGCTAGCAATAGAGGTAGGAATGCAAAATAGTGGTTTAGCCGTAACATTGGCAGCAACAAATTTTGCATTAAATCCATTAGCAACGCTGGTAGGGGCTATTTTTAGTGTATGGCATAATATATCAGGTGCTATTTTTGCTACTCTACGGAGAGAAAATAGTTTACATTAAAAATAAACTTTATACATGCAACAAAAAAACGGCAACAATATGTTGCCGTTTTTTTGTTTATATTCTATCTCGTACAAGACCGATTACGAGACCCTCAATATGACAATCATCTACAATGATTGGAGCAAAATCATCATTTTCAGGTTGTAAACGAATATGACCATTTTCTTTATAAAAACGTTTTACGGTAGCCTCATCATCAATGCGTGCTACAACTACATCGCCATTATTTGCTGTATTTTGATGGCGTACGATGAGCATATCACCTTCATACATACCGATATTCATCATAGATTCGCCTTGAACACGTAATAAAAAACAGTCAGAATCGCCAGTCAATTGAACTGGCAATGTAAGCGTGGACTCTAGGTTTTCTACTGCAGTAATAGGCATACCTGCTTGTACAGTGCCGATAAGAGGTACTTGTTTAAGTCCAGCCCCTAAAAACTCAAAGTTATCAGAGCTAGACGTTTCATTACCAGTTACTGAGATAGAAGGTTTAGTATCTTCTAAAACGGTAATAGCACGATTTTTATTTGGATCACGTTTAATATAGCCAAATTTTTCTAGCGCATTCAAATGAGATTGAACAGTAGAAGTGGAACTTAGCCCTACATGTGTACAGATTTCACGAACTGTAGGACAACGATATTCATTATGTAATGAATCTTTTATAAAGTCTAATATACGGCGCTGTTTTGTATTAATATCTGTAGCAGGGCGTCTCACGATAAACCTCCAAAGTCAATCTAATGTCAAAAAATGTAAATATATCTATGCGTAAAAATTACCACATAACGTACTATATAATAAAAATATAAGATATTTACTTAACTTATATACCTATTATAGGAAATTTTGAAAGTTTTTGCAAACATTTGTTCTTAAACACTTGACCGAACATTCGTTCGTGTGCTATTATAAACATGTAAACAAACAAATGTTCTCAGATATTATGTTCGATGTAAATGTGAGGTATGAGATGAAAAATATATTGATGATGTTAGGAATGTGTTTAACAGTATTATTGGGTTATAATATGTCAAATTCTGTAACAGAGGTAAATACACATAATAATGTACGTGAAGTAAAGGTTCAAGCAGGCGATACAATGTGGGATATTGCAGCACGTACAGCTCATAAAGATATGGATGTTCGTGAAATGGTATATGCTATGAAGGAACTTAACAATATTAGTGATTCCGGAGCGCTTGTACCTGGTACCGTTTTGAAAGTACCAGCAAATAAATCTAATAGTCCAGTTAGAGCTTTGGACTATATGGCTCAAAACTAAATATATATGGGTTAATCCCACGCAAAAAAGCAGCTACTCTAACAGAGATAGCTGCTTTTTGTTATCTAATGTATGTTATTAAACGATTTATAGTTATTGTCTAAATCAACTGATTTATGATTGTTATCTAAATCGCTTTTCAAAAATTGTAGAGATAGGATTATCTACAAACTTATTTGCTTCATTGATATAACGACGAACCATATTTACACTATGATGACGTGTTTGTCGCATAATATTACGCTCCTCAACACCATAAGCTGCTGCAGTCGTTGCAAAGCCATGACGTAAACTATGAGCGCCATACATAGTCGGATCTAGACCAATAAGAGAAATATATTTTTTTACGATTTCTGCAATCATCTTATCGGATATAGCTGTTTTACGTAAAGACATATTTTTTGTAAACCCTCTAAATACAGGTCCCTCAGTAATACCAGAAGCACGTAACCATTGTTGTAAGGCTCGTACTGCATCTAACGGAGAACCAGATAAATGTGGGATAGCTACCACTGCACCTTGACCTTCTTGATCGGCCTTAGAGGATGCTACAAAGATTTCAACACCTTGTGGTGAAAATTGAAGATTTTCTACTGTAATAGCTGCAATCTCACTGCGCCGGAAAGCACCCATAAAGCCAATCAAAAGAATAGCTTTATCGCGCAATAATTGAAGTTCCGGCACATCTAGCTTAGTCATACAGTCTATAATATCTTCAATATCTTCTAACAAAACTGGGGTTTTCCCTTGTTGGAATGTTCCTTTTAATCGTCTAATACCACGTAAGGCCTGTTTAACGATAGGAGCCATACATGGATTATCTCTTTGGCCAGAAGCATTAAAATTTTCAGATATAGCACTAATACGCCGTGAAATTGTATTTGCCTTTGCATAATCTGCTAGATCGTTAATATAATTTACTATTGTTTCTGGTGTAGCTGGAAAATAAGATACCTTTTGATAAGTACACCATTCTACGAAATCGTCCCAATCCGATTCGTAAGCATCAACAGTATTCTCAGCCTTAGATAACAATATGCTTTGTTTTGCTTTCATAGACAACTTTGTACTATTCATAAGCGCATCATTATTGCGCAAATAAAAATGCTTTTGTTGTTTCTTAGACTCTGACATAATTCACCCTTACCCATAAAATATCAATATAATTGTACCATAGATTAGATCTTTATATGCTATAATTAGAGAATATAATAACTTATTCGGGAGCGTTTACGAATACATGACGAAGAAATATATATTAGTAGGAACAGTACTTGTTCTTTTGGGTACAAGTGGTTGCTCATACATTCCAACAGAAAATATTTCTTATGGTGTATATTATAATGATACAGATCTATCAAATACACCAAAGAACGAATTACAAGCACGTTTACAAGAGGTGAATGATAAGATACCTCAGACTATATCTATCGATATGGGAAATAATAAAAAACAGCAAGCCACATATCATGATTTAGGTATTCAATTCGATACAGAGGCTATGGTAAAAGCTATTTCCGCATACGGCTATGAGGATGATATGTGGACAGTATTGTCACATAGATTTAATGGTTTATTTTATGGTCATCATTTTAAACCACAATATAAGTTAGACGAAGTAAAGGGTAAAACATATCTCACTGAGTTAGCAAAAAGAATAGATACACCTGGTCATGATGCCTATCTTACTGTTGAAAATGGACAAGTAGTAATACATCCGTCAAAAAAAGGCAAACGTATTGATATCGATGCTACCTTGAAAAAGCTAAAAGATGATCTACAGATTAGCGATAGTATAAATTCTCTTTCTATGGTATTTACTACGCAGAATACGGTAAAAGTTACCGATACTGATCTAAAACCTTTAAATACTGTATTAGCATCTTTCACAACGGAGTATAATCCAAGTAATGAAAGCAGAACACATAATATCCAATTAGCCTCTGATAAGATAAATGGTACACTCATTAAGCCCGGCGCACAATTCTCCTTTAACGATGTTGTAGGAGAACGTACTGCAGAAGCTGGCTATGATGATGCGCCCGTTATGATTGATGGCAAATTAGTTCCTGGTATTGGTGGTGGTATTTGCCAAGTAAGTTCCACTATATTCAATACAGCTTTATTATCTGGCATGAATATTATTGAACGTACACCTCACTTTGAACCAGTTGGATACATTCAAGCTGGTAGAGATGCTACGGTAGCTTGGGGCTATTTAGACTTTAAGTTTAGAAATCCGTACCAACATTCTATTTATATCTTAAGTGTTATGAATAATGGTACGTTAACTATTTACATTATAGGTACAGCTGAAGATAAACCAAAAAATGTATCTATCTCTGTAGGCGATTATGGTGAGATTCCAAATAAAACAATAACTAAGGTAGATCCATCTTTAAAAGAAAAAGAGGTACAAGAGGGCCATGTAGGCTTAAAAATGAATACGTATAGAACCATTACATATGGTAACTGGGTTACTCAAACTGATTCCTTTGAGTCTATATATGACCCTGTAGATACAATTATTACAACGCCTGCAACACCTGAAGCGCCACCTAAGAAAACAGATAAAAAGAAATCATAACTATAGCTTTTATGAAATATAGCCTAAACTATTGACCATTAAATATAAATAGTTTAGGCTATTATTTGGGCTGTAAATGAGAAATTATTATATACGTAAATAAATTAGTATAGATTAATTATTAAAATAAAAAGCATAATAAGACATTCTCAATAATTATCATTTAGGAAAAAGTAGACTAGAAGAGGAATTTATGGACACAATTTTACAATTTGATCACTCTTTAATTTTCTATGTACATGAACATTTTGTATATAGTTTTTTAACACCAATTATGGCATTTATTTCAAAAATTACAAGTAATGGCGCATTATGGATTATAATAGCTTTATTATTAATGCTACAAAAAAAATATCGTGTTTTAGGCGTGGCAATTATTATTGCTTTAGGATTTGTTTTTATAATTGGCGACCAAGGTTTAAAACCAAATGTAGCTAGATTAAGACCATTTGTTGATTTTCCAAATGTAACGGTACCGTTGGAATCTGCACTACCAAAAGCTACAAGCTATTCATTCCCATCAGGTCATAGCTTTGGTTCATTCGCATCAGCCATGACTATTTACCTAGGCTTAACTCAAATAGCGCCTCAGAAGCGATATTTAGGGATTTTAGCATTGTTAGGGTCAATAGTAGTAGCATTCTCTAGAATATACTTATTTGTGCATTATCCAACAGATGTATTAACAGGTCTAGTATTAGGGATCATAGTAGGATTTATTGCTTGGAAATTAGCAAGAATTGGCTGGAACTGGTGGACTAACCGTCATAATGATGTAGAATACGAACCATATACATTTAAACGTAAATAAGCGAAAATAAGAAAAAAACTTGATAACACAACGGATTGGGCCATTTAGGCCCAATTTCTTATACAAATTACTTCCGATAATATATCGTTATCGGAAGTAATTTATGTTAAAAACAAAAACTAGCCTATAAGTCTATAAGCTAGTTTATTTTAGTTAATCAAAATAATCAGTAAAAAATTAATTATTTATCATATGAATTTATTTCTTTTATATATTCCGCTAACTCAGGTTCATCAATAGTAACTTTATCAAACTTAGGTTCAATAATTATATTACCGTTATAATCCATTAGGCCATATTTCCCTTTAGATTTATAAACAAATAAAGCTTTATAAAATGATGTTATATCGTCATCATAATGTGGTAATTTAAATAATTTATAACCTGAGTTTGTATCAATTACATATTTTATTTTATCATAAGTTGCTGTAGTAACTTTATTTAATACATAATTAGGCTTTGATGTATCTATACTATCAAAAACATCAGCATAAAATACACCTGAACTAGCATTAAAAATACTATTACCATATGAATCTTTCAAAATAAAGCTACGATCACTTAATCTTTCATAAGAATAGTTATTCGTAGCAACTATAGTTTGATCTAATGAGTCTACTATACCATACCTATTATTTTTATCAGTCACAACAAAGTACTTAAACTCTTTACCTAAATGTTTTATAGATTTATATTTAGGAGGAATAACGATTATATTATCCTTTGTCTTCATACCATATAAAGTATTACCTTTATCATCTACTTCTGAAAATAAATCATAAACATCTGATGGAGCTCTACTATAAAAATTCTCATCAGAATATGAATCACCTCCCGCACCATCATTATTACGTATTTCTATATAATCATTTCTGTTAATAAGGTCTATAGCTTCATCAACACTAAGTAAAACACCATTTTCTGTAAGATATTTTGTATAATCATCTATAGTATATAATTTATAAAGATATTTTTTATCTTTTCTAGACCAATATTTGGTAATACTCTCTTTGATACTTCTAATAGGACTATCAATAATTGGATTGCCGCTTACTCTATTATATACATACCAATATTCTCCTTTTTTACCTAATATTATAGTATCACTTAAATCATCATAATCAGTAATCACATCATTAATAGCATATGTACCATCTAAGTTTAATAATTTAAAGCCCCCATTAGTGAAAGCTTTAGCAAATTTATAATAGAACTCATATTCATACCCTACTGGTAAATAGGCTAGTTCAACTAAATTTACATATCGTTTTTGACCATTTTCATAAAATGATCCATATACATAGTTATTATTATATCCTTTTATATACTCCACATGTAAGTTATCATATGGGCCCAATATCCATTGTCCTTTTTCATCAACAATGGTATTGCCAGTTTGGGATTCTAATGTAATATATTCTTTTGCAGCTATTATATTACATGAAACCAATGCTATTGCAAAGCTTAATATAAACTTTCTCATAAAGCACTCCATTACACAACACATCAATAGTTGATTTCATATTAACATATTTATATTCTTTAAATAAACTATACTTTTCATATTCTTAATTATTCTATATGCCAATAAAGTATTATTATTACATAAAATTTATATTGAATTTTTTAGAATTAGATTGTAAAATAGTAATATAAATTATCTAATTTACTCATACTCTTATGGAGGAATTTTATGTGCTGGTGTGATATTGTAAGTAAAGCCAAAATTGGCGGTTTAAAACATTTAGGAAATGGCATGGAGAGTTCTTTAAGATTTCTTGCTGAAATGGTTGTTGGTTTAAGTATTATTCGCGTGTTAGTTAACTGGGTTTTTGGTATCTAATTTCTCAGATGAATATGAACATATTAATAGGCGCTTAGTTATCTAAGCGTCTTATTTTTATATTTTTTGATTTATAAAATTAGTTCCTTAACTACACCCAGTATATTATTCATATGCTTCACTGCAATCAATGTATTCCATAATAATTTGGCAGATCTGACCATCTTTATCAAATGCCCAGTATACTGGATATAAACCATCGCCAAATCCAGATTGAATCATCGGTACAGTCAATTCTGTATCAGGAATTGTGAAGTTAATCCAATCTCCTTTGGAACGTTGGTATTGTGGATATGCCATAGCATTTAATTGGAATAAATCACTATAATAGTCATCGTAGATATTTTTTTCAGGGTAGTTTATATGCCATTGTTCATAAAACTTATTATATGTTTCAATTGTTTGTGCATCTATAATTGTAGCTAAACCTGAATCTACAGGAAATCCAATATAGGTATCTCCATCATCTAAATCGGTTAAGTCTTCAGTTCCTTTTAATGCTAATTCATAGTATACAGGTTCATTGCCACTAAAAACAACTCGACTAGCTACATAACGATATTCATTTGGTTCCATTTCGATTATCTTAGTCTCTAACAAATACGTACCTGGTGTTACCTGTCTAAGATATGTATCTGGTTTGCTTGGTAATGTTACTAGAGGATCACAACACGTAATATAACCTGTTGGAAAATTTACCGTCCACATAGGTAATGTGTGTAACGGAAATCCTTTTAACTCTTTTCGGTTAAATAAATCGTGATATGGTACGGTAGGTTTTAATTTACCTTCAGAACCTAATCGGTTAAAGGTTTGAATCCATTCGCTAGTTAATTTAGATTGTTCCATATTACTCCTCGGCTTCGTATTTACAATGAATATATTCGCCTTCTAATACTTCATAGGCTGCGGTTTTACGAATAATTTGCTTCACTAAGATATCTAGTTTTGAACCATTAGAATAGTCTGCAGGTGCATAATAACGGATACGATGATGACGCATCATCTTATATACCTTTTCTTTATCCTTCTTAAATGGATCATATACACCTATAGAATGCCCCCCATTAGCGTTCACAAGACTCATACAAGGAATATCTGTATCGCTATCCCCAATATAAATCATGTTACGGAACGGCACACGTTGATTTTCAGGCTTAATGTAATCATTAACACCAGTATCATTAATATCGAGAATTCCTTTTTGAATACGGAACAAAAATTGTGTCTTATTCGTATAGTTAATGGCTTGTGCAGGCCAAACAGCTACACCTTTGTCATCGAACATAAATGCACTGGCATAGATTTTGGTGAAAGCCCCCTCTTTTGCCATTTCAGTGCCTTCGATCATTTCTTTTAAGCCAGACGAAATAATATAATGTTCAATCTTAACGCCTTGTTCTAAGCCATATTGACGAATGCGTTCAAACCAAGTCCGTACCCCTTCGTATAATTCTACCTGATTGCCGTATTCCATGAGCTTATCTTTTGTTACATAGAAATGGCCTACTGCTTCTTGAATCATTTTGTACATATAGGCTAAGTTATTATCCATATCATGTTTTTTAGCCAATTGATTTGATTCATACCAAAATTGTTTGATTTGCTCTTCGTTATAGCCTACCGATTGAATGAATCCTTGTGCCTGCATATCGTTAGGGGTTAATGTCTTATCAAAGTCGTAACACATTGCTAACACGGGCATAGATGAGTCAGATGATTGTAAATTATCTTTACTATCTTTCTTATACGTTATCATAAATGCACCTCCTTTTAAATTAAACCCAAAATACATTTACACTCTCTTATATTCCTGAGATACCTGCTTGACAACCCCTTTGGTATCTATTTTACACGATAAGTCAATTCATTTAATTTAGTAATTCCTCGTAATTCTCTCTAAAATAAGCTATCTTGTGTTACAGTTTCTTTTACAATCCAGCTCTTTTCCGTACTTTCTTTGATAATTTCTCTTTTTGAAAGTTTTCCAATCAGTAAGCTAGAATTTGGGTAATGATGTAAACGATTATATCGAACTGCCGCTTGATTAGTATTGGCATAACAATATCGACAAAAGTGGCTACAGCTATCGTAGGCACCAATATCACTATGTAAATAACAATTACATTCTGGTCGTGCTGGCGCGCGTTTAGGTACTTTTAATTTTATATTCCAGGCCCTTTCATAACAATCTAAGGTTAAACACCCCTCTGTATAAGCACCAAGCTCTTTAAAGATATCCCCTTCTCCACAGGTTTTAAGATTCATATGATTGGAATGAGCTATGGAAACAAATTCTTTAATGATCTTAGTTTGAACATCTAAACTTGGTCTATATCCTTCTGGAAAATTCTGAGCCACCTTATCCAATATATCTAAAAAGCTAACAACAACTGTATCTGTATAACCTTTAAGGGCTTGAGCCATTTTGTAAAAGCTTTCACAATGAAAATCAACGGTATATTCATTAGTTAAAATGATAGGATCATAGCGCCACACCATAGATTGAGAATTAAGCTGTTTAGAAATATGTTTAAATCCTTCTATAACAGACACATAAGTTGGCACGTAGGGTTCAATATCAGTTCCATAAGGCGTTATAGTCATATGCCAGTATTGTCTGTAATCAACAATTTCATTTAGTAGTGGAATAAACGGTAAAGGATTCTTTGTACAGAATGCAATACCATCTACCACTTCTTGATTAATTGGATACCGTGTCACCTGTAGGGGAACCTGTAGGGGATTATAAGGGTTACGAACATCTACAAAACCTTCACGTATACGATTGATTAGCCATTGCCCATAAAAAGCAGGAATATCTGTACGTTGCCCAGTCTGTAATATCATAGCCCCTGCCCTTTCAGTAAAATAAAAACATAGGAGTATTATATCATATCTAATAGTAAGTATTTATGGAGTTAATGTGATTTTTGCTGTATAGTTCATTATTATTTTATGGTACTATACATACTATAGAATATGAGGAGAACTAAATTATGAATGATACTTTTGAACGCAACCATCCTATGAAGGATGATAAAGAATTTATTACAGCCTATTGGGCAGATCGATCTCACGATTTTGGCGCTTTACGTGCAAAAGAATTAGAAAGTCCCAAACTAAAATTATGGAGAGAAGAATTAACTTGTCATATATTTGATTCTGATAGATCTTTACGAATATTGGATATTGGATGTGGAGCCGGCTTTTTTAGTATTATACTATCTCAGCTTGGTCATACAGTGCATGGCATTGATATTACACCTAATATGATAGATGAGGCAAATCAACTAGCAGAGTCCCTCGATTGTGATGCAACCTTTTCTGTGATGGATGCAGAGAATCTAGGATTTGATACTAATACCTTTGATATCGTTGTGGCCAGAAATGTAACGTGGAATTTACCCCATCCTGACAAAGCCTATGCCGAATGGTTTCGCGTCATTCGCCCAGGCGGTTTGATTTTAAACTATGATGCGGAACATGCTCGTAATCATCATAATGTACCACAATCTGTTCATCATGCCCATGAACATGTAAGCAACGAATTAAAAGAACGGTGTCATACCATTTATCATATGCTCGACATTTCGTCTTATACACGACCTCAATGGGATAAAGAACTACTTACTAAATTAGGTGCTAGTTCTGTTACCATTGATCTAACTGTAGGTCCGCGTATTTACAATGAGGAAGACGAGTTTTATATTCCTGTACCCATGTTCTTGGTGAAAGCAATTAAATAAATCTATATAATATATAACACAAAACCCACTCTATGATTATCATGAGTGGGTTTTGTGTTTAGATTAACTGCTAATTACTAAAATATACCTGAGCTTTATCAATCTCTGCCCGTAGTTTTTCTTCATCAATTGTAAGCAATTCTTTGTCTTTCATAAGAACTTTGCCACCTACAATTATAGTGTTTACATCAGAACTATTTGCAGAGTATACAAGTGCCGCTAAATCGTTGTATCGAGGCATCCAGTGCATACCAGATACGTCATATAACACGATATCTGCACGATAGCCTTTCGCTAATACACCAAGGTCTCTATAGCCAAGTGCTTTTGCACCTTCTACAGTGCCCATGTTCCATGCGGCTTGAGCAGGAATAGCCTTTGGATCATAAAGACGTGCTTTATGTAATGTTGCTGCAAGACGTACTTCTTCAAGCATATCAGCATTATTATTAGAAGCGGAGCCATCTGTACCAAGACCAACCGTAATACCTTTGGCAATCATTTCAGGTACTGGTGCAATACCGCTAGCTAATTTTAAATTAGATTGTGGGTTATGAGCTACGGCTACATTATTTTCAGCCATAATAGCCATATCTTCGTCTGTCACATGAACGCAGTGTGCGGCTAAGGTAGTATTCCAGAATAAACCTAAATCATGCATATGCGCAATTGGTGTCTTACCAGTAGCTTTCATAACATTCTCCACTTCTCCTTTTGTTTCGGACAAGTGCATATGAATACCACAATTTAATTCATGAGATAAGGCAATCACCTTTTCCATATAATCATCAGGGCAAGTATATGGTGCATGTGGTCCAAGCAATACTTTGATGCGGTCATTATCAAAGCCGTTCCAAGTGCGGAATAAGTCAGCATTTTCAACTAATGCTTGATCTGCTGTTGGGGATACACCGGCTAAGCCACGTGACAATACAGAGCGAATACCTGTTTCTTTTACCACCTCAGCAGTAGTATTCATAAAGAAATACATGTCGCTAAATGTAGTGGTGCCAGTGCGCAACATTTCAGCAATACCGAGTTGTGTGCCGTACCGTACATAATCGTCATTTAATTTTGCTTCTGTTGGCCAAATAGCCGTTTCAAGCCATTCCATAAGCTCAAGATCATCTGCATAGTTTCTAAATAGACCCATCGCAATATGAGTATGTGTATTTACAAGACCTGGCGTAGCCAATTGACCTTTACCGTCTAGTACTTCCTTAGCAGAGTCTTTTACCTTTTCAGCTTCTCTATCGTTTAAAATAGCTGTAATATAACCATTATTAATTTCAATGGCATGATTTTTTAAAACCCCCTCATCGGTGAGGACGTCTACATGAGTAATCAATAATTCAGACATAGTCTTCCCTCATAGGTATAACCGAGCCATGATAGCTCGGTTATATTTGTTTAATTTGAAAGCTAGTAATAGTTTAGATACAAAATGTATTACAGAAACTATTATATTTCAATACAGTATTAGTTTACTTTTGTTAGATAATCGATTTGTTCTTGTGTTAAAGAATCTAAATCATAGCCCATGGAGTTCAATTTAAGTTTAGCGATTTCCACATCTAATTCATGAGGCAATACGTATACTTTTGGATCCATTTCTTTACCGTTTTTCAAGATATACTCTGCAGCAAGGGCTTGCATAGCAAATGACAAGTCCATAATTTCTGCAGGGTGACCATCGCCAGCTGCAAGGTTTACTAGACGGCCTTCAGCCAATACATAGAGTTTACGACCATCAGACATAGTATAGCCTTCGATGTTTTGGCGAACCCTTTCGTGGCTTATAGCAAGTTCAGTAAGATCAGAAACATTCACTTCGCAGTCAAAGTGACCAGCATTACATAAGATAGCTTTATCTTTCATCACTTTGTAATGTTCTTTTACAATAACATCTTTACAACCTGTTACAGTACAGAAGATATCGCCAACCTTAGCGGCTTCAATCATAGGCAATACCTTGAAACCATCAAATACAGCCTCTATAGCTTTAATTGGATCTACTTCAGTTACATATACGTGTGCACCAAGGCCTTTTGCGCGCATCGCAACGCCTTTACCACACCAGCCATAACCAGCAACAACAACGTTCTTGCCTGTTACAGTCAAGTTCGTAGTGCGCATGATACCATCCCAAACGGACTGACCTGTACCATAGCGATTATCGAAAAGATATTTACAGTAAGAGTCATTTACAGCAATCATAGGGAATGTTAATTGTTTAGCGTTCTCTAATGCATATAAACGATGTACACCTGTTGTGGTTTCTTCACTCCCCCCTAACAAACGTTCTTTTGCATCTTGACGTGTAGTATGCAATAGATTTACTAAATCACCACCATCATCAATGATAATATGTGGTTTATGATCAAGTGCTTTATGGAGGAAGTTAAAATATTCTTCATCAGTACAATCGTACCAAGCATATACAGTAATGCCCATATCTACAAGACCTGCAGCTACATCGTCTTGTGTAGACAACGGATTGGAGCCCGTTACAATTACATCTGCACCACCGCGTTTTAATACAGTCGCAAGGTATGCTGTTTTTGCTTCCAAGTGAACACTAACAACAATTGTTTGGCCTTTGAAAGTTTGTTCTGCTTCAAAACGGTCACCTAATGTGTTTAATGTAGGCATAAAGTTAGAAACCCAATCAATTTTTTTGCGACCTTCTGTTGCTAAATTTATGTCTCTAATTAAAGATTGCATAATATCTCCTTTTACTCATACAAGTAGATACAATAGAATAAATAGTTGATAGTAAATCTACTTAGATTTATTGATACTATATAATTTTGTTAATATCGTTATAGATACTTACTTATATAGATAATATATTGCTTATATAGATAATAAATTACTTATATATCGAATGCTTCTTAATAAGCTACATTATTAAAATCATAAATTATTTAGATTCTACAATCTGGCGTAGCTTACCAATTGACTCTTCATAATTTGGAGTCAATACTCCCTCTTCGGTGATAATCGCTGTTACAAGTTCATGAGGTGTTACATCGAATGCAGGATTAAGTACACCAATACCACTAGGGGCTATTTGAACACCGTGTAAAGCTGTTACTTCATCATCATTGCGCATCTCAATAGGAATATCTCCACCATTTTCCAGAGTAAAGTCAAATGTACTATAAGGAGCGGCTACATAAAACGGAATATTGTGGAATTTAGCTAGTACAGCCACACCATAGGTACCAATCTTATTGGCTACATCCCCTTTTGTAGTGATGCGGTCAGCACCGACGATAACAGCATCAATTAACCCATGTTGCATCGCATAGGCGGCCATATTATCTGTTTCAAGAGTAATAGGAATACCATCCTCGTGAAGTTCAAAGGCTGTAAGTCGAGCACCTTGTAATAATGGACGTGTTTCATCAGCATACACGCGTTCCAGTTGTCCATTTTCATGTAATTTACGAACAACACCAAGTGCTGTTCCTAGACCACCTGTAGCTAGTGCACCCGCATTACAATGAGTTAAGATGCGAATATTCTTTTTACCTTCAAATAATGTAGAACCTGCTTCGGCCATACGTCTATTCAAAGACACATCTTCTTCGTGAATGATAATAGCCTCTTTTGTAATGAGGTCTACTACTTCACTCATTGAGGACATACTGTCAACATTAGTTTTCACAAGAGAAATTACACGATCTACAGCCCAAGCTAAGTTGATTGCCGTAGGGCGAGTTTCTTTTAAGATCTCACTAAACTCATATAAGCTTGTAAGTTGTTCACTAAATGGCGCCTCTAAACGTCCTGCTTCCATAGCAGCTAAAATGAGACCATAACTAGCAGCTACGCCAATAGCAGGTGCGCCACGAACGCGAAGCATTTTAATAGCTTCGGCCACTTGGCGCCAATCTGTACAGTGAACGTATGTAATTTCAGTAGGCAATTTAGTTTGATCTAATAGTACCAGCGTATCTTTACGCCATTCAATATTAATCATAACTTCTCCTTCGATGAACTATTGTGTATCATTATGAGTTGATTATAGTTTAAAACCACCATATTCATGCATGCGATTATGCGCATCATAACGAACATCCACATCGATTGCATCAATAGCACCTAAGATAAGAGATTTTAGTTGCGCCGCCATATTGCCCATCATTTCTACAACTTCCGCATGTGTCAAAGCAGATTCAGAAATACCTGCTGCATAGTTGGTAATCATAGAGATCGTAGCATATGCCATTTCAGCTTCATTCGCTAAATTTACTTCCGGTACATTTGTCATACCTACTGTATCGCCACCGAGCATGTGGAACATTTTAATTTCTGCAGGAGTCTCAAAACGAGGTCCCTCAGTACATACATAGGTACCGCCATTGTGTATCGTAAGGCCTTGTTCCGTACCTACCTTTTGAAGGATATCACGCAATTCAGGGCAGTATGGGTTTGTTACATCAAGATGTGCCACTGGACGGTCCCCACCTTCATAAAACGTAGTGATGCGGTTCTTTGTGAAATCTAAGAATTGATCAGTCAAAACAAAATGACCTGGCTTAAAGTTCTCATTTAAAGAACCTACTGCTGTCGTGGAGATAATAAATGTAACGCCTAGTTTTTTGAGGCCCCAAATATTAGCACGATAGTTAATTTTGTGTGGAGGAATTGTATGATCTTTGCCGTGACGAGCTACAAAGATTACAGTTTTCCCATGGTATGTACCTTGTACATAATCTATTTCACCATATGGTGTCATTAAGGATTCTTCATGTATATTTTCAAAGATGGACGGATCATAAACACCAGTACCACCAATTACGCCAATTGCACTCATTGTGACCTCCTATTATTAATAACTCTATCTTTTATTTTCTCATAGAATAGAAAAACAGGCTATAGGAAAAACCTAGTAGCCTGTATTTTTTCTACATATTATAAAGTTTTTATTGAATTGGACCTTTTTGGGTGAACATATTTTGTAACTCTTCACGTGTGAAATGATATTTTTCATTACAATAATGGCAAACAAGCTCTGTTACGTCATCTTCCAAAATAGCATTCTTATCTTCTTCACGTAATGTCATTAGCACACTGGCAAAGCGATCACGACCACAACGACACTGGAAATGAATTGGTTCATTATATACTTCATTCACAGTTAAACCATCGAGAACGCGTTCCATAAGACCTTTACCATCTGGATTTGCTTTCAAATATTCTGTAATAGGACCAAGTTCATTAATATTCTTTTCTACTTGTGCTAATGCTTCATCTGTAGCATCCGGTAAGGCTTGTACGATAAAACCTCCAGCTACAACTGTATGGTAATCTGGATCTACTAATACACCTAAACTAATCGTAGACGGTACTTGTTCAGATGCATATAAATAATATGCCAAATCCTCTGCTACTTCACCACTTTGAATCGGGCTTGTAGAAGTATAGTCTTGCGCTAATTGTGTAAATCGCGTAACTTGTACTTCACCATTATGACCTACGGCAGCACCTACATCAAGCTTACCAGCATGCTTTAAAGGTACATCAACATGTGGCTCATCTACATAGCCTCGAACCGTATTATCAGAAAATGCATCTACGTGAACTACACCTAGTGGACCATCACCTTTAATACGAAGACTTACGTTTTCATGGTTTTTAAAATCACCAGCCAACAAAATAGCTCCCGTCATAGCACGACCTAAAGCAGCTGTTGCTACAGGCCATAAATCATGACGTACACGAGCCGTTTCAACTGTATCTGTTGTTACAGCTAAAGACATACGAACCCCTTCTCGGGTTGTAAAACGTTTTATATAATCCATTCTATCATTCCTTATTTCTACTTATTTTATTAAGGTATTATTTTTATATTGCTTATATAGTATATCATGTCAAATATTTAACTTTCAATAATAGAGAATATATGTTCGTCTAGTATGATTTAAAGTTAAAAGAACATATTTTCGATGATATAAAAACACTCAGTACCATAAGATACTGAGTGTTATATACAATTCTTAGATTTGATCGATAAGATTAACCATTTCGATTGCACCCATAGCACAATCATAACCTTTATTACCCGCTTTTGTACCAGCACGTTCAATAGCTTGCTCAATGTTTTCAGTAGTTACTACACCAAACATAACAGGAATACCAGTTTCCAAAGATACATGTGCGATACCTTTAGCCACTTCGTTGCATACATAGTCATAATGAGTAGTGGCTCCACGAATAACAGCACCTACACAAATAACTGCATCATAACGACCAGATAAAGCTGCTTTCTTAGCAATCAAAGGAATCTCATAAGCACCTGGAACCCAAATTACTGTAATATCCTCTTGTTTAACATCGTGACGAAGTAAACAATCTTCAGCGCCTCCGATTAATTTAGATGTAATGAACTCGTTGAAACGAGAACCGATAATAGCAAATTTCTTACCAGTACCTAATAAGTTACCTTCTTGAACCATCATTATGTTGACCTCCTCTATTCCATCTAAGGAAATATATATGTAACGACCGAGTTATATGGTGAAAGTTAATTAGTCTTCTAACATATGACCCATTTTTTCTTCTTTTGTTTTTAAATAGCCTGCATTAAATTTATTTGCAGCAATGATGAGTGGTACACGGCTAGTTACATTGATTCCCCAATGTTCTAAGCCATGACGCTTTTCGGGATTGTTAGTTAATAAGCGGATGCTTTTAATACCCAAGAAACGGATAATTTGAGCCGCTAAGGAATATTCACGCATATCTGCAGGGAAGCCTAATTGTTCATTTGCTTCTACTGTATCAAGGCCCTGTTCTTGTAATGCATAGGCTTTAATTTTATTGGTCAAACCAATGCCACGGCCCTCTTGTCGCATATATACAACAACGCCTTTGCCTTCTTTTTCAATAGCGCGCAACGCATTGTCTAATTGTTCGCCACAATCACAGCGCTTAGAACCAAATACATCGCCTGTTAAACATTCAGAATGAATACGGACAAGCACATTGCTACAATCTTGAACATTACCCTTTACGATAGCTAAATGCTCTTTATGATCTAATTCATTTTTAAATACAAAAATATTAAAATCACCAAATTTAGTAGGCAACTTAGAACAAGCACCAAGCTCAACCATATCTTCATGTTGTTTACGATATTCAATAAGTTCTGCTACAGAAGCAATTTTCAAATCATGCTCCTTAGCAAATTTCATCAAATCAGGTAAACGGGCCATGTCACCATCATCTTTTGTAATTTCACAAATAACGGCAGCCTCCTGTAAACCTGCTAAACGGCAAAGGTCGATAGATGCCTCAGTATGACCTTGACGTACCAGTACACCGCCCTCTTTATATACAAGTGGGAATACGTGCCCTGGACGACGGAAGTCTTGAGGTTTCGCATTAGGATCTAATAGTTTTTGAATTGTATAAGCACGCTCTGCAGGAGACACGCCTGTTGTAGTATCTACATGATCCACAGTCACAGTAAAAGCAGTTTCATGGTTATCAGTATTTTTGGTAACCATTGCAGGAATGCCAAGTTTTTCTAACGCTTCGCGGCGCATAGGCGTACATACGATACCGCGGGCGTATTTAACCATGAAGTTAATATTTTCTTGCGTCGCAAACTCTGCAGCAATGATAAGATCGCCTTCGTTTTCACGGCTTTCATCATCAACGATAATAACAGGTTTACCAGCTTTAAGGTCTTGTAAGACCTCATTAATAGAATGTAATTGTTCGCTCATAGGAACGCTCCTTACTTATATAAATCCATTCTCTACTAAGAGGGATTGCATAGATTTTTTAGGCTTTTCTTCGGTAGGTTCACTACCAAGATTCATAAAATGACGAATATATCGTCCAGCAATATCCGTTTCTAAATTGACCTCTGTTCCAATATGAGCAAAACCTAAAATGGTTTCACTCAAAGTGTGAGGAATGATAGAGACGGAAAAACTACTGTCTGTTCGTCGCATAATTGTGAGGCTAATTCCATCGATGGTAATGGAGCCCTTATAGATAACATAATCCATAACAGATTTTGGAGCTTCGATAGTAAAGATAATGGCATTATCGGTTTGTTCACGATTAATAATACGACCTGTACCATCTACATGGCCTGCCACAATATGACCACCAAATCTACCATTAGCAAGCATAGCTCGCTCTAAGTTGACTAATTGATGGACTTTCAAATTAGTAAACGTAGTCATCTTAATGGATTCTGGCATCACATCCGCTGTAAATATACTATTGCCAATCGTTGTGGCCGTCAAGCACACCCCATTAACAGCTACGGAATCACCAACTTTTAAATCGCTAAAAATTTTTTCTCCTCGAATTGTTATGGCTAAGGATTTAGGGCCCTTTTTTATGTTTTCGATGCGGCCGATTTCTTCAACGATTCCCGTGAACATAAGCGCCCCTCCTTCCTTGACGATATGCTTCAATGCGAATGTTATTATCTAATACTTTAGTCTTGGTGAAAGTTAATTGCGGTGAAACCTCTAAACTTTCAAAACCTCGACCTCCTACAGCAGGTGTTGCATCGTTACCACCAATAATGGTATTTCCAATATATGTTACGACCTTATCAAAGTTCTTCGTTTCCACAAAGGAACTGATAATTGCAGATCCACCTTCAACAAGAATAGATGTGTAACCTAGTTCACCTAGTTTTGTAAGAATATCATCGATAGATAATTTCTTAATATCTATGACAATGTCTGTGCTCTTGCTTTTACGAGTAGAAATAGATTCTACTACGGTTACTTGAGCACCAACTTGTTCTAAGGCTTGTATCCGATCCTTAGGACAACCTTTAGATACGAATATATGAATCTTACGATTATTTATTTCAAAGACGCGACTAGTAGTAGGTGTTCTACCAAGACTATCCAAGATAATTACATCTGGTTGATGAATCGTAATCGGTTCATCAAGTATGCTTTTATCTAATAACGCATCTGATAATTCACTATCCGTTAAACGACAATTTAACTGTGGATTATCTGCCAAAATTGTACCAATTCCAACAAGCATGGCATCATGCGTGGCACGTAACACATGTCCATCGCGACGAGAGGACTCATTTGTAATCCATTGAGATTGTCCAGTAGATGTAGCAATTTTCCCATCTAGTGACATAGCACTTTTTAGAGTGACAAAAGGCTTACCTGTCTGTATATAGGTAAAGAAATGCTCATTTAGTTCAGCACATTCATCACTACATACGGGGCAAACAACCTGAATACCTGCTTCACGAAGTAACTCCATTCCTTTTCCAGAAACTAGTGGATTTGGATCTGTACTACCTACTATTACTTTAGCTATACCAGCCTCAATGATACGAAGCGCACAAGGTGGTGTTTTTCCATAATGGGAACATGGCTCTAATGTTACGTATAAAGTAGCACCTTTGGCATTATCACCTGCTTGATTTAGTGCATGCACCTCAGCATGAGCTGTACCAGCTTTATGGTGATAACCTTCACCGATTATTGTATTATCTTTTACCACAACAGCACCAACCAAAGGATTTGGTGAGGTGTGACCTGTGGCTAATTTTGCCAGTTCAATGGCGCGCTTCATATATACTACGTCATCCACCATATCACCTCAATAAAAAAAGGACTATTACATAGTCCTTGGGTCATCATAAATGCGCACAACAAACGTGCCTCGTCTTTTCTCATCCAGACTCTACTGTCGGTATCGGAATTGCACCGATTCATACCAAAAAGGTTCGCGGACTTTACCGCCGGTAAGGAATTTCACCTATCCCCAAAGACTTATCTATTTTGTTTATGAATTAATAGTAACACTTTTATTAATGTTATGCAAGAATAATAGTTTTGTATTGAGAAAGAATATTAAATAATTTAATTAAAATATAATTTTTAGAACACAAATACTAGAACAATATAAATAATAATATATATTTACTTTTAATATAAACATATATAAACTATGTATACAGTAAATAGTAACTTTTATCACATAATTACAAGTTAAACAAGTCTAATATAGTATATATGGTTTGGATAACCATATTTTAATGATAGTAATTATTAAATATAGGTGATAATATGGCAAAAAAACGAATTTCTGATGTACTTATAGAAGTCTTAGCCAATGCGGGCATCGAACGCATTTACGGTATCACTGGAGATAGTCTAAACTCTGTAAATGATAGTTTACGCCGCAATGGTAAAATTGCTTTTGAACATGTACGACATGAAGAAACAGCAGCCTTTGCTGCCGGTGCAGAAGCATCCCTAACTCATAAACTAACTGTATGTGCTGGTAGCTCTGGTCCTGGTAACTTACACTTGATTAATGGTCTCTTCGACTGTCATCGCAATCGTGTTCCAGTATTGGCCATTGCTTCTCACATTCCTCAATCTGAAGTAGGTTTGAACTATTTCCAAGAAACACATCCAGAAAATCTATTCAAAGAATGTTCTTGTTTCTGCGAACTTGTATCCAATCCTAAACAAATGCCGGAAATTCTATTCCGTGCTATGAACGCTGCTGTTGGTAACCAAGATGTTGCAGTTATCGTTCTTCCTGGGGACGTTGCCGTTATGGAAATGGAAATTGACGAATTACCTGTATGGACCCCACCTCGTTTACCTCATATCGTTCCACAACGAGAAGATATTGAAGAAATGGCTGCTCATTTAGAAACAGGCAAACGTATTACCCTATTCTGTGGTGCCGGCTGTGAAGGTGCCCATGACGAAGTGGTAGAATTAGCAAAACGCTTGCAAGCACCGGTTGTACATGCTTTCAGAGGTAAAGAATGGGTTGAATGGGATAATCCATATGATGTAGGTATGACTGGCCTATTAGGCTATACATCTGGCTACCGTGCTATTGAACAATGTGATACATTGGTAATGCTTGGTACAGACTTCCCTTACCGTCCATTTTATCCAGAAAATGCGAAAGTAATACAAGTAGATAGAGATCCTAGTGCTTTAGGTCGTCGCGTACCTCTTACACAAGGTATCATTGGTACTGTAAAAGATACGTTAAAAGAATTATTACCTCTTGTAGGCCAACGTGGTGATACTGAATTTATCGACACAGTGCGTAAAGCGTACACTAAATTTAGAGGTGATTTAGATAGTTATGCCGTTGCCGAGCCAGATGGTGTAGCAATTCACCCTCAATACTTCGTAAATCGCCTCAATAAACTAGCAGCAGAAGACGCGATCTTTACCTTTGACGTAGGGACTCCGGTTATTTGGACTGCTCGCCATCTAAAAACAAATGGTAAACGCCGTATTTTAGGATCCTTTAGCCACGGCTCCATGGCTAATGCTATGATGCATGCTATTGGCGCTCAAAATGCTTGTCCAAATCGTCAAGTCATCTCCCTCTCTGGTGATGGTGGCTTTACAATGATGATGGGCGAAATGTTAACATTAAAACAACTTAACTTACCTGTTAAAATCTTTGTATTCAATAACGAAGAACTTAGCTTTATCGCTATGGAAATGAAGGCTTCCGGCTATCTAGACTACGCTACAGACTTTGTAAATCCAGATTTCGGTAAACTTGCTGAAGCTGCTGGTATCAAAGGTGTGAGCATTCATAACTCTAGCGAAGTTGATGAAAAAATCATGGAAGCCCTTAACCATAATGGCCCAGTCATCGTTAACGTTCGCGTAGATAAACAAGAACTTGCTATGCCTCCTAAAATTGCATATCAACAAGCTAAAGGCTTTAGCAAATATTTAATCAATGCAATCCTTGATGGCCGTGGTACAGAGCTTAAAGAAATGGCCAAAACAAACTGGATGAAATATAAATCCTTATACTAATATTGCAAAATTTACAAAATCTGCCAAAATAAATAAACTGCAAAACTTTCAAAAAGAGGTGTCATCATTCGATGATACCTCTTTTATTGCATAATTTTAATCATATACTGTTATAAAACCTTCAGTCCAGCCCCTTAAATTGAGAGTAATTGTATCAATTCCTAAACAATCTAAACCATATACTTTAAATATATCCCAGGTCTTATACCACTTTAATGCTTTCTCTGCATATTCTAAAGTGCTAAATAAACCTATGTATCCAGAACTGGAATAATATGGATTTATATCGTAATCATACCAAACACCATAGATTTTATTATTTATTATTTCATAACTAACTTGATTACTTATATGAGAACAATCATTTAAATAGTGAGTTTTTATGGAAAAGGAATCATCATTTAACTTAGAAAATCCAGACAATATTTTAGATTCAACTAGAGCCTCTTCAGCTAATGATATATCAGAAAAAAATCCCAAGCTAAAATATTCTGTATAAGGTAGCTCTTCATTCTTTTTATAGTGTGCTAAAGCTTCATATATTGGAACTCTCATAATTCACCAACTCGATTCAATATACATATAACACATTAACTATTTCTATCTATAATAATCGTCCTCATAATCGTCTTTATACCGTATCGCATCGACCTCTGATGGAGATAGTACATTCCCCTCTTCATCTACATATTCCATGAATTCGTTAATGTATACACCTGGAATATCTGATTCTTCTAATTCAATAGTATCTTCAGGTTCAATCTCCCAAAATTCTATCTCATCAGCATGATTTTGAAGTTGCTCAATCATATTTCAACACTCCCTAGTATCAAAGACATATCTTAAATATATTGTAGCAAATTACATAAAAATAAGCACTATATACCTTTTTAGGTGTATAGTGCTTACTTTGTATTTAGTAATTTTTTGTATTAAATTATGCCCCAAAGAGTGACATTTGTTCATCTTCAGGTAGTTCACCACAGCATTTGAGGTCTTTCATAAGATCAATGATGGTATTTGATACTTTACAACGGCGTTGTAAGTCTTTTAAAGATGTAAATGGACGTTCATTTCTTTCCTCGACGATAGCATCAGCCACTGTTTCACCTAGAGAATCAATAGCTAAGAATGGTGGCAATAAAGCGCCATCCTTAATACTAAAGCGTCTAGCTTCGGAATGTTGAATATCTACATTAATAAAACGATAGCCCCGTTGATACATCTCCATAGATACTTCCAAGGCACTCATAAGGTCCTTATCTTTAGGACTGGCAGCACGATCAAGAGCCTTGATACGGTTAAACTCGGTCAATTGTGTTTTGAGGTCCCCTGTCATGATTCGTAGATCGAAGGCTTTCGCACGAATGGAGAAGTAAGCTGCATAAAATGCCAATGGATGATATACCTTAAACCAAGCAATACGGAAAGCCATCATTACATAAGCTACCGCATGGGCTCTTGGGAATAAATAGGAAATCTTTTTACAAGACTCAATAAACCATTCAGGAATATTATTTTCGCGCATTTCTGCTTCAAATTCCGTTGTAGCTTGACCTTGTTTATTTCGTTTTTCAATCCCCTTCCCTTTACGTACGTTTTCCATAACGAAGAAGCTGTGCTTTCTATCCATACCACGATGGATTAAGAAATTCATTACGTCGTCACGGGTAGAAATAGCTTCGTTCAACTTACAAGTACCATTTTTAATGAGGTCTTGCGCATTGTCGAGCCATACGTTTGTACCATGAGAGAAACCAGAGATACGTACTAAGTCAGAGAAGGTTTGCGGACGAGAGTCTTCCAACATGCCCCGTACAAACTTCGTACCACATTCTGGTACGGCCAAGCTGGCTACCTGGTCACCTTGCAATTGTTCAGGTGTTAAACCAATCCCCTCTGTAGAGGAAAACAAGCTCAATGTCTTTGGATCATCAAATGGTATTGTCTTAGCATCGATACCTGTCAAATCCTCTAGCATACGAATAATTGTGGGATCATCATGGCCCAGAATATCAAGCTTAGTCATACGACCTTCGATGGAGTGATAATCAAAGTGTGTCGTTAATACGCCACTTTCCTTTTTATTCGCTGGATGTTGTATGGGCGTAAAATGATGCACATCCATATCTCGAGGACATACCATAATACCACCAGGGTGTTGTCCCGTAGTATTCTTTACATTTGTAAAGCCTTTCGCTAAATGTTCAAAGAATCCATTGCGGGCTTGTATATCTCGAATTTCGGCGTATTTTTTAACATAACCAAAAGCAGTTTTATCAGCTATAGTACCAATTGTACCGGCTTTAAATACATTGTCACGACCAAATAGTTCTTCCGTATATTTGTGAGCTTTTGCTTGGTAATCACCGGAGAAGTTAAGGTCAATATCTGGAACCTTGTCACCTTCAAAACCAAGGAAAATTGCAAATGGAATATCATGTCCATTTGTTTGTAAAGCATGACCGCATTCAGGACAGTCTTTACGAGGCAGGTCAAAGCCACCTGCATATTCGCCTTTTTCAAAAAATTCTGAATATTTACAGTTAGGACATACATAATGAGGCGGTAATGGATTTACCTCTGTAATCTCAGACATGGTAGCGGCAAAGGATGACCCTACGGAACCACGGGAACCTACGAGATACCCATCATCAAGAGATTTTTTTACAAGCTTATGAGCGATGTAATACAATACGCCATAACCATTGGAAATAATACAATCCAATTCATAATCGAGACGTTCTTGTACGACACGCGGCAATGGATCACCGTAAATAGCCTTCGCATTTCTATAGCACATTTCTGTGAAAGCTTCGTCAGCACCTTCAATCTTAGGTGAATATGTACCATCAGGAACGGGCTTAATATCTTCAATGCTATCATTAATAGCACGTGTATTAGTAACGACTACTTCGTATGCTTTCTCTTCGCTTAAATAAGGGAAGGACGCAAGCATTTCATCTGTAGTACGTAAATGTAAATCTGGTTGTTCATCTGCATCTGGATAACCACATGCAGTTAACATGATTTCACGATAAATTTTTTCTTCTGGTGTCAGGTAGTGAACGTCACAAGTAGCACATACAGGTTTATTTAAGGCTTCTCCTAATTCGATAACGGTCTTATTCATATCGATGAGTGCCTGCTCGTCGGGCATGAGACCTTTACGAACCAAAAACGTATTGTTAGTATGTGGCTGAATTTCAAGATAATCATAGAAGGAGGCTATTTCTAAAAGCTCTTCTTTTGTAGCTCCACGAACAATGGATTGCATAAGCTCCCCTGCTTCACAGGCAGAACCGATAATAATACCTTCACGATGTTCTTCAATAACGGAACGAGGCAAACGAGGACGCACCTTGTAATGTTCAAGGTGAGAAATGGAAATCATTTTATATAAATTACGCAAACCGACCATATTTTTAGCTAATAAAATGATATGGTAACGTTTGTCTTTTTCCTTCTTCTTCTTTTTATCTAGTACAGGCTCTTCATCTTTTGTTACCGTTTCATTTTCGATAAGATATCCTTCTACACCATAGATAACCTTAACACCTAACTCTTTACCAAGGGCTTGTGCTTCTGGGAAGGCTTGTACAACACCATGATCAGTAATAGCCACCGCAGGATGACCCCATTTTTTAATTGTTTTAAACAAGTCTTTTACAGATACGAGAGCATCTTTATCACTCATCTTGGTATGTAAGTGGAGTTCCACACGAGAGTCCGGACGATTTTCAGTTCGTTCCACACTAGTAGTTTCTATTGCTTCAATACTGCGAATAGAAAGGATATAATCCTTGTCAAAACGATCATCAAAGCTGACACTACCTTGTACGCGAACCCGTTGTAAGCCTTTTAGTTGTTTTAATAATTCATCCCCTTCTTCAGGACTGTTCGTAAACTTGATAAATTTAATGCTATTTGTATCATCTACAATGCTGCCGTTAACGATACATTTACCCGTCTTAGTATCCCGTTTATCTAACCCTACAAAGACACCTTCAAAAATTACACTAGGTGTATCCAAGGTGCCCATGATTTTAGAGGTGATTCCTTCAATTTTAGGTCCTAAAATCATGCCTTCATCTGTAGGTGCCTCCTTTGGTGCACGACGAGTATATTTACCATCCCCTTCACTTCTTTTAGCCGTAGATTTTGTAGTTTTTTTAGGTCCAAAGCCTTTGCTTGCTTTAGATGTACTGCTCACAGATGCGATAGTATCACTACTGCTAGATTCGGCAGCCGTATGATTAGAACGAGGCACAACAACTGGGCTATTGTTGAAATAGCCTAATTCGACAGCTTCTACAAATGGGGCAAAATCATCTTCATCAATATCATCATATTTATCTTGTTGATCATATCCTGCAAAAGACTTGCCTTTAGGTACTTGATTTTTAGCCTCTTCAGCTTCACGTTGTGCTTCAGCCGCTTCAATCCATTCACCAGCACCACAGCCACCGCCATAATAATAGGTATCTAACCCTTCACCCGTTTCAGTATCTATCTTCCACGCAAAGCAACAAGCTGTATCTGTATTTGTTGGAATATCATCAAAAGAGATATTTTTTTCCTTATACCATGCAGACAACCTTTCACGTAGACTAAGCAATGTGGAAAATGCAGAGTCTGCTGCTTGAATCGTCACATGTTGGCTATGACAGTTCACATAGAAGGATGATTTCTTATTCTGTTTTGGTACAACACGATAACGTACTTTCATTTTTATCCCTTATACCCACAGTAGGTAATACATAAATCTCTAAATCGCCAAATATCGCCCTTGCTGCTACGGCTATCTAATATAATCTCATAAAGCCCTTTTAATAAAGCTCGTAGAGCCTTAATTGAAATTCTCGGACTCGCCTCGTAAGCTAGCTTAATCGGATATGGTTTAAATGACGAATCATGATCCTTACATAAGTTTTGTATGGCTTGAACAGACATACCCACTTGGCGACATTCGCTAACTAGCAACTGTAAACGTAATTGCCCCTCAATATAGCTCATAGCACGGTCTAATTCTTTATAGCCAAACATAAATGGAAATAGTTCAAGTAATGTATCGATATCTCTTTTTAATAGAGCCTCTTTAAAAGTAAAAATGTTTTTGGCTCCATAGTCACTACCGTTTTCTTCGAGAAATTCTTTGGTAATAACCTTTTCCCCAGTAATCTGTAAAAAATATCGGTCAAACTCAGTTCTCATAAAAGAAACAGGTACCTCTTGCCACAAATCAATGAGATGAGCCACATATTCCTGTGCATCAGGCGTCATTTTAAAGCCGTTAGACGTACAGTACTGACGTATCCACATCACGAGGTCTGCCCCTTCAAGACGCTTACATTGATGATTTGGTATTTTTTCTAAAATCTCTTTATTCTGCTTAATACGTTTATCAATCATATCATGATAAATCAAAACGATAGGATTATCTCCATTATATTCCAAGAGGAGTTCATACAATGGAATCCAAGCATCACTATTTTTGCCACTTTTACGAATGATAGGCAAATTAACTAAACAGAAGACCTTTTGATCGCCAAAAAGTGAATCTTCACATAGTTTTTCACTTATTTTTTGTGGGCCCACCTCATCATCTAATACAGTCACTGGAAGGTCTGGATAGGCACTTAAAAATTTACGTTTTTCTTCTTCAATTAATTGTGGTTCGTCGCCATAGATGAGTTGAATATGTGCCATGTTCCCTCCTTTCACAGATAGATATCTTTAATAAAGCTGTATCCCATTATATACATATGTTCTGATGATGGATCCACATCGCGTAAAGCACCATGAGGACTACTAAACAAAACAGTACTACGCGGTGAAATACGATCAATTTCATGCATTACACTAAATCGACTCGTTATAAATAAAACATTAGCCTTATCATTTAATTTTAGATTTTTTTCTCTACTTTGTCCATTATATACGACTATTTGGTTCATACCATTTTTATATATTACCCTTGCCGAACCGTTACTGTGAAAGTACTTAACTTTTACCATTCTAGGATTCATGCCATATGCCCTAATAGTTTGATTAATTAGACTTTCATTAGGCATTGTTTTAATATAATCTGGTGCATCGATTAACAAATATGCCTGTTCATGGTTTGGTGCTATACACAGCAGCACATTACACTGTTTCATAGGAATATAATGGATTAACGTATTCTTGTGATGATGAGTCACATAGTATGAAACACCATAGGCTGCAACCATGCATAATAAGGACATTACTACATATACAGTATACTTCTTCTTATGTGTCAAAAAGTACGTAAACAGACCTAGTAAAGTATAATATACATAAACACAATAAAGATGCATCATACCAAGCCAAAGTAAACTACCACTACTCCCTAAGACATGATTTAAATATAACGATATGCGTAATAGTACATCTATCAAAGACCATGGAAAAGATATAGACATTACATAGCTAATAACAGTGCTTATAAAGATTAAAATGATGGATATATCTAATATAGGTGCTACTATGCAAGCTGCTAATAAACTAGAAATACTAATATAGTGAAAGTAATACAGCTGTAGCGGCAAGATGAGCAACTGTGCTGACACACATAACACAAGGGGTGTTTTAATCCATTTTGGTAGCCATTGTATCCGTTCATATAGTACCTTCCCCCATATAAGTAAACCATAGGTTGCACCAAAGGATAGTTGAAAGCTTACATCAAACAAAGAAAAAGGATCATATACAAGACATAGAATAGCGCATATACATAAAGCCTGTTTAGCTTGATATAATCGTCCTTTTACATAAGCAATGCACATGAGTATACTCATCATCATTGCACGTATAACAGGTGTATCTCCACCAACGATACAGCAATATATACAAGCTACTAATATACCTAAAATTAAGCATGTGCGCTTTCGTAATTTAACGAGTCTTCCTAAACCGTAAATTAAGGCTAATAGCAGTGCAATATGTGAGCCAGAGATAGATAAAATATGGATGAGACCCGTATAAGCAAAATCTTTCATTCGCTCTTCCCCTAGCTCACTATAATGACCACCCAAGCATAAGGCTTGTGCTAATACCTTTTGTGGACCATCTAGATTACTAGCAATATTTTTTTCAATAGATTCTCGTATTTGACCACATACATATAAACTTTTTCCATATAGTTTTTCAGAAAATGTTTTTTTAAAGTGGAATGCTTGTAAATCTTTATTAGTAGCAGATCGATATACACCATCATAGATTCGACCTCTTGTATTAGAGCTCATATATCTACCTCTAAGATTAATGCGTCCTTCCTCTTCAATGAGAAATAAACTTTTTGGTGTACCTTCAATTATTGCTTGTTCCCCTAGCCGTATTGAATACTTTGTAGTAGATACCTTTGAGTAAATCTGTAATCGACCCTGTGCCTTAATATAGTCATTTTTAGCAGTATCTTTATAGGGATGTAATCCATGTAACTCTACATTATATTTGTAATACTCCTGTCCATCTAGATTTACTATTTCAGGAGATGATACAACAGTACCTAGATATTCTCCTTCTTGCTGTAAATAGTATGATGTATAGCTACTATAATTAATAATTTGTAAGTCTGTATGATAATAGGATAATCCCATTGCAGCAAAAACTAATATTAATAAATTGGCATATAAACGCCACCTACAATAAGATTGCATTATTTTAATAACAGTTACACCAATAATAGCTAAGGCAATCGCAAAAATATAATGCATTTGACTAAGTACGGGATAATATTTACCATATCCTAATATAGTGCCAATTATTATAGATCCCAATATAGTATGTGCCCATTGGCTATAAGTTATAAATGGCTTTGTATTAACTAAAACTTGAGTATTGAAGATTGATTCCTCAAACGCTCGTTCTGTATTCCTAAATTTAGATTGTAATTTTATCTTTAATCTTCTTAAATACGCCATCACCGATGCCCTTCACCCCCTTGATACCTTCAACGGATGTAAAGGGTCCTTTTTGTGAACGATACTCTTCAATTCTTTTTGCCATAGCGGGTCCTATGCCTGGTAATGCATCAAGATCTTTTGCAGAAGCTGTATTGATATTAATTTTGTTACCGCGCAATAAAACCTCTGGATTACCGTGGAAGTTAAATACTATGTGGATATGATCTCCCGCATTAACCGACTTTGCCATATTGACTGATTCTACATCAGCATAAGGTAATAGCCCACCTGCTAACTGAACTACATCACCTACAGTAGCACTACTTTCAAACTCATATAAACCAGGTGAAACTACGGCGCCCGTAATATAAGCTATAGGTTTGTTGGATGTTTGTTCAACAGTTGATATAGAAGAATTTCCATCTATTGCTCCTTCAACTAAGACAGAATCGCTTTCATCTGTTATAATAGGCCATAGGAAATAAATTCCTACTAAAATACATAGGATTAATATAATTGTCATATATGGCTTCAATTTTACTTTCATAGTGCACCTCCTACTGAAAGAATTCCCTATGAAAAAGTAAACTCCTACCGTTGACTCTATTGGTCACACCAGCAGGAGTTTCATAATTGATGTCGAATATAAGGAGATACAATGAATCAAGAAATATTAAAAAAATATGCACATACCTTGTTAAAATATGGCGTAAATTTACAAGAAGATCAAACTCTTGTTATTTCTGTAGATGTGGAAAACAAAGACTTTGCAGTTATCGTCACAGAAGAAGCATATGAATTAGGTGCCAAAGAGGTTGTCCTCAACTGGAGATGTTCTCCAATCGCTCGTCAACGTTTATTACATGCTAAGGAATCTGTATTAGAAAGACCGGCTAACTGGATACCTGAATTCTACAAGCAATACATCGATGATAAGGCCGCTTTCTTATCTTTGATTAGTGCGAACCCAAAAGCGTTAGAAGGTATTCCAACAAATCGTATTTCACTACAATCTCGTAACTTAAATAAAGCTTTATCCTTCTACCATACAGCGATTATGAACTCCTCTGTTACATGGTGCGTTGCTTCTGTACCAACGGTTCTATGGGCAGATTTACTTGGCTATGAAGGTACAGATGAAGAGAAAATTGAACAACTATGGGCTACCCTATTAAAACTTTGCCGCATTGAAGGTGTAGAACCGAAAGACACATATCGTCATCACATGGCAAAATTGCGTCACCGCTGTGAAGCATTGAATAAATTAGACTTAAAGGCATTGCGTTATACTTGTAAAAATGGTACTGACCTCTTATTAGAATTACCAGAAGGTCATATATGGCTAGGTGGTGAAGAATCTTCAAAGGATGGCACTATTTTTAATGCCAATATTCCTACAGAGGAAGTTTTCTCCGCACCCCAATATAATGGTGTTAATGGTATTGTATACAGCACAAAACCTTTAATTTACCATGGCAATACTATTTCTGATTTCTCCTTTACTTTCAAAGAAGGTAAAATCGTTGATTATACTGCAAAAGAAGGTTATGAAGTATTAAAAGAGTTAATAGAAACCGATGAAGGCTCCCACTACCTCGGCGAAGTTGCTTTGGTGGACCACTTCAGCCCAATTAGCCAATCTAACCAAATTTTCTACGAAACATTGTTTGATGAAAATGCATCCTGCCATTTAGCGATTGGTGCATCTTATCCTACATGCCTCAAAAATAGTGATGGTTTATCTGAAGAAGAATTAAAAGAACGTGGCCTTAACTACTCCTTAACACATGTAGACTTTATGATTGGTCATGAACATATGAATATTAAAGGCTACACTCGTGATGGCCAAGAAGTAGACATTATGATTGATGGCCGTTTACAAGTATAAACATGACTACAGTGTAATCCTACATTGGATGATAGTAAAAACTGTACGTTCAATCTAACGGATCTGGTTGATATCAATTTATAATAGAAAACTACATATAAAAGAGCCCCTATATACGCTTGTATATAGGGGTTCTTATAAGTGGTAAAAAATTATTATATCACAATGTAATATTCAATGTGCGGCCTGTAGATTTGTATTCAATAATGTCTACACCTGCGGTTTTCAACATCCGTTTGGATGCTTTTACTTCTTTTGTATCCTTATAGAGATCATCGCGATAGATAACGGCTTTAATACCACTTTGAATGATGGCTTTCGCACATTCATTACATGGGAAAAGCGTTACATATATTTTAGAGCCCTCTAGAGAACCGCCACGATAATTTAAGATTGCATTGAGTTCGCTATGTACAGTATAGAAATATTTGTTATCATCAGCTGTATCACGTTCCCATGTGAAATCATCATCACTGCAATTCAAAGGCATACCATTATAACCAATGGACAAGATTTTATTATCATTACTAACAATACATGCACCAACTTGTGTATTTGGATCCTTAGAACGTTGTGCTGCCAAAATGGCAACACCCATGAAGTATTCATCCCAGGAAATATAATCGCTACGTTTTGCCATAATTACCTCACTTAAAATAAGCCCCCTTCTACCTATGTAGTTGGGGGCTTACAATATTAAACAAATAGAATATCCTTATTTAACAACGATATTTACAAGTTTACCAGGTACGTAAATAACTTTTACGATATACTTACCTTCTATAAATTCTTGAACACGGCTAGATTCTTTGGCCAATGTTTCTAATTCTTCTTTTGTAATATTTACGGAAACAGTAAGTTTATCACGAACTTTACCATTTACTTGCAAGACTACTTCTACTTCGTCTACAACGAGAGCGGATTCTTCATATACAGGCCATTTTTCTGTGTGAATGGATGTAGTTTCACCCAATTCATGCCACAATTCTTCTGTAATATGAGGCACAAATGGCGCTAAAAGAAGCAATAAGGAATGTGTCAATTCATTAGCTAATGCACTATTGATTGTTTCTGCTTTATCCTTATGAGCATACATAGCATTTACAAGTTCCATGATGGCAGAAATCGCTGTATTAAAGTTGAAATTATTATCTAAGTCTTCCGTAACCTTTTTGATAACACGGTGTAATTCACGACGCAATCCGAATTCGTCTTTTGTAAGATCACCAGTTACATTTTTCTTAGACTCTTCGTTGTACGCATCAACAATACGCCATACACGGCCTAAGAAACGATAGGAACCTTCAACACCTTGGTCAGACCAATCAAGGTCACGATCTACAGGAGCTGCAAATAGAATGAACAAGCGAGCAGTATCAGCACCATAGGTATTGATAATTTCTTCAGGAGAAACTACATTACCTTTGGATTTAGACATTTTACTGCCTTCTTTAAGAACCATACCCTGTGTCAACAAGCCACGGAATGGTTCATTTGCATCGATAAGGCCTAAATCGTGAATAACTTTCACAAAGAATCGAGAGTACAATAAATGCAAGATAGCATGTTCAATACCGCCGATGTATTGGTCAACATTCATCCAGTAATTAGCAATTTTTTTATCGAATGAAGCTTGGTCATTTTTAGCATCTGTATAGCGCAAGAAGTACCAAGAGGAATCGATAAATGTGTCCATCGTGTCTGTTTCACGACGTGCAGGGCCACCACACTTAGGACATGTAGTATTTAGGAAGCTTTCAGATGTAGCTAATGGAGATACGGCACCAGATTCAAATTTAACATTCTCTGGCAAGCGTACTGGCAACTCTTCTTCAGGAACGAGTTGTTCACCACATTTTTCACAATATACTACAGGAATTGGCACGCCCCAGTAACGTTGACGAGAAATCAACCAGTCACGAAGGCGGAAGTTTACTTTACCTTCACCAATACCGCGTTCATTAAGAGCAGCTGTAATATTTTTACGAGCCTCTGCAGATGTTTGGCCGTTATAATCGCCAGAGTTAACTAGAATGCCATCTTCATGGTACCATTCTTGCCATTTTTCAAGGCTATATTCTTCGCCTTCACAAGCTACAACCTGTTTAATTGGCAAATCGTATTTATGAGCAAATTCCCAGTCACGTTCATCATGTGCAGGAGAACCCATTACAGCGCCTGTACCGTAGTCTACTAATACATAGTTAGCAATCCAAACCGGTACTTGTTCGCCAGACATAGGGTTTACTGCATAAGAGCCTGTGAACATACCTTCTTTAGGTGCCTCTGTAGATGTACGGTCGATATCGCTCATATTCCGCATACGTGTAATAAAAGCTTCTAATTCAGCTTTATTAGGAGCGTTTTCAATAATGCGTTCTACATATGGATGTTCAGGAGCCAGTACTACATAGCTTACGCCATAAATTGTATCTACACGGGTCGTATACACAGATACACGTTCATTAATAGACGGTACTTCAAAGGAAAACTCCGTACCTTCTGAGCGGCCAATCCAATTCTTTTGCATCAATTTAACGCGTTGTGGCCAGTGATCAAGAGTATCCAAATCAGTTAACAAGCGATCTGCATATTCAGTGATGCGCAAGAACCATTGAGACAAGTCTTTTTTCTCAACTGGGTTATCACAGCGCCAGCAAGCACCATCGATGACTTGTTCGTTTGCCAATACAGTATGACAAGTTTCACACCAGTTTACTTTAGCTTCTTTTTTGTACGCTAAGCCTTTTTTATAAAATTGTTGGAAGAACCATTGAGTCCATTTATAGTAATCTTCTTTGCAAGTCGCTACTTCACGGTCCCAATCGTAGGATAAACCAAGAGCTTTTTGTTGTAATTTCATGTTCTCGATATTATCAAGAGTCCATGTTTTAGGTGCAATACCATGTTTGATAGCCGCATTTTCAGCAGGCATACCAAAGGAGTCCCAGCCCATTGGATGCAACACGTTGAAGCCCTTCATTTTTTTGAAACGAGCTACTACGTCACCGATGGAATAGTTACGCACGTGACCCATGTGTAAGTTACCAGATGGGTACGGGAACATTTCTAATACATAGTATTTTTCTTTAGATTCATCATATTCTGTTTTAAATGTATGGTTATCTTCCCAATACTGTTGCCACTTTTTTTCAATATCTTGGGCTACATACTTTTCGTTCATGTAGGGGCCTCCTCATATGGTCAACCTCATAGGTTGCCATTTTATAATTAATATTTTTATTTTACTACGTACTGTAAAAGCAGTCAAACACTAGCGTTTTACGACTTGAATAGTTTTTATTAAATCATTTTTAGGGCTTGTATTTTGATCAGAACTATGACTAGTATATAAATCATTTTGCTCTTTAACAGTTTGTTTATTGTGTTCTTTTCTAGCTTTAGCCTCTTCTTCTAAGCGTTTTTTCTCAGCTTTTACTTTTTCAACTTCTTCTTTTGCTTTGCGTTTAGCAGCTTCTTTCTCTTCTTTAGCTTTCCGTTTTGCTTCCGCTTTAGCTGCTTTTTCTTTTTCTTTTTCTTCTAAGCGTAATTTGTATTGTTCAAGCTTTGTTAATGGTTTAGCTTCTTGAACTACAGGTTCAGGAACAACTGCTGTAGGAGATTTAGGAATACCACGTCCTAAGTCTTTTTCTTGAATCATAGTAATCGTAGAAATATCTTCAAACCCTTTACGCCATGCTGCAAACCCACCAAGGTGTAATTCTTTTACCAGATCAAGTTTTAAGCCTAACGATGTATTATCTTCAAACCAAATACGATCTGAACCAGAAGCTGTTGGAATAGATAAATAGTATAACTTTAATCGATCGTCCCAAGTCATTTTATCTCTGTAATTAGCAAAGTAATTCCCTGTATTTTTCATAGCCAGTGTTTCACCCTTAGCATAACCATTTGTATCATGCCATAAGCGCATATAGAATGGTACCCCTAATATTAGCTTTTGAGAAGGAACTTCAGAGAGCATTCTTTCTGTATGGCTACGAACCCAAGGATAACTTGCAACAGGACCTGCAGTAGTACTCTTAGCCCAAGTTTCGTCATATGCCATAAGAACTACATAGTCGACAGTATCTGCCAAAGCTTTGCGGTTATACACTAATGACCATTCTGGACTATCAGAATACCCGGTCACATCGATAGAAGTTTTAATATTATATTGATGTAAATGATTAGACAAATATGATACAAATGTTGTTAAACGATTGCGGTCAGCATAATCGATGTTTTCAAAGTCAAAGTTATAACCATCAAACCCATATATATAGGCATATTGAACAAGATTATGAGCAAATTTCTTCCATACCGATTGGTCCGCCAAAATACCACTTGTAAAATTAGAGTCAAACCGATTAGTAATCAACGGCCAAATATGATAGCCTTTATTCTTATACGCTTTCACATAATCAATATTAATATTTGGACTTGCTTCTAAACCTAAGCTATGTAATTTAAACCAACTTGGAGAAATGATATTATCACCACTCGTATTGAGTTTTGCCTGATATGGAGCGCCCTCCGCTGTCCATGGATCAAAAGCCCACGCCAATGGTGTTTGCAATGTATAAGGCGCTTTCACCGTAGATGCTTCTGGTGCAGGGCCTAAAATAAGTTGACCATTATTTTTTGTATAACTAACACCCAGCATAGCTGGTTCAGACTCAATATCTACATAGGATAGACCATCTTTTTTGGTAATGGGCAATTTAACAGGTTCACCTACGGATGTAGGATTTAAAACAACCTTATCACCTTGTAATTCACTTTGTGGAACATACACGGTATATGATGTTTTATATTGATTTGCTTCGTAATGACGTGTAGTATTAGCTAAAAATTGATCTAATGGAACCAATACTTCTGCATGTACGAATGTACTTGATAATGCGGACATTACTAAAGCCGTTAACGATTTTATAATAGTAGATTTACGAATCATGTACTCTCCTAATTCTAGGTCCCATACTGGGATACAATACCAATTTCTATATTATACCATATTATATATAGTTCATCTCTTTTCTTGCACGAAGGATATATGTAATTTATAATTTAATCTATGTACTAATAAAAATTATCACATAAGGAGTTTTGTATGCATCAATATTTATTTTTCATAGGGGACTTCCCTATTAGAGCCTATGGTACCATGTTAGCTTTGGCTATCATCTGTGGTGCCTCTGTTGCCTATGTACTTTTGAAAAAGGATGGTCGCGGATGGCATGAACACATCATCGACTTTTCCATTACTGTTGCCGTAGCTGGTCTCATCGGTGCTCGCCTATGGGATGTCTTTTTCTTTGATTGGGATTATTACGGTAATCATTTATTGGAAATTCCCTTTGTTTGGCAAGGAGGCATGGCCATTCAAGGTGGCGTAGTACTAGGCACAATTGCGGGCTATTGGTATCTTCGTAAAAACAAGATTGACTTTTGGGCTTTTGCCGATTTATTTGCCCCTGCATTGATTTTGGCTCAATCCGTAGGTCGTATGGCAAACCTCTTAAACGGTGATGCTTTTGGTCATCCTACGGGCGGTAATTATGGTATTATCTATCCTGAAAGTACCCTTGCATACCGCACCTACGGTAATCAACCGCTTTGGCCTGCCGAAGTATGGGAAGGTCAAATCGATATTCTTATCTTTGTGGCCCTTCTATTATTTGGATCTTTTAAGCATGCTAAGGGTCAAGTATTCGTACTATATGCCATTCTCTATTCTACGGCTCGCTTTTTCTTAGAGTTCTTACGTGGCGATTACGTAAACGTAACGCTAGGTCTAAAATCTGCTCAAATGACGAGTTTAATAGCTATCATTGTCGGTATCTGTGTATTCATCTATCTAGGCTATCTAGAAAAGAAAAATCAAAAGGTACTTGTTGCTATAGAACCAACAGTAAAAACTAAAAAACGTAAATAAATTACATATAAAAAGAAAAGTCCTGCATTCATTGGTTTTACCATTGAATGTAGGACTTTTACTATTTTTTGAAATAAAACTATTTCTTAAAAGCCTATTTTCTATAAGGCTATTTCTTATAAACTTTCTTTAGCTTTTAGAGCATCAATTTCTTCTAATGCACGATTTGCAATCAGTGCATTTTTTTCTTTTTTCTTACGTACTTTTTGAGGCCACGACTCCATAATGCCAAAGTTGACATTCATTGGTTGGAAGTTAGAGCCTTCGTAGTTAGAAATATAGTGGCTAAGAGAGCCAATAGCCGTCGTCTTAGGGAATTCAATAAACGGTTTTTCCTCTAAATAGCGAGCTACTTGAAGACCTACCATGAGACCGCTAGCAGCAGATTCCAAGTAGCCTTCTACACCTGTCATTTGACCAGCAAAGAATAGCCGTGGTTCTTTTTTTAGTTGAAATGCGTGATTTAATAGTTCAGGAGAATTGATATATGTATTGCGATGCATAACACCATAACGAACAAATTCTGCATTTTCGAGTCCTGGAATCATACCGAATACACGCTTTTGTTCGCCCCATTTTAAATGAGTTTGGAAGCCTACCAAGTTAAACATGGTGCCTTCCTTATTTTCCTTACGCAATTGTACCACTGCGTAAGATTCCTCATTGGTACGTTTATCCACTAAGCCTACAGGCTTTAATGGTCCATAACGTAATGTATCTTCACCACGGCTTGCCATGATTTCTACGGGCATACAGCCTTCAAAGTAGATTTCTTTTTCAAAATCCTTTGGCTGTACGGCTTCAGCTGTTGTAAGCTCATGCCAGAACGTTTTATATTCCTCTTCTGTCATAGGACAGTTAAGATAATCCGCATCGCCTTTGTCATAACGAGAAGCAGCAAAAACTTTATCGTAGTTTAAAGATTCAGCCGTTACGATAGGTGCAGCAGCATCGTAGAAGTAAAAGCCTGTTTCGCCAGTTAAGGCTTTAATCTTATCTCCTAATGCTTCAGACGTAAGTGGACCAGAAGCAAAGATAACAGTTCCCTCTGTAGGAATCTCAGTTACCTCTTCGTGATGAACTGTAATATTAGCATGGCTCTTTACCTTCTTAGTCACCATTTCACTAAATAAATGACGATCAACGGCTAATGCACCACCGGCAGGTACAGCAGTTGCATCGGCACATTCCATAATGATAGAACCTAAACGACGCATTTCTTCTTTCAAAAGGCCTACCGCATTTTCAATATTACCAGCGCGCAACGAGTTACTACATACGAGCTCTGCAAATTGATCTGTTTGGTGCGCCGGAGAACTCTTCACAGGGCGCATTTCATATAAGTCTACATGAATACCTCGGTTAGCGAGTTGCCAAGCCGCTTCGGAGCCTGCAAGGCCTGCACCAATAACAATAACATTTTTATTATTCAATTGTAGTTTCCTCTTTTTTAGCTTTACTAGACTTTTTAGATTCTTTTACAGGTTCTTCACTAGCTTCGCTCTTTTTCTTTCTTGTTTTCTTTGGTGGTCGAGTCGGACAAGTTTCATTGGAACAGAATTTTTTAACTGTACCATTTTTATATGTCTTTTCAACCATTATAGAACCACATGTTTCACAGAAATCATGGGTTGGTTTATCCCATAGTGTAAAGTCACATTGTGGGTATCGATTACAGCCATAGAAAATGCGTCCACGACGAGACTTACGTTCTACGATTTCCCCTTCTTTACATTTAGGACACGTTACCCCAGTTCCCACTGTAATAGGTTTTGTGTTTTTACATTCTGGAAAATTAGAGCATGCTAAGAACTTACCATAGCGACCAAATTTATATACCATTGGACTATTGCAAAGTTCACATATCTCATCGCTTTCCATAGATGCAATTTCAATGCGCTCTACATCACTTGCATCTTCTAGTTCTTGCGCAAAGACCTCGTAGAAATCAGATAATACTGTTACATACGTATCCTTACCAGATGCGATAGCATCAAGTTCTTCTTCTAAATCACGGGTAAAGCCAGTATTGATGATTTTTTCAAAATATGTAATCAAGAAGTCTACCACTACAAAGCCTAGCTCAGTAGGCACGAATTGTTTATTCGTATTTTCCACATAGTTACGGCTTACGATAGTATCTAGAATTGGTGCATAAGTACTAGGGCGACCAATGCCAAGTTCTTCTAATGTCTTGATGAGACTCGCCTCGGAGTAACGTGGAGGTGGTTGTGTAAAATGTTGTTCAGGCAATACCTCTACCGTATGGGCAGCATCATTTTTTTTCAGAGCTGGCAATTGAGGTGCATCCTCTTTTTTCACATCTTCATAAACAGCACTGAAACCTGGGAAGATAACACGAGAGCCAGTTGCTTTAAAGGTATAGTCATCTTTAACATTCAACTCAATCGTTGTGGATTCATTTTGTTGAGGCGCCATTTGGCTCGCCATAAAGCGATTCCAAATCAACGTATATAGCTTAAGTTCATCACGACTCAAGAATGGTTCCACCATTTTAGGTGTTAACTCGAGAGATGTAGGACGAATCGCCTCATGCGCATCTTGTGCAGAACCTTTAGAACCGTACACATTTGGTTTAGATGGATAATATTCCTCCCCATAGTTACGAAGAATAAAGTCCTTAGCCATAACTTGCATCTCTTTAGAAATACGCGTAGAGTCTGTACGCATGTACGTAATCAAACCTACGTGGCCATAGGAGCCAATTTCTAAACCTTCATATAAATGTTGGGCAATCATCATCGTACGCTTAGCACCAAAGTTCAATTTACGCACACCATCTTGTTGCAACGTAGATGTTGTAAACGGAGGTGCCGCTTTACGAGAACGTTTGCGCTTTTCAATATTTGTCACTACTGCATCTTCACCGCCAATAGCATCAACCACCGCTTGTGCATCGCTTTCAGTAGTAATATCGATTTTCTCGCCTTTAATATGTGTCAACTCCGCTGTGAAAGATTCTTTTTTAGGTGTTTCAAAATTACCTTTAATAGTCCAATATTCTTGTGGTTCGAAGGCTTGGATTTCGCGCTCTCGTTCACAGATGAGTCGAACTGCTACAGATTGTACACGACCAGCGCTGAGACCCTTACATACTTTTTTCCAAAGTAATGGACTCAATTTATAGCCTACGATACGATCTAATACACGGCGCGCTTGTTGAGCATCTACCATATTCATATCGATGGTACGTGGAGCCTCCAAAGCCTCTGCTACGGCATTTTTAGTGATTTCATTAAACGTAATACGACATGTAGACTTAGGATCTACATTGAGAATGTACGCTAAGTGCCAAGAAATGGCTTCCCCTTCGCGGTCAGGGTCAGTTGCAAGCAATACGGCACTGCTTTCATCAGCATAGGAAACGAGTTCATCTATAACCTTTTTACGAGTTACAAGATTGCTGTAGCGCGGTGTAAAGCCATGCTCTATATCGATGCCCATTTGAGATTTAGGCAAGTCTCGTAGATGGCCCATACTTGCTTTTACCACATAGTTAGGACCTAAGAATTTTTCAATTGTTTTAGATTTAGCAGGAGATTCTACAATAACCAAGACTTTGCCGTTCGGATTATATACGCGAGGTTCCCGTTGCTCCGGTGGCACAGAAGTTTGTAGTACAGATTTATCCCGTACAATCCCCATTGGAGTAAGGGCTTCTTTAGTAACCTTACGCTTTATAGTAGTACTCTCTTTCTTAGTATTTTTCTTTTCTGTATCTTTACTAGTACTAGCTGCTTTCGGCTCGCCAATAACGATAGATCGTTTAATGGACAAGTATATCACTCCTAGTCATATTAATATAGCCTCTCGGCGGATGATTCTCTATAGCCCCTTCCATTTCTAATGTTAGTAATAAGGGCTGTAGTTGTTGTAATGGAATACGAGTCGCTTTCAAAATATCACTAACCGTAATACATCGATCATGAGGTATTTCATTCAATATTACACTCCTATCCACATTAAAGCTTAACATAGAGCACCCTTTTCTATCAACACTTTGACTATGATTCCCTATTTGAACGCTAGCTTTTACGCCTTTATTACCTTTATTATTTGTTGGTAAAAGTTTATGTTCACTAGAAAAATATTCCCGCATTGTTAAATGGTATTGTTCAACTATATCCTCATAACCAGTAAGTACATATGCACCATTTTTCATTAAGAATTTATTTCCATCTGCTGTATGGTCTAATAGATTACATGGTACCACAAATACATCTCGACCTTCACTAACCGCCATATCTGCCGTAATTAAAGAACCACTACTAGACTTGGCCTCCACTACGATAACACCTCTGCATAATCCACTAATGATACGATTCCGTGCTGGGAAATGTTTTGCGGACGGCGGTGTACCTGGCGGGTATTCGGAGAGAAGTAACCCATTATTTTGTAATATACGATCAAATAATTTTGCATTTTCTCGAGGATAGGTAATATCTAAACCACATCCCATAACAATGATTCCATACCCCTGACTAGCCAGAAGGCCTTCATGACCATGTGAGTCTATACCACGCGCCCCACCACTAACAATAATGGTACTATATTTACCTAATTCCTTGCCGAGCATTCTCGCCACATTCCGACCATATAAGGAGCAACTCCTTGCTCCAACAATAGCAATACGATTTAAGCGTCCATCTAAGAGTGCCCGATTACCTCTCATAAATAAAATGGCTGGCGGATTATATATATGATTTAAAATAGACGGAAAGTCTTTGTCTAAAAAGGTAGTAAAATCCATCTGGTATTCGTCTACTTTATGGATAATATAATCTAATTTTTCATCTTTAGCCGATGCTGAAATGGCACGTTTATCAGATGCAGAAATATGTGTATAAGATTTTAAGTTTTCTACATTCTTAATAGCTTGCCACGCATTATAAGGGGATCCAAAATCCTCTATAAATCGCCTTACATATGTGGCTCCAACATTGTATAAGCTTTGTAATCCTGCAATATAAATATTGTCATCGTATCTAATCATATAAACACCTAGTAATTCTTTCTAAGTATATAATCATTAATTTTATATAGAATCAAACAACTACTTTTGGCAAATAAACAACTACTAAATTTATGAGATACTTACTTTATTTGCCAGTTCTAAATAACATTGCTTCAGAAATATGATGTGGTTCTACTTTTGGATTTTCTTCTAAATCAGCAATTGTACGAGCCACCTTTAATATGCGATCAAAAGCTCGCCCACTTAAATGAAAATGGTCAAATATATTGCCTAAAACACTCCAAGCCTTATCTGTAATATTGCATAGTTCACTAATTGCCTTATGAGGAACTGCTCCATTCGAATTAAAGTCAAAACTTTCATATCGTTTCTGTTGCATAGCAGTGGCCATGATAACTTGTTGTCTCATACTTTCACTCGTCATATTTGAAGATGATGTATCTAACAGCTGTTCAAGGGTCGGTCTCTCAACGGGAATATGCAAATCAATACGATCCATAATCGGCCCTGATAACCGTTGCTGATAGTTTTTAACCATCGTTTCTGTACAAACACATTCCTTATGAGGATCATGGTAATACCCACAAGGACAAGGATTGGCCGCAAGAATACAAATAAAATTAGCTGGATATATATAATTTCCTTGAGACCGATTTATAGTAATCGTTCTAGACTCTAAAGGCTGTCGTAATGCATCGATTACTTGGCGTTGAAACTCAGGCGCTTCATCCATAAATAATACACCTCCGTGAGCTAATGTTACCTCTCCAGGACGTCCCTGAATTCCTCCACCGACCATACTAGCCAAAGTAGCCGTATGATGAGGATGTCTAAAAGGTCTAGATGTAACTAGCCCATTATCGCCCAGCAAACCTATTACATCTTGTATACGACTCACTTCAACAATTTCATTCCAAGTCATAGGAGGCAATATGGTCGGCAATCTTTCGGCCATCATCGTTTTACCCCCACCTGGAGGCCCTATCATAATACAATGATGATGACCTGCAGCACTGATGAGCATGGCTCGTTTGCCTAACTCTTGACCTTGTACATCACCAAAATCAACTGTATATGTTTGATTAGTCTTTATAGTTATACTTTCATCCGTAACAGACGTATCAACACAATTATTACTAATCATAGTTACTTGCGGTTTGCTGATTGTATCTACATTTTCATTATTGCCAGTTAATGGCATAGACTCTAGAGTTGATTTATTGGTATTATGTTTATCTACATGTTCTGTTTTGATACTTATTTGTTTATTTTTATCAACTACCTTTGGCTTAATTTGTTCCTCTAAAATAGTAATAATTTCTTGTAGTGATAATCCACCATATATAGTTAAATTAGGAATAGACTGTAGCACTTTACCATTTTCAATACTTGTATAAATTTTTGAATAATTAGCATCTAATCCTGCTAACGACATAGCTAAAGTCCCAAAGGTCGGTAATAGCGAACCATCTAACGCTAATTCTCCCATAAACAAACTCTTATCAAATAAAGCCGAAATTTTAGCTTTACGCCCCTTTATCTGTCCTGATGCAAGCAGAACCCCTAAAGCGATCGCTAAATCGAGTCCAGCACTACTTTTACGAATTGTAGCCGGAGCTAAATTGACTACGATGCGTCTCATTGGAAATTCGTATCCACTATTTTTAATGGCCGCTCGTACACGTTCACGAGCCTCTTTAACCGATTGATTAGGTAGTCCAACGATATCAAAGACCGGCAAACCTTGTGATATATCGACCTCTACAGTAATGATGCATCCATCAATGCCGTGTAAGGTGGCTCCATATAATTTTGCGTACATAAACAGACCTCACTAAAAACACTGTGGTAAATAATGAATAGAACTTTGAAAGTCTTCGTGTAAATACACCTCTATTACATCAAAGGATATTTCCTTCCAACGGCGCTTTTTTTGATTTAAATCATATAGAAACAACATAGCAGCTCGTTTAATATGCTTTTGTTTTTTCTTGGTAACTGCCTCACGTGCTAGTCCATGTTGCATACCTCGGCGAGCTTTAATCTCTATAAAATGATAGACTAAATCACGTTTAGCAATGATGTCGATTTCCCCTAATCGGGTTCGATAATTTGTATCTACTACCGTAAGTCCTATTTTTTCAATATAGTTAGTGGCTACTCGTTCTCCCCATTTGCCCAGTTCTTTTGAATCGAGTTCATTAAATGCTTTACCAGTACTAATCGTTTTCATATATACCTCCTAATAAGGTGTATCTGCAACAACAACTCATAGAATTTTAATATCTACACTATATTAATCTTTCAACAGGTAATACTTACTTGTAGAGTAAGATACGTAAGATGTAAAAGTAAATACAAAAGAGGTTCCTAATAGTCACATAAGTGACCAATAGGAACCTCTTTACGGTTATAAACTATATGCAATTTATAATGATATAACGAATAAAACTAATACGACTATAGGACTTAACTTAATAGTCGAATCATAAAGTAAATCTATTACCCATATATAAATAACTAAGATTTACTCAGGTTTAACCCAACGCACAATAGATTTAATAGGCTCAAAGCTCTTACGATGAAGCGGTGTTACCCCTTGTTGCTCGATAGCTTCTTTATGTAATTCCGTATAGTAACCTTTATGAATACCAAAGCCATAACCAGGGAACTCAACATCAAGGCTCTTCATATATCGATCTCGCGTAACCTTTGCAATGATGGATGCAGCAGCAATATTAGCGCTTTTACTATCGCCCTTAATAATGGATTCAACAGGAATCGTTAAATCAGGCAATTTCATAGCATCAGCCACTACTGCTTCAGCTGGTACGCTGAGCGTACGAATAGCCTCATACATCGCTTGTCGCGTTGCTTCATAAATATTGAGTTCATCAATCTTTTCTGGGCCGTAGGAAATACAGCTAACAGCAACAGCTTCGTCCATGATGATATCATAGAGCGCTTCACGCTTTTCTTCCGTTAGCTTTTTAGAGTCATTAAGGCCTGGAATTAATGTCATAGGTGGCAAGATAACAGCAGCTACCGTTACAGGACCCGCAATAGGGCCACGCCCCACTTCATCAACGCCAGCCACATGATAGATACCTTGATCATAGAACATGCCTTCATAGTCATACATACCCATGAGGCGTTGCTGTTCTTTTAACTCTTTTTCTTGCCGCTTAATATAAGAAGCAGCCAATTTTTGTACAGAACTACGAGTATCCTCTTGAGCAAAAGACAAAATCTCTAAGGCTTGTTCAGTTTCAAAGAGAGCTTTAATATCTGCTACTTTTAACTTAGAAAATATATCCTTATCCATTATGACTCTCCTCACCATCTGCAGGGTAGTACGGTTCTTCATCAACTTGATCGAGAGTAATTGTACCTAACTTAGTATTGCGATAGTCTTGCAAGATAATACGGCGAGCCTTGTCAAAATCTACAATGCCACCGCTTACAAGACAACCTCGACGACGTCCGATGCTTTCAAGAATCGTATCAACATCGGTCATCTCTTCTTCCTTTAATTTATAACGCTCTACCAAAATATTTGGCGTGTTCGTCAATAAGTAATTTAATAGCTGTTTTATAACATGCTCTAAATCATAAACATCATCGGAAATGGCACCTGTCATAGCGAGGCGAGCCGCTGCACGTTGGTCCTCTAATTTTGGCCATAATACACCTGGTGTATCAAGCAATTCAAGATTTTTACCGATTTTAACCCACTGTTGACCACGTGTATGACCTGCCTTATTAGCTGTACGCGTTGCAGCAGAACCAGCTAAAGAGTTAATCAATGTAGATTTACCAACATTAGGAATGCCTAAGATGATAGTCCTAACAGAACGACTGCGAATACCTTTCGCTACCCAACGATCAATGATAGGTTTACTTAGACGTTCTACGGTAGATAATAATTTTTTATTGCCTTTGCCAGATTTAGAATCGATAGCCAATACTGTAATGCCTTGTTTAGTAAAGAATTCAGTCCATTCCTTTGTGGCTTTAGGATCAGCTAAGTCAACTTTATTTAACAGTACAATATGTGGTTTTTGACCAACGAGTTCAAGGATCACAGGATTCGCACTAGAGCGAGGAATACGCGCATCTAATAACTCGATAACAACATCTACCTTCTTGATATACTCTGTAATCATACGAGTAGCTTTCGCCATATGCCCAGGGAACCAATGTACGATAGGTGAATCTGCCATTTTATATCCTTTCTACATACTTTATATACATCTCATAGAGATACTTAGTATATTTTATATTTATCTTTTTACAGCTCTATATTCCTCTATTATAACTCTTTAATTCATAGAATAATAAAATAGAACTATTCATATCTAATCTTAGCAAAAATAAAAGGCTGCCAACGGCAGCCTTTTATGAACATTAGCGTTTTTCGCGAATACGAGCAGCTTTACCAGTAAGGTTACGTAAGTAGTACAATTTAGCACGACGAACAACACCACGACGCATAACTTCGATTTTAGCTAAACGTGGGCTGTGTAGTGGGAATGTACGTTCTACACCTACACCGGATGCAATACGACGAACTGTAAAAGTTTCACGTACGCCACCGTTTTGACGTTTGATTACCAAACCTTCGAACACTTGGATACGTTCACGAGTACCTTCCACTACTTTTACGTGTACGCGAACTGTGTCACCAGCGCGGAAAGTAGGGATGTCTGTACGAAGTTGTTCTTGTTCAAGTACGTTAATAATGTTCATTGTTTCCTCCTGTTTGCAGACATTCAATACCTACACCTTATAGGCAGCGGACTGTCTCAAATTAACAGCAATATAGTATCATAAATCACGTACTGTTAGCAAGTATTTTCTATATTATTTTAATAATCCAAATATTTACGTATTATTTACGTATAATTGGTCGTTTTAACTTACCTAATAAGCGGTATAAATTCTCCTGTTCTTCATCCGATAAATCAGAGAACATTACATTAAGAAATTCGTTATATGTATGTAAAAGAGTTTTGCCTAAACGTTTCCCCTCATCTGTTAATGTTATTACAGATATACGTTTGTCCATATAATCAATATGTTTTGTAACATATCCCAATTCAATGAGAATATCTGTCTGCTCCGACACAGTAGCGGGACGCATATTTAAAGCATCTACTAACTGCTTCTGTGATGCTCCTTGGGAACGCATATATAATTCAATAATAATTCTATCACGAGACTTTTCTTTGCCGCTTGGCACCTTACATAAGGCTTTATATAATTCATCATGATTCATAATCATCTATCTCCTCATACAACTTTGTATATTATAAAGTATTCGCCATAGTCTCTAAAAATCCTGCATAAAATTTGCATATTCTTCGTAAAAGCAAAAAAGAGGTACGCACGGTACCTCTTCTCCTGTATATCATTGTAAAAAATTTAACTTTTACTAAAATATGTTATTTTAATGCGCTAATATCTCCAATAATAGCCATTACGTTGTACGCTAAACGAACGAGTTGTAACCGGTTAGCTTTAATAGCTTCATCTTTATCCATAACCATTACATCTTCAAAGAATTTGTTGATGGCTGGAACTAAAGTAGCTGGAACTGCCACGACTGCATCATAATCGCCAGCTTCCCAAGCAGCACTACTTATTTCAGATGCTTTAGAAGCAGCTTCAAACAATGCTTTCTCAGCATCTTCTTTCAACAAATCATTATTAACACCAGTATATTCCACATCTTTTACAAGATTGTACATACGTGTATACGCTTGAACAAGTTCAACGTTTTCATCGATGCGGTTAGCTAACAATGCATTTACAAGACCTTCAGCATCAGCAACGGACAATTCGTTGTTAGATAACAATAAGTCAATTACATGATGAGGAACTTCGCGATCAAGGAAGATATTTTTCAAACGAAGCATGAAGAACTCTTCTACTTGGCCAAGCAATTCGTCTTGTTTTTCAGCTGGTACATTAAGCAATTCCATAGATGCTTTGAAGATTGGACGTAAGCTGATATTCCATTCGCTACCAAGCAAGATGTTCAAAATACCAATTGTTTGACGGCGCAATGCATATGGATCTTGAGAGCCTGTAGGAATTAGGCCACGGCTGAAAGTGGCAACGATGTTATCTACTTTATCGATGATGGACAATACTTTACCTGCTTCAGTTTGAGGCAATACATCGCCTGCAAAACGTGGTAAATATTGTTCGAAAATAGCTTCTGCTACTTCAGGAGATTCACCATCAAGTAAAGCGTATTCTTTACCCATTACACCTTGTAATTCAGTGAACTCTGTAACCATACCTGTTGTAAGATCAGTTTTAGCAAGCTCTGTAGCACGTTCTAACACAACAGCTGCATCTTCGTGTAAACCACATTCTTCACCAAATACACGGCCCAATTTAAGTAAACGTTCAGTTTTATCCGCTAAGTTACCAAGACCTTCTTGGAATACAATTTTAGTCAAACCATCTTGACGGTCGATAAGAGGTTTCTTGCGATCTTCGTTAAAGAAAAATTTAGCATCATCAAGACGTGCACGCAATACACGTTCATTACCAGCTTGAACTACTTCGATAGAATGATCGGAGCCGTTACGAACTGTTAAGAACATTGGCAACAATTTGCCGTCTTGGTCAACTAATGGGAAGTAACGTTGATGGTCTTTCATAGGTGTAATGATAGCTGCATCTGGAAGTGCCAAGTAGGACTCTTCAAAGCCACCACACAATGCTGTAGGCCATTCAACAAGATAGTTGATTTCTTCTAACAAATCATCATCCCAAACGATAGATGCATTTTTAGAAGCTGCAATGTCATGTAATTGTTTGGAAATCAATTCACGACGTGCGTCTTGATCAACCATAACAAAGTTTTCTTTTAATGTGTCTACATAGGATGATGCATTTTTGATAGTGATTTCATCAGCACCTAAGAATCGATGACCACGTGTTACATTACCAGATTTAACAGTAGCAAATTCTACAGGAATTACTTCTTCATCAAGTAATGCTACAAGCCAACGTACAGGACGTACAAACTTAGCATCTAAATTGCCCCAATGCATGGATTTAGGGAAATTAAGACCTGTAATTAATTGTGGTAACATATCTGTTACGATATCTTTTGCAGGTACACCAGCAGTTTTAGTTTCAGCATAAATATAGCCGTCTTCTACAACTAGGTTAGCTACATCAAGACCTTTACCACGAGCAAAACCGATAGCTGCTTTTGTAGCATTGCCGTCAGCATCGTATGCAATGGATGCAGAAGGACCTTTATGACGTTCGCTAATTTCCGCAGATGTGTCAGCAAGACCTTTCACGATAAGAGCCAAACGACGTGGTGTGCCGTATGTCGCGATGCTTTCAAAAGGAAGATGGGCATCATTTAATTTTGTTTCAGCCAATTGTTTCAATTGACCTAAGATATGTGGCATAAAGCCGGCAGGAATTTCTTCTGCACCGATTTCAAATAATAAATCCTTTGCCATCTTATTTATCTCCTTTCAAAAGTGGGAAACCTAATTCCTCGCGTTTAGCAAGGTATTGTTGTGCACAAATACGAGCTAATGCACGTACGCGACCGATGAAAGCTGTACGTTCGCTGATAGAAATAGCGCCACGGGAATCAAGCAAGTTGAATGTGTGGGAGCATTTCAATACATAGTCGTAAGCTGGTAATACATAACCTGCACCGCAAACGCGTTTTGCTTCTGCTTCGTACATATCAAACAATTTGAAAAGCATATCTGTATCAGCTAATTCAAAGTTATATACGGATTGTTCAACTTCGTTAGCATGCCAAACGTCACCATATGTAACATTTTCATTCCATTTAAGGTCATATACATTTTCTACGCCTTGAATGTACATAGCCAAACGTTCTAGACCGTATGTAATTTCTACGGAAACTGGTTTACAGTCGATGGAGCCAACTTGTTGGAAATATGTAAACTGAGTTACCTCCATACCGTCGAGCCATACTTCCCAGCCAAGGCCCCAAGCGCCCAATGTTGGAGATTCCCAGTTATCCTCAACAAAGCGGATATCGTGGTCTTCTGCGTGAATGCCTAATGCAGCCAAAGATTGTAAGTACAATTCTTGGATATTATCTGGAGATGGTTTCACGATAACTTGGAATTGATGATGTTGGAACAAACGGTTAGGATTATCACCATAACGACCGTCTGCTGGACGACGAGAAGGCTCTACATAACATACAGACCATGGTTCAGGACCAATAGCGTGCAAAAATGTAGCAGGGTTCATTGTACCTGCACCCTTTTCGATGTCATATGGATTTTGAACGATACAACCTTGATCGCTCCAGAATTTTTGTAGATTTAAAATAATCTCTTGAAATGTCATTGCTGCCTCCACTTTACACAACCGACATAAAATCAACCATTTCGTTACAAACAAAAAAGTCCCTGTAACGAAAAACGTTACAGGGACGAGTATACCCGCGGTTCCACCCTATTTGGCTTGCGCCCTCTTTTTTCTATGTTGGCCTTTACTAACAGATTTCTGCGTTCCTGCCAATGCTCTACAGCGCCTTCAACCAAATGTGAGCTTACACCATCCTCACTCGCTAGAGAGGTTTACTACTCTGCTTCATCGCATATATTATACACAATATTGTAGCAATACAGAGGGATTAATGTCAAATCCATTAAACAAAATAATTATTATAAAATTTCTAATTTATTTTCATTGAGCATTTTTATTTAAATAGATTTATAAAGCCAATCATTTTTATCAAATCTCTTAGGTTGTTTATTTGTTATTTCATCTATAATTAATTGTTCATCTTCTGTAAAATCATCAATAGAGGAATAAATATATAGTCTATCACCATATACTTTTTGGAGGCTATATATACTGCTATCATCAATACTATAAGCACCATCTATATGGGTAAAACCTTTATAATTCGGTAAAATCTTAATACTACCGTTAGGTAGAGTATTAATAATTAAAATTCCATAATCTCCATATGTATAAACATAAGGGTATTCAGCGGCAAAACCTTTAATATCTCGATTTAATCCTATTTTATATTTTTGATCAACAATAGAGTTTATAAACCACTGATATCTAAAAGAATAACCTAAGATATATAAGATTAATATTACTATTATAGAAATAAATATATAATATAAATATTTTTTTTTCATTTTATAATCTTTCTCTAACAGCTCTTCCACTAACTGAAAACGGAATGTCATGAACCTCATTATTATACGGTTTACGCAAATTAGTCACCTGAATAACATAAGCATTATGAATAGGATTATTATATTCACCAAAACTTATTATGCCTAATTTAGCCAATTTACCACCATTATCCCATCTATCTGCAACTATCATTGTTCCATAATATACATCATTATATTCATCATAAAAAACACGTGGACTAATAAGATATGTTCCAACAGTTAAATACTGATTAACACTTTGTACTCCAAGATGACTATTAATAGTGCTTTGACCAGTATTATCTATATTTATACCTTTTTCTTTTAAGATAGTCATAAATGCAACGATAGCATCTAATTTCATGCGTTCTGAGGGAACCATTGTTTGTCCTAATACACTATCTTTATCTATGACAACAGTTTGAATATCATTAGTAGAACCCTTGACATCAACTATACCATACTTACCAATTAAATCGCTCTTATCCCCGGCATATAAAAATATTTCTGTAGCTTCCGCAGCTCCATTATATTGCTTTCTAATTTTAGGAATTTGATTATACAACGATTCAAGAGCTTTTTCTCCATCTTGAACAGTATAACTTTCATTATTACTCTCAATCTTACTATTTTCATTAATTTTATGTAATCTTTGAGTTACTAATAATTGTTGCTTTTCTTTAGAAAGTTGTATTTTCACCTCATTACTAGGATTAGGGTTATACCAAGGTCTTCCATTCTCATCCAAAGTATAATAAGTTTGTCCATCGTCACCTAAAACTGTAGGATATCCCTCAAGCTCAAGTTGCTTACCTCTAAAACGTCCATTTAGTACAGTACCACCATTTATAAGTTTATTATAATATTGTCCATCATCTTCTTGCCATCCAGCATCATAAGTGCGAACATTATAGCCCTTATCTTGAATATATTTTTCTTCACTAACAAATTTATTATAATAATACTCTTTTAAATGCGTATAATAATTGATATTATTAGGGTCACTACCTACTACATACGCAAATAAATTATTAAGTAATGCTGAGTAAGATTCATCTGTATAATAAGGTTCTCCTATATGGCCTCCGTCCGTTGTATGTACTAAATTATCAGAATCATAATAATCATGATAGTCACGTTCATATTCCATTAAAGCATAATAATAAGCAACCTTCTCTCTTAATTTACTCCACCGTGTATCTTCATCATAGCCATAAGCATTAGTAAATAACAGTTGGGAAATATCATAATTTAAATCTTGACGATTCTGATGCTCTAACCAATTATAAGTAGTCGCCTTTTCTGCTAAAGCACCGCCAGTATCTCCACTGACAACTTTACCAATGACTAAACTTATAATTTTTCTAAATTCCGGATTAGTGGATTTATTAATAAAACTTTGTAAACTTTCATTCACGGCAGAAGCTTTAACACCAGAAATAATATTACTTCCTGAATAATTAGATAAAAAACCTCCTAAGCTAGCATGTAAGCTTATTTTATATATACCATTATCCCCCCATTTTTTCGACTCTTGATAATACTTATCCGCTTTAGCATTTTCGCCTTTCATTTTTGCCTTCACTGCTTTATCAAGTAATCTCGTTTGTTGATGTACACTTACGTCTCCAATTAACTTATATCCATGTTCAGAAAGCTTATTTAATAGAATTTGTTTTTCTTCTACTGTTTTCTTATCAAAAATTGGTGCTAATTTATTAAGTGCTTGTTCTGTATCATGATTAATCTTTTCTAAAGATTCTTTCTCAGCAACTTCGATGATACCTTTACTGATAGCAGAATGAGTAGTTGATTTAGAATTACCTTTTACAGGAATCCCCATTTTAGGGCTACCAGTAATACCTATTGGATTATTTTTAGAGCGTTTAGTAGTTGATAAACTATACCCAGATGTCTTCGCTGAATAGGATGCTTCATTATGAATATCATTCATTGATAAAGAGTTAGAGGATAATTTATTCTTAGATATATCAGTACTACCTTTAATTATACCACCTGTAAGTGTAGTTGCATTATTTACCTGTACATTATATCCACCATCACCTGCATATATGCCAGCCTGGTTTGTAACACTTGCATAGTGACTGTCTGTCGTGCCTCTCGAATTATCAAATCCAACTCTCGCAGGACCACTCATTCCATAGGATACAGATATACCTTTATTTTTACTTACTTTATGGTAGTCATTCGTATCTTGTAAACTTTCAATTTTTAAATCATGTCCAACTTTTGTAGACACACTGTCACCGATGATCTTAGAACCAATAATATCTGTATCATTTCCAGAGATAGTATTGACTTGGTTACCACGAATAACAGTTCCAGTATGTGTCTTGGTTGTCTCTAATGCATTTTCTTTACCTTTATACACATTAGCTTCTAAACCAATAACACCATTACCATGAGGACTAACTGTAGCACCAACAGACCACCCAGAACTTGTATATGTATCATGTTGTACCGAAGAGTTTGTTCCTGCATCTAAACTTAGGTTATTTGTTGCATTTAAATTAACCTCTGGAGCCTCTATAACACTACCTGTAATCTGAATATTGCCTTTATCGCTATTGTCACTATTCGCAGTAATACTTACTTTATTTTTGCTACCTATAGAACTACCTATATAATTCTCTTGCTTAAGTTCACTAAGCTGTTTGAATTTGCTCGAACCAATACCAACTTGTACATTGAGTAAACGATCTTTTTTAGCTCTATTATTTATATTATTGATCGCAGTTTTAACATCTGGATGCATAGCATTTTTCTCTTCAGGATGTTCTGCCTGATATGCTTTATTAAGTTCATCAGCCTTAGCAAGTATATCTTTTTCTTTTTCTAAAAGCTTTTCTATTTTAGCATTTTTATAAGAAGTCCCATCATTATAAGCATGTTTTAAAGTATTTGCAGCCTCAAGATACTCTAATGTTGATAAGTTGCTATTTTTTCTAGAGTTAGCACGCTTGCCAAGTTGCTGAACATTATTTAATTCATTAACAATCTGACCACCAACACTTACAGTAAGACCAGAACGCTTCTCCTCGTGACTTTGAACTATATGTACAGTATTATGCTTCCCATCAACAGTTACATTTTGAGCAGAAAGGTCTGCAGGTTGATTACTAAAATAGTTTGTCGTAGTACTATGAATTGCATTACCAGCCTTAACATTAATCTCTCCATCTGAGGAGGCAATGTTACTTGCAACTTGATTTATATACCTTCCATCTGTTGTATCAGTCACTTTTTTACTACCTATAGTAAATCCTATACCAGCACCCATTAATCCAGATTTTTTACTATATTGATATACATCATCACGTTGTGTTTCTTCACCTGAATCTGTACGCACATCATTCCCCGCAGATACTAATACATCGTTTGTTCCTAAAATATTAGAACCTGTTACCGAAACATTACGATTAGCTTTCACATTAATCGTATCGCCACCAATAGTTGAAGATAGCACACCTGTGTGTTCGTGATCTGTACGTATGATATTAGTTGTACGAGATAGTAAACTTTTTTCTTTATACTTTAGACCATATTCATCACGGCTATAGCTTTTCCCATTAGTGATAGTAACATCATTTCCCGCTTCAACTGATGTTAAGCCATGTTCACTATTAACAATACCATTACGGATATTTACATCATTTCCCGCTCGTAAAGTAACATTGCTATCACTTAAAATAGCTGTACCTAATTCTGTACGGCGGTCAGTACGATTATAATTATCACTATTAACCGTCATATCCTTTTTAGCAGATAATGCCTCTGTTGTTACATTAATATTCTGACCAGCATCAATACTTACTTTGGAATTATCTCCAGTATGAACAATAGCTCCTTTAAGGTTAATATCTCGTTTAGCAGATAAAACTAAATCACCTTTTTCTCCTACACCTATAGTACCTTGACGACCAACAACATCTTGATGTTGTAATCTATCTACCTGAGTACCTACATTAATATCACGGCCAGCATTAATATAAACTTGTTTATCACCATGAATATTACCAGTATTTATTACATCTTGAGATGCTTTAATAGTAACTGTACGTCCATCTATACGCCCTGTATTTTCTACATCAAGAGCCCCTAATACAATTGTATCTGCAGTCATAATGCCTTGATTTAGAATATCTGTATTAGCATTGCTAACGATAGCTTTGCCACTTATAATTCCCCCCATTGTATCCATAGATTTAGCAGACTGTTTGGCTAAATACACTTTAGGATACAAAACTTGTTGCGCTTTTCCATCTACTATAACGGTTTTAGTTTCCAACCAAACCATATCTGTTGTTATAGCGTCCATTTGTTCTTTAGATAAAGCAATTCCAGGTGTTAATTTAAAAGCTTTACCAAAAGCTACACCAGCCTCTAATAAAGCTTTATATTCAGCTTCATTATCTGTATAACCTTCTAAATATTGTTTACCTGTAGCTGATACAATTTGCTCATTAATAAGTTGCTGTTCATAGAATCCATCACCTAAGCGTTTGGATCTTCTTTCAGGATTATTTGCCAAGGCATCAATCATAAATTGAGATGATAAAAAATTCTTTCGATTAGTAAAAGCAGGATCAGTCTCTATCAAAGCATTAGCCGTAATATCAGGATGAATTTGATATAGTGCCTCTGTTGGTAGCGATAAACCATCTATGGTTTGACTTGCTTTACCTTTGCCCCCACCCAGACCATAGGGATCTAAACTATCATTAACCTTTTTAATAGTTGCGTTAGATACTCTATCTTCAGCATGCTCTTTAATAGTACCAATTGGTTTTACATTTTCTTCAGTAATCGATGGTGTCATAAAGACTTCAGGGCCCCAAACACGTATACGTTTACTTCTATAACCGTGACGTTTCCTTTTCTTTTCTGTTCTACTTTCTTGAGTAGTGCCAGTAATAAAAGTCTTATCACTAATCATATCTGATATGTTTTGTATCGAGCCATTTGTCTTAAAAGTTCCTCCTGAAATCACTCTGCTATTATCATTATAAAGTATACCACTAGTTATTAAATCACCACCACTACTAATGATACCTGGATCATCATTAGTAACCTTTTTGTGAGTTTGTTCGGCTTCACTTCTAATGATTGTAAACTGATTTATTCGGTTCTCATTCTTATTCATTTCCTTATTATAGGCTTCATCTTCAGGCGTTTTAACTGGTTTGATATGTGCTACACCATAACCACTTGAATCATCAGCATATGGGAACTCAGACTTATCAAATACCTGTCCTTCTAATTTATGATGTGGATGAGTAACTTTAATTTTATCTGGATTTTTAGTAATGCCATCTGAAACACGCTTTACACCTAATGCAACATTTTTATTATTTACTACGGGTGTATCTAATTCAATAGATTTAACGGATTTAATAGTCGCTCCCGTATTATTTATACCTTGTTTAGCTTTAAGGTCCATAGTTCCACCACTATAAATGAGACCTTTACCAGTATTATCTATTGTATCTGAAGTTATATTAACGTGATTACGACCCGCAATTACACCAGACTTATGAGAATCTAGTTCTACCTTAATAGCAGTAACCTTCTCTTGTACATCATCATACGCTTTTGTTAAATCTTTAATCCGTTGACGATGTTCCTCTAGCTCAGGCTTGGTCTTATATTTAGATATATCAGCATTCCATTCGGCATCAAGTTCATTCTTTGCCTTTTCTAGCTCTTTACCAGCTTTATGATAGCGTTGTTCTATTTCACTATTAGTATGATTTGTAACTATATTAGCTTTAATAGCTACTGTATCACCATAAATACGTCCACCTTCATGATTATCTATAGATTTAGCATTTATAGTTGTAGTATTTCCAGAGTTTACAAGACCACTATTGTTTACCTTTTCTTGACTATATACAGTTGTAGAAGAATCTCCTTGTACTACAGCATTTGAATGAATTGCTATACTTTGGCCATCTAAAATAGTATTGCCATTACTTGTAACACCACCATCAACTACAATTTGACCATCACTAGTAATACTAGAGGCCTGTGAAGAACTCACTACACCTTTAACATTTACCCCAAGACCAGTATTGGTTCCTTTCAGAGTAATAGAGTTTGCATACATTCCCCCAATTGCAGATACATCTAAGCCAATATTGTTAGAATTACCAAGTTTTTGCGTGTCTAATGTATTAGCATCTATTTTGTTCTTACCCGTGCGAGCTTCAATCGAATTTGCCCAAACTCCAGCATTTACACTTGCTGCTTCTGTTAAAACTTGTAGCGAGTTAGCATCTTTGGCATTTAGACCGTTTCTATTAATAGCAACAGTTCCTCGCTCTACACGATATGAGTTTAGATTTCCTGCTGAATCATATTCAGGTTTACCTGTAGTTAATACTGCTCGATCTGTATTGATAAATCCACCACCATCTACAGTAATACCATTAGGATTTGCTATAACTACGGAAGCTTTGTGACCTGCTACCTCAATAAACCCGTTCATATTAGTTGCATTGTGTGAAGTAACCTCGTTAACAATGACATTGGCAGAGCCACGCATCATATTAGCATTACCAGGTACATAACCACCAAGCTTAGTATTAGACATTTGGTAAGAGTTATTAAGAATTACACCATTTTGTGGTACGTTAAAGTTAGTATAATCATTTCTAGATACTCCACCAGCACTAGGGCCAACGACATTTACTAATGTGACACCGTTAGCAGCTTGTCCGATCATGGCTTGTCTTTCATGTGGCGCATTTCGATCTACCTCTATAGGATTTTCTGCATATACAAACGGTACGACTAAAGGATCAACGATCATTAAACCCATAGTAAGCCATACTGCTATTTTATATTGTAATCGTTTTTGTTTCATATTTACTCTCTCAATTAATACGTATACTATATTAGAACCGCACACCTGCTTGGAAACCTGCTGTTACAGAATCAGTTTTGTAACCACTTGGTTTATATAAAGGAGCCCCAACAAATACATCATAGAATAATCCAGATTTAAATTGTCCTCTCATCCCAAGACTAGTGCCAGCAATAAATTTTCCTGTTAATACCTCCGTACTTGGACCATATACGGCGCCAAAGTCAATATTAGCATAAACACTTGATTTCCATTTAGGGATGTAACTAGCAACCTCATTACGCATATACCAGCCACTTTCAGCCATTAGTGTATTTTCACCATCAAACCCTTGTACTGTATATCGATTACCAAGGCTAATCATATCTCTAGAGAATAAACGTTTATCCCCTAATGTCCATTGTCCATGGAAAGATGACGTAATACTTGCTGGTCTATGTCCCCATATACGTGGAATTTGATAATCCACATCTACTAAAAGTTGTGTAAATCGAGTGCTAGGTGCTCCATTACCATATTCAGGTTGTGAACCAAACCAACCAACCCCTTGTTTAATAGCCACTCTAGAATATAACGTGTTTTGCTTAATATATCTTCGTTCTGATATACCTACTTCTAAAGAAGCTGTATTAGCACGTTGTACAGCAACTTCTACATCATTAATATAATTTTTAGCATTACGCTTACTGATAATAATATCCCAACTACGTTTAGTCGTTCGATCTCGATGAAATACATGATTCCACGAACCTCTTACAGTCTTGGCATGACTAGAACTAATAAATGGAGTAGCCATAGAATTAATCGTTTGATGATATTTCATATCACTATAGGAAATACTAAAGGTATCCTTTCCTCTAGGTATTGAATAAGAAATAGTATGGTTTCGACTACCTTTTCGTTCACCATCTTGAGCAGCATCTCGATTAATACTTAAATTTAATGAATCATTAGCATTAAATACCCTATCAACTCCAATTGCAGCCGTCCACTGTAGTTTACCAGTATCTTTTAGTCCAGAATCATCTATGGATATCATTCCATGAATTGCTGGTTTTTTAGTAGTTTCAAGTACAATATTCGTAGCTAACGGTTTTGTTCCTGGCTCAAGCTCAACAGACACATTTTGAGAGCCAATTCGCTTCATTTGCTCTATACCCTGTTCTATATTTCGAATATTAAGGATATCCCCTTCACGAATAGGAAATGCATTTTGCCATGGCAATGGTTGTGCATACGTTTTATATAAGACAGACTCTACGCGACCGAGTTGTAAATTGAATTGTAGATTACCTGAAGCTAATGATTGGGATGGAATACCAATCCGAGACGTGACGTATCCATGTTCTATAAGTGCAGTATTTAAGTTAGTAGATAATCTATTTACATCTTCAACTGTAAGTTTACGATTTACAAATGGTTTAATTGTTTTACGTAGAAACGTAAACTCGTTAGGCACATTTAATTGTATCTTCTTTTTTTGTGCTTCATAATATAATGGACCTTTAATTAATCGTACACTTGCTGCAGAACTATTATCCACAAATGTTGTCTGATCCATAGTAGTATTTATCATATTACTATATGTTAATTCTGCAGACTGACTAATAGGTTCTTCAACAACACGGATATGAGATACAAAAAAAGATGGCTCTACATGTGCTGGCTGTTGTGCCGGTACTGTATAACCATCTTGTGATGTTAAATATTTTATTATGTTTTTATTTTGATAGTCAATAGAGAGTTTAAACTGTAAAACCACCTATCAAAGATAATCAATTTATCTTCAATAGGTGGTTTATTTTATTCACCCTTAGCAATACGGTCTAAGAGTTCAATATAGCTTTGTTTGTTTAATGCTGGTGTAAAGTTGTCTAATACATCTTTAGCGCCTGCTGCGTCATCGTATAGTAAGTCTACGATAGTCATAGCCAAGGCTTGTGCTGTTTTAATGTACGCTACATCAGGTACAGAGATTTCGTATTCTGCGCTGTGCAGTACGCCATTAATACAGCCAACCCAAGGATGGATAACCGGCATCAAGTGAGATACGTCGCCCATATCGGTACTTGCCGTCATGTGATCGCCTTGGAATACATTTTCTTCACCAAATAGCGGATTAGAGTTTTGGCGTAACATTTCATTCATACGAACGTCGTTTCTCATCGGCAAATAACCTGGCAAATCGTTAATTACACAAGTTGCCCCTACTGCATCGCCACCAGCTTTTAAGGCACGGTTTACACGACAATTGCCATCTACAATAGCGTCGATATTGGACGCACGAACGTAGCTTTCAACTTGAACATAATCAGGTATGCAGTTAACCAATGTACCACCTTGATTAATAATTGGGTGGAATCTGAAATAGTCGCTTTCTTTGAAAGTTTCACGAATGGAGTTAACCCCCATTACGCCCATCAAAGCAGCATTAAGAGCATTGATGCCTTCATGGGGTGCTTGAGCCGCATGAGCTACCTTACCGTGATATTCAATCAGTTTAGATACAAAACCATTAGAGGTACTACCAAGTCCCATTTCACCAGCTGGTGTTTTGGCTGTCTCCACATGCATTTGCATAGCCATATCAATATCGTCGAAAGCTCCTTCATAAATGAGCTGTTGCTTACCACCCATATACTTAAGCTTACCTTGCTCACGCAATTTATTGCGGTAATCAATTTCAATCATTTCCTCTGCAGGGACAGCAAATAATACGACATCCCCAGCGAGTTGATCCATCACAGCTTGTAGGCCCATAGCGACAGCAAACATATTTGTAATTTGTACATTATGACCACAACAATGGGCGGCGCCTGTTAAATCATCGGCACGAGGATGGCGAGGACAGAGAATAGCATCTAATTCCCCCACCATGGCAACCGTATATTTGCTATCACGGCCTTTCATTCTACCTTTTACACCTGTCAGTGCATGACCAGTAGTATAAGAAATGCCAAGTTCATAAAACATATCTTGAACCTTTTTAGAGGTTTTTACCTCTTTAAAACCCAATTCTGGTTCAGCCATAATAGATTCTGCTAGTTCTCGTAAACGCGGTTGTGCATCAACAATAGCTTTACAAACACGTTCTTTAACTTCTTCCTTTGTTATACGGCTCATACTATCTCCTTTATAAAATCGACCGTATAAAATACGGTCGATCATGTCATCATGATGTATAGATATCTTCTAAAATATAAATCTATAATTATATCTTAACATAATTTAGACATCTAACATTATGATTTAGTATTAAATTAAACCTTCTAAATGAAGTACTAATTGGGCTAATACTGTTGCACAGATGAAAGTACCTGCTGTTACAGCTAGTGCAACAGGAATAATGCGCCAAGATAAGCGACGGAATGCACCAAGATCTTTACCTAAGGATAAACCAGCATAAGCAAGTACAGGTGTTGTTGTTGCAAGGAATGTAACTTGACTAGTTTTAGCAATAATCCATTCTTGGCCAGGCATACCTGGTAATGATGCAATAACACCAACTAAAGATACCCAGAATACCATAGGTAATTTATTAGCATATGGCAAGTTAGAGATTAAAGCACCAATTGTAGCAAGAACTGCCAAGATAGCTACGCCAACTAAACTATCGCTAAATAGATGTTTACCATCCATTACGTTACCTACTGCAGTGATGATAGCAGCGATACAAATAACGATGACAAATTGTGTTAATTTTTCACTTTTACTCATGATGTGCTGCCTCCTCTGCTAAATCTTGTTCACGGGTACGGCCTGTAAAGAAATTGTATGTTTTCTCCATAACTGGTAACGAAACAAATAGGCCAAAGTATACGCCTAGAACGGTAGTTAACAAGTTTGCAGCCCCAGCAAGAGCCATAATTTGTTGTTCATAATCTGGATATACTGCAATGATTGGAGCTGTAGCTGCCGCCATCATACTAGCACTACCTACGCCAGCACCCATAGCTAATGCCAATGGATGAAACCAACCAGATTGTGCCAACATGCCAGCCAATACGGAGGACCACATAGCACCGATAAGAACGCCACAGATGTACATGCCCATAACGCCACGGCCCTCAGGAGAGCTAAAGCCAAATTTATCGATAATAATCGCTACATTCGGCTCACGGTCTACAGAGTAACAAGCTCCTACTGCTTCACGACGCATACCTACTAATAAAGCTACAGGTAAACCAAATACAATAGTACCAAAGAAATGACCTAATTCTTGTAATAATAATGCCCAGCCAGCACTTGTAAGAATACCGAGATTTGGACCGATACCTAAGCCTACTTTTACCATCAGAATCATAACGGCGATACCGATATAATCAGCGGATTTTTCCATTTGTTTAATGGTAAGAATCTTAAACTTAGGAATAGAAATTAATAAACCTAGAATCAATGTGTACAATAATGGCAATAATATAACAGGACCTAGTTTTTTTATGCCTATAAATTCAGCGACTACAGTTAGTACGAGCGCTAGAAAATGTATTTTAAGATTTCCCAAAAGCTGCATAATGACCTCCTATAAAAACATATAATATAACATTGTTATATTATAAATAATTGTTATTAAAAGTGTCAATTACAGATGTACATTTGTCTATTAGAATTATTTTTTTCCAATAATATAAAGACCCTTTTCAGCGTCAATTTCCTTAATAATAATATTTTCTATCATTGACGGTTTCACTTTATGAAACCTTTTTTCTTCTTCATCATAATAAATGGCCCATTTAGACATAGATGCCGGAATAATGTCACTATCATAATCCTTTCCCCTCCAAATGGCATCATCTCTAAAATAACATAGTCCATCTTTTACTAATTCTGTTTCTAAACAAAATTCCCCAGCTAAGCTAACATGATTATCTAATAAAAGATCTCTAACAATGATAGCTTCATATTCCCAACTTAAGAAACATAAATAGTCAAAGTATCTGAGTGCCATTTTGGAATCCCAACGATTGTTTAAAACCATCGTTTGAAATAACTTATTTATTACCCCATAATCAGCAGATATATAATAGTCATTAGTTAAAAGAAAATTATATATCTGTTGAATTTCTTGTAAATCTAAAGTTTTATCTTCATTTATTTTGTCTATAGGCAACGAAGAGAATATTTTATCCATTTAGTACCTCATAAATATTTCAACAAAAGGCAGTTTGATTTCTCAAACTGCCTTTTTACTATCACTAAATTATAGAGTTTAAAAACTTAACGCTTTGTAACGGCTTACCTATTTCTTGTTCACAGTAAGAAAATAAAAGCTTCTCAAATTCCTTCCATATTGTTTTCGGAAGTTCTAAAGGCGTATCTTCACCCCACTGATAAGCTAGAATCTGAGGTAATGCGGCTTTTACAGAGGGCGAAATAGTAAGACTTGTTGATTCTCTCACCTGCATCCAAAATGGATCGATACCATCTTGTTGGATAAAAGCATTAGCACTTGGCACAATTCCTGCGAGAGATAATAGCTGCCACCCAAGCATGATCGTTCCCAATTGTACATTGCGACGTCGAATTTGCTTGGAGTAATTTACTACCGTATCAAAGACCTTACGATCTACGTCATACATGGCAAATAACTCTTGAATGAGCTCACTCGCTACCGCTGCATAAGCAATATTATCGAGGTTTACATCTAAGGACTCCACCACATAGGAGCCATCAATTTGCGTAACATTAACATATTCCCCATCAGGTACGACTGTAATATACATGGCACTAAATGGACGTAAATAGGAACTGTTACGCATCGTCATCATTCGCTTATGTGGAATCGATGCTTTAATAAGTCCCAAGCTAGGCGTAATAAACGTAAATACGGAATACAACTTATACTTTTTTCGACTTATGACGATGGCTGGCGTATTAAAACCACCATTAAGCTTCTTCATTTTCTTCTTCCGTTGGTTCCTCTACTGGTATAGGTGTTACTTTAATGCGAGAAATACGATAGCCTTGCATTTGCTTAACTTCAAAGGTATAGCCATGAGCATCCACCGTATCACCTACGATTGGTGTACGTTCTAATAAACCAAAGACATAGCCCCCGATCGTATCAGAGTCAGAATTATCAATTTCAATATTCATAATCTCTTCTACTTCGTCTACAAGGACCTTGCCATCAAACTCGAAGGAACCATCTGCATAGGACATCGTAGCCGGTAAATGAGGCTCATGCTCGTCTTGAATATCACCAACTAATTCTTCAATAATATCTTCTAAGCCTACGAGACCAACCATACCACCATATTCATCTACTACAACGGCTAGATAAATACGGCGCGTTCTCATATATTGCAACAAGGTAGATAATTTCATTACTTCTGGAACAGTAAGGATATCTCGTTTAATATTGCGCAAATCTTTACGGGCTTGATTAGGGCGTTCCATTAAATCTTTAATATGAACAAGGCCAATAATGTGATCCTTATCCTCTACACAGAGTGGATAACGTGTATGTACTTTAGAGCGGATAACCTTCATCGCTTCATCGTAACCATCTTCTACGAATACGCAGTCTACGTCTTGACGAGGCACCATAACCTCTTTCGCCATGCGATCTACGAAGTTAAAGACATTATCGATTAACTCAGACTCTACTTGGTCCAGTTGCCCTTCCTCGTGGCTTCGAGAAATCATCATGCGAATTTCTTCTTCTGAGTACACAAGGTCAAGCTCTGTTAAATATTTTGTTTTGTAAAAGCCTAAAATAACATTGGAGATTTTACTAGCGATCCAAATAAATGGATACACCAATTTACCTGCAGCAACGACGATACGGCTATAGGTATTCACGTATTTCGTAGGGAAGGATAGGCCCAATGCTTTAGGTACAATTTCGCCGAAGATTAAGACGATTAAACTAATTAATAGCAATAAAATAACATCTAGTACCAAATGCATCCATGTACTATGAATATTTAGAACCGTCACTAAACGATCAACAATATTATCGAATACAAAGGTACCAGTGCCTGCAAGAGCCAAGATAAAGAATAGAATCAAAAACTGTGTAGTATTTAGAAAATACTCTGGATTTTGATAGAGCTTTAATAAAAACTCTCTATCCTTTTCTAAGAGGATATCCATATCCTCCACATGTTCTTTACGAAGGCGGGCAAAGGAGAACTTTGCAACCACAAAAAAGTTAATTAGAAAAATACATAACAGACCAAACCCGACGGGTATCAGGCCATCTATACTATCCATCTTTATTCCTTTCATATGATTATGGAAATACTTATTATCTTTTTATTATATCAAATTATTTTCTATAACCAAGTTCAGATAACATACCAGATTTATTTCGCCAATCTTTTTTAACTTTAACCCAAAGGTCTAAGTAAACTTTTGTAGCTAATAGTTTTTGAATATCTGCACGCGCTTCAGCACCAAGTTGTTTTAACAAAGCACCTTTTTTACCAATAATAATACCCTTTTGAGAGTCTCTTTCACAGTAGATTGTAGCGCGGATATAGGTAGTACCATCATCACGTGTTTTCATTTCATCTACGTCTACAGCAATAGCATGAGGTATTTCATCTCGTGTAGCCAACAAGATTTTTTCACGAACGATATCGGAAATAATAAGGCGTTCCGGTTGATCCGTAATCATATCTTCTGGGAAATATTGTGGACCTTCTGGCAATGTTTCTTCTAGAACCTTAAGAATTTCAGCTAAGTTCTCTTTATCTTTTGCAGAAATAGGAATTACACCTGCAAATGGATATGCATCTTGATAAGAAACAATTGCTTCTAAAAGCTCTTCTTTTTTAAGTGTATCAATTTTGTTGACCACTAAAAATACGGGAACTTTTACTCGTTTTAATTGTTCAATAATGAAGTTATCCCCAGGGCCACGTTTTTCATTGCCTGCTACAACAAATAAAACAGCTTCCGTTTCTTTTAAAGACTCGATAGCAGCATCTACCATGAATTCGCCTAACTTATGTTTTGGCTTATGAACGCCTGGTGTATCCATAAATACGATTTGTTTGGATTCATCCGTATATACGCAGATGATACGGTTGCGAGTCGTTTGAGCCTTATCGGATACGATAGCAATCTTATCACCAATTAAAGCATTAATTAATGTAGATTTACCAACATTTGGGCGACCTACAACGGCTACAAAGCCTGATTTAAAATGTTCCTTGTTATTCATTATATGGTGCATCCTCCCGCACATAACCGAGATTACCTAGGATAAATTCTTCCTCTGTGCGCATCTCTTTTTTTTCTTCGTCGTTCATATGGTCATAGCCTAAGATATGTAAACAGCTATGAGTCGTCAAGTATGCTAACTCACGCTCAAAACTATGTCCATATTCGATAGCCTGCTCACGAGTTCTCTCCAAGGATATAATCATATCCCCTAGTAAATGATGTTCCTCTTCACTACCTTCGTAATCGTCCCCCTCATTAAGAGCAAAGGACAATACATCTGTAGGTCTATCGATACCGCGATATTCTTTATTAAGTTCATGAATCTTTGCATTATCACACAGCAAAATACTCATTTCATCTTCTTCGAGACCATATACGCGACTCACTTCGTCACAAACCTTACGGATAATGGCCTCTATATTAGAATCCTCTTCAATTCCTTCATCATAGCTAATATGTATGTACATAGTTACCCTTTCGCTACATTCTCTGTAGGTGCTTCAGTCGTTGTAGTTTCACCCACTAATTTACGCTCATGGTACGCATCGTATGCTTTTACAATGCGACCTACTAAGTCATGACGAACTACGTCTTGATCGCTAAAGTACACCATATTTATACCCGGCACATGACGCAATACCTTTTCAGCCTCGCCAAGGCCAGACACAACACGTGGAGGCAAGTCAATTTGTGTCTTATCACCGTTGACTACCATTTTAGAATTGTTACCTAGACGAGTTAGGAACATTTTCATCTGCTCTGCCGTTGTATTTTGAGCCTCATCGAGAATGACGAAGGCATTTTCCAATGTACGGCCACGCATATACGCTAGTGGTGCTACCTCGATAGTACCACGTTCCATAAAGCGTTGTACTTGCTCGATACCAAACATTTCGTGTAATGCATCATAGAGGGGTCTCAAATACGGGTCTACCTTGTCTTGTAATTCACCCGGTAAGAAACCTAATCGTTCACCAGCCTCTACGGCAGGTCGAGTCAAAATGATTTTATCCACATTACGGTTTTTCAAATAGAATGCAGCTAAAGCTACCGCCAAGAACGTTTTCCCTGTACCAGCAGGACCAATACCAAAAGTAATGGTATTTTTACGAATGCTGTCTACATAGTATTTTTGGCCTTCCGTTTTAGGCGTAATATTTTTGCCACGCATATTAACAGATAAGGTATCTTCAAACATATTATGTACAGCATCAGCCTTACCATTAGCGACAAGTTTAGCCGCAATACGCACCTGAGACTCAGTTATGGTACTACCTTCACGATAAAGAAATACTAATTCTTCTAGAGTACGATAGAGGGCATTGACTTGATTCTCATCACCCTTGATAACTACCGTATCACCTCGAGCTACTACATCGGCAGAAATTACCTCAAGCATCATATGTAAATATCGATTATGTTGACCTAGTATGGATTGTGCTAGGTCATATGTAGGAAATGTAAATATTTGTTCGCTCATACAACCTCCTAATCTATAAATTTACGAACTGCTTTACCATTTAGGTAATCACAGAGATCACCTTGATGAGCATCTAGTTCGTCTAGTTTATCATCAATTAAATCTTGTACGCGCCACCAACCCATGGACCAGTTTGTAAAAAGCGTATTATCTTCAGGCGCTCTCCCTACAAGACGCTGTAAAACAATGTCAGGGTGTAAATGACGTACAAAATTAACAACCCGATCAGCATATTCTTCAGCACTGATTAAGGTGAACTGACCTTCTTGATACCACTTGGCCATCAATGTATTTTTAACAATATACAACGCATGTAATTTAACTTGATCTACACCAAGGGCTGACAAAATGCGAGCCCCTTCAATAGTATCCTTCATGGTATCCCATGGTAAATTAACTATCATATGAGTTGTTATGTTAAATCCATAGCGCTTAATCCGTAATACGGCATCAATAAACTGGGCTAAATCATGACCACGATTAATTTTCTCTAATGTATCATAGTTAACCGTTTGAAGACCTAGCTCAATATAGATATCCTTATGAAAGCAATCCCTAATATCAGCTAATATTTCAAGATATTCATCAGCAATACAATCGGGTCTTGTTGCAATAGCAATGCCCACGGCTTCATCGATACAACCTTGTTCAATATAACTTTTAAAATCATCAAGATTCAAATAGGTATTACTAAAGTTTTGATAATAAGGGATGAACTTCTTTGCTTTATATTTAGGGCCTATGTGAGCAATATTTTCCTCTAATTGCATGCGTACAGTCATCCAGGCAGGACGATTTTCGTAGCCCGCACCGATTTCACCACAGAAGGTGCAGCCTCCAACACCAGCCGAACCATCTCTGTTAGGACAGGTCAAAGGTAGTGCTACAGGTAATTTATAAACCTTTTCCCCATATGTTTCTTTATAATATTTAGATACCATGCGATATCGTTTTGGTCTCGTTGTATCGGTCATAACACTCCTATTAAACTAACCAATCATCGCTTATTATGTAATATTTCAACTATCATATATTCTCTAATCTTTTGATTAAAAAAAAAGATAAACTATTTTTATATTACTAACAAGCCTCTATTTCAGGACGTATAAAAGGTTTTACCTCTTTATTTACGTCGATTACAACTGTAAAAGGTACATTTGGTACATTCTCTATACCTAACACTTTAGCCGTGTCCTTAGACATAGGCATTTCTACATATTGTTGGCGAATTTTGCGCCACTCTTTAAATGTATAGTTTGGAATATATTGAGATGCAATTTCTTCATTGCGCCAGAATGCTTCCCCTTCTTGTAAAAGTTCTTTTGTCTGCTTCGGTAAACCAACAGCTTCACTGCGAACCTTACCGCGATAACTAACGAGTGTATCATATTGTAATAACTCGGCAGCCACTGTATCGCCTTTAGCTAGAAAGAAATTGTATAAAAACTCAATTTGATCAATATCTTTTAAATTAATCTTATGATTACCCGCATCGAGCCAAGCCTGTGTCATGTCACAGAAATAGGAAAAGGCATCTTTTTTTATCTCCACTTTAGATGGATCGTACTTTTCCATAGGTGGTACATGATTAGTAGTTAATCTATCCTCACCAGTTATAGATGTATCAGTATGTTCCTTTATGAGCTTACTACCAATATAACCAAACACAGTTCTAAATCGTTCGCTATTATAGAAGCGTTCAAAGACATCTTCAAAGTGTTTTAAAAAGCGTATGTCTCTATAAGGGAGCACGTGAGTGCTTAGTACTTCATATGGCGCTAAAGGATCACTAATATATTGATACTCATCCATGCGACGTACACCAGATCCTTTTAAAAGTTTCAAGAACCCTATTTGTAACGCATGAGGTTGTAAACTAAAAAGATCATTAAAGGATAAACCAAATCGCTGTTTATTCTCATAAGGCAAGCCTACGATTAAATCCATGTGTACATGAGTTCGACCTGCTTCAATGATAGGACGAATAGCCTTTTGAATATACGGCCAATCATTATATCGATTAATAGCATCCAAGGTTTTCTTATGTGTACTTTGAACCCCTACCTCAATTTGAATACGGCCTGGTGGTGTTTCACAGAGAATATTTGTCTCCCATTTCGTCATTAGCTCTGGTTCCATTTCTAGATGGAAATTCGTCTCCGTATCAGCATCACGCATGAATTCCATCATAGGTCGATGATGATGTGGCGCACAGTTAAAAGTTCTATCAACAAATTTAACTTGTTTTACCTTATGATCGATAAACCACTGTAGTTCTTTAAAAGTTCTTTCCTGCGGGAAAAAGCGAACTGTATTTTTATTGCCAGATAAACAGTACTGACAAGAGAATGGGCACCCTCGAGAGGATTCATAGTAGATGATTTTATGTTCTAAATCTATCATATCCTCTTCTACGTAAGGGAATGGTATGGTACTAAGATCTTTTACCTCCACCGTATCAGTAGAGCCCAGGAGTCGGCCAGAAATGTGGCGACCACGTACGCCAGGAATCTGCTCTTCTAAGCCATCCTTGCCAGCGATTAGTGCACTAATAAGTTGATAAAAAGCTTCTTCCCCCTCACCTTGTACGACATAGTCCACCGCAGCACAACGATTTAAGATTTCATCGGCTGTGAAAGACACCTCCGGCCCACCTAAAATAATTTTAATATCTGGTCGCACAGCTTTCACCATGTCTACTACATGTAAAGTCATCTCGATATTCCAGATATAGCAAGCAAAGCCCAATACATCAATATTGCGCTCTGTAATATCACTAAGAATATGTAAAACAGGCATATTAATAGTATATTCTACTATATCGTATGCCTGTCCGTGAGCCTGCCCATAAGCTTTGAGATAACGCAAAGCCAGAGAAGAATGTATAAATTTTGAATTTAATGTGGATAAAACTACGTTCATAGGTCCCCTTTAAATCATCGAATGGCTCAGCCACCGTCTAGTCATAATATATGTATTATACCATTAAAAGAGACTAAAGATAATAGAAATAATAGCACCCACTAAAATAACAACAGTTACTACCGTAAGAATGACACTACCAAAGAATACGACAGCTGCCAAAATAATCGCTAAAACAATAAACAAGACAATTCGACTAAGCCAGCTTGTACTAGTAAAGCTATACACCTTAACTTTCGGTTCATATTGATTGTTTTCATCGTAATATTGTTGCTCGTCATTGATATTGGTTGGCGTTGAATCTACATGGACGGAATCGCCTACCTCTTCAATAGTTACACCATCAAATTCTCGTCTCTCATCATCGGATAATACGCGTGTATTAGGTTCACCAGAATAAGTACTGCGACTATAAGTATCATCTGATTGACCATTTCTATATGTATATTGATTATTGTTTATATTGTGTTGATCATTCATATGTATTTCCTTTATATGAACAAATAATAATAAATTTTATACAATTTATTATACCATATTTTACCATCATAATGGCAAATAGAAATCCCTTCAGATATAAACTCATATATCTGAAGGGATTGTATTTTTTAATATTGATTAATGCTAATATATATTAACACTCATATCAGTCATTTAAGAATTTTTTAAGTAATTCATTTACCATTCCAGGATTAGCTCGGCCTTTGGATTCCTTCATAACTTGACCAACTAAGAAGCCTATAGCCTTACCATTACCACTCTTGAAGTCTGCTACTGGTTGTGGATTATTAGCAATAACTTGCTTAACAATTTCTTCAATAGCACCAGTATCTGTGATTTGAACTAGACCTTCCTCTTTTACAATAGTATCAGCATCCTTGCCGGATTCCCACATGGATACGATAACTTTTTTCGCAATTTTACCCGAAATTGTACCTTTGTCGATTAGGGCAATCATACCAGCCAAGTTTTCAGGACTTACCTTGGATTCAGCAAATGTTAAACCGCTTTCATTAATCATCTTGGACAAGTCACCAAGCATCCAGTTAGCAACAGTCTTAGGATCTGCACCTGCTTTTACAGTAGCATCTAAGAAGTCCGCTGTTTTACGGGATACAGTAAGAATAGTTGCATCTTCACGAGACAAGCCATATTCAGATACAAAACGTTCAATCTTAGCATCTTGTAATTCTGGCAGTGCACGACGTACTTCTTCGATTTTTTCATCTGTAATTACGATTGGTACCAAATCTGGTTCTGGGAAGTAACGGTAATCGTTTTCTTCGTCTTTTTTACGCATACCAAGAGTGATACCTTGTGCATCATCCCAAGTACGTGTTTCTTGATCTACAGTACCGCCAGCTTCGATTAACTTAGCTTGGCGCAATGCTTCATATTCAACAACTTTTTGGATTGCAGTTAAAGAATTAACATTTTTAGTTTCTGTACGTGTACCAAATTCTGTAGTGCCACGTAAACGTACGGATACGTTACAGTCACCACGCAAAGAACCCTCTTCCATACGACCGTCAGATACTTCTAAATATTGCAAAATAGAACGTAATTTTTCAACGTATGCTCTCGCTTCTGCACCGGAACGAATATCTGGTTCAGATACGATTTCAAGAAGAGGTACACCCGTACGATTGTAGTCAACATTAGAAGATTTAGAGTCGGAAATAGTGTTGCCACTATGGACGAGTTTACCTGCATCCTCTTCCATATGAATACGGGTAATACCGATGCGTTTAGTTTCACCATTAACCTCAATATCTAAATGACCATTTAAGCAAATTGGCAAATCATATTGAGATGTTTGATAGTTTTTAGGCAAATCAGGATAATAGTAGTTTTTACGGTCAAATTTGTTAAAGTTAAGGATTTCACAATTCAATGCTAAACCTACTTTAATAGCAAATTCTACTACTTGTTTATTTAACACAGGCATTGCACCAGGTAAGCCAAGGCACACTGGGCATACATGTGTATTTTGATCACCGCCAAATTCAGTGGTACAACCACAGAAGATTTTAGACTTAGTCTTAAGCTCTGTATGAACCTCTAAACCAACGACTGTTTCGTATTTACTACTCATAGAGAAACCTCCCCAGTTGGTGCTACTAATTGACAGTCTGGACGTGCTTGTTCAAATGTGAAAGCGGCACGTAACAATGTTTCTTCACCCATAGCAGGTCCAAGCAATTGTAAGCCGATTGGCAAATTACTGTTACTCATACCTGCTGGAATGCTAATGCCTGGAATACCTGCAAGGTTTGCTGGTACCGTACAGATATCTTCTAAATACATTGCCAATGGGTCATTTGCTTTTTCACCAAATTTATAAGACGTATTAGGTGCCGTTGGTGTTAAAATCAAATCCACTTTGGAGAATGCTTCATCAAATTCATTTTTAATGAGGCGGCGGACTTTTAATGCTTTCAAATAGTAAGCATCATAGTAACCAGCACTCAATACATAAGTACCTAACAAGATACGGCGTTGTACCTCAGGGCCAAAACCTTCTGTACGAGTTTTAGTAGACATGTCTACTAGATTATCTGCAGGTACGCGCATACCATAGCTTACGCCGTCATAACGAGCCAAATTGGAGCTTGCCTCTGCCAATGCGATGATATAGTATGCAGACAACGCATATTTAGAGTTAGGCAAGGAAATCTCAATGATTTCAGCACCTAATTTTTTATATGTTTCGATAGCCTCTTCCATAGCTTTGCGAACTTCACTATTGAGACCTTCACCAAAGAATTCTTTTGGCACACCAATTTTAAGATTTTTTACATCATTTACAAGAGCTGTAGTGTAATCCACACGAGCACCTGGAATCGATGTAGAATCCTTTGCATCGTAACCAGAAATAGCATTCAATACCAATGCAGCATCCGTTACATCCCGTGTAACAGGTCCGATTTGATCTAAAGAAGATGCAAAAGCAATAAGGCCGTAACGGGATACATTACCATAGGTTGGTTTTAAACCTACTACGCCACAGAAAGAGGCTGGTTGACGAATGGAGCCACCTGTATCAGAACCGAGAGCCCAAATTGCAGAACCACTAGAAACAGCAGCTGCACTACCACCAGAAGAACCACCCGGTACACAGTCAATATTCCATGGATTAGTCGTTTTTGCTAATGCAGAATTCTCTGTAGAACCGCCCATAGCAAATTCATCCATATTAAGTTTACCAAGGCTAATATAATGATTGTCTTGTAAGCGCTCGATAACAGACGCATTATATGGAGGCACAAAGTTTTCTAACATTTTAGACGCACAAGTTGCGGGTTCGTCTTTGATACAAATATTATCTTTAATTGCACCAGGAATACCAGCTAGTGGAGAAATCGCTTCACCTTTAGCAATTGCTTCGTCTACAACCTTAGCTATAGTTAAAGCACGGTCATGAGAATCTGACAAGTACGCATGCACAGTCGGTTCCACTTTAGCTTTATGAGCAATAACAGCATTCGTCAATTCAACGGCACTGATTTCTTTATTCACAAGTTTTTTATGTAATTCATGAATTGTCGGCACAGCAAAATCTCCTATTCTTGTACAACACGAGGCACTTTAAAGTACCCATCTTCTGCTTCTGGAGCATTGGATAAAGCTAACTCATGATCAAGGGATGGTTTCTTTTCATCCTCTCTAAATACATTGTGTAAAGGTACAGCATGAGCCATTGGTTCAACACCATCTAGTTCTAATGCATCTAGTTCAGCAACATAGGTCAAGATGTCGGACAACTCTTTTTCTACATGTGCCATATGTTCTTCTTTAACTTCCAAACGTGAAAGCAAGGCGATTTTTTTTATTTCCTCTTGGCTGATTTTCATCGGAACACATCCTTTCATAATTACTTATTATAAAGCAAATAGTATATATTTTCAAAACATTGTAAGACTATATATTTATTGGATTTCACCGAGTTCTTTTAATAGTTCTACGAACTCTTCTTCGTTTATCACACGAATACCCAATTCATTTGCTTTAGTGAGTTTACTACCACTATCTTCTCCAGCTACGACGAGTGTTGTCTTCTTTGAAACAGAACCAGTAACCTTGGCTCCATGAGCTTCAAGGATTTTACCGGCTTCACTGCGCCCCATAACCTCAAGCTTACCTGTGAGAACGACGATTTCGCCTTCCATTTGATTGCCTGCAGCTTCTACTACATCTACGGTCATCTTAAGACCAGCTTGAGTTAAGCCTTCAATAATTTCCTTATGTGCTGGATCTTGACGATATTCAACGATGCTATCTGCCATTGTGGGCCCGATTTCTTCAACTGCTACTAGTTCATCCTTCGTAATAGTCATGAACCGATCTATAGATTGCACCACATTAGCAATTGTAGTTGCAGCCTTTGAGCCGATTAAACGAATTCCCAATCCATATAATACACGGTCTAAACCACGTGATTTAGAGTCATCAATAGCTTTCACCAAATTTTCTGCAGATTTTTTACCCATACGGTCCATCGTAACAAGTTGGTCTACAGTTAAATGATATAAATCAACAACATTTGTAATTAACTTGTTGTTGATCAAATTTTCTACGATACTAGGACCAAGGCCATCGATATTCATAGCGTCACGAGAGGCAAAGTGGATAATTTGTTCCTTTTCAATAGCTGGACAATGTTTATTCGTACATCGAACTGCCGCTTCTCCTTCACGACGAACTACAGGAGATTCGCATACAGGACATGTATTAGGAATTGTAAAAGGAATTTCGGAGCCATTTCGCTTTTCAGGAACAACACGGATAACCTCCGGAATGATTTCCGCCGCCTTGTGAATAATAACGTGGTCACCAATACGAATATCCTTTTCATCGATAAAATCTTGGTTGTGTAATGTAACTCGGCTTACATTCGTACCAGATACAAATACGGATTCCAGCTCACCAGTAGGAGTTAGAACCCCTGTGCGACCTACATTAATGGTAATATCTTTAAGGATTGTTTCCACTTCTTCAGGTGGATACTTGTACGCAGTGGCCCATTTAGGATCCTTTGCAGTGCTACCAAGAACCTCTTGATCATCAAAGCTATTTACCTTAATAACCATTCCATCTGTATCATATGGAAGTTCATGCCGTTTATCACCCCAATAATCAATGGCTTCAATTACTTCATCAATTGTTTTACATACACGATAATGAGGATTTACAGAAAACTTAAAGTTCTCTAAACTCTTAAGCAATTCCTCTTGGCTATGAATATTGGCTCCCACTTCAGAACCTATAGCATATGCGAAAAATGCAAGATTCCGGTTAGCAGTAATAGCTGGGTCTTGTTGTCGTAAGGAACCTGCTGCAGCATTGCGAGGATTTACGAAGGTCGGGAGACCTTCTTCATCACGTTCTTCATTAATACGTTTAAATTCACTATGAGGCATATACGCTTCACCACGAACTTCGATAAACTCAGGCGCATTATCTAAAAATAATGGAATAGATTTAATGGTACGTACATTAGCTGTTACATCTTCACCAATGCGACCATCACCACGCGTAACAGCACGGACAAACATACCATTTTCATAGTGTAAATTAACTGCTAAGCCATCGATTTTTAGTTCTACAACATACGAAGATGGCTTATGGCCAAGTTCCTTTTCTACACGATTTCCAAAAGCTCGTACTTCATCAGCATTAAATACATTGCTAAGGCTTAACATAGGACGTCCATGAACGACCTTTTCAAAGGAGCCTTCCACCTTCATACCGACCCGTTGTGTTGGAGAAGATGGCACAATATATTCAGGATGAGCAGTTTCTAAATCCACAAGCTCACGATATTTTTTATCATATTCAAAGTCGCTCATAGTAGGAGCATCTTTTACGTAGTATAAATACTGCGCATGAGTAAGCTCCTGTTGCAACTCTTTAATTCTATCTTTCGGATTCATTTTATACCCTTTTATACACAAATATATTTAGTTATATGATTGTATGTGTTTTCTATTTAAATATAAACGTAATTAGACGAATCATCCCTTTTTAACAGGCGCAAATTTTGCCATTACGACACGTACACCTTGTGTAGGGAACTCGATAGTCAATTTCATACCCGCCCCTTCACCAGTTACGTTGATTACTTTACCATTACCCCATTTACTATGAATAGCCGTATCGCCCACCTTCCAGTCGGCAATTACTTCATTACGAACAATTGGCTTTGTCACAGGGCGGCTAGTAACACTCATATGTTGGGGTACATGACGTTTAATATCGTCAGGCACTTTACGCTTAGCACGTAAGCCATCTACTAATTCTTCGGGAATTTCATCGATAAATCGAGATGGTAAATAACTACTAGTACGGCCAAATACGGTTCTAGTAGTGGCATTAGAAATATATAATTCCTTTTCAGCACGCGTAATACCTACATAAGCAAGACGACGTTCCTCTTCAATTTCTTCAGGGTTCATCAAGGTACGACTATGAGGGAATAAACCTTCTTCCAACCCACATAAGAATACGATAGGAAATTCCAAACCCTTTGCAGCATGTAATGTCATCAATGTCACTTTAGCCTCTTCTTGTTCGAAGGAGTCTACATCGTTAACAAGTGCTACTTGCTCTAAAAAGTCCTCTACAGTACCAGATGGATTTGTATCTTGGAAGTCTTTTGCCACAGATAAAAGCTCACCAATATTCTCAGCACGAGCTTGATCTTGTGGGTCTGTACTCTCTTCTAATTGTGCCAAATAACCTGTTCTATCTAGAATAGACTCTAAGATATCGAGTACAGTTTTATCTTCCATTTCAGAAACAAGAGTAAAGATGAGAATACCGAATTCTTCTAACTTTTCTTTAGTTTTTCCCTTGATAGAATCAATTAAGTGTAACTGCGTAAGCGTCATAAACAAAGACGTTCCTTTTTCACGAGCATAGTCTTGTAGTTTAGCAACTGTAGTGGCCCCAATACTCCGTTTTGGCACATTAATGATGCGCAATAAGCTCAAATCATCAAAGGGATTGTATAATACGCGTAAATAAGCTAAAACGTCTTTGATTTCTTTACGATCATAGAACTTTGTGCCCCCTACCATCGTATAGGGTAAGGCCCGCTTAATAAGTGCTTCTTCAAGGACACGAGACTGGGCGTTTGTACGATATAAAATGGCCATATCCCCATATGGAACATCGTGAATATCATGTTTTTTAGCGATTGTGTCACCGATAAAAGCTGCTTCCTCATGTTCGGATTGAGCCGTAAAATGCTGAATTTTTGCGCCTTCTATTTTATCGGTCCAAAGATTTTTCTCTGGGCGACCTTCATTATTATCGATAACAGCATTGGCTGCATCGAGAATAATCTTAGTAGAACGATAGTTTTGCTCTAATTTAATAGATGTACAATTAGGATAGTCCTTTTCAAAATCTAAGATATTTTGAATATCAGCGCCACGCCAAGCATAAATACTTTGATCAGCATCACCCACGACGGCGATATTCTTCCAATGTGAAGCTAATAATTTCGCCAATAAATATTGTGCATGGTTTGTATCTTGATACTCGTCAATCATGACATAACGGAAACGATGACTATATTTATCAAGAACAGTTGCATTAGACTGTAATAATTTAACGGCTACTAATAATAGATCATCAAAATCTAATGCATTATTCTTGCGCAACTCCCGCTCATAATACTCATAAACATCAGCTACCTTTTGTTGGTAAAAGTCTCGTGCTTGTTTTCTAAAATCAGAAGCAAAAAGTAATTTATTCTTAGCATCTGATATGGCAGCAATCATAGCCCCTACAGGATAGTATTTATCATCCAAATTTAACGCTTTCAATGCGGCCTTAATAACAGCTTGAGAGTCAGATGTGTCATAGATAGTAAAATTGCTGTTATACCCTAAGAAACTATCTATTTCAAAACGTAAAAACTTAGCACAAAAGCTGTGGAATGTACTGAGCCAAATACGATTTGCCACATCGCCTACAAGACCTTCTACACGGCTTTTCATTTCTTTCGCCGCTTTATTGGTGAAAGTAATGGCCAAGATTTCATAAGGATTAACACCTTGTGCCAATAAATGTGCAATACGAACTGTTAAGACCTTTGTTTTACCAGATCCAGCACCAGCTAAAATCAATAAAGGGCCTTCCGTATGCTGGACTGCTTGTTGTTGTTCTTTATTTAAACCTGTTAATAATGAATTCATCGAAACACACCTATTGCCCTTACTTATGCAATACAAACTCCAAATATACATAAATGATCTTTATAAATCTGTGAAATAAGTATGTATAGTTAAAAGCTAAATTATTATATGCAAATAAACACATTTATAATAGCAATTAACATATTCATGCAATATACTTGAAGCCCTATAAATAGAGAAGAAGAACGTTGCGAGCAACGTTCTTTTTTAGTTTGTATACTATTTCATAGCACCAAGAATTGGTGGTACAATTTGTTTTTTACGAGACATAGTATTAGGTAAGAATACACCATTATCTTTTATTTCTTTTTCAAATGCTTTAGTAACTACAGCTTCTACATCGCCACTAAACAACAATGTTGTACTCTCATCGAGAATATTTGTAATCATGATGTAAGATGCATCGTAGTTATTGGCACTGCGAAGAGCCTCTAAAGCTTGTACAAGTTCGCCTTGTTTAGCCAACACATCTGTAGTATCCATAACGGAAATTTGTCCAATGGAAATAGTTTTACCTGCTTCGGAGAACTCTTTCATATCTGTACGAACGATATCATCATTAGTCAAATCAGAAATGTCGGCACCAGCTTTTAACATATCAAGACCATAAGACTCAATATCTACACCAGCAATTTCGGCTAATTTATGAGCCATTGCTTTATCTGTTTCTGTGCACGTTGGAGAACGAAATAATACAGTATCAGAAATAATGGCAGATAACATCAACCCTGCAATTGCTTTAGGAATCTCTTGGTTATTTTCCATATATAATTTAGTAATGATGGTATTGGAGCAACCTACTGGTTCTAAACGCATGAATACAGGACCATCAGTTTCAAAATCACCGATACGATGATGATCTACAACGCCACACATGTTCATAGATTTGTAACCATCAATGATCTGTTTAGATTCATTATGGTCAGTTAAATACAAATTGCCACCTTCTGGAGCAAACTCCTCCCAGTTCTTAACGATTTGAGGGTGTTCAAAACCAAAATGGTTCAAGATATATGTTGTTTCTTTATTAGCTTCACCTGCACATACTGGAGTTGCTGGTGTGCCCATTTGTGTTAATAAATTAGCAAAGGAAATAGCAGAACAAATAGAATCTGTATCAGGGCTTTTATGACCTGCTACATATGTTTTTACATCACTCATAATATACCTCTTTAATGTTTAGTTTCATACTTTATATTGACTTACGTCAATTCGATTTTTAACTATATTATTATATCATAAATCATACAAAAAAACACGCCACTACTTAGTAATAACGTGTTTTTTATCTATCTATATTAAGTACTAATACAGAAAGTTATTCATGATTTTTCTTGCGATTTGTCAACAAACCAGGACCAAGTTTTTCAATGATGATAAACAACATTGGGATGATAAAGATACCAAACAATGTAGCTGTTGTCATCCCTGCTACTACAGTAATACCCATAGAAGTACGTGCACCAGAACCAGCACCACTAGATACTGCCAATGGTAATACACCAAGGATAAATGCAAAGGATGTCATCAAAATTGGACGCAAACGAATTTTTGCAGCTTCGATAGCAGCATCAACAACATTCATACCACGCTCGTCAACGCGAATCTTAGCATACTCGATAATCAAAATCGCATTTTTCGCAGCCAAGCCAACCAAGGTTAAGAGACCGATCTGCATATAAATATCATTTGCTAAGAAATATCTGCCTGTAAAGTTCAATAAGAATGGTACTAAAGAAGCACCAATCATACCAGATGGTACGGAGAACAATACGGCAAATGGAACCTTCCAAGACTCATATAAGGCAGCCAAGATTAAGAATACAAAGACAAGCCCTAAACCTAGAATCAACATAGTTTGAGAACCGGCTTTTAACTCTTCACGAGATTGCCCTGCCCAATCATATGTATAACCAGCAGGTAATGTTTTAGCGGCGGCCTCTTTTAATGCATTGATAGCATCACCAGAGGAATATCCTCTAGCTTGAGAACCACCAATTTGTACGGCCATCGCATTATCAAAGCGAGTAATGCTAGATGGTGTACCCGTTTGTTCCTTTGTAATATAGTTAGAAACAGGTACCATTTGGCCATTACTATTTCTAACAGCTAACATATTAAGCTGAGCTGCATTTTGACGATATGCGTCTTCCGCTTGGACTACAACCTTATAGTTTTTACCATAAGTAGTAAAGTCGTTAACTTGAATACTACCGTAGAACCCTTGCAAAGTGGTAAAGATATCAGCTAATGCTACACCATCTTGAGCCGCTTTTTCACGATTTACATCAAATTGTAATGTCGGCGTAGATGTATCAAAAGTAGTATAAATGGATTGAATTGCTGGGCTCTTACGAGCTTCCGCAATAAATTCATTAGTACGATCAGCCATAACTTGTGGACTATCGCCAGCTTTATTGATGATGTACATACTAAAACCACCAGTTTTACCCAAACCAGGAATGGATGGTGGATTCATAGCAATTACAGTTGCTTCTGGTACACCTTGAGCGGCAAAACCAAAGGTTTGACCAACCATTGCATTAATAGAAGTTGCAGCAGTAGTACGATATTTCCAGTCAGACATAGTAGCAAAAATTACACCAGCACTAGACTTTTGACCACCACCTAAAAGGTCAAAACCAGCGACAGTAAATACTTCTTGGAATAATTGTTCATCCTTAGGTTTTTCAGGATCATTTTTTTCTTCCAAGAAAGATGCAATTTTTTCAAGTGTAGCCATAGTCCGTTCAGATGTAGCACCAGGTGGCTCATTAATAGCAATCATGTAGTAACCACTATCTTCAGCTGGTACGAAAGAAGTTGGTAAGAAGTGGAATACTAAGGCTGTACCACCTGCAAATACTAGCAATGTAATAACAATTAAACTTAAACGATGGCTTAAACGCGCTAATTGGATGCCATACCAATTACTGAATCGTTCTAAAGCAACATTAAACTTATTTAATTGGCGATGTAACCAATCTTCACGATTTTTAGATATATGTGGTTTCAACATGGTAGCACATAATGCTGGTGTCAACACAAGTGCAATAATAGCTGAAATTACAACGGAAACAGCAATCGTTAATGCGAACTGTTTGTAAAGGATGCCTGTCATACCACCCATGAAAGCAACTGGTACAAATACAGCAGTCAATACAAAGGCAATACCAATTACTGGTCCTTGCACATTTTCCATTGCTTTAATAGCCGCCTCTTTTGGAGGTAAACCATTATATTTTAACTCATATTCAACAGCCTCTACCACTACGATAGCATCATCAACAACAAGGCCGATAGCCAAAACCATGGCAAAAAGCGTCAAAGTGTTAATAGAGAAATCTAATAAAACAAAAGCACCAAATGTGCCAAGCAAAGATACTGGCACAGCAATCATAGGAATGATTGTGGATCGCCAAGATTGTAAGAAGACATATACTACAACTAAAACAAGGAGCAATGCCTCTACAAATGTATGCTCAACCTCATTAATAGATGCACTTACGAATTTAGTATTATCTACAACTACGTTATATTGCATATCTGGTGGGAAGGATTTAGATTGCTCATCTAGAACCTTCTTAACATTAGCAATTGTTTCTAATGCATTAGCATCATTTTGTAGGGAAATAGCAAAACCGGCAACCTCTTTATGAGCAGATTTTGCGATGAAGTCATACCCTTCAGCCCCAATTTGAATACGGGAGACATCTTTTAGATGTAATACCTTACCATTAGTGCTTTTAATAGCAATATTGCCAAATTGTTCAGGTGTTACGAGACGTCCATCAATTTTGATAGGATATTGAAAGGCTTGTTCACCATTTGTAGGGTTTTTCCCTACTGTACCTGCTGCGGCTTGTAAGTTTTGACCTTTTATAGCCGCCGTAACTTCAGAGATAGTAACACCAAGTTTTTGCATCTTCGCAGGATCTAGCCAAATGCGCATAGAATAATCAGATCCGAACTCTTGTACAGAACCAACACCCTTAATGGATTTGATAGTATCCATCATATAATTGGTACCATAGTTCTTTAAGAATGTTGCATCATATGTGCCATTTGGTGAACTCAAAGAGAATATAAGTGCCATATCACCAGAAGATTTAGTGGTTGTAACACCTACAGCTTGTACCTCTGAAGGCAATTGTGCAAGTGCTGCTTGAACACGGTTTTGCGTATTAACCGCATCCATATCAGCATCTGTACCTTGATTGAACTGAACAGTCAACGAATAGCTACCGTTACTGGAACTATTAGATGTCATATAGTCCATATCTTGTACGCCTACAATCTGCGTTTCAATAACACTGGCTACTGTATCATTAACAACTTGAGCAGTTGCACCAGTATAAGCAGTATTAACTTGAACTGTAGGTGGAGAAATTTGTGGATATCGAGCTACCGGAAGGTTCATCATAGAGATAAGCCCTACCAACGTGATAACAATGGCTATTACGATGGCAAAGATAGGTCGATTAATAAAGAATTTCGACACGATCTATCCTCCTTTTATTTTGTAGCTTTCAACTGTTCTTTAGTTAGTAGTTTGCCATTTACTTTTACGCCATTTTTCACCTTAGTTAAGCCGTCAACGATGATTGTATCACCAGCAGCCAAACCAGATTTAATGATCGTTTCATTACCTTTAGTACCACCAATCTCTACTGTCTTTTGTTCTACTACACCAGCTGCATTTACAACATAAACAAAGTTTTTGTCCATGATTTGTAAAATTGCACGACTTGGTACAAGGATTGCATTTTTAATCTTTTCACCAGGAGAAACAACAGTAGCATACATATTAGGTAATAATAAATGATTAGGATTTGGGAAGGACGCTTTCAATACAAGCTTACCCGTAGATTGATCTAAACTCTTAGCCGCTTGCACGATAGAACCAAGTTCATTATATGTTTCGCCATCAGCAAGTTTTAATTGAATATTTGGACCATTAGAATCATCCGTTGTAGGATTCTTCATAAAATCAAGATATTCTTGCTCAGTCATACTAAACTCAACGAAGATTGGATCAATAGAATCGATTGTAACCAATGTAGTAGAGCCAGCCTGAACATAAGTGCCTGTATCTACGTCATCCATGCGTAATGTACCAGAATATGGTGCATATACCATGGTATCCCCCATATTATCTTGAGCAATTTTCACGGATGCTTCATACGCTTCATAAGTAGCCTTAGCTTGCTCTGTAGCACTACGTTGCGTATCTACACGTTGTTGAGCAATCGCATCTTGTGATGCCAAAGTTTCATAACGTTGAAGATCTACTTCAGCATTTTTCAAGTTTGCATTAGCTTGAGCTGCTTGTGCTTCTGCATTAGCAAGACTCGCTTCATATTGACGAGAATCAATTCGATATAATGGTTGTCCCGCTACTACTTGTTCCCCACCTTTTACAAACTTCTCAACAATATAACCACTTACACGAGCATGTACAGCTACAGAGTTCTCCGCAACTACAGTACCAGCAAATGTTTGATCAACTTGTGTATCACTTGTTGTAAGTTTATATGTATTAACATTAATCTCACCAGCTTGCTGTTGATTGTTGCCACACCCTGCAATCATCACAGCAGACATTACGAGAGCTGCTAACATACGGGAATAACGATACTTCATTATCTGTACTCCTTTTCAGAAACGAATCATTCATGTCACATAATTTCATAAATATCTTTATATATTTTACAGGATTATATAGATAAAGTCAATTTTTCCGATACCCCTCTACCTTTGTAGAACATAGATAAAATCTGATTAAACCCACATATATTGTATACAGCAAAAATGTTAAAAACTATTGACATTTTATATTCAATATGAACTTAAATAGTTTTAGAATTATAAAACTATATATTACTAGTTTACTTTTTTTCAGTTAATACCGTATAACCATGATCCTCAACTAAGATTACTTCATTATTGTTTATCGGCACTAATGGTATCTTATCTTGATAAGTATCTAATGTTTTCTGAGCAGTCTCTTCAAATGGATATTCCCCTATATGAGGTAAAACATAATGATTAAATACATTTACACCCATATAATCATCTAATTCAGATGCTATACTTTTATCATCCATTATCTGATTATATTCAATATTTTCAGACATAATAATTGCGCCAGCAGATTCACCAATATATAATAAGCCTTCTTTGATTCTTTCATAAAGTAGGCCTATAAGATTTTTCTTTTTCAGCTCTTGTAATAGATAAAATGTGTTACCACCAGATATACAGATACATTCAGTCTTTGAAAGTTTATTCTTTAAATAATCTTCATCATATTTAGAAATATCAATAATTTCCAATTCATATCCTAAAGACTTTAACATCTCAACACCTTCATCAATATATCCAGTATATGGTTCAACATTTCCAGCAGTAGGAATAAAAATTATTTTATTTGAAACCATTTTTGAAAGATACTTTTTTGTTATACTTTTTGCTCCTGCTAAATATGACATAAGTAAAATTTCCATGTCTTATCACCTCTAAGATTCTTTATTTAAATCAATATGAAAATTTTATGTTTAATATACAAAAAACCGCCTAAGAATCTACCTAGACGGTTTTAAAACCATTTAATCGGCTGTTCTATATCAATTATAGCCGAATAATCACAAATTTATCTGTAAGCGCAGACTTATTTCTTAAAATGTACGCTTCTATTTTGGTGGAGATGAGGGGAGTCGAACCCCTGTCCAAAAGTGTTGCCATATAGACTTCTCCGAGCACAGTCTATGATTTAAGTCTCAGGTTGCTATCGCTCACAGACAAGCTACACAACCCCAGTTCATATTGTCTCGCCTAATTCATATGAACAACTAAATTAGACCAGCCTACTGTTTGACGTCCATTCACACTTGGTAGGCACAAGTATGAGGGACGTAGCTTATGCAGCTAATGCAAAATTTTCTTCTGCGTTTAAATGTTTTCCCACCGTTTAACGGCCTCATGGAACGCCGACTCGCTATCTATACCACACGCACCCCTGTCGAAACCTTTACATCCCCGTGCGTCGGTTTAATAATTATAAGCCTATTTGGTATTACTGTCAATTGTATGAAACCTTTACAGTTCAGATATATTCACTCTTCTTAGACTACTCGATTTATCTAATATAGACTAATTAACCAATCAATTTAGGATTCTTTTAATACTGTCTTTATTTAGATATATTATCTACTATCATGAGTCTAATTGCTTCAAAGCATTATGCAGTGATTGGCACACATAATCAATTTGTTCTTTATTATGAGCAGCTGTAACGGTTAAACGAATTCTACTTTCACCAACAGGAACTGTAGGCGGACGTATCGCTGTACCTATAATTCCAGCATTGTATAAATAATTTGATACTGTTAGAGTATCCTCATTACTACCGATAAGTATTGGGAAAATTGGAGTATCATTCGTAGCATATATTCCTATAGAATTTAAGCAATCTGCCATATAGTTCACATTATTTTGTAGTCGCCTTAAAACAGATGTATCAGACTCAAGAACATGTAATGCAGCCAGGGCTGCCCCTATGTCAGCAGGAGATAATGCAGTGGAGAATATAAAGCTACGACTCATATTCACAAGATAATCAATGATGGTGCTATTAGCAGCTACATAGCCGCCAACAGAACCTAACGATTTGCTCAATGTACCTAGCTGAATATCCACTTCTTTTTCAAGACCATAATAAGCAGCCGTTCCATGACCGCTACCAATGGTACCCGTCGCATGAGCATCGTCTACCATAAGTAAAGCATTATACTCACGGCTAAGCTCGTAGAGCTTATCTAATGGGGCTATATCGCCATCCATGCTAAAGACCCCATCTGTGACAATTAGCTTTCTTGTATTTCGATCTACTTCTTTCAATAAATACTTTAATTCGTCTACATCACAATGGTTATAAGCCTTTACAGATCCTCTACTCAGTCTACAACCATCTATAATACTAGCATGATTTAAAGCATCGCTAAAAATAATAGTATTCTTATCTGCTATGGCAGAAATGGTTCCTACATTTGCCATGTAACCCGTATTAAATACGAGGGCTTTTTCTGTATTCTTAAATTTTGCTAGTTCTCTTTCAAGATCTGTAAACAAGGGAAATGTACCGGATACTAGACGCGATCCACCTGATCCAGTGCCATATTGTTGAGCCCCTTTAATGGCCCCCTCTATTACACGTTCATCAAAAGTAAGCCCTAAATAGTTATTTGATGCCATCATCAAATATTCTTTATCATCTCTTCTAACCCGTACTGCGTCTATAGGGCAATATTCCGTTAATGTGCGCAAATTTAGGTTATTGATTTTATTATTTAATTGCTCTTGGAAGAATTTATACATACAATCACCGCTGAATAAGTACTGGTGCTTTTTCCAAATACTTGATTACACAGTCCACATCAGTATTTGGTTTAACAAAAAATACACGTCCTCCTAGATTAGAGCCAAATTCTTTCATGCTAGGAATTCGATGGTAAATATCATTGTAAGCCACATAGCCTACTGTGTAATCAGGATCATCAGACCAACATAATTCACCTACAATCCCCTCAGCAGATTGCACTTTAGAAGCCAATACTAAGGCCTCTCTCATATGTTCATTATCCCCTAGTTTTTCAGAATCAAAGGAGTCCATATGACTCACGCGAACACCACGGTTACCAGAATCTATGCGCTCACCAGAAATTGCGTCAACCAACATAGCACCTCGCATAGATGAATCTAAACCTTCTAATAGATAAATAGCATGTTTAACAGCAGTTTCACTAATATCAGCGCCCTGTAAAAGTTCAACAGCTAATTGATGCGCCTCAGCAACAGTATTAGCAAAGTGTTCATTTACTTTTAAGCATTCTATATATGTAATTGTTTCTGAAGGAATCAAGTCCACTGTAATATTAATAAAATCAGCTGTCCCCTTACTATGATGCAGTGCTCGTTCGGCTAAAGACTGAGCGATAGCTCCAACTTGATTTAAGGTCACAATGCGTTCTGCGCCAGAAATATGGTGGCCCCCGTTTTCATGGGGACCACCTTGAGCCGCGCGCATACGCACACTATATAATTCGTCCATTATGATACCTTACCTTTAACTACATTACTTTGAGGTACTTGGTTGTGAATTTTATGGAATACTTTCACAAATACTGGTGCCATAATTACTGTAAAGATCATACCTGGAACTGCGAGAGCTATCATCGGTAATGCAGCCTTACCAACGTATAAAGACAAAGATAATCGCGCTAAAGCAGATGCAATTGGACCAGAAACCATAATACCTATCATGTGATTATGGCACATCCAAAGAATTAGTCCCACAATGAGCCGGAATTGCATAGCAATCATAACATTTAAAATGGTTTGAGTACCTAATGCTAATCCTATTAAACTAGATAAACAACCACTTATAATATACTTTTTAAATCCGAATACGGCACATATCGCTACCGCCAACGGGGCTGATAATTGAAACTCTATACCTGGAATGACATTAGGTATTTTAATAGCCCCTAATACAGTAATCATGGCAGTTAAAATAGCAACCTCTGTAATGTACCGAATGTTCTGATTCATAATGTATCTCCTCTACTTAGAAAATGTCAACTACAAACACCTCTTATTGTTTACATTATAAATTCTCACTGTATTTTTATCAACCACTAAAAATAATATAGTTAACAAATATACAAAAAAAGAACCAAGCCATATCGACTTGATTCCTTATGATTCTTAATATTTTTGTTGTTCTTTGATTCGCTTAGCAATATCGCGCTTGGCATCACGTTCCGCCATATCTTGACGCTTGTCATAAAGTTTCTTACCAGTTACTAAACCTACAGTAACCTTTACATAACCGTGACTAAAATGAAAGTTTAGCGGCACTAAAGAAAATCCTTTTTCCTTAACTTGAGCATGTAACTTATTGATTTCAGATTTATGCATCAACAACTTGCGTGTCCGCTCCGGTTCATGGTTAAAACGATTACCTTGTTCATACGGACTGATATGTACACCATACAATAAAATTTCCCCTTTATCTATACGACAAAAGCTGTCCTTAAGATTAAGCTTACCTTGACGAATAGACTTTATTTCAGTTCCTGTTAAAGCAATACCAGCTTCATAGGTTTCATGAATATGAAAATCATGACGCGCCTTACGATTGTCAGCAATAAGCGATGGGCTAGATTTCTTTGCCATATTCTCCTCTATCGTTTACGTTTACTTTTAGATTTTTTAGATTGACTACGTTTTGTAGCTTTATTTGACTTCTTGCGACTCGATTTACCTTTTTTAGATTTTTTACTGAAAGCATCATATCTAGAACGCCCAGCTTTTGAATCATCTCGTTTAGAAGTTTTTCTACCGTTTTTTCGGGATGACTTTCGCCCCTTTAGATTTCCAAAACCATCACGACTAGTAGCATGGTCAGAGCCACTACTCAATTGTTCTTGGATAGCCATCAGATTATCTACTTCACCAAGAACAAAATCGATTTGTTTCTTTTCTACATCGGCTTTTACAAGTGTAACAGTAACCTTTTCACCTAAGTGATAGGTTTTACCTGTCCGCTTACCAACAAGAACAAAATGTTCTTCGTCAAAGAAATAATAATCGTCGTTCATCATGCTAATATGCACGAGACCGTCGATACCATTCTCTAACTCTACGAACATGCCAAAGGAGGTTATGCTCGCAATAGTGCCTTCAAAAACTTCACCTACAAATGGAACCATGTATTGAGTCTTCTTTAGATCCGTAGTTTCTCGTTCTGCCTCGGTTGCCACTTGTTCTTGTATGGAAGAATGTTCCACAGCACCAGCTAAGAAAGCTTCATCTACATCTCGTTTAGAGTATCCACCCTTCCAGTGCATATCCGCTTTTAAAAGTCGATGTACCATCAAATCCGGATAACGTCTAATGGGAGATGTAAAATGAGTATAGCAAGTGGATGCTAACCCAAAATGGCCGACGTTTTCAATGCTATATTTCGCTTGCTGCATAGAACGTAAGGTCATAATTTGAGCCACTTGCTCGATATCTTGTCCCTTCACTACATCAAGGATTTTTTGGAAATCTCGTGGTGTTACACCATCAGCACTAAGGACAAGAGTTTGACCTAAATAATGTAATACCTTTTGGAATAAATCCAATTTTTCTTCACTAGGATGTTCATGAATACGATATACCGATGTACGTTGAGTATCCTTTAAATGCGTAGCTACCGTCTCATTAGCAATGAGCATACATTCTTCGATAAGCCGCTCTACCATAGTTCGATCGCGTTTTACGATACGCAACGGTGTACCATCGAGATCAAGTAATACCTTATATTCCGAAAAATCAAAGTCTAATGCCCCTCTACGACGACGCATACGATTTAAAATCTTAGAAATTTCTGCTAAGTCACGAAGCATAGGAATAAAATCTACTAAATCGTCAGGAACAATATTTTCCTCTAACGCTTTATAAACTTCTTTATAGCTGCAACGACGTCCTACATGGATAATAGACGGACGAATACGATAATTAACAACTGTACCTGAATCATCAATTTCCATCATACACGTCATAGCATAGCGATCTTCATGGGCATTTAAACTACAAATACCATTCGATAATACCTCTGGTAACATTGGTACTACGCGGTCCACTAAGTAAACTGAAGTCCCCCGCTTGTATGCTTCATTATCAATAGGCTGGCCTGAAGTAACATAATGACTAACATCCGCAATGTGTACGCCTAGCTCATAATTACCATTTGGTAATTTACGACCACTTACAGCATCGTCAAGATCTTTTGCATCTTCTCCATCGATAGTTACCATTTGTAAGTCTCTAAGATCCCACCGCTTCGGATCTTCATGAACAATAGTATCTATCTTCTCACTTGCCTCAATTACCTCTTTAGGGAATGCAAAAGGAATCTTATGATTAGCCATAATACAGTTAATGTCTAGGCCTACATCCCCCTTATAGCCTAAAATTTCTGTTATAATTCCTTCAGGTTTTTTATTGCCTTCAGGCCATTTTGTAATTTTTACTAGTACCTTAGCTCCACTCCGAGCATCTAAAGTATCTTTTAAATCTACAAAAATATCTGTTCCAATACGTTCATCATCTGGTACAACAAAGCCGAAGTGTTGTTGTCTGTCGTAAGTACCAACTATGGTTTCATTAGCACGCTCAATAACATCAACGATGATGCCTTCACGTTTATGTTTTGTATAATCTGATGGTACAATACGAACACGTACCTTATCATTATGCATAGCAGTTCCTTTATTTTGTTCTGCTACATAAATATCTTCATCATCCAGCATAATAACAAATCCATAAGATTTACGATATCCTTTGTAGATACCTTCATATTCTTCATGCTGTTGATCTTCATATCGGTATACATCTGGTCGAGATGAAGTTAATACGCCTTCACGGGCGAGCATTTTCGCAGATCGAATAAACATTTCAAGATCTTTGCCACCTCGAATACGATTATCCATTGCTGCATCCTCAATATGGTATGCATGTGGTTGTATAGATTTATAAAAGTCCAATACCTTCTTCTTCAAGTCTGCACCCCCTTATTAGGATGAAAAAAGAAAAAGCCTGCAAAGCAGGCTTTCATCATTAGAATTGATTAATCATTGCCCCTAACACTAAGCTCAACACAGCAAAGATAATCCCCAATATAATCGTACATTTAGATAAGAAAGCATCTAAACCGCGTTGCTTACCACCAAAAGAAGAGTCTGCCGCACCAGAAACAGCACCGCCCATGCCTGCATTTTTGCTATTTTGTGCAACAACTACTACAATTAATAAAATAGATACGATTACTTCTACAATCATTAAGAAATTTGTCACGACTGTCATCCTTCCTGTGATGCTCGATGCGAGCCCAATACACGATGTTCTAAATACTTCTCTAATTTACGTTTTACCCTTTGTAGCGCATTATCAATAGATTTAACACTACGATCTGTGACCTCAGCCATTTCTTGATAGGAACGTCCATCAAGGTATCCTTCCAAGACTTCCCATTCGAGATCACTTAAAATATGACCAATATTGTGCTCAATATCATCTAGTTCCTCTTGACTGATAATGAGGTCTTCAGGATTTGTAATCTTTGTTGAAGATAGCATTTCAATCAATGTACGCTCAGAGTCCTCTGTATACACCGGTTTATTTAAGGATATATAGGAGTTCAAAGGCGCATGTTTTTGTCTTGTAGCCGATTTAATAGCTGTAATAATTTGTCTAGTTATACAAAGTTCTGCAAAAGCTCTAAAAGACGCTAATTTATCATGTTTAAAATCTCGCGTCGCCTTATAGAGTCCAATCATCCCTTCTTGGATGATATCCTCTCGGTCGGCACCTACCAAAAAATAGGAGCGAGCCTTAGCTCTTACAAAGTTCTTATATTTATTAACAATATAATCGATTGCAAACTCATTTTGCTCTTCCTGAGCTATGACCACAACTTGCTCATCGGTCATTTCCTTGAAATTGTAATCGGACTTGCGTGTATGAATCATTTTCATAAGCTCCTCCTTACAATTGAGCGAGAAAAACCAATATATTTATTATACTGGAACGGTATATGATTTTCAACTATCAATGACCTCGACGCAATTTCTCAAGCTTTTCAGCAACTTCAGGAGATAATAAACCTCCCACTTCATTACGACGCACTGAAAATTGATCACGTCTATGTTCATGAGCATATTGAAGTCGTTCTTCTTCCTTAGCTATACGAATCATATTTTGCAACTCACGAGCAGGAATGCGCAACCCGCCAGAGCCTAGAATTTGATTCTGTTCTGCCCCATCGGAGGTTACAACATATACATTAGTATATTTGCCTTTACGTAAAAATACCTCTCGTTCAATAAAGGAATCCGCCGTTTCTCCATCCTCAGTATACACTTCGATAAATCCACTTGTAATAGATTCAATGGAACCTCCAGATTTTGTATACTTACCATCAAATACAAGGATTACTTCGTAACCCTTAAATTTACCATAGTTCAACAATCTATCTCGAAGCTCCATTCTCGCATGTTCTAAAGACTCATGAGCCAATTTTTTCAAATGAGTCCAAGCAAAAATAACATTATAGCCGTCTACAATTAAAATATCTTTTAGCATGATTATTTCGCCTGGCGTTGACGTACCGCCTCATACATAAGAACTGCAGCTGCAACAGATGCATTCAAAGAATTCAAATTTCCATACATAGGAATTGTTACAAGGAAATCACAAGCTTCTTTTACAACGCGACTAATCCCCTTACCTTCATTACCAATGACTATAACCGTAGGAATTGTCATATCTGCTTCATACAAGGTACGATCACCTTCCATATGAGCCCCCATTACCCAAAATCCTTGTTTTTGAAGTTGTTTAATGGTTTGCACTACATTGCCAATTTGTACAAGTGGAATTTGTTCAATAGCTCCAGCAGATGTCTTTGCAACAGTAGCATTAATAGGCGCATTATGTCGTTTAGGAATGAGTACAGCCGTAGCTCCCGCACATTCAGCAGTACGAATGATAGCTCCCATATTATGTGGGTCTTCAACCCCATCCGTTAAGATGAGTAAAGGAACCTCATGTGTCGTTTCTTGTAATACCTCGCCCAATTCTTTAAATTGAACGGCCGATACAAGAGCTATAACCCCTTGATGTGGTACCTCTAAATCGTACTTATTCATCTGTTTAACTGGTGTTGGTCTAACTTCAATACCTTGAGATTTAGCAAGATTTACAATATCAGCTAACCCTGTTTTTACCTTATCTTCACTGACCAGAATACGTTGAATAGAACGGCCACTTTTAAGGGCTTCTTTAACCGCATTGCGACCTACAATATAATTATCCATACTACATACCTCGTAGAGTTATAGAAAAGGCTTGCCCCAAGATATGCTGTAAGCGCTCATCTTGGCGCGTTTCATAAAGAAATCCTAGTACTGCTTCAAAGGCCGTACTACTGCGATATTCTTGAACAGTACTACTTTTAGGCACGTTTACATTACTATTTCTAGCACGGCGTGCAATAGCTTGTTCATCTTCTGTGAAAGTATTTTCTATTTCTAGCAATACTTTTGCCTGTGATTTAGCACAAATAAATTCAGTAACGATAGTATGTAAGATCTGTACTTTTGTAATATTCATTTGTACTACGCGTTCGCGCACATACATGGAGTATACTGCATCACCGATATAAGCTAGCATAACTGCATCGGCACTTAGGCACTCCTCTATTGTTCGTTTGCGCAAACGAAGCGGCTCTTCTTCAAGAGCCGTTAGTTTCTTTATCGCTTCATTCTTTAAGAATTGAAATTGTTTAAACTTCACGTTTTTTCCACCGTGCACCTTGAGGAGAGTCCTCAATGGTAATACCAATCTCAGCTAATCGATCGCGGATACAATCAGCTAATGACCATTGTTTTTGCTCGCGACAAGCTTGACGTACAGAAAGAATAACTTGCATTAATTCTTCATATTCAGCAGCATTAGCACCCGTATTGCCTTCCCAAGCTTTTTCAAGAACACCAATAACATCTGTCATAAATTTGAAGATTCGTTTCACTTCAGCAATTGCCTCTTGGCAAACAACGCCTTCTCTACTTGTTACAGCTTGATAGTAGATATTAATTTCTTTTGCAAGACCGAACATACTAGAAGTTGCTAAAGCAGTGTTGAAATCATCACTCATAGCATCCTCAAATTCTTCTTCGTATGCTTTCGCTTTTTCTAATAAGCGTTGAGCTTCATCACATGAGCCTGGCTCACATTTTTCAAGGTAAAGAAGGTTTTCAATAGCTGTGCTTAACCGTTCCAAAGATTTATTAGCTTCTTCTAGACGCTCATCAGAGAAATCTAATGGGCTACGGTAATGCGTGCTCAATAAGAAGTAACGCAATGCATCAGGACTATATTGTTCTAAAATATCTTTTACCAAGAAGAAATTATTCAAGGACTTAGACATTTTTTCAGAATTAATAGTGATAAAACCATTGTGCAACCAGTAGCGCACTGCTGGATGTTGACCAGAGCAACCTTCTGATTGAGCAATTTCATTTTCATGATGAGGGAAAATCAAATCGCTACCACCACCGTGGAAGTCAAATTCTGTGCCTAAATATTTTTGGCTCATAGCAGAACATTCAATGTGCCACCCTGGACGACCATTCCCCCATGGGCTTTCCCAATAAGGTTCACCAGGTTTTGCTGCTTTCCACAAAGCAAAGTCCATAGGATTCTTCTTACGACCATCTACTTCAATACGTGCGCCTGCTTCCATATCGTCTAATGTACGACCAGATAACTCACCGTAATGTTCAAATTTCTCCACACTATAATATACATCGCCATCGAGTTCATAGGCGTAGCCCTTGTCAATCAATGTTTGAATCATAGCAATGATATCATCAATATGTGTAGATACACGTGGATAAATGTCTGCACGTTGTACACCTAACGCATCCATTACTTCAAAATAACTATCAATATAACGGTTTGCAATGGTATCCCAAGAGACACCTTCACCATTAGAAGTGTTGATGATTTTATCATCCACATCAGTAAAGTTTTGTACATATGTTACTTTATAGCCTACATGTTTCATATAGCGACGAATTACGTCCCAAGTCACGAAAGGACGAGCATTGCCAATATGAGGATGATTGTATGGTGTGACACCACATACGTACATTTTTGCCTCACCTGGTGTTACAGGATTAAAAACCTCTTTTTGGCGCGTCATAGTATTATAAACAGTAATTTCTCTCATCGTTACCGATGCCTCCAATTTTGTAAAATAAAAAAGACCTCTCATCTCATACAGAGACGATGGTCCGCGGTTCCACTCTGTTAGGTACCAATAGCGATACCCACTCATCGCATAACGGTGCGTCGCCGGACAAACCTACCTATAATCGGAGTGTCAGCTCGTGAATGCATTTCATCTACCTATCCATGAACCCTCCCACCATCGGTTCTCGCTAAAAAGTTAGTCGTAGAGTACTTCTTTCAGTCTCAGCTATTAAAATAATCTATATTCATATATAAAAATATTTTACCAATAAAGCTATAGAATGTCAATATTTACAAGAAAGATCCCCATCTTTCATAGGCAGCTATTCACATATCATACATAGGTATTTTAAATAGCTTAATTAGAAAGATGAGGATATATAATCAGAATATTAAATTACTATTATCATTCATAACAATAGCTTTTATAGTACACAAGTAATAATAATGTCATTACATCAAATCAATTAATATTAAGCATTTTCTAATTTATCTTGATCATCATGTTTACGGCAAATACCTGCAAAAATAGATCCTGTAAAGTTATGAATGATGGAGAATACTGCACCTGCTACCGCAGCTTGTGGTGTAAAGTGTTTTAGTGCTAAAGATACGGATAATGCAGAATTTTGCATAGCCACTTCGATTTGCATAGCACGACGAGAAGACACATCAATACTGAGGGCTTTACATACCAAGTATGTCACAACATAACCACTCAAATTTTGTACTAAACACGCTACAAAAATAATGAAACCGGTTTCGGCAATTTGCTTTTGGTTAACTGCAGTTACAGCTGCCAAGATAAGCAATACCGCGATAGCTGCAATGGTTGGACATACAGATTTTACAGGTTCAATTTTTGCGCCAATAAAGTAATTCAATACAATCCCCAAAATAATTGGTACTAACACAATTTTTACAATGGATATAAACATTGGCATAAATTGAATTTCAATAGAAGATGTTGCACCAGCATATAATACGACAAATAAAGGCGTTAAAATAGGTGCCAATAATGTGGATACAGTTGTTGCTGATACGGATAAGGGAACATTACCATTTGCAAGGAAGGTCATTACATTAGAAGCAGTACCACCAGGACATGCACCCAACAAGATAAAACCAATCCCAACTTCTGAAGGAAAATTAAATGCTAAGGCTACTAAGAAACCTGCTAATGGCATCCATAAGAATTGGATTACGGATACGAGAATAACCTTCATTGGTTGCTTAAATACATCAATAAAGACTTGAGCCGTTAATGTTAACCCCATCGCAAACATAACAAACTGTAGCATGTAAGCAATATAAGGAGTCATCCAAGAAAATACTGCAGGTAGCATATATGCTAAAACAGCCATCAATAGTACTATCCAGGATAGATAACTATTGAATAAGTGATTAATAGAACGAATAACACTCATAAAAACACTCGCTTTCATAATAAATCAAAATTTAATACGCCGATTATTATAGCATTTCTATAGAATATTAACAACACATACAAAAGGAGTTCACATAACACCTGTTACGTGAACTCCTTTGATTAATTGATCAAATTTATTTTGTTAATGCACCTACATTATCTAAACGATGTAAGCACTTTTCTTTACCAAGTAATGTAACAATATTATTCAAATCTGGACCATGCATTTGACCTGTTAAAGCTACACGAATTGGCATAAATACGAATTTACCTTTTAAAGAGGTTTCTTTCATTACGGCCTTGATTGTTGCTTTTACAACTTCAGGTGTAATTTCATCAAGTTCAGCCAATGCATTCCGGAAAGCGCCGAGAACTGTTGGAGCTGTTTCTTCATTCAATACAGCACGCAATTCTTCTTCATGGCCCTCTTCAAGGAATACTGTTTCGCCCATAAACAAGCCTACATGATCTTTGATTTGAGCACCATAGCTAATATGATCACGGAATGTAGAGCATAATAATGTCAACCAATCAATATCAGCTTGATTCAAGCTATCTGGAGCTAAACCAACCTCTTTCAAATGCGGTAAACAAAGATGGAATAACTCTTCATCACTCAAATTCTTCATATAGTGGAAATTTATATGGTTCAATTTATCAATATCAAACACAGCAGGATTTTTCGCTACCCGATCCATAGAGAAAGCCTGAATTAATTCATCTTGTGTGAAGAATTCTTCTTCACCTTCAGGAGCCCAACCAAGAAGTGCCAAAAAGTTTACAAGTGCTTCTGGCAAGTACCCTAATTGTTTGTATTGTTCAACAGAAGTAGCACCATGACGTTTAGACATTTTCTTGTAGTCTTTACCAAGAATCAAGGAAATATGACCAAACTTAGGGACCTCCCAACCTAAAGCTTCATAAATAGCCATTTGACGAGGTGTATTAGATAAATGTTCCTCTGCACGAATAACGTGAGTGATCCCCATCATATGATCGTCCATTACTACAGCAAAGTTATATACAGGAATGCCATCAGATTTTACAATTACAAAATCACCAACGCCATTAGATTCAAAGGATACATGCCCACGTACCATATCATCAAAAGCGTATGTTTTATTCAACGGTACACGCAAACGAATTGTAGGTTTACGACCTTCAGCAATGTATTTAGCCTTTGTCTCTTCATCTAAGTGTTCACAATGACCGTTGTATTTTGGTGTTTCCCCACGATCCATTTGATCTTGACGCACCGCATCTAACTCTTCAGGTGTGCAATAACACTCATAAGCTTTACCTTCATCCAATAAGCGTTGTGTTACTTCTTTATATAAATCAAGACGTTCTGTTTGACGGTAAGGACCATTATTACCACCCACATCAATGCCTTCATCCCAGTTCATGCCAAGCCATTGTAAGGAAGCTTTAATATTCTCTTCACTTTCACGTGTAGAACGAGCTAAATCTGTATCTTCAATACGCAATACAAATGTGCCTTTTTCCTTACGTGCTAATAACCAGTTAAATAAAGCAGAACGAGCACCACCAATATGGAATGGACCCGTAGGGCTTGGAGCAAAACGAACTTTCATGGAACTCATGATTAAATCTCTCCTTCATATACAGAAACGACAGCTTGTGCAGCAATGCCTTCACGGCGCCCAATAGCCCCTAGCATTTCATTTGTTGTCGCTTTAATACTAATGCGATCTAATGGTATCTCTAATATAGACTGTAAATTAGCCTTCATCATATCGATGTGAGGTTTTAATTTAGGTGTCTCAGAAATAACCATAATATCAATATTATAGGCTTGTAACCCACGTTCTTTCAATAAGAAATTTACTTTTTCTAGTAAAAGCATGCTAGAAATCCCTTTATACTGGTCATCTTCAGGTGGAAAATAGTATCCAATATCCCGTAAACCAGCGGCGCCTAGCATGGCATCCATCAAGGCATGAATGAGAACATCCGCATCGGAGTGTCCATCAGGGCCAAGGCCAGATTCGATATGAACACCACCTAAGATACAAGGACGACCTGCTTTTAATTGATGAATATCATAACCAAATCCAACGCGCATACGCTTATCCTCAATTCCTAAATATCGTTTTGCTACTGCAATATCATTAGGAGTGGTCACCTTAATATTACAATAGTCTCCACTTACTATATGTACAGGCTGCCCTAAATGCTCAACGAGGGACACATCATCAGTGCCTAAATATTTTTCATCATAAGCCTTTTGATGGGCCTCTTTAAATAGATCTTTTTGAAAGCCTTGTGGCGTTTGAATTTGGTATAATTCACTGCGTTTTAATGTTTCTATTACAGTATGCTCTGTATCAACTCGTTTAATCGTATCCGTAGCAGGGACACCTACAGTAGCAGCTCCATATTCTATTGCGGCCCTAACAACAGAATCAAACAGTTTCGTTGATGCTAATGGACGCGCTCCATCATGAACTAGCACAATATTACTATCTTCTGATACAGCTTTGAGCCCATAAGCCACAGAATCTTGACGTTCTCTTCCACCAAGCACTATCTTTACAGGAATATGCAAATCCAACCCTTGAATATGGTTAGACATATATTCTTGTTCGCCTTCAGCTACAACAAGAATAATTTCTTTTAAACCTTCAATCTTTTCTACATTCTGTATGGTACGTTGAATAATAGAATATCCCCCTAAAGGAATAAATATCTTATTTTCTTTATATCCCATACGGCGACCAGCACCTGCAGCGAGAACGATACAACTAATTGCCTTGCCCATTTTGTCCTCCATCTACACGAGCAAAAATCATCCGTCCTGCACTCGTTTGTAATATGGATGTAACCATAACCTCTACATTTTGACCAACATAAGGCTTACCATCCTCTACGACAATCATCGTGCCATCGTCGAGATAAGCCACACCTTGGTGTACTTCCTTACCTTCTTTCATGATTTGAACGCGAATCCATTCTCCAGCGATTAGAGCAGGTTTTAATACATTTGCCAATTCATTGAGGTTAAGCACTTCAATCCCCTGTACACGAGCCACCTTATTCAAGTTAAAGTCATTAGTCATCAATTTCCATTGCTTATCTAAAGCAAGTCGCATAAGTTTTGAATCAACCTCTACAAGATCATCATAATCATCTTCAACAACTTCTATAGCTACCTTATTGGCATCTTGCATATCCTTCAAAATATCAAGGCCACGTCGGCCACGGTTGCGTTTCGTAGCATCCGCAGAGTCAGAAATTACCTGTAACTCATTTAATACAAATAGTGGCACCATAAGAGGGCCTTCAATGAAGCCCGTAGCACATAGTTCTTTGATACGACCGTCAATGATAACTGAAGTATCTAGTAATTTTGGCGTACTAGAGGATTTATCTAATTTATGAGTTGAAAACATTTTAAAACGACTTGTTTTTTTAGTGCTATCTCCTCCCCATTGTTGTACGTAATTATTGTACATTTCGGGGCCTTTACGAGCCATGATTTTAAGTCCACTATATCCAAAAATAGCACTCAAAATTATAGGAATATAAGGTCCTATAATAGGTACTTGATTGAATGCAACACCAATTAGATTTGCAATAATAAGGCCGAATAATAAACCGATGGTACCTGCAATCAATTCTTGATTTGGAATATGAGTAAGAATACGCTCTAATCTTTTAGCAATTACTAAACCTTGTTTCAGAATAAATGATGAAATCAGATAACCAATAACAAGGCCTAATAGAGTACCTACGATTAATACTGCAATACGTGCAATTGTTAATGACATGTCCCCAAAAGATTCAAATTGAGAAACCAAATATGGGTCAATAATAGGTGCTAAGCTATCCATTCCCACGTAGGCTGCTGTACCTACTAAAATGGCTATTACATAGCGTAAAATCCGATAAATCATGAAATCACCCCCTAATTATGAAAATACGAGCTGCATCGCCTCTTGTATAGATTTGACACCTCTAATTTTGATAGAACTATCATTATCCTTGATTTGTTTATAGTTGCCTTCAGGAATAATAAACTTTTTAAAACCTAATTTCTTGGCTTCATTTATACGCTGTTCAATGCGAGGAATACTGCGAACATTACCAGTTAAGCCTACTTCACCTAAAATTACCATATCTGTTGGAACGATTCGATTTTTCAGATTTGACACAATGGCAACCGCCATAGATAAATCACAAGCAGGTTCATTTACCTTGAGACCACCGATGACATTTACATACACGTCTTTATTACCTAATGTAAAGCCACAGCGTTTTTCTAAGACTGCTAATAATACAATTAATCGGTTAAGATCATAACCAATCGCCGTACGTCTAGGCATACCAAAGGCCGTAGTAACGACCAAGCTTTGTACCTCTACTAAGATGGGCCGAACCCCTTCGAGGTAAATCATAACAGCACTGCCACTTTCTTCATCGGAACGCTCTGCCAAGAGAGAAGCAGATGGATTGGACAATTCCTGTAACCCTTCCTCTACCATGGCAAAAATGCCTGTTTCTGATGTAGAACCAAAACGGTTTTTAATGGACCGTAATATACGGAATTGATAAGAACGCTCCCCTTCAAAGTAAAGCACTACATCTACCATATGCTCTAACATACGAGGCCCTGCAATATTGCCTTCCTTTGTTACATGACCAATGATTACAGTAGGTATATTTCGTTCTTTACAGAAGCGAAGTAGACGAGATGTGCATTCACGAACTTGACTAACACTGCCTGGCGCAGCATCTATATCTCCAGTATACATAGTTTGTATAGAGTCAATGACTAGTAAGGAAGGAGTCATTGCTTCAGCTTGCTCCAATATATGATCTAGATCAGTATCTGCAATAACTTGTAACCGTTCACTATTAATATGCAGTCGTTCTGCTCGAAGTTTAAGTTGTAACTGAGACTCTTCACCAGATGCATAAAGAACTGCTCCTACTGTATCGGCTACCTTCTGGGATACTTGTAGTAACAGAGTAGATTTACCAATACCAGGATCACCACCTAAAAGCATTAGAGCACCAGGCACTATGCCACCACCTAATACACGGTCAATTTCACCAAAGGTTGTAGATACGCGTGCAATAGAAGAAATTTCGATATCTGGCAAGGCGGTAGGTTTCGCCGTTTGATTTCCAACACCTCGAGAAGGTGTTCGACTATGTTTAGTTTCTTTAATGATTTCTTCAACTAATGTATTCCATTCTCCACATTGTGGACAACGGCCCATCCACTTAGAGGATTCAGCCCCACAATTTTGACAAAAGAATACAGATTTTGCTTTTGCCATAACACCTCAATACATTTAAAAAGAAAGGTCATGAATGATAACCATTCATGACCTTTTATGCATAATTTTACTACATGGTTAACTATCATCATTTTATAGTATACCATTTAACTTATATTTTTTATATGAAAGGTAGTCATTAACTGTATAATTTGTATTTTTATCATATTGATACAACAAGATCGTTATCCTTTGCATCTGCTTTAATAATTTTACCTTCTTTTGCATCTCCTTTCAAAATAAGATCGGACACTGGGTCCTCAATTAAACGTTGAATAGCACGTTTTAATGGTCGAGCCCCCATTGTGAAATCAGAGCCCTCCTTAACGAGTAATTTCATAGCCTCAGGAGTTATTTCTAATTGTAAATCACGTTCTCCAAGGCGTTTTGTGACATCACTCATTAAAATGGTTACAATTTCTTTTAAGTCCTCTCCTGTTAATGGATGGAATACAATCATTTCATCAATACGGTTTAAAAACTCAGGTCTAAAATGACGTTTCACCGCATCCATTACTGACTTCTTAGCCTCTTTGAACTCAATTTCTTTATTTTCATCTACATTGAAATCAGATTTTTTAGCCGCTAAAAAACCAAGTTCTGGAGAGTTTTTATGTAAAGCTTTAGCACCTAAGTTACTTGTCATAATAATAACTGTATTTCTGAAATCTACAGTTCTTCCTTGACTATCAGTAAGACGACCATCATCAAGAACTTGTAACAAAATATTAAAGAAATCTACATGTGCCTTTTCCACTTCATCGAGGAGGATAACGCTATATGGTTTACGACGTACCGCATCTGTTAATTGGCCACCTTCTTCATAGCCTACATAACCTGGAGGAGCACCGACTAAGCGAGACACAGTATGTTTTTCCATATATTCAGACATATCAAGTCGAATCATAGCAGATTCATCGCCGAACAAGGAGGATGCAAGCGCTCTTGCTAGCTCAGTTTTCCCTACACCAGTTGGCCCAAGGAACAAGAATGAACCAATAGGCCGTTTTGGGTCTTTTAATCCAGCCCTTGCACGGCGTACAGCTTTAGCTACAGCAGTAACAGCCTCATCTTGACCTACTACGCGTTTATGAAGTTCTTCTTCCAAATGTAGTAAGGTTGCAGACTCTTCTTCTGCAATTTTAGCCACTGGAATGCCTGTCCATTGCGCTACTACAGCAGCTATGTCTTCTTCTGTTACTATTAACTTTTGATCGCTTTTTTCTTTAGCAATAGATTTTTTATCACCAATTTCTTTTAATAGTGATTGTTCTTCATCGCGAAGCTTTGCAGCCTTTTCGAAATCTTGAGACGTAACAGCCGCTTCTTTTTCTTTCTTAACTGTATTGAGACGATCCTCTAATGCTTTAACATCAGGTGCTGCAGAAAATACTTTCATACGAACCTTAGATGCAGCTTCATCGACTACATCGATAGCCTTATCAGGCAAGAATCGATCTGTAATATATCGGCTAGATAAAGACACAGCTGCTGTTAATGCCTCATCTGTAATCTTAGCCTTATGGAAAGCTTCATACCGATCTCTTAAGCCCTTTAAAATTTCAAGAGCATCCTCTTCGTTAGGCTCTCCTACTTGAACGGGTTGAAAACGACGCTCTAAAGCAGCATCTTTTTCTATATGTTTCTTATATTCATCAAGTGTTGTGGCACCGATAACTTGGAATTCACCTCGTGCCAAAGCTGGCTTTAAGATATTAGCTGCATCCATAGCACCTTCAGTAGCACCTGCCCCAACCAATGTATGAATTTCATCTATAAAGATAATCATATCATCATGTTGTTGTACTTCATCGATAGCTTTTTTTAACCGTTCTTCAAATTCACCACGGTACTTAGCACCCGCTAACATAGAGCCAATACTAAGAGATATAATGCGTTTATTACGCAAAATCTCCGGTACATTACCAGTCACAATGCGCTGTGCCAAGCCTTCGGCAATAGCTGTTTTACCTACACCTGGTTCACCGATAAGAACAGGATTATTTTTAGTTCTACGACTGAGAATTTGAATGACTCGTTGAATCTCCGTATCGCGACCAATAACGGGATCAATCTTACCTTGTTTAGCAGACTCATTAAGGTCAGTTGCAAAATCTGACAGCTCACCTAAATCATTATTGCTATTTATTCCCTCTTGACCACCATTATTGCTACCTTTATTCGAGCCAAGAATACTACGAATTGCTTCTACTACGTCATTACTACGTATATTCATAGCTCGTAAAATAGCAACTGCAACACCGCTACCATCGCTAAGTAGGCCCAATAGAATATGCTCAGTACCAACGTAGTTGTGATTCATGTGATTTGCTACTTGAATGGCAAGCTCAAGCACATGCTTAACGCGAGGTGTCATATATATTGACGTTGCCTTTTTATTACCACGTCCTACATGTTCTTCTACAGCTTCAAAAATATCTTCTGTAACAAGGCCAAGCTCTTCTAAAGCTTTAGCTGCTACACCATTTTTAACCTTTGTAAGGCCGATGAGTACGTGTTCAGTACCGACATAGTCATGTCCTAACTCCAAAGCAGCCTCTTGAGCTAACGAAAGAACACGCTGTGCATCGTCTGTAAACCGTTGCATCATAATATCACCTCATCTATCTATGTAAATTGTAATTATTTCTTTTCAAATATATGTAAACAATGGTGAAATAACCATTGGAATATCAAAAATATTATTAAACTCTATTAATCTATTATGCTATCTAGTATTAATATTTACTATTTTTTACAAATCTCTTAACAGTAAACTAAGAAAATTATATAAATCAATCTATACAAAATAAATAATCATGCATTAATTATTTATGTACTTATATTAATTTGAAATTTTTTGACGTATCACCTTTGCACGATAGCTGTCGCGATCGGTATCTGTCAAATTTTCACTACCTAAGTATTTAGAGAGGAAGTTTGGTCTAGTTATAGCAACAAGCTCATTAAAAGTATCTTTACCCCAGAATGGTAAAATTTCTAAATCTACACCTAATTGAATGTCACTAAGCTTACTAAGTGCCTCTTTACCGCTTACACGTCGTGCATATTGTAAAATTCCATAGGATCGCCAAAGTATATCTTCCAAACCTTCTTTATCGTTGTGTAATAAAGATTGCCGAGACTTTCGTTCTTCTGCAATAATTCCTTCTACAATTTTAATCAATTGCTCAATAGTTGCTTCTTCACTAATACCCATCGTTCGTTGATTAGAAATCTGGTAAATACAACCTAAAGCTTCGGAACCTTCCCCATACAACCCTCGTACAGAGTAACCTAATTGTATTATGTTACGAATGAGTCTCGTAATACGACCAGATAACGTCAATGCGGGTAAATGTAACATAACAGAGGCTCGTAAACCTGTACCCACATTAGTGGGGCAAGCAGTTAAATAACCAAATCGCTCATCAAAGGCATAAGGGGATTTTGCTTCAATAGCTTTATCAATTTGAACCGCATGATTATAAGCTTGTTGCAATTTAAGTCCTGGAGCCATAGATTGAATACGTAAATGATCTTCTTCATTTACCATAATTGCGATAGAAGCATCATCAGATACGATCAAATTACGATACGGTAATTGTTCCTCTAAAGCAGGACTCATTAAATGCTTTTCAACTAAGACAGCACGTTCACGTTGACTTAATTGCTCAAGGCTAATATTTGTATATTGGTGCTCATCAGCCTTTTTTAATATTGGCAATAGGCCTCGAGAGATTTTATTCACTTTTTCTAAGGAAACTGTATCTTCACGATTCGTAAACAATATATCATCAAAATTTCTCGCCAATCGTATACGGCTTGAAATTACAATGTGGTCTGTCGCCTCTGTATCCTGACACAGCCACTGACTTAGCGGAGAGTCCAATATAGTATCTAACATAAGAACCTCCTATTCGTTATCACCATCAATGATAACTTCTAGATTTTTAATTTTATCTCTCAAAATTGCAGCTTCTTCAAAGTTTTCAGCTTGAATAGCTGTATCTAATTGACGGCGCAATTGCTTTACTTCATACTTTGCTTTAAAAACATTAGTACCACGACTAGGTATAGTCCCTTCATACTCAGAACTACCTTGTATTCGTTCTAATAATGGATTTATTTCACTATTAAAAGTCTCATAACATTGACCACAGCCAAACTTACCTACCCGATTGAATTCATCATAAGTAATACCACACTGAGGGCATCTCTTAGATTGATGAGCTTTTAATAAGTTATCTGGATACACCATATTCTTAAAAAAATCATTAGTAAAAAAGTTATTATCCCACATATCATTCATAAAAGAACTATAAGGAGATAATTTCCCAGCTTGTTGTAACTCGGTGGCACAACTACTGCAAAGATGTTGCTCAGTCTTTTGATTATTTATGATATTAGTCATATGGATAGTAGCTTCATTTTTATGGCAATGATCACATAACACAAATCATCACTCCTTCCGCAAAGTGTCCACCATTGATGCATATAATTGACGAACAGCATCATTACGTTCTTCTACGTCTACATTTTCAATTAATGTAGCAAAAGAATTATGCATCAATTGAGCTTCACGACGGGTAATCTTTTCAGATTGTAATAATTGAAATAATGATTGATCTACATCTCGCATATCAATTAATCGTTCTACCGTATTTGGACCTTCATAAATCCGATAAGTTGTAACAGCAGGTAAAGAATCTGAACTTTCTGGGTTAATTTTTTTGATTCGAATATATCCACCCAAGCCACGTCTTGACTCAACATCGAAACCGCGCTCATTAGAAAAACGCGTACTTAATACGTAACTAATTTGGGATGGCGCACAATCTAATTCATCAGCCAATTCATTACGCTTTAAAATTAGCTTTTCTTGTTCTTCACGCATACGGTCTAATATAAATTTTTCTATTTTATCAGCTATCATACTCATAAAAAACACCCCTTTAAAGTTTATTTACTATAGTTTTGACTATTTGTTCTTTAGCATAACTCTATTATATTTGACTTTTTGACCTTAGTCAATATAAAAGTCAAATTTTATAAAAATAACGTTTGACTTTTAATGTATTCTCATATAATTGGACTTAATCCTTAAATCTATGTATAATAAATGAGATATTATTTTCTGAAGGAAGGTGTTGTTATGGCAGAAGCATTAGGACAAGAACTGTTAATTGATTTATATTCCTGCGATGAAGACGCAATTTCATCCGCTACAGCTGTACAGGAAAGTGTAGCAACCGCATTTGACTTAGCTGAACTTGATGTAGATGAAATCAGTTGTCAAGTTATGGACGAGGAAATCGCCCTCCTTTCTGTCGCACCAGGTTTTCACTTTACATTGCACACATATCCTGCACTTGGTTATGTAGCAGTTGATTTATATTCCTTCGAGCAAACATTACCGCTTACATTAATTATGAAAGCCTTACGTAAATCTTTTAGAGCTGAAAAAGTAAAGGCAACAAGTGTGCAACGTGGCGACTTTGGTAACGAACGAGATATGAAGCCACGTCGCAAAACTAAGATTACTACACTTGGTCGTGTTTCTCGTACACGTATCCAACTCAAACAAACAGGGGGCAAGTTGAAAAAACAAAGTGCTAAGGTTATCAAAACATTAGCTAAAAAGAGTGGCCTAAAAAAATAACATAAAATGAAGATGCAAAAAAGCTAGAGGATTTCCTCTAGCTTTTTATTTGGGTTGATATGTAATTCTATTTATATAGCTTATCTACGAACCATCATTTCTTCAAGATTGAGAACATCAGCAATTTCATCAACATCATCACAAATATATTCGGCATCCGCTTCTTTTAACTCAGATTCCGTACCGTAACCATAGGTAACACCGATGGAGATACAGCCAAGTTCATTAGCTGCTTCTACATCGTACTTACGATCTCCAACCATGAATGTCAATCGACGACCATTTTCATCAGTTAATGGGTTACCACATAGCGTGAGAGCTTTTTCAAGAATTTCTTTTTTGTGTAACAATCCCGCTTCGTAATTAGCGCCAACAATAACATCAAAGTATGGTGTCAATTCAAAGTGATCAAGAATATCTTTAGCATAATGTTCTGGTTTTGCAGTAGCTACAGCTATAGTATATTGTTCAGTTTTGCATTTAGCTAATAAGTCTACAATATTCGGATATACTTTATTTTCAAATTTACCGATGGTACCATAACGTTCACGGAATTTAAAGTATGTTTCTTCCGCTTGCTCAAAGGTCAAACCACAATGTTCTTGGAAAGCATCTACCAATGGTGGTCCTAAGAACAATTGTAATGTTTCTTCATCAGGTACAGTATAACCGAAATGTTCCAATGCAAATTTAATGCTTTTAAGAATACCTTCTTGAGAGTCAGTTAAGGTTCCATCTAAATCAAATAATATCGTTTTCTTCATATTATTTCTTTAAAGCCTCTTTCAATGTATGCCATGCAAGAACTGCACATTTTACACGTGCTGGCATATTAGAAATATTTTGTAGAGCCATAGCATCTTCTAATTCTTCTAACTCATTTTCATCGGTAATCTCTTTTTTAATCATACCCAAGAAAATTTCTACTAAACGAAGCGCTTCCTCAACAGATTTGCCCTTAATGATATCAATCATCATAGATGCAGATGCTTGGCTAATAGCACAGCCAGAACCTGTATATGCAGCATCTTTAATGATACCATCTACTACATTGAGTTGTAATGTTAGATCATCACCACAACTAGGGTTATGTCCATGTTCAGAATTTGTAAATTCAGATAATTCATGCTTATTACGTTTATCTTGGTTATGTTCCAAAATAAGTTCCGTATATAATTGATCCATTTCCATTAGTGGTAATTCTCCTAATCTTTAAAACCCATTACTGAACGAACAGTCTTTAATACTTCAAGGAATGCGTCTAAATCTTCCTTGCGAGTGTATAAGTACATACTTAAACGAGTAGATGCAGATACATTGTAGAACGCACCTAATGGTTGTGCACAATGGTGACCGGAACGAACGCAGATCCCCTTAGAATCCAAAATTGTAGCTACGTCATGAGGATGTACATCATCTACAGTGAACGCAATAACGCCATGTTTTTCCTTAGGATTTTGAGAACCAATAACATGGACATGTGGCAATTCAACAATCTTAGGAAGAATATAAGCTACTAACTCCTCTTCATAGGCTTCTATAGCATCCATTCCAAAGGATTCCAAATAATCAATAGCTGCATGCAAGGAAACGGCACCATCAGCATTTGGAGTACCTGCCTCAAACTTATATGGAAGCTCATTGAATGTAGCAGTTTGTTCTTTTACATACTCAATCATATCGCCACCCAATAGGAATGGAGGCATAGTTTCTAATAAATCACGTTTACCGTATAGTACACCAATCCCTTGAGATGCACACATTTTATGGCCAGAGAATACGAAGAAATCGCAATCCAATGCTTGTACGTCAATTTTTTTATGAGGTGTAGATTGAGCACCGTCTAGAACAACAATAGCACCTACAGAGCGAGCCTTCTCAGTTAATTCTTTTACTGGGAATTCCATACCAAGCACGTTACTAACATGAGCGAAAGCAACAATTTTAGTCTTTTCATCAATTTTATTGATTTCACCATCTTTTAAGTGCCCATGTTCATCAAGATACATGTATTCTAAGGTTGCCCCCGTCTGTTCTGCCACATATTGCCATGTTACAAGATTCGCATGATGTTCAGCAACAGTAATGACAATCTTGTCACCTTTTTTCACATTATGAAGGCCATAGCTGTGGGCAATCAAGTTCATTGACTCCGTACTATTACGTGTAAATATAACCTCTTCTCGTTCGCGAGCATTGATAAATTCAACTACGCGATCCCGTGCATTTTCATAGTCTTCAGATGCTTCAATGGCTAAAATATGAGAACCACGATGTGGGTTACCATTACGTTGTGTCATATGTTCCACAACACGGTCAATTACGGACTGTGGAATTTGAGCAGTAGCACCGCTATCTAAATAGATAACACGATGCCCATTATGCTCTTTATGTAATATAGGAAAGTCTTTGTATGCTTCTGCAATTGGTCTCATAAAAACGCCTCTTTAAATTTTATTACGTACAGCTGCTAACGCTGCTTCTTCAATCGTTTCATCACCAATGCGATCAATAATAGGTCGAATCATAGATTCAACAATGATATGTTTTGCCTCTACCTCACTAAAGCCACGGCTCATGATATAGAACAATTTATTATGATCAATTTGGCCTGCACTTGCTGCATGATTACCAACTACATTATCTTCTTTACACAATAAAAGTGGTAACGAAACAGATTTTACAGTTGGATCTAACAATAAGCAAGTATCCTCTTCCGCACCTTCAGAAGCTGTTGCTCCATTAAGGAAATCAAGGGTCCCTCTGAAGGATTTTTTAGAATTGCCACTAAGAGCACCTAAGGTATGAATATCACTAAATGATTTTTTACCACCATGACTCATAACCATAGAAATATCAAATTTTTGCTCTTTATTACCAAGATAAGCAATGTCATGAACCATACGGGATTCTTGACCTACTAAATCATGATAGTAATTCAAGATGTTTTCACTGCCACCAATTTCAATATTGATGTATTCTACATCTGCTTTTTCTTCTAATTTAGTGTATCGATGCTCGATATGTTGTACATGTTCAGGCAAAAGATTTACCTTTTTTACTACAACCTTACCAGCTTCTTTCACATCGTATTCGTTTAAATAGCTAACATTTGTCAATGCATCGCCAGAACCAGTTACATAGAATTGTACTTCTAGTTCAGCACCTTCACCAACGATAAATTGGAAACGGTTTGCCACACGAGCATTAGCATCAATGCGGATGCCTACAACTTCTTTCGCCTTAGGAGGCACATTGATAGCATAGCCTTCCGCTTTTTCAACTAATACATGAACAGCTTCTTTATTAGCACCTTCATAATTACCATCTAGTAATGCTGTACCAACAGGTAATGGTGAAAGTATATCTTTATTAGCTTCCACAGCGATGGATTGTACCGCTGTATCTTCTCCAGCTAGAGAGCTTACAGTATGATTAACGCGCAACCATCTGAATGTCGGTCTAGGGAGTTCATTAAATAGTAATTCGCTCATAATTCCTCCTTAACCGATAGAACCTTCTAATTCAAGATTGATTAGATTGTTCATTTCTACTGCATATTCAAGTGGCAATTCTTTAGAGATTGGCTCTACGAAGCCACGAACGAGCATCGCACGAGCTTCTTCTTCACTAATACCACGAGTCATAAGATAGAAAATTGCTTCGTCGGAAATACGACCGATTTTAGCTTCATGACCTAAATCCACATTGTCATTTTCTACGATAATAGCCGGAATTGTATCAGATTGAGACTCAGCATCAAGCATCAAGGATTCACAAGAAACTGTTGCTTTGGAATGTTCAGCTTTAGGGCCAATCTTCAAAAGGCCACGATAAATTGCAGCGCCACCGGATTTAGAAATGGATTTAGAGTTTACATTACTTGTTGTATATGGTGCATTATGTACCACTTTACAACCTGTATCGAGGAATTGTCCTTCACCTGCGAATGTTACACCTGTAAATTCAGCATGTGCACCTTCACCATTGAGAATACTCATTGGGTACAAACAAGAAACTTTGGAGCCAAAGGAACCAGATACCCACTCAATTGTACCATTTTTACCTACTACACAACGTTTTGTGTTAAGGTTGTACATGTTTTTAGACCAGTTTTCAATTGTAGAATAACGCAATGTAGCATTATCTTTAACGAACAGTTCAACAGCGCCTGCATGAAGGTTAGACACATCATACTTAGGAGCAGAACAACCTTCGATAAAGTGCAATTTAGCCCCTTCTTCTACGATAATCATCGTATGTTCGAACTGACCAGCACCTGGTGCATTCAAACGGAAGTAAGATTGCAATGGAATCTCTACTTGTACACCTGCAGGAACGTATACGAAGGAACCACCAGACCAAACGGCACCGTGAAGAGCAGCCCATTTATGGTCTGTAGGTGGAATTAATGTCATCCAGTATTTTTTTACGATTTCTTCATGTTCATGTAATGCTGTTTCGATATCAGTATAGATAACACCTTGCTTAACAAGATCTTCTTGAATACTGTGGTAAACAACTTCAGAATCATATTGAGCACCAACACCAGCTAGAGATGTTTTTTCCGCTTCTGGAATACCTAAGCGGTCAAAAGTACTTTTAATTTCTTCTGGAACTTCATCCCAGTTTTCTTTCATATCTACTTTAGGCTTAACATATGTATGAATATTTGCCATATCTAAGCCCGAGATATCAGGAATCCAATTCGGAATGCCCATGCGATTATAGATTTCCAAAGACTTTAAGCGGAAATCGAGCATCCATTCTGGTTCATTTTTATTAGACCAAATCTCACGGATAATATCTTCTGTTAAACCGGCATCAGAGATATAAGAATATTCAAATTCGTTCTTTATATCATAGACGCCACGGTCCATATCCGCGACTTGGGTTTTCTTTCTTTCTTCCATTATGCCTCCTATGCTAATGCTTTGTATGCGTCATAACCTTTTTCTTCGATTTCACGTACAAGAGAAGCATCACCAGTTTTAACAATCTTGCCATTGATCAACACATGAACATAGTCTGGTTTTAGTTTTTGTAAAATTTGGTTATGATGAGTAATGATTAATACAGCATTTTCTTCGTTATGGAAACGTTGTACACCTTCAGATACGATACGAACCGCATCTACGTCAAGGCCAGAATCAGTTTCATCAAGAATAGCCAATTTAGGATTCAAAATGGACATTTGAAGAATTTCATTCTTCTTGCGTTCACCACCAGAGAAGCCTTCATTTACATAACGTTGCGCATAAGATAAATCAAAGGATAATTCATCCATTTTTTCTTTCAATTCTTTTTTGAAAGATAATGCACGTACATTTTCACCAGTAATTGTGGATTTAGCTGTACGAATGAAGTTTTCTACAGTAATACCAGGAATAGAAATTGGATTTTGGAAGGACATAAAAATACCCGCTTTTGCACGATCGTTTACTGCATCTTCCGTAATATCCTTACCATCAAAAATGATAGAACCACTATCTACTGTATATGTAGAATTACCCATGATTGCATTAGCAAGTGTAGATTTACCAGCACCATTTGTCCCCATCACAACATGAATTTCACCTTTATTAATTGTTAAATCAATACCTTTCAAGATTTGTTTCTCTTCAACAGATACCTTTAAATCTTTTATCTGAAGTAATTCAGCCAAAATGTTCACTCCTTTTATTTGTATGTAACCATAAGAAACATACACTCATTATATATAAAACGTATATACTGACACATATAAAAAGGCGGTACGCACTAACGTGAATACCGCCGTAATTCTCGCCAACTTAGCAAGTATGTGCATAACAATCTACACTCATTATACATTCTTATCTAAATGATAGCAAGATATTCCTACTAAAATATACAGGAATTAAAAGAATATCAAGTATTACATATATTGATAGGTTTTTATTAATATTAATTCTCATCCTATTCGATTCTCAATATTAAATTATAGATTTGAAAAATCAAGAGTTCCAAATAAATCATCATATGTTTCAGCACGACGAATTTGTGTAACAGAGCCATCTTTATGTAGCAATAACTCTGCAGAACGTAATTTACCATTATAATTGAAACCCATAGAATGTCCATGTGCACCAGCATCGTGAATGATGACACGATCTCCAATATCAATTTTTGGCAGCTCTCGTTGAATAGCAAATTTATCATTATTTTCACATAAGGAGCCTGTTACATCATATACATGATCCTTGGGAGCATTTTCTTTCCCCATTACGGTAATATGATGATAAGAGCCATACAACGCCGGACGCATAAGATTTGCCATACAAGCATCTAAACCGATGTAATGACGATAAATATCTTTTTTATGAATAGCAGTAGAAACAAGGTAACCAAATGGACCTGTTACCATACGCCCACATTCATAAGCCAATGCTACATCATTAAGTCCATTAGCTACTAAAATCCGATTATACGCTTCTTCTACACCCTTGCTTAATACGCGGAAGTCTACTGGTGTTTGTTCTGGTTTATAAGCTACACCTACACCTCCACCTAAATCAATAAATTCAATAGTGATACCAAGTTCTTTTTTAATATCTACAGCAAGATTAAAGCAAAGCTCTGCTGTACCAACTAAACCGTCAATATCAAGTTCGTTAGAAACAACCATTGTATGAATACCAAAGTGTTTTACACCTTTAGCTTGTAATTGTTTATACGCTTCAAATATTTGTTCGCGTGTCATACCATATTTAGCTTCTTCAGGAAGACCAATAATTGTATTGCCCCCTTCCTTTAAAGAACCCGGATTATAACGCACGCAGAATGTATCTGGCAAAGAGCCATGATTTTTTTCTAAATATTCGATATGTGTAATATCATCAAGATTGATGATTGCACCCATTTCAAGTGCCTTTTTATACTCCACATACGGTGTGTCATTAGATGTGAACATAATATCATGGCCCGTAATACCCACTTTTTCACATAAAAGTAGTTCCGCTAAGGAAGAACAGTCTGCGCCAACCCCAAGCTTTTGTAACAAACGCATGATATACGGATTTGGAGTTGCTTTAACTGCAAAATATTGCTTAAATCCCTTATTCCAAGAGAATGCATTGATGAAAGATTTCATATTCTCAATAATTCCTTCTTCATCATAAATATGGAATGGAGTTGGATACTGAGCAATAATATTTTCTAATTGTTCTGACGTGAATGGAACTGTTTTTTTGTTCATGATAACCTTTCTACATAAATAAAAGACTCATCAGCCGATGAGTCTTTTATTCTAATTTCCTAATTATTTAAATAAAGCTTTATCTAAACTAAAGCGACCAGCACCAGCAAAGAATAACATAAGTGCACCAAAGCCTAATTGAGATGGGTAGTCCCAGCTAAAGAAACTACCATTCAAACTCACAATAGTCGCAGTTGCTAAAGTACCTACAACTAGAATAGCACCAATACGTGTAAATAATCCTACTGCAATGAGAATACCACCAATCATTTCTGCAAGTGCTGCCATAGTGCCTAGCATCTCATAACCACCGGATACGCCTAAAGGTGCTAACATAGTCCCTACTTTGTAGAGCCCTTCAGCTCCGCTAAGCCATTTTAAATAACCATGATAAAACATGGAAATGCCCAATGCAAGGCGATAAATCAATAAGCCAAAGTTTACATAATTAGGTTTACTTTTAAAAATAAAGTTCAACATAGTGATCCTTCTTTCAATTCAAATATAACAAATCGAATAAATTCGATACATTAATTATACTATTAGAGAATAACTATGTCAATAAGACTCACTATTAAATTCTATAGAATTATATCATACATTGTATACAAAATCAATTTTATCGATGTAATCAACATAATCTAGTCACTTTAAATCTGGTCAGCTTGAATATAATAATATCTTATTTAAAATATTACACCCTTACAATAGATTAATTTATCAGTAAAAAATAATCCTAATGAATATGAAAAATGTAATTCACAATTCATTAGGATTATTATATTTCTTATAAAATTAATTCTAAGCAGCTGATTACATCATACCGCCCATACCACCCATTGGAGGCATTGCAGGAACTGCTGCATTTTCATCTACCTTATCAGCTACGATTGTTTCAGTAGTTAATACAAGAGATGCGATAGATGCGGCATTTTGAAGAGCAGAACGAGTAACTTTTGCAGGGTCAACAATACCAGCTTTAACCATATCGATGTATTCTTCAGTCAAGGCATTAAAACCTACACCAGCTTCAGTATTTTTAACTTTTTCTACTACTACAGAACCTTCGAGACCTGCGTTGTATGCGATTTGACGAAGTGGTTCTTCTACAGCGCGTTTTACAAGGTTAATACCAGTTTGAACGTCACCAGTAGCTTCCAATGTATTCAATGCAGGGATGATATCGATAAATGTAGTACCACCACCAGCTACAATACCTTCTTCAACAGCTGCACGAGTTGCATTCAATGCATCTTCAATGCGAAGTTTCTTATCTTTCAGTTCAACTTCTGTAGCAGCACCTACTTCGATAACTGCAACACCACCGGACAATTTAGCTAGACGTTCTTGTAATTTTTCACGGTCGAAATCAGAAGATGTTTCTTCAACTTGTGCACGGATTTGGTTAACGCGTTTAGCAATTACATCTTTATCACCTGCGCCATCGATGATTGTAGTTTCATCTTTAGTGATGCGAACTTGACGAGCTGTACCAAGATCTTCAAGCTCTACAGAATCAAGCTTACGACCCATATCTTCAGTAATAACAGTACCGCCTGTTAAGATAGCGATATCTTCAAGCATAGCTTTACGACGATCACCAAAGCCAGGAGCTTTAACGGCTACAGCTTTGAATGTACCACGCAAACGGTTTACTACTAATGTAGCCAATGCTTCCCCTTCTACATCTTCAGCGATAATAAGAAGTTCTTTGCCTACTTTTACTACTTTTTCAAGTGTTGGCAACATGTCTGCGATGGCACTGATTTTACGATCAGTGATCAAGATATATGGGTTATCCATAACGGCTTCCATACGATCAGGGTCAGTTACCATATAAGGGGAAATGTAACCACGATCAAATTGCATACCTTCTACTACATTTAATGCAGTTTGCAAACCTTTGGATTCTTCAACAGTAATAACACCGTCATTACCAACCTTTTCCATAGCTTCAGCAATTAAACCACCGATTTCTTCATCAGCAGCGGATACGCTTGCAACTTGAGCAATTTCAGCTTTACCAGAAACTTTGATAGAGCGTTTTTTAATTTCTTCAACCAAAGTTTTTACTGCTGTTTCAATGCCTTTTTTCAAAATCATTGGGTTTGCACCGGCTGCTACATTGCGCATACCTTCTTGAATCATAGCTTGCGCCAATACTGTTGCGGTAGTAGTACCATCACCTGCTACGTCGTTAGTTTTAGTAGCAACTTCTTTTACTAATTGAGCCCCCATGTTTTCAAATGGATCTGGAAGTTCAATATCGCGAGCAATGGTTACACCATCATTTGTAATTGTTGGGGAACCAAATTTTTTATCCAACACAACATTACGACCTTTTGGACCTAATGTAACTTTTACAGCATTTGCTAATTGATCGACACCACGGCCTAAAGCGCGACGAGCTTCTTCATTAAACAAGATTTCTTTTGCCATATGTATTACCTCCTAAATAGTAACACTATCCAATGTAACGAAATATATGTGCCCTTAGGCAATATAGAATGTATCATCAGTTTTTATAGTCATATAGACTATAAATCAGCGATTATAATACTGCTAAAATATCGCGTTCGCTAATAATCAAATGAGTAGCGCCATCGATTTCTAATTCGCTACCAGCATATTTTGCAAACATAACAGTGTCGCCAACTTTAACTTCTGGAGCTACACGTTGACCATTGTCATATACTTTACCAGCACCTACAGCTACAACTACACCTTCTTGAGGCTTTTCTTTAGCTGTATCAGGAAGGAAGATACCACTTTTAGTTTTTTCTTCTTTTGCTTCTAGACGGATAAGAACGCGGTCAGCTAATGGTTTTAACATATAATGTCACTCCTTTTTACTAGTTAATCTCCATAATTTATTAGCACTCTAACTCATTGAGTGCTAATCACAAGTATTATTATAACCGAAGTTAAAATAATTGCAAGTACTAATTTTGATTTTTTGACTTTTTAGATATTATTTGACTTATTAGACTGTTTAATGATGAGATTACATGTTTCTATAATAGATATTTGTTTATTCATACTTAAAGTGCGGATCCGATTATACGCTTCCACTTCAGATATAGAATATAGTTCCATTAATATACCAGTTCCCTTTTGAATGATTTTACGATCTTCTAATGACTGTTCTAGCTCAGCCATCTTTTCACGCAACTGAGCATCACTTTTATAGCGACCTAAAGCCATCTCTAAGGTAGGAACTAACTGTTCCTCCCGTAATGGTTTAATTAAATAGCCATATACACCAGAATCTCGAGCCTTATCGATTAAATCTTGCTGGCTATAACTTGTTAATAATACTACAGGTGCTTCATGGTGAAAGCCAATTTGACGTGCCGCCTCAATACCATCTAATTCTGGCATCTTAACATCCATCAATATAATATCTGGCTTATGTTTTTTACAAAGTGCTAAAGCTTCAACACCATTTGTACCTTCTGCAACGACTTCATGACCACAAGACTCAATAATATCTCGTAAATCCATACGTATTAGGGATTCATCATCCACGATTAAAACGCGCATTTATGCCTCCTTTTTCATATATATCGTCACCAATACACCTGTTCCAGTATTTTCTATGGATAAACTTCCTTTTAATTCATGAGTAACTAAATTATTAATAATTGTTAAACCTAACCGTTTATTAGACGAAACAGAAAAATCACTAGGCAATCCTTTTCCGTTATCTGTAAAAGCCAGTTTAATTGTACTACCTGCATCAGTAACTGCTAGATGAACATTTCCACGATTCCCGTCTAACCCATGTTCTAAGCTATTCGTAATCAATTCATTAATTATAAGAGATACATAACTCGCCATATGAGAAGAAATTAGCATATCTTCGCCACTGTAAGTAAAAGTAACCTCTTGATCTTGTCGCACCATACTCATACGCAACAAACGACATAATTCATCGTAAATTGATCGGATACCAATATAATCCTCATCGTAATGAGACACTATATCGTGAACTAGAGCCATGCTCTCGATACGATTAATCCCCTCTTTGAGTGCTTGCTTTACATCTGGTAAGCTAGAGCGTCTCGCCTCCATACGCAATAACCCTGCTACAGTTTGTAAGTTATTTTTTACACGATGATGAACCTCTTTGATAATGGAATTTTTAACCAATAATTCTTGTTGCTGTTTACTTTCACGAGTACAATCATGAAGAACTAAAAAGCACCTCGTTTCATTGCGCCCCATAGCAATAGGAATCATGTGCTGACGAATTACCATATCTTGGTAGATTTCTTCATTTGTAAGTATACTTCTATCTGATAATACCTGCTGTATAGCGGACATTTTTAAGGTACTGCTAAAAATTGATGAACCTACCAAGCGACGGTCAAAGCCTAATACATCTACTAACTTCATAGCTGCATCGTTAGCATACAGTATTTTATAAGTGTCGTCGAAAATAATTAAACCATCAAAATAGGACATGGGTTCATAAGACAATATTTGTTCATCGGTAGCTGTCAGCATAAGACGTTGCATCGTATCAGACAAAAGGTATTCTTGCTCATATTGTTCTGCCTTAATAGATGGTGATAATGTAAAAGATATACCCCCAATAATACGACCTCCGTTGTCTACGATAGGAAAGACATGTTGACGCTGTTTGTCATCTAACCCGATAAGTGGTTGACCATCTTTCATCATAGCATGCCACGTATGACTGCCTTTTAATTGACGTGTAGTAATCCCTTGATCACTGCGTTCTATACATAGCATATCTGCACATTGTTGTGATCTCTCACCTTGTCCTGTCTCTAGTAGGGGTGTAAAAATCTGTATCCTTTGACGAGTTAAAGACTCGCCAAAGGATATGAGTTTACTAATATGCTCAAGTAATGAGGTTTGTAATGGTCCTAATGGTGTTCTATTTAAAATATCTTGACCAATATCCACGATTAATCCTCTTTCCAAGATACGTATCCAATTTCAACACTAGGCTTTGCATTCAATGTTAAATCGCCAAATTTTCCAGCCTGCGCCATATAATAAGCTCGACATCCAATCATGGCAGCATTGTCAGTAGACAATATTTTATGTGGTTTGTAATAAGTAAAGCCTTCTTCTACACACATAGCTTCTAAAGCCTTTTGTAATCCTTTATTAGCTGATACACCGCCAGCAATAGTAATACGACTTTCACCTAAAGTATGTGCGGCATCTTTCGTCTTTTCTACTAACACATCTACGATGGCCTTTTGAAACGATGCAGCCACATCAGCTTGATTGATAGGCTCATTCTTTTGTTGCTTACTATTTAAATAGTTTAAAACTGCGGATTTCAAACCACTAAAGCTAAATTCAAAATTACCTGGTTCACTTAAAGCCTTTGGAAATTCAATAGCCTCTGGATTCCCTTCAACGGCAAGGGCATCTATATGAGGGCCCCCTGGATAAGGGAATCCCATAACCCGTGCAATCTTATCAAAAGCCTCGCCAGCTGCGTCATCTCGTGTTTGACCAAGAACATCAAATTCTTCATATCCTTTTACATGTACTAACATGGTATGACCACCAGATACAACGAGACTTAAAAACGGAGGCTCCAGTTCTGGATTAGCTAAAAAGTTAGCAAAAATATGACCTTCCATATGGTGCACTGGCACCAAGGGAATCCCTGTAGCAAAGGATAACCCTTTTGCAGCAGCTACACCAACTAATAAAGCCCCTACAAGACCTGGCCCATACGTAACACCAATATGATTGATATCTTGTAGAGTCACATTCGCATCACGTAATGCTTGGTCTATAACAGGTATAACTTGTTCTATATGATGACGTGATGCAATTTCAGGTACAACGCCACCAAATTTTCTATGTATTGGTACTTGGCTTGAAATAACATTAGACAAAACGGTGCGCCCGTCCTTAAGGACAGAAGCAGAGGTTTCATCACAGCTACTTTCCAAGGCTAATGTGTATATACTCATTCTATTTCCTCTGAAACGAGAGACATAATATAAGCATCTTCCGTAGGCTCTGAATAATAATCTTTACGAATTCCTTTTACAGAAAATCCTAAATTTCTATACATAGCCAATGCTGCTAAATTAGATATGCGCACCTCTAAGAAAATTTCTTTCATACCTCTCGTAAGACATTCATCTATTAATTGCTTGGTAAGTTTTGATCCATATCCCTTACCTCGTGCGGAAGGAATAATAGCGATATTCGTGATTTGACCTTCATCGTATACAAGCCAAGCACCTGCATATCCAACAATTTTGTTCTCCTCACAAATTACCATATATAATTTATTTGATGCCCCTTCTAACTCAACGAGAACAGATTCTAAACTCCAAGGAACAGAAAAAGACTGTTGTTCAATAGCATAGATAGCTTGAGCATCATCTATTGTAGCCAAACGAATCTCCATTATTCGACTCCCGCTGCCTCAGTAACTATAACTGTAGGATTTTGGTTCAACATTTCAGGATTATTTTTATGGCGTTCTTCCCATAACACTTCTGCTTCTGACCGTCGAATATAATAAGGAACCATATCCATAGGGTCAGAACTCTCTTCAGAGACTACCAATCTACGGCCAGCCAGTAATAGAGAACTAGCTTTTGGAATACGTTGCGATATATCTAAAATCGTTAAATTTGTATCACTTTCATCTAGTAGCTTTTCTATTCGCTTAACGCCATCCCCAAGGAATACAACATGCTCTTCAGATGCTCGGAGTCGATCTAATAAATCATTAGCAGCAATGACAAAAGGTTCCTCTTTGCAGACTAGTTCATTACCATCATATTTGTAGATACCTGCATAAACATGTTTTTTCTGAGCATCGATAATAGTACAAATCGTGCGGTCTGTATAAGCTACATTACGAGCTAAACTATCCATGGTCATTACACCATATAAAGGAATTTGTAAGGCATAAGCCATAGCTTTGGCTGTTCCCATACCAATCCGTAGCCCTGTAAAAGAACCAGGCCCAATGCTAACCATAATACCTTTTAATTCACTTTTTTTAACTTGAGAGGCTCGTAATAACATATCAATATGAGGTACCAACTGCTCAGAATGAGTCAATCCAGCTTGAATGGTCAATTCCCCAATTAGGCAACTTTCATCCATTAAAGCCACACTCGACACGAGTGAGCTCGTCTCAATTCCCAACCACATATGGGCCTCCTATTTCTACTAAATCATCCGCTGTAAGGTAATCACTAGCTAATGTAATGGAACGGCTTGTATCGTCAATGCGCGTTAAATAAATCCATAACGTTTCATCAGGTAATTCATGAGGGAATTTATCGGCCCATTCTACAATGGATACGCATTCTTCTGTATATTCATAGAAGCCAATATTTTCCAGTTCACTAACATCTTCCAAGCGATATACGTCAAAATGATATAAATGAGTTCTATTCACATCATAGGTATTCATGATAGCAAAGGTGGGACTTGTAATTTCTTCAGTAACCCCAAAGCCCTTTGCAATGCCTTGCGACAAATGTGTTTTCCCTGTCCCCAAGTCACCAATAAGTGCTATACAAAGAGGATGCCCATTATGTTTAACCCATGCACCTAATAATTGGCCAAATTGTTGTGTGTCTTCTACTGTATGAGTCTTTAAATGAACCTGTACCTTATCCTTCATGAAAATGATTATATCCTTTCGCTTCTATGGTCTTAATCGTTTTATCGGATGTTACCATTTGAACCCGAGGAGGGCCAGATAAAACTTCTCCAATCAACGTAATGCCTGCTAGTTTTTCCAATTCCGAAAGTAGTGATTTTGGCGCTGTAAAGACTAACTGAAAGTCTTCTCCACCATACAAAGCATAATCTACTGGATTAGTTTGTAAATGCTTAGCTAATTCGTAAGTCTCCTCGTGTAAAGGGATTGCTTGTTCTTCAAATACAATAGAAACATTACTAGCTACAGCGATTTCATTCAATTCACTACCTAGTCCATCGCTAATATCATTCATACTATGGATACCAAGTCGTCGCAATTTTTGCCCCAATTCAATCTGTGGTTCAGGACGTTGATGCCCCACTTTGGTCATATCATAGCCTACTAAATTATATGATAACGCACCTAAACCTGTAGCTGCATAGCCTACATAGTTTGTAAGACCAACAACGTCTCCTACTTTCGCACCACTTCGCATAACCGCAGTACCTTTAGGAACCTCTCCGATAATTGTTACGGTCCAAACCATGGGGCCTTCCGTACGTACCGTATCTCCACCCAATATATTGAGTTGATACCGCATACATTGATCTTTAATTCCCCTATAAATTTCATCAAGAATTGCTGTATCAATATGGTCTGGTACAGCAAGAGATAATACAATTTGTCTAGGAATGCCACCCATAGCCGCAACATCACTCAAATTAGCCGTCATAAGACGATACCCTACATCATAGGGCTTCATATAGTGAAAGCTAAAATGAATACCTTCTACCATTGTGTCAGTGCTTATCAATTGCTCTGTATTTTGTTCAGTTTTATAAATAGCGCAATCATCACCAATACCGTACACTACGGTATTAGGGTTGTAAATCGTGTTATTTTGAATTTGGCGAATGAAATTAAATTCCCCAACATCTTTTAATTGCATCTGATCACCTAGTTTCCTATTATTACTTATTGTATTGTAACATATATAAAAGACAACAAAAATAGCAGATAGTTGATATATCAACTATCTGCTATAAATGTTCCTAAAGGAATTATTTTTTAATTAGATTCGTCATTCTCTTAACAGGTTCTTTAGTATCAAAGGAGCCTACAGTTGGAACCTTTTTACCATTATTGACGAATAGAACACCATTAATATTATCAAAGGATGTCAATGTATTTACAATGGCAGCCATTTGTAACTTAACAGTTAAATCTCCTCCATTACCCTTTATGAATGCATCATTTACTTCAACAGAAGCAATGCCATCTTTTACAGTAACAGATGTAATTTCAATATCCTTAGAGAACACTGGATATTTTTGTGCTCTATCAGCATTTAACATCGCTAAAAGAGCTGCTTTAGGCGTAACTTTATTCGCCTCTATCTCAATGGTAGTTTGTTTTACCCCAGAACCATCCTCTGTAGGAACAAAGAAGGCCATCTTAACCTTTTCTTGAGATACTTTACTTGTTTCTGCATCCTTATTGACTTTCGTCTCTTGCGTAGGTTCACTTTTACCTGTTGTAGGAGCTTGTTCATGTGTACAACCCACTACAAATGCCAGCATACCTACACAGAGAATCGATAGAACTTGTTTACGTAATTTCATCGATTAACCTCCAAAGTAATTAGCAATACCATTTGCAATGCGGTTAGCAAAGTCTTCTTGAGTTTGAGGAGATTGTAGCACACGTTCCTCATTAGGGTTAGAAATAAAACCAAGCTCTACAAGAATTGCAGGCATATTAGAATGTCTCAACACGTATAAGTTACCTTCTTGAATGCCACGATCACCATTGAAACCAGGTGTGTTAGCAATTTGAGATTGTACCTTTTGCGCTAATCGAGCATCGTTACCGGTTTTGCTATAGTAATATGTTGCAATACCACCAACGCTAGGATTATTAAATGCGTTGATATGAACGCTTACAAGAGCATCAGAATTGCTACGGTTAGCCACGTTAACACGAGCCCCCAATTCATCAACACCACTTGCATTAGGGCCATATACATCTACATCGGTAGTACGAGTCATAAGCACTTTAGCACCACGATTTTCTAAAGTTTTTTTCAAATACATAGAAATCGGTAGTGTAATGTTTTTCTCTTGTACACCGTGAGGTCCAATAGCACCTGAATCACTACCACCATGTCCTGGGTCAATAGTAATTGTTTTACCAGATAAACCGCCACTAGTAGAGTATTTACCAGATTCTGTAGATACATTTTTTGCTGGATGCGCAGATTGAGATGGCTTTTTACCATAGTAAGCGGGCTTAGCTGCAACACCTTTTTTCTGAACATCAACAACGATACGATACGGTTTCTTATTAACCGTATCTTTTTTCAAGGAAAAAACCTTTACATCACTAGTATCAATAGATGAAGGTGTCTTGATTGTTACTTTAACATCTCTGCCATCTTGTGAAAATTTGGCAGAGCTAGCAATAGCCGAGTCCATAGAAATGTTCTCTTTAGCCGTCTTTAGCTTTGTATTTTTTAAAGTAACAGTCGTAGTTTTCCCATCTTTGCTAATTGATGCAGACGCCTTTATAGGTGCCGATAAGTCCATAACAATACGAACATACGGTACAGGTGCATCTGTTCTAGTCACCCATCGAGCATCTTCTAAATTAGCTGCCTTTGCTTGCGTCAATAATAAAGGTATTGCCATCAAGACTGCAAGGCACATAAAAAATAGTTTACGCAATACATTCACTCCAATCTAACTGACATACATAGTGTCCAAACCATAGAGATGAGTCGATGATATTTTTATCTATCAAAATCTCATCGTTCCAATCTATCCATAAACTAATGTTAGATTATAAATAGATTATTTCATACAAACATGAAGATTAGTATGCCGATTACACATATTACTATATAAAGACCTTATTCAGAATACACAAAAAACAGTTTCATAAAATTATTTTTTGTATAAGTAATCAAAACTAACGTTCAGTTGTAATTTGCCATTCATTCCCATCCGTACTAATATGAATACGACCCATCGTATCTGTACGGTAAATAGCAATATTATTTTCCTGTAAACGACGTAATGTCACATCGTGAGGATGACCATACTTATTATACATGCCATTTGAAATTAATGCACTTTCAGGCTTAATAGATTTCAAAAAATCTTCAGAGCTACTTGTACGAGAACCGTGATGACCTACCTTAAGAATACGAGAAAACAATCTAGAATTCTGCTCTTTTATAAGTTTTTTCTCTTCTTGTAATTCAGCATCACCCGTAAAGAGCATAGAAAATTTACCGAAGATTAATTTACCTACAATAGAATTATTATTAAGATCTGTCTCTCCTTTTTTATCAGTCAAAGGTTCAACCCAAGGAGCATATACTACAAAGACAGCACCATGTCCAAAATCAACTACATCTCCACTTCTCAAAGTAGTTCGTTGAATTTTATTTTTCTCAATCCATTTTTCATAGGTTTTGTACATATTATTATCAACAGCAATACCATCATCATATACATGTTCAATAGGCATAGCCTTTGCAATAGCATAAAAACCACCCATATGATCAGCATGAGGATGCGTGATAATAATATTTTTTAACTTTGTTACACCCATAGTTTTAAGTTGAGCTACAATATTTTCACGATGTTCTATGTCACCAGTATCGATCATGCTATACTCATCGCCTACCTTAAGTAATATAGCATCCCCCTGACCAATATCTAGCATATATACATCTAGCTTACCTTCAGGGACAGTCGTTTTAGTATCGATAGAGTAAGCCCCATTAGCATTAGTAGTTACTTGATTTGCTGCGTTTGCTACATCATTATTTGTGCATCCTGCAATGGCGAAGATAGGAATACATAATACTAGCAAGAAAGCTATAAAGCGTTGTATTATATTTGTCATTCATAATCTCCCAATAATTCACTAATAACACAGCCTAAAGAAGCACTGACATCACTCGGAGTATAACCCCAACTCTTTGTTTCATTCAGAATATCTGCACTACGACTATGTACATATACACCTAGAACAGCACTATCTTGTAGTGAATAACCCTGACTTATAAAACCAGCAGTTACACCAGTCAGCACATCGCCCATACCGCCAGTCCCCATGCCCGTATTACCGATAGTATTTACATACACTGTTCCATCAGGTAATGCCACAATTGAAGGAATTCCTTTTAGTACAAGAATAACTTGATGAGCCTTAGAAAATTCTCTAGCCAACGTAATATAATGACGCTCAATCCATTTAATAGGTAAATCAATAAGTCTACTAAATTCACCTAAATGAGGTGTCATGACACAATATGGAAGTTCTCTTTCCACTGTATATGCAGACTTAGTATCTCCATCTCGCAAAGCATCTTTATTAACACTGCCAACATGTCCTAATGCATACAAAGCATCAGCATCTAGTACTAATGCTCCTTCATAAGCATCTAAAATATTATCTACTAAAATAGGAATTTCACAAGTGCGACCTAACCCCGGTCCCATAGCAACAACTTGGCGACAATCAAAAAGTTCTTTATTATTCTCTGTAGAAGTAACCATCACCTCAGGTATGACACGACTTTGTACAACCTGCTTGATTATTTGGGGCACGGCCAATGTTACTTTACCAGCACCACTATGAACTGCCGCTTCAGCAGCCAAAATAGGGGCTCCTATCATATCATTTGAACCACCAATAATTAAAGTGTTTCCATTGACACCTTTATGCGCCATTGGCGTACGATAGTTGATAATTTTTTCGGCTAAATCAGAATCAATGGTTATAGTTCTAACACGTTCACCCAGTACCTGCTGCCAAGGAGCACCCAATGGAGCAACCACAGCGGTTCCTCCTACAGCCTTTCCGGGATATAATAACAAACCTTGTTTGATAGCTCCAAAAGTAACAGTATAATCATAGGTCAGTGTGCCTTCTGCTACATGACCAGTAGTAGCATCCAAACCTGCAGGTACATCAATAGCCCACAAATCAAAATTATACTGACTACGCATAGTATCAATATCATTCAATATATCGATGGTCACCTCTCTTAACCTTCCAGTAACGCCCGTTCCCATGATGCCTTCCACAGCGATGGCTACGTTGGACCAATCATTGAATTCATCATACATATCGATGCTACAGCCCATAGCTTTGCAGCGCTCAATTTGCACTGCAAAAAGATCACTACACTTGTTTATATCTCCTACTAGTACAATTTGTGCTGGTACGCCTTGCTCCATAAAATGGCGAGCCGCTACAAGGCCATCTGCCCCATTATTACCCGTACCACATATAAATAAAACAAAACTATTTATGGAACGACCATTATTCAGGGAAAATAAATCGTACTCTCCCCATAAGGCATCTACGATACCACGTCCAGCATTTTCCATGAGGATTTCTAAAGAAATTCCTAATTGCTTAGGAACCTCTCGATCTATAAATCGAGCATCTTCTGTAGTTAAAATATTCATCTTATGCTCCTTCAAGTATAACTGTACTCATTGCATAATCCTTGCAATGACTAATCGATACATGAATATCAGTATAACCTGATGTTTCGTAAATATCTTTGAAAGTATCTTGTAAACGAATTAAGGGTGCGCCCCATTTATCATGATAAATCTCTATATCTTGCCATGATCCATGCCTCATCCCTGTGCCTAAAGCTTTAATAAAAGCCTCTTTTGCAGCATATATACCTGCAAAGGATTCGTAACATCCTTTATTCCGACTTTTACAATATTCAATCTCATGAATCGTATAAACGCGCGCTTTAAATGAACTTGATTTCTCTATAGCTTGACGTATACGGTCAATCTCTATAATATCATTCCCTAATTTCATAATAGCTCCTAAAATACCCTAATACTATTATTATACACTCATAAAGGGGATTAAAACATAGGTAGTATCTAGACATTTACCGAAAATGGTAGGCTAGACAAACTATAAATTTCAACTTTACCTTTGCGATTGACCGCCATATACATTTGACCATTTCGACAATCCATGTCTTCTACTTCCATTCCAGAAGCATAAGGGCTAATATTTTTAACAACTCCCTCTTCATCGACGTATACAAAGGTTGTCAACGTCGTAAATAAAGTATTTCCATTAGTTGCGTAAGCACCGTTATTATTTAAGTTTGTATGATTAGCATCAATTTTATAAGAACGAATACGATTAAAATTGGAGTCGTAATAATTAATTGTCCGTTCAGAGTTTGTTAAAGGCACAATTGATACATATTCATTGCGTACTTTATCATATGCAAAATTAAAAACTTTCTCTTTTAGTTTAATCGGTGCTTCAACAATCATGCTATCCGCTTCAATAGGAGTAAGGTTATATCCATTTACAACAGCATTTGTTGTATAGTAACGATTATTGACAGAATTATAAGTTAAGGTATTCATATGACCTAATAAACTTTTATAACTATACTCATATTTTGCAACAACAGTAAAAGTTTTTGGATTAATTTCATAAATAATTTGCTTCGTATTATCTGAATTAATACAAGCTAAAGCAAAAACGTCTTTTTTGGAATTATAACAAAATCCTTGGCACTGATTTACAGATCCATCTAATGGTATTTCTGCCAAGCGAGATAATGGCAATGGCATCTGTACAGCGCTAACCTGTTGAGTAAGTTTAGGAATATCAAAAATATTTGTAATATAATCAATTATACCTTGATCCATACTGTCACCTCACGAAATTAATAATGTATATTATAGTATATAAATTCATAAATATAAAAATAGGCGGTAAGACAAAAGTCTTACCGCCTAATGTTGGTGCCGGAGGTGGGACTTGAACCCACACGGTGTTACCCGCTTGATTTTGAGTCAAGTGCGTCTGCCATTCCGCCACTCCGGCGTATCGGAACATTTGTTATTATACAGACATCCCTAAGCAATGTCAACATATTTTTTATATTTCATCTAAAATATTTTGAACCCTTTTCATATCCGTATCACATTGTTGTTTCCATGTAAGTGCGACACCTGTAATATAGCCTTTACGGGCAAATTCTACATCTGTAGGAACACTTTCAGCACCATAGTCTAGCTCGCCAGCTAACCAATAATAATCCTGTCCTCTTGAATTAATGCGAGCTTCGATAATATTACTGTAGGTTTGTAAGCCTTGGCTCACCATTTTAAAATGATCCCAATCACATGTGCCACGTAATGGGAAGTTCACATTTAGTAAACCGCTAAACTGACCCGCCACATAAATTTTCTCAATCAATTCATGTATAAATGGATGCATCTCGTCTCCCCGTTCAACAGAATATCTCTCAACAGATAATGCTAAACCGGGAATACCGTAAAAACCACTTTCCATAGCTGCCGAAACAGTGCCGGAATACAATACATCAGAGCCTAAATTAAATCCATGATTAATTCCAGAAATTACAAGATCTGGCATATCATCAGTCAATAAATAACTGAGACCGAACTTCATGCAATCGGACGGCGTTCCCGTTAGAGCATAAAGGCGAGGATTTTCATCCTCGCCATTGCAAGCATCTAATTTCAATGGAACCTCGGTCGTCAATGCATGGGATTTAGCACTTTGCTCATTAGCAGGTGCTACAACGGTAATTCTATAATATTGACTTAAATACGATGCAAGATGACGTAAACCATCTGCTAAAATGCCATCGTCATTACACATTAAAATATGCATAGTCACTCCTACAGATTCTATTTTTCATTCTTATTCATATTGCCCATACGTGTTAATTTAACATCATCTAAGCCCACAGCTCTCGTATGGACTGTATGAGACCATACCTTATTATGACGGCGGAACCACCCTAAAATATTTACTGGAATCCAAGAGTAAACAAATAATGGATATAGTAAATAGTAGAACCAAATCTTTGGTGGTACCTTGATTTTCAACAATACAATTAATGGGAATAGATATTGACCAACACCTATAATTGTCCATACAGACATAGGCATAATTTGATACAAAATATTTGTATAAATTGGAGTATACGCATTGATGTAGGATAACACCAAGTATACGGTTGTCAACAATAAGAAATAAGGTTGACTCACTTGGAATATACCATCCAAAATCATAATATTCCCTGTTTTGATACCAATAGCAAATAATTTAGGAATATATCGACCCGCACAGTCAAATTGCCCCTGAGCCCATCGTAAACGTTGTCTGCAAGAAGCCATCATAGTCGTAACCTTTTCATCGTATACGATAGCATCATGCCCCCAACAAGTACGGATACCATGAGTCAATAGTTTCATGGAAAATTCCATATCTTCGGTTAAGCTATTGCAATCCCAACCGTATTCGCGAATAATAGATGTACGAATACACATGCCTGTACCACCTAAAGCCGTAGATAATCCAAGACGATATTTTGCTAAATGCCACATATGGTTAACCATCCAAAAGGCGATAGAGAACGTACCGGCTACCCAAGAGTCAGTTGGATTTTTAGAGTTCAAGTAACCTTGAATTACAGACTCACCTTTTTCAAGATGATCATTCATTTCTAACATAAATTGAGGATGTACTAAATTATCGGCATCAAAAATCAGGAATGCATCATATTTCCGATCCATTTGTTCTACCCGATCAAACATCCACCCCATGGCATAACCTTTACCTATTTCTTGTTTATTTTCACGTACATGTACATTAGCGCCAGCAGCACTTGCTACTTCCGCAGTCTTATCTGTACAGTTATCGGCAACTACAAAAATATCGTATAGATCATCAGGATAATCTAGGCCACGTAAGTTTTTAACTAACTCACCAACAACAGCTTCCTCATTATGAGCGCATACAACGATGGCAAAGGAATTTTTAGGGGTATAATTTTTATGTACTCGCGATCGCCACATACCTACGACAGCGAGTATAAAATAATAAACCGTATAAATTACGATTATTACCTGCATAGGAATCAGTAATAGATCCAGTAGGTAATTCATACTATTCTCCTCCACACATCTATTTACGTACTATATTTAAAGCCCCGTTAATAAGCCCAAACATTACATAGCCAGCAAAAATCATAACGGCCCATGTATGCCAATCATACACGAGACAAGCTATAACAAATATGGCTGTGAGTACAATAGAAAGTTTATTGATATAAATCTCACTTTTACCTTTAAAATCGGGATATTTAACTTCACTAACCATAAGGAGACCTATACCAATCATACAAACTACCAACACAAATTGAGGTACCGATACGCCACACAATACGTAAGTCGCCGCTAAACATCCAGCGGCTGGAATTGGTAAACCTTCAAAATAGCCATGAACTTCGTCAGTTTTAATATTAAATCGCGCTAAACGAAATGCACCAAGCACTGCAAAGGCTAATAGTGGCACATATGCAATCCATCCTAAACCATATAATTCTTTCATATAAAGCATATACGCAGGCGCTACACCAAATCCCACTACATCAGACAGAGAATCAAGTTCCCGGCCCATTGGTCCTGCAACTCCTAAAGCTCTTGCTACACGCCCATCTAATCCATCTGCTACTAGAGACAATAATATACATATAGCTGCGCAGAAGGTATTATTTGTAGCAGACAACGTAATACCAAGAACACCAAATGCTAAATTTGCACTAGTAAATAAATTTGGAATAATAGATTTATTCATGTCGTAACCTCCCGATAACAGTATCACCGCCTGTAATATGTTGACCTTTTTCAACGAACAACTCTACATCCTTATCCATATAGAGCTCAGTACAGGAACCGAACTTAATCATCCCGTACAACTGACCGCGTTCAAGTACACTATCTAGGTCTGTCCAAGATACGATACGTCTTGCTAAAAGGCCCGCAATTTGCGTTACTAATACGGAAGTACGATCATTTTCAATACAAATAGTATGACGTTCATTTTCAAAACCTACATCATCTTTGAATGCTGGTAGGAAACTACCCATCGTATAGTGACGGTACGTAATTTTACCATCAATAGGCGCACGATTAGCATGCACGTCAAAAACAGATAAGAAAATAGTTACTTTTTTACACTCTTTATGTAAGTAAATATCTTCGTATACATCAGAAATATCCATGATTTTACCGTCCGCTGGGGATAAAATCAAATCTGGATCTTGAGGGATTACACGTTTAGGATTTCTAAAGAAATTAACGAAAAATAATGCCAGAATAAATGAAATAATCGCAATTACATAATGTCCTAAATATCCTAACACCACAGTGATAATGAGCATAGCTCCTATCAGAGGAAACCCTTCCTTAATTATTGGTCCTGTAGGCACGATTCAACACTCCTCTATTTATTTCTAATAACGGTCCACATAAACTTTGGAATAGCCAACATACGGCCAATCCGTTGAGGTTCTAAATATAATCGATACAACCATTCAAGTCGATTTCGTTGCATCCATTCTGGGGCCCGAGGAATATTACCTGCCAAGACATCAAAGGAACCACCAATTCCAATGGCAACTACGCCATCGAGGTGACTCAACTTTTCTGCAATCCATTGTTCTTGCTTTGGCACACCTAAGGCAACAAATACCAATTTTGCCTTAGATTCAGCTATAGATTTAATGATTTCTTGTTCCTCTGCACTATCAAAGAATCCGTCATGAATTCCTGCTATATTTAATGCACCTACCTGAGCAGATACATTATCAATCGCTCGTTGAGCAACACCAGGTGCCGCCCCCAAGCAGTATACAGGAATTTGATGAGTCGCCGCAACTTTAAACAATTCCATAGTTACGTCTACACCTGTTACGCGTTCAGGCACATGTTCTCCTTGACGCTCTGCAGCCCACAAAATGCCAGCCCCATCGGGAACGACGAGACTAGCATTATTCAATATGGAGTGCAATGTAGGATTTTCATTAGCCAACATAACCATTTCTGCATTAGCCGTTGCTACTAAATGTAGCCCCGGCTGTTCAGTTAATTGTAAAATACGTTGGACTGCCTCATCCATTGTGACACAATCGATAGGCACAGATAAAACAGAAATACGTTTATTCAATGTAATACTCCATTATCAACCACTATAATTTGGTGCTTCAACGGTAATGCTTACATCATGCGGATGACTTTCTTTCAAACCAGCCGCTGTAATTTGAATGAATTGAGTGTTTTCAATCATTTCTTGGATGTTATGACATCCACAATACCCCATACTTGCACGCAAACCACCAACCATTTGGAAAATTGTATCGGCCAGCATACCTTTATATGGTACACGACCTTCTATACCTTCAGGAACTAATTTCTTAGCTTCTGTTTGGAAATATCGATCTTTACTACCGAGTTTCATAGCCCCTAGACTACCCATGCCTCGATATACTTTATAAGAACGGCCTTGATAAATCACTGTTTCTCCAGGGCTTTCATCAGTACCCGCTAAAATATTACCCATCATAACTACATTAGCACCAGCCGCAATAGCTTTAGCAATATCTCCAGAATATTTAATACCCCCATCAGCAATGATAGGAACTCCATAACGACGCCCCACTTGAGCAGACTCATAGACTGCTGTAATTTGAGGTACCCCAATGCCAGCAATAACACGAGTTGTACAAATAGAACCAGGTCCTATACCAACCTTAACTGCATCAGCTCCAGCTTCGATAAGAGCCTCAGTGCCTGCTGCAGTTGCCACATTACCTGCAATTACAGGAATGTGAGGATACGCTTGTTTAATGTCCTTCAACGTTCGAAGAACACCTGCAGAATGCCCATGGGCAGTATCAACAATAATTACGTCAGCTTTAGCAGATACAAGCGCATCAAGTCTATCATACAAATCTTGAGAAACACCTACTGCAGCACCAACTAATAATCGGCCACTACCATCCTTTGCTGCATTTGGATATTTAGTCGCTTTTTCAATATCTTTAATCGTAATTAAGCCTTTTAAGTTACCGTCGCCATCTACAAGAGGTAATTTTTCAATACGATGTTCGCTTAAGATAGCTTTCGCCGCTTCAAGAGATGTACCTTCCGGTGCAGTAACTAGGGAATCTTTTGTCATACATTCCCCAATTTGTCGGCTTAAATCAGTTTCAAAACGCATATCGCGATTTGTAATGATCCCTACTAGTTTACCATGTTCTGTGATAGGTACACCAGAAATTTTATATTTTTCCATAAGTTCTGCTGCATCGGATAGTAAATTTTGAGGGCTTAAGAAAATAGGATCAACGATAACACCGTGTTCAGAGCGTTTTACCTTGTCAACTTCATGAGCTTGCTCTTCAATAGACATATTTTTGTGGATAACGCCAAGACCTCCTTCACGAGCCATAGCAATCGCCATCCGTGATTCAGTAACCGTATCCATCCCAGAACTAATCATAGGAATATTTAATGTAATGTCACGAGTTAATTGAGTTTTTAACTCTACTTGATTAGGCAGTATATCCGAAGCTGCTGGTATTAATAATACATCATCAAAAGTTAGTCCACGCATACCGAATTTATCGTCTCTCATATTTCTTTCCTTTCCGTATAATAAAACAAAACTACGACCCGCCTAGTCCCTATGGACTAGGCGGTCAGTCGTAGCCTTAGCGTTCAGACCGCAAAATGCCGCCTTCCATATAATCGTCTTTTTTCATATCTACGAAGATAACTTTTACTGCATCAGCAGGAACATTTACGATATCAACCGCAGCCTTTGTAATTGCTTCACCTAATTGTTTCTTTTGTTCTTTTGTACGCCCTTCGACGAGCTCTACATGAATAATTGGCATATTAACCTCCATAGATGAAAAAATGAAATAAATTGTTTGTTCTATTATACGGTATGAAGGACATATAAACAAGGAAAAAAGCCAGATAAAATCTAATATTATCGATGCTTATATACTTATTAATCCTACCTCTTAATTATACAATATTCTTAGAAATTTTTCACCAAATCTTTTTTCTAATTCTTCTTTCATGATAGATTCTAATTTTTCTATTCCGAATTGATTTGCAAAATCTAGCACATCCTTGCGAGCCTTTACTAAAATCTCAATATCTTTGATGATATTAGCAACACGCAAATCAGGTAGTCCTGATTGAGCTAATCCAAACAATTGTCCTGAACCACGAATCAATAAATCTTGCTCTGCAAGCTCAAATCCATCCTGGATTTGTTCCATCAACTTTAAACGCTCTTGACTTACATCATTTTTAGAATCACTAACAAGAATGCAATAGGACTGATGAGCACCACGGCCTACACGTCCCCTCAGCTGATGTAGCTGAGACAGACCAAATCGCTCTGCCCCTTCAACGCACATAATGGTCGCATTTGGCACATTAACCCCCACTTCGATAACTGTTGTAGAAACAAGTAATGAAATTTCACCCCTATGGAAGGCATTCATCACTTCATCTTTTTCACTTGGCTTCATACGACCGTGAACGAGGCCCACTTCATAGGTCTTATAAAAGTACTCTTTTAATTCTAGATACAATTCCTCAGCAGCTTGCAAGTCTAATTTTTCGGATTCTTCTACAAGAGGGCACACCACATAGACCTGACGCCCTTCCGCCATTTCCTTACCAAAGAAAGTGCGTAATCTCTCTTTATAAGAACTATCTACAGCATATGTTTTAACAGGTTTTCGACCTGGTGGCATTTCTTTAATTAAAGATACTGCTAAATCTCCATATACGGATAATGTCATGGTACGAGGGATTGGTGTAGCCGTCATGATAAGTACATGAGGATATGTTCCCTTCTGTTGCAATCTCGCCCGTTGATCTACACCAAAGCGATGTTGCTCATCAATGATAACAAGGCCTAAATTATGGAAATTAACCCCCTCTTGGATAAGGGCATGCGTTCCAATAATCATTTGGATTCTGCCATCTGCTAAGCCCTCATAGATGCATTCTTTCTCTTTTTTCGTAGAGGATCCCGTTAATAATTCTATGGTAATACCTAAATTAGCACATACAGTTCGTATCCCTTCGTAATGTTGAGCCGCTAGAATCTCCGTAGGGGCCATCAATGCCCCCTGATACCCATTTTCAATAGCTTTTAATAAACTCAAGGTAGCCACAATAGTTTTACCAGAGCCTACATCTCCCTGCAACAAACGTTGCATAGGTCGTTCATCTTCCATATCAATACGAATATCCTCTAACGCTCGTTGTTGATCACCTGTTAAGGAAAACGGTAAATTCTCTATACACTGAGCCATTAGTTCCCCATTTGGTCCCATTTTAGGCCCTCTATGGCATTGTTCTTTATTTCGCAACAAAGCTAGGCCAGCTTGCATGACGAACAACTCTTCATAAGCCAATTGATAACGAGCCTTTTCATAGAGCTCTGAGGAGTCTGGGAAATGCATCATCTTAAAAGCATCATAGCGACTCATATAATGATGATCTTCACGAACCTCCACAGGTAAAATCTCTGGTAATTCATGGTTAGCCGCGAACCAATTACGTACAGATGAACGAACCACAAACTGAGATACCCCATCAGCAAGTGCGTAAATAGGAACGATACCTCGATCTGGTTCACCACCGTCTCCTAAGTTTTCCATTTGCGGTGTATTCATTTGCATGGAACCATATTGAAACTCAGCCTTACCATATGCATATATACGCTGTCCTTTTTTGTAAAAGTTCTTTTTATACCCTTGATTGAACAAAACAATCTTCAAAGGTCCTGTGCCATCTGCAATGACTACCTCTAAAATAGACAATCGAGGGCGAGGGCGTTTCTCTTGTACAGCAATAACAGTACCTACGACACCACCTGTCATACCTGATTTTAAATCACTAATTCTATAAATCGTACGCCGGTCTTCATAGGTTCTGGGAAAGTAAGTCAATAAGGATGTAACATTGGTAATTCCCAATTTATGCAATTGTTTCTCGCGACCAGGACCAATTCCCTTTATAGTCGTCAATCGTTCATCCATAAAAACTCCTTTAAATATACGATAAACACATGAGATATATCCAATTTTTGTATATCCTTGTGTAAAAGTCCATTTATATCTTAGAATATGATATATAGTATACCTTATATTGTAGTATATTTCATAAAAAGAGCAATATATACGACAAAAATACTTGCTTTAAGCTATTCTTTATGATAATATACTTTTGTTATGTTATAGATTAAGCTTGGAGGTGGAAACTATGGCAAACCTTTGCGAAGTATGTGGTAAATCCACATCTAGCGGTATGAACGTGAGTCATTCTCACATTCGCACAAGAAAAACTTGGAAACCGAACATTCAAAGAGTACGGGCGGTTGTAGACGGTGCTACTAAAAAAGTAAACGTATGCACTCGTTGCCTTCGTTCTAATAAAGTTACACGCGCGTAAAATAAAAAGTACATGTACTCTTTGGGGTTCTAGAGCCCCAAAAAAAGCAGTTAGTTCATTTTGAACTAACTGCTTTTTTTGTTATTTATAATGTAATATTTGGAATATAATATTGCTTAAATAACTTAATAGCATATTGATCTGTTAAGCCTGCTACATAATCAACTACATCACGTGTAGAGTAAAACGCTTTACCTATTTCACAACCTTCCATATCATCAGGGTGTTCCATGAAGTGAGTAAATAGATTTTTTACCACATGGGATGCCTTTTTGCGATCCGGAATTAAAGCTGGTGCCAAATATACATGTTTAAACATAAATTGACGGAATAGATTCATCGTCATTTCCACATCAGCAGACATAGATATAGCTGGCTTATCCAAGGATTCGCGTACCATATCCTCTACCATTGCAGTAATCATACTGGATGGAGTCATACCAAAATGTTCGCGCACTTCAAAAGGCAACACCTCTGCCGTCAACATACCTGCTCGCTGTGCATCATCAAAATCATGGCACAAATACGCAATACGGTCTACAATACGAATAATTTGACCCTCTAAAGTTACAGGAATTGTAGCCCCTGTATGACCTACGATGCCATCTCGAACAACGGTGGTTAAATTGAGACCTTGATGATCACCATGTCTTTCTAATACTTCAACCATGCGCAAGCTTTGCTCATTATGATTAAAGTGCCCTACCATATCTCGCAATGCATATTCACCTACATGACCAAATGGTGTATGCCCCACATCATGGCCCATGGCAATAGCTTCCACAAGATCTTCATTTAAACGTAATGCACGAGCCACAGTACGACCGATTTGACCTACCTCAAGGGTATGAGTCATGCGTGTCCGATAATGGTCACCTGGCGCAATATATACCTGTGTCTTATGCTTTAACCGTCTAAAACATTTACTATGAATGATGCGATCCCGATCGCGTTGAAACGCAGTTCTAAGTGGATCAGGCTTTTCTGCTATATCACGGATTGCATCGCGGCTTTTAGCTGCATAGGGAGACAGAAGCAAAGCCTCCCTCTCCTCTATTTGTTCACGTATATTCATTTACCCTCCGACGCGCGATTTTTATCAATCAATTGCATAACAAGGGAAGCTGTTTCTTCAATAGATTTATTAGAAACATCTAACACTTGGCAGTGCAAACGACGCATAATAGCCTTAGCATAATCCAATTCAGATTGAATACGCTCAATAGATGCATAATTTGCTTCGTCTTCAAGACCGATAGCGCGTAAACGTTCACTACGAATATTATTTAATTTATATGGATCTATAATAAGGCCCACGATTTTTTTTGCCGGAATTTTGAATAATTCCTCTGGCAACGGTACCTCTGGAACTAGTGGCAAATTTGCGGCTTTAATCTTTTTGTACGCCAAGAACATGGACAATGGTGTCTTACTAGTTCTAGATACACCAATAATAACTATGTCGGCCTTTTCAAAACCAGATGGATTTTTACCATCGTCATATTTCACGGCAAACTCAATAGCTTCAACCTTTTTAAAATACTCTTGGTCGAGCTTATGAACCATACCTGCTGTCATGCGAGGTTTAGTAGTCGCGATAGTACCAACTGCATCGAGAACAGGGCCCATGATATCCACAGCCGGAATATTATATTCAGCCACCTTCTCATGTAAATACTTACGTAAAGACGCAGATACAATGGTATGGCAAATAACATGATTTCCACATTTTGCGTCGTCTATAACCTCATCAATTTGGCTTTCACTATCAATATAAGGAACACGGACAATTTCAATTTGCTCCTTATCATATTGACTCGCCGTAGCTCTCGCTACAGCCTCAGCAGTTTCCCCCAGGGAATCCGATATTGCATAAATAATTTTTTCTGCCATTCTATCAACCTCAGTGTGTGCTACATTCTAAAAATACTTTTGCTACCGTCGTTTTTGATACACGGCCCACAACCTTTAAACGCTTCTTGTTACCTATATCCTCACGAGCGACGACAGGTAAACAATCTACTTCATAATCTATCATTTTCTGTGCAGCCTCTACCAAAGTATCGGTAGGCTCCACCGCTATAACCTTGCTTACAGGGGTCATAATCATAGATATAGGCATGGTATGCGAATCTGTTTGTCCCATAGAGGCGCGTAGTAAATCTTTTCGAGATACCACACCTACTAGGTATGAACCATCACACACTAATATGGTACCTACATCCTCTGTAAATAATGTGACAATTGTATCATACAAACTCGTATCCCCATTGACCACAACTGCTTGAGATAATACATCACTTACCAGAAATGACTTTAATCGCTCAGCCGTTTGTGTTTCCTTTGAAAGTCCTACATAGTAATAGCCTACGTTTGGACGTGCATCTAACACACCTAACATGGTCAATACAGATAAATCTGAGCGCAACGCAGATCTTGTGACCTCTAAATGTTCAGCAATGGCACTACCTGTTACAGGACCTTCTTCGCGAACGATTTGAGCAATTTGTTCTTGTCGTTTCGACAGTTTCACACGGTAACCCCCTTTCATCTCTGTTTGTATTATATCCTAAGTTACCATTCAGAAAAAGAGGAGACCCACAGGCCTCCTCTTTCACTATAACTATATTATTACCAAATTAGTTCGTCAGATTCTTGACGACCACGACCAGTCATAGCATCGAGCATAATTCGTTGTTCGATTTGAGCCACCATTTTCTTAGTATTAACTACTGCATCTGGGTTAACAGAAATGGAGTCGATACCGCTCTTCACAAGGAATTCGCAAAGTTCAGGGTATACGCTTGGCGCTTGGCCACAGATAGATACAGTCTTACCATCTTTATGGGCCACCTCAATGAGGTGACGAATTGCTCTGCGAACCGCTAAATTACGTTCATCATAGATATGTTGAACTGTTTCGTTATCGCGGTCACAACCGAGTACAAGCATAGTCAAATCGTTAGAACCGATAGAATAACCATCTACGTATTTATTAAATTGATCAGCTAAGATGATATTGGATGGAATCTCAGCCATGAGCCATACTTTAAAGTCTTTGCTGCGTGCAAGACCTTCTTGAGCCATTAAGTTAGTTACTAATTCAGCTTCTTCCACAGTACGGCAGAATGGAATCATAACTTGTAGATTTTTAAAACCAAATTCGTTACGTACTTTTTTGATTGCTTCTAATTCTAATTTGAAAGCAGGTGTGTACTTAGGATCATAGTAGCGAGATGCGCCACGCCAGCCAAGTAATGCACTAGATTCATGTGGTTCATATTTATCGCCACCTTTAAGGTCACGGTATTCACTAGATTTGAAGTCGCTCAAACGAACTACTACTTGGCGAGGGGCTAATGCTTGGCATACTTTACGCATACCTTCCGCCAATGTATTTACAGCGAAGTCACTGCGCCCTGTTTCGATAAGGTGCAATGGATGTTCATGAATAAAGGTTGTCCAAATGAACTCTTCGCGCATGAGACCAATGCCATCACATGGTAGTACACCATATTTTTGAGCCAAATCAGGATCACCTAAGTTCATATAAATCTTAGTGCCTGTTACAGGTACATATTCAGCTGCTACCCCTGTAGAAACTTGAGCTTCAGGCTTTTTAACGATATCTTCTAATACGCCATCGTATACAATACCATTTGTAGCATCAACGGTAATCATTTGACCATCTTTAATAGAGGTAGTCGCTTCATGACTACGACTCTTAGTACCTACGATACAAGAAATACCAAGCTCACGGCTAACGATAGACGCATGACAAGTCATACCACCAGCGTCAGTAACAATTGCTTTTGCCTTTTTCATGGCTGGCACCCAATCAGGAGCTGTCATAGCTGTAACAAGGATTTCGCCTTCTTTGAACTCATCGATATCCTCGGGATTGATGATAACGTGAGCTTTACCTGCTGCATTACCAGGGGATGCTGGCAAACCTTTTACAATAATATCGCGATTACCTGCATCTAATGTGCTAGCTTTTTCGGACGTTTCTGATTTTTCTTTGCGGGACCAAACTGTTTCTGGACGAGCTTGCAAGATCCAAATCTTGTCATTGCGTTCATCTACGCCCCATTCCATATCCATATAGCAACCATAATGCTTTTCAATTGCTTTTGCATATTCTGCAAGTTCCAAAACTTGAGCATCTGTAATAACTTGTTGTTTTGCTTCGTCAGCTGGAACCACTTCTTCAACACAGTCACCATCGGCTTTACGAACAAGGCGGACATGTTTATCGTTAATCATACGGTCCGTAATTTCCATCTTTTCTTTATCCACACGAAAATTATCTGGTGTAACCGTACCTTGTACAACATATTCACCAAGACCCCAAGAGCCTTCAATAAGAATATTGTTATCATTGCCTGTTACAAGGTCAACAGTAAACATTACGCCAGCTGCTTTAGAGAATACCATCATTTGAACTGCAGCACTCAATGCTACTGTCATATGATCGAAGCCTTGTTTTACACGATAATATGTTGCACGATCTGTGAATGTAGATGCGTAGCATTCTTTTACTTTTTCGATAATTACGTCAGCACCGCGTACATTTAAATATGTATCTTGTTGGCCTGCGAAGCTTGCATCTGGCAAATCTTCTGCTGTTGCACTAGAACGAACAGCCACAAATGGATTTTCTTCGTTCACTTTTTTACCAAGTTCTTCATAAGCATGACGGATAGCATCTGCCAAGTCTTTTGGCATTTCTTCCTGACAAATCATGCGGCGAATCTTAGCACACACTTCGCGCAATAATGCAGAATTTTCTACATCATCTAAAGCATCAAGCTCAGCCCGGATTTTATCTTCCAAACCTGTAGCTTTCATAAACTCACGATAACCATGGGCAGTTGTTGCAAAGCCATAAGGTACAGGTACATTAGTGGAGGATGTCAATTCCCCTAAAGAAGAAGACTTGCCACCTACTAAATTAACATCTTCACGTTGTAATTCATCAAACCAAAGTACGTATGCTGTTTCGCGATTCATGTGAGAACCTCCTAGATTAATTAGTGCAACACATTAAACCTTTTACACATAAATAGTATACCTTAATTTAAAATCTGTCAATTTATATGAGGATTATTATACAAATAAAAATGATAAAAAACTAAAAGATGATTGCCTAATACTAGGCAATCATCTTTTAACATGTAGTTATTACTTAATTGTTATTTCTACCTGGCTGTAATAAAAATAGATACATTCCAAGTATCAAGAATTCAAAAATAGTATCATTGATAAAAAGACTTAAAAGTATTAAAGCTATAAAAATTGGATATACCCAAAATGGAAATCCTATATCATAGGCTCTTCTCATACCAGTCATAAAAAAGAATGTAAATCCATAAATGCCAAAAGAATAACCTAAGATTAAATATTTAATCCCTTCAGCAATATCTTTAGATTGTATTACATAACTACCAAAACTAATTAATAAAATACAACACATAAATGAAAATGCATTGCCGAAAAAATAGAATAAACGTCCTAATGGTACCTTTGGATCCAAATATTTAATATGTCTAGTCTTTCCATATATCATTAATAATATTGAAATGATAATACAAATAGGAATCATTGTATAACCAAACAACTGTATTATTTCCATCTGCTACACTCCAAATAATGTTTTCATTATAAACAATACTATTATAATTAATATATTTAACATAAGCTGCAATTCAGGCGAAAGATTATAATAAGTTAATAAAGAAAAACCACCACTAACAATAATTAAACTTATACTAGCTAGTATAATTATAGATTTTTCTAAATGATTGTTTTCTCTATGTCTCTTATATAATACATACGCTACATATATAATCCATAACCATGGAAAAAATTCAGGTTTCATTTAACCACCCTATATATATCTAAAAAATTCTTCAATACTCGTCCAGTAAGCCCCCATATGGTGTATTGTTTATAGGGATAGAAATAGACGGAATAGTTTTGTCTAATTTTCCAGTCGATATTATATCCTTCTAATAGATGAAATGGAAAATCTTTTAACGGCTTAGTTCCAATGTCTAGGTGACCTACGGTCGGTTCCATATCTAATAGATATTGTAAGGGAACTGTAAATACCTCACCTACTTCATCAGAATTTGGTTTTAAATCACTTGTATGTAGGCGCACGACGACCGCATATAGTTTTACACCAATAGCAGATACTAAACAGTCTAAATTTCCTAGCAGTTCAATTTGATCTAAGTCTATACCAAGTTCCTCAGAGCATTCACGCATGGCTGCATGAGCACCACTTTTATCATTAGGTTCACAGTGCCCACCAGGGAAACTGATTTCACCGGGTTGACGTCGCAATGTATTACTACGCACGGTAAACACCACATGATCTTCTCCATCGATTTCTAATAGAGGCACGGCTACTGCAGCTGTAATAACATCAATATCTGTAAGAACAGAATGTTCTCGTTGTGATAAAAGGTTACTTAATTTCTTGTCCATAAATGGTCCTCACACAAGTTATAATCTATTTTATACAATATTTGTAAAAATCTTTTATGTATCAAATTTGTATTTTATTTTTATATTTATATTGTCTTTGTATATTCATTATACATTAACTTGTAAGTCAATTTCTTGCTTCACAAACAACAGGTTCAGTAGATAAATAATCTTATAAACAAAATAGACAGAAAAAACTGTGATGAGAAATCTAAACCTCATCACAGTTTTTTATTAGTTAAATTTAATTTTTACAAATTTACGTTTCCCAACTTGAACGATCATGCCATCTTCTAGCTTAAGGTTTTCTTCCGTGTATTTTTCACCGTTTACTTTGAAAGCACCTGCTTTAATGGATCGACGTGCTTCACCATTGGACGCGGTTAAACCAGCATCTGTGCAGAATTGTGGTACAAAGATTGGTTCTGTTGGTGCATCCATAGCGTACTCAGGAATATCTGTAGGCATGGCGCGTTGTTGGAACACCCGTTTAAATTCTTCTTCCGCTTCGAGAGCAGCTTCTTCACCATGGTACAAGCGAACAATGGTACGAGCCAATTGCATTTTAGCATCACGTGGATGTAACTCTCCGGATTCTAGACGTTTTGCCATGTCCTCTTGCTCTTCGATAGACATATCTGTAACGAGCATGAAATAACGCATCATCAATTCATCAGGAATGGACATCGCTTTACCATACATTTCTTTAGGTTCTTCGTCGATACCGATGTAATTGCCTAAAGATTTACTCATTTTTTGAACACCGTCAAGGCCTTCAAGCAATGGCATTGTGATAACAACTTGAGGTTCTTGACCTTCTAATTCTTGTAAATGACGGCCCATTAACAAGTTAAAAGTTTGGTCTGTACCACCAAATTCAACATCAGCATGTAATGCTACAGAATCTTGACCTTGCATCAATGGATACATAAACTCATGAACACCAATAGCACGACCTTCTTTAAAGCGTTTATTGAAATCATCACGTTCCATCATACGCGCTACAGTGTAAGAACTTGCCAAACGTAGAACATCAGCAAAATTCATGGATTCAAGCCATTCACTGTTGTCGCGAACGATAGTTTTTTCAGGATCCAACACTTTGAAGATTTGTGTTTTATAAGTTTCAGCATTTTTCAATACTTCTTCTTTTGTAAGTGGTGGACGAGTTGCGCTTTTACCAGTAGGATCACCAATACGTGCAGTGAAACCACCGATAACAATCACTACTTGATGACCAAATTCTTGGAACAAACGTAATTTACGAAGTGGTACAGTATGACCCAAATGAATATCTGGCGCTGTTGGGTCCAAACCTAGTTTTACAACTAACGGTTTATTTTCCTTAATGGATTTTTCTATTTTCTTTACAAGATCTTGTTCATTAATTAAATCTGCTACGCCGTGTTTAATTTGGCGTACTTGTTCTTGAGCACTAACCATGATAATCCTCCTCGAAATACTATTGTTTTAGTATACCATTATCTAAAAACTTTCACAATTATATATATAGTATTGGTTTTAAGCCATTTATGATATAATATTTATAACTGCGTAATAGAATTTACGTTATATTTACTAACAAAAGAAAAAAGAGGTGACTCTATGAGTAATAACTCAAATGCGAGAAGCAGCCGCCGTTCTAACGGTAGCGGCTCTACACCGAAGAAAACAAGTCCAAAGCGTCTATTTTGGATTTGTGCCCTTCTCCTTATACTCATCGTAGCCGGAGGTGGCTGTGGTTTTATCAGTGCCACACTGTCTAACCTACCAGATGTATCCAATGTACGTCCTTCCGCATCGTCTCAAATTTACGATGTGCACGGTAATCTCATCACAACGGTTCATTCCACAGAGAATCGATTACCAGTACCTTTAAAAGATGTACCAAAGGATTTACAAAATGCCTTTGTTGCTACTGAGGACTCTCGCTTCTACTCCCATCACGGTATCGACCCAGTTGGTATCTTACGTGCTGTATGGGTTAACCTTGTTCATAGTGGCGTATCTGAAGGTGGTTCTACTATCACTCAACAGTTAGCGCGTAATGCATTCTTGTCTCAAGACAGAACATTTAAACGTAAAATTTCTGAAGCATTACTAGCACTAAAAATTGAACAACACTACACTAAGGATGAAATCCTAGAAATGTACATGAACCAAATTTACTTTGGTCAAGGTGCATACGGTGTACAATCTGCAGCTCATGTGTACTTTGGTAAGGATGCTAGCCAATTAACGCTTGCTCAAGCAGCGCTCATTGCGGGCTTACCACAAAGTCCTAACTACTACTCTCCATTCAATGATTTGGAAGCTAGTAAAAAACGTCAAGCCGTTGTATTAGGCCAAATGGTTAAATACGGATACATTACACAAGAGCAAGCTGATGAAGCGCGTCAAGCAGATTTAGGCTTAGTGGCAAAACAAGAACAAACGCATGAAAAATCTAATGCGTCTTACTTCATTAACTATGTTATTGCACAAGTTTCTGAAAAATATGGTGACGATGCAATCTATAAAGATGGTTTAAAAATTTATACTACTCTCGATATGGATGCACAAAATGCAGCTGTAGCAGCAATGCAAAACTTGCCTAACTACTACACAGATAGCAATGGTTTACATCAACCACAAGGTGCTATCGTAGCTATGAACCCTCATAATGGTTACATTATGGCTATGGTTGGTGGCCGTGGTGATGATGCATTTAACCGTGCTACACAAGCAGAACGTCAACCAGGTTCCGCTATGAAACCATTTGTATATTTGGCAGCTATTCAATCTGGTAAAACTCCTGGTTCTATCGTAGATGATAGCCCTGTTACATTTGGTAACTGGAGCCCTAAAAACTATGAAAATGACTTCGTAGGTAGCATTACATACCGCTATGCATTACAACATTCTCGTAACGTAGCTGCCGTAAAAATTGCTGATGAAGTAGGCATGTCTAAGATTATTAAACTTGCTAAAGAAATGGGTATCTCTACTCTAACTGATCAAGATAATAACTTGTCTACTGCACTTGGTGGTTTAACTCATGGTGTAACACCTCTTGAAATGGTTCAAGCTTATGGTGTACTCGCTAATGGTGGTATCAAAGTTCAACCTACGGCAATCGTTAAAATTGTAGACCGCAATGGTCAAGTTGTGGAAGAAAACTCCATCCAAGAAAAACGTGTTGTAGATGAAAAAGATGCAGCTATCATTACAAATATGCTAGAATCCGTTATAAATGGCGGTACTGGTGGTAATGCCGCAATCGGTCGTCCTGCAGCAGGCAAAACTGGTACAACAGATGATTCCAAGGATGCTTGGTTCGTTGGTTACACGCCTGATTTAGTAGCTGCCGTTTGGATTGGTGATGACTATGGCTCGGAAACATTACGAGGCATGACCGGTGGTGACACACCTGCTATTATGTGGGGCCAATTCATGGCAAATGCGCTTGCCAATACCCCTGCTTCTGACTTCTCCGTTCCTGCTAGCGCTCAATCAGCTGTTTCTGAAGGTTATTATAATCCTGTAAAAGCACAACCTAAAAAAGAAGATAAAAAGGACGAAAAAGCAGATAAGAAAGACGATACAGGCAAAACTACAGATGAAAAAATAAAAAGTAATGACAAGCCTCAAAAAGAAGAGGTTACAGAACAAAAATCAAATTCATCGAAAAATAAAAAGTCTAAAAAGGAACGCTAATTCAACAGTAGTTTCTAAAAGGGCGGAACTCAGTGTTCCGTCCTTTCTTTTTATACATATTTACTATCCAAATATTATCTATACAAAAAGGTAGCAAGCCCTAGGAGCTTACTACCTTTTTATTTCCATATACAATATTTTGAAGATTATATTTTTTATTTAAGAACTACATTCGTAGCCCCTGCACCACCTTCATCATAACCGGCTGTTTCAAAGTGCGCTACATGAGGCAAGGTACGTAAATATTGGTGAACGCCTTCACGTAATGCACCTGTACCTTTACCATGAATAATACGCACTTGATTAACACCACCAAGCAAAGCTTGGTCAATAAATCTACCTACAGAAACGGTTGCTTCATCTACTGTTTGGCCAAGAATGTTGATTTCAGTACGAACCTCTTTTTGACGTTGTACGGCGGAGCCACCCATACGTTTTCTTGTTTTAGGCATGGCTGCTTTTTGTTCACGTGCTAGTTTATTGCCTTCTTCACGTGTAGTTGATTGTAATTCGCTAACCTTAACGGTAGCTGTTAGTCCATTAATATCAACATTTACACGGTTACCATTGATAGATAACACAGTACCCAACGAACGCAAGGACGTAACATAAACAGCTTGGCCAACCTTAATAGCATCTGCGGTTAACGACTTACGATCATCATCCACTGGAGCTTCTGGTACATGAACACTAGAAATCCCCTTACGTGCTGCATTAATAGCCGATTGACGCTTATCCTTATTTGTTTCAGAGAATTGCGCTTTCAATTGCTTGATAATCGCTTCCCCTTCAACGCGTAAACTACGTTTCATGGACTCTGCATCGGCCTGAGCTTTGGCTAAGATTTGTTTACGTTTTTCATTAAACTGTTTCTTTTCCTTCTCTAGTTGGCCACGCATACGACGTGTTTCATCAAGCTCTTTCTTTAACGCTCTTTCACGTTCAGAGGCTTTACGGAGTTGTTCGTTTAAGTCGGAAAGAACTTCTTCCATTTCATGACTACCAAATTGAGATTTATACTCTGTTGCGCGTTCTACAATGTCTTTTGGTAAGCCTAAACGTGAAGCAATGCTTAACGCATGGCTACTGCCGGCTACGCCGATATGGAGTCGATATGTAGGTTTTAAGGTACGCTCATCAAACTCTACGTGGCCATTTTCAATACCTTCCGTATGGTATGCATAATTTTTAAGCTCATTATAATGGGTACTTACCATCATAAGGGCACCTTTTTTACGGAAGAACTCAAGAATAGATACAGCAAGTGCACTACCTTCTTCTGGATCAGTACCAGACCCAAGTTCATCCAGTAAAACCAAGTCATTAGGACCACAATGTTTAATGATGGAAATAACTTGTGTCATATGAGCAGAGAACGTACTAAGGCTGGCCTCAATACTTTGCTCGTCTCCAATGTCGGCAAAGATATTATGGAATACTGGTAACATAGATCCGTGATCGGCAGGGATAAATAGACCACATTGATTCATCAAGCTCAACAGGCCTAATGTTTTAAGGGATACTGTTTTACCACCTGTGTTAGAGCCTGTGATTAATAGGATACGATATGATGTACCTAATTGAATATTCGTAGGCACTACCATATTTGGTGGAATTAATGGATGACGAGCTCTCATGAGATTAACAGTTCTGTCAGTACTCAAGATAGCTGGTACACCTTTATAAGAAATAGCAAGACTTGCCTTACCATATACAAATTCGATATGGGATACCTTTTCACAAGCATCCATCAAATCATTGCTATGTTGTTTTACAAGAGCCGATAACTCGCGGTAAATACGCAAGACCTCTTGCTCTTCACCAATCAAAGCCTCTTGTAATTCATTATTTAGATTCACCAAGCGCATCGGTTCAATGTAAAGTGTTTGACCCGTTGCAGAACGGTCGTGAATAAGGCCATCAAAGTATTGGCGATACTCTTGTTTTACAGGAATTACGTAACGATTATTACGCTGCGTAATGATGGTTTCTTGGAAATACTTTTGATTATCTTTATCATGCAGGATAGCTTGAATATCATTTTTAATCTTTTCACGAGTCTTGATAATCGTATTTCTAAGGCTCGCCAATTTAGGAGACGCTGTATCAAGCAATTCCCCCTTTTCATCAAAGACGCGTTTAAAACGGTTTTCAATGCGATCTGTATTCGGCATATCCTGTACCCATAGGGATAGCAATGGATAATCCATATATTTCGTTCTAAAGAACTTTGTCATGCGCTTATAAGCACCAATGGTCAAATAAATGTCCCACAAGGCTTCACGTGTAAGAACAAAGTCTTTGCGACTCTTCTTGCAAGATTCACGAATATCGCGTGTACCGCCTAACGGCTGTTCTACCTCTGTTTGCAAAGAACGCATGGCTTCTGCCGTCTCATCAAGGTTTTCTTGAATGGTCTTGGCATCTGTCATCGGTTCAATGTGCATCGCTAATTCTTTAGCGATGGTAGAACTACAATGTTGTTGTAATTGTTCTTTTATATGGTGAAAGTCTAATACATCTTCGTTAAACAATGTACTACCTCTTTTATAAAATACCTCTAAAATAGTGGCCCCTTGTAATAGGCGTATCATCCTTGCCTACGCTCTTAGGAGGAGCCTCTTTTGTTCCATTTTGAATAGATACATAATCTACTACAATGTTACGCAATCGATGTGGATCCATATGACGCCCATCGATGCGCAAGATATGTAGACCTTTACGATGTAACTCGGGCACGTAAGCACGCATATCCATTTCATGACTATTCATGATATGCATGCGGCAATAAGGATCGGTACGCAATGGGAACACTTCCCCTTTACGGTCCTTCAATGCATAGTCCTCTGTTACACATGGCATAGGACAGTTTTCCTTTTTGCCAGTGCCCACAAAACTAGCGATGGCACAATACTCAGAAATCATCATTTCTGTATAACCGTGTACCATTACCTCTAATGGCAAATGAGCAGATTTTTGTAAGTTTACTAATTGTGCCAAGGTCAACTCTAAGGATGGAGCTATACTACTCATATTAAAAGCTTGCCATACTTGTAGTGCAGAGCCATTGAATATGTTAAGACCTGTATCAGCTTCAATAGCACCTGAATACCCTAACTCACGAAGCCATAATAGAGCTTGTGGCATATGAATAGAAATGCTATCTGGTTTAGACTCAACTATGGCCTTAAGCGTATTCATGTACGCGTCTACCTCATCATCTTTAACGACGCGAGGCGTAGCAAATACACAAAGCACATTATGCTCTTTACAAAGTTTGGCTACCTGCTCGTAGATGCTAATTTTATAAGGCTTACGTTGCAAACGGTCACCACCGAAGATAATCTTCTTAGCGCCCCCTTCGATCGCTGCTTTTACACCATCAAGTTCATCAACGCGAGCACTCACCATAGGCTCTGTGTATTGAACCTTACTTTTAGCTACTAACGATGACATATTTCGGGGTTCTACAGCACGTTCTGCCCAAGCTGTTTCATGGTCTTTAATCAACAAGTTTTCTAGCGCCTCCACAGCATCGCGACGCAATGCATTTAAAACACTAGCAGGCCACATATACGGTCCATCAGGAATAGCCATAGAGCCTAGTGTGAAGAATGTATTCCCTAATCTACCTACTTGATCTCTAACCTTCTCTAATGTAGTCGGTTTATTGTTAGCATAAACAGGTTCAAACTCGTTAGATACTGTCACAGTACGACCATCATTCAATACAAAGGTTAGTTCTGTACAAGGTATTTCTCGTTCATTATTAATAGATAGATAACCATGTACCTCTAATTTAGCAGTAAAATCTTGTAGTCCCCGTTGCTTTTGAGCTTTAGGGCCTGATGTAAGGAATACTTGCCCCGCAGCAAAGCCTTCATCCGGTTTACCTACAATATGCTTTTCATCCACTAGAGACCAGTTCTGATCGATTTGATAGTACGTAATACTACCTGAACTTTGCATGACCTTTAAGAGTGATCCTTTTTCAATTGGTTCTGTTAGGAATAAATGAACTTGACCCTTTTTGACCTCTGCTTTGCCAATCAATTTCCCTTGATTATTTGGGGCCACCACGGTCATCATTGATTTTCCTACATGGTCTGTTAAATAATCCGTAGAAAATCCACGATTAAATCCAGAAGCTAATGCATCGGCATCAGTAGAATCTATATGAGCCGTATCTAAAATATGACGATAGGTTCCAATAACTTGACGCACGTAGGAAACCTTTTTCATACGCCCTTCTACCTTAAAGGACGTAACACCGGCCGCCACAAGTTCATTCATATATTCACTATAGTTAAGATCCTTTGGACTTAATAGATAGGCTTCGTGTTTTGGCAACAAGCTAGTACCTGAAGAATCTAATAGCTCATAAGGCAACCGACAAGGCTGTGCACAAGCACCACGGTTACCACTGCGACCACCGATGAAAGAACTCATTAAGCATTGACCAGAATAACATACGCACAACGCACCGTGTACAAAAACTTCGATTTCAGCTGTACAGTTCTTGCAAATATGTTCAATTTCAGCGAGGCTCAATTCACGAGCTAAAACGACACGTGTAAAACCGAGACTTTCATAAAAACGAACCGCATCGAGCGTAGCTGCAGTCATTTGTGTACTGCCATGTAAGTGTAATTTAGGAGCCACTCGCTGCGCCAATTTAGCCACTGCTAAATCTTGAACGATGATAGCATCCATGCCGATGCGCTCTAAGTCCTTTAAATATGCCTCAAGAGCAGATAATTCGGAGTCACCTATGAGGATATTTACCGTTACATATACAGACACATCTAGAATATGGGCCAAGCGAATAGCCTCGGTTAATTCCTCAATTCCAAAGTTTGCTGCATGAGCTCGGGCATTAAAACCTTTGCCACCAAGATAAATGGCATCTGCTCCAGATTCTAAAGCGGCTATAAAGTTTTCCATCGTACCGGCAGGAGCCAATAATTCCATGGACAGTCCTTTCTACCTAACTAAAGGCATAACTATAGTACTAAAAGGGTTTACCATACGGTAAACCCTTTCAATATACTGCTTAAAATTAACGTAATCTGCAGTTAATTTCTGCTAATGCATCGATAATAGCTTGAATATTACCGTCAATATCCTCATCATTCAACGTACCTTCCATAGAGCGGAATTGTAAGTTGTATGCGAGACTGCGGTAACCTGCTTCGATATGTTCACCTTCATAAACATCAAAGATAGATGCACTTTCTAAATATTCTCCACCATGTTCTTTAATGATAGATAAAATTTCACCACTAGATACGGACACAGGTGCAACGATGGCAAGGTCACGGCTAGTGCCTGGGAATTTACTGAAGGATGTATAACGGAACGGTGGAATCGTTAAGGATAATACGGCTTCCAAATCGATTTCAAACATATATACTTTACCAGGCAAATCAAAGTTTTTGCTCACTTGTGGATGTAATTCACCATATTGAGCAATGATTTTACCATCGACTACATATTGAGCGCTTACACCTGGGTGGAAGTATGGCTCAGTACCACGATTTATTTCATAGCTTGTAACGCCTAGCTCAGCTAACAACGCATCTACAATACCCTTTACATCATAGAAATCTGTAGTACGTTCTGCTTGATTCCAACCAGCTTGGTTTGCCTTCCCCATCAAAATACCACAAGCCATAGGGCGTTCATGAGGTACTTCTGTTAAAGGTAAATCTTTTGGTTCATACACATTAGCCGTTTCAAATAACCAAAGATCCTTATTTTGTTGTGCAATATTGCGTTTTGCAGCTTCAATAACAGCTGGTACCAATGTAGTGCGCATATAAGGGAATTCTTCGGAAATAGGGTTCAAGATTGGAATGGCTGTATAACGGCTATCCCCTTCAGGAAGCATCATATTGGAAAGACCATCTTTATGCATGAAGCTAAATGTAATGATTTGAGTCATACCCAATTTAGCTAATGCATGAGTTACCTCTTTAGTAAGCGCTTTCTTAGGTGTCATACCACCAGAGGACAATACCGCAACAGGGGTTGTAGGCGCAATATTATCGTAGTTGTAGATACGAGCCACTTCTTCGGCGATATCAGGCATCACTGTTACGTCACCACGCCATGTTGGAACGAGGGCAGACAATTTGTCTCCGTCTTCGGTTACAACGAACTCAAGGGCTGTCAAAATACGAACCATTTCGTCTTTTTCAATGTTTGTACCCAAGTAATCATTGATTTTTGCTGCTGTGAAAGTAACTGTATGTTGTTCTACAGGATTTTTATATACATCGATAACGCCTACATCAACTTTACAAGTAGGACAGATTTGTTGTAATAATTGCGCCGCTCTGTCGATAGCATAGGCGGTGTATTTATGATTTACACCACGTTCGAAACGACCAGATGCTTCAGAACGCATGCCGAGATCTTTAGCAGTGCGTCGAATAGATGGACCATTAAATACAGCAGCTTCAAACATAACTGTGGTCGTTTCGTTTGTCACTTCACTATCAAAGCCACCCATGATACCTGCTACACCTACTGGACGTTCAGCATCAGCAATGATAAGCATGGAGTCATTCAATTCGCGTTCAGAACCATCAAGTGTAACAAGCACTTCACCATTTTTAGCACGTCTCGCCACTAATTTATGACCTTTTACATGATCATAATCATAGGCATGCATAGGTTGACCAAGTTCTAACATAACATAATTTGTTACGTCTACTACATTATTAATAGGACGAATGCCGCTATTACGTAAACGGTTTTGCATCCACAATGGGGATGGCTCAACCTTAACATCAGTTACTACACGAGCTGTAAAACGCGTACAAAGGTCATCAGCTTCGATAGATACAGATGCTTTGCCTTCAATGGATTCGCCATTCTCGTTAACCATAATAACAGGGAATAAAGCTTTTTGATTTGTCATGACTCCAAATTCACGGGACAAACCAACCATTGAGAAGCAATCAGCTCTGTTAGCGGTGAGTTCAAATTCATATACTGTATCATTTAAGCCTAAAACATCTTTTACATCAAGACCAATTGGTGTTCCTTCAGGGAAAATGTAAATTCCTTGAGCTTCTTCTGGCAATACTAAGTCGCTAGAGATACCAAATTCTGCAACGGAACAGAACATGCCTTCAGAAACAACGCCACGCAATTTACCTTTTTTAATTTCTGTACCATCTGCTAAACGAGATTTATGATACGCTACAGGCACGATTTGACCTACTGCAACATTAGTAGCAGCCGTTACGATTTGTTTTGTAACAGGTTCGCCTTCTTCTGTAAGGCATTCAACTTGGCATACTTGTAATTTATCTGCATCTGGATGTTTTGTAATCTCCACGATTTTACCAGTATAAATTTTCTTAATGCCATTATCCATAGCAATGACATCTTCTACAGGAATACCAGCTTGTGTTAATTCATCGGCCAATTCTTGAGCAGGACGATTCATATCCACAGGCACGTATTCGTTCATCCACTGTAAACTTGCTTTCATGAGTTCCTCCTAAAATTGTTCCAAGAATCGTACATCATCTTCAAAGAATAGACGTAAATCGTTAATGCCATATAAAAGCATAGCAATACGTTCTACGCCCATGCCAAAGGCGAAGCCTTTAACCTTTTCAGGATCGTACCCATTAATACGCAATACATCGGGATGAACCATACCGCAGCCCAAAATTTCAAGCCAGCCTGTATGAGAACATACACGGCAACCTTCACCACCACACATTACACAAGAAATATCTACCTCTGCAGATGGCTCTGTGAATGGGAAGAAGCTTGTACGGAAACGTACCTTTGTGTCATCACCATACATGTGACGTAAGAAGGACTCTAATGTGCCTTTTAAGTCAGCAAATGTAATATGCTCATCGATGATGAGACCTTCCACTTGATGGAATACAGGGGAATGAGTCGCATCATAGTCCCAACGGTAAACCTTACCAGGCGCAATCATACGGATTGGGCTATTAGGTTCATGACGTTGCATTGTACGAGCTTGTACTGGAGATGTATGCGTGCGTAATAAGAAGTTTTCTGTAATATAGAAGGAATCTTGCATATCACGTGCAGGATGATCTTTAGGCAAGTTTAAGCATTCAAAGTTGTAGTAATCTTGCTCTACTTCTGGACCTTCTTCAACGGTATACCCCATTTTCATGAAGAAGTCCTCAATCATTTCATTAACCTTTGTTAATGGATGGATATGACCAGCTTTTTGTGCACGGCCAGGTAATGTAATATCGATGCGCTCTTTTTCTAAACGAGCATTTAACTCTGCAGTTTCCATACGAGCTTTAACCGTATCAATTTCAGCCTCTAACGCTTCACGAACAGCATTAACAAGGGCCCCCGCTTTAGGACGTTCTTCTGGAGATAATTTACCAAGACCTTTTAATAAAGCCGTTACCTCGCCTTTTTTACCTAAATATTTAACACGTATATCTTGCAACGCTTGTTGATTAGCAGCGCCTTTGATGGCATCAAGGGCTTCTGCCTTAATACGTTGTAATTCTTGTTCCATTCAAGCATCCTCCTATTTGTAAAAGTCTAACTTATATTATACCAAATCAGGGTTATCTTCTTCAATAAAACGCCATGGTAAATCAGGTAATGGCTTCTCTTCTAGTACAAAAAATGTACCCCGTGCCAAGTGAACAAGTTCACCTAATTCATTATAAATACGAGCGGTAGCAACCATAGTAGTTTTACCGTTGTGCTCTACATTGGCTACACCACGCAATACAGCACCGCCCTTAACAGCTTTCACATAGTTACCATTAAGATCAATGGTGCTAACAGATTTTCCCAATGTAAAACAAGCAGTCCCCATCACACTATCTGCTAAGCCAATACATACGGCACCATGCAAATCCCCTCTAAAATTGCAGTAATCTGTTTCATTTGTTTGCAATGTCATTTCCGCATGACCTGGTTCCACTGCTGTAATCGCAGAATCTTTTACCCAAGAAAATGGGTTTTGATCTCGTAATTCGTTGAAATATTCTAACAATGTTGTAGCCATAAGGTTCTCCATTCTATATACATACTCATAGATTAACTAATCTGAATACTAAGTCTATTACATTACCTGTATGAAAATCTTTATAGTTAAATGTAAAAATTCAATACAAACATATAAAAATGGTGCGTTACATCATACATATTGTATCATGCAACGCACCATATGCGAATAACTCTATCTAATTATATGGTATGTTCTTAAGAAAACACATTTATAAATTCAAAACTATTCATAATGCAATGCATCGATTGGATTGAGCTTAGCCGCTTTACGGGCTGGGTATATACCAAAAATCAAACCAATAGCCATGGAAAAGGCAAAGGACATTATGATTGTTGGAACAGATACAATTGTACTCATTCCAGATACCATTCCGATTACTTTTGAGGCTCCTATACCGAAAGCAATACCAATAAAGCCCCCTATCAAACTGATTACAACGGCTTCTATTAAGAATTGCGTAACAATTACGCTATACGTAGCCCCCAAAGCTTTACGCACACCAATTTCTCGAGTCCGTTCCGTTACAGATACAAGCATGATGTTCATAATACCAATGCCACCTACAACTAGAGAAATCGCAGCAACAGCCCCCAGGAATAACGTAAATGTTCCCGTCGTCTGAGCCACTGTTTCCATAATAGATTTCATATTTTGAATATTAAAATCATCCAAATTTGTATCTTTTATATTATGACGAACACGCAACAAGTTCTCTATATCTGCCTGCAAACGATCGATGCCCTCATCATCCTTAGCCACAACATACACCCTGCGAAGATAGTCAATGCCCTCTACGCGCTCCATTGATGTTGTATATGGAATTAACACCGTATCGTCTTGGTCATTACCCATGGTTCCGTTCCCTTTACTTTTGAGAACACCAATGACACGGAATGGAATATTTTTAACACGGATTTCCTTGCCTACAGGATCTTCATCAGCAAACAAATTTTTTACTACCGTTTGTCCCACAACCGCTACACGTTCTCGGTTCTGAACATTTTTATCGGAGAAAAATCGACCAGATGTCATAGTCCAATTATTTACGTCCTGAAAGTTAGCATTAACCCCCGCAACAGATGTAGTCCAGTTTTTATTTTGATAAATCACCACATAAAAGCCATTTGTCATAGGACTGGCGGCTTTTACACCTTCTAACTTAGCAATAGCTTCATAGTCAGATATTTTCAACGATTTCATGGACCCCTGCGAAGATCTAGCACCTGGCGTCCGCGGCGCCCCTGGCAGAACTACCAACAAGTTAGAGCCTAAGCTAGAAATAGAATCCTCAATATCTTGCTTCACCCCATTACCGATAGATACCAAGGCAATAACAGCTGCTACACCGATAATGATACCTAACATGGTCAAAAGGGAGCGCAATTTATTAGCAATCAAGGAAGCCCATGCCATTAGAAAACTTTCTTTATACATTAGGCACCTCCTTTATAGGAGTCATATTAGAATTGATCGAATCCTCTACGATTATCCCATCTTTCAAGACTACATTACGACTCGCGTACGTAGCAATATCCGGTTCATGTGTAACTAGAAGAATCGTACGGCCTTCATCATGAAGGCCTCGAAAGATGTTCATAACGTCAATGGTTGACTTGGAGTCAAGATTCCCTGTCGGTTCATCAGCCATGATAATAGCAGGATTATTTGCCAATGCACGAGCAATCGCCACACGTTGACGTTGCCCACCAGACAACTCGGATGGCAAATGGTCCATACGCTCGCCCAAGCCGACAGACTGTAATAATTGAGTGGCCCGTTCAATGCGCATCTTTTTATTTACCCCAGCATAAATCATAGGAAGCGCTACATTTTCTAGGGCTGTCAATTTTGTCAACAAATTAAAGCTTTGAAATACAAAACCTATCTGTTTGTTACGTACATACGCTAGTTCATCATCAGATAAGGTAGCAACCTCGTCTCCGTTGAGTCGATAAGAACCAGTTGTAGGTCGGTCCAAACATCCGAGAATATTCATAAAGGTTGATTTACCAGATCCAGATGGCCCCATAATGGATACAAATTCACCCTTATTGACAACTAAATCAATGCCATGCAGAACAGGTACTGATAATTTGCCATTCACATAGGTTTTTGTAATCCCTTGTATGTCAATTACTGTTTGGTTCATAAGCACCTACCCTTAGAATGGTCCAGCTACATTATTCTTTGGTGCATTCACATCACCGCTTACGATAATTTCATCACCTTCAGATAAACCTTTTAGGATTTGAACATTAGTATCCCCAGTTACACCTGTAGAAACAGCGGTACGTACTGGTTGACCATCTTTTATTACATATACATACTCACCTTGTTTATCCGTACGTACAGCAGTAAGAGGAACTACCAATGTATTTTTAATATCTTCACCAAAGATTGTGGCACGAGCCGTCATAGTTGGTAAGAAATTACCTGCAATATTTTCAGGAATTTGAACCTTAACAGTATAGTACACAACGCTACTACTTGTTGTGCCCATATTACCTTTTGTACCTTTTGCAATTTCAGAAACGTAACCGGTGAAAGTTTCACCTGGCTTAGAATCTACAGTAAACTCTACCTTAGCACCTTGTTTGATATTGCCAATATCGGTTTCGTCTACAGTAAGATAAATCTCCAAATTTTTTAAATCTGCAATGGTAGCAATGATCATTTGTGTGGAAATACCAGTACTAATAGTTTGACCGGCTTTTAGCGGTGTACCAACAACAGTCCCAGACATTGGAGCTGTAATAGTAGCATCACTTAAATCTGCGGCAGTACGTTCATAAGTAGATTTAGCACGTTCATAAGATGTTACAGAATCATCATATGTTTGTTGTGCAATAGCATCTTGAGCCGCCAAGGATTTATAACGATTCATATCAAGTTCTGCTTTGGCTAACGCTGCACGAGCATCATCAACAGATGCTTGTAATTGACGTGTATCAATATAAGCGATAACTTGACCGGCCGTAACTTGATCATTCTCTTTAACTAAAACTTTTTCAAGTTTACCAGCAACATTTGTAGAAACATCTACATAATTTACAGGGTTAATAGTACCTGTGGCACTGATACTAGTTTTTACATCACCCTTTTCAACCTTGCCAGTAGTATATAACGTTTGTGCTTGATTTGCATTTAGACTATCCATGTAGTAATATGTGCCGCCACCAAGAACACAAAGAACAACAGCACCTGTTACTATACGTTTACGATGCTTTTGTAAGAACTCTTTCATTATGATCTCCTTTTTTTAAGATGAAGATATATTAAAAAGACATTTATTCTATATCAACACATATAGTATTTTTAAATTATACAGCACCAATTGCTTTTACGCAATATAATTTCATTAATGAATAAATTATGATATATAAAAAATGGCCCTTACGGGCCATTAACTACTCAATATTGACAATAATCTATAATCCTTCTCATCAATTGGAAATTCAAGACGTTCTGCCTCTTCATAAGATAGTGCACGGATATGACCATCTATATAACCTACTAATCGGTTAGCGACACCACTCATCAATAAATCAATACAGACTTCACTCATGCGAGCCGCTAAAATAGCATCAAATGCCGATGGACCACCGCCACGTTGTAAGTAGCCTAACACAGTTAGGCTAGGATCAAATTCTGTATGCTCCTTGATAAAAGCTTTCACCTCACCGCTGTTATAGGCACCTTCTGCAACGAGGATAACACTATATTCTTTACCCCGAATTTGTGTTTCCTTTAAATGACGACAAACCGCATGTAAAGGCATGGGATTTTCAGGAACCAAAACTATTTCTGCCCCACAAGCTAGGCCTGCCTTTAATGCAATATGTCCAGCTTTGCGCCCCATAACCTCCACAATAGCTACACGTTCATGGGAGTTTGATGTATCACGAATACGCCCAACCGCATCAACTACCGTATTAAGAGCCGTATCATAGCCTATCGTATATTGTGTACCACCCATGTCATTATCTATCGTACATGGAATGGTCATAGTAGACATACCAAGTTTAGATAAACTTGTAGCACCACGCATGGAGCCATCACCACCGATAACAACCAAATGGTCAATGTCATAAGTTTTCAAAATATCATAAGCTCTGCGTTGAATTTCTTCATTCTGAAATTCTGGAAAACGTGCTGTTTTCAGCATCGTACCACCTTGTGTTATGATGCCACCAACGTCTCGATTCGATAAGGGAAATATCTTTTCCTCAATGATACCTAAATAGCCACGTTCAATACCAAACATTTCAAAACCTTCATGTATAGCTTTTCTAGTTAGCGCTCTTATGGCGGCGTTCATTCCAGGTGCGTCTCCGCCGCTTGTTAGTATTGCGATTCTTCTCATATCCATTACCCCCTTGTGGTGTACGTTGTTTGGATATACTATGTGCCTTACCTTTTTTATTCGTTTGATTAGAAGTCTTTTGTTTATACCGTTTATCATAACGAATTTTATTAGACATTGCTCTTTTTGATACTGCTTCAGAAATCTCTTTTTTCCTACTTTGTTGATTATTAAATTGTATATCTTCAGATGCTTCTTTAGCATCTACATCGTTTATATCATTGGGTTGACGTCTTGCTTTAAATTGCACATCTGAGGCATCTAATTCATCCTCAATACGCTGTATAAAATCATAGGTCCGGCCATTTGTTGTATCTAGTACAAAATCGCACTGCTTATACACGGGCTTCCACGATTGTATCATAGCATGTACAAAGGCATTCACATTACTATAGTCCATGGTAGGCCGTTTCCCAACACGGCGATTCACCCGACTGACAATACGGAATTGTGCAGCTCGGATACCAATAATATAGGAATATTTTTTTAATACCTTTAAGGTGCGATGTTCAATAGGAAAATTCCCACCCACAGAAATCACTGCTTCATGGTATAAGCAAACCTTTTTTAGTACATCCATTTCGGCGCGGCGGAATGCTTTTTCTCCTATCTTTTTAAAAATCTCAGCAATGGGCAACCCAAAACGACTTTCTAATACGCGATCGGTATCTACAAATTGCCAACCCTTGCGTTCTGCAAGGTTCCGTCCAAAGTGACTTTTGCCACTTCCCATAGAACCGATGAGCATAATATTCCGTTTTATTATCATCTATTATGTGCCCCTTATCATTACATATCCTTCATTGTACTATAAAATGGTCCAAAAACAAAGACAGACTATAGACATAAAATCTATAATCTGTCTCTATACAGTACACCCGATTTTCATTAAGGTTTTATAATCGATTTAATTGCACAATGCACATAAACTACATTACCTTTACGTTCTATATCTTCTATTTCTATACGGCGTGAAGGATCCTTTTCTTCAACAGTATTTATCCAGTTAATCATACGCTCTGTACTACCTAATACTGTTAATTCTAGTATACCTTCATGCTCATCAGTACTGACAATCATTAATGGTTCTCCTTGCAAGGAATCAAAAATATTTGTATTAGAACTCGTATTAGATGTCTTGTTCCGTGTAAAAGATTCTAATAGTTTTGCTTCATTAGACACTATATAATCTGACTCAGCATTCATTTGTATATTATAATTATCTTGTTGATTTTTTAAGCTATTATTTTTGTCTTCAAAATAAATATGCCCATACATAGAAAGGCTAATGAGCATCCCCCACAACACTAGGCCCGTTAATATTCTCTCGACCTGATACGTTGTGCTCTCTTTTAGATCCGTCCATATGGAATGTATAAACACCTTTATCTGCTTTAACTGTTCCATGACACTCCATCCCTAGTAATTTTTGTTGGAGAATAGCAATAAATTTACGACACATTTCGTCACTCGTACCTATACCATCTATACTGATACGCCCATCCTTAATGCTAAGATGCTGTAGACTAATATGTTCTGACATAGCGGCATCAAGAATATATAGGACCATTGTATTGGGTAATATATCTGTTTGATTCTTAAGGATTTTATTCTTTATTATTTTATTTCTTATTTCCATTAATTCACCATATTGTTGATGTATTTCTTGATACTGAGCATTTGCTTGCAATCGCACAATGTCTATCTTTCGATTTTCATAGCTACGATAGCTTGACCAACAACTATATATAGTAACAAGCCCTACTATAATGTATATAAGACTTATCCCATAAAGAAGGTATCGATAGGTATGCCATAAACTATGCCATCGTAACGAGCGAGGCATTAAATTAATACATCTGTCCTTACCAGCCCAATCCAATCCATTTAAGCCCCCTTGCCGCCATACCAATAGCCATGTCCCAATCTAATTGCCCTTGCTTGCAACGATTACGGCCACGACCTAAGAATAATAATGGAATATATTCAGTTTCTCCATACATGGAAATTATACCTTCCATATCTGTCCGTTCTTCATTTGTTATAGATTCTAACCCATACATCCGAATTCCCTGTATCTCATCTATACCAAAGTCTTGTAATCTCACTTCTAACTTATCCATAGCTTCAGCTACATCGCTACCAGTAATAGGTACAATACACTCTTGAATGCATATATCATTCCACCAAAGCCATAAATGCATGGCGCCTTCTTCCACAACACCTGTTACAGTACCGCTGCGCCGCATCAAGCAATAACAAATAGGAATAGGCCAAAAATCAATAACATCAACGGGTGCATAAGTATCTCGTATACCTTGCTTCAAAAGCTCTAGTGAATGCCGATCTACAGCCACCATAAACATATGATAATTGTGTCGTGGATATTCCCGGCGACAAGCATCCATTTGGAAACTATCCCCATCAAAGCTAAAGTAGTCCTCTATATTCCACTTTATAAACTCCTTCATATCAAAATCATGAGGATCATAAGGTGCTACATGCATTTGTGTATCAATATTAGCAACAATACTATATGCCCCTTCATCTAAATCATACGTTTCTATAAATTTTGTAACGTCTTCATCAATAGGTCCTGTACGCTTCATTTCTAACGCATCAGTAATGACCATTGTTTTATTTTCTATATGAGCGGTAACACATACAATATGTTCATCAGTTATACATACTCCAGAATGTATTTTCTTTTTTCGTTTCATAGAATCACCTCAATAAGGTTTTACCTTTATAACATGCATATGTTTTTCTTTATCTACGGTCACATACATATGTACACGACTCACGATTTCACTATTCTTCAGTTTTCCATAACTCATAATATGACGCGGATTATCTGTTGAGCTGTCCGCTTCAATAGTAATCTCTACATTTTCATCATCTATTACAACAAGTTTATTTTGAAAGTCCCATACATTTCCTAATTTACAATAGCCCACAAACCAATGAGCACCTCTTTGTGCTGCGTAATGAGCTTCTTCCAAATGCAATTCATCCACCACATTACTTTCACATATTTGTCCTATACGCAGCCCCATAAAAGCTAATAGTAATAAAAAGGACATCGTAAGTATCGCTATATATGTAATAAAGCCCGCGTTATGGGCTCCTATGTTCATGACTTGTCTCCTCTTTACTTTTATACCAATCATAAATAGCACTCTGTCCAATGGAGACCTCATATATGGTTAGTCCTCCATAACCACTTGTATATTTCCTATCATTAACAAAACGATTGTTAATATACCAGCGCAAATACACGGTCCCATTAGTATCTACACTAAAAGGATATTCCTGAGTATAGCCCACATTTCGTTTATCTGTAGTTCCTACAATTCGACTGCCACTGACAGGCTGCAAGCTACTATCTGTTAATTTTCTGTATAGTGCATGACGTTGTACAGTTAAGGTTGTACGTTTTGTATCGTGAATATATAAACTCTTATTATGGTCTTCTACAGTAACCTTCACAGGGTTCCATATCATTTGAGCCACAACCATCCGCCGTGTATATCGACCATCCTCCATCATAGCTACACTATCTAGTAATTTAGCATCCCACATAACTGCATAGAATACGATGCCTAACAATATGGTAAGAACTATGACAGAAATCGTCATACTAATGAGCGTAGAATACAAAATAAATCCCATATTATTTCTATTCTTACTATTATTTTTCTTATTATTATTTTTATTCTTATTTGCTATAGGATTCTGTTTATATTCTTTGTTCTTTCCAATTACCTTTTCTATATCCTCGCCCTTCAATGTATCCCCTCCAAATCAACTGATAGAGAGTAGACAACAGATTGATTATCGATGGCATCTACTGTTAATCGTTGTAAAGATACACCTTCTATCACTACAGGCTTTATATGTGTTTTATAAGTAATTTTTTCACTAGGACTCATAGTGAATTGAGAGTTATATACACCTGCTTCTATTGTTCCAGTTTTATAATAAGAAGCTTTAGCCTTTTCTAAATACGTTATGGTATCTTGCAATATATGATCCCAATAATACGCCTTATATACCGTAAGAGTAGCCATCCAAAATATAGATAATACAATAGGTAAAATGAGCATGATTATAGCAGCTGATATTAAGGCATCACCATACATAAATCCTTCAGTGCACTTCTTCCCACCTAATTCGCCCTGTTTGTACAGATATCCATATACGATTTTTCTCACCACTTTCACGATCTTTCAAAATAATTTCTGTCCCATCATAAGGTAAGCCTAAGGCCGAAAAAGAAATAATTGTCATAGACCGTTCGTTCTCAATATTTTGCGGTAATAATATGTTTACCGTATGATGATTAACATCTTCCTCTAATGTATAACTATCCTTATTTAAAATAAAAAGCATTCTTCCTTTACCATTAGATTTATGCCCTAACATAGACCACAGTTGAACTTTCTTGAGCATATACGCCACCTCTTGCGTAGCACCATTTAAAGTATAACGACTAGGTGTTGTCACAATAGGTAAGGCAATGGAGATGAGCAATAAGATTAAACCAATAGTAATAATCCATTCCGCCAATAAAGATCCACTCTGACGATTTATAAGTTGCACCTTAACCATTGATAAAGCACCTCCATATAGGAACCACCATGTAAGGCACACCATCCGCCAAAGCATAGAAAGGGACCAAATGGGATATATCGATTACGATAACCGGTGAGTAAGAGATAGAGAGAACCAACACAAAAAGTTACGTAAAAGAAACATATAATTTCCCATGGAGTAAGCCATATTGCAATAGCAGAAAACCATTTAATATCGCCTATACCAAAGCCTTTACGGCTAATCAAACGAAGTCCATATGTAATAGTACCTACGCTGATAACACTTAATAAGGTTACTAACATAGATTGATCATTTATATAGCTATATATAATGCCACCTATTACAAGAGCCAATGCTCCTTCATCAGGCAATATATAGTAATGCATATCGATGGTAGCACCTGCTATGATGATGAGTGAAAACACAGCATACAAAGCAATGTGAGTATAAGATATTGTTTTTGATGAAACTATAATAGGTAACAATATAGATGCTATATATACCAAAAGTCCTATTACATAATTAGTCCCTTTCATACCTTGTCCTTTCATATAACTAACGTATATAATTCATAATCTATACAAGTTAATTAAGGCTCATTAGGTGCTTTAACAACAACAGATTTTGAAGTCCCACCACTGACAACTTCATAAGTAATAGTGTATTCTTTTCCTTTTGCAGTCTTAACATGTTCAGTAAGATAACCTTCCTTATATAGATTTTCTACTGTTGGAGGTGTATCAACATTCTTATCAATCATATACAATTGAGTGGCATTTTTTATAATTTGAATATCTGCTGTTTCTTTAGCATTTCTAGCTTTATCCGCTGCAGATAAGAATTGTGGCATTGCAATAGCCGCTAATATAGCGATAACCGCTACTACAACCATTAATTCAACGAGAGTAAATCCGCCTTTTCTCGATTTTTTAAACCCTTCTCGAACACGAGAAATATGTAATCGATCTACGACCCATTGACCGCACATTTCTAATCGATGATTCACTCCATGAATCATATGCATAACAGACTTCATAATATTCTCCTTTTAATAGTTAAGTAATAACATTGTCTATTGCCCTCCTAAGTTGGCAATGGACGTGAATAAGGGATACATAACAGATACAACTAATACGGCTACACCGATTCCCATTAGGGTTAGTAAAATCGGTTCCAACAATCGTTCTAAACGGGCAATATATTTTGAAAGTATAGATTCATAGTAGCAGCCACAGTGGTTTAACATCTTTACTAATTCACCACTCTCTTCTCCAATGGAGACCATTTGCCATATAAAAGCATTTCCTATCTGACCAGTACGCAAACTTTCTTCCAGTGAGTGTCCTGATAATAACTTTGCTTCCACCTGTTTACTACATTCAACACCATATATATTCCCCCACAAAGGGCGTGTAATATTCATGGTTTGAATGATAGAAATACCAGAATCTAGTAAGAGAGCCCAAACTTTTAACATACTTGTATAATACACACAAGTACTCCATTGGTATCGGTGAGCCAACAGCCAAAGCCAACGATGTACTTTACACTTTATACTATGCTGTTTATAAGCAAATGCTAAGGAACCTATTACAACACAATGTATAGCTATTACCATTAAAGGATGCGATTTTAACCCTTGTCCTAATGCAAAAAGAGCTCGCGTCATCAAAGGTAATGTAATATGCATAGTGGTAAATACCTTTTCAAACGAAGGAATAATAAACAAAATGGTGACTAGAAAAAATATATTCATCATCAGAAGAAGAAATAAAGGGTAAGAAATAGCACTCATAACCTTTTGTTTCAGCTGCCTCTCCCAATCGTAGTGACGGGATATATATTGTAAACTCTCACCCAAGGTGCCCGCTGCTTCACCACTTTCTAGTAAAGCCAAAGCAATAGGAGGACATCCTTCACGCCGTAGGGCTTGTGATAAAGTCTGACCACGCTCTATAGATTCATATAAAGCTGTATAGAGTAGTCCTCGTTTTCCCTGGCAGAGTAGCTGTAAGGCACGCCGTAATGGAACACCAGATTCAATGAGTAGACCTAATTGATAAGTCACATCTACCACCATAGTATGATTCCATTTATGTTTCTTTTTTTCATTCTGCAACGATATCCTATAAATTTTATAGCCATCTCGTTTTAACCGTATTGCAATTTCTTGCTCTGAATCCCCCCACATCAAACCTTTTTCTGTTTCATTTTGATTATTTTTTACGACATATTCATAAGCCTCCATATACTCACCTACGATAATTGTTGATCAAGCAAGGTATGCAATTGTTGTTGGGCTCCATATTGTGCCTTTACATCTCGCACAGCCATTTCTAATGTTTTCATCGGTAGTTGCGTTTCTTGAATAGATATGATTTGTGGTTCCTTACGGGTCCGTATCAAATTTGCTACTGCATGGGTATTTAGCAAAATATCACGAATAGTAATGAACTTTTTATTCCATCGAAGTAAACGCTGACATATAACGGCCCGTAACACTTGAGATATTTGATTGCGTATCTCTTCTTGTTGCTCCCCAGGAAATAGAGAAATCATGCGGTGAACCGCCATCACTGCACGCTGTGTATGCATAGTCGCCATTACAAGGTGACCAGTCTCTGCCGCATGAAGTGCCGCTTCAAGGGTTTCACGATCTCGAAGTTCGCCTACCATAATGACATCCGGATCCTCTCGTAAAGCATCTCGAATACCATCTGACATAGTATTAATATCAGCACCTAATTGTCGTTGATGTATTAAAGACTTTTTAGGTACAAACTCAAATTCGATAGGGTCTTCTAAGGTAATAATGTGGCGCTCCATAGTCTGATTTATATAATCAATACAACAAGCTAAGGTAAAACTTTTACCACTGCCTGTAGGACCACAAACAAGCAATAGACCATCATGTGCTTCACATAGCTTTTGTAATAACTGACCTTCACTATTATCATCTAACTTAAGTTGCTGATGACAAAGTAATCGCAATGTACCACATATGGTCTGATTAGCTCGATATAGATGAACACGAATACGCACACCACAACAGGAACAAGCCTCATCAAGAGACTGCCATTCATAGGATGCTATACCGCAACGGCGCAATATATCCTCGATTAATTCTGTAGTACACATAAATGAAGTAGCCTTTAATCCATCACCATGTCGCAAATAGATAGGCTGACCACATTGTAGATGAATATCTGTTGATGATAGTTGTATTGCATTTTCTACAATAGTTTCTAAACTTTCACGTTTACAGCATGAGTCCACAACGATGCACCTCCTCTATAGATGTAACATGCTGAGATACGGCCTTACGAGCAGACTCTTCTAATGACAATAATAAATGTGTTTCCAATTCGTCCCAATGAGCCGAATTAGCTGGTATTTCTAAGTATTCAAATAGAGCAGTCCGTCCCTGATATGATGTACCATCAAATTTTCGTACTAGCCGTTGTGCAATAGCCCCCATTAAAGTAGCCCGTATTAAGTACGGCTCTACGCCCATATCCATGAGTCGCGTTACAACGCCTATAGCTGTATTGGTATGTATAGTAGATAATACGCGATGCCCCGTTAAAGCAGACTTAACGGCTAACTCTGCGGTCTCCTTATCCCTAATTTCACCAATCATAATCGTATCTGGATCTTGCCGTAATACAGAGCGAAGACCTTTGGCAAAGGTAAATCCAATCTTTTCATTAATACCAATTTGTATAGCCCCTTTGATTTCAGCTTCTACAGGATCTTCAAGACAGATAAGCTTAGTTTCGTCTAAATTTAACATGCGAAGCATGGCATATAAAGTAGCTGTCTTACCACTGCCTGTAGGTCCACAGATAAGTAATAATCCATAAGGACGTTTTAATAATTGTTCAATGTGCTCAAAGATATCCGGCTGCATGCCTAATTCTTTTAAGTCTTTATGACTCCCTTCATTTCCCATAAGGCGACATACTAAGGTTTCTCCGTATAGGCTAGGCAATGTAGATACACGCATCGTTACAGACTTATTTTTATGACTCCAAGACCAACGCCCATCTTGTGGTAAACGCTTCTCGCTAATATCTAGAGAGCTACAAACCTTAATACGGTTGATAATGAGTTCAGCTTCTTCAAATGATACAGTCATGTAATGTTGCAGCAGTCCATCTTGTCGCAACCGAACATGAGCACCACTTTCAACGGGATCAAGGTGGATATCACTTACATGGTGTTCTAAAGCATACAAGATAATATCGTCTAATGTTACGTCTACATACATGGTCACCTCCAATACCTTGCGGTATGTTTTTACCTCACACTAGCGTATGGCGTTATAGGTTTCGACATCAGCCTCTAAATCCCTCTTTTATTTTTAAAAATCCACGAAGCGAAAACTTTTCTTTTTTTAGACATACAAAAAAGGCGCCCCAAAGGGCGCCCTTATTGGACTATTAGATATAACGTATCTTATTTTAAGTTATAAAAAACGTCATTACCTTTATATTGAGCTGTTTCGTATAACATTTCTTCAATGCGAAGTAATTGATTATATTTTGCTACACGTTCAGAACGAGCCGGTGCACCAGTCTTAATTTGACCAGCATTTACAGCTACAGCAATATCAGCAATGAATGTATCTTCAGTTTCACCAGAGCGGTGAGATACTACGCAAGTGTAACCAGCACGTTTAGCAAGTTCCATAGCATCGAAAGCTTCAGTGAGAGTACCGATTTGGTTAACTTTTACAAGAATGGAATTACCTACACCAAGCTCAATACCACGAGCCAAACGTTTTGTGTTAGTTACAAATAAATCATCACCAACAAGTTGTACGCGGTCACCAAGGCGGTCTGTCAACAATTTCCAGCCTTCCCAATCTTCTTCTGCAAGGCCATCTTCGATGGATATGATTGGATATTTGCCTACTAGGTATTCGTAAAAATCTACCATTTCAGCTGCTGTTTTAACTTTACCTTCCCCAGCAAGGTTATATTTACCACCTTCGTAGAATTCAGAAGATGCAGAATCAAGTGCCAATTTGAAATCTTTTCCTGGTTCATAACCAGCAGCTTTAATAGCTTCACAGATTACTTCTAATGCTTCTTCATTAGATGATAAGTTAGGTGCGAAACCACCTTCATCACCTACTGCAGTACTAAGACCTTTATTGTGAAGTACGGATTTCAAAGTATGGTATACTTCTGCACAGCTACGAAGAGCTTCTGCAAAAGATTTAGCGCCTACAGGCATGATCATAAATTCTTGAATGTCTACGTTATTATCAGCATGTGCGCCACCGTTCAAGATATTCATCATAGGAACTGGCAACTCTTTTGCATTAAAGCCACCAAGGTATACAAATAATGGCAAGTCCAAAGATTCAGCTGCAGCACGAGCTACTGCCATGGATACACCAAGGATTGCATTTGCACCAAGGTTAGATTTATTATCGGTACCATCCAATTGCAACATTAAGTTATCGATTGCCACTTGTTCTGTCGCATCATAACCGATAAGTGCAGGACCGATTTTAGCATTTACATTATCGATAGCTTTTAAAACACCTTTACCGGAATAACGGGATTTATCTCCATCCCGTAATTCTACGGCTTCAAACATACCTGTGGAAGCACCAGATGGAACTGCTACTGTAGCAATAGTACCATCTTCTAAACATACTTCAACTTCAACTGTTGGATTACCGCGGGAATCTAAAATCTCTCTTGCAATGACTTGTTCAATTACTGCCATTTCTTCACCTCATATAATCTAATGGAATAACTGCCATCTGACAGCCATTATATATATTGAGCTAAACCTTATAGGCTTATAACTCTAATTAACTACTAATATAGTGAAAGCTCCATATTATGCTTTATGTACCAAGCTATGACCTGTCATAGCTTTTGGTTGTTTTATCCCAGCTAAGTCTAATAATGTAGGAGCAATGTCACATAATTTACCAGCTTCTAATGTAGCTGTTTTTAAACTGTCGCTCATTAAAATTAAAGGAACCAAGTTCGTTGTATGTGCCGTATGTACCTTACCTGTTTCATGATTAACCATAAGCTCTGCATTACCATGATCTGCTGTAACTAACAGATGACCTTTCTTGCTACGAATAGCCTCCACGATACGACCTAAACAAGTATCTACTGCTTGAACCGCTTTAACGGCAGCTTCAAAGCTACCAGTATGACCAACCATATCTGGATTTGCAAAATTCAAGATAATCATGTCATATGTTTCATCTTGTATCGCTTGTACAACCTTATCGGTCACTTCATAAGCACTCATTTCTGGTTGTAAATCATAGGTGGCCACTTGAGGGGATTTTACAAGAATGCGATCCTCTCCTTCAAAGGGTTCCTCTTCACCGCCATTAAAGAAATATGTAACATGAGCATACTTTTCTGTTTCCGCAATACGCAATTGGCGATAACCACCTGCACTTAGAACTTCACCTAATGTTTCAGATAATGTATCCTTTTCATACACAATATGTACGGGCAAACCATCCTCGTATTTTGTCATAGTTGCCATATATATAGATAGTGGCTCCCTTTTAAAGCCATCAAAATCAGGTAACACTAGTGCCTTTGTAAGTTCACGACCACGGTCTGGGCGGAAGTTACAGAATATAACCGCATCTCCATCTTTGATAGTCCCTGCAGCATCAATCACCGTAGGAAGTACAAACTCATCTGCCGCATCTTTATCATAAGACTGTTGCACCGCTTCACATGCAGATATAGCTATTTCACCTTGACCATGCACAATGGCATTATATGCCAATTCAACGCGGTCCCAACGATTATCGCGGTCCATTGCATAATAGCGACCACTAACTGTAGCAATTTTACCACAATTGAGATCAGCCATATACGTTTCTAAGTCCTTTAAATAGCCTTGTGCACATTGTGGAGCTACATCACGACCATCGAGCAAAGCATGGACATACACATGCTCGATTCCATTATCATGAGCCCCCTTGATGACTGCCTTAATATGATCTAAGGAACAATGCACATTACCATCTGAAACTAGACCTATAAGATGTAAGCTTTGCTTCTTAGCTACTTCGTATAGTTCCTTCATAACAGGGCGATTATAAAACTCACCAGACTCGACATCTTTAGTAATACGAGTCAAATCTTGATACACTATGCGACCAGAGCCAAGATTTAAATGGCCAACTTCAGAATTTCCCATTTGACCTTCTGGAAGGCCTACCGCAAGCCCTGATGCTTCTAATGTTGTATGTGGATACGTATCCCATAATCGATTAAAACAGAGCGGCTTCGCCTGTACTACAGCATTGGTTGTGTCTGATTTATCCCCCAAGCCAAAGCCATCTAGGATGACTAGCATTACGGGAGCCTCTAATTTAGCCATTTGTAACCTCATATTAAGCGCTTACTTGGTTTGCAGCTTTAATAATATCAATAAATTCATCGACCACAAGTGATGCACCACCTACGAGAGCACCGTCAATATTAGGCTCTCCAAGGATTTCTAGTGCATTTTCTGATTTAACGCTACCACCATACTGGATGCGTACTGCATCGGCAGTTTCATTATCATATAAAGATTGAATGTAATTGCGGATTTCTTTGCATACCTCTTCAGCTTGATCAGCCGTTGCTGTCTTGCCCGTACCGATAGCCCAAATTGGTTCGTACGCAATGATCAATTGACTGACTTGTTCTTTCGGAATATCAGCCAAAGCCCCTTTTAGTTGAGACGTAATCCAGTCAAGTGTATGACCCGTTTCACGATGTTCTAAACTTTCACCAACACAGACAATAGGATTCAAATTATGATGAAATGCACTTTTAATTTTTGCATTAACGGTCTCATCTGTTTCGCCATAATATTCACGGCGCTCAGAGTGACCGATGATTACATAATTAACGCCTACTTCTGTAAGCATAAGTGGTGAAATCTCACCAGTAAACGCACCAGCATCATGATAATCCATAGTTTGTGCACCTACTTCAATAGCTGTATTTTTCGTCAATACTACAGCACGTTCGATAGCTGTAAAAGGCGGACATACAACTACATCACAGGACAATTCCATATCTTGTAACACGCTGTTAAACGCTTCGATCAGAATTGATCCAGATGCAATGGTGCCATTCATTTTCCAATTCCCTGCAATAATGGGTTTTCTCATATTATGCCTCGGACAATGCAGCAATACCCGGTAGGATTTTGCCTTCTAAGAATTCTAAAGATGCACCGCCACCTGTGGAGATGTGGCTAATTTTATCTGCTAAACCACTTTTTTCAATGGCTGCTACAGAGTCGCCACCACCAACGATAGTCATCGCATCAGATTCAGCTACAGCTTTCGCTACTGCATTTGTACCAGCTGCAAAGTTTTCCATTTCAAATACGCCCATAGGACCATTCCAAATAATAGTCTTCATTGGCGCCAATGCTTCTACATAAAGTTCGCGGGTTTTAGGCCCAATATCTAATATCATCCAGCCATCTTCGATTTGATCAACATCAACGATTTTAGTGTTAGCGTCGTTGCTGAAAGCATCAGCTACTACAGCATCGATAGGGGTCAATAATTTAGCACCTGCTACGCGAGCTTCCATAACAAGATCTGTAGCAATAGCTTCTTGACCTTCTTCAAATAAAGAGCTACCAATGTTGCAGCCTTGTGCTTTAATGAAAGCATTTGCCATACCACCGCCGATAATCATGACATCAACTTTAGGCAAAAGGTTTGAAATAACAGAAATTTTATCTGTTACCTTAGCACCGCCGATAATAGCTGCCATAGGTGTTTTTGGATGCACTACAGCTGCACTTAATGCATCAATTTCTTTTTTGAGCAAGAAACCTGCTGCCATAGGGATATAGTCAGCAATACCAACTACGGATGCTGCATTTCGGTGAGATACACCGAATGCATCGTTGATGGCTACGTCCGCAAGAGATGCCAATTGTTTAGCAAACTCAGGATCATTTTTAGTTTCTTCGTTATGGTAACGTAAGTTTTCAAGCATCAATACATCGCCTGGTTGTAATGCTTTTACAGCTTCTTCAACCTTAGAGCCAATGCAGTCATCTACGAATGCTACTGGCTTGTTGATAAGCTCAGATAAATGTTTTGCACATGGTGCTAAAGACATTTCCGGTTTACGCTCCCCTTTTGGACGACCAAAGTGAGAAGCAAGAATAACCTTTGCCCCTTTTTCAATTAAATAATTGATAGTAGGTAAGGCACTACGAATACGAGTGTCATCAGTGATGACACCATCTTTCATAGGAACATTAAAATCAACACGAACAAATACTGTTTTGTTGTCTACTTGTAAACCATCGATTGTTAGTTTCATCAAAGCCTCCCGATTATAAGCCTTTGCTTGCTACGAATGCTGCCATATCGATAAGACGTTCGGAGTAGCCCCATTCGTTATCATACCAAGAAACAACTTTTACCATGTTACCATCCATAACCATTGTTAAATCAGCGTCAACAATAGAGCTACGTGGGTCAGAGCTGAAATCGCAAGATACCAATGGCACATCAGATACACCTAAGATACCTTTTAATTCGCCAGCTGCTGCTTTACGGAATGCTTCGTTGATTTCTTCTTTAGTAGCAGGTTTTTCAAGTTCGCAAACAAGATCTGTAGCAGATACATCTGGAGTAGGAACGCGCAATGCAAAGCCATCTAATTTACCTTTTAATTGTGGCAATACTTTAGCAACCGCTTTTGCTGCACCAGTTGTTGTAGGAATGATAGACATTGCTGCTGCACGAGCACGACGAGGGTCTTTATGACGTGCATCAAGAATTTTTTGGTCATTTGTATAGGAATGAATTGTAGTCATCATACCGCGTTTGATACCGAATTCATCGCATAAAACTTTAGCAAATGGAGCCAAGCAGTTTGTTGTACAAGATGCATTGGAGATGATGTGGTGTTTTGCAGGATCATACATATCTTGGTTAACACCCATAACCATTGTTAAATCTTCGTTTTTACCAGGTGCAGAAATCAATACTTTTTTAACAGTAGGTTGATTCAAATGAACCTTTGCTTCCTCTGCATCACGGTATTTACCAGTACATTCCATAACAATTTCAACGCCTTCTTCAGACCAAGGCAATTTAGAAGCATCGCGGTCATGGAATACGCGAATTTTTTTACCATCAACGTAGATATTTTCTTCATCAAATGTTACTTCATTAGGAATTGTACCGTGTACGGAATCGTATTTTAACAATAATGCAGTACCTTCATTATCACCAGTTGCATTAATTGCCACTACATCCACATCAGGATTATTAATCGCTGCGCGAACTACACATTTACCAATACGACCAAATCCGTTAATACCAACTTTTACTGCCATTGTTAGATCCTCCTAATAACAAAAATTCTAACCAAATTCAAACTAAAATTTATAACTACTAATTCGCCTATAAGGCAGAAATTTGTAACAATTGACGCATACCTTCGGCTGCTTGCTCATCAATGATAAGTATCCCTTTCTGGCAAGCTCGCATCACACCTATAATAGCGCTCGCTTTTTCTTGTCCGCCAGCTACAGCAATAACATTGGGAACCTTTACTACATCGGGAAGTGATAAACCAATATTATTAGTAGAATAAATTAACTTACCCTCAATGTCACAATATTGGCCAAGTGCTTCACCTACCGCATGATTATCTACCAACTGCTTACGCACATCATCGGCAATATGGCGCTGATCCGCCATGCGCATTGCAGTACCAATACCAAATAATAGTACGTCAGTCCTACTAATGAGGTCTCCAATTTCTTTAATTTGTGGTTCACAAGTCATGAGCATATGTAATGAGTCTTGTGAAAGTCCATCAGGTAAATGGAGCATCTTATAGGAACCACTTAGTCGTTCAGCAAGCACCGAAGCAATTACATTAGCTTGGTATTCCACTACTTCACCAACGCCACCACGGGCTGGTACCACAGTAGGATTGAAAGGTAAGATAGGCATTTCTTCAGCTATTGCTGCCATGGTGCTACCGCCACTGATGGCTACTACTGCATTAGGTTTCAATAGGTCTTGCAATAACTTTGCCGCTGTAAAGCCTAACTTTTTAACCATCAAGGTTCCTTCTGTAGGTGTAATAACAACTCTATCGATATGAAGTGCTTCAGTCAATCGATGTTCTAGCTCGTTAATACGATCTAGCTCATTTAAAAAATTTCGTAACTTTGGAACAATTGCATGTCCCTCATCAGTGAGAAAAATCCCTGGTTTATAAATGTCTACAAGACCATTAGCACGCATTAACTCAATATGACTTCTTACGGTTCGCTCTGGAAGATCCGTTGCGGTAGCTAATGTTCTACGGCCTATAGGCTCTTCATAAACAAGGTGGTTTAGTATTTTGTATCGCTCCTTCAATACGCTAACAATTTCAGGAACAATACGTTCACATATCATTAGAAATTCGTTCATCGGGTCCCTCCTTTACCCGTTGGGATTACATGAATCGTTTTTCGTCCCATGTGAACAAAATCCGTCCCACCTAAAATAAAAAAATACTTTTACACTTGTATTGTATACCTTATGTAATTTTTATTCAACCCTAAATAAGAGAAAACGACATACGCCTTAGATAATTTGTTATTATTTCAAATCTAATAATATGTCGTCATGTCCCCTTATTATATTCTAATATGTCGTTTTATTGTATTTTATTTTGTACCGAAGATACGGTCACCTGCATCCCCTAAGCCAGGCAAGATGTAACCATGATCATTAAGCTTTTCATCAAGTGCTGCTACATAAATAGGAACATCTGGATGTTCTTTATTTACTGCTTCTACCCCTTCAGGAGCAGCTACTAAGCACATTAATTTAATATGTTTAGCACCTTTTTCTTTTAGCAATGTAATCGCTGCAGCTGCACTACCACCAGTAGCAAGCATTGGATCAGTTACGATGAAGTCGCGTTCTCCTACGTCAGATGGTAGTTTACAGTAGTATTCTACTGGTTTCAAAGTTTCAGGATCACGGTACAAACCAATATGACCAACTTTTGCAGTTGGAATTAAACTAAGCATACCATTTACCATACCTAGACCAGCGCGAAGAATTGGAATAATACCCAGTTTTTTACCTGCAATTCGTTTGCCAGTCATTTTAGTTAGTGGTGTTTCTACCTCCACATCCTCAAGTGGTAAGTTGCGTGTAATTTCATACCCCATCAACATAGTAATTTCATCAAGTAGTTCTCTGAAATCTTTAGAGCCTGTTTGTACGTCACGCATCAATGTAACTTTGTGTTGAATCAATGGATGTGTCATAACATTAACTTTCATGACTGTCCTCCTATAAAACAATATACATATCCCATTCTAGCGATTAACTATCATATTTACTCTATCACAGATTAGAAAATCATGCCATAAAAATATTGAAAGGGATGTGCCGATGGCACACCCCTTTTACACTACCTATAAACTTATAGGACTATAAATATATATTTAATATTAATACAATCGATTAGTACAATGGATACGCTTCACAAAGTGCAGCAACACGTTTACTAGCTTCTTCATGGAGCGATTTATCCTCAGGATTTTTAAGAACCACTGCAATAATATCGGCAATTTCTTCCATATCTTTCACTTGCAAACCACGTGTTGTAAGAGCTGGCGTACCAAGGCGAATACCACTTGTTACAAATGGGCTAGCTGGATCAAATGGAATTGTATTTTTATTACATGTAATACCTACTTCATCGAGTAAGTGTTCAGCTTCTTTACCAGTTAAACCAGTATTACGAACATCTACAAGCATAACATGAGTATCTGTACCGCCAGAAACAATTGTTAAGCCCTTTTCTTGTAATGCTGCAGCCAGCGCTTTTGCATTGTCGATGACTTGTTGTGCATATACTTTGAACTCAGGTTGTAAAGCTTCACCAAATGCTACAGCTTTAGCAGCGATAACATGCATCAAAGGACCACCTTGGATGCCAGGGAAGATAGCTTTATCGATTGCTTTAGCATACTTTTCTTTGCAAAGAATCATACCACCACGAGGGCCACGCAATGTTTTATGAGTTGTTGTAGTAACGATATCTGCATATTCCACAGGGTTTGGATGTAAACCAGCTGCTACAAGTCCAGCAAAGTGAGCCATATCTACCATGAAAATAGCATCTACTTCGTGTGCCACTTCAGCCATTTTCTTAAAGTCGATTTGACGGCTATAAGCACTACCACCAGCGATAATCAACTTAGGTTTTGCTTCTAATACAATTTTACGGAACTCATCGTAGTCGATTTGTTGTGTTTCAGCATCTACACCATAAGGTACTACATTGAAATATGTACCAGATACGTTAACTGGAGAACCATGAGTCAAATGACCGCCGTGGGACAAGTTCATACCCACAATAGTATCACCTGGTTGTAATAATGCGAAATACACGCCAAAGTTTGCTTGAGAACCAGAGTGAGGTTGTACATTAGCATGTTCTGCACCGAACAGGCGTTTTGCACGTTCGATAGCCAATGTTTCAATAACATCAACATTTTCACAACCGCCATAATAGCGTTTGCCAGGATACCCTTCTGCATATTTGTTAGTCAATACGCTACCTTGAGCTTCCATTACAGCTTGAGAAACAAAATTTTCAGAAGCAATCATTTCTAATTTATCGCGTTGGCGTGCTAACTCTTGGTTGATAACAGCTTGAATATTAGGGTCTTGTTTTTCTAAGAAACTCATGAGTATCCTCCTCATATAGAACAACTATCTATAAAGTAATGATGTATTATTTCTCTAATGCTTTTATTTTCTCTACACGACGTGCATGACGTCCACCTTCAAACTCAGTTTCCATAAAAATGGTTACAATATCGTTAGCAAGGCCTGGTCCAATAACGCGTTCACCCATAGTAAGGATGTTCGCATCATTATGTTCACGACATGCGTGAGCAGAAAATGTATCATGACAAAGAGCAGCGCGAATGCCCGCTATCTTATTTGCTGCAATACCGATACCGATACCCGTACCACAAATCAAAATACCGCGATCTGCTTGACCAGATACAACTGCATTTGCTACAGGTACTGCAATATCAGGATAGTCGCAAGACTCAGCTGTATGACAGCCAAAATCCTCTACTTCATGTCCCAACGCATTTAATAATTCCTTAACGGATGCTTTTAAATGTAATCCGCCATGATCACAACCGATTGCAACTTTCATAATTTCATCTCCTATGCTTTCTCAGGCGCTGATTTAAGGCCTTCCACTATTAAGTGATAAATCTGTTCCGCACATTCGTTATATACGGTTTGATCAGATCCATATGGGTCCGTAACATCACCATCTTGACCACCCCACTCGGAAATCGTTTTAATTTTACCTTCCTCAAAGGGGAATTGGCGAAGTAGTACAGATTTGTGATCTTTCGTCATACCAAGAATAAGATCTGCTGCATTTACGAGTTCCATCGTTAAGGGTCTCGATTCATGGTTGGAAATATCTGTAATGGAACGGACAGCTACTACGGCTTGTTCAGTTGGTTTTGCTCCATAAGCGGCAAATAAACCAGCCGATACAGTTGTAACATCCTTATGTTTCTCCGCTGCAAGGGCCCGTGTAATACCTTCAGCCATAGGGCTGCGGCAAGTGTTACCGGTACATACAAATAAAATATTCATAATAACATCCTTACTCAATCACATTTTGTGATTACTTTATACATTATAGCAAATCTATCCAATATGTAAAGACATTTTTCTATTATCAGTGGACATCTTTATGCTATTAAATTTACTTATAAATGATATGATGACTCGATGCTTTTTCCATTCGATTCATAATGGCAACACCGAAACCATCATCATCAACACCTTCTGCTAGGATTAGCGTAACATGATTTTCATTAAAATGTAATAGACTTTTATAAAAGTCGTGCCCCAATGCTAACGCATCTCCATGATGGCCAAAACAATGGCACATAAATCGTCCATCCTCTTTAATCAAGTTATACGTTTCTTGACTTACCAAACACCCTATGGGACCTTCTATGCCTTCTGAAAGCTCTTTGAAAGTGTGTGCTACACCTTCTGGACTACCTACAACAACCGTCATAGGTGCATCAGGCGCATAATGCGTATACTTCATGCCAGGAGCCTTTGGTATAGTGGTTGCATTAACTAACGCAGTATCATACTCAACAGTAGACACCACACGTTCAAGCTGTGCTTTTGTAATTCCACCAGGTCTTAATATAATGACCTTATCATCATGGACTTCTACAACAGTAGACTCTACACCAATCGTACATGGACCAGCATCTAAGATATAGGAAATGCGACCATTCATATCATTATATACATCTTCTGCAGTAGTTGGACTTGGGCGCCCTGAAATATTGGCACTAGGTGCCGCTATAGGTATGCCTGCACGCTCTAATAATACTCGACATGCCTCATGATCAGGACACCGAAGCGCCACACGAGATAAACCACCTGTTGCACGATCTGGCACTAAATCAGATTTAGGCAATGTAATCGTTAATGGCCCTGGCCAGAATGTATCCATTAAGGCTTGCGCCGTAGCAGAAATTTCTGTTACCAAAGGTTTTATGCTTTCACTATTAGGAACATGCAAAATAAGTGGATTATCAGAAGGCCGTCCTTTGGCAGCATAGATTTTATCCATCGCCTCTGGATCTAGACCATTTGCACCTAATCCATATACAGTTTCTGTAGGAATAGACACCAATTCACCATTGCGCAAAGCACGGGCTAACGTATCTATATCTTGTTCTGATGGATTTGTAATGATTTTAGTATCCATATTAGCCCTCATATACAGCTGTCACTACCCGGTTATGACCACCGAGGTCAGCTATAAATTGAATATTCGAATATTGACCTGTTTCTTGCAATAAAGCACCTACCTCTTTTGCTTGGTCAAAGCCTACTTCAAACGCCACACGGCCATTAGCGTTTAAATAATTTCTACATTCTTTAGCTAAGATTCGATAAAATTGAAGTCCATCCTCTCCACCAAATAATGCAATATGAGGCTCATTTAACACATCTGGAGACAACATCTTTAAATCACCAGTTCGAATGTATGGCGGATTAGAAACAATAAGATCAAATTTCTCTTTTTTTCCATATAAAGTGTGGAACATATCTGATTCCATAAATTGTACTCGGTCAGATAAATTAAAGGACTCACCATTTTCGCGTGCCACCGGTAAAGCATCTGTGGAGATATCTAAACCAACACCACTAGCATTTGGCAAATAATGTAATAGACTTAATAATATTGTCCCAGGGCCTGTACATACATCAAGAATACGCACATTACTATCTTTTGGATAAGTACCTAGTACATGCTCAATCAAGGTTTCCGTATCAGGTCGTGGAATTAATACCTTATCATTCACCTTAAAGGTCAACCCCATAAAGTCCTTTTCCCCAATGATAGCCGCTACACAATGTCCCTTAGCTCGTTGTTGAACGAGAGGTCTAAAGGCATCGAGTTCATCTTGAATAAGCGGTTGGTCATAATGGGTATATAGATAAATCCGATCTTTACCTAAAACGTGAGAAAGCAGTACTTCCCCATCAAGTCGAGGTGTATCCATCTCCTTGCTTTGAAAGTACTGCTCTGTCCACTGGAGAATACGACCGATTGTCCAAATCTCCTTATGCATTTGTATTGGCCTCCTGCATTTTTGCCGCTTGGTCTGCAGCATTTAAGGCTTGAATAATTTCATCAAGATCGCCATTTAAAATAGCATCTAATTTATATAATGTTAAATTAATACGATGATCTGTGACGCGTCCTTGTGGGTAATTATAGGTGCGAATACGTTCACTACGATCACCTGTACCGACTTGACTCTTACGATCTGCAGCCATACTAGAAATGGCCTCTTGTTCAGCTTGATCCTGTAACTTAGCACGTAATACACGCATAGCTTTTTCACGGTTTTGTAATTGAGATCGTTGATCTTGACACGCTACAACGATACCAGATGGTAAGTGTGTAATACGAACAGCAGACTCAGTTTTATTGATATGCTGACCACCGGCACCACTCGCACGATATGTATCAATTTTTAAATCTTTTTCATTAACTTCAATATCAACATCTTCCATCTCTGGCAATACGGCTACTGTAACGGTAGATGTATGTACACGGCCTTGTGTTTCTGTAGCCGGTACACGTTGTACACGATGTACACCAGATTCAAATTTCATCTTAGAGTATACATTTTCACCATCCACAGAGAAAATAACCTCTTTAAAGCCACCAAGCTCTGGTTCATTAGCATCGATAATCTCACAACGCCAGCCTTGGCTTTCCGCATATTTTGTGTACATGCGGAACAAGTCGCCTGCAAATAATGCAGCTTCATCACCGCCAGCGCCCCCGCGAATTTCGATGATAATATTTTTATCATCATTAGGATCCTTAGGTAATAATAGAACTTGCAACTTTTCTTCCAATTCCTCTTTTTGAGGTTTTAAGTCTTTCAATTCCTCTTGAGCCATTTCTCGGAATTCTTCGTCCATGGATTTATCTTCAATAACTTCCATAGCTTCATCAATACCAGATAAAACTTTTTTATAAGTACGGAACGTTTCAACGGTTTCAGATAATTGAGCATGTTGACGGGTCAATTTACGCCATTCATCTTGGCGAGCAATGACCTCTGGGTCACTAATGCGCTGCTCAAGATCCATAAATTTATCTTCAATAACTTGTAATTTATCAACTAACATGTTTATTCCTCTTCATATGCGTCACTCTCAGGCGGACGGACCTCTTCTAAAGCTCGTATAGCAACTTCAATTTGATCATCCTCTGGTTCACGCGTTGTCATATATTGTAACGCAAGACCTGGTTTAATAAGAGCTTTCACAAAAGAATGATCGCTACGTCCAGCAAGACGAATTACCTCGTACGCAATACCAGCTACTACAGGCATAAGGAGTACGCGGCTCACGATACGTTCCAACAAATTGGGCCAACCCAAGAAAGCAAATACAAAGATACTAACTACCATAACAATAAGTAAGAAATTTGTACCACATCGCGCATGCAAGCGACTTTGTTGGCGAACATTTTCTACAGTTAAAGGCAAATCTAATTCATAAGTATGAATCGTTTTATGCTCTGCCCCATGATATTGGAAAACTCGTTGAATATCCTTCGTAAGACCAATCCCCCAAATATAAAGTAAGAAAAGTACTAAACGAATGACACCTTCAATGAGATTTAATACTATATGATTATCCTGTACACCAGGAATGAATTTTACGATAAATGTAGGCAATGCCAAAAACACAGCTATCGCAAACAGTGTAGAAATGACCATGGTAATGGCGATTTCACTATTAGACATTTCTTCCTCTTCATCGCCAGCAGCCTTAGCAGAGAAGGATAAAGCCTTCATGCCTATCACTAGAGATTCATAGAGAGCTACACAGCCACGAAGAAATGGTTTTTTCAATATTGGATATGTGTCAGCAATGGACTTTGTAGCTTCTTTTTGAACTACAATAGTTCCCGCAGGCTCACGTACGGCAGTTGCCGTATAACCAGGGCCTCTCATCATGACACCTTCAATCACAGCCTGTCCTCCGACAAACTTTTTTATACGTTCTCTGTTCACAAGATCTCCTCTCATAAACAAATATAGGCAGAGCCAACAGCCCTGCCAATACATGTTACATTACAAAACAAATTATTTGCCGTAACGTTTGTTAAATTGTTCAATACGACCACGAGCTTGAGCCGCACGTTGTTGACCAGTGAAGAACGGATGGCATTTGGAGCAAACGTCTACACGAAGGTCTTCTTTTACAGAGCCAGTTTTGAATGTGTTGCCACAACCGCAAGTTACTGTAGCTTCTTTATAGTCTGGATGAATACCTTGTTTCATTCTATACACCTCTTTCCAGCAATCAATATTATTCTTATAGATTATAGCATGACACCTACACAAATGCAAGTAACCAATACTATTCCTTGGACGCTTGCTTTTCTTCAATAGCCTCAGCTAAAATAGCTTCCAAGTCACTTTCGTTGAGGATGTCACGCAATGCAATGAGCTCCTCTAAAGAAAGGGTAATACCTTTTTTCATGCTTGTATATTCACTATCCCAAGCACGAAGATCAAACTTAGGATTGTATTTTCCCCAACTAGTACATGTTAATTGTTTTTTCCAACCATCTTTATCTTCAGACAAAGTACCAATAACCTTGAAGATTTCAAAATTAATAACTGCCATAGGTCCTCCTTTCTTACATATTCATATGCTATGTTTCGTATCTACTATATTTAGTAGTTTATATTTTTTAGGATACGATATATTTTAAACCAAAATTATATGATTTACAATTCTTTTTTATAGTCACTATAATCTTCAATATCAATAGAAGCTGTAGGTGGCATAACTTGTGCACCTAATGAATCTACGGTCTCTTTCCAACTCCTTGTAGCCTCCGTAACAGCCTTGATATATGCCTCGTCAGCAGCCTGTACAGATTTAATTAGTTGGGCTTCATTCTTTACATCTAATACGCGACGACGTACGCTACTAAGCATATAGCCAAAGGATTCAGCTGTTTGAACGAGCATGGAGATTTCTTGAATCAATGTTTGACCCGTAGTGCTGCAGAAATAGGCATACCACATATATGCTAATTCAGCATCTGGGAACATCCAGTACATATCATCTACAGGCGCTTCTGTCGTAATATCTACATCAATATGATCAGTATGACGTTTAAAAGTAAGAAAATAAGCTCCACTTTCAATAAGAGCAGTGCGACCTAATTCAGATACACGGCTATCAATGCAATAAATACCATCTTGACCTAAGGCTACGTCCGTTTGACCGCCGGGCAACAAAATAGAGCGCAAGGACAAGCCATAATTTAATACCGTAAATACTGGCAATTGCGCAAATACGCCATGAGGTAATGGAATATAATTAATTGTTTTCCACTCATCCCCTACACGTTCACGAAGACCAACACGCATTTTTTTTACATCGTATTTACCATATACGATTTCATAAGCCCCTAATGGAGTCCATTCTCGTATAGCTTCTACTCGTTTTTGGTTCAAGAAAAATTGCAACGCCATATTATTTAAGCCCAATTGATTTTGTGCCATTGTAGCAGGTAAGAATAATTGAGCAGTCCCTTCTGGAACCAAGTTATGTAATCCGTTAGCGACCTCTTCTACAATATCTTCAGAGGATTGGAACATACCAACTGTGCCTGTAAAGATATGGTCAAAATAGCTACGATGAGGCCATTGATTAATGATTTGAGCCATCGGATATAAACGTGTCAAAATGCTATAGCACACGGGAGATGCCGTATACAGAACGACTTTTTTATCTTCATAAGATTGAAGAATCTCTTCAACCATGCCTGCATATTCTTCTACATAAGCATACAGAACCAGTTCTCCCGTTTTACTATGAGCTTCGATACTTTCACGAACAGGAGTTTCCCAAATAGTTCCTACATCTAGACCTTCTAAAATACCTGTGTCACTAATAAAATCAAACAATTCCACTCTAAAGGATGGTCCATAAAGAGCTTGGAATGTATTCAAATCATATGGTACAGGACCAAAGGATTCTACTGTGGATTTTTCTGCTAACGCATATAAATCATCTGCCGTTACCCCCCACTCACGGGAGCTAGCATTACTAGAAATCAATTGATCTAGCACTTTAAAACGCATTAACTCATTTACAATATCAATTCCCTTAATACCATGATTAGCACAAAGGGCAATAAATTCTTCGTTATTTACTTTCATATTAAACCTTTCCGGCTGAAGGACATAGATGATTTAAAAAACATTCATTACACAAAGGCTTACGAGCCTTACACAATCTACGGCCATGATAGATTAACCAGTGGTGTGCAGCAGCCCAGTCCTCTTTTGGGATTGCCTTTTGTAACTTTTGTTCCATCTCTTCCGGCGTCTTAGCAATACCTAATTTTAATCGATTAGACACGCGGAATACATGTGTATCTACCGCAATGGCAGGTGTACCAAATAAAACGGATACCACAACATTTGCTGTTTTACGCCCTACACCAGGCAATTCAACGAGTTGATCAAACTCACGAGGCACCTCTCCATGATATTGTTCAACTAAAATCTGACAAGTAGCAATTAAGTTTTTTGCCTTGGATTTATAAAGACCGCAATCTTTAATAAGAGTCTCTAACTTCGCAACCCCAATCTCAAGCATCTTTGCAGGATGATTAAGTTTAGGGAACAATCGTTTCGTAACAATATTGACCCGTTCATCCGTACATTGTGCAGACAAAACTACAGCAACTAATAATTCAAATTCATTTGTATACTCAAGGGCAGGTTTTGCATCAAAATAATGTTCTTGTAACAGTTTCAACTGCTCTGCCTTTATCGCTTTTGTTACACGCATACAGTTCTCCTTTCTCACCTGTGAAAGTACAGACGCGTACAACTTATATCTTACCATACGTATTCATTAAGTTCTATGTTATAATAAAACATGCTATTCTAATATAGAATACAGGAGGCGCATATGAGTAATATTAACGATACATTAAATCGAATAAATGAACTAGCTGCAAAGAAAAAATCTGGTCAAGAATTAACACCAGAAGAATTAGTAGAAAAAAAAGAACTATACGAAATTTACTTAAGCTTCATTCGTAGTCAAATTACAAGCACCTTAGACCGCGTTGAATTTGTAGACCCAAAAACAGGTGAAAGAACCGCTCCTAAACGAGCTCTAGAAGATTTAGCTAAAGAAGCTGACCAAGATATTAAAGAACATAAAGATATTCACTAAGACTACAAAAGCGTACGCATGAAGGATATTTCCTAATGCGTACGCTTTTGATTTTTATTTTTACTATTTTCGCTTCTAAATAAATAAAATATATTACTAGACTAGTATCAATATTTCTATTGAGGTCCTTCTCCAGCAATAATACGTTGTGCCTCAGCATCAGATAAATCATAGTGTAAGAAAGTCTTATAGAATAATTTTGTTTCTTTCACTAAATCAATATCATTAAATAATTGAGGTTGTATGATTTGACCTGCCCATAAGATTTGTAATGCAGACTCAGCACTGTAACGATCCCAGTTGAAAGTACCTACAGGATTGCTGTAAATACGACCGTTTTGTACTGCTTTAAGGCTTGCCCATTGTGGATCATTCTTAATCGCTTCAATACCTTTGCGTGATTGTGTACCACCAATAATGATAATATCAGGGTTAGCTTTAACGATTTCTTCCATTGTTACAGTAATTTGAGGACCTTTTGTAGTGATGGCATTTTTACCGCCAGCGTAACGAATCCATTCATTGATAATAGTCTTATCACCATCAACCTTTAATAGATTATCTCCACCTACAATATGTAATACGGATGGACGGTTAGCATCATCAATACTTTTTGTTCTATCTTCAGCAAATTTAATTTTGTCATCTAAGTAAGCAAGGTATTGTTTTGCCATTTCAGGAGCTTTATCACCTAATACTTCAGCTGTAATAGTAATAACTTTACGCAACCCATCATAGTCTTGGAAGTTCACACGGACTGCTGGAATCCCTGCATTACGTGCCATTTCAATTTGATTTTTATTGCTTGCTAATACAACTTGAGGTTTCAATTTTTGAATTTCTTCCATTTGTACATCTGTACCTTTTACAGGTGCTGGAATTTCTTTAATGCGTGGGTACACTTGAGCGAACCAAGGCAAGCCTTGAACAGAAGTTGTGGTAGACACTAATTTATCCGCACCACCAAGCATCAATACAACTTGATTATTGGCATGCCATAAATCGGCAACCTTTGTTATATCTTTAGGAATTGTTACATCTGTTCCATCGATATCCTTTACTACACGCGTAGCAGATTGATTACCTTGTGATGCATTCTCTGTGCCACATCCAGCTAACATGAATAGAGCCGTCATAAGGGCTAATAAAAATACAATAATACGCTTCATACTTACATTCCTTTCTGACCTAATTGAGGGATAACACATACAGTACGATTAACTGTATCGCTATAGAATAAGCTTAGCTTAGTCTTATAAATCTCCTCGAGCGCTTCTAAGGTCACATCACTAACAGAATCATAAAAATCTATAGTTCCACCACGACATAAACCAACACGGCTATTTAACAACAACGCCTGTTCCGGTAAATGTGTAGTGAAAATAATAGCATATCCTTGGGCGCGTAATTGATCAATTGTTTCTAAAACAATAACCTGATTACGTATATCTAAAGCAGATGTAGGCTCATCCATAAGTAATAAGCGTGTATCTTGTAACAAGGCACGACCTATAGCAACTAATTGCCGTTGACCACCACTTAAATCACGGCATGGTTTGTCCTTTAACGCCGTAATACCAAGCATGTCCATAATAGAATCAGTTTTTTCAAATTCCTCTTTACCTGGAGATGAGAACATGCCCATTCGCAAGGTAGCACCAAAGGAGATATAATCTCGTACCGTATAAGCTATATCAGCCCCAATAATCTGTGGTACAAAAGCAATTAGCTTGGCCCGTTCCTTGATTGATGCAGTCATTAAGTCTACACCACTACAATAAATATGTCCTTGTTGAACATGATTAAAGCACATTAAACAGCTTAATAAGGTAGATTTGCCTACCCCATTCCTACCTAGTAACGCCAATGCATCACCAGCTTTTACAGAGAAGGATAAATCACTAAAAATATTAGGTTGGTTCTTATCATAGGCAAATGATATAGAATCAACGACGAGTTCAAATGAATCCATTAGAAGTACCTCCGTTGTTTATATAATACCCATGCAAAGAACGGTGTTCCAATAAAACCACATAAAATCCCAAGTGGAATCTCTGCAGTTGTTAAGGAACGAGCAAATAAATCAGCAATCATCAAAAAAGAAGCACTCACTAAAATCGTAGCAGGAATTAATTTTTTATGATCATTACCTACTAACATTCTAGATAAATGTGGTATAACAAGACCAACCCAGCCAATAGTGCCGCTAAGACATACAGCAGCAGCTGTAAGTAATGTAGAGATTCCAATAATAACTAGTCGCTCTCGATTGACATTAACGCCCAAACTTTGAGCCTCTTGATCAGAAAGAGACAAAATATTAAGTCTCCATCTTAAAGCTAACACTGCGATTGTGCCTATGATAATAATAGGCAATACATAAAGTAAATTATCCCACGTAACCTTTGCTAGGCTTCCCAACTGCCAATAAACAATATCTTGTAACTCTGTATCAGGATCTGCAATATATTTAAGCAAACCAATTATAGCAGCCATAAATCCAGAAACGATAATACCACATAATACTAGAACGATACGCGATTGATTCTGAATCAATTTAGGCAATAACAAGGTTAAACAAACCGCCAAAATACCACCCATAAAGGCTAGTATGGCAACGCCATATAACGAAAAGTGTAATAGTATGCCTATACATGCACCTACACTAGCGCCATGTGATACACCTAATAAATCTGGAGATACTAAATCGTTACGGAATACCCCTTGGTAGGCGGCACCAGAAACGGCTAATGCAATACCTACAGCAATAGCCCCTAATACACGGGGCAATCGTATCTCCATAACCACATTGTACATAGATGCATCCCAAGTAATGGGTAATACTAAAAAATTAGATAATAAAATATTAGTTACCTGATCTATAGGAATGAAAAAACGACCTATAACGAGAGAGGCCAGAAAAATACCAATACATATAACTAATGTTATACCCATTGTCCGTATATAATGTTGCATAAAATACCTCAACAAACAAAAACTTCATATATGCTACCTTTAACTATACAAGATTTTATATATTAAGAATAATTAGTTTTAATGATATATGTATAGAAAAAAGCCACTTGATATATGGATCAAGCAGCTTTTAGTATAAGTTTTACTTATCGATTATAATTTACCAAGACGTTTCATAGCAGTATAAATTTTTCCTGCGAGTCCTGTCATTTGCTTTTTAGGAATACCACAGGCAGCTATACGAATACCATTTGCTAATGCAATTACATAGATATGCTCTTTCTTCAACTCTTCACAGATAGCATTTGCAGAGTCTGTAGGGATTGTAATAAAGAACCCACCACGGTAAGGTAACATGGGAAGACCCACTTGTGCTGCTTCTTGTTTAAAGATATCAGCACGATCGCGAATTAATTGATAATAGCAATTGCGTTCAGCTTCATATTCCTTAAACTTAGCTGAATCAGCCACAATATTAGCCATTGCACGCATTGCAGGACGACAAATATTGGACCATGTAGCACGACTTGTAGATTTGTTAACTTCGAAAAACTCATCAGCTATTTCTTCATCGTCAGAGATCCCAATCATCGCACCAACACGCTGACCATACATAGTAAATCCTTTAGATAAGCTATAACACACACAGGTGAGAATTTCTTTTGGTAAATGACTAAATTTATTGAAGAACGCACGTACCTCATCTTTTTCACCAGAGTAATCAAGATATGCTACATCAATACCAATAATCACATTATTTCGACCAATAGCAACTAAATCCTTCAGGAAATTAAGGATAGAATCCCAATCTTTATCCTCAATAGAGTAGCCGGTTGGGTTATTACCAGGTGTATTAAAGATAACAACCACATTTGTTTGTTTAGCCGCCAATTCGTTTACACGATTTTGGAATGCTTCATGATTAAAGTTATTATGTTCATCAAATAAGGAATACGTAACTAGTGTACGTCCAGTATCACTACAAATAACACGGTATGCACCCCAGTACCAATCCGCTGTTAATACTTCATCACCAGGCTCTGTATAGTTATGAATCAAATGATGAATGCCACCAGTGCCACCTGCGGTAGCAATGCTACGAATATGTCCTTCTGGGCGGAAATTACCAAAACATTCTTTTTCAGCAGCACACAAAAAATCTGGAATGCCCGCAATTGGTGCATAACCAACATGTTCAGAATCCGAAAGACTCAAATATTCTTCTTTAACGGTCTTAAGAAAAACTAAGTTTCCCTCTTCATCATGAATAGCACCCAAAGTACCATTTACAACATTCTCACGGCCATTTTCTTTAGCATCGGCTTGAGCTTGGCCAGCAGTTACGAAGATCACGTCTTTTAATTTTTTTCCTTTTGCATGCTTTGCAGCAACACTTGTCATAACTAGCACCATCCTATCTGAAATGAATATTACATATTTATCATACCTAAACTAATTTAAATATACAACGTATATTCAGTAAATATATTGTATACATAGAAGATTTAACTAACTATTAGTAACTCAACACTTATTAAATATATATAGAATATATTAAGTACCTTATTTAGGAAAAATAATTAACAAATATACAATAAAACAGTAAATATATAAAAAAAGACCACTCAAAAGAGTGGTCATCATCATCCTTAGAAGGAATAGCCTACACCAGCGTGTAAACCTTTTGCAGTTTTATCATTGCTATCTACACTATATTTATCATAGCCATAGTATACATTCAAATCTACATCAGGGCGTACTTCATATTGAGCACCTACTTGATAAGTTTGCTTAATATCATTACCCCAACCAGCCTTAGCAAAGCCGTTTACTTTATTAGTCAAAGGTACATGACCGATAACACCAGCTTGGAAACCAAGTTCAGTATCATTTGTACGAATCGCAGTACCTGCACCATATAAATTTACATTTGGATGTACTTTATAAACCAATGCTAATTGATGATCTTTAATATCACCATTTTTTGCATTTAATTTATCGTAAGAGTATTGTAATGCGGCTTTATTGGAAAGGTCGTGTTGTAAAGAAACACCGAAACCGTCATTACTATTGCCACCACCATTAGATACGTGTTGTTTAAAAGCATAATCAGCTTGTACCTTAGTGGATCCATCACTAATTTTCGTTACAGGAGCTGCAGCAAATGCACTACCGGCTACAACTGTAGCTGCTAAAGTTAATAATACTAATTTCTTCATTTTTACCTCCTATACACATACCAACGGTATGTCTTAATAAGTTACTAATCGATAGGTATAGTAATTATACAATCTATAAATTAGCGTTTCATGAATACAGGGATATCAGGGATACCACTGTTAGTATTTGTAGTGGATGCCGGACGGGATGTAGTTGTTGTTTTACCGAATTCAGGTACATTCTTAGTATTTGAATTAAAACCAGTTGCCACAACAGTAATTTGAACTGTATCGCCTAAGCTTTCATCGATAACGGAACCGAAGATAATATTTGCATCAGGATCCGCCGCTTCAGAAATAATTTCGGCAGCTTCATTAATTTCAAACAAGCTTAAGTTAGCACTACCGGAAATATTGAGTAAGATGCCTTTTGCACCATCGATAGATGTTTCCAACAATGGGCTATTAATAGCCATTTTAGCTGCGTCAGCAGCGCGGTTTTCACCTTCGCCAACGCCAATCCCCATCAATGCTTCGCCTTGTTCAGTCATGATAGTTTTAACATCTGCAAAGTCAAGATTGATCAAGCCAGGAACTTGAATCAAGTCTGAAATGCCCTTGATACCTTGGCGAAGTACATCATCAGCTGTACGGAATGCATCGCTTAAGGAACATTTTTTATCTACAACTTGCAACAATTTATCATTAGGAATAACGATAATAGTATCTACTTTTTGAGTCAAGAATTCAATGCCTTTTTCCGCTTGTGCACGACGGCGTTTACCTTCAAATGCGAACGGTTTAGTAACGACGCCGACTGTCAATGCACCGATTTCTTTAGCACATTCTGCAACGATAGGAGCAGCACCTGTACCAGTACCACCACCCATACCAGCAGTTACGAATACCATATCAGCACCTTCAAGAGCTTTTATAATTTCTTCGCGGCTTTCTTGAGCAGCCTCTTCACCGATTTGTGGATTTGCGCCTGCACCAAGACCTTTTGTAACCTTCTCGCCAATTTGAATCGTTACATCCGCTTTAGATAATTCAAGCACTTGGCTTTCAGTATTAGCGGATAAAAATTGAACACCTTTAAGATCGCTATCTACCATGCGATTAACAGCGTTATTACCGCCGCCACCAACACCGATAACTTTAATATTTGCAAAATCAGACATTGAACTTCCTCCTCTTATCGTTATCTATCGTATCAATATACGTCCCAATGTATCGATTTATATACTGACAATCTTATAACAATTACATTTATTTTACACTAAAATTTAAAAACTTTCCACTATATAGAATGTGATTTATTAGAATCGCTTAGTCATAATAATCTTTCGTATAGCGCCTACATTAATAAATACATGCAATCCAAAGCCAATAAGAGCTACGTAATATAGGTTAATTCCTATGAGGTCACCTACATATACAAGAATAACAGCTAACACAACATTTGAAAAGAACCCAAGCACAAAATTACTAAGATCAAAGGTTCGTTCCAATGCAGCACGGCTACCACCAAATACAGCATCTAGTGCAGCCAGAACAGCAACTGATGTGTAGTTCGCATAACTTATAGGTATATGAAATGGTGAAAGCCACCCTAATGTAGCGCCTACAATTAAACCAATAATGGCAAAGATATAAATATTCATTCTTTACCTCCTGTTTCATTAGGCTTTATATGCTCTTCTCTAAAGGTTCCTGTAAAAGCTGGAATAGCTAATTCATTTTCTTCCTTTATGGTTACCTTTATGCCCCAGTGTTTCAAGGAATCCACCACACCGCCTCGCATGGTGAGCGCAGAATTTAGTGTTTTTGGATCACCAATCGCTTTAACTGTAAAAGGAGCCCCAAAAACCTTACCATTCACAGTAATAGTCGGACCAGAGCATCGTATTTCAGAAGTCCCTATGAGACGTTGGTCATTGATAGCTATCGCCTCAGCCCCACCAGCTCGCAATTCATTAACAATACGTAAAATATCTTCATCATGAATTACATATAAATTAGGATTTTCACCACTTTGAATTGGCTTTAAGCTATCCTCAATTAATACACTAACACCCGTACCTTTAACATTAGTTAAAGCTGCTTTCATCATCAACTGTTCATCTGCTTTAACATTGCCAGTGGCACCAGACTGTTTAAGCTCTTCTATTTGTTTTAACAATGCATCACGTTCACTTTGAGCCTCTCGCAATTGTACGGCTAAATCACCAGCTCGTTGTAAACGGATATTTTCTTCTATATTATCTTGAGTCATCTTATATTGGGTGACAACCATGAAACCCAATATACAACTGACTAAGGCTATTGCCCACCGTTCGTGTCTCACGACAATCATCTACCTTTTATCTTCAACATGACCTTGTTTATCTTGTTTTGTATCATCCTTCTTAGTAGATGAATTTTCTGTAGTCTTTGTTCCTGTCTGATGCTTTTTAACTTCCGGTATTACATCAGTTTTTATGTATGGCGATGAAACATTAACATCTATATATTGTACATTGCTATGTGTTGTCTTAATATCTTGTAACATAGACTGAGTTAACTCGGCTTTTTTAGGTAAGTCTTTACTATCTCCTAATCGAATTTGCACCCCCGATACGGTATACGCCATTATTGCATCAGGGTCTCCTATATTGACCTCTGCAATATTTTTAAAAGTGCTTTCATCAAGAGAGTTCAAGTATTCAAGAGCCGCTAAAATAGGTTTATCCACAACGGTATCACCTAATAAAATATTTCCCGCCTTAACTCCTGATATCATTGGTACCGACGTATCTTGTATAGCAGGCTCTGATGCAATTACTTGACCTTTACTATCAAGTGTTAGATAGCCAAACTGAGCTGGTACAACTGCAACAGCTTTGCGTTCTATGACACGTACGACCATTGTAAATGGCAATTGATAACTAATTTGAGCCTCTTCAACCCGTAAGTCTTTCGCCAATCTATTTTTTAATTTCTCTGTACTAATTTGCAATATATTTACAGGTTCATGAATATCCCCTGCTACCATTACATCTTGTACAGTTACCTTATCCGATCCTACAATTTTTAAGGATCCAAAAGGAATAGGTAGTGTAAACAATCCCACCAACACGAGAGTAACTGCACCACCGATTTTTAATACTCGTTTTCTAAATACAGCCCGTTCATCTTGAACAGGTGTAGAAGACTGCATCTCCCCAGAGTTGGATGGATGGTATTGCTTATCATCCATAGATAACTCCTTATATTCTATTCAGCCTTTAAAATTTCCCTATACTAGCTGTTAATAGAATCTTTTCACATAATGTTGGAAAGTCAATTCCCATTTCTTTAGCTGCCTTTGGTACTAAAGACGTTGCCGTCATACCTGGCACAGTATTGTATTCTAGAACATACATATTATCTACATGATCTGTCATAATATCAACACGAATAACCCCACTGCCTTGTACTTCGCGATACACAAGTTCCCCTATGCGTTGCATCTCAGCAGTCATTTCTTCACTAATAGGCGCAGGTACTAAATATTCTGTAGCACCTACAGTATATTTACTAGTATAGTCATACTCCCCAGAATGTGGACGGATTTCAATTACTGACAATGCCTTACCGTCAAGAACGGATACTGTAAATTCGCGACCATCAAGAAATTGCTCTACTACAAGAATCGGATCATATTTTAGCGCTTCTGTAACAGCAGCCTCCAATTGTGCCTCATCACGAACGATGGTAACGCCAATACTAGAGCCTTGAGTAGCAGATTTCACCACTACAGGAATCGTAAACTGTTTACGAATATGTCCTATAATAGCTTCTGCAGATTCTAAATTACCATTAAAGGATTCAGAAGTAGCTGTTGGAATATTAGCCCCTTTGAAAACATCTTTGCTTACTTTTTTATTCATTCCTACCGCATGAGCCATGATGCCCGATCCAGTATATGGAATTTCTGCCATTTCAAGTAAGCCTTGTAATGCACCATCTTCACCATAACGACCGTGAATTGCATTAAATACAATCTCTCCACCTAAGGATTCAATGTCTCTTAAAACAGTACGAGGATTAAGTTCTAATGTTTGGGCATTATACCCTTTACTTTCGAGTGCTTCTGCAATAGCAGCGCCAGTACGGCGAGATACTTCAGCCTCTTTGGAAGGACCACCCATCAATACGATTATTTTTCTATCTTTCATTGTAAGCCTTCCTCCAATATAGCTAATAATTTAGGTCCATATTGATTAATAGAACCGGCACCCATTGTGATAACCAGATCATTAGGTCGCACAATTTTTGACAATACAGCCGGTATGTCATCAACAGATGGTACATAATGTACAACCTTATGTGTAGCAGCTTCAACAGCATCAGGAATAGTACGTCCATCGATACCTGCAATCGGATCTTCACCAGAACTGTAAATATCTGTCATATATATTTCATCAGCACTTGTAAAAGCAGTGGCAAATTCATCTTTCAACAAGCTTGTACGTGTATACCGATGCGGTTGAAACACACAAATAACGCGATGTTTTTCAAGTTCTTTTGCTGCTCTTAAGGTCGCTTTAATTTCTGTTGGATGATGTGCATAATCATCGACAACCCAGACGCCAGCAACATGACCTTTTGTTTCAAAGCGTCGTTTTGCACCGATAAATTTACCTAACGCTTTTGTAATAAAGCGATTCTCTACACCGCAACATTCATGAGCCACAATAAAGGCTGCCAATGAGTTTAATACATTATGTTCTCCAGGCACGCGCAAGCTGATACGGCTTATATTAATGCCTTTATGATATACATCATATACCAAGGAAGAGTCCACATAATGAATATTTTTTGCTACATAATCATTATTATCCTCTAAGCCATACGTAATAAAAGTACGTTTTACGCGGCTCATAACATAACGAATATTTTCATTATCACCACATACGATAGCCTTGCCCGCTTCTGGTAACGTTTCGACGAACTCACAGAAAGCGTTTAACAAGTTATCCATAGTCTTATAATGATCCATATGATCATCTTCAATATTAGTTATAACGATAGTATGTGGATGCAATTTTAAAAATGAACCATCGCTCTCATCCGCTTCCACAACTGAAAAATGGCCTTTCCCAAGGCAACTGCTACCTTTGAGATAATCTACTTCGCCACCGATAATTACCGTAGGGTCCGCATTAGCCTCCACTAAAATTTGTCCAATCATTGAAGTTGTAGATGTTTTACCATGCGCACCAGCTACTGCGATACCATCTGTTACATCTAATACAGCCTTTACAATATCAGAACGATGTAAAATGGTAATCCCTTGCTCTTTAGCGGCAACAATTTCAGGATTGTCTTCACGAATCGCTGTAGAACGAACTATAGCATCAACACCATTTACATATTCTTTATTATGACCGATATGCACCGTGGCACCCATATCTCTAAACTTAGAAATCACTGCAGATTCAGCAATATCTGAACCAGATACATCATAACCTTTTTGAATCAAAATATTCGCTATCGCACGCATACCAGATCCACCAATACCGATAAGGTGAATTTTGTGAATACCGTCTAACATAAAACCTCTCCTTGTTACTTTGCAATAGATAAAGCTAATTTTGCAATATCATGAGCCGCATTCGGTTTCCCCAATTGCAATGCTCGGTCTCCCATTTGTGCCAACAAATCACGGTTGGCCATAAACATCTCGATTTCCCCTATCAAATCGTGAGCACTCAACATTTTATCTACAATCATATGAGCCGCCCCTTCTTGTACAAAGATACGTGCATTATAGGTTTGATGATCTTCCGCTGCGTATGGATACGGTATCAATACGGATGGAATACCGCGAACTGCTAATTCTGCAAGACCTATAGCACCAGATCTAAATACTGCTAAATCGGCTGCTGCTAGTGCTTTTGGCATATCATGTAAATACGGCAAAATCAAAGATGAACTACCTAAACCATCCCCATCGGTAATGCCCAATTGGGATAAAACAGATTCATATTCTCCGTTTCCCGTAATATGGATTAATTTAATACCTTTCACACCTTGAAAGTGTTTATGTACATCTACCATAGCATTGTTAATAGTTCTCGCCCCTCGAGAACCTCCAGCTATGAGTACTGTAAAGGTATCATCACTTAAGTTGAAATAGTTACGTCCCGATGTTCTCGAATCAACTAGCACATCTGGACGAACAGGATTCCCTGTATAGACTACGCGCTTTGCTTTAGAAAACGATGCTTCTGCATCCTTATAGCCTAGGGCTACCACATCAACAAAACGACTCAGAATTTTATTAGTAATGCCTGCTATGACATTCTGTTCTTGAATTATAGTAGGAATATTATGTAATGCTGCAGCCAAGAGAACAGGACCACATACATAACCCCCAGTACCAATAACCACATCAGGTTTAAACTTAAAAACTATAGCATTAGCTTTTACAATGCCTAAAGCAGTTTTACCTAATGTGACTAATGTACCTAACGATAATTGACGCTGCAAGCCTTGCACAGGAATCGTAGTAAACTCTATCCCCTCTTTAGGAACTAATGTAGCCTCGAGACCTTGCTTGGTACCAACATATAACACCTTTGCATCAGGATTCTGTTTCATAATTTCCTTATATATAGTTATTGCTGGATATATATGTCCACCAGTGCCACCACCTGAAATAATAACACGTTTCATTAATGGTGTCCTCCCTCTTGCAACATATGAACACAACGTTTAAAATCATCTCCACGCTCTTCAAAACAGCTATACCAATCAAAACTTGAGCAAGCCGGAGATAATAGCACAATATCACCCGTCTCTGCCAATTTATAGCCTTTCTCTACTGCGTCCTTCATGGATAAAGCACGATAAATCGGCTTCACACCAGCCTTTTTTGCAGCCGTCTCGAAACGATCTGCCGCTTCCCCCATGAAAATAACAGCTTTAGTCTTCTCTTTAACTAACTCCATGAAATCTTCTAAAGGCGTCATTTTATCATGGCCACCAGCTAATAGAATAACTTGTTGATCAAAGGATTCTAATGCTTTAATCACAGAATCTACATTAGTGGCTTTGGAATCATTATAGAATGTGATACCACCAATCGTCTTAACGCGCTCTAAACGATGTTCAACTCCATGGAACTCGCTAATAATGTGATGAATTGTCTCTACGGGTACGCCCAACGCATAGGATAAAGCAATAACGGTCAATATATTTTCAATATTATGACGGCCTGGAATATGAATATCTTCATTTCCAATAACAGATTTTGCTATACCATCTTTAGCAATATAACATTGCCCATCAGCATAATAAGCGCCATTCTCTACAACTCGGTTTTGACTAATTTGTAAAATATGACTAGGCGCACGGTGTTCCATATCAGCTACAACAGAATCATCAATGTTAAGTACTAAAAAATCTGTACTTAATTGATTTTCAAAGATGCGTTCCTTCGCAGCAATATAGTTTTCCATTGTCTTATGACGAGCTAAGTGATCTGGAGTAATATTGAGCATAATAGCCCCAACAGGCCTAAAATGCTTGATTGTCTCTAATTGATAACTAGATAATTCGGCTACCAAAAAACCGTCTGCAGGCATAGCGTACGCCACTTCGCTAAGGGAATCACCAATATTCCCTCCCACACGAACTGGTTTTCCAGAGCCTTCTAGAACCTTAGTTAATAAGGTTGTTGTCGTAGTCTTACCATTTGTACCAGTAACAGCTACGATAGGTGATTTAGATACTTCATAAGCTAATTCTACTTCGCTGACCACGTCAATACCACGAGCCTGTGCTGCTTTTACAATCGGAATATCTAAAGAAATACCTGGAGAAATAACGATACGGTCCACGCCATCTAGCAAGGATTCATCTTGACGTCCTGTAATAATATTTACCCCTGCCGCAACAAGTCGTTTTTCCTCAGCCGTAGGCAGTGTCATAGGCTTATAATCATTTAACACAACATGCGCACCCACTTGGGCTAATACCCAAGATGCACCTATACCGCTGGCTCCAGCGCCAAGAACAAGTATATGTTTATCTCCGTATTCCATCTATATCACCTAAATTATCTACAAAATTAATGTATCCTATCTAATAAGCATACCATTATTTACAACTTCCGTTAAGTATTATCTTATAAAGTTATAGTCGCTAAAAGTACACCAATAATGGCTAAAACAGCTCCACCAAACCAAAAGCGATTAACAACTGTTTGTTCTGCCCATCCGGAAAGTTCAAAATGGTGATGAATAGGACTCATCTTAAATACACGCACACCCCGTGTTTTAAAAGAAATAACTTGAATAATAACAGACAGTGCTTCCATAACAAAAATGCCACCAATCACCACGAGTAACAATTCTGTTTTAGTTAAAATAGCCATTGCTGCAAAGGCACCACCTAATGCCAAAGAGCCTGTATCTCCCATGAATACTTTTGCAGGGTTCACATTATATACCAAGAAACCAAGACATACGGCAGCTACAATAGCGCCGAAGTACGCAACACTTTCAGCACCGATAGAATTTGTCATCGATGCAGCCATTAGACCAATAACAGAGAATGCTATCGCCGCCACTGCTGATGTACCACCAGCAAGACCATCAAGACCATCTGTTAAATTTACTGCATTTGTAGCTCCTACAATAATCAAAAATGCCAATACATAATAACCCCATCCCAATTGTAATTGTATATCTACAACAGGAATCCATAATGTGGTAGGAACAACCATAATCTCAGTAATGCAATAACAGAATACGGCAGCCAATATAAATTGTCCAAGTAATTTTTGCTTCGCTGTTAAACCAAGATTGCGTTTTTTTACAGCTTTTACAAAATCATCAAAAAAACCTAATAAACAATGACCCAGTGTTAAGAATAATAACATTCCTGTGCCCACATTCCATGGTGCAAACAATGCCACGCCAATAATAAGGGCCACCATCATGAAAGCACCACCCATTGTTGGCGTACCGGCTTTTGCTTGATGACTTTCAGGGCCTTCTTCACGAATACTTTGTTGTGCGTGCAAAGAACGCAACATAGGAATAGCAATTTTACCTAGCACTACCGTAATGATGAAAGTCGCTACGAAGGCTAATAGAATGTGATTTATCATATGAATCCTCTACTTATTAATAAATAGGACGGCTAGATATAACTAGCCGTTACCTATTATTCTCGATCCTTTAATTCTTCAACAACGCGCTCCATTCGTAAACCACGGGAACCTTTCACAAGGATAACATCCCCTTTTTCACGAATATCACTATATGCGTTGGCCATTTCTAAATGGCTGTTACAACGGAATGTAGTTAAACCCGCTTTTTTTGCTTCCTTTGCAATGAAGGCAGCAGCATCACCAAAGGTGAATACAACACTATAACCCTCTTCAGCAAGCAAATGGCCGATTTCACGATGTGCTTCTTCAGAGAAGTCGCCGAGCTCGAGCATATCGCCTAGCATCGCAATTTTACGCTTACCTTCTAATTGGCCAAGTGCTTTAATAGCTTTTGCCATGGATGAAGGGTTTGCATTATAAGCGTCATTTAAGATAACAATATCTTCAAACGGAACGATTTCTTGACGCATTGGAGTTCCAGTAAACTCGCTCAAACCTTTACGAATTGTATTGGATTTTATACCTAACACACGACCTGCGACGATAGCCGCCAATGCATCATATACATTGTGTTCACCAATCATAGGCAAGAAGATATCAAAAACTTCATCATAACACTTACAGGTAAACTTAATACCATCTTTTTTATAGCGTAAATGACTACCAATACAGGTAGCATTACGTTCAATACCATACGTAATAGTTTTACCTTTAGCTAAGCTATCCATTGCTTTTACATATGGATCGTCCTCATTAAGGATAGCCACACTATTTTCAGGCAAGCAACGAATCAACTCACCTTTTGCTTCAGCAATGGCTTCGCGAGAGCCTAAAAGCTCGATATGACTAGTACCAACATTGGTAATAATCCCCATCGTTGGTTCTGCAATCAACGCCAGTTCTTCAATTTGGCCGAGGCCACGCATACCCATCTCAACAACACAGGCTTCATGCTCAGCGGTCAAACGTAACAAGGTTTTTGGTAAGCCAATTTCATTATTATAGTTTTTCTCAGTTTTTAATACATTAAATTCTGTACCAAGTACGGCTGCCACCATTTCCTTTGTTGTAGTCTTACCAGATGAACCGGTAATAGCAACTACAGAAATATCAAAACGGCGACGATGATAACGTGCCAAATTTTGATATGCTACCAAAGTATTGTCTACCTCGATACAAGCAATGCCTTCTACAGCACGTCCTTTTTCAACGATAGCCCCTGTAGCACCTTTTTCGATAGCCGCATTGATAAAATCATGGCCATCAAAGGTATCACCTTTTAAGGCTACAAATAAAAAGCCTGATTCAATAGTTCTTGTATCAGTAGACACATCTAAAAACTTAATATTATCGGTATGTGCACTCGTCCCCTTTGTGGCCTCCAGTACTTGAGACAATGTAAATTCTGCCATATTAGATCTCCTTGAGGGCTGCTCGCGCCTCTTCACGATCATCAAAATGGATCGTTTTATCCTTTAAGATTTGGTAATCCTCATGCCCCTTACCTGCAATGAGTACAATATCCCCAGGTTTTGCATTTTGTATAGCATGTTGAATCGCTTCCCGACGATCAACGATAACTTCATAGTAAGTTCCTTCTCGAAGGCCGTCTTTAACGCCGACTTCCACATCTTTAACAATTTGTATAGGATCCTCTGTACGCGGATTATCAGATGTAACATACACAACATCACCGTATTGTGCCGCAATGCGTCCCATAATAGGACGTTTGGTTGCATCTCGGTCACCGCCACAACCAAAGACTACAATAATACGATTTGCTTGAATAGCCTTTGCTGTTTGTAAAATATTTTCTAACCCATCTGGTGTATGTGCATAGTCTACAACAACAGCAAATGGTTGACCTTCTTCAATCAATTCAAAACGACCAGGTACAGCACTAAATGTTTTCAACGCTTTATCGATGTCTTCCATGGAAATACCTTCTAATAGGCAGGCACCAATAGCTGCTAATGTATTATACACATTAAACAAGCCAGTCGTATTCATTGCAACTGTATAGTCATGACCATCATAAGATACCGTGTAACGGCTAGACTTTGGCGTCATATCAACGTCATGAGCATTCAATGTGCCGCTACCATCAATACTATAGGTAATGATAGGGGCTGTAGTTTTTTCAACAACCCGATGTCCATAGGCATCATCGATGTTAATGACAGCACCCTTACCAGATTTTACTTGGTTTGGTTTGCTAACCTGTTCAAATAGTTTACATTTAGCTGCTAAGTAATTCTCAAATGTTTTGTGAAAGTCTAAATGATCTTGTGTAAGATTTGTAAATACTGCCGTATCATACTCAACACCAGATACGCGTCCCAAAGCCAATGCATGGGAAGATACTTCCATTACGCAATGTGTAACGCCCTCTTCCACCATTTGATGCAAAATATGTTGTAAATCTACTACGTCAGGGGTCGTGTTATGAATCGGATATGATGTATCGCCAATCATGATATGAACCGTACCAATCACACCGACCTTATGACCTTGAGCTTTCAAAATATGACGAATCATATGAGTTGTAGTCGTTTTACCATTAGTACCAGTAACACCAATCATGCGCATAGAATTGGCTGGATAATCAAAAAAGTATGGCACACAGGACATCATAGCCGCACGTGTATCTTCAACAGTGATAACACAAACGTCACTACTTACCTCAACAGGTTTAGATACTAATACAGCTACTGCCCCAGACTCAACAGCTTTATTAACATAGTTATGACCATCGACAGTAGCACCATCTAAAGCAATAAATAAACTACCCGCTTTTACAGCACGAGAATCAGCGGTTACATCTAAAATTTCAACAGCTGTATTACCTTCTACATGCGGTGCATGTAAGGTTTTTACTATATCTTGTAATTGTTTCATATACAATCTCCTTTACACGCAAAGGAAAGCAGCCCAATACGAGCTGCTTCGCCTGCTAGTCTATAATTTGCTGTTTCTCTTGTACATTACGTTCAGTAACAGCGCTTTTTGTGCTATAAACAAAAGAATCAGGCAAAACCATTCCTAGTTGTTCTTCTGCGATTTGTTGGATACGTACAGGAGACTTCAAAGAAGCCACTTCAACGTCCAATGCATCGTTATCTTTTGTTAATTGTACTACAGCTTGCTGTGTTTTAACTACCTCATAGCCCAACTTTGTACTGTATGCATTCATAACCATCATGATAAGCAAGCATGCAACTAATGCAGCAATACCATATACAACTTGCCACATCATAGGGCTTAAATCTAAAGCTACGTTTGCACTACGTCTTCTCCCTTGTGCAATGACCAACATATCACCTTTTACTTGGCCCACAACAGCCTTTCTTGCTAACATAACACTTAACCCCTTCCAATTCTACAACTTTACTGCTACGCGCAATTTAGCGCTTCTAGCCCTCGGATTAACTTCAATCTCCCCTATACTTGGCTCTATAGCCTTATTTTTTGCCTTTACAACTGCCTTGTGATTACAAACACACATAGGCAATTGTGGAGGACATATACATGCGGTACTTAACTCTTTAAAAGTTTGCTTTGTAATTCGATCTTCCAAGGAGTGGAATGTAATAACTCCAATCTTTCCCTTTGGTTTTAACATCGATACAGCATCTACAAAACTATCATGCAAGATTGCTAATTCTCTATTTACTTCAATACGTATAGCTTGAAACGTCCGTTTTGCCGGATGAGGTCCATCTTGTCGCGCCTTTGCAGGTATTGCATTCTTAATAATTCTAACTAACTCACCAGTAGTAGTGATTCTTTTTTCTTGGCGTGCTTCAACAATAAACTCAACAATCCGTTTAGCCCATCGTTCTTCCCCATAGTCGCGGATAATTTGCAGTAATTGTTCACTGTCATATTCATTAACAATTTCCTCTGCCGTGAGAGGTGCATCTTTATCCATACGCATATCAAGAGGTCCATCATTCATATATGAAAAACCTCGTTCAGGGGTATCTAGTTGATAGCTTGATACGCCAAGATCAAATATAAAGCCATCTACTTCATAGATGCCCGCATTTCGGAGGGCTTCTTTTAAGTTAGAAAAGTTTGTAGGTATTGTTAACACCTGACATTTCAAATCAGATAAACGCTGTCGAGCTACACTCAAAGCATCTTCATCTTGATCTAAACCTATAATCATACCTTCTGGGTCTAGCATCTCGCCCACTGCGTGAGCATGTCCTGCCCCACCAAGGGTACAGTCCACATAAATGCCTTTTGGATTAGTTACGACGGAGTCCACCGTTTCACGTAAGAGTACGCTAGTATGATTAAATTCCATCATAGCCTCCTATAACATAATCCCTTCAAGCCCTTCAACTAATTCTTCCATGCTTTCAGCCACTTGCTCATCATAGAAATCGTATTTTTCACGACTCCAAATTTCAACGTGGTCCCCAGCACCTACAATAACAGCCTGTTTATCAAGGCTTGCATATTCACGTAGTGGTACAGGAATGAGGACACGACCTTGTTTATCATATTCAAGTTCAGCAGCACTACCAAAAACAAAACGTTTTAAGGCACGCACGCTAGCTTTAGTGGAGGATTGTGATTGTAAAGCAGTAGAAATTTTTTTCCACGCCTCTTCGGTGTAAATAGCCAAGCAGTTATCTAAGCCTTTTGTAACGATGCACAAATCGCCTAGTTGTTCACGTATTTTCGCAGGTATAATCATCCGCCCTTTTGTATCAATAGTGTGATTATATTCGCCCATGAACATACGTATCACCGCCTTTCACTATTTCTTATCCACCACTATATGGTAAATTCTACCACAATTCCCCACCTTTCACAACAAAAAATCCATTTTTATCCCACTTTTTTATATTTTTCTTGTTTAATCTCTATTTTTCTCCTCTTTTCTACAATACATATGTTCGATTAAATATTTAAAACAAATCAATTTAAACCACTCTCCACCACAATGGTGAAATACCACTCCTTAGATGGACATAATCCCCACTTCAGATGTATTATGTTTAGGAACTCAATGTATTATGTTTAGCAACGCATAAACGTTAAATATATTTAGGTCTATATTAAAAAAGCAAAAAAAACCTCATCAATGTACAACACATACATTGATGAGGTTTTCCTCTATTTATATAATTTTAATTATAGTATTAAAATTTAGATTCGATAGCCGCTTGAAGATCGCCTTTAGGCAAGAATCCAATTTTACGGTCTACTACTTCACCATCTTTTAGAATAACGAATGTAGGCAATACTTCAACTTGTAAGTTACGTGCTAATTCTGGTTCTTCATCAGCGTTTACTTTTACAAAGTTAGCTTTACCTTCAAGCTCACCTGCAATTTCTTCAATGATTGGCATCATACGTACGCAATAACCGCACCATGGAGCCCAGAAGTCAACAACAGTAACACCACCTTGGTTTACTAAATCTTGATATTCAGCAGTTTTTAAATCTTTTAATTCGCTCATTGTACCCTCCTACGGTAATTGAACTAATACACAATCTTGAATGACATGCAGATCTAAAGCATGTGCTTTTTCAACAACAGATGGTTTATCCGCCCCCGGTTGCAACCACACAACAGGAATGCCAAGTTCTTTGCATTCATCAAGTGCAGCTAACCCTACTGCTTCTGGTACAACAAAATCTACCACAGCAGGCACAACGGGAAGTGCAGAAAGACTAGAGTAACAAGTGTCTCCATCTATTTCTGCAATATTAGGATTGACTGGATATACTTCATATCCGTGATCTTTAAGACATTTATAAATCTTATAACCGAACTTTTCGGTTTTATGGGTAGCTCCAATAACGGCCCATACTTTTTGATCTAAAGCTTGTTGAATTGTCATTTCGACCACCTCTTATATACTATTATAAATGAATATCGAACATTGTCAATATATTATATCGAATTATATAGTTAAAGAATTATTCTCTTTTAGCAAACATTCTATAACATAAAGCAATACTATTTTCTTACGTTATTCTTTGATTTGTATCTCAATCGTTTTCTGACTAAGACTAGGTAAATTTAAATCAATCTCAATTAATTCAGATAAACTGATTTCTCTACGACTTAATGTATGAGCTTCAACTAAGCCCCCTACAATAGCCAGCTCACCTAAAATTCTATTAGGAGACCACTGATTTTCACGCAATTCTCGAATAGTAATACTCTTTTGTCGCTTAGACAATCTATGTCCTTCAGAATCAATTAATAATGGAGCATGCCCATAAGAAGGTATTTGTATATTTTTAGAATTGAAACTGGTTTGTAATGTTTTATATAAATATATTTGCTGCCCCGTAGTCTCTAGTAAATCATCTCCACGAATGACCTCCGTTATCCCCATAACAATATCATCCAGTACGACAGCTAAATTATAGGCATACATACCATCACCACGACGCAATACATAATCATCTAATTCACCTTCTAAATGAATATGTTGAAAGCCTTGCCAACGATCCACGAAATCTAAATCACAAGAATTAACGGCTAAACGCAAAGATGGCTCCTTAGACATCATAAATTCTTTTATCAATTTATCCTCTAGATGACGGCAATGGCCATCGTAACGATGAATTACATCGCCGACATGGGGTGCCGAAGCAATAGACTGGAGCCTTGTACGATTACAAAAGCAAGGATAAATTAGTTTTTCTGATGCAAGATGTTCTAATATTTCTCCATAATATGTTTGCCGTTCACTTTGCCAATATGTTGATTCTGGACCACCAACACGAGGTCCTTCATCCCATTCAAAGCCTAGCCACTCTAAATCATCTAATAGAGCTTCCCCTAAATCCCGTTTAGAACGTTGGATGTCTATATCCTCCATTCGCACAACATACTGCCCTTTTTGTTGCCTCGTAGAAACATAGGATAAGAGGGCTATCCACACATTGCCAAGATGGATATATCCTGTGGGGCTTGGAGCAAATCGGCCTTTCATAATGGACCCTCCTACAGTACAAAACAAGTGGCATATCCCGTAGAATTACACAGAATATGCCACCATACATGATATAAGACAATTATCCTAGAGAAATGATGTTATCGAATACCTTACCAGCGTCTTTAATTTTTTGTTCGTTCCCCATTGTACAAATATGATTATCCTTCAATACGGGTTCAACCACATCTGCTAAAGCAACGATATCCTCTGGCTTACAAGCGATAACTTGTTTACGAAACTCTACCTTATCCTCTAGTTTAGCACCGCTAAAATACATCCCCATCGCACGTGGGCCACGCAACGCAGGAGTCATAGGCAAGTCCAAGGAGCTCATAGTACCGATAATATATTTACGCATCTCACGATTAGTCAACGTAAACTCACGAAGATATTGAGGTAATTCTTTATATACATTTAATGTTTCTACCAAGTTTGGATCTCGATAGCTACAGAAAATCATATTCCCATCATCATAGAAGTTTGCAAAGGCACCGTAAGCACCACCTTGTACACGAATGCGAATCCAAAGATATTCATAGCGTAAAATCGTCTCTAATACACTCATTGGGCCTACGTGTTTATACCCATGGTCTACAAAGTTACCACCTTGAGCTACGTATTGAACCTTACCAGCTGTAACGATACCATCATTACCAGACAAACGTGTAATCTTTAATTTATCATTACTTAACTCAGTAGTATCCCAGGTTTCAATCAATGGTTTCATAAGATGTTCAAAGGCTTCTAATTCGCCTTCTTCACCAACGAACATGATATCCACATTGTTAGCACGGAAAATCTTACGAGCTACATCAGCTAATTTTTCTGGCAATAATGGTAATGCCGCAGGATTAGAAGCCAACTCGCTAATCTTTTGATAGTAACCAAAGTTACCATTATCTCTAAATTTACCAACTGCAGACACTTGAGCCATAACACGTTGACTTACGATGGAATTACCACGACGGAATGCTTCATTATCCCAAATAGCTTTGCTTTCTTGAACAAGTTCAGTCAAGCGTCTATCGTCACTATAATCTGCTTTTTGTACTACTTCGTTAATCAAACGGCATAAGTCAGGTAATTTAGAATGCAAAGCTTTAGCTCGAACAATCATGAGAGGCGTAAATTCATCACGCTTACCATCTTTGCTAATAGCCGTAATATCTGAGCTTAAACCACCAAGATTCATATTGATATCTTTCGCCAATGCTTCATAGCCACGTTCAGATGTGTCAATACGACCAATAATATCACTTAAAATATCGGCGTAGAACAATTCATCTTCTGTAAGACAGCTTAAATTAAAGTAAAGCCCTACATAGTTGATGCCTTTTGTGAAAGTAGGCACAAAATGTACTGTAGTGTTGCCAATTTTACTTTCACGACGTTCTACCTCTTCAATATTAGGATTTAAATCTGATAATTCAAGCAATGGTATCGATGCTAACGCTTCGTCGCTATCTGGAGCCTCTTGACGAAGTTTAAGTCGTTTTGTTTGCTCTACAATTGCTTCGATTTCTTCTGGAGACATCTTAGCTTTTACAGAAGCTAAATATTCTTTAACCTCTGCATCCTTGCGTTCTTGAAGACCACGTTCAGGATAAATAGAAACAAGCACTTTATGATTGTTATTTAAGATAGATCGACGAATCAAATCTTCAAAGTACGTGCCGGATAAGCCCTTGCGAATATTCACCAATGCTTCTTCGTAGTGTAATAGTTCAAGTGGGTCATTGTCATATAGCCAATTATCCATCATACGGATAACATAAGCAAGACCAATTGGACGACCACCAAAGTCGCTTTCACGAAGAGCAAACTCAATGCTATTCAAGGAAGCTTCTAATAATTCTTTATCTAAACCGTTATCACAAAGTTCTTGCAATGTAGATTCCACAATACGCTGCAAGTCAGCTTGTTTATCGAGATTAGAACCAGTTGCTTGCACGGTCCACAAAGGTTGACGAATACTATCAAGATAATAACCACTCACATCAGAACCGATACCTGCTTTCACCAAAGCCTGTTTAAGAGGCGCCGCAGGAGATGTCAACAATGCATGTGTTAATATCTCAAAAGCCAAGCTATGCTCAGGTGTTACATCAGGTAACACATAGGCAAAGGAATGTAAAGTTCGGTTGTCTGTTGGCTCTTCAGAACCTACGCTATATGGATAACTTACCACCTTACCTTCCGCAAATGGCGTTTGTATACCAACCTCTGTATTAACCTCAATAGCATCAAAATGACTTAAGTACTCATCATTCAAGAATGCCAATTGCTCTTCAATATTCATATCACCATAGAGGAAAATATAACTATTGGATGGATGATAATGAACTCGATAGAACTCTTGGAACTCTTCATAAGTTAAGTCCGTAATATGGTCAGGATCTCCACCAGAATCAACACCATAAGTGGTATCTGGGAAAAGTTCACGCATCATTTGGCGTTCTAGAACGGAATCGGGAGAGGAATAAACCCCCTTCATCTCATTGAATACAACACCTTTATAGGTAAGTTCATCGTCCGCACTATCTAATTCATAATGCCAACCTTCTTGCATCACGATTTCCGCATCTTCACGAACGCGTGGATACAATACAGCATCAAGATATACGTCCATCAAGTTGTGGAAGTCTTTATCATTCTTGCTCGCTACAGGATACATCGTTTTATCAGGATATGTCATAGCGTTTAAGAACGTGTTTAAAGACCCCTTAACAAGCTCAACAAATGGCTCTTTTAAAGGAAACTTACGAGAACCACATAAAACGGAATGTTCCATAATATGTGCTACACCAGTACTATTATGTGGTGTTGTTCTAAAAGCGATATTGAATACTTTATTAGAATCTGGTGAATCAATATAAATTAAACGTGCACCAGACTTTTCGTGTTTCATTTCATAAGCGGTACCATTGATCTCATCAATGCGCTCAATGCGGTCAAGGCGAAAGCCAGAATAAACCTTATTTATTTCCATGCTGTCCCTTCTTTCTATACTAATATAATGATTTCTCTCTGAATAATTTATTATATCATATCGATGACTCTATATATAGATGTTAAGAATAATTATCGAATTACAAAACCCCATAGGCAAGTATACCCATGGGGTTCATATTATTTATTATGTTGCATCTGCCACTTTTGATTGCGACGTAAGGTTAATAAGCCTTCTAACACGGCTTCAAATTGTATAAAGCTCAATGTATATGGTTGATACATATCTGGTACAACCTTGTAAGTAATAGTAACCTCAGACTTATCGTAATCATAGAAGATACCATGTAAATTACTCATTGTTGTATAACCAGTTTGAGCTTGTTCCAATGTTGGAATAGGCTGATTTTTTAGATTTCCTAGTAGATCGCTAATGAAACCTTCCTTACGACCTTGGTCATTGAGCATTTCATCCATAAAACTACGTAGACTATCCATGCAATGATTAACCTCTTTGATCTAATAATAAGCCATTATGAATTACACGAACAGCATCTTTTACGCGATCTTCAGCAACAAGACAAGAAATACTAATTTCAGAAGTAGAAATGATTTCAATATTGATACCTTCTTGGCTCAAGATATCAAACATTTGCGCAGCTACACCAGGTTGTCCTAACATACCTGCACCAATAATGGAAACTTTCGCCATTTTTTCATCGATATTAACAGCTTCAATATCTACTGCTTTTTGTAATTCTTCTAATACTTCTCGAGCTAGTACCACATCATCCATAGCTACTGTAAAGATAAGATCAGTTTTTGGTTCTCCCACAGAACGGATAGATTGAACAATCATATCTACGTCAACGTTTCTAGCAGCTAATGCTTTAAATACAGTCGCTGCAACGCCTGGTTTATTTTCAACGCCTACAAGGGCTACTTTTGCTGTATTTGTATCATCAGCTACGCCAGTAATTACGTGTTTATTTGCTTCCACAGTATAATCCTCCCGAATAATAGTACCTGGTTTATCACTAAATGTAGAACGTACATGAATAGGTACACCATAACGGAAACCCATTTCTACGGCACGCGGTTGCATTACACCTGCACCAAGGCGTGCCATTTCAAGCATTTCACCATACGTTACTTCTTCTAATTTGAAAGCTTCCTTCGCCACGCGAGGATCTGTAGAATATACGCCGTCTACATCCGTAAAAATCTCACATACATCCGCTTTCATAGCACCTGCCAATGCAACAGCTGTTGTATCAGAGCCACCACGGCCTAATGTCACCATATCACCATATTCAGTTATACCTTGGAAACCAGCAACTACTACTATTTTACCTTCATCCAAAGCTTCAAACACACGATTAGGATCAACGCCCAAAATGCGACCTTTATTAAACGTATCACTACTTGTAATACCTGCTTGATCACCTGTTAAGGATACAGATTCCTGACCACGTTCGTTAAAAGCCATTGCCATCAATGCAATTGTTACTTGTTCACCTGTAGATAACAAACGATCCATTTCACGACCATACGGCTTGGATGTAACTTGTTTAGCTAAGGCCACCAAGTCATCAGTTGTATCACCCATAGCGGATACAACAAGAACGATTTTATCGTCAGCTTGCTTCTCACGAAGAACGCGATCAACAATATTAAATATTTTTTCTGGTGTAGCTACGGAACTACCACCAAATTTTTTAACGATTAAGGCCACAATAATCCCTCATTTAACTATGTTTACTAAATATCAATATGCATATACTTTACCACAAACAAATAGCACTGTAAAGGGATGTACAGCAATTAATCCACTGGAGTGATACAAAACTCCTTTTTATGCGGACACTAAAAATCAAATAATATGTTTATAATATTATGAATATGCATTAAATAATCCTAACATATATTAGCCATAATGCCATTAAATACCTACTATTGAAAGTTTAACTTTACCTCATTATTAAGCTATGTAAACACATAGATATACAAAAAGACCAGCCCACGGGCTGGTCTTTATTAGTTGTTTTAGTTAATTAAGCAACTACGATATCTTTTTCGGATTCCCACAAGCCATGGATATTGCAGTAGGAAACAGCGATCAATTTACCGGATTTTTTCAAAGCTACTGCTAAAGTACCTTCAGAAACTGCTGCCACAGGACCTTCATTTGCAGTTGCACCGTCACCATGAACGTTGAACTCGATAGCGCCAACTTCGAATGGTAATTGAGTGCCTTCAGCTACGAAGTACAATTTAATCCAATCAATGTGATGTTCTACAGTGTTTGGATGTGCAATGTCTTTACCTACGGATAAAGTAACGTGGAATGTTTCACCTGCTTTTACAGTGTCAACTGTTTCGATAACAGGAACGTGTTTTTCAGTAGCGAAATCGCCAGATTTAATGTAATCATGTACAGCCATAGTTAACCTCCTGGTTAGTCTTATATACATACTTAATGTCAAGAATATTGAGCACCTCTGTGCTTATGACTATATTATACATTTTCGATATAGTTTTAGCAAGTTCTTTTTCGATATTTTTCGATTTTTTTAATTTAGTTAGAATTCAATTCCTTTAGCAGCCTTAATGCCCTTTTCATAAGCATGCTTTACTACATTCATCTCCGTTACAGTATCTGCCATATCAATGATTTCAGGTTTAGCATAGCGACCCGTCATAACAACATGAAGTCTTTCTGGCTTATTTTTAAGCATTTCCACTACAGAATGCACATCGATAAGCTCATAATTAATGGCATTATTTATTTCATCCATAACAATTAGATCCCATTTATCAGAGTTTACTTCCTCTACTAATGTACGCCAAGCGGCTTGTGCTGCTTCTTTGTGGCGAGCAAGCTCAGCTTCCCCTACTTCATCCCGTTTATAGTAAATAAAGCCTTTTCCCATAGAGCGAATTTCAACTTGATCACCTAGTTTAGCAAGACCTGCCAATTCACCATAACCATTACCGCTCTTAATAAATTGTAATATAAGAACCTTGAAACCTTGTCCGACAGCACGTAAAACAACGCCTAATGCCGCTGTTGTTTTACCTTTACCATTCCCTGTATTAACTAGAATTAATCCACGTTCTTCCATAATAGCTCCTTTAATACGAACTGTCCCGCAATAACTTTAAGAACTAACTATTCCTGATTAATTACATTCTCCTCATATTTACTAATAGGATCGCAACAATACATATGAATATAATTGCAATAGCACATTACAATACTTATGTATGTAATTGTGATAATACATAGTAATATAAACCTATTAAATACATTTATAGATCTATTACTTTTGGGCTTTATAAGCAGCACATGTATCAACAAAATGTTGTGCCCCTTCATCAGAGCCAGCAAAGTTCAAATGTAAGTAAGAAGCTAATACATTTTTTGTTGCATAGCCGCCGTCATACGATTGAGGTTTACGGCCTCCTTCTAAATGAAAAGCCCATGGAAAGTCATCTATAGTTGGCTCCATTGTAGAGAAATGGAACTCATGACCACGAATAGCTGTATTCATAGCTCCTAATAAAGTATCTCTCTTTGCAGTTGCTGTAACATAGCCCACCTTTTGAAGCTTTTGTTGCATCACACAATTGGCAGGTACAATACCTACAGTTTTATATACAGAACCTCCAAAGTCATTAATACTTTCACAAAGATACATGAGGCCACCACATTCGGCATAAATAGGCATACCTTGTGCATTAGCTTGGCGGATAGATTCCTTCATAGACTCATTGCTAGATAACTGAAATAAAAACATTTCTGGGAAGCCACCACCGAATACAAGTCCGTCTACATCAGGAATTACCGAGTCATTAAGCGGACTAAAGTAAACAAGCTCAGCCCCTTTTTCCTCTAACGCAGCAAGACTAGCTGGATAGTAAAAAGAGAACGCTTCATCATAAGCTACACCGATTTTCACACGTTTTTCAATGGTTTTAACATCTATAGCATCTGGTAGTTCGATAGTTGGTGCATTAGTAGCAATTTCCAATAGTGCATCGAGATTTACCATCTTCTCAACAGCTTCTCGAATCGTATTAATCGCCTCTGTTGGATCAATTTCAGTAACCGGTGTAAGTCCTAAATGACGTTCTGGAGAATGCATACGATCATCACGATAAATGGCACCAATAACAGGTACCCCGATTTTATCCATCCCTTCACGAACCATACGCTCATGATTGGCTGAGCCTAAGCGGTTCAAGATGACACCACCAAAGTTTACCTCTGGGTCATAGTCACGGAACCCTTTAGCAATAGCGGCTGCACTTTCACCCATAGCTTTACAATCAATAACAAGCACCACTGGTGCATTTAACTGTTTAGCAATTTGAGCCGTAGAACTAACGCCCTCTCGACCACCATCGTAAAGGCCCATAACACCTTCAATAATGGCAAGGTCTACATCATGTGCCATTGTAGCAAAGAAAGGAGTCAACTTGTGAGGTGGCACGAGCCACGTATCTAAATTATAGCTGTCACGGCCGGATGCAATTTTATGAAAGCCCGGATCAATATAATCCGGGCCCACTTTAAAAGATTGCACCGTACGTCCACCATTTGCATAAGCGGCCAATAAACCCGCTACGATAGTTGTTTTACCAACACCAGAGTTGGTACCAGCAATGACAACACGTGGAATCTGTACTGTGTTCATAGATATTACCTCGTAATACGATGTGTTTGTTAACGATCCTTGCGTTTTGCAAGAATTGTAGATAAGTAGTTGAGTTTAGTATCTTTTGGCATATTATCTAAACCTACGAATACTTGCTCATCAGGCAAACCTACACGGCTAATCATAACCGCATCATCTGCCATATTATGTTTAATCAAGGTTTCTTGTACTTCATCAAAGTTTTTATATACCTTCATAATAACTGCATCATCTGCAACAGCCAATACAGCATCGATTTTTTCTTTAGGCGCTGTAGCTGGAACGATGGCCAATACCTCTTCCTTCTCTACGATTGGATAGCCAAGGTGAGATCCGATAGCACAGAATGCAGTAACGCCAGGAATTGTTTCAATTTCATGCCCTGTGTTTTCAATCAAACGGTATACATACATATATGTGCTGTAGAACATAGGATCACCTAATGTTAAGAATACAACACTTTTACCTTCATCCAAATAAGACAAGATAACGCGTTTAGCCTCTTGCCAGCCTTCCTCTTGCGTAGAATCATCCAACACCATTGGGAATACTACGGGAACGATTTCTGTATGTTCTTGGATATATGGGGATGCGATATCAAGGGCTACGGAACCATCTTTCTTTTCTGTTTTAGGTGTGATAATAATATCTGCTTCTCCTACGATGCGAGCAGCTTTCACAGTCATTAATTCAGAATCGCCAGGGCCTACGCCAATACCATATAATTTACCTTTCATGGGTATCTCCTATTCTTATAGTCACACTCTATTTATAATTGCAATATCTTTTATTATAACCAATTTATACAATATATACAAAGATACTATTTAATATTTGGTATTGCAGGACGATGTGGGCTACGTTTGCCATACAAATCGTCGATACAATCTTGCACATGTTGACGGAAAATATCATGAATCGCTTCATATTCACCTAGAGCACTATGAATTGGTTTAACCTCATATCCTGCTCCAGCGAGTTCATTCACTATGCTATCCTCTTCGTCACCAAATAAATCATTTTGTGCATGATCCCCGAGTACCAATAATAAAGGATGTACATAAATTGTTTTTGGGCGTTTACCATCAAGCCATTCCCAAGGCATTGCTACATCTGACACATATGGTGCGTTTTCAAGTACAGCAATACGCACATTCGTAAGTCCATTACGGATTAGCTTAAACTGTAAATTACCATATGAAGAATTGCCAGAACCAAGACCTCCATGACCAACCAATAACAAACCATCATCTTTGGAAATATTAAGAGATTTAATGAAACGGTCAATCAAAATTTGGTAATCATCTGGATGCTCTTCTTGTCCCATGTAGTATACGAGAGGTCTACCTACACGCAACACTTCGAGTTGTCCTTCACCTTCATGAGCAAGGATATTATTTTTTAATTTATCGAACTCTTCACCACCGGTGAAATGAAGTGGCTGCACATATACATGTGTATAACCTTCTTGAATCAGTTTCTCTAACGCCCCTTGTTCAGTAGGAATCTCAATACCACGCTCACGTAAGCGCTTAACGATGATACGAGACGAAAAAGCTAATTCTACAGTATAATCCGGATACGATTTACGAATATGTTCTACTACAGAATCGATATTATGTACACGAGCACTGTCCACAGTGGACCCAAAGGCAACAACTAAGATAGCTTGTTTCATGAATGTCTCCTTATATTAACTAATAATGTATCTTAATCATACCATAGACCATTCTCTAGGGGCATACCATGGTACGTATAAAATGGAAATTATTCTTATCTTTCATGGTAAAAGTAAAAATCCTCCTCATTGGATATCCAACAAGGAGGATTTTTATTAATGTGAAGGAGTGCAGTAATGTATGTCTAATTATGTAATAGCAAATATCAAGAAATCAAACCTTGCGCTTCCAAGCGAGAATTTGTCATCACAGGTTTTACGGATTCTCTAGGCATGGGCCGCTTCCGATCAGACATGCGGATAGCTTGACCTAAATGTTTCAAAAATAAATCTTGTACATGTGGGTTTTCCCCAAGCCCTTCATTCCAGATATCAACATTATAGCCTTCCTCAGCGAGTAAAGCATAAATGGAATCGGAGCGTTCACCGCCAAGATAGTCCATTAAATGTGTAGAACCTATGAGAGCCAATGGTACAACTAATAAATCTTTATGCCCCATACGATCCAAGAAAGTAAGAGCTTGTTTAAAAGTAGGGAAACCATTTGTAGTAAATACTACTACGTTTGGTGCTGCACCATACATTGCCTTTAATTGCAATGTACTGAACTCTAATTGATTTTGGCCATTCGCCATGAGCACAACAGATTTATTAAGTGCTTTTGTATTAACGTGACGAACAATGCTTTCTAATGTTGCTTCATAATCATCGGCATAATTTTTTACACCTAAAGAGGTAAGCAATGGTTTACCGATATTTACCTGGCTAAAACCATATTCATTGCTATGTAAAAACTTTAATGCTTGTTTGCGCATTTGTTGGTAGCACTGATCTGCCACCAATGTAATAGGTTGAATGTACACCTCATCAATTCCCATGCGAGCGAAATCTTGCATAGCCTCTGTGAAAGAAGAAATCTTATCTTCGTACTTCTCATTCCACTTCTCTACTAATGCATCAGATAAGAATACGCGGCGTACCTCCATATCACTATACATGGAACGTACTTTTTTCTCTATACTGCCAATGGATTTCTCCACAGCATCTTGGTAAATTGATCCAAAGGATGCAATAATTATGCCTTTCATATGTGACCTCCATATTACTCATACATGAAACAACTTTCACAATTGAAAACTGTTATCAACTACTATGTAATAATAGTACAAGATTAATCTATAGAAGTCAATGAGAAAAAATATCAAAATTAACATTTATAACGATCAATTTAGTTGTAGTAACGTTATGGGCCCCATCAAAATAGTCCTAAATAAAAAGGAAAAATAAAATTACTCACATATTCACATATTCATACCCTTATAACCAACAAGAATATAATTATAAAGTGTACTATCATACTATATTCATCACATTAATTTATTAATACTTTCTTATTTTCTCTATACTTCTAGGGGTATAGGGTTTATTGACACTCCTTAGCCCCTCTGCTACGATTGATTTAAGGTTATATATATGCGATAAATCCATAGTTCTCATTATATTAGAACTATGTGAATGATTGCATATTAGTGTAGTTATAGTTATAAATTAGGAGTATAGAAATGAAAAAACAATTAGCTTTAGCATCCGCTATTCTAGGTCTTGCAGTATCCTTTGGTGCACCTGTTGTATCTAATGCTGCATACCAATTAAATCCTGAAGTAAAAGACCCTACTCCAGCATTAAAAGAAGCTTCTGCAATCGGTGTTCGTACACACAATACTGAAGCTTTACAAAACTTGCCAAACAAAGATGCTATGGTTGTTATGAGCTTTGGTACAACTTATAAAGATACTCGTGCGAAAACAATCGATGCAACTGTAGATGCTATTAAAGCAGCTCATCCAAACACAAAAGTAATTACAGCTTTCACAAGCCATATTATTCGTGATCGTATCCAACAAAAAGAAGGTATTACTTACCCAACTCCTGAAGAAGCATTGGCTGAACTTAAAAAAGACGGTTACACTCGCGTTGCATTAGCATCCCTTGATGTAATTCCTGGTATGGAATACAACTACGATACAGCAGTATATAATTTGTACAAAGATAATTTCAAAAAAATGACACTTGGTACATCTCTTATGTACTGGATGGGTCAAGAAAACCAAACTGACCAAGTTATTGAAACATTAAAAGCTGTTCAATCTCAATTCCCTAAATTAGGCAAAGAAGACGCTCTTCTTATCATGGCTCATGGTACTCCAGATCCTTCCAATGCTTACTATTCCGTAATTCAAGACCGTATCCATACTCTTGGTATGAAAAATGTATTCGTCTACACAGTAGAAGGTACTCCAAATCTTGAACAAGTTATCCCTCAATTAAAATTACATGGTATTAAGCACGTTACATTGATGCCATTCATGATGGTTGCAGGCGACCATGCTAACAATGACATGGCTGGTAATGAACCAGATTCCCATAAATCCATCCTTGAAAAAGAAGGCTTCAAAGTTGACACTTACATCCATGGCTTAGGTGAAAATCCTAACATCCGTAACTTATTCGTTGAACGTGCTAACGAATCTTGGGACGCATTACAAAAATAATCAATCCATAATTTAACTAGTATCGTTATATAACGTACATAGGAGTACATCATGAAAAAACTACTACTTTGTAGTCTCGCTTTGGTCATGGTTGTACTAGCAATAGCTGGGTGTGGTAAATCCACATCCAGCTCTTCTGCTACTACGAAGGAGTTGACCTTTAATGGTCAAACCTATACTGTACCAAAGGATCCACAAAAAATTGCTGTATTATCTAATTCTGTTTTATCTATGCTTTATGCTGTCGATGGTAAAGCCATTAGCCGTGCCAATACAACGGATAAATTAGCCCCAGAATTAGAAGCTCTACCCGCTCTTGGTCAAACTGCAAATATCAACATGGAACAACTATTAGGCTTGAAGCCAGATGTGGTATTGGGTTTAGTAAATCAACATAAAAAATATGAATCCCAATTACAAGCTAATAATATTCCAACCGTACTTTTTGATTACGATGGTATTAAAGATAATGTACCAATGTTAACATTCCTTGGCGAGTTAACCAATCATCAAGATAAGGCTAAATCTATTATTAATACCTATGAAAGCAATATTACCAAGGTAAAAGATGCTGTTAAGAATCAACAGCCTGCACGTGTTGCCGTATTACGTGCCACAGGAAAAGGTGTAACTGCCGAAACTGATGAAGCAGTTACTGCATCTATGGTAAAAGAACTAGGCATGACAAACGTTGTTGCCTCCCACTTAGAAGGTACAACCAAGGATAAAACTGTCCCTTACTCTCTTGAAACATTGACTGCAGATAACCCTGATATTATCTTTGTTGTTACAATGGGTAAAGAAGAAGAAATTACAAAAGCTATGAAACAAGCTATGACAGATAATCCTGCATGGGCTAATTTAAAAGCCGTACAAAATAACCGCGTAATATACTTACCATCTAAACTATTCCTATTAAACCCAGGACTACAAACACCTGAAGCTATGGCACGTTTAGTTAAAGAAGCATACGGTATTAATGTTACATTCTAACATATTGTATCATGCGAAAGAGGGCATCCCCCAAATAGGGAATGCCCTCTTTTTCTATTAGTATCAAGCTACTCAACTAATCCTTTTACGCGCACATATTTTTTATTATCAAATGTATCAAGTTGTACATCTACAGAGAATACATCTCTAAACAACTCATCCGATATAATTTTACTTGTCTCTCCTGATGCTACTAAATGGCCTTCTTTTATAACAGCCATATAATGTGAATATTGAACCGCCTGTGTTAGTTCGTGAAGTACCATGAGAACGGTTAAATCTTGTTCCTTATTTAATCGTTTCAATAACTCCATAATTTCTAATTGGTGATTAATATCTAAATATGTTGTTGGTTCGTCTAAGACTAATAATTTTGGTTGCTGTGCTAGCGCCATAGCAATCCAAACGCGTTGCCGTTCACCACCAGATAGGGATGGGATTAATTGTTCTCGCAAATGATTCGTTTTCGTGATATGTAACGCATAGTCAACAATCTCACGATCTTCTTTAGCCGTGTTTTTCCACCATGTTTGGTATGGATACCGTCCACAATATACCAATTCTTCTACAGTCATATCCTTTGGCATATTCGGTACTTGTGGCAAAAATGCCATTTGCCGTGCCAGATTGTTTTGAGAATATGATTGTAACGGTTTATCAAATATGGTAATACATTCATGAGGGCTATGAATATATCCGATCATAGATCGTAAAAGCGTACTTTTACCACAGCCATTAGGCCCTATTAATGTCGTAATTTTACCGATAGGAACCGATACATTAATGTCATGTAGAATATGACGATTGCCAAGAGTTACGGATAACTGTTTTACATCAATAGCGGTATTCATTAGTTATCCCTCCTCAATAGATACAAGAAGAACGGCGCTCCAAAGAATGCCATAATAATGCCCACTGGTACCTCTATAGGGCTCCACATAACACGTCCTATTGTATCACTAACAACAAGAACTAGAGCGCCTAATAATGCAGATCCAGGCAGTAAATATGCATAGTCATTACCGATTATAAGACGTAACATATGGGGAATAACCAAACCTACAAATCCGATAAGCCCAGCTATACTTACAGCACCAGCCGCTAAAAGAGCAGCCACTGCAGTCATAATAAACCGTGTTTGTTCTACCTTAAGGCCTAATCCCTTTGCAGTTTCATCACCCAAACTTAAAATGGTAAGTCGTTTAGCTCCTAAACAGGCAAAAATAAGGCCAACTATAGCATATGGAAACAGCACTTCTACCTGAGGCCAACTGCGTGCAGCGAGTCCTCCTACCATCCAAAGCAATGCCCCTTGTACACGATCACCGAAGAATACAAGTAGTGCTGAAATACCTGAGCCTAAAAAGGCTGCGACCGCAACACCAGCTAAGATAATACGACTAGGTCGCACTCCATTTTTCCATGCTAGTGCATACACCATGAGTGCTGCAGCCATAGCACCTAAAAAGGCTACCAACGGAACTATATGATCATACCCAGGGAATAAAATAAATATGATAACACCAGCCAGCCCTGCACCAGAGGATACCCCTACAATCTGTGGATCTGCTAGAGGATTTTTCATAACTGCTTGCAAAATTGCACCAGATACAGCTAGACAAGCCCCCACTAACGCAGCTACAATATTGCGAGGCAATCGAATATTCCAAATAATTTGTGAAGATGTGTCAGTTAGCTCACTAGACCATAATGTATGCCAAATCTCAGCTAATGATACGGATGTTGATCCCCAAATAAGAGATATAATCATGCTCATAATAACGGCGATGATTAAGATACAAATCACTGATACACGAAATAATTTTCGTTCATTACTAGATGCCATATGAACCCCCTCTCAAAACCTACCTAATGTAATATAAGTCTCTTATAAAATGAACTCTATTTTACAGATACTACATTATAAGAAATTTAATATAACATAATTACTGTGTTTATCTAATTTATGTTTAGCAATTATTGTGAAAAATATATACAGTAAAACCCGAATCGCAAAACTACTAAAACACGATTCGGGTTTTGTATTATTTAGATTCTTTACCTTCTACAAAAAGCATGTCATTGCGTTTTACGTCTGTGTAAAGTAATGCATTACATACGGAGGCAGCGATTGGGCTACCGCCTTTGTTGCCTTTTACAGTGATGTAAGGAACTGGAGATACTTCCATTAAATAGTCTTTAGATTCTGCAGCACCTACGAAGCCTACAGGGATACCAATGATAAGAGCTGGTTTAATGCCTTCTTCAAGAGCAAGGCGCAATACTTCATACAATGCAGTTGGTGCATTGCCGATAGCAACAATTTGTCCTTCTAATTGTTTGCCAAAGGTACGCATAGCTGCAATGGAGCGAGTTACACCTAACTCTTTAGCCATTTTAGCTACGTTTTCATCTTTAATTAAGCAGTGCACTTCATTACCGCGAATTTTAAGAGCTGGCTTAGAAATACCTGTGCGAACCATTTCTACATCTGTATAAATATCTGCACCATTATCCAATGCTTCAATACCTTTTTGAACAGCATCAGGGCTCATTTTTACGAGTTGAGCATATTCGACATCACCAGACGCATGTACTGTACGAGATACTACGCGCACTTCATCATCTGTTAAGCCTAAATCCTTTACATAATCGTAAATGATTTCCATGCTTTTATCTTCAATAGCTTTAGGATTTTTAACGTAATCCATTCGTTTCCTCCCATAATTTAAAGAATTCATCATTTGATGATACCACGTGACTTTCAAGTTTAACACGCGGACGATCGATAACAATAACATGGATACCAAGATCCATAGCAGCTTGTAATTTTGTATCTGCACCACCTACAAGACCAGAGTTTTTCATAACTACAACACTAGCCTTTGTATCGTGGAACATGATGCGGTTCATATCATAAGAAAATGGACCTTGGACAGCAACAATGCGCTTAGGGCTCACGTTGAGGTCTTCCATCATTTGTAACACCTCTGCGGTCGGCAAAATACGTGTCCATACTTCACAATCTTGTAAAGCCTCAGATTTAGCAAAGATGTGCATTGTCTTACTACCTGTGGTCAAATACACATGTTTGTTATTTTCCTTTGCCAGTTTACCAGCTAAATTAGCTGCTTCTACCTCATCAACTACAATATGCAATTTATCATAGTCTGGTAATGGTACCTCTTTGCGTTCAAAACGAACAAAAGGAATACCTTCAGCTTTTGCTGCATCTTGAGCCGTAGCTGTAACAATAGCAGCATACGGATGACTTGCATCGATTAATAAACGTACATTATGTTTCTTAATCAAATCCTGCATAGCCTCTTGGTCAAGACGGCCCGTATGAACAGTAATTCCCTTATGGGCGGCAAGCTCTGCCCCATACTGACTCACAACAGTAACGAGAACCTCTTCACCTGTCCGTTCTTGAATATCTACCGCTAAGGTACGACCATCTAAGGTACCGGCGATGACCCAAATCATAATTTGTAGCCTCGAGGTGTAATCATGCGGCCATTTTCAACATAGGTTTGGCTATTACCGATAATAACAAGTGTTTGCATATCCACTTCTTCTTTTGTAAAGTTTTCAAGGTCAGAAATTACCATATGTTGACCTGGGCGTCCTGCTTTTTGCACGATGCCAACAGGTGTTTTTGGGTCGCGGTATTTAAGAACGATTTCACGAACTTCATCTAAGTGAGTAACACGTTTTTTACTGCGCGGATTGTACAAGGAGATAACCATGTCACCTTGTGCACAAAGATCAGCGCGTTTTTTAATTAAATCCCATGGAGTCATCAAGTCACTGAGAGAAATAACCGCAAAGTCATGCATCAAAGGTGCACCCAATACAGATGCTGCTACATTTACAGCACTAAGGCCAGGTACGATATCTACGGAAGGGCGTTTTTCTGCTGGTACCTTATTAGCAAGTTCCAACACAAGACCTGCCATGCCGTACACGCCAGAGTCACCAGAGGATACTACAACTACTTGATGGCCTTCTACCGCTAAATCAACGGCTTGTTGGCAACGATCGACTTCTTGCATCATGGCAGTACCTACAGTTTCTTTACCTTCAATGAGGTCTTTGATCAAGTCAAGATAAGTCAAATAACCTACTACGCGGTCAGCTGCTAAGATGGCTTCGCGTGCTTGCGGTGTCATAAACTCTTCATCGCCAGGGCCTATGCCGATTACTTTGATGTTACCTGTGCAATGGCTACCGTTGTTTTGGGATAAATTGTTTTGTGCTGTATTAATGTTCGGCTCTTGGCCGCTAGTAATGCTGTTGTCTCGCATACGTTTCCTACTCCTATAGTTCCTTTTACAAAATTAGATTCTTTTAATTTTTCTTCTTCAATAAGTGGTGCCATCTCGTCCTGTGTATAGAACACGATAGGCCACCCCATAATTTCCATAGCCTCCAAGAGGCCTACTTCATCTTGTTTAACAATTACCGATGCTGCCGTTACAAGGCTTTTAGGTGAAAGTTTATGCGCTGCTAGTGATTGTTGTATGGCGTCAAGAATCAATTCCTTTGGCGTATCTCGGCGACAGCCAATGCCCATCGTATACGTACGAGGACGCAAAATCAATTGATGTCCATACTCAACAATTACTTTATCTGTAATTACAACTCGAGATGATCCCTCTTCGGAGCTTTCATTCTTACATGGCATAGAATCAAGTTGCTCTAACGAAACAACATGAACCTTACCATGTTCACCAATATGATCTTTCGCAGATTCTTTTAAATGCTCTGCATTAGATAAGCTCTCATCAATGTAATAATCAACCCGCTCGCCCCCAACAATGGCAGAGTTCACATTGATTAAGGTTTGAAAATCATCTACCAACAGATGCTCGTGGCGCGCTAACACATCAGGCGCTGGCAATCCGTTTACATCCGTTGCAGTTGTAATAACAGGGTCCGCATCGATGGCCAGTGAAATGGACTGTGTCCATTCGTTGGCACCCCCAAGGTGACCAGATAATAAACTAATTACATGGTGCCCTACTTCGTCCATTACGACTACCGCAGGATCCTTAGATTTATGCTCAATATACGGTGCAATCATGCGCACTACAATACCGAGTGCCATGATGCATAATACTTGATCGTAATCCTTAAAAATCTGTCCGATATGGCTTTTGAGGGAATCAAAATAAATAGCCTCACCACCAGAAGGACGGTTTTCTTTTTCAAAGCAATCTGCATGAGGTGCCACCAAAGACTTGATGCGTTGACCTAGCTTTGCACCTCGTTCAGATACAGAAAGAATAGCCGTTCTATTCTTCTTAGCTCCCGTCGTAGGCACAACAGTTTCTAGTTCTTTCATTATACTAGTCCTTAGCACTGCGGTACATATGAGCAAAGCCTTTATCATAGAGTTTAGACAATTCGTATTCACTATCTAATACATGGCTTACAACGATCATAGCTTGGCGCAATACGCCTTCTTTAGCTACGATGTCCGCAATAGTTTCCAATGTGCCACGAATAATACGTTGGTCTGGCCAAGAAGCTTTTACCACGATAGCCACTGGAGTCGTTTTGTCATAACCGCCCTCGATGAGTTCAGCTACAACCTTATCTAACATTTGAACGCTAAGGAAAATACACATTGTCGCTTCATGAGATGCTAACATGCGCAATTTTTCCTTTGGAGGCATCGGTGTACGACCTTCCATACGCGTAATAATGACTGTTTGAGATACATTTGGCAATGTATATTCTTGTTTCAATGCCGCAGCTGTAGCAAGGAAAGAGCTTACACCTGGTACGACTTCATAAGAAATCCCCATGCTAGCAAGTGCATCCATTTGCTCTTGAATAGCACCGTAAATAGCAGGGTCACCTGTGTGAAGGCGAACTACGCTTTTACCAGCCTCAACAGAAGCTTTCATAACAGCCAATACCTCATCAAGGTTCATAGTAGCACTGTTATGAATTTCACAGCCTGGTTTACAAGCCTCTAAAATGGCAGGGTTTACCAAGGAACCCGCATAAATTACAACATCTGCCTCTTGCACTAAACGATACCCTTTGCGAGTAATTAACTCAGGATCCCCAGGGCCTGCGCCTACAATATATACGTCAACCATATTACTCTCCTTCTGCGATACGCGTTGCAGATACAATGAAAATTGGACTCAATGGGTCTAACAAATGGTAGGGACCAGCCTTGCGGTAACGACTGATGGACATTTGGTAACCTTCATACGTGAAAGGACGACCTTTCAACTCTTTAAGGATTGTATAGCCAGTTTCCATCGTTACAGCAGTTACAACTAGACGGCCACCTACTTTTAACAGACGTTGCGCCTCGTCCATGATGCCTGTCATGCCACCAGCGCTACCACCGATGATAACCGCATCAAGCTCAGGCAATTCTTCCATGCCTTCAGGAGCTTTAGACTTGATGACAGTCATATTATTAACATTGAATTTCTTCATATTCTCATTGATAAGGTCGATGCCTTTATCAAAGCGCTCAATTGCATATACATGCCCTTTAGGAGCTGCCAAGGCTGCTTCAATAGAAATAGAGCCCGTACCAGCACCTACGTCAAGGACTATGCTATCCTCCTCGATGCGTGCCTCATTCATAACGGCTTTGCGAATTTCGCATTTCGTCATCGGCACATCGCCGCGGATAAACTCCTCATCAGGAATTCCGAAAAAATGTCTCATCCTAGTACCACCATTACAGAATGACCAAAGCCTTCAAGCTCAGTTAACACCTCTAGCGTAGAGTCTACGATTTTTTCATCATCATAACTCAAGCGCTCAAGGGCTGCCGCTCTCGTTTCTTTTGGCCAACCTGCATCTATTAAAATACGCGCAATATGCGCTGGATTATATTCTGGGTCAGTTAAGAATCCCATCTTTTTACCTGCTTCATATACGAGTTTTTCGGGCGCCGGTTGACGACCGTGAAAGCTCATTAAATCCGCATCATGCCATACCTCATTAAGACGGGCAAAGGCAAAGGTCATAGAGCTAATGCCTGGCACCACCTCAATAGGGTTAGCAGTAAATTTTTTCTTTAAATAGGGCAATAAGCTATAATAGCCTGTATCGCCACTAACCATAACTACAACGTCATGGTCGTTGAGTTCACGCTCAATTTGCTCCGCTAATACGCTGAGCTTACCTGTTACAGGATATGTAGTTTGGCCAGGCTCTTGAAAGTCCTCTAAAGAACGTTCACTGCCTACCAATACTGTAGCATGTTTAATTAAATTAAGGCCTCTAGGCACCACATAATCAGGATTACCCGGACCAATGCCTACGATATACAAGGTATGTGCCAATGTTCAAGTTCTCCTATCTCTTTTGCATGCTTATCCATTGCCAAGATTTCGCCCTTTAAGGTCGTAATAATGATGCCCACCTCTGCTTCGTTAGCAATATAGCGCTCACTACGTAGTGATGCACGATCTACAACACGTTGGTACACACCAGTCAATCCTTCTCGCTCCAAGATAGGGAATGTAGACTCTGTGGTTTGGCAATTAAATAACTCTTCACACACCTCTTGGGATGCTCCTTCTAAAGCAGCATAGGCCACGATACTTTCCATACGGCCATCACTCATGCGATTATGAGTATGGAAGCTACCACTAGCTAGTTTGATTAACTTACCGATATGACCGATAATTAAGATTCGCTTGAATCCAATCTGTACAGCCTTTTCTAGCATAAATCCGATAAAGTTACTTGTTTCTGCCATTTGGTTCTTATGGATACCCAATACTTGCTCTGCAAGATCTTGACCAATACGCCCCGGTACGAGAACAGCTGTTTCACATCCGTTAGCCTTCATAACTTTCAACTGTGGCACTAACGAGTTCTTAAACCCTTCTTCACTCATAGGCTTAACAATACCAGTAGTACCAATAATGGAAATGCCACCTTCGATACCAAGTGTATGATTTAATGTTTTCTTGGCTAATACCTTACCATTAGGAACACTAACGGTTACCGTTACACCTTGACCATGGACACAATATTCTTCAAAAACTATTTTCATCATTGCCCGGGGCCCTGGATTGATAGCCGGTTCTCCTGGTGGCATAGCAAGGCCTGGTTTCGTTACTGTACCTACACCAAAGCCAGCTCGAAATCGCAGTTCACCAGTATCATCAAGGGACACTGTCGTTTCTACATCATTTCCATGAGTTACATCTGGATCGTCGCCTCCGTCTTTCATGACGGTCACCTTCGCCTCTGTATCGGATATAACCTCTATCGCTTTAATAGGAACCTCAATGTACTGCCCTTGAGGATTCTCAATGACCACTTGGTCCACAATATTCTTATCTAAGAGGGCCAATAAACCAGCTTTCATACCTGCCGTAGCACATGAACCTGTGGTATATCCACCCTTCATGTCCTCCACTTTCATAAGGCCTCCTACACTGATAGTATTAGAGATTCAAACAAGTCTAACTAACCTACCCTATGGACATATAATATTAAGAACGGAAGTTAACAAATTGCAATTCTACAGGGATATCCAATTGTTTTAACATTTGGATTACTGCTTGCAAATCATCTTTATCTTTACCAGATACGCGCACTTGATCCTCTTGGATAGATGCTTGTACCTTAATTTTCATGTTTTTAATTGCTTTTACTACTTCTTTAGCATTTTCTTTAGTAATGCCTTTTTTAATAGTAATGATTTGGCGAACTGTTGCACCTGCTGCTGGTTCAACTTTGCCGTAATCAAGATTTTTAATCGCTACGTTACGTTTAACCATCTTGCCTTTTAATACATCGATAATGGCATTCAATTTGTATTCATCATCACCGATGATTTTAATAGTGTCACCTTCAAGACTAATTTCCGCTTTAGAACCACGGAAATCATAACGCGTACCAATTTCTTTTTTTGCTTGGTTTACAGCATTATCTACTTCCTGCATATCCACTTCAGACACAACGTCAAAGGAACAATCTTTAGCCATTTTATACCTCCTACACCTGAACCTATTGGGCATAAGGTTCATAGCATTACTTTCATCATCCTCATATTCCAAGTGAAAGTGTAAAACTACACCAAATCGGAATACATCTCTATAATTATACCTTAAAATATGCTTATTTTCTAGGTAAATCGATTTTCTTAATTATAATTGTTAGCTATGTATTAATGAAGCTTTTATAAGTATAGTGAAAGTTCTCTAATACGGTTATGCAACGCAATACACAAGACAAATAATATAAAAAACTAGCAACATACATAATATATGTACATTGCTAGTTCTATATAACGCTATTCTGTTGTATTTAGTTTATAGCTAAGAACTATAACTAAACAATACTAATTAAGCCAAAACTAAAGACAATACAAATTCAAAGGAATTCTACAACCCATTATATTATAAAACGTTTACCGCATCATATGTAGGTTGTACAAGCCATTCGCCTTTGGAGTTCATAATTCCCCATTTGCCTTTAGACTTAACAGAACTGAAACCATGGTTAAAGGACTTAGCGTCTTCAATAATTTTGTTTGTATCTTTAAATAAAATATGACCATTATTATCTATGATTGTATAGCCCTCTTTACCAGTATGAACCCATGTTACAGTATCGTTGTTGAACGGTTCAATAGTTGTTTCTGTTTGAGCAGAATACAAGGATTTACCACTATTCATATCGATAAGGTTTTTAACATGATCTTTCACAACCACTAAACGGTCAGTCCCTGCAAAGGAAATAGAATCATATTTGAAGGTTACTACTTGCTTACCTGTTGATACATCGAAAATGCCCCATTTCTCAGTCTTATTGTCTCTTAACGCTAATAGACCATTTAATTTATCCATTTCACCTGCATCGTAATCGCCTGGTTGAATAACAACTTCACCTTTACGGTTCACAAAGTATAAGTTACCAGCATCTTTGATTACCGTACCATAAGCTGTGATAGGCCATACTTTATCTTTTTTGCTGTCGATTACGATATTACCAGAACGATCGATATAGCCACGTTTTGCACCATCATAGGCAAAACCACCTACGTGATAATGTTGACCACCTAAAAGCGCACCTCCAAGGATACCGCCCACGATGAAGCCACCTACAAGACCACCTAAATTAAAGCCACTCACGGAGCGGCGGTATTCAGCCAGACCATTACGGTATCTATATACCTCTTTAGATGGAGCATTAAATAATTCTTTACCAGTACCATCAATCGCTACGATTTTACCTTTAGCATTTTTAACAAAAGCACGGTCTTCGCTAAATCCAGTCACGATTTGACGGAATTGTGGAGCAATCACTACTTTATCATCAGTAGTTTTAAAGCCATATTTACCTTTTTCTTTAAACTCTACATAAGAATCACTTGCATACTCTTGAGTTGCTTCTTGTTTTACACGTTCTTTTAAAGCTTCCTCTTCAGAGATTTCTAGACCCTTAGGGGTAACCCAAGTGTCTGTTTTCTTATCTACTTGAGATAACACATTGCCCGTTTTATAATCAACATCTTTAATTTCTTTATACTTAGGCTCAATGGCAACGGTACCGTCTGGACGGATAACACCCCATTTACCACCTTGTTTCATAGCTGCCAATACACCATGTTCAAGGACTTCGTCATTTTTGAAAGTAGTGCCTTTACCAGATTTTAAAGATTTAGGTGCATTGCGATAAGGATTTAATGCGCTCGCCACATCAGCTGCGATATAGCCAGAAAGTGCACTACGCTCTTCAATTTTTTGAGGAGTCATAACGCCTACACTAGCTTTTGTACTTTTAGTGGAGCTAGAGCTCTCTGTACGAACAGTAGAAGTTGATGTAGTCGTTGTATGTTCCTCACGAGTTACACGTGTACTAGTAGATGTTGGTGTATCGTGGTTTGTTATCGTTGTGCTACTAGTAGATGTTGTAGTAGATGCCGCAAAAGTTGTTGTAGACATAGCCGCTAACACACATGCGACTAATACAGATTTCTTGTTAATATTCATAAACCTCTCCTTTTATAGAATAAGCTATAACCATACAGTCGTTAACATACATATATAGTTCATAAAATATACTGTTATAACTAAACACACAGTTTTACAGTAAAAAAAAGTTCACACATAAATAATGTATAAAATTTAATAATTCAAATTATACTATATGGACCTTCATAAAAACAACGAATTATGAAACATTCTTCATTTTTATTTTATTTGTTATAATAATACGTATGAAAATAGCAACAATAATCAACTTAATTGTAGATTCTGATGTACACACACAATCTATAAATCATATTATAAAACAACACAATATCTCTCATCGCATGAGACGACGTTTACGAAGTGATGCCATCATAACAGTTAATGGTAAACCTGCTACCTGGAATACGCTCATTCACGGTGGTGATCATCTCATTATGAAGTTAACACCAGAGCAAGAGTTTAGTTTAAGCCCTATGGAACTAGATATCATATATGAGGACGAATATATTTTAGTCATTAATAAGGCGGCTGGTATTCTTATGCACCCTACTTCTACCATACGAGATCATACGCTGGCAAATGGTGTACTTCATTACTACCAAGAAACAAATCAGTATTATGATTTCCATCCCGTACACCGATTAGATAAGGATACCTCAGGTATTGTCATCATTGCTAAAACATCAGTAGTCCAACATGCGTTTGATAAAAAACACACCCATTTTTACAAAATCTACGACGCCATTGTAGAAGGGCATCTCCCTTCTATGCGTATAAGCATTAACTGGCCTATAGGTCGTAAACCAGGCAGTATCATTGAGCGCTGTTGTACAGTCCAAGGAAAGCCGGCTCGCACGGATATAACTATTATTAGTAAAAATACAAGCAAAATCAGTAGTGGTAAGATTAATTCTGATGATGTAATTACGATGAATAATAATAGTAATATTTGTCCAACCGACAACTCTCTAATAGCTTATAATTACTTTACCCATGTGCAATGCTTATTGCACACAGGGCGCACTCATCAGATTCGAGTTCATTTATCTCAACTAGGGTATCCACTAGCTGGTGATGACTTATACGGTGGTCATCTAGAATCTATCCAACGCCAAGCACTGCATGCAGCGCGCGTAAGCTTTTACCATCCCATAACAAATGAATGGCTCGAACTGCATGCAGAGATGCCAGAGGATATGAATGTATTGCTGAACGATTGAGCTGATATAACACCAATAAATAAATGCTAATACACAGAAATAACCCACATGGGTCACAAAACAAGACGAAATTTATGCATAAGTTATACAAAAAATATTGGCCCTTTATAGTGTTTCTTGATATACTTAACTTGAATTGATATATGATTGCAATAACAGAAATGCATCTAGTTCTTACAAGCTAGAAATATTAGCAGTCACGGTATTAATAACATGATATAACAGGCCCTATGGCCAAGGAGGACAACATGCCATTAGTTACTACTACAGAAATGTTCAAAAAAGCCTATGAAGGCGGCTATGCTGTTGGCGCTTTCAATGTAAACAACATGGAAATCGTACAAGGTATTGTAGATGCAGCAAAAGAGGAACAATCTCCTCTTATCTTGCAAGTATCTGCAGGCGCACGTAAATATGCTAAACATATTTACCTTGTAAAACTTGTGGAAGCCGCTCTTGAAGACAGCAATCTACCAATCGCTCTTCACCTTGACCACGGCGATTCCTTCGACATTTGTAAAGACTGTGTAGATGGTGGTTTTACATCTGTTATGATTGATGCATCTCATCATGATTTCGATGAAAACGTAAAAATCACAAAACAAGTTGTTGAATATGCTCACGCTCACGGCGTTGTAGTAGAAGCAGAATTGGGCCGTTTAGCAGGCGTTGAAGATGATGTAAACGTATCTGATGCAGATGCTCGCTTTACTGATCCAGAGCAAGCTGCTGAGTTTGTCCATCTTACAGGTGTAGACTCCTTAGCAATCGCTATCGGTACCAGCCACGGTGCATACAAATTCAAAGGCGATCCTTACCTCGATTTCGATCGTTTGAAAAAAGTAGGCGAATTATTGCCTAACTTCCCAATCGTATTGCATGGAGCATCCTCCGTATTACCTGAATTCGTAGCAAAATGTAATGAATTTGGTGGCAACATTCCTGGTGCACAAGGCGTACCTGAAGAAATGCTTCGCAAAGCAGCTCAAATGGCAGTTTGTAAAATCAACATCGATACAGACCTTCGCCTTGCTATGACTGCATCTGTACGTGAATACTTGGCTCAAAACCCATCTGAGTTTGACCCACGTAAATATTTAGGACCTGCTCGTGATGCTATTAAAGGCATGGTAGCTCACAAAATCAAAAATGTATTAGGTTCTTCTAACAAACTATAATCAATGGCTAGTGGATTTTTAAAAGGAACCTTAATTTTAACAATTGCCGGTTTCGTAGTGAAAGCCATCGGTAGTATCAACTGGATTCTTCTATCCCGCATCTTGGGCGGTGAAGGCATCGGCATCTACCAGATGGCCTTTCCTATCTATTTGTTACTATTGCAAATTTCGAGCGCAGGTGTGCCGATTGCCATCTCTATTTTGACGGCAGAACGATTAGCCTTACACGACTTTGGTGGTGCTAAGAGAGTATTCAATATTTCTTTTACAATGTTGACTATAACAGGTTTTATCGCCAGTCTTGCCATGTACTTTGGTGCAGATTGGTTAATCTCTAGTGGTCTCATTGCTGAAAGCCGTGCCTACTACTCTATCATCGCGCTCGCTCCGGCAGTATTCTTTGTAACATGGATTTCCTGTTTCCGCGGGTATATCCAAGGCTATGAAATGATGACGCCTACAGCGATTAGCCAAATTGTAGAACAATTGCTACGGGTTATCGTTATGCTTGGTGCTGCTGCTATTTTATTACCTTACGGCTTACCGGCCGCGGCAGGTGGAGCTAGCTTAGGTGCTGGCGTAGGTGCCTTTGGTGCCTTCCTAGTGCTCTTGTACTACTACTATAAATTACCTAAGGCAAGTAGTACTGGTGAAAGCTACGATGGGCCTCGTGAATCAGCTAAAGAAATTTTGTCACGACTCTTAACCTTGTCCATTCCAATTTCCTTAGCAAGTATCATGTTACCGTTGACGGCGAATCTCGACTTACTTATCGTACCACGTCGCTTATTAGATGCTGGGTTCCCAATGAACGAAGTAACAGAACTCTTCGGTTACCTTACTGGGATGGCGGTACCGCTCATCAACTTGGCTACCATCATTACCGCAGCCCTTGCGACAAGCATTGTACCAGCTATCTCTCATGCCTTTGCAAAACGCGATCATCAAGGTATATATGATCGCACTGCTGGCTCTATGCGTTTAACATTTATGGCAACCGTACCATTTACAGTGCTATTATATGTACTTGCTGCCCCAACTGTTACACTGATTTACAATGCGCCTAAGGCAGAACTAGCAACGCAAATCACGGCATTCTCTATATTCTTCCTAGGTGTACATCAAGTAACAACAGGTATTCTACAAGGTCTCAACAGACCACGTATTCCAGTCATAAATATAGGGATTTCCCTCATAATCAAGGTCATCCTTAACTGGACACTGACTGCTATTCCTTGGCTTGGCATCGGCGGTGCCGCTTGGGCAACCGTTGCTGATATTGGCTTTGCCGCATTACTTAACTTGATTTATATCAAAAAATACACAGGCTACTTCCTTGATATTTCCCTGCTTTGGAAAAACGTGGTCAGTGCCGGTGTTATGGGTATACTTATTTTCATGAGTTACCATTACTTAATAGACATCCTACCAATGTGGGCTAACTTTATACTCACAGGTATTGAAGGATTACTACTATACGTAATTATCATGGTTCTTTTAAAAGGCCTTAATAAAAACGATGGTGCTAGCATGCCACTCGTTGGTAGATTCTTTAGATAAGCTGTATATACTTACATAAAAATAGGTTCCTAATAGTCACCTATATGACCATTAGGAACCTATTTTTTATTTACTTATTTTAATCTTCTTCTTATTTTAAGCCTGTATACCTATCATTGTTAAAATTTCCATTATAATTGGAATTACTACAACAAATAGTATGGTACTAATCATAACTAGACCTGTAGCAAATGGTAAATCAGCTTTTGATTCATTAGCTACAATCGGCAATACTGCAATAACAGGTCCTGCTGATTGTACAACAAAGGTAATGATTGCAATTGGTTCTAGAACAATGCCTGCTCCATATTGTAAAGCCGTAATCAAACAGAACATGATAATCGGGGAAATGACAAATCGTCCTACAATCCCACCGATGGAGTCTTTATTTAAACGCATGCTTTTTAAGCCCGCATCATGAAGTACAATACCTATATAAATCAAGGATAATGGGGTTACCATATCACCTAAGTAATTCAAGGTAGTATGCAAAATTGGAAGTAAAGGAATTTCAAAAAACAAGAAGATTAAGGCCACAAAAAAACCTATCAATGGTGGTGGTAATAACTTCTTCCAATCAAATTTAGGTTTCTTGCTTTTACCTTCAGTAGATTCTGAACTATTATTTATACTATCAATCTTATAGGAGCCATTATTAAAATCTACTTCAGAATTTGGCAGTGGATCTAATTCTATAAGGAATACTCCCACCATCCATACGGAAATAGTGTTACCGATGTAATATAACAGGAAATACGGCAGCGCATCTTGACCAAATAGTGCAATTTGCACTGGTAACCCAATAAACAAGCAGTTATCATTTACTACCATATTGATAAAAATACCACGTCGTCCTTTAGGAACTTTCAACATTTTCATCATAATAAACGCTACGATATATGCGATAACATATGTTAGGACAACCACCAACATGCCATATCGTAAATTCCATATATCAGAAGTATGTAGGTGATGTAATACAGATACAAATACTCCCGCTGGTAATGCAACCGACATGATAAATCGCGATAAATTACCGCTAAAGCTAGGATTAAACATGCCCCGCCCTTTTAATATATATCCTAACAAAATAAGTAGCACAATAGGTATGATACTTTGTAAAGATGTTAGAAAAACCATAGTAAACCTCCCGCACAGTTCATTCGTAGTTTATCATATCATGTTTCGCACTAAACAGATACAACTATATCTTGAAAGAAAATATAGTAAAATGTATCAACTTTAACATATTTTCTCTATTATAAGTCTTATAATTATATCTATTAGTAGTGTTTTTATCCATAAAATCTGATACACTAACATAAGGTTGTACAGATTTTTACACATATGAGGTGATATTATGACGAAACCATTTATTGGCATATCTGGCAATATCTCACGAGATAATGGTGGTCCTTACGTAGATTTATTGCGTTCTTACGTAAACCAAGACTATCCTCGTTCTATTGAGGAAACTGGTGGCATTCCTGTTATAATTCCATTTACCGAAAATCTTGATGTAGCTCGCGAAACGGTAGCAAAGCTTGACGGCTTGTTATTATCCGGCGGTCATGATGTATACCCGCTTCACTATGGAGAAGAACCTCTGCAAGGTCTTGGTGATGTATTTCCGGAGCGCGATCAATTCGACTTTGCTTTAATCAAAGCAGCAGAAGAAAAACAAATTCCCATCTTTTGTATCTGTCGTGGCTTACAAATCTTAAATGTATATCGTGGCGGCTCTTTATTCCAAGACTTAAAATATGATCAAAACTGTACAATAAAACACTCTCAGAATCAAACACCATCTCTTGGTACCCATACTGTAGAAATTGATTCCAAATCAAAACTGGCTGGTGCTATAGGTTGCAATACTTGGATTACGAACTCCCATCATCACCAAACAGTTAAAAATGTCGGTAAAGGATTACAGGTTGTAGCAAGAGCTAAGGATGGTACCGTAGAAGGTTTAGAGGATCCATCCTATCCTTGGTTAGTCGCCTGTCAGTTCCACCCGGAAATGATGTCTACAAATGACGAAAATGCAAAGCGTTTATTTACTGCATTCGTAAAAGCAACTCAAGAAAATGTAACTAAATAGTAGGAAGATTGTATCATGAAAGAAACAGGAAAATTTGGCTTTTGGAGTATTGTACTCCTTGGCATCAATGGTATTGTAGGGACAGGTATTTTTCTATTACCTAATAAAGCATATTCCATAATTGGTTCAGCTAGTTTAGGTGTACTCTTATTTGACGCCGTTATCGCAGGTTGTATCGCCCTTTGCTTTGCAGAGGCAGCTAGCCTATTCACACGTAATGGCGGTCCTTATCTATATGCAAAACATGCATTAGGTGACTTCTGGGCATTTGAAGTGGGCGTTCTAAAATGGATCGTAACCGTTATTGCATGGGCGGCTATGGCCGTTGGTTTTGCTACCGCATTAGGTGCTGCAATACCAGCTTTAAGTGGTGATTTTGCAAAGGATGTCATTTCATTTATCTTAATTGTAGGCCTTACCATTGTGAATATATTTGGTGTTAACGTATCAAAATTCGTTAATAACTTAATTACTATCTCTAAATTGGTTCCTCTTGGCCTATTTATTGCAGTTGGTATCTTCTTTATTAATGGCGCTAACTTTACGCCTGTATTTCCACAGGATACCTATGTGGACGGTTCTTTTGCACAAGCTGCGGTTCTTCTATTCTTTGCCTATACAGGGTTTGAAGTTATTGCCATTGCTGCAGAAGATATGAAAAATCCTAAAAAGAATTTACCACGTGCTATTATCATGTGTATGCTTCTTGTATCGGTTCTATATATGGCAATCCTTGCCGTATCCATTGGTGTACTTGGTACAGATTTAGCAAATACTAAGGCTCCAGTACAAGATGCATTCAATGTGATCGTTGGTCCTATTGGCATGTATATCGTATTAATAGGCACCTTAATCTCTATGGGCGGTATCAACTTTGCTGAAGCTTACTATGCGCCTCGTGTGGCAACATCCATGGCGGAAGATGGTATGCTACCAAGTGCTTTAGCAAAACGCAATCGTTACAATGCACCATATGTAGCAGCCATCGTTACTGCCATTGCCAGTGTATTACTTGCCTGGTCTGGTTCCTTTACAACACTAGCAGCCATCAGTGCGGTATCTCGTTTTACACAATACCTACCAACTTGTTTGGCTGTTATTATCTTCCGTCGTAAATGGGCAGACAAAGCACGTTCCTACACAATCCCTGGTGGCTACTTAATCCCAGTCATCGCTATCGGCACATCCCTATGGATGCTTGCCCAGGCTCAAACTAACCAATTATTATGGGGTCTAGGCGGCTGTATCGTAATCTTGCCATTCTACTACTCCTATTGGAAAAAGAAAAAAGCTGGTCTCATTAAAGACCATGATGAAATGTAAATAATACAAAAAACTACCAGTTATTCATAATATCTAGTGGCTTATCCTTCCATAGCAGAAGATCTGTTTAAAAGATATATGTTTAACTGGTAGTTTTTATTTTATCTATTAATCCTAATTAGATTAGATATATCAAATGAGTAGTATCGACTAATATAGATCCTCTTCAATAATAGTTTCCTTCGTTAAGTCCTCTTCGATATAACCAACCTCATCAGTCGCTTCATCTTCATCGCGTGTATCGATATAAATACTGATAAGTACTAGTGTACCTTCTTCATTGAGGGTAGCAATGGCACTCATAGGGCCGTAGGTTAAGATTAATCCATCTTCTTCATCGCGAATAATATGAGGCACTGCATCAAAGTGTTGGTTCATTAATTGATCAAAGTAATCCTCTACATCAAGACCGCTTTCAAGGGTAATAGATTCAGCATCACCCTTTTGGAATACAACACGCGTATCTTCATCGATATATTGATAGAAATCATCAATATCGACATTTGCCGTTTCTAACCACATACTTAAGGCCGTAAGCCAGTCTTTCACAGTTGTTGGAGGCGTTGTAAAAGAATACTCTCTTTCATCATCACCAAAGCGAAGATCGTCATACTCAATACTGTAATTCTCCTGACTAGAAACGATACGGTCTACAAGGCCCTTATCATTTACGTCTACAAAAATCATGTACACGTAATTATCGTTACTTTCATAAGAAACGGTTAAACCGTGACGGCCCTCATGGAATAGCGCATCCTCCTCGTACACATCGGTAATATGCATCACCTTGCACGTAACAGGCACATTATCAGCCTTGATGGACTCAGTCATAGAGGACAAAAACTCAACAGTTTCATTGCGGTTTCGTCCAATGATACCACGGCCCGTAGACATATACTCACAATCTTCACTCAAGATATATTCAATACCGTGAATATCTGCAGATTCAAGGATGGATTTTATCAATAAAAGAGCTTGTATTTCAGTCATACTACTTCTCCAAATCTTTTTTAACTATATCATCAATATTAGCAAGATCAACATTGCCCTTGAATTTCTCAGGAATAGTAACTAACTTAACATCAGTTATCATATTACAAAGTTGTTCTTTAGTATAAGACATATTTCTATTATAACTCAATATACTAGTTAAAGCTGTTGTTCCATCCTGAATATAAAATATCATTATACCATCTTTATTAGCCTTCTCTTGTTCCACTAGAATACCTGGTACACCATCATTCCATACAATGCGTTTAGAGAAATGGACAAAGTCTTCAGGCGATTGGACTGCATTCATAATCACCTCATCCATAAAGCTAGCTAGCGCAATAGAATCAGTTCCACGCTCCTTAGCTATGGAATCTATAAAGATAGTTTGTGTTATACCAGAAGGACTTTTATAAAATAAACCACTTTTAAAATCTGCTAAAGTAGCACTAACTTTTGCATCATTAAGAATACGATAAATAAAATTTTCACCGTCTATTTTTGTTGTATGAGAATATGCATCACTATCTGTTAGTGGTTTTATAGATGGTAGCACGTAATTAACAAGTAAGGGACTGATTACCTGTCCCATATTCTGTTTGGCCTCAGTCAAACCTACATGATATCGAATAGTCGAATCATTATCAAAAGCAAAGTTTAAATTAGAGTAAAATTGAGCTTTATTATTTTTCTTAATTTTACCATATAAAGAATCCCAGTAACTATCCGTTAATCCTGCATACGAAAAACTTGCACCATGAATATCTTCAGGTTTATAAGAAAGTGATCCAAACTCTTTTATGTTTGTAGGTCGTTTATAATCTTTACGTAAATCTTCTTCCGTAATCGAATCAAATGGCTTTCCCATGTAGTCAGAGCTTTGCCAATTCTGTTTATTTTCAACAATTAAGCCTATCGTCATATCATGTGAGAAAAGTTCATACGCTGTATATTTATCAGTTATATTATTTTTCTGCACTTTATAATAACTTATATAGGGTACAAGAAAACGAATTCCTTTTCCACTATGATCAATAACCTCTGTTTGCCCCTCATACAGATTAAGGGGACCTACATAACTTTCTCGAATGACTGTTTCAGCCTCTTTTTCAGATAGGCCATTATCTCTATATAGCTGCTTAGTTTTATCATACTGTTTACTCTTTTGAAAGTCTCTCAAGGCTTCCTCTTGTATATTTCTAATTAAGGAATCATGATGTATATAACTTTCATAAGCATTTGCAGAAATTCTATTATCCGCACCGGGAATATTAACATCAACAGCCCCTACTAAACCAGTAATTAAGCTGATATATACTGAAAATACTATTGTTTTACGAATCATTTATCTCTCCAATTTTAAAATTCCCAACTATAGTACGTTAATTGTAACATAGTCCAATTTTTTATGAAAATTTTCTTCGTCTGTCATATAATAGAATAGTTAATAATTACATTTGGAGGCTCCTATGAAATATACAACCATCGTTTTTGATTGCGACGGCACATTGCTCAATACAGCTACAGATTTAGCCAACGCCGTAAATCATGTACTACGTACACATAACTTCCCTGAAAAATCGCTAGCAGAGGTAAAAGCAGCACTCGGTAATGCAGTAACCTATTTGATGCGTCAATGTTTACCAAGTACAGTAGCTGATCATGAATTAGAGCCATACATTGAGGAGTTCAAAGCTTACTATGGTGAGCATTTAAAAGACACAACAGCTCCCTACCCAGGCATCCTAGATATGCTTGATAAATTGCGTGAGCAAGGTTATAAATTAGCCATCGTATCCAACAAAATCCAAGAAGGTGTAACACCGCTCAATAAAGAGTACTTTGGCGATCGTTTACCTGTTGCCATCGGTGAAAGACCAGGATTACAACGTAAACCTGCTCCAGACATGGTGTTACAAGCCTTGAAGGAATTAAACTCTCCCCCAGAAGAGTCTATCTATGTAGGTGACTCTGAAGTTGACGTAGCTACTGCAGAAAACTCCGGTCTACTTTGCATTGGTGTTACATGGGGCTTTAGAGAAGAATCTCTCCATCAAGAACTAGGCGTAACACATATTGCACGCAAAGCAGAAGATATTGTAAGCATTGTTGGAAACTTAAATAAATAATAATTTCCTTTAGGTAAAAGCATATTATAATAGTTTGAAAACTATATAAACTCTTGCACAATAAAAGAGGTTCCTAATGGTCACAAGTTGACTCATAGGAACCTCTTTTTAATTTACTTTTACTATACCCGTTCAGCTAAATATTACAGACTGACTAAATACATTAGGATAAACAAATATGGGCGTCTGATCAAATACACCTTATTTATAACTAAACCGCGCATCCATAATCATCTGGCGCAACTGCTCAATGCGAACACCATTTGGTAGCTTGTCTCTATAAAACTGCAACTTATAATAGTAACGAGTATCTTCATAATCAGTAACTAATACCATATCCGTCCTATTATGTAATGGCCAGCCATACATAAATTCGGCTAGTAAACTACGCACACCATCATTATCGACCTCTGTTACATCATACTTAATAGGCAATACCATCTTTGCAGTAGGTTCAGGAACCGTTCTATCTTTAACAATTTTTTCAATCTCATTATCTAAGGTCGCACTTGTATTATCAATAGTTCTAGCCTTCACATGCATGAAGACACCATCAGAGGTTCTAAAGGCTCTGCCATCTATATCTTTAGTTTCCCCTTTAGTCTCTACAGCATCCTTCAATACACGGAACTGATACGGTCCATAAAACTTGGTTGCTGTAATAGCATCTAATTCTTCATCATATTGGCCATTATGTACATTCGTAACATGTATGATAGGTCTTATATCCACTGCTTGTGAAAGCATTGGTGCTACAAAACATAAACCTAAAGTCAATAGCATAATATAACGTTTCATATGAGTTTCCCTCTCCCTAAAAACTATTATCTTATTTGTATTGTAACATAATTTATCTATCCTATAATAATAATTACAAAGCGAAAAAGGTTCCTATTGGTCACCTAGGTGACTATTAGGAACCTCTAATCTATTTACTTTTATTATCCACAACACTATATTGAACTTGAGGCCTCTAAATGGGTCCAGCCTTTGCTAATCTTCTAGAGATTGGCGGTGATCAATATGAGTACATTCAAAGTGTTATCATTAATGATTTCCTTTGGCATACTTGTGGCGACCATTATCATGGCAGCTAAATGAATTGACATCTAGCAAAAGTTAGCTTTTCACAGAATTAGGCTATGAAAAAAGGCCCGACTGTGAAGTCAGACCGTTTCTTCAACATTAAATTCTAGAAGCGAAGTCTGGCGACCAAACCATTTATGCCTCACTTTGATTTAAATTATATCATATCTAAACAAGGAAAGAAATCCAAAGATTTCTTTCCTTGTTTTCAATTATAAATCATCATAGTGCATACGATAGTGACTTATATCACCGACAAGATGTCCTTTCAATTGCTATATTTGTAATATATTCCTACTGGGCTGACGGATACGTAGAATTAACTACATGCACAGTAGCACACATCGTGTGATAGCCGACCGTCTGGGCAAGCTTTTGTTCAGATGGTCTTTTTTATTGCCTTCCCGTAACAAATGCTTCTTTATCTATATCTGAATATTCACCTATATGAAAGGAGTTTTCTTATGAGAAATCGTTGGTTTATTGCATTAGCAGCCATTGGTCTGCACATATCCATTGGTAGCGTATATGCATGGAGCGTACTCACACGTCCTATTATGGCAGATATGGGTTTTACTTTATCGCAAACAACATGGACATTCTCATTAGCCATTTTAATGCTCGGACTATCTGCGGGCTTTCTTGGATCCTTTGCAGAAAAAATTGGTCCTAAGAAAAGTGGACTTCTCGCTATGTTATTCTGGGTAACCGGATTATTGGGTACGGCCTATGCACTTAGCATACACAATCTTACCCTACTCTATCTCTTCTACGGCATCATCGGTGGCATTGGACTAGGCATTGGTTATATAACACCAGTTTCTACGCTCGTGAAATACTTTCCAAATCGCCCAGGATTTGCTACTGGTTTAGCTATTATGGGTTTTGGGTTTGCTTCTCTCATTGCAGGGCCTCTTATGCAATACCTTGTAGCTCAGGTTGGATTGGTAGATACTTTCATTATCCTCGGTGTAATCTATCTCGTAATTATGAGCGCCTCTTCGCTCTATTTGAAAGCACCTCAACCAAAACACCCAACTCGAACTACGAAAGATAAATCCGCCATGTACGTTCATACCCATGGCATGCTAGCCAATGATGCCATGAAAACTTGGCAATTCGGGGCCCTTTGGTGGGTATTCTTTATTAATATTACCTGTGGTATAGGCCTACTATCCTTAGCGTCCCCTATGGCGCAAGAAGCCATTGGTATGACACCTGCAGCAGCTGCATCACTGGTTGGTATTATCGGTATTTTCAATGGTGGGGGGCGTATTGCATGGTCTACTATCTCCGATTACCTTGGGCGAGCACAAACTTACATACTATTCTTTATTATAGAAATCATCGCATTTTATCTACTCGCTCAAACCAATAGCACCCTAACATTCCAAATTTTAATTCTTCTCATTATCACATGCTATGGTGGCGGATTCTCCTGTATGCCAGCATATCTAGCTGACATTTATGGTATACGTCAACTATCGACTATTCATGGCCGTATTCTAACTGCTTGGGGATTAGCGGGCATCGCAGGCCCTATGCTCGTATCATACTTTCACGAAGCAGGATATGGCTATACTACTGCTTTAGAATGTTTTGCCGCTCTATTTGTGTTAAATACAATTATTGCTATAGTCCTGAAATTATACGGAAAACGAGAGTTACACAACTAATAACTCCATTTAAACATGAAGAAACGGCCTGACATGATGTCAGACCGTTTTTTCAATTATAAATACTAGAAGCGAAGTCTGGCGACCAAACCATTTATGCCTCACTTGGGTATAAATTATATCATATCTGGACAAGGAAAGGAGACTAAGGATTTCTTTCCTTGTTTTGTTTTATGGACCTTTATTGTATATATAAATTCTTTATAGAAGCATCTATAGTAACCTATACCTTATAATCTAGCAATCTACTATAGTCGTTACAATTTATTAACTTAGAAATCCTTTAGTGTATAAATAGGCAAATATCTTTGTGCGAATGCAAGGTTTTTATTGAGTTCTGCCCATTTCACTGCATCACCAATAACATAGATATACTCCCTTGCTCTTGTAAAGGCTACATTTACATTATTGGCGTTAACCCATTTAATAGCTCCATTAGCAGAGTCATCGCTTTGACAGCCTAACATATAAATAACGACTTTAGCTTCTTTACCTTGGAAGGTATGAACCGTACCGATATTATCATCTAACCAGTCTTTCTTATTATCCTCTTTAGTCCAATTCACAATATCATTACTAAGGGATTCCATATACTTTTTAAACCCATATGCAACACTAGTAAATGGTGTAATGATAAAAATATCTTTAAACTCCACATTTCTTGCTCGTAGCTTTTGAATCAATTCAAAAGCAATTTGACCTTGTAATTGTATATATCGATCTTTACCCATAGTAGATTCAATATTACTTGTATCATATGTTATCCAACAGCTCTCTTTGCATGGCTCAATAGACTCTTTAGGCTCCATGGTCTTATTAATCATAAAGCCACCATAAGATAACTCATTAGCTACTGTAAACATAGGATTCTTACAGCGTCTATGAATAACGAGCGGGCAACCGACCCAAGATTCGGAACCATCAAGATTTTTGATAATGCCTGCAAATGGATTTTGTGCATCAGCTAAGCTTTGTACAGATAGCTCTTTACTCCGATATTTACCAATACCTTCGCCACCAATTTTTTCTACAAACAAATCCTGTACAGTTTGTACAGGTTCAATCTGTTTAGGATCACCAACTACTACGGCCTTCTGCGCACGGAACAATGCCCCTACAAGCATATGAGGTGACGCCTGCCCTGCCTCATCAATAATAATGGTACCTAACGAGCTTTCAGATTTACAATTAATCAAAAATCTCTCCACAGCAGCAAAGGTGGAGGAAATAACTGGTACTGCAATCATCAAGGAATTAAGTAATGCAGGGAATATGGCATCAAGGTCAAAATTTTTCTGTAAATTTTTCCTATCATTTAATGAGCCCCAATACTGACTAAGTAATTGCATATTTTTTCTGAAAGCATCACTCATAACAACAGCCTTTTGCAATTGTAAAGCATCATATAACAAATGCTCTCTACATTCATTTAAGTAGTTGCACATATATAAGAACGCTGTATGGGCCTCTGCTCGGTCCTCATCAGGTGACATTAAATTTGATGCTATATCATCAAAACAATGTAACGTGTCTTTATTATCAGTTTTTAATATACCTAAAATATCTTGCTGTGTTTCTTCTATTTTTTGAAGAGTATTATCAAGCCCTTTAATATCAGCTAATAAACCATCTTTCGTATTGATTATAGATTCACGCTCATTAACCAACTGGTGTAATGCATCTAATTCACCTTTAACATTTTGAAGCTTTATAGTCTCGTCTTCAATAACTGATAACAATGCAGCATTACTCATGGCTTCTAAAATAGACCAGTTGGTAGCACTCCAAATCTTATCAATAATAGAACGTTTGCTGTTCAACTCTATTAATTTAGACTCAATACTATTTTTACGCTCTATCAACTTCAACAAGTTATCATCTAAATCATCATACTTACTTAATTGTTCATTGATTACAAGAACTTCCTCTTTTAATTTATCGATTTTACCCTTTAATTCTTGAATCAAATGAATATTCTCTTCATAGGCTGTTACATAAGTAAATAATGCTTTTACAAGATTATGTTGAGCCTGAAACTGTTTCTTGGCACTTTCAAAAGCATCTTGAGCACTAGGCATACGCATAATAGAGGACATATCTAAGGATAATACATCTAATACTGGCATAAATGTGTTTATATTAGACTTCTTACCAAGTCTCGCAGAAATTAGGCCCCATTGTTCATTACTCTCCGCTAAACGATCCGCTAAAAAGGTAAAATATACCTCTCTCGATTTAACGTATTCATAATTCTTATCCTTAGCAAAACAAGATAAATCAACCTGTTGGTCTGCGGACCTTGGATTAAACAATGTAGACCCATTCGTTCCCTCTTTTATAGAGGAAATATTAGGTAATTCTAATGTAATATTTTCGACAGCCTTGTTATTTGATGAAAGCACCAGCATGCCATATACGGCAATATCACTAGGTATATCATAGTAAAAAGATGTCCCATCCCGACCCATAACTTTCTTAAAGATATCGTTTACATTATTACCTTCACAAAACTTAGCAGCACGTTCAACAATATTGCTAGCAATTATATCTTTTAATAATGTTGTTTTTCCTGTACCTGGAGGTCCATTAACAGAAAAGATACCCTTAGGACTCGCCTTAGCAATATTAACAGCAATTTGCTGCATAAATGACAAATTAAACTCAGACGGCCATCTACCATATGGTAACACCTTCGGATTATACCATTTACGCATCTGTTCAGTATCTTTCAACAAATCATAATGCTCAATATCTTGATTAAGACTATTGATATAAGACAATACCTTATCATCATCCTTTAATGTATCAATATGTTGTAACACCAACTGTAAATCATCAAGGAAGAAACTAGACTTTAAATCATTAATAGGCATTGTATCAGCTTTAACAAGCTGAATCTCCTCTTCCTTAAAACCGCAATAACCATAGATATCACCGGCACGAAACATTGTAACGCCCATAGTATCCAAGATATGCTCTTGTATATACGCATTGATCACACGTGCAGCCTTATCAAGGGATACCTTTTCCTCAGGAAGATTAAAACCATCCTCGATTTCTTTAACAACCTCATCCCAGCCATCTAGCTTAATATCTTTAAACTCCACATCAGGCTGAGACATCATTTGATGAATCACCCAAATAAAAGGAGCAATTTGTAGACTCCCCTCTTTATAGTATCCCTCCGCATCAACGATAAATGATGCACTATACACATTTCCTAAATATGGTTTTTCAGGATATTCAATTTCTAATTTATCAATGAAAGCCTCTAATATTTCAGTCCCTTTAACTACACATAACAGAACAGCATGTTCATCGTCTAAAACATATTCCTTTTCATCCTTAAAATATTTAATCTCATCAATAATAGAGTAATTATAAGGATCATTTGGTAAGGGTACTACATACGTAGAAACACGTGAATTAGTTCTTTTCCAATAAGATTTTATTACAGACTGTTGATAAATAGTAGTTGTATCATTCTCAGTAGTAAATACAAGCTCATTAACATACTTCTTAGAAATTGCTTTATACTTAGGAACCTCTTTCGGTTGCAAACATTCAAGTGAATACCAATACTTTATAATTTGCTTTGCAGTATCTTTCATCTATACCTACCCTCTCTTTAGACTAATGAAAACATTATACAGGTAGAATGAAGGAATTTAATGAAAATTTTTAGCCAAGATAACCTTATATTATCGAATATCAATTTATTGTATTAAGGTTTCTATTTATAAGGTACTCATCGAAGGCCTTTAAATAGTTTAAGATTCAATTATTAAATATCATTAATAGGTAGAGCCTTTAACTATATCTTAATATAATTAGTCAAATATGATTATGTCTCTTGAAAAACTAACTTAACCATTTGACGAATTAATCTATTATTCAAATATAAATAACATGAAACCATTTTTTGCTTAACAACATCATTATTATTTGATAAATGCAAAATATCATTATACACAGGGCTTAATATGTAATAAATTTCGGGGACTTCGAGATTATAAGAATCTGCAAATTCAATTTTCCCTTTCGTTGTATGCTCTTCAATTAACTTATCTCTTAGATTGGGCGAGACTTCATTATAAATCATCTTTTCAATTTTAATTCTTATTGCTAAAGCCACTTTTATAGGATCAAAAGTATTCGAATCAGAAACTAAATATTTATCAGTTACCTCCTGAAATAACTCCTTATATAACTCAAAGTTGTTAGTAATATCTCCCAACGATATTTCATAATCAGACAAATTACACTCTTTATTACAGTAATGTAAACAGAATTTCTCAATTACCTTCTTTTTGTCAGAGTCTTGTAGTGATGAGCGTAATTTAATCACTTTAATAAGCTCACTATTAAAATCAAAAGCTCGAGAATGACTTATATAATAATGTATCTTTTGTTTTTTGAAGACATATGTTTTAAAAACCTCAGGGTCAAGATGAGTTAAAATCAGTGGAAATAATAGCTTATTATTCTTTTTACAGCTTTTTATAAAGTTACTAAGGTAGTATTGAACTGCCAAAAGATTCCCACCATCTAAATAATCAAAGATTTCATCAATTACTAATAAGCCAATATTTTTCTTAAAGTTAATTTCAAATTTTATCAAATTTCCAATAAAACATAAAATATCACGTTCACCATTCGACATCATTTTGGGACTAAAAAAATCTATAATTAATGAATTATTTTTAACCTTAGATACAATCGTTCTTCCTGTCGTATTGAAAATATTAATGTGTTCATCGATACGTTTTTTGTCATATTTATACTTTGAATATTTAAACGATTTATCTATAATTTTGCCATCAATTAATAATTGCTCTCCACAAAAATTAATAACTTGAATTAATGTTGTAATTATTACATCAATATCATCTGTTTTTATAAACGCTTTTATAATATTTATAACTTGAATAACATTAACGTTATTCATTATAAAGGTTTTGGCCCGATTAAAAGAATCATTATTTATGTTAGAGGTTCTAATACCATCTAAATATACATTAAAAGCATTTTTTATCTTCTTTTGATCAAAACATTTTTTTATTATATTTTTATTATTATAAATACTCTCCAAAAAATTATAATCCAAAAATATATTACTTAAATTTATTAAATAATTTCTTTTTAAACGATATAATTTACATATAATTTGATACTTATAATTAAGTACACACTTTTCAGGAATATTTTCATATAATTTAATTCCATCTATTGCTAAATCTGCAGTACTAAATACACTTCCCGAAGCATAGTGATTTACTTTTCTAGCATTTAAAGAGCTATTAATTACAAAAATGTCCATATGCTTACTTATTTCAGATTTGCTTTTATCTGAAATATATATACCATTGTATATTCCATCTAATTTTATAGTTACTCTAGGTTCAAAATCTGATTTATATAAATCTTGACTATCCAATTTTATTGTTCCATGTGCAACTCCCTGTAATGCAGTCGCAAGACTACTTTTTCCACTACCATTTGGCGCTACAATAATATTAAAACTATTAGCATCACAGTTTTGAAATTTTAATTTAAAAGATTCATTTCCAGATCCGAAACTTTTTATATTTTCAAAATTAATATAATTTATTTTATTCATAAAACAACCTTTCATTTAATAAAACTTGGGAACAGCGTAAGTTAGATGAATTAACGATATTTATAGGTGATGGATTACATGGCACACCTAAATATGATGAAAATGGGAGCTATTATTTTATTAATGGCAATAATTTAGTTGATAATAAAGTTTCTGTTACTGAAGAAACAAAAAAGGTAGCATTTGAAGCTTTAGGTAATGATGATAGACGATTAGATAGTACAGCTATTTTAATGTCAATTAATGGCACGATAGGAACACTTGCTAGATATAATAATGAAAATATCATGTTAGGAAAAAGTGTAGCTTATATTACCCCTAAAAATATAAATAGAGATTTTTTGTTTTATCAACTACAAGGTAATGTAATACAAAGTTATTTTTATAAGAATTTGACGGGTACAACTATAAAAAATTTAGGTTTAGGTACCATTAAAAATACTATAGTTATGTCTACATTATCTGAAGAAGAATCTACAATAGGTCGATTCTTTTATAAGTTGGATCAGTATATTACCCTTCATCAGTAAAAGCCATTTCTATATAATAATTCTCATGCTAATCCAGCCATAGACCGCATCACTAGATCAATATCTCTATTTTCCATTTCTTGAATAATATGTATATATGTTTTTTGTGTTGTCGTCATACTCGCATGCCCAAGTCTTCTTGCGACACTTGCAATCGACACTCCTGCAAAGAGTAATAGTGAAGCATGTGTATGTCGTAATCCATGAATTGATATGACTGGTATTCCCAACTTTTTACAATACCGTTCTAATACACCATTTATTGTCGAATTGAATACACGACCTTTAACAAATATAGGCTTATCTTCAGGTAAGCCTTTAATTAGTTCTGAGAACTTTATGATTGTTTGCCAATCAAGCTGTATTTTTCTCACTGATGAGCGATTCTTCGTTGGCAGGAATCCACCATTTCCTTTATAATCCCACGTTTTATCCACAATCAATGATTGATGTGAAAAATCAAAATCCTTTGGTGTTAATGCTAAAGCTTCTGAAAATCGCATCCCAGTTTTTGCTATTATCAATATCAACCAATCCCAGTTAATCTCGGATGTCAACTTCAAGTTAACTAACAAGGTATGTAATTCAAACTGATTTAGATATTTGATTTTCTTTATTCTCGGTGACCGACCTTTTATAATAGCCTTCCGCGTCGGATCCCTATCAATAAATCCTTCATCTACTGCATCCAATATAGCTGCTTTAATTTGATGATGAAAGTCCATTGTTGTTTGTCGTTCATGAAACTCTGCATAATCATTTAATAATTGTTGATACGATATTCTGTTTAATTGTGAAAGCTTAAGTTCAGGAACTAATTTTTTTAACCATAATAGAGTTATCTCATATTTTCGCATTGTTACATTACGAATAGCCCCTTCTTTATAAATTCGTATCCACTTTTCGTAATAAATATAAAATAGTTCGGATTTTTCCTCTATTGTCAACATAATTCCACCCCACCATTTACGCTGTTCCCACATAGAAATGGCTCTTGCTGATGAAGGGTAATCATTTTAGCAATATGGTAAAATAAACTACCAATTTTTTCTTGTTCATCTAGATTTTTTGGATATTCAATCATTGTATCTTTCAAGGCAGATTTAGATATCGAACTAACTTTTATGCCCTGAACTAATGGTCTAAGCTGCATCCTATAAGAATTTGAATTAAAAAAATTACCTAAATAACCTTTACCAAATGGAATTAGTGGTCTACAAGGGATTGTATGTAAACCACCAAGAATAAATGGCGCATTTACATTCTGCAACTCAATCGCTTTACCAACAGTATCATCTTCAGCTGTATCCGAAAAGATGATATCCCCATCTCGGAGTAATGATTTACTAAATTTAGATAAATCAAACTCAGAATTAATATAAGGTATATCTTTACTAGATCCGTCTAGTATCTCATCAAATTTAACAAGGATATCACCATAATGAATATTCTTTACATTGGGTTTTTTATAATTTAATGAGTCTCTAGACAAAGTATTATTTTGTAGGTATTCAAATGTTTCCCCCAACTTACGCTGTTCCCAAGAAAATAAAAAGCCGTATTAAACACCATATAATGTCTAATACGACCAAATCTAAACGTTTCTGACCATATACGGACAAAACTTCGGATATTCTTTTATTAACAAATATACTATAAGATTTTATGTTGCTACTTCAATTCATCTCTTAACGGTATAACTTCATCAAACAAACATACTTCCCATGCTTCTATCATGTGTTGAGGATATGAAAATGGATCAGAATCGGGGTGTTGTTGTACATATACAGGATAGTTAGCACTGCCTACTATTCTATTTTTATTGTATATATCTTCACCTAGTGTAGATTGATTTACAGAAACCATAAGTTCATCCGGATCAACACACCATATTGATGCAAAGGATTCAACAATAGAGTCATAAGCTTTAGTAAAATATTCTCTTTTTATTTTCAATAGATTACTATCTTTATCTATCACCTGTGTATCAATATCATCAAGAATATGTTTATAAATAGTACGGACTGATTCACTCTTATTCAACTTTGTTAAAGCATCTTCAATTTTTGCACGAGTGTCTTGACTGTTCGCCTCATATTCACTTAATAAAGCATCTATATAGCTCTTATCAACAGTATATGTCTGTACTGTACTAGAATCAAAGAAATCAATTAATTCAATACCAGGTTCATTCTTATCATCAGGTTTTAAGGATGCTTTTATCGTATTATATAAGCCAATATTGTCTTCTATAATTGCAATCTTTTTAGAAAAGGTACCATGTTTGTCATTATCAAGTTCTATGTTAAAGTCATCATATGAGGCAATAGCACGATAAGCTTTATTTAAATCCTGGAAGCACTTCACAAAGTTAATTCGATCTGAAACGGGAGCATATTCAGTAATAGGATTATTTGGATTTATAGCCTCTAATTTTACTAAAGCTGTATATGCAGCATTAAACTTCTTTTTAGATTCTTCATATGTTGGGTAGATCAAACTACTATTATTATTCGTTTGAGAATACAACCGCGTTGCTGCATATACATGTTCCTTCATCGTCGCAGGTTTTCTAAAGGTTGTAATCAAACCTTTATCTTTTCCTTTATATGTTCGATTAGTTCTAGAAAATGCTTGTATGAGTCCAGCATATTGTAAGTTCCGATCTACAAACAAGGTTTGACATCTAGGAGCATCAAATCCTGTTAATAATCGATCTACAACAATAACTAAATCTAAATGTTTACCAAATTCTTTAAACTCACCCTTTTTACGCGCTAACCTATTGTTAATGTCACCATTATAACGATTAATACTTTCAATAGACCAAGAGGTCCCAAACATCTGATTATACTCATCAATAATCTCAGCCATTTCAGTTTCTTTTAATGCTGAATCCTTTGTATTTTCCTCTAAAGAGTATGTAATTGCCACACGTGGAAAATCTGGATCATTCATAACCGCACCCTGGCGCAAAGGATTATTAGGAAACTGTGTTTCTAACCAGTTCTTATCGGCTGTAAATTTCTTAATTGCCTTATAATAACGCTTCGCCATATCAATGGAACTAGTTGTCAAAATAGCAGACATTGTTGGCTTACCATCTTTGAATACAAATTTACTATATGCATTGTTAGGGCTTAAAATTTTGCGAATTACAGATTGAATATGGTCATCTGACTCATAATGTGTACTCTGTAAATATTGCTCTTTATCAATATCCTTCATAGATTCAATAGTAGACACTAGCTCCTCATCGGTATAATTGATATTTTTTTCTTCCGAACGCATTGCTCGATACACTACATTCGCCAGTTCATCCTGATGTATAGTAGATTCATGTTCTACCTGAAATCCCAATACAGATCCATCTTCAAGCGCATTTTTTATAGTATATCGATGTAAAACTTCTCCATATTGATCATGTGTAGTGCGGGCATATTGACCATCAGAACTCTTTTTATTCTCCTCAAAAATAGGTGTACCTGTAAATCCAAACCATGTCGATTTTGGAAATACTTTTTTAATATCATCCATATTTTGAGCACTAATAGCTCTATGACATTCATCAACAATAAATACAATATGTTTTCCTCGAAGGTTAGCAAGTCTTCCTGGTTCTTTTTCTTGCAAGTATTCAACAGCCTTATTTAGTTTTTGGCGTGTAGTCACAATTACTACATTAGAACTTGAATCCTGTTTAAGAGCATTTGAAAGCTCCTCGGTATTCCCCGTGCCGACTATAAGTGTATTTTTGTTAGTATTTACACCTGTTGAGTAAGCAGAGGCAAATTTAGTAAACTCTGATGTCGTTTGATTATCTAAATCTTTTCTATCTAACAGCATAATAGTTCTATCTATCCCACTCTTTTGGGCAAGTAGTTTTGTAGATACAAAACTAGTTATAGTCTTACCTGAACCAGTTGCATGCCAAATATAACCAGATTGATGTTTACTTGCAGCCTCAAAAATTGCTTCTATAGCATGAATTTGGTATGGGTGTAAGACCATTAATATCTTACTGCTTACTTCTTCACTAAGAATCATATATTCAGATACTAATTCATGAGCTCTTGGAATATTTAATACCTGCTTTACAAACTCATTAATATTCTCAACCCTTGTGTTATCTCGAGTTCGCCAACCAAACATAAATTTTTCTTGTAACTCACCTTTTGGAGCAGCAGCCATATATCGAGTCGTTTGTTCATTAGACATAACATATAGCTGTAGCGTTTGGAATATAGTATTTGAAAATGTCCCTTCATCAATATATTTTTCTATTTGATAATAAGCTTGCTTAACCCCATCCTTTGCTATGGCTGTTTTTAATTCTATTTGAATAATCGGCAGACCACCTATCAATAAAGTAATATCAAATCGACGACTTCGTTCTTCTAAGTTAGATTTATTTTTTGCAATTTGATGTACTATTTCATAAGAAGAAAAACCACCATTTTTTTCAATACTAGAATAAATAATTAACTCTATACGCCCTAAACCATTATCTCTTTCCAGAACAACTGAACACTTTCCCTTTTCACCACGCAGCCATTTTGCGGCTTCAAAAGGCGTTTTAGTATTTGCCAATATTTCTGATCGAATTCGCTCAAACTCACTATCAGTTAACATATTATCATTAAGTTCACTTTTATTTCGAATCTCAATAATATTACGTAAATTGTTCCATAAATCTTCTTCTGTTTTTAAATCCGACCGAAAAGTCCATTGTCCATGTTGTGCACAAAGTAAATCAATTAGATTTTGTTCGAGCTGAGCTTCTTTTGTATTATTTAATTTCCCCATATAGTTATCCCTGTAATTCTATACAAACATTTTTTGAAGCAAGCCTTTTTTTACTTCTTGTAACCTTTCTAACTTACGCTGATGAAGGGTAATAATACTATCTATTTTTGATAATACAGCGGAAATCAGGTTTTGTTCTTGGCCCGAGCTAGGTATCGATATACTTTGTTCAATTAATTCAGTTTTTGTAATCCCTTTTATTGATGTTCCTTGAAGTACTTTGGCATTTTCTTGCATTAATCGATATAGTTGATATGCAAGAAATTTAATATCACTTCCATCAAAATCACTCAAAGACAAAAAATCTTGACTAGTAGTAAAATCTTGATTTATTACTGCAACTTTACCAACACCCACTCTCGTAACTAAAGCAATTGAATCACGAGAGATCAATTTAGCTGCTGAATTCTTTAACGCATTATTGTTAATAAATTTATTTATATTAACATGCACAATATCACCTTCAACTAAATCTGATGACTGTATCCAAGGTATATTACCACTCCAATATTCAGGATTAGCTGTTTTAGGAGTTCCTCCACCAGTTTTTATTTTGGCAATATCATCTAGCTTACGCTGTTCCCAAGCATCAGTAAACCCTTTAAATCTAACCCCTGGAATTTGACTTCCATTTCTTGGAAATAATTTTTGTAACAATGATTTTTTAGCTAAATTGAGTTTTTTAAGCTTACACTGATGAAGGGTAATATACAAATCTAAACTATAAAGTAGATTAGAAATTTTATTTTGCTCATTAATAGTAGGTAAATCTATGGTACCCTTACACAACTTATCATAGTAGAAATATAATCTAACGCCACCCTCTTGGTACTTCTCAATCAAACGATTAAATTGATTTGATTTAAACCAGTGCCATAAGAATTTATCATTGACTATATCTGTAGTCTTAAAAACCTCATACAATGAACTAACAATAACATTATTAGGCTTATCATAATAACCAATTGATCCAACATTAATTCTGGCCGGATTATAAGCAAAAGAGTTTTGACTTACAATATAATACATGCTTTTATCAGCAGTTTTCATTGTTCCACCATTCTCAAATTGTTCATCCTGAGGAATAAAACCAAACTCATTAGAAATTGAATAGCTCTCATAGGGTTTGTTTTCTTTATTTTTTATACCTGATAAATATGTAATATCTGAAAACTTACGCTGTTCCCAATCTTCAGTAAATCCCCTAAATCGTATTCTTGGTTTATTTGCCATAATTAAATACCTCAAGTACACCATTTAACCAATCTTTATCTTCATCAGTACAGTCTAACTGAAGAAGCATATCATAAATTTCTTTTTCTAATTTTGCTTCTTCTTCTTTAATAGCATTCAGCTCTTTGCCAAGTACAACCATGTCAATAGGAGCTTCTTCTTCGAATGTATCAACATAGCGTGGAATATTTAGGTTAAAATCATTTTCTTTAATTTCTTCAAATGGTGCTAAATAAGAGTACTTTTCAATGCTTTCACGACTTTTATATGTATCAACAATACGTTTTATATGCTCTGGTTCCAATTTATTCTGATTTTTGAATTTTGTGAAATCATTACTTGCATCAATGAATAACACATCTCGTCCTGGTCGATTCTTTTTAAGAATAATTACAGTAGTCGGTATGGATGTTCCAAAAAATAGATTTGCAGGCATCCCAATCACCGCATAAATACTTCCATCTTCTAATAGTTTTTTTCGAATTGTACCTTCTGCTGCCCCTCTAAATAAAACACCATGTGGCAAAACAATTGCCATGGTACCAGATGTTTTTAAATGATAAAAGCCATGTAAGAGAAAAGCAAAGTCAGCTTTAGATTTAGGTGCTAACTTTCCATAACGATTAAAACGTGCATCATCCATAAATGTAGAATCTGCAGACCACTTTGCAGAGTATGGAGGATTCATAACTACAGAATCAAACATATACGGCTCATCTGTCGGCCAGTCTTTATTTAGTGTATCCCCATTATGTAGACGTTGATCTTCAGCATTTACTTCATGAAGAATAAGATTCATGCGTGCAAGATTATATGTAGTTACGTTAAGTTCTTGTCCATGGTATTGTACACGATCCGGATTATTTAAATACTTACGTACATTTAGCATCAATGAACCAGAACCCATTGTAGGGTCGTATACAGTAAACGATGGTGTATCCTCTTGTCCAATTGTTACAATTTGAGCCATCATATTAGATACTTGTTGGGGGGTGTAAAACTCACCTGCTTTTTTACCTGAGCCAGCAGCAAATTCACCAATCAGATATTCATATGCATCACCAATCACATCACCATCATGACCTAACACATCAACTTCATCTAGTTTTTTAATAACTTCACTAATGGTAATATTTCGTTGATTTGCATCTACACCAAGTTGTTTTGAATCTAAATCAATATCATCAAATAGACCTTCGAATTGTTTGTATGCCGTTTCCAATCGTACAAAAGCATTTCTCAAATGAACCAATTCAAAAGAGTTATCCTTAACAGAATTAGCAAGCTCACTAAAAAGATATTGTGGTTCTATATGATACCCTAACGTATCTGACATAGTCGCAATAAAAAACGCTTTGCTTTTATCATTTAAAATATAAGATTTATACAGTTCTGTTTGCTTTGCTACTGTATTATATTCATCAAGGGATTTATAAGCTTTTACAACTGTAGACTCTAATAATTTATCAGATAAATATTTATAAAAAATTAGCCCTAAAAGATAATCTTTATATTGATCAGCACTCATCTTACCGCGTAAACTATCAGCAGCACTAAATAATTTTTGATTTAATTCGGCACCCATAATATCTCCTAATTTTTCATGATTTATTCATAGTAATTAATTTTATTCTACTACAAAAAATGCCACATATAAACACTTTACTAGAGTAATAGTGTTTATATGTGGTAAAGCTTACATATATATTTTCATAAATTAAATTTAGAATCAAGTCAAGATTATATATGAGATTGACTATTTCCCTTATTTTCCAAATGATTTTTCATATATACCTTTAGGCATAGCTCCCATCCCAGCTTGGCTTTTAGCATATTTATCTTTGTCATTTGCATTGTCCACATATTGAACTATATCGCGTAAGTCTTTTGATGGTGTTTTATAATCTAAATCGGCCATTATAAAGTGAGTATATAAGTATTTATCATCATATAGTGATTGAATGTACATTCTAGATATAGATCGTTCTACTTCCATATAGATAGCAGGAGTGGCATCATTCCAAACCGTTGCATATTGAATTGGCTTGAAATCAGAATATGGCTTATACATAATGAAGAATCGTATCAATTTATAATTAATTTGATGACGATTAGCCAACTCTTCCGGTTTTAATTCTCTCACCATAATACCTTCACGATATTTTTTACCATCATAGATATAAATTGCATCATTATCAGGGCCATGATAGGCCAAATCACTTGATTTTAAAGTTTGAAAAGTAAATCCATTAATAGTTATGGGTTTAGTTTTTGAAAGTATTTGTTTTGCTGGTTCAATTGAAGGTAGTACATAATTAACTAATGGTGACATTAGCTCTTTATACACATACTCCTGATCATGTGTCTTTAATAGTTCTAGTTCCTTTTTCTTAATCAAATCATAACTAATATGATAAGACATCAAAGGATCGGACTTTACACCAAAGTTAATGGCCCCTTCTAAAGCTCCACTTTTAGTCTGCCCAATCTCCCATGTAGCATTTCTAACAGTAGGATACGAGAACGAATTTTCCTTAGCTTGGCTTTCACCACTCTTACGAATAGTATAATGTATATTTCCTTCAATTAAGCGGAAATTTCCTTTTTGAACATCTGTAGTTAATGGGTCCCCTTTTATAGTTTTACCAAATTGGCTACTCTCTGGTACAGTAAATTTAATATTTGCCCCATTATCCTTAAGAATAAAAACAGAAGAAGACTGTTTTGTGGAATGATACAATTCCTTAGTAAAGTATAACAACTCATCTAGTGTCCATTTTTTAGACCCATTATTGTTATATTCATCTCGTATCTGATTAGCTATAATATTTTCAGTCTTTTGGACTTCATTACCAGTCTTACGATAATTCTGATATGCATCCTTCGATATTGTAGGATCCGCACCTGGTATATTAATATCAATTGCTTGGCTACCTAATGTCACAAAACTAAAACATAGTGTAGCCATTAACGCACGTTTCATCATAAACTCTCATCCTTTCACATAATGTCTCCCCAATATTATATATATAGAATATCATATTTTATTTGACTCATAGTAGTATAATATAAATATAGGAACAAGGAGGTAATTACTATGAAATTTACAAAACGTATACTCATCATGACTGCTTTAGCCGTAACCGCTGTTGTATCTACTGGATTTGCTTACGATTATGTATGCAATAACTCTCAGTACAATTGCAACACTAACACACAATACAACTCCGATAACAATACGAACAATACTAACTATGCACCAGGCACCAATAACAACCAAAATTATTGCGGTCCAAACTCTAATACTAGAGGATGCGGCGGATTTAGAAGATAATATGGTAAATACGATAAAGGCCTATAGTACTAAAAATGTACTATAGGCTTTTGTCGTATATTACAAGAATACTATTTAATTCATCAAAATACAGTTAGGATCAATATAGCAACATACTTTTATCAGGAGTTCATTCTGTTAAAGTATTCAATGGCTTTTGGTGTAAAACCAATATAGGTATTACCAGCTGCGTACGGTCCTAGTTCATATGGTTGGTAAACTAGATCAATGTTCCCCTTACCACGTAAGCAATAGTTATCGGTTACATATTTTACACTCCATCCACTTGGAATATAGCTCTTTGTATGATTACCTGTATAATAACTTAATACATGGGATCGTAAGCCGTTATCCAATTGTGCTGCATTCGCAATTTTTATATAGTTATATAATGGAATGCGTTGACCTGTTACTTTATTATATACAAGACCTCTTGTATTATACATACCATGAGCAGCTCCGGCGTAGTAATAATAGGTAGTTAGTAGGATTGAAACAACTTGACTATCCTCATAGGTAACCTTATAGTTTTGAGAAACTTGATAAATATGTTGGTTGTAATACATATCCTTTGCTTCGAGTACATAATTTGCAATATCTGTATTAATAACTCTTTGAGCATAAGCATGATCTGTATAAACTAAAGGATACTTTAAATCTAAATTTACATCTGATTGACTGCCTGTAACAACAGTTGCATACGTTGGTACAGTTAACATAACACCTAACATAGAGGTCATACATAGCTTTTTAAAGATTCCCATAATAATGTCTCCTTTTACAAGCACCTTAAATAGGTTTATTACTATGTTAGTTCTACAAGCTATAATAAAACTCCTCTTTTATATTTTACTTTTTTGATAGTTTATTTCACTTTATAAAACAGCTAAAACGATTTAGTATTTTACACTAAAATATAAATGTAGCTATATCATACTTTCACCATACAAAAAAGGACCCTCCAAAGAGAGTCCTTAATCTGTATTATTATGCTATTAAGCGTTTTTAGCTACTTCCATAAACTCATTTATCTTATTTCTTATGAAGAGCCATATTTTCAAAAGCTGTACCATAAGCTTCTTTAAAGATATAGTTACCTACAACATATTTAGGATCACGCAAAGCTACATCAACATATTGTTGTGGAATATTACCGAAATTCCCCAAAGCCACACCTTCATAATTAAAATCTTCCACACTATTTATCGTTAATTTCATACCAGAGCTAGCTTGTTTAGCATATATGAGGAGTGAATAGTCTTGTGCATACTGTGGAGTACGTAATACGCTGGCTACAGAATGGTTTATATTATAACGATAAGTAACTAAAACCTTGTGAATATATGAGTTAGTTCTACGACTATTATTATTTTCAACCTCATATACAACTGCCTGTGCTTTATAAATAAACTGGTTCTCTTCTATTCTTTTAATAGAACTCTTGTCTACAAAATACGTAATGGCATTTTTCCCTGTAAGAATAGGAATATTATTCTTATCATTTTTAATAGCTTCCATCGATATAGCTTGAATTTGTAATGGTATTACTATACATACTAACAATAACATAGAAAATAACTTTTTCATTAATTTAAATCCTCTCTTTTAATATTATCACACACATTATATGTATAGAATATCATATTATAAAAGTATTGATAATCTATTACTTTCACCACATAAAAAAGGACCCTCCAAAGAGAGTCCTCAATATATATATGGTTATGCTATTAAGCGTTTTTAGCTACTTCAACAAGTTTAGCGAATGCTGCTGCATCGTTAACTGCCAAGTCAGCCAACATTTTACGGTTAACTTCAACGCCTGCTTTAGCTAAACCAGCGATGAAACGACTGTAAGTTGTACCGTTGATGCGAGCCGCTGCGTTGATACGAGCGATCCACAATTGACGGAATTCGCGTTTTTTCGCACGACGGTCACGACGAGCGTAGTACAACGCTTTCATTACTGTTTCGTTAGCTTTTTTGAACAAACGGGAACGTGTACCACGGTAACCTTTAGCTAATTTTAAAATCTTTTTATGACGTGCATGAGCTGTAACGCCCTTTTTCACTCTTGCCATTGTATATTCCTCCTAAATTACGATGTATCGATCTAATAGTTAACGATTAAGCGTATGGTAAGCATTTAGCTACGCGTTTGTGGTCAGCTTTTGCAACCAATGTAGCTTTACGTAAATTACGTTTACGAGCTGGAGATTTCTTCTCAAGAATGTGGCTTTTGAAAGCTTTCGCACGCTTGAATTCACCAGTACCAGTTACTGCGAAACGTTTAGCCGCTGCGCGACGAGTTTTAATTTTTGGCATAATATAATCCTCCCAATACCTTATTTACTTACTAAAATCATGGTCATGTTACGACCTTCTAACTTAGCTGCTTTTTCAATAGACGCCGTTTCTTTGAGTTCATCAGCAAAACGTGTCAATACCGCCATGCCGAGTTCAGGGTGTGAAAGCTCACGACCGCGGAACATAATGGTTACTTTTACTTTGTTACCTTCAGCCAAGAATTTGGATGCATTTTTCATTTTTACGTAAAAGTCATGGTCTTCAATATGTGGACGTAATTTGACTTCTTTCAAAGTTACGATTTTTTGTTTTTTCTTCGCTTCTTTCTCGCGTTTTTGTTGTTCATAACGATATTTACCGTAGTTCATAATGCGAGCTACTGGTGGTTTAGCGTTAGGTGCAATTTCCACAAGATCAAGATGCTGTTCTTCAGCCAATGCCAAAGCCTCACGGCCAGACATAATACCGATTTGTTCGTTTTCAGGACCTACGACACGAAGTTCACGAGCACGAATCTCTTCATTAATGCGTGGTGTATCCTTGCTAATAGCGTTCACCTCCAAGAGAATAAAAAAAAACGGACGGCAAACACCATCCGAATAGAATTCTCTATATTAACCTCATACTTCTTGGTATTAGGTGAGTGGCGGATGGCCTCTGCTTCATAAATTACTTAATTATAATAACAAATTAGATAGTGAAAGTCAACAACAATCTTAGGTTGCTCTCAGCAATTTATTATTACAACTCTTACAGTATAACAGAGATTATAAGTTCTGTATATAGGTATACTTACTGACACCTATCCCCCTTTATGTATACAATATTTCTATAATATAATTATTAATTCTATAGAAAAAATACGATACAATAATATATATAATATATTCTACCTAACTAGGTATTATCTAACTAAACATTATCTAACTAAACATTATCTAACTAAACATTATCTAACTAGGTATTATACAGTAATAGGTATTACACAAAGTGAAAGGGGTTTTATTATGAGTGTAACAACTAGTTCGCCTTCTCAAAAGGAGCGTACAACAGTTCAAAATATAGGTCTTATTCTTGCCTTTATTGTTTTAGGCAGCATTTTATTATTACCAACACCAGAGCCATTATCTACCGGTGGTCATCGCATGATTGGTGTCCTCGCCTTTGCTATCATCTTGTGGATGACATCGGCTGTATCCTATCCGGTAAGTGCGACCATGATTACGGCGCTCACGGCCTTATTACTAGGCTTCTCTCCAAATCCAGAAGCGCCAGCGAAAGCTATGGGCACAGCCAATGCCTTAAAACTGATTATTTCAGGTTATTCTTCTCCTGCGATGATTCTCGTCGGTGCCGCTATGTTTATTTCTGTAGCCATGCGTAAAACAGGTCTCGATCGTCGCATTGCCATGCTCGTGTTATCTAGTGTAGGCACAAAGGTAAGCCGTATCTATTTAGGTGTTATTATTACAGGTCTTATTCTAGCCTTCTTTGTACCGAGTGCAACGGCTCGTATCGCTTGTCTTGCTCCAATTATTATCGGTATCGTTGAAAACTTAGGTATTGAACGTAAAAGTCGTGTAGCAGCCCTACTCATGGTAGGTGCCGTACAAGCAGATACATTTTGGAATATTATGATTCAAACAGCTGCCGCTCAAAACCTCGTAGCTGTTGGGTTTATGCAAACACAGATGAATACATCTGTAAGTTGGATTGATTGGCTCACAGCAGCTGCACCGTTCTCCATAATTATGGCTATCATTACCTACTTTGTAACGCAAGCTTTTATTAAACCTGAGTTTAAAGAACTCGTTGGCGGTGATGTACAACTCGCTAAAATGCGTAAAGAAATCGGTCCAATGACATTTGATGAAAAGAAACTATTATGCATCTCTATCGGTTTATTAGCATTGTGGGCAACGGGAGGTAAATTACATACCATCGATACTACAACAACTACAATTATAGCAATTGCCTTATTCTTCTTCCCTAAAATTGGCATTATGGACTGGAAATTTGCACAGCCAAACATCGACTGGGGTTCCATCGTTATGTTTGGTGCTGGTATCGGTCTTGGCTCTGTATTGCTTAAAACAAAAGCAGCTACTTGGCTTGCTCAAGTATTCGTCAATGCCTTCTCCCTTGAAAGCGCTAGCGTGTTCATCTTAATTGCCGTAATGGCTGCATTCCTTATTATGATTCACCTAGGCTTTGCATCGGCCACTGCCCTCTCCTCTGCCATGATTCCTATTGTAATTTCTATTGTAGTAGGACATAACGCAGAAGGACTTAATCCACTTGGCGTAACAATGCTCATGCAATATGCAATCTGCTTCGGTTTAGTATTACCAGTAAACTCACCACAAGGCATGGTAGCTTATGGTACAGATACATTCGACGTAAAAACATTTATGACTACAGGTATTCCATTAACAATTATTGGATATGTAATAATGCTCGTATTTGCACTTACATACTGGCACTGGATCGGAATTGCTTAAGTCTAAATATTCTAAATAGACCAAATATTCTAGATAATTCTAATATTTTAAATTAAACATACTATAAAAGGCTCTGTCTTATGACAGAGCCTCTTGATTTTTATATGCGTTTCAATATAAAACGTCTATGTTCTTTTCAATGTAAAGCTTTCAAAATTATTTATTTATTCTAATTCCTTACCTTTTAGTTCAGGAATTAAGAATACTGTTGCTAAAATATCGATTACATAGATAATCGCGAGGAAAGCGATTGCCACTTGGTAGGAGTACAGTGAGATGATCATGCCTACTACCATTGGGCTAAAGCCACCTACAGCACGACCAATGTTAAATAATACATTTTGAGCTGTTGCACGAGCACTTGTTGGATATGCTTCCGCCATCAAGGCACCATAGCCACCCATCATACCATTTACGGAGGCCCCTAAAATAGCACCGGCAAATAGCATAGCTGTTGGATCAGATAGTTGAGAGTAAATCAAGATAGATACCACAGCACATACTTGGAACAAAATAAATGTCGGTTTACGACCAATTTTATCAGCCAATCGTCCGAATAACCAAATGCCGACCATCATACCACATACAGTTACGGCAGTCCACAAACCCGATTTTGTAAGAGAAAACCCTAATTGCTTACTCAAGAAGTTAGGCAACCAAATCATAATACCGTAGTAACCAAAGTTTTGAACAGATGTTAAAATAGCAACACCTATAGATGTCTTTGTAGTTCTTACATCTTTTACTAATAACTTGAATGAGTTCGTATGGGAATGTTCCTTAATTTCTTTACTTTGAACAAAGATTTCTGGTTCATGTAATTTCGCACGAAAGAACCAGGCTACAAAGGCAGGAATAATGCCAACCATGAACATACCACGCCAGCCAATATAAGGGAGTAATACGGGCGTTAACAGTGCTGCGGCCAATACGCCTAACTGCCAACCGATGGCAACATAGCTCGTCGCTTTTGCACGGTGTTGTGCAGGCCATGCTTCAGCTGCTAAGGCCATACCAATACCGAATTCACCGCCTAAGCCGATACCGGCAATTGTACGATATATGAGAAGATCCCAATACCCTTGTGCAAAAGCACATAGACCAGTGAATACAGCGAATAATACAATAGTCCATGTCAACACACGAACACGGCCAAACTTATCTGACAAGGTACCAAAGATAAAACCACCAATTACAGCACCTACCAAGGTCCACGTCACAAGGGAACCTGCTTGACCTGTGGTCAAACCTAAGTCCCCTGAAATTAAGCTCAACATAAAGCCGAGAATCAAGAGATCAAACCCATCCATGGCATAGCCAATAGAGGACCCAATAACAGCTTTCCAACCGTATGAATTTACTTCTTTCATAGTCATTTCCTTTCGCTACTCACAGGTAACAATTAAAGCGAATATAATACAAAATCCCCCTCTTATAATCTCATCACTATTAAATTATACAGACTAATTTAAATTGTGCAAGATGTGAGGGGGATTTATAACATTATAATTACTAGGAGAGTAAATAATTAGTTGCGTTCTTTAATTTCAGTTTTAATAGAATTGAAGAATTCTTCGAATGGTACGGAGCCCAATTCGTCACCACCGTGTTTACGAACATTAACTGTGCCTTCTTCGACCTCTTTATCACCCACAACAAGCATGTATGGAACCTTTGCCATTTGTGCTTGGCGGATTTTATAACCGATTTTTTCGCTGCGATCGTCTACTTCCACACGTACATAGTCACGGTGCATTTGTTTTGCCAAGTCCTTAGCATATTCAACGTGTTTTTCAGAGATAGGCAAGATTTTAACTTGTACAGGAGCCATCCATGTTGGGAATGCACCTGCATAGTGTTCAGTTAAGATACCGATAAAACGTTCCATGGAGCCGAAGCATGCACGGTGAATCATAATAGGGCGATGTTTTTGACCATCTTCACCAACATATTCAATTTGGAAACGTTCTGGCAAGTTCATATCCAATTGAATAGTACCACATTGCCATGTACGGCCCAAGGAGTCTTCGATATGGTAGTCAAGTTTAGGACCGTAGAATGCGCCGTCGCCAGGGTTGATTACGTATGGAATGCCTTTCGCTTCAATAGCATTACGCAATGCTTCTGTCGCTGCTTCCCAAATGGCGTCATCACCCATTGCATTATCAGGTTTAGTGGACAATTCTACATGATATTTCAAGCCGAATTGACTATAGATACGGTCAAATAATTCGATAACTTTCATCAACTCAGATTGCATTTGAGATGGCAACATGAATACGTGAGCATCGTCTTGTGTGAAAGCACGTACTCGGAACAAGCCGTGTAATGCACCAGATAATTCATGACGGTGAACTAGACCAAGTTCAGCGTAACGCAATGGGAAGTCACGGTAAGAGTGCATTTCGTTTTGGTAAACCAAGATACCGCCTGGGCAGTTCATAGGTTTAATTGCATATTCTTCTTCGTCGATGATTGTAGTGTACATATTTTCACGGTAATGGAACCAGTGACCAGATGTTTCCCACAATTGTTTGTTCAAGATGATTGGTGTACGGATTTCTTCGTATTCAAATTCATGGTGAACTTCGCGCCAGAAGTTTTCTAATTCGTTGCGAAGAGCCATGCCTTTTGGCAAGAAGAATGGGAAACCAGGACCTTCTTCTTTGATAACAAACAAGCCAAGTTCTTTACCAAGCTTACGGTGGTCGCGTTTAGCTGCTTCTTCAAGCAAGTGAAGGTATGCATCAAGTTCTTCTTTTTTCTCGAATGCTGTACCGTAAATACGTTGCAACATTTTGTTCTTTTCATCGCCGCGCCAGTATGCACCTGCAATGCTTTGTAATTTGAAAGCTTTTACCTTACCAGTGGATGCCACGTGAGGACCTGCACAAAGATCGATGAAGTCGCCTTGCGCATAGCAAGAGATTACAGCATCTTCAGGAAGATCTTGAATCAATTCTACCTTGTAATCTTCATTTTTAACTTTAAAGAATTCGATAGCTTCTTGACGAGGCATAACGGATTTAGTAATCGGTAAATTTTCTTTTACAATACGGCTCATTTCCTTTTCGATTTTACCCAAATCTTCAGGAGTCAAAGTATGTTCCATATCGATATCATAGTAGAAACCTTTGTCGATAGCTGGTCCAATAGCCAATTTAGCTTCAGGCCATAAACGTTTGACAGCTTGAGCCAAGATATGAGAAGCTGTGTGGCGCAATGTATGTTTACCACCATCTTCTTCGAATGTTAAGAATGCTACTTCAGAACCATCTACAAGTTCTTCGCGAAGGTCTGTTAATTCGCCATTTACGTTTGCAGCTAGTACTTTTTTAGCCAAGCTGTTAGATAGTTGTTTTACTGCTTCCCCAAGAGTAGTGCCAACAGCGTATTCCTTCGCACTACCATCAGGTAAAATGATTTTTACATCTGCCATTTTTCTTTCCTCCAATTTATAAAGTAGGATAGCATCGATTTTCACTGTCCCCAAAATGCTCACATACCACCAATACATATGTAGTGAGTAAATATCTTGAAGAAATTGAGTAATAAAAAAAGACCCTCTATCCCTACAAACAAGGGACGAAGATCATTCGCGGTTCCACCCTAGTTAACTACCTATACGAATATATGTGTATAGTTAATTCACTTCATTAAGCCCGATAACGGTGGCGGCCGTACTTGCCTACTTAGGTTCGACAAATCAGTTTAAAGGGGGTAACTCTAATATATGTGTAAGGCATTTCCAGCATCTGCCTCTCTCTGGTACACAGGGATAAAAGAATCATGTCCTTTGCATCACTTTTACTAGATTATAGTATCATAGAGAATTAAAAAATTCAATACAGTTTAACTGGAAATTTTATAAATTCTATACATTAAAAATAACGGCCCGAATGTATCGAGCCGTTTTGTAAGATCTATTAACCTTTGAAAATTTTGCTAGCTCTATTAACGTTTGAAGTTTGTAGACAACATAGCGCCAATTACTTTTTCCAATTTGCTAGTGGAAAGGTCTGGACCTTTGTAAAGTGTTAAGAGCACGTCATTAGAATTATCTTGTTTAGATACCATCATAACACCGCTACCGCGAGCACCGTTATCATCGTAATCTTTCGCTACGATAACAAGGTTCAAATAATGGTCCTTCATGTATGTGTACACCTTACTTGTACGCGCAGAGGAACCGATCATTTTTGCCATGTTCATACCACGGTTGAATACGATTGCATTTGCATTATGAGGATTTGCCGCTAATTGTTGCTTCTCTTCTTCATTTAGAGGCATGAGGTTTACCATGAGGGAATCACCCATCTTGCCGCGGAACATGGCTGGCATCGTTTCGCGTACATCATCAGGAATACCTGTGTCAGCAGTCAATTTCAATTCCTTAGGAACGGTCATGTATAAAACGCCCTTGCTATTGCGTCCCACCTCTGTTGTACTGAGGTCTACAGCACTAAGCATAATGGAATCTTTAATGGTCGCCACTTGATTAGCCAACGGTTTTTCAGGAACGCCACGGCTCGCCAATTGTACATCGCCAGATTTAGTTTTCTTCAATGTTTCCACATTCCAACTTGCACCTTTTTTGTCTGCATCGCTAGCTTCTGTGAAAGCATTCGCCCCATCCTTTGTACCTACATATACATAGGTTTGAGCTGGGATGATGGTATCTGGTGCACCAGATTTATTGAATGCCGCACCATATACTACATTAGGAATCACAGTAGAGCCAATTTGTAAATTGTTGTTAGTTTGGCTTTCCACATCAAAATTGATATTCCCTGTGAAAGTCATATCAGGACCATGGTTGATAACAACCACATCCCCTGCTTGAGGAATGATTACAGGGCCTACAGGACCCGCCATAGCTACACCTGCCATAGATACTCCAAGGCAAGCTGTTAATAATGTGCGTTTCAAAATAGATTGTTTCATAGATATACTCTCATTTCTCTACAATTCGTATACATTTAATATAATTGTAAATCTAGTATAGTCACAAAATTCCCTCATACAATTTACAATCAAAATTATACTTTATCTTCTATAGTGACATAGTCGGATAAACTACTTAATACTTCAAGCGCCAAAGGCCTTGTAGATGGTGTGCAGCGCAACATGCACCGCCCACTCGTATCTACAGAGGTCATAACACCTAAATATTCATAGCCTTCAATGATGCGATTAATGAAATTCGTATGCTTAGAATCAATGTGAAAGTACACATACGCTTCTTCTCCAGAGGTGGTTAAGTCAGGTACATCTGGAAATGCGCCGATAGATTTACTCGGCTCTAAGGCTGTACCACTCATAAACTATTCAGCCTCTTTAGGTTTGCACTCACGGCGCATCATGGAGTACGGTTCAAGTGGGGTATCCATATAGATGCGAACTTTCATTTGTGCGTGAGGTGCTACATCGATAGGATTGCCATCTTCATCTGTCATTTTTTCGATAACAGTTTCAACGAGTTCCCCTTTCGGTTGGCAGAATTCTACCTTATCGCCCACCTTGAAGTTATTACGTTGTTCAAGATCAACGTATTTTTCTTCTTCGTTGTAGCCCATAACTAAACCGATGAAGTCATGGCTCTGCGTATTCGTAGATTTACCATAGTTTTGAGCCGTTTCATCAGGACGACCTTCTGCAAAGCCATCTGTATAAGGACGATGGGAAATCTTCTCTAATTCTGCAATCCATTCTGGACGAACATACCAATCTTTACCTTCTTTAAGGTATGTATCAATCGCTGTACGATATACTTTTGCCACTGTGGCACAATAGTGAACTGATTTCATACGCCCTTCAATTTTAAGGCTATCAATACCAGCTTCATAAAGATCTGGAATGCGGTGAATCAAGCACAAGTCTTTAGAGTTAAAGATATACGTACCATGTTCATCTTCTTCGATAGGATAATATTCACCAGGTCGATTAGATTCAACAAGAGAATATTTCCAGCGACAGGATTGAGAGCATTGACCACGGTTAGCATCGCGATTACCGGTCATATAGTTAGACAATAAGCAGCGACCGGAGTAAGAGATACACATAGAACCATGTACAAAGGACTCAATTTCAATATCTACATGGTCCTTCATTTCTTTAAGGTCTGCTAAGGATACTTCGCGAGCCGCTACAACACGTGTGGCACCAAGTTCTTTCCACATCTGAACTGTATGCCAATTCGTAGTAGAAGCTTGTGTACTTACGTGAAGCTCTAAACCCGGAGCTACGCGCTTAGCAAGGCTGAAAATTCCCATATCTGCAACGATGATAGCATCAATACCGATACTTTCAAGGAATTTCAAATAGTCTTCTAAACCTTCAAAGTCCTCGTTGTGAGGAATGATATTACATGTAACATGAATCTTTTTGCCATGCGCATGTACAAATTCTACAGCTTCCTTTAATTCCTCATCGGAGAAATTAGAGTTACCTGCGCGCAAGCCAAAACGTTTACCTGCGCAATATACGGCATCCGCACCATAGCGAATAGCCATTTTAAGCTTGTCCATATTACCTGCAGGACAAAGCAATTCCATAAAATGTTCTGCCATTATTTGTTGTGCCCTTTCCACACACTCACACTCATACCATCACCCATGGGATAAATGGTGGTGTTAAACAATTCTTTATTTTCAACATATGTTAAGTATTCTTGTAACCGTTTTACGATAGTTTTGAACCGTTTTGGCGGTTCCTTATCGCCCCTTACATAGCCTCTAAAGAGTACATTATCTGCAAGAATGACGCCCCCTTCTTTCACATGTGGCAGAATAAGTTCAAGTTGTTTTAAATATTGCCCCTTTGGTCCATCTAAAAACACTAGATCGTATTCGCCTGTGAGTTCCGTTAAGACTTGAGACGCATCGCCTTTCAGCAATGTAATTTTATCGGTATAATCGGATTGGTTAATATAGTATTTTGCCATTTCATAGCGCACATCATCCAATTCAATGGAGGTAATATGCCCTTCCTCTTCATCGAGTAATGGTGCCATCAACAAAGCGGAGTAACCAATGGCTGTGCCCACCTCTAACACAGAGGTGGGCCGGTATAAACCTATTAATTCTTCAAATAGATGAACCTCAGATTCTCGTAAAATCGGCACATCATTAATCATCGCGTAAATACGCTGTTCATTTAAAATATCATTTAATGTCATGAAAGTAGATTAAATCTCCTACATTATCTATTGTTAGTACCACTAGGAACTACCAACGTAGAGCGTTCAGCCGGATTTGCAGATTCTACCTGAATTTGTGGTGCTTGTTGTGCATTAGGAATAACGTTCTGCATCGATTCAGGTACAGGTGTCGTCGTTGGTACATACGTATTGGTATTTGTATTATTTCCATAGGATGGAGCAGTTGGCGTAACTTGCGTCGATGATTGATTTTGTGTTGAACCTGGTACAGGATCTGGGACCTCAGCCGCTGGAACTGTAGTTGGTGTGTATTTATAACTAGGTTCTACATCAACATATTGAGAATCTGCTTCCACTGCTTCTGCAGAACTATAATTATAATTAGGCTCTGTAGTCGCTACTGCTACGTCATAGTTAGGACCAGCTTGTGCAGCTACTTCAGTATTAGCAGAAGAATTTTTTACTGTGTCAGCGCCATAAATTTTATTAACCTCTGCTAAATGTTCTTCGTATGATTTAGAGAAGTGATTATGCCCCTCTTTATCTGCTACGAAGTATAAATAATCTGTATTTTCAGAGTGTAATACTGCATCTAAAGCTTTTTTACCAGGGTTTGCAATTGGTCCTGGTGGTAAACCTTTAGATACATATGTATTATATGGGCTTTGCAATTGTGTATCACCAATCGTTACATTTTCCTTTGCATAACCAAGTACATAGGAAATAGTCGCATCAGATTGCAATGGAATACCATGAGCTAGACGCTTTTTGAATACCCCTGCAATGGTTGGACGGTCTGCATCAAATAACGACTCTCGTTCAACGATAGACGCCAAAGTTACAAAGTCATGAATACTCATATGTTGAGCTTGAATTTGTTTCTTCACAGCTGGTGTGAGATAACGATTCATTTCATCAGCCATCATTTGAATAACATCACGAGGTGTAGCCCCTACGGGGATTTCATACGTACTTGGGAACAAGAAGCCTTCTACAGGATATGTAGCAGGTTTTGTGCCTTTCATGTATGGGTATGGTACATAAGTTTTAGCTTCAGCCAAGAAGTCCTTCGCCTTCATGATTTGATTCTTTTCAAGAACGATAGCGATATCCCCAACTGTATAGCCTTCAGGAATTGTAACACGAATAGATTCTACATGACCTTCTTGTAACAAAGAAATGAGTTCGTGCACAGTTACCTTATTAGGTATTTGATAATGGCCAGTTTGAAGCTTATCATTGGTACCACTCAAGTATAACCAAAGCTTAAAGCCTTGAGTTGAGCGAATAAGCCCCCTTTCAAAAAGCATATCTGCAATTTCAGTACCAGTTTGACCTTTTTCTATAACGACTACTTGTGTTCCATCATCTTGAGCAAAGGTATTCGGTACAAAGTACAATGCACCAAGGCCTCCACCAATAATTAATATACCTACAATAACTAGGATCAAAATATATCTTAAGGCTTTTCTCACGTTGTTGAGTTCCTTTCTGTAACATAACAGTATATCAATTCATTATACCATAAACTCTATATTTCCCCTATATAAAAGGGCAATGATTACGCTTATTACATTTTATGCAATATATTAATTTTGTGAATTTGTTATGCCTTTAGCATAAATGAAGTCTAGTCTTTGTCCAACAATGATAATGTATAACAAAATAAAAATAGCGCATTGTCCACTGACAATACGCTAAATTTATGCTAAAAACGATTATTCGTCTTCATCCATGTCTTCATACAATTTTACTAGAGTTTCAAAGTTTTCATCTTCTTCATCCAAAGGTACGTATTCTTCTACGCCTTCTTCGTTTGTTTCGATGCGAGCCAAGATCATGTATGTGTCATCTTGACCTTCATGATCAGCATCTTCATCTTGTACATGCACAAGAACGGCATACTCTTGACCTTCATGACTCAAGATAACATCTTCTGTGAAGTATTGTTTATTACCATGTTCGTCTTCGAATTCCAAATAATACACTTCACCTTCAAAATTTTGGTCAACCATTGGAAACCCTCCTTAAAGAAAATACTTATTTATTAAACTGCAAGCGATCTAAATATCCTTGCAAAATTACAACCGCTGCCATTTTATCAATAACGGATTTACGCTTTTTACGGCTCACGTCAGCCGCAATGAGTTGACGTTCAGCCATAACAGTAGATAACCGCTCATCCCAATATGTAACAGGTAAATCGATGACTTCCTTCATCTTTGCAACGAATTCTTCAGTCTTTTCAGCCCGTTCACCTTTTGTACCATTCATATTTTTCGGCATACCTACCACAAGTTCATGTACTTCATATTCAGAAATAAGTTCTTGTAAGCGATTAAAGTCTTTTTCTAGAGATGTTCTACGAATGGTTTCAATACCTTGTGCAGTCATGAGCAGTGCATCGCTACAGGCAATACCAATAGTACGGCTGCCTACATCTAATGACATAATTCTCATTATAGTTGTTTAGCCTTTGCGTATTCTTTCAACAATTCTTCAATCAAGTCATCACGCTCTAAACGACGGATATCGGAACGCGCATTATTATAACTTGTTATGTACGCAGGGTCTCCAGAGATTAGATACCCTAAGATTTGATTAATTGGATTGTAACCTTTTTCTTGAATAGATTGATAAACACGCGTAAGCACCTCTTCAGCGGTCATCGGTTCATCGTCTACTTTACGGAATAACATGGTTTCATCTGAAACGTTCATCGTATCCCTCCTTTTTATTACATCGGCAGATTTCACCATAAAAGTGAAATCTCACCTACTATTATACTTGAATTAAAGCTACAAAGTCAGTAACTTTTTATGCATTATGAAAAATTTCTATAACAGATACAAGTATAATTATAAAATTATATGCCTATTGTAACATAGATTTTAAGGCTTCACCACCAGCTTTTAATGCTTCCATCAATTTAGCTGGCTCTTTACCACCTGCTTGTGCCATATCTGGACGACCACCGCCATTACCACCAGCTACTTGAGCAGCCGCTTTAACGATATTACCAGCTTTTGCACCTTTAGCAACGACATCTTTGGATACTTTACATACAAAGTTTACCTTATCATCGCCCATAATAGCACCTACGAGTACTACGCCAGAGCCATTTAATTTATCAAGACCCATATCAGCTAAATCTCGTAATTCATCAATAGAAAATGCTTTTACAGCAGCCCCTACAAACTCTACATCACCTACTACAACTTTACCAGCAATAATGTCGGCAGCACCCGCAGCAGAAACCTCTTTACGAATTTGTTCTAATTCTTTTGCTGTGTCTTTAGCTTCCGTCAATACTTGGTGTAAGCGTTCTTCTATTTGAGGGGATTTAGTTTTAAGCTCGCTTGCCATGCGTTCAATAGTCAAACGATCTTGTTTTGCTGCATCAAGAGCTGCACGACCAGTAATAGCTTCGATACGACGTACACCAGAACCGATACCAGCTTCAGATGTTAAGCGGAAAGAGCCAATGAATGCGGTATTTCCTACGTGGGACCCACCACACAATTCAACGGAGAATCCTGGGACCTCAACAACGCGAACCACATCGCCATATTTATCACCGAAAAGCGCCATAGCACCTTTTGCTTTTGCTTCATCCATGGACATTTCAGCAATGGCAAGATCAGTTGCTTTAAGTATCTCTTCGTTTACAAGTGCTTCGATTTGATCAAGTTCCTCTTGCGTTACAGGGGAGAAATGGGTGAAGTCGAAACGCAAGTAATCTGGAGTTACTAAAGAACCTGCTTGGTTTACATGCTCACCTAAGATTTGTTTCAAAGCAGCATGTAACAAGTGGGTCGCTGTATGATTGCGAGCCATTGCTGCACGGCGATTTGTATCCACTTCAAGAGTGACATCGTCGCCTTCAGAGATGGAGCCTTCTACAACAGTACCGATATGGTATACAGTGCCTTCTGGTAAACGTTTAGTGTTATGAACCTCTACTTTACCCATTGAGCCTACAATAAAGCCTGTATCGCCTAATTGTCCGCCCCCTTCTGCATGGAATGGAGTCGTACGTACGATGATAGTAATTTCATCACCGTCAGCAGCTGTTTGTAAACGTTCAGCACCTTTACCTATCATCAATACAGAAGATGCTTCTACAGCCTCGTCCTCAAGAAGTTCTTCGTCTTTCAAGAATGTAATATCCGGTGTTGCTACCTTTGCATCTTCTTTAACACGGGCTTCACGAGCGCGTTCACGTTGCTCTTTCATAGCAGCTTCAAAGCCTTCATGGTCGATTGTAAAACCACGTTCAGAAGCAATTTCCTCTGTTAATTCCCAAGGGAATCCATAGGTATCATATAGTTTGAATACTTCAGAACTAGGAACTACAGTTGCCTTTTCAGCGGCTAATGTATCGATTAAGGAGTTTAATAACTCAAGACCTTGTTCCAAGGTTTGGTTAAAGCGTTCTTCTTCGTTTTGAACCACGCGTTTAACGAAGTCTTGTTTCTCAGCAATAGATGTAATACCAGGGCCAAGAATGTCTACAACTACATCAATAAGTGGTGTTAAGAAGATACCTTCAATACCAAGTAAACGGCCATGACGTACAGCACGGCGTAAAATACGACGCAATACGTAGCCGCGACCTTCGTTGGATGGCAGTACGCCATCGGAGATCAATGCAGTGACAGCACGAGCGTGGTCAGCGATAACTTTTAAAGAAACATCTGTATTTGGATCTTCGTTATATGTAACACCAGCGCGTTTTGCAGTGGCTTCGATGATTGGGAAAATCAAATCGGTTTCAAAGTTTGTTTTACAGCCTTGTAATACAGAAGCCAATCGTTCAAGACCGGCGCCTGTATCGATGTTTTTATGTTGTAATGGTTCATAAGATCCATCTGGCATTTTATTGAATTGAGTAAACACTAAGTTCCAAATTTCAAGATAGCGATCGCAATCACAGCCTGGCGCACAATTAGGGTCATCACAACCATGTTCAGGACCTTGATCAAAAAAGATTTCGCTATCTGGACCACATGGGCCTTCGCCAATTTCCCAGAAGTTATCTTCGAGACGCGTGATATGGCTCTCTTCTACACCACAATCATTATGCCATGTATCATATGCCTCTTGGTCATCTGGATATACAGTAACATATAATCTATTTTTATCGAGTTTAATAACCTCAGTTAAAAACTCCCACGCCCAATGAATAGCTTCTTTTTTAAAGTAGTCCCCGAAAGAGAAATTCCCCAACATTTCAAAGAATGTATGATGCCGTGCTGTACGCCCTACGTTTTCAAGGTCACCGGTACGCATACTTTTTTGGCATGTTGTAATACGACGACAAGGAGGTACCAATTTACCTGTAAAGAAAGGCTTCAATGGCGCCATACCTGCCCCGATCAATAACAAAGACGGATCGTTTTCTGGTATAAGAGAAAAACTATCTAATTTTAAATGTCCTTTACTTTCAAAAAACTGCAAGTATGCTTGACGCAGTTCATTACCCTTCATATGTATATTCCTCCTAAAATTATTTACTCTTCATTATAACTCAAAAACGATATAAAATCTATCAAAAACATTGAAATTATGCGGAATTCACGCACTTTCACACTAATCCAATCAGACCGTGAAAGATATAAATTTTAATCCATATTTTTTACAATAAAAGTAAAGGTCAAATTTAGTCAATGCTAGTTAAATCGTAAATAATAAACATAAAAAGAGGTTATACAAATCAACAAAACAAAATTGATTCGTATAGCCTCTTTTATAGCTAGTTATTAAATTAGCGTACAACGCGTTTTGCGCCGATGTAACGTTCACCCCAATAGCCAGTATCAAGATCTGCTACTGCAACACCACGACTGGAAGTGGCGCTAATGAACTTGCCATCGCCAATATAAATGCCAGAATGAGATGGACCTGGTTCATATGTTTCGAAGAATACCAAATCCCCTGCTTTCAAGTTCGCACGAGAAACTTCAACACCTACGTTATACTGTTCATCTGCCAAACGTGGTAAGGAAATACCTTGTTTTTCAAATACATATTTAACATAACCAGAGCAGTCAAAGCCACTTGGAGTAGTACCGCCAAATACATATGGTACACCGCGGTATTTGTCAGCTTCTGCCAAGATTGCGTGAATACTGCTAGGTGTTTCATTTTTCGTAATATTGTTTAATTTAACGTTCTTGCCATTAATGGATTGACCAGCGATACGACGGGATGTCGCGTTGCTGTTTGTAAAAGCGGATTTCGTTGCTACTGCTTTAGTCGCTGCATTTTGAGTCAATACTGCCTTCGTAGAACGAGGAGCACCCATCAATGCGTTATACGTAGCAGGACCTACGATACCATCCACTGGAAGGCCACGATCTTGTTGGAACAAACGAACTGCCCACTTCGTTTCCTTACCATATACACCATTTTTATCTGTAGCATTATAGCCGTGTTTAATTAGTTGTTGTTGAACCGCTGTAACACTTTTGCCCTTATCACCATATTGTAATGTTGTTGCGCCAACCATGGCTGTTGTGGCACACACAAAAGTTAATGTTAATGCCGTTATTTTAACCTTACTATATTTTGACTTCATATGCTTCCTTTCCAAAAAACTTTTAAAGTAAGTTATTTATTCAAAATATACTAACCGTCTATTTATTTGCATTCACAAATACAGCTAGTCTTCTTTGCTCTTGTTGGTATAAGCCTCTGGTGCCATAAAAACATCTGCACTGCTTGGTCCGAGTAACGGAGCCTCTTCATGCTCTTCAAAATTTATAGCTGACTTAACCCAATACAAAGGCCGTTGCTTCACCTCTTCAAAAATACGACCTACATACTCGCCAATGATCCCCAGTCCGACGAGTTGAATTCCACCAATAAACAAGATTGATACGCCCAAGGTTGTCCACCCATTCAAAGCTTGTCCTGTAAGATATACATACAAAAGATGTAAGATGAGCAAAAAACTCATTCCACCACAAAGTACACCTACATACAAGGCCGCCCGTAAAGGCACCCTTGAAAAAGCGGTTACACCATCGAGAGCAAATCGAATCATTTTACGCACACTAAACTTTGAGACACCTGCAAATCGAGGTGGTGCCACAAAGTGCAACTCTGCTTGTCTATACCCTAAGGCGCCGACAATACCGCGCAAAAATCGACCATGTTCTCTAAATCGTTTCAACGTGCCCAATGCTTTACTATTCATGAGGCGGAAATCTGACCCGCCTTCAACAATAGGAACATCGGCCATTTTGTTCATTAGTTTGTAATAATACTTAGACGTGAAAGATTTAGCCCAACTAGCGTCATCAGTTGAATCGCGAATGGTACGCACCACATCATACCCTGATTCCCACAATCGAACTAGTTCAGGAATCAATGCAGGTGGATGCTGCATATCACCGTCCATTGTAATGACTGCATCGCCATGAGCATAATCAAGTCCACATGTAAGTGCCGTTTGATGCCCAAAGTTACGAGCCAGCAATAACACTTTAACATGTTTATCATTGAATGCAATTTCACGCAGTATCATAGCTGACGAATCACTAGATCCATCATCCACGAAGATTAGTTCATAATCATACGTGAGACCTGACATAACATCAGTTACAGCTTTATAAAAGTTCGCTATATTTTCCTCTTCGTTATATACAGGCACTACAATAGAAAGTAACATAAATCCTCCAAAGTATTTTACTCACATATTTTATGTTAATTAGTAAATTAAGGCAAATGCTAAAGGTTAACAATAGGCCTAATAATGTTTATAAAGCCAGTAAATAAGCCATTTCTCTATAAAACACCAACAAAACACTTCATTTATCCTTTATATAACTACAACAAATTAATATCATATTCATTTATTTGCAAAGCTACTTAATAAAGCGACTTATAAAAATTATTTATTTTAATGATATGGAGATAAATATGATTATTTCTGACTTTATTAACTATTAATCAAAAATTTATATGTATTTTTATCACAAATTTACCAAAAACATCTATTTTCATCTATTTTTCATAAAAAGGAGACCCGTTAAGGGTCTCCTTTACTATAATCCAGCAGCATCAATCCAAGATTGTAAATCTTCCTCCGCCAGTTCCATATCCTCTATATAAGCACCAGCTACAACTGGATACTTAGCGACCTCTACGGTATGTAAAATTGAGTCATCACGACCATTTTTATAAGTCCCAATCCAGATTCCAGAAAATTGTGATTCATACCATTCTACAGGTTGATCAGTTTCATTAAAGTTAATCGTAATATGACCGCGTCCAAGTGTTTCTAATACTTCAACTTGTTCTTCCTCTGTTAAACCCGTTTTTTCAATATAAATCGAATATGTCTCACCAGTTTCACGCAAATTCTTTAGAGCCAAACGCAGCTCATTTAAAACGGCGCGAACATTACCATAATTTTCAATCATAAATACTCCTATACAGAGACTATCTTTACACTCTATAAGCTATCTATATACTATATGAAATTTTCACTTTGTGCTTTAGGCTCAGCTGTTACGCCCCATTCTCGTAGTACATTCAAAACACGTTTTTTAACCTCAGGCAAGGCACATTGTACCGGCTCGCTAGGTTCAAAACCAATCTCCAATGATTCCGGTTCTACACCGATAACCACTGCATCTTCTAATGGATCCTCTTGAATAGCACGGATGCGCAAAATATCTTGCATTCCTACTTCATGTACAGAAATATGTTCCGTAAAATATTGTTCTAATTCCTTATGAGGAAATTCATATATAGTTCCTGGAGCATCTCCGCCATTAATAGCGTCTACAAGAAGGATTTTCTTCATACCACGCATATACGTAAGTAATTCCATTCCCATAGTGCCACCATCAATAATGGAAATCGCAGGCGTAAATGTGAAAGACTCTTTCAATTCTTTTACTACATGAACACCTAATCCCTCATCGGTAAGTAAAATATTGCCGACTCCGAGTAGAACAATTTCATTATCTCCATCATCATAAAGGCTATTTAAATCAATACGCGGACCCTCTGAGTCCGCGTATTGTTCCAAGCCACTAATAATATCAGTACTTGTATTAGTCATTTTCTTGTAATTCTCTTTCTCTAGGATCATTAGGATCACTTGGACGGTATGTAGTACCAGATGGTTTATCAATACGTTCCCCACGACGACGTTTACCATTGAGGTCTTCAATATCAATTGGATCATGAGCGTAATATTTCATACCGGAAACCATAGCTGATACTTCGCCGGATTCCTCCATAACATCTTCTCGGAATGCCATATACACGTGAACAATAGTAAAGAACAAGAATCCCCACGCAATGTAGTGATGGATAATATGGACCTTGTATTCACCACCAAATAATGTAACCACTGGTGCAAATAAAGTTCCTAGAATACCATTAGGGTTAACCATCGAATACATTGCAAAACCCGTTAAAATTTCAAAGAAGAACATAATGTATACCATCATATACGCAGTTCTAGCTAAAGAATTACGAAGCCAATGATGTTCATGTTTTTGAGGAATCATTAAATAGTGCAATGTTGTTTCTTTAAGACCGTACCAATACCGTTTTTGACGGAATTTAGGTAATAATCTATCCCCTCTGTTCCAAAGAGCACCTGCAAAACGGAAGATAAAGGAGAATGTTAAGATAACACCTGCAATGAAATGAATACGCCGCATAGTTTCCATAGAGAACCAGCCATCAATAGCAAAAGTTGGTTCAGGGTTACCCGTAATCGCAGCAAAGCCTGGATCACCAATATATAGGCCAGTCCAGAACAATGCAGTTACACTGAGTACCATAGTCCAGTGGAATATACGCAACCATAGACTAAATACGACATACGCCTTTTTGTCAGTATGTATTAACATAAGTCCACCACCCTTTATTTACACAATGCATCTGTATTGACGGAAACAATTTTTTCGCCTTTTTTATTGTATAAATGGGTTGCACATGCTAGGCATGGATCAAAGGAGTGAATTACCTTCAAAATTTCAAGTGGTTTATCCGCAATTTTTACATGTGTATCAATCATAGAATCTTCATAGGCACCATGTTCATTAGCTGCAGTTTTAGGGCACGCATTCCATGTAGATGGTACGATACATTGATAGTTTGCAGAGCGTCCATCTTTAATATGTATCCAGTGCCCCAAACCACCACGAGGCGCATCTACAAGACCAACACCTTTAGCATCTTTATCCCATGTATTTGGTTCAAACTTAGTCATATCCGCTACTGTAGTATCACCATTTTTAATATTAGATACAAGCTTGTTAAAGAAGTATTGGCTAATATTTGCCGCTACCTGTGCATCAAGGCCACGACATGCTGTACGTCCTACCATAGTAGTCATCCATACATGAGCTGGTACACCCAATACTTGTGATACTGTATCAATTTGACGAACAATCATAGATTCAGCCCAAGTTGGGTCTTTGATTATGCCTTGTTTTACCTTTGTATACACAACAATATATTTTGCTAATGGACCAACCTCTGCAGTTTTCCCTTTGAAAGTTGGAGATTTAATCCAAGAATATTTTTTATCTTCATCAAGGAATTCCCATTTTTCTTTTGTACCAGATTTAGGACCTGTAAATTTAGGATCAGTAACACCTTCAATAGGATGAAGTGTTTTTGTTCCATCTGGATATGTAAACCAGGAATGATCAACCTCTTCACTAAGATATTGAGGATCCATGAAATCTTTACCTTCTAATGGGATGAATGTTGCTTTATCTACACCTAATGCAAAGTTCTCAACAACACCATTGGAACGAACAATACATTTCTTATGATAGTCACCATTAGAAATACCGGTGTACGTATCATCAGGATAATCGCCATAGGACATAACGCGTTTCTTCGCAAGGCCACCACCATCGATCATACCTTTTTCTACATATATTTTACCGATAGCTAATAGATCTGGCACGTAGAAATTATCAACTAAGTCTTTAGTCAATGCAATAGATTGCTCTACAGCAGCAAGGCGTTGCGTATTAATAGGGGCATTCATATCATTCATAGAAATAGAGCATGGCATGCCACCTACAATGTAATGAGGATGAGGGTTTTTGCCACCAAATACAACATGAGGAATTACAATATCCCGTTGACGATCAAGAATGTTCAAATAATGAGATACGGCCATCAAATGAACTTCTGGAGGTAACAAGTTATAATCAGGATGATCCCACCATTGAGCGGAGAAAATCCCCAATTGGCCTGATTCAACTATTTTCTTAACCTTTTGTTGTACAGCCGTAAAGTATGCTGTAGTAGCCTTAGGAAACTCTTTAGGATAAGCTGAGTCTTTTGATGCCGTTTCCGCAGGTGCTAAACCGCTCACATTATAAGTTGCTAATACATCATTTTGTAATTGAGCGGTTTTAGCAGGGTCGGCACTAAGAGCTGCTACCGGGCTAACCCAGTCAAGGGCATGTAAATGATAGAAATGCACGATATGATCATGCACATCAAGACTACTATGCATAATATTACGTATATAGTTTGCATTTTTAGGAATTGTAATACCAAGCGCATCTTCAACAGCTCTTAACGAAGCCAAGGCATGTGTTGTAGTACATACACCACAAATACGTTGTACGAACGCCCAAAGGTCACGAGGATCGCGGTCTTTAGCAACAAGTTCGATACCGCGCCAAGCAGTACCAGAAGACAATGCATCCTCTACTTTACCACTCGCTTCATCAACTTTTATTTCAACCCGTAAATGACCTTCAATACGGGAAATCGGATCTACTACTACGCGTTTCATTAGTGACCTCCTCCATTATTATGTTTCTTTTCATCCCACAAGCCTTGTTCTTTTAAGCGTTTTTCTTCTTTCATATCAAGAATTTTATTACGCGTAAGAGTTGCAGCGCCATGAACGATAACTGCTGCAGTGGCACCAACAGCAGCTACTGTACCGATTGTATCAGCAGTCGTGATGGTATTAGCCAATGGAATATCTGGTAAACGTTTGTAGAATACGTCATTATCCCAGAAGCCCTTTTCAGAGCAACCAATACAACCGTGACCGGATTGAATTGGATAGGATAAACCATTCCACCAACGTAAGTTACCACAAGAATTATATGTTTGAGGTCCACGACAACCTACTTTATACAAACACCAACCAGATTTGGATGCATCGTCGTCGAATTTTTCAACAAAAAGTCCAGAGTCAAAGAAGGCACGACGGTAGCATGTGTCGTGAATACGATTGCCATAAAATTGTTTAGGACGGCCTTGAGAATCAAGAGGTGGAATTTGACCGAATAATGCATAGTGCATGATTACGCCAGTCATAACCTCTGGAATTGGAGGACAACCAGGGACCTTAATAATTGGCTTGCCAGATACAACGGAAGATACAGAAACTGTATTTGTTGGATTTGGTTTTGCCGCCTGTATACCGCCCCAAGAAGCACAAGAACCATATTCTATGATTGCTGCAGCTCCTTTAGCTGCTTCTAATAGGGATTCTTTAAATGTACGTCCACCTACTGTGCAATAAACACCATCTTCATCAAGTGGTACGCCACCTTCAACAGCCAAGATATATTTACCGGCTTTTTCTTTGATGATTTTTTCTAAATGTTCCTCTAATGGTGCACCAGACGCTGCCGCCAAAGTATCATCATATTCTAAAGAGATCATGTTTAAAATAACATCAGAAGTAAAGGGAGAGGATGAACGGATAAAAGATTCACTACAACCAGTACATTCATGACCATGCAACCAAATCACTGTAGGTAATTCAGTTGTTTCGGCAGCCTTAACAACGGTGTCTAACATCGTTGGAGGTAGTCCTAAAATAGCAGTGAGTGCTACACAGGATTTCATAAATGTTCGTCGACTCAAACGGCGTTCTTGGAAGAGTGTCCACAAACTATTTATACGATTCTTCATGGAATATAGCCTCCTTACAACAACTTTGCGCAATATAATTATATTACTTAATAAACTACAACGTTTATGACGGAAATCATTTTATTAGCGTCCTCTATCACTTTGAAGAAGTTCAACCAACATGATGACAATCATATTTCTACTATTTTATTATATCACTTAACATTTTTGAAAACTATGAAATTTAACAAAAAAGCTGTATATAAGAAATTAACTTTCCTTATATACAGCCTCATGTTATTCATTTCCTAAGAATTCCTAGTTATTAATTAATCAGATAACTTCCTTTATTAGAGACTCAAGCATATCTGCTTTTTTATAGCCCACAAGGGAATCGAGCATTTTGCCATCGCGGAAGAATACTAAGGATGGAATACCATCAACATCTTCTTTTAACAAAATACCGCGAAGATTTTTATCTTCTGCATTAACACTAAAGAATTCTACTTGACCTTTTAAACGCTCTGCTACATCTTCAATCTCTGGGCGCATAACAGTGCATGGTTCGCACCAACCAGCCCAAAAATCAACAATAGCTAAACCTTTAGCGCCAAGCACTTTCTCATCAAATTCTTGTACACTAGTAATTGCTGTAATTGCCATGAAGTTCTCCTAACAAAGATCTACAATCTTATATACTATCAATTATATGTTAAATATAGAAGCAAGCAATCAATAAGCCGAGTTCTGTTCCACTTGCGCGGTGACGATTATCTTTCTAGGCGTACAGTCGCCTGCACGCTCGAGCGACACAACCCGGAAGGTAGGCGGGACCACCCTTAACCCTTCCCTATTCGGTCTTGCTCCGGATGGGGTTTACCGAGCCAGCCTGTTACCAGACTGCTGGTGAGCTCTTACCTCACCTTTCCACCCTTACCACTTACGTGGCGGTTTCCTTTTCTATGGCACTTTCCCTAAGGTTACCCTCGCCAGACGTTATCTGGCATCCTGCCCTATGGAGCTCGGACTTTCCTCGAGTCTTATAGACTCGCAACCGTCTTTCATACTTGCTTCAATTCAGTTTATCATAGCTAACAATTTGTTGCAAGAAAATGCATCATTACACAAAGAAGAAATCATTTTGTTCTGTGAAAGCTTTCACAGGAACAGCAAGCCTTGCAGAGATTAAATAGTCACGTAAACCATGTGCCACTATAGACTCAGTTCCAAAATGCCCCGCATCAACTACGAGTAAGCCTAATTCCTTAGCCATTTGCGCCTCATGATACTTCACATCACCTGTAATATAGGCATCTACATGTAACCGGGCAGCATCCTTAATAAATTCTGCACCTGCACCAGAGCATAAAGCAATGGATTGAATCGCTTTCGGCACAATACCAGCAAAACGAATGTTAGCATCAGGCAACGCTTCTTGTACCCACTCACGGAAAGAATCTAAGTTTAATGCATTAGGCAAGCGACCTACCCGTCCTAGATATTGAGTTGAACTAGTAGGCTCGACTATATTCAAAACCTCATAAGCAACTTCTTCATATGGATGAGCAGCTTTCATAGCCGCTACGACTTTGCTTAAATGCGTACCATCAACGATAGCATTCACTTGTACCTCAGGAACCACTGTCAAAGCACCAGCTGCCCCAATGACAGGATGAGAATCTTCATTACCAACAAAGCGTCCTTCCCCATGGATACTGAAACTGCAATGCTCGTAATTACCAATTCGGCCTGCCCCTGCATCACCCATCGCCAATCGAACCGCATCAGCCGAGCTTTCAGGTACAAAAGTGGTCACCTTATAAAGCGCCTCTTCACCAGTTTTAATGAAGCCCTTAATATCTATAAGTCCCAATTGCTTCGCCAACATATCATTTAGACCGCCTGGTGCGATATCAAGATTTGTATGAGCACTATATACGGCAATCTTATGTTGAATCAGCTTATTAATCGTACGCCCATGAGCAGTATCACATGATATCTGTTTCAACCCTTTAAAGATTAATGGGTGGTGGCTAACAATTAAATTACAATTTTGTTCAATAGCATATTCTACGGTTTCTTCTGTTACGTCTAACGTAGTCACTACACCTGTAACAACTACATTCCGATCGCCCACCATTAAACCTACATTATCCCAAGACTCTGCATAAGAACGCGGTGCTAATTGCTCCATCAAGGTAATAACTTGTTGAACCGTTATCATACAACTCACTTCTTTCTATTTATTCTCTAAAAGATTACGAAGAAAATTAACTTCCTGCTCTAAATCCTGATATTTATCAGTATGATTTAATTTCTCTGTCATATCATCTAATGCACATTGTCGTTGATATATTAAATACTCTATATATTTCATCCAAAGTGGTGGTCTATCTTGTTCCAATAAAGCCCCTACAGACCACAACAAGGAGTCTTCCGGTAACGATTGATAAACATCTACATATTCAGTCATACCTGTATAAGCTTCCACGCAGTCATTGCGCACGGCTAAAAATGCTGTATAGAGCTTACCAGCATCTTCTACGATAATTTCTAGAACAATAACATATCCCTTTTGAACCATATATTGACGTAATTCTTTTTGTCCATTCTGTGGTTGGAGTACATAGAACTCTAATGGTTCTGGGCCTGCATCTACAATATCTCGCATTAAAAATCCACCCATACCACAACAAATGGCGCCGTTCAACTCGCCCTTTTCTGTCACTTTAAGACCATCGCCTAAACGACAATCTACTTTATCGGCTAGTCCACAAGACTCAACATATGATCTTGCAGACTCTAACGGACCTTTATGTACATCACCGGCAATGACATATTCAGCGCGTTGACGGTTGATGAGCTCTACCGCTAAATAGCCATGATCGGTACCGATATCGGCAATGGCATGAGCCTTTGGTACGATTGAGAATACCGCTTCTAGGCGGTCCATCATAGGTCTAGGTTCCATAACTTCCTCTACTATCACTAATTATTTATTCGTAATTACTAATTCTTGATTATTTTCTTACTTATTTGTTCTCGTTTATATATGTCTAAATACAATACTATTCTGAAATAATATCTATTATGTTGCCTCAAAATGAGTTACATATAAAAATAACCGCCCTTGAAATCTCAAGGACGGTAGATATCAACATAATGGTGGGCCCACCTGGGTTCGAACCAGGGACCGACCGGTTATGAGCCGGTTGCTCTACCCCTGAGCTATAGGCCCTCAGTTAGTTTCTAGCTTATTAATTATACCGAATAGACTATTATTTAGTCAAGGCAACTCAAATCTTAAGACTGTTTCATTAGCATAAAACGGTGAATCATATGATCTTCGTTAAATACGCCTTTAGTAGTTAGTGTAGTCGTTTGGCTATCTGTAGATTTAATACCTCGTGCACTCATGCAGCTGTGAGACGATGTAATATGCACAATAACATCATCAGACCCTGTTGCTAAAGAAATTACTTCCGCAATATCTTCACCAATTTTTTCTTGTAGTTGTAAACGCTTGCAGCACATTTCAGCTATGCGGGGAATCTTAGATAAACCTATGACACGACCTTTTGGAATGTACCCAATACTGATACTCATATCATACATCAATGCCATATGATGTTCACAATGAGAGAAGCAAGTAATATCCTTTACTACTACCATTTGATTTGTATCTACAGCGAAGGTCTTACCATACATGTCTGCAATCTCAGCATTTGTATACTGAATGCCTTCATATACCTCTTCCATCATTTGAGCCACCCGTTTCGGCGTTTCTAACAAACCGTCCCGATTAGGATCCTCACCTAATGCTTCTAACAACTGATATATAAGCGATTCTATTTTTTTTGTATCCATATTTACCCCTTTATATCAAGATTTCATCAGACCTCATATCATACCATAGAAAAGATACTGATACTATACAGCCTAACAATACTATACACCCTTTGCATCTGGATCCCAGACAAATTTATGGATTTGCAGTTGGAATCGTACATTCTGCAAATTATATGCTTTCATATACTCGATAATTGATGCCGCCTCAATCTTCCCCCATACAGGAGATACATATATTTGAGCCTTTGTAGAATATTTACCAATTATGTGACGCATACGATCCAAATCTTCTGGAGAACCAACGACAAACTTAATCAAATCACGTTCTGTAGCCACCTTGAATATATCTATATTCATAGACTCTTCAGCTAAAGAGGACGGCGTTTTATAATCGTAGGTAAACCACACATTATCTCTATGAAAGCTCGGTACAATTGTGCCATTTGTTTCAATATTGAAATCATAATAGCTAATATTAGGTATCTTTCGTTTATCAAATTTATCTACATCATTGATAGGATTCAAATCACTTTGACTTGATGGACTGTTTTGTATCTTTAAAGCCTTCCGACGATTTAATTCATCAATTAACTCTACAACAGCAGCTTCTTGTAATAGAGGCTCCCCACCAGTAATAGTAATGCGATGATTGCCTAAGCTTTCAATAACATCCGCCACCTCACATATAGTCATCTCTGTGAAAACACTATCAATGCCATAGCTATAAGTCGTGTCGCAATAGGAACAGCGAATATTGCAATCATGGAGGCGTAAAAATGTAGTCAGCAAGCCTTGCCGACTACCTTCCCCATCAATAGAGGCAAAAATCTCAATCACGTTCATAAATAGCTGTGTTCCCTTCAGATTCTTGAACCTCTACTTTAAAGCATTTTGGGCCCAATTCATCAGCGATCCATTTTGCCATATTCTCCGCAGTAGGATTTATATCGCCTAGTACATCGTTGATATGGCGATGGTCCAATCGACCATGAATTTTTTCTTTAATAATCGTAAAGTCGATGACCATCCCATTATGATCTAACTCTTCAGAACGTGCATGAACTGTAATAATCCAGTTATGCCCATGAAGATTTTGACATTTACTCGGATAATCTAGTTTTAATTGATGAGATGCACTCACCTCTAACCGTTTAGTAACTGTAAACATTATATCTCCTATCTATTACATAAGCTTTCAACTTATATCTATTACATAAAACTTATCGCTATTACATGAAACGCTTGTCTATTACGTAAGTCTTATCATAAATTACTTTTTATTGTAAGATATTACCATTTTTTATTATAACACAAAAGGGTTGCAATACAGTGCTATACAACACTGCATTACAACCCTTAAGAGATTCAAAATATTATAAGAAATCTTTGATTTTATCACGTTTACCGCGGTTGCGCAATTTAGTAAGCGCTTTACCTTCAATCTGACGAATACGTTCACGTGTAACATTGAAATGTTGACCAACTTCTTCCAATGTACGAGGCTTACCATCCTTCAAACCAAAACGTAAAATCAATACTTGTTGCTCACGATCAGTCAAGCATGTAAATACATCTTCAATTTGTTCTTGCAATAAAATGTAGCTAGCTGCATCATCTGGAGCAATTGCATCTTGGTCCTCGATGAAGTCCCCTAAATGGGAATCTTCCTCTTCACCAATCGGAGTTTCCAAGGATACTGGCTCTTGGGCGATCTTTTGAATTTCACGTACCCGCTCTACAGTAATTCCCATACCTTCAGCAATTTCTTCTGGCAATGGCTCACGACCTTTGTCTTGCAACAATTGTCTAGAAATACGAATCAATTTATTAATTGTTTCTACCATATGTACAGGAATACGAATCGTACGAGCTTGGTCTGCAATAGCACGCGTAATCGCTTGACGAATCCACCATGTAGCATACGTTGAAAATTTATAACCTTTAGTATAATCGAATTTATCTACCGCTTTAATCAGACCTAGGTTACCTTCTTGGATTAGATCCAAGAACAACATACCGCGACCTACATAACGTTTCGCGATACTTACAACTAATCGCAAGTTAGCATCTACCAATTTTTTCTTAGCCTTTTTGCTAAGTTGAATATCTTTATATGTAGCATCCTCTTGTGCACCAGCTTCGATTTGCTTAGCTAATACGATTTCTTCGTCAGCTGAAAGCAATGGTACGCGACCAATCTCTTTTAGGTACATTCGTACAGGGTCATCAATATTAACACCAGAATCAACACTTAAATCGATAGAAATTTTCTTCTCGCTAGAAACTTCGTCTTCATCTTCATCCGTTTCAATTGTATGACTATCTGTATCATCAGCATCAATATCTGCCACAATCTCAACATTCAATTTACCCAAAGTCGTATAAATATCATCTAATTGTTCCGCAGTAATTTCCGTCTGCTCATGAAGAGCATCTGAAATCTCGGATTGTGTCAACACACCGCTCTTACGGCCTTTTTCAAGAAGTTGCTCAACAATCTCCTCTATTTGACTTTTTTGTACTTTCTTAGCCACAGCGCTCTCCTTTTTAACCATTAATGATTTACTTAGACCATTCTCTAATTAAATTCTGTATTTCCTGACACTTATATAATTCGCTAATAAACGTCGAATCTCCTGCTCGTTTTAATTGATCCGCCATAATTGAATGCGCTTTATACTGTTCACGCAATGAATGGAGCCTTATCTTGCGGATTAATGCAGGCACTTGTACCTTGTAGTCATCGTCACTCATGACGACCAACCTAGAGTAAATATCGTATTCTTGAGAAGATAAAACAGATTGAATTGCAGTTTCATCTAGACGACCTTCGGACTTATACAAGGTGAATAGCTTTTCTATTATACCTCGATATTCAATTTTTTCAAAGTCCTCTAATGGCAAATAGCTCATCATATGTTGTAATACTTCGCCATCTGTGAAAGCTAAGGACAATAATTTTTCCGCATCCCCCTTTGGTAAATCCTGTGTTGGCAAAGGTGTTGATGCAGTATCCACTAATTCAATTTGTCCTTTTTTCACATAATCTCTAAAGTATCTAAAAATAGTACTATTATCAAGCCATAATGGCAATGCCAATGTTTTTAAAGCATCATCTCTCTGTGTTTGACTATCTATATTTGCAATATATGGGAAAACATCTGCCATAACAGCCTGCTTCCCTTCTGTATCATTTGTATCGTGTTTAATCAAAGACTCACTTAATAGATAATCAAGAGGTTTAACAGCTTTAGCAACTAACTCCTTAAATGCCTGTCCCCCATGATTACGCACATAATCATCTGGATCTTTACCGTCTGGCATGGCAAGGACACGCACCTTAAAATCCGTATTTTGCAATAATTCAATAGCCCTAGCAGCCGCTTGACGACCAGCACCATCCATATCATAAGCTAACACGATTTCTTCAGCTTGCCTCATCAAGATATGCCCATGATCTCTTGTATAAGCAGTCCCCAATGATGCGACTACATTAGTAACACCATGATTATGAGCGGATATAACATCCATATAGCCTTCTACAAGAATAGCTTGTTTTTCCTCACGAATAGATTTATAAGCCTTATCAAAGGCAAATAAGAGTTTACCTTTTTCAAAGATTGATGACTCTGGAGAGTTTAAATATTTTGGTGTACTATCATCCATAACGCGTCCACCAAAAGCAACTACTCGCCCTTTACCATCCATAATAGGGAACATAATTCTATTTCTGAAGAAGTCATAAAATTGACCCTTTTGGTTCTTTCGGACAAGATTCAACTCTAAAAGAATGGAATCATCAATGCCACGCTCATGAAAGGCACGATATAACTTATCCCAACCATCAGGAGCAAAACCAAGCTTAAATGTTTCTATGGTCTCTTGTGTGAGCCCTCGCTTTTTCAAATAATCTAATCCCACTTTACCAATAGACGTTTGAGTGAGACAGTTATGGAAAAAGGTAGACGCTAAATCAGAAGCTTCATACAGTTTTTTGCGCCTTTCATCTCTAGCTCTTTGTTCAGGTGAAAGTTTCGCCTCTGGCAATGGAATATTAGCTCGATTAGCTAGCCGCTCTAGGGCTTCTACAAAGGTTAAATGCTCTAATTCCATAAGAAATTTAATAGCATTTCCTGATGCATGGCACCCAAAGCAATAATAAAAACCCTTTTCAGGGGCTACACTAAAGGATGGCGTTTTTTCATTATGAAATGGACAACAACCCCAATAGTTCTTGCCGCGTTTCTTTAAGGCTACATGCTCGGATACAACTGACACGATATCATTAGCATCTTTGATTTGTTCAATCAACTCATTTTCAAAATATCGGCTCATAGCCAACGCCTCCTTCCCCATATATATATTAATTCTATATACAAATAAAAAATCCTCTATTTGTAAAGCATTTCAATCAATTAAATTATTAAAAAAGTATAAATAACTTGATACGAATCATAGGAATCATCATCTACAACGCAATGTAAATGATGATTCCTATACGCCGTATATAGCAATATATAATTACCGAAACTTTGATAACAATAGGCTGCAATGAAAACATTGCAGCCTATACTTATCGCTTATAGCATATTATTTTGCGTAATCCACAACGCGAGTTTCACGAATAATTACGACCTTAATTTGGCCTGGATATTCAAGTTCTGACTCGATGCGTTTTACGATATTCCGAACAAGTAATGTAGACTCAGCTTCATCAATCTTATCCGGTTTTACTACAACGCGAATCTCACGACCGGCTTGAATAGCAAAACATTTTTCAACGCCTTCGAAGGATTCAGCGATTTCTTCCAATTTAGATAAACGTTTTAAGTAGTTTTCTAATGTTTCTCGACGTGCTCCTGGACGGGCAGCGGAGATAGCATCAGCGGCAGCTACTAATACAGCTTCTACGGTTTGGAACTCTTCATCACCATGATGAGCACCAATACAGTTAATTACTGCTGCACTTTCACGATATTTACGAGCCACATCAACACCGATTTGAACATGAGAACCTTCAAGTTCACGGTCTAATGCTTTACCAATATCATGAATCAAACCACCTCGTTTAGCCAAAGTTACATCACAGCCTAGTTCAGCTGCCATTAAACCTGCTAAATGAGATACTTCAATGGAATGTTTCAATACGTTTTGACCATAACTAGTACGATATTTCAAACGGCCTAAAATCTTAACAATTTCAGGATGTAAGCCATGAACATCAGCTTCAAATGTCGCTTGTTCACCAGCCTCTTTAATAGTTTGGTCCACCTCTTTACGAGCTTTACCAACCATTTCTTCAATACGAGCTGGATGGATACGACCATCTACAATCAATTTTTCCAGCGCAATACGAGCCACTTCACGACGAATTGGATCGAAGCCGGAAAGAATAACTGCTTCTGGTGTGTCATCGATAATCAAATCAATACCTGTTAATGTTTCGAGTGCACGAATGTTACGGCCCTCACGACCGATAATGCGCCCCTTCATTTCATCATTAGGCAATGCCACTACGGATACGGTAGTTTCCGCTACATGGTCAGCTGCACAACGTTGGATAGCAGAGGAGATAATTTCTTTCGCTTTTTTCTCCGCTTCATCCTTAGCTTGCTGCTCCATTTCCTTAACCATAATCGCCGTTTCATGACGGATTTCTTGTTCCACATTCGTTAACAAGATATTTTTTGCTTCTTCGAACGTCATGCCAGAAATACGTTCCAATTCTGCCATTTGTTTTTCATACAAAGCTTCTACCTTTTCACGGCTTTGGGCTAAGTCAGCTTCTTTGCGATGTAAAGCTTCCTCTTTGTGCTCAATATTGTCTAATTTTTTATCCAAAGATTCTTCTTTTTGAAGAATACGACGTTCCATACGTTGAAGTTCAGAACGACGATCTTTATTTTCTCGTTCTACATCAGAACGGAGCTTATGAATTTCTTCTTTCGCTTCTAATAAAGCTTCTTTCTTTTTAGACTCAGCTGTGCGTTCACCATTTGCAATGATGCGAGCAGCCTCTTGTTCAGCTTGATTCAGTTTTCCTTCAGCAATATTTTTTCTTAAAAAATAGCCTACCCCTAGTCCAATCAGTACCATTACCACTGCAATTAGACTATACTCTAAAATTTCTTTCACCTCCTTTTTATTTCTCAAAATTGAGCTTTCATGCTCCTTTTTATGCCCTTTATGCATTAAATTATCAATTAGCCATATCATCATATAAATAAATAAGGCTATTATTAATTTTAGACTTCAAAGCCCTTTCTGTCAAGATTTTACAAGCCTACCAAGGCCTCTCAAAAAGCAGAATTTATTCATAAAAATCATTGCATACAACTTGAATTGTGCTTGTTGAGAACCCCCTGTATTTGAGAAAACTAAAAACTTTTACCCGAGGAGTCTTTTCTTCATTGAGAATAGATCCAAATTTTTTCTCTACCACCCGATAAGCAGCTTTTACCTCATCATAAGCAGAAATTTCTTGAGGAATCGCAAGTCCTCTAAGTTTCATTTTTTGCTTAATCATATAAGCACCGTATTTCTGTTCTTTCATCAAATACGCTAATACCTGCTCAGATAAACGTTCATCATTAATGTAATCATAATCTCTAAGGCGCTCAAGGACCCTCTCAATGATAGGGTCCTCGAATTGTTTACGTCTCATTTTTTTCGTCAGCTCATAAGAACTAAGGAAGCGTTGGGCTAGGAAGCGATACGCTTGATCCATAGCAGCTTGCATCGTTTCGTCACTCATGATTATACTTCTTCAGTTACTTCTTCACCAATTACATCGATTTCTTCAGTGCCAACAGCCAATGTATCACGAATAATGCGATCGATTTCATCAGCTATTTGTGGATTCTCTAACAAGTATTGTTTAGCCGCTTCCTTACCTTGCCCCATACGTTCCCCATTATAGGAGTACCAAGCACCAGATTTATTAATAATTTCCATATTTGTACCAATATCAATAAGTGTGCCAGTTTTAGAGATACCTTCGCCATACATCAAATCAAATTCAGCTGTCTTAAATGGAGGTGCCACCTTATTTTTGACAACTTTGACTTTTGTTCGAGCGCCAACATTTTCGTTATTTGCTTTAATTAATTCCCCTTTACGAACATCAAGTCGCACGGAAGAATAGAATTTCAACGCACGACCACCAGTTGTTGTTTCAGGATTACCGAACATAACACCTACTTTTTCACGCAATTGGTTGATGAAGATAACAACTGTTTTGGATTTACTGATGATACCAGTCAATTTGCGCAAAGCTTTACTCATCAAACGAGCTTGTAAACCTACGTGAGCGTCACCCATTTCACCATCGATTTCCGCTTTAGGAACCAAAGCCGCTACGGAGTCAACTACAACGATATCTACTGCACCACTGCGAACAAGAGCTTCTGTAATTTCTAGAGCTTGTTCTCCATTATCTGGTTGAGAAATCAACAAATTATTGATGTCTACCCCCAAGTTGCGAGCATATACAGGATCCATCGCATGCTCCGCATCAATAAATGCCGCAATACCACCTTGTTTTTGAGCTTCTGCTACAGCGTGAAGAGCCACTGTTGTTTTACCAGAAGATTCTGGACCGTAGATTTCAATTACACGGCCACGAGGGAAACCACCTACACCAACAGCAATATCGATAGCAAGAGAACCAGAGGAAATCACCTCTACATTCATGCGATCTGCCGCTTCACCAAGACGCATAATAGCACCTTTACCAAAATCTTTTTCGATTTGTTTTAACGCGTTATCCAACGCTGCTTGTCTGCCATCTACAGCCATTATTTTATTTCTCCTTTTCTGTTATATAAGTATAAACATAGTATAGTGCTAGCTCTGCCGCACTTTGTCTAATATCTTCTCGATTGCCAATTAAATTAGCTTTATGGGCCACTGTGCCATGTGGACCAGTAACACCAAACCACACTAGTCCAACGGGCTTTTCTTGAGTTCCTCCACCAGGACCGGCTATCCCCGTTGTAGAAACAGCATATGTTGTTTGGCCAACAGTTCGTGCCCCCTCTGCCATAGCCTTAGCCACTTGTTCACTAACAGCGCCATATATATCTAACATATCTTGTGGTACACCTAAAACACGATGTTTCAAATCATTACTATACGAAATGACACCACCCATATAGTACTCACTACTACCACTGACATTAGTAAGAAGCTTACCAACTAATCCTGATGTACATGATTCAGCAGTACTAATAGTACTATGTTTCTCTAACAAGGTTCGGCCTAGAGTTTCCTCCATAGAAATCGTTAAGTCGCGTCCTACGCGAGAACCTAATCGCTCTCGTATGATTGCATCCCATGGATTTAGTAGGTCTTGGGCCGCTTCTAATGTTTCAGCTTTAGCCGTAATGCGTACTTCGATATAACCTTTTTTAATGAGTAAAGCTATGGTTGGATTTGATTGCTGCTTAATGAGATCCATCAAGGTGCTTTCTAAATCGATTTCACGAATATCATACACACCATAACGATAAGATGTAACAACACCTTGAGAACCAAATCGGTTATTCAAATAAGGAACTACGCTCTCTTGGAACATACCCTTCATTTCACCAGGAGGACCTGGCAGAAGTATGTATGTAGTATCTCCATCTTCAACGACGACACCTGGTGCAACTCCAACAGGGTTATATAATACTTTCGCCCCTTCTGGTAATTGTGCTTCTCGCCGACTCGCATCAGGTATAGTACGGTTTACACTTTTAAAGAATCTTTCAAGCTCATCCATGGCCTCTTGATTAAATACAATAGGTCTGCCAATTGAATCGGCAAGTACATTACGTGTAATATCACCCTGCGTAGGTCCTAGCCCACCAGTACTAATAATAATATCAGCCCTTGTACTAGCGAGCTGAAAAACTTCAGCCATTCGTTTCGGATTATCACCTACCACCGATTGATGGGCAATGGTATATCCTAGTTTATTCAACTCTTGTGCTAGCCATGATACATTCGTATTTACTGTATCACCTAACAATAATTCTGAACCTGTAGAAATAAGTTCTACAATCATCAGATCACCTCCACAATCGAATATATCGAACTGTGCATTATTCTACAACTGTAGCTACTACATCATAAGCAAAGCCTTGCTCTACTTGTACCTTAAGAATATCACCAGGTTGAATGTCTTCACCGCAGTCTTCAATGTACATATTACCATCTACATCAGGTGCTTGAGATTTCAATCGACCTTTTGCAAGCAATGTGTTATTCTCGCCTTCTTCGATTTCCTCTACCATCGCATAATCAATGGTACCTTCTAAATTGCGATTATTCTCTTCAGAGATAGCAGCTTGGATGGACATAAGAACGTGATAACGCTCTTCTTTGACCTCTTCTGGTATTTGGTCTTCACGAGCACCAGCTGGTGTACCATCCTCTTGAGAATACGTAAATACGCCCATATTATCGAATTTGATTTCTTTTACAAAGTCACAAAGTTCCTCAAATTGTTCATCTGTTTCACCAGGAAATCCAACGATGATAGAGGTGCGCAATGTAATATGAGTCGGTGCATTTCTAATCTTCTTAAGCAAGCGCTCAATATCATTGCGATCGTCTCGGCGATTCATTTGTTTCAAAATATCGTTATTAACATGTTGCAATGGAATATCTACATATTTACAAAGCTTTGGCTCATTAACGATAATATCTAACAATTCATCAGAGAAGAATGTCGGATATAGGTATAGCATGCGAATCCATTCTATACCTTCTACAGTTGTTAATTCCTTTAACAATGTCGTCAACAATGGTTTTCCATCATTAAGGTCAATACCATAACTTGTTGTATCTTGAGCGATAAGAACAATTTCCTTAACCCCTGTCGCAGCCAATCGTTCCACTTCAGCCTTAATAGACTCGATAGTACGACTACGGAATGCACCACGTACCTTAGGAATAATACAGAATGTACACCCGTTATTACAGCCTTCTGCAATTTTTACATATGCACTATAACGAGGTGTTGTTTGAATACGAGGCATGCGCTCATCATAGATATTCGTAATATTTTCCATGATACAACTGCGATTGCCGTGCTCAATAGCATCAACGGCTACCATAACTTGATCCCATGCACCGGTACCGATTAATGCATCAATTTCAGGAATTTCTTGGAATAATTCATCCTGATACTGTTGGCTAAGACAACCTGCTACGATGAGGCCCTTACAAGTACCATCCTCCTTATATTGGGCAACCTCAAGTATAGTATTTATAGACTCAGCCTTAGCTTTTTCAATAAAAGTACAGGTATTTACAACGATAAGATCTGCTTCGCTTAAGTCTTCTGTAATCGAATAGCCATTATCTCGCAATAAGCCTAACATTACCTCTGTATCTACTAAATTTTTAGCACAACCTAGGCTAACATATCCTAATTTTTTCCCCATTCTATATCCTTTCGTCACTAGATTCTTATTTATTTCTTGGATTTATACAACTGACTTAGTCCTTACGGAATCGTACTTGGCTAACCCAATGATTTAATAGTAACTTTTTACCTTCTAGAGTATAACCACCATTCACAGGCCATAATACTAAATCATGCCCCATAGAATCTTTTGGCTCATCCATCTCAGGATTAGTAAATATATAAGTAAAATTCTTTTCTACCATATATTTCGCCGTTTTAGAAGATAGTAACCAATTAATAAACTCTACACTATCTGCTTTATGTTTTGAATTTTTTAAAACGGCAGCACCAGTCACATAATAAGACGTACCATCTTTAGGATAAATGATCTTAATTGGATACCCATGATGACTATATTGCGCCGCATCAGACAAGTTACCAATACCAATATTTGTCTCCCCTAGCGCAGTTAGTCGTATTGGAGTAGACAAAAATTTAGCATGTTGAACCACATGGGGCTTCAAACTATACAAGTATTCAAGAGCCTCTGGTTCCCCTTTATACTCTACCATATTATATAGCAAATTGGCCGCATTCTGAGATGCTACAAAATCAGTCATAACGATAGACCAATCACCTTGTTTTCCCAATGTATCCCATGTAGTAATATATTTACCAATGCCATTATGGAAGGTATCATTCTGAACAAATACGATGGGATCATACCAAATACCAACCCAATAGCCATTTGGATCCTTTAGATTATCACGTACCTCGTCAATACGTTCATTGACGATGGGCATATATTTACCTGCATTGGCACCAATTACGAGATTATCTTCAGAAGTTAGCACCAAATCACCAGAAGTATCAGCCACTGTAGAAGCCGACCGTTGCGACATTTGTTCCTCTGTAAGAGGCATTACAGTGACTTTTACCTTTTGTTCCTCTTCATAACGCTCAGCAAGCATAGCTGTCAAAGTATTAGGTAAGTCCGTATAGACTATAATTTCACCACGAATAGGCTCTTTGGCCTGTTCTATTTGTTCTTGTTGGTAAAAGTTTATGCCATAGATCAACATTCCTACCACAAATAATGCTAAGATGCTCGGAGCAATCCATCGTTTCATATATGCCTCCCATAAGACATAAAGTATCTTAAAATGAGAGTAGCTAGAGCTACTCCCTACATGTAACGACCACCAAAACTTTTATTAGATGTACGAACTTTAGTCACATCTCTACTACGTTTTTTTCCAGTCTGGCATCGATTCCTAGATTCGCAACCTCGTTTGCCATTACGAGATTTACTAGATTGGCTAATACGCTTAGAATTTCCACCAATTGGTCGGGGTGGAATTAAACATTCTGGGCCAAAGCCAATTAAATCACGTCGATTGGCTTCTATGAGAGCCTCTTTAACAAGGTCATAGTTTTCAATATTTTTAAACTGCATCAATGCGCGCTGTTTTGCTTTATCTCTACCCTTTTTAGCAACATAAACAGGTTTTCCATCTAGTGGATTAATGCCCGTATAATACATACAAGTAGAAAGGCTACCCGGCGTAGGAATAAAATCCTGTACTTGCTCTGGGTACATATGGTGATCTCGTAAAAATTCCGCTAATTCAATAGCATCCTCTAGGGCACAACCGGGATGAGAGCTCATAAAGTACGGCACTAAGTATTGTTTCTTACCAAGCTTTTTATTTGCCTCTTCAAACCAAGACTTAAAGGTTAGGAATTCTTCTTTACCAGCTTTCCCCATCATATTGGTAACCCGTTTAGATACATGTTCTGGAGCTACCTTTAGCTGCCCACTTACGTGAAACTCGCAAAGTTCCCGCACAAAATCTTTATTGTTATCGGCTAGTACATAGTCATAACGCAAACCAGAACGAACAAATACCTTTTTTACACCTTTTAGTTTACGTAATTTACGCAGTAAAGCAATATAGTCATCATGATTTGTATTCAAGTTTTCACAAGGCTCTGGAGCCGCACAAGTACGACCTTTACACGCACCATAGACAGCTTGTTTATCGCAAGCTAGCTGGCGGAAGTTTGCCGTAGGACCCCCTACATCATGAATATACCCTTTAAAATTGTCCATCTTGATCATCATGTGAGCTTCTTCAATCAAAGACTCATGACTACGATTCTGAATGATACGCCCTTGGTGATTAGTAATAGCACAGAAAGAACAACTGCCAAAGCAACCTCGTTGGCTCACAAGGCTAAATTGAACTTCGCTTAATGCTGGCACACCACCCTTATCATCGTATTTAGGATGCCACTTTCGAGTATATGGCAAGTTATAGACACCGTCCATTTCCTCCTGTGTCAATGGCAAGGCAGGCGTGTTCTGAATGAGATATCTATCACCATGCTTTTGGACTACAATACGTCCATAGAACGGATCTTGTTCATCGTATTGAATGCGGAATGCATCGGCAAAATCCATCTTATCCGCCTTAATAGCTTCATACGATGGGCACTCTACATAGTCAATGGTTGGAATTTCCTTTGCCATGTAGCAAATGCCACGTATAGATGGCAAAGACTCTTTAAATCGACCCTGATCTAAGGCATCAGCTAGTTCAACGATTTGAAGTTCTCCCATGCCATAGACGAGTACATCGGCCTTAGAATCTACTAAGATGGATCGACGCACCGTATCTGACCAATAGTCATAATGACCAAAGCGACGCAAAGACGCTTCTATACCACCAATGATAAGAGGTACATCACTGTAAGCCTCCTTCATACGGTTAGCATATACCAAGGTAGCACGATCTGGACGATGACCTGACTCACCACCTGGAGAATAATCATCTTGACGGCGAACTTTCTTTGCTGCCGTAAATTTATTAAGCATTGAATCTAAATTCCCTGCCGTAACAAGGGATGCTAGACGTGGTTTACCTAGTTTTTTGAAAGCCTCTACATCATTCCAATCTGGTTGATCTATAATGCCTACACGATAACCTTTGGATTCCAAGTATCTACCGATAACTGCAGGCGCAAAGGATGGATGGTCCACATAAGCGTCCCCACTGATGAGAACGAAATCTAATTCAGCCCAACCACGTTCCTTCATATCCGAAGGTTCTGTTACTAAAAATCTATCCATTGATTGTGTAAATGCCTTTCTATCATGCCTAATCAGATACTAGAACAGGAATAACCATAGTAAAAATAATGCCATACAAACTAAAATAATCCCTAAAATAATGCGTTCTTGTACAATAGAGCGTTGACGTTTTCGTTGACGCGTTTCTAAGGACATACGCTTTTTAGATGTTTGATATTCAACAAACTCACTTTGTACCAAATTAGGAGTTGCTTGAGCCTTCCGTCTTGTAACAGAACGTAAAGAAAAGGTATCTATGTCTCCTACTTGGCCCTGATATACTTTCACCAAGCGATCCCCATCAAGATCTAAGTAGTTACCATAATTTCGAATAAAACCTTTTACGTAGACTTGACCAGGAATGATATCATAGTTACCATCTTCGATAGCCTCTAAATAGGTTGTTTTAATGTGCAGCACTTGCTCCACATCTTTAAAGGTTAGATTACGTCTTACCCGTTCACGTCGTAATTCTTCGCCTAATTCAGCCATTTTCGTTCCTTTCTAAATCTACGTAATATTCATATAGTAATTAGCTAATTATTGCTCATCATTGGAATTGGAGAAATATCTAGCCTTAGCTTGTTCAGGGCTCATTAAAATTTCTCGAGCCTTACTGCCCATGCTAGGGCCAACGATTTTAAGGTCTTCCATTGTATCTACAAGACGTGCCGCACGGGTGTAACCTATACGGAAACGACGTTGCAACATCGATACGGAAGCTTGACCAGATTCCATAACGAGATTGACAGCTCGCTCTAATAATTCATCGCGGTAAACATCATTAGCATCATAAGATTCTTTTTCAGCTTCCTTTTCCACTTCTTGAGTTACCGTATTATCATATTCTGGTTCTCGTTGAGCTTTCACAAACTCTACAAGTTTTTCTACCTCATCATCAGAAATGAAGGCCCCTTGTACACGAATAGGTTTATTAGCACCAATCGGAGCAAATAACATATCCCCTTTACCCAATAGTTTCTCTGCTCCTGCCATATCAAGAATGGTACGGGAGTCAATTTGAGAGCCTACAGCAAAGGAAATACGGCTTGGTACATTAGCCTTAATAGAACCGGTAATAACGTTAACAGATGGCCGTTGTGTCGCAAGAACCATGTGAATACCTGCGGCACGAGCCATTTGTGCTAAACGACTAATAGATTCTTCAATATCATCAGGAGCCGTCATCATAAGGTCAGCTAACTCGTCGATAATCAACACGATTAGCGGCATAGCAGCCTTAGGATGCGCTTCATTGTAGCTCTTGATATCACGTTTACCAGATGCAGCAAACGCCTTATAACGAGCCTCCATTTCACGAACGGCCCAACGCAATACAGCTGCTGCTTTTTTCATATCCGTTACAACTGGAGCCATCAAGTGCGGGATCCCATTGTAAATAGACAATTCAACCATCTTAGGGTCGATTAATAATAACTTAACCTCTTCCGGTTTGCGGCTAAAGAGAATACTAGAAATTAATGTATTTACACATACGGATTTACCAGAGCCAGTTGTACCAGCTACGAGCAAGTGAGGCATCTTCGCAAGATCCGTAATAACAGGCTTACCTGCAATATCCTTACCAAGACCGACAGGAATACCTCCACGAGCATCTTTAAAGTCACTGCAATCAAGTACATCGCGTAAATGAACGGCTTCTGTCGTTTTATTAGGGACCTCAATACCGATGGCAGATTTCCCTGGAATCGGAGCCTCCATACGAATATGTTGCGCTGCCAAATTGAGGGCAATATCGTCTGTTAAATTAACGATACGACTCACTTTCACGCCTGGTGCAGGTTCAATTTCATAACGTGTAACAGTTGGCCCTTGTGTAGCATTAACAACCTTTGCAGTAATACCAAAGTCACTCAATACATGTTCAAGCATCATCGCATTTTGTGCTACTTCTTCACCATTATTTTGACTCCCCTTCCCTTTCGCCAAAATATCTAGGCTTGGGAAATGGTAAGGTCTATCATAGGACCGATGAATCTGTCCATCTTTAGATACAGCTACTTGCGCCGTATCTTCTGTAGTACTAATAATGGACGGTACTTGTAACCCCATACCTGCCATACCAGCTCCAGCACTTACAGAACTTGCAGCTGCACCCGTTCCTGGCACAGCGGAGGCAATAGCACCGTGATTCGTTTCCAATGGCTCTATTGTTGTATTTTGATAAGAGAATTCTGGTTCTTTATCATCAGAATTTTCTACAATTCCAACCTCATCTGAATACTCTTCATCTGGTGTATATGCATAGTCCTCATCTGGAACATATACATAATCATCACTCGTAGTTCTATGTGTATCAGAGAATTGTTCAAAATCATCAGCTTCATAAGACTTCGCATCACCAGATGCTTCAGATATATTAGCCAATTGCTCAGCCGCACGATTACGTGCTTCTATCTCAGCCAATTCCTTCCAAGATGTAGGAGTTTTTTGTGACTCCATAGTAGTAACTGTATCTTCAATAGGATCAACATCTATAGCTGTGGTAGAGTCAAAGAGGTCTCTACCAGTAGCAATACCTTGTTTTTCTAGTGCATCTAATGCTTGATCTGCTGCATCAGCAAAGCGTGTATCTTTTTCCCTGTTATAAGCTTTACGCTGTTCTGCCGCTTCTTTACGTTGTTCATTCCAATCTTCAAACACTTCTTTTGCAACAGCAACCTTCTCAGCAGCTACCTCTTTTGCAACATCAAGGCCAACCTGTGTTTTGTCCGCAGCCTTTTGTAATCCACTACGCAAAGACAAACGTGTCACCAGTAATCCAAAAGCTATGAGTAAGAATACATCAAGAATAATAGCCCCTAGGTTACCTAATAGTGTACGAAGGAATGTAGCAATTGCGCCACCTACGAAACCACCTTGATTAGCTAGTTGCGTAGTTATGAGTTCCTGCCCCTCAGGAACTCGCCACAAGGGAACAAGAGCTAACAAAAATAGGAAAAACAAGGTCATTACAACCCCTCGTTTTGTAATGGAAATAAATGTATCCTTATATAATAATCTCCAACCTAACCAGAAAACGCATAAACAAGGAATAATACCACCTAGGCCAAAGCCATAACGGAATATACCTGTTAAAATCTGTCCTACAAGGCCGAGTTCAAAGCCAAAAAAGCCCAGAAAGGAAATCACAGCAAAGGCAATGACAATAAGGCCTTTCACTTCGCTGCGCAAAGAAAAGCTTTGCGACTTTGATTGCTGTTTTGTACTTGTTCGCTTACGGCGTGTGTTGCGTCTTTTGGTGGAAGTATTTTCTTCTGCCATAAATCTATACAAACCCCTTACTTATATAACATTACAGTAAATTAACTTATCATTATATTATAGCATATATCGTAATATTAAGTTAATTTTTACAACGTTTCTCCCAGTCGTGAAGTAACTGTTCCTCAGTCCCTCTCTTTATGCCCTTATAGTAGGTTGCATCGACTAGAGGCGTTGGTAAATACTGCTGTTTTACAAATCCATTAGGATAATTATGAGCATACTTATAAGCTTTCCCATGGCCTAATTTACTAGCCCCGCTATAGTGACTATCTTTCAAATGATCCGGTACTTGTCCACAATCCTTATGTCGCACATCAGATATCGCGGCATCAATAGCTACATAAGCAGAATTACTTTTAGGTGCGAGAGCAACATAGCACGCAGCCTCAGATAATATAATGCGCGCCTCCGGAAAACCTACCATATGAGCCGCTTGAGCTGCTGCATTTGCGAGTATGAGAGCTTGTGGATCCGCAAGACCTACATCCTCTGCTGCACAAATAACAATACGACGAGCAATGAAGTTAGGATCCTCTCCGGCTTCAATCATACGCGCTAAATAATGTACTGTTGCCTGCACATCGGAGCCACGCATACTTTTAATAAAAGCTGAAATTGTATCGTAATGACTATCACCTTTTTTATCGTATGTATATATGCGACGACCTACGACCTTTTCGAGAACTTCAATAGTAATCATCCCCTCATCAGGAACCATAGCTGCTGCTTGTTCAAGAATATTGAGAGCCATACGCCCATCGCCATTGACGAAAATCCCCACATCCTCCAGAACTTCATCGGTTACCTGTAGATGGCGTTTGCCAAGGCCTACCTCTTCATCGGTAATGGCGCGACGTAAAATTTGACCGATAGCCTTTGGTGTAAGTGCTTCTAATGTAATAAGACGCAAACGAGATAAAAGTGGTCTATTAACTTCAAAGAACGGATTCTCTGTAGTAGCGCCAATAAGAATGATAGTACCATCCTCTACACAGGGTAACAACACATCTTGTTGGCTTTTATTAAAGCGATGGATTTCATCGAGGAATAGAATTGTTCGTTGCTGTAAAGAACGAACCCGTTTTCGCGCGTCTTCAATGATAGTACGCAACTCACCAATACCAGCGTTAGTAGCATTCAGATTTACAAAATAACTATTGCTCACCTTAGCTATGATTCCGGCTAATGTAGTCTTACCCGTTCCACAAGGCCCATAAAAAAGCATAGATGGTATTGTATCCTTCTCTACCATAGCTCTCAAGAAAGTCCCCTTACCTACGGCCTTCTCTTGACCATATAAATGATCTAGTTTAGTAGGACGCATTCGTACAGGAAGCGGCTCGTATGTATTTGTAGGTGTCATATCAAACAAACTATCCATTCTATCACCTCAATTCTCACTCAGTTTAACTGTCGTATTTTCATATCTATAACTATTCAATCAAAAAACAATTACTTCCCCGTCATAAAAGCCTAATAACATCAGTAACTCGGTAACACTGATAATATTGGCAAGACATTTATGACGTTTATGACATTTAGGACTCTTAAGATTTTAAAAAGTTTAAATTCTTACCAAAGATATATTTATAGTATATGATATTTCAGTCTATTTTTACACGCAAAAAAGCCCCACCATGCCGTAATGTACCGCGTTTTGATCCTGCAAGGGCAGGTGGGTGTCCTCCTCATCCTGCAGTTGTCCCGTAAGGGCGTAACGTTCAGACGAGAGTTCAGACTCCCAAAGTAAATGTGTTGGCTCAAAACTGCGATATCACACGCACATGGCAGGGATATCTTATACATAAATAGTATCAGAAAGATTAGCAATTAACAAGTCTTGACATTTCAAATTTAATCAATTCTTGCCTATGTTTTTACACTAAAGATTGCTCTTGTTCTTCTTCTACATCTGGTTTAATATGCAACTCTTTTAATTGCTTAGGTTCTACTTCAGATGGAGCTTGGCTCATGATATCAGAAGCAGATTGAGTTTTAGGGAATGCGATTACGTCGCGGATAGATTGACGTTTTGCCATCAACATAACAAGACGATCAAGGCCAAATGCACAGCCTGCATGAGGAGGTGCACCGTATTGGAATGCATCAAGCATGAAGCCGAATTTAGATCTTGCTTCTTCAATGGACAAGCCAATTGCTTTGAATACTTTTTCTTGTACGTCAGCTTGGTAGATACGCAAGGAACCGCCACCGATTTCTACGCCATTCAATACCATGTCGTAAGCAATCGCTTTTACACTGCCAGGATCGGATTCTAATTTATCAAGATCCGCATGGCGTGGCATTGTGAACGGATGATGCATTGCAACATAACGTTTTTCGTCTTCGTTATATTCGAACATAGGGAAATCAGTTACCCATGTGAATGCCAATTTATCTTGGTCAATCATGTTCATACGGCGTGCCATTTCAAGGCGTAACTCGCCTAATGCACGTGCCACAGTTGCAGGTTTATCAGCAATCATCAATACAAGGTCGCCACCTTTAGCGCCCATTTTTTCACCAATATTGCGGATTGTATCTTCACCTAAGAACTTCATGATTTGAGACTTGATAGAACCATCTTCATTGAAGCAAGCCCACGCAAGGCCTTTAGCGCCGTAACGGTTTACATACTCAACAAGATCATCAAGTTCACGGCGAGGAATGCCAGCGTCACCAGGCACAACGATACCTTTAACTACGCCACCATTGTCGATAACAGAGCGGAAGACTTTGAATTCTGTATCTTTTACAAGATCAGTTACATCAGTAAACGCCATATCAAAACGAAGATCCGGCTTATCAGAGCCGTATTTATCCATTGCTTCGTCCCATGTAATACGAGGCATAGGCAAAGAAATTTCTTTACCTAATGCAGTTTTAAATACATGAGCAATCATCTCTTCAAGCAATGCATAAATATCTTCTTCATCAACGAAGGACATTTCTAAGTCAAGCTGAGTGAACTCAGGTTGACGGTCTGCACGCAAATCTTCATCGCGGAAGCAACGAACGATTTGGAAATATTTTTCGTAACCAGCAACCATCAAGATTTGTTTGAAAATTTGTGGAGATTGTGGCAACGCATAGAATGTACCAGCATTTACACGGGACGGCACTAGATAGTCACGAGCGCCCTCTGGCGTAGATTTAGTAAGCATTGGAGTTTCAATTTCCAAGAAATCGCGGCTATCAAAAAAGTCGCGCATTGCTTTTGTTACCTTGTGACGTAAAATCAAGTTACGTTGCATTTCAGGACGACGCAAGTCAAGGTAACGATATTTCAAACGAATATTTTCATCTACATCGATATCATCTTGAATATAGAAAGGAGGAGTTTTAGCGGAGTTCAATACGCGCAACTCTTCACAGAACATTTCGTATGCACCTGTAGGAAGGTTAGGATTAATAGCAGAATCATCACGTTTTGTAATAGTTCCACGCACGCAAAGCACATATTCATTACGAACATCCTCTGCTTTGTGGAACGATTCTACGTTGTGATCTGGGGATGCCACTACTTGTACTACGCCAGAACGATCGCGTAAATCTAAGAATATCAAACCACCATGGTCACGACGGCGTTCAACCCAACCACATAATACGACCTCTTTACCTACCTCTTGTTCAGAGATGGTGCCACAACCGTGCGTACGGTGTAAGCCTTGCATTGTTTCCATTCTAATTGTCATCCTTTCACCAAAGAAGTTATACGTTCAGCCACTGTATCAAGAGATACAGTCTCTTGTTCACTAGTATCCATGAATCGAATTATGGCTTCTTTACGAACCAATTCATCATCACCCAATATAATAACATATTTCGCATTAATTTTGTTAGCGTATTTTAATTGTGCCTTCATACTTTTGCCCTGCCCGTCCATTTCAACAGGAATATCAAGACTGCGAAGTTTTTGGCAAATTTTGAAAGCCTCTACCTTAGCCGCATCACCAAGAGCTACTACGAATGCAGATGGTTCTACAGTTGGTTCAGGCAATAGGTTTTGTTTTTCAAGAGCTAATAATAAGCGCTCCATGCCCATAGCAAAACCGATAGCTGGGGTATGCGGTCCATCGAGCTCTTCTACGAGACCATCGTAACGACCACCACCGGCTACGGCACTTTGAGCACCTAAAGGAGTATATTGTACCTCAAAGGCTGTCTTTGTATAGTAATCAAGGCCACGTACGAGACGAGGATTTAAAGTATATTGCACATTAGCTGCAGTTAAATAGGTTTTCAATTCTTCAAAATGATCATGACACTCTTCACATAAATGTTCGTGAATTTCAGGAGCACCTACGGACAAGGATTTGCATGTTTCATTTTTGCAGTCCAAGATACGCAAAGGATTTTTGTACAAACGCTCTTGGCAATCGCTACATAATTGTTCCTTTTTAGGTTCAAAGAAAGCGATTAATTTTTCTCGGTATACAGGACGACATATTGGGCAACCTACGGAGTTTACTTCTACATTGAGGTCTTTAAGGCCAAAGTCTTTTAATAACTGTACAACCATACAGATAACTTCACTATCTACCACTGGAGATTGCGAACCTAGTACCTCTGCACCAAACTGGTGGAATTGACGATAACGACCCGCTTGCGGTTTATCATGACGGAACATAGGGCCCATGTAATACCATTTTGTGAGACCTTCTTTACCATATACTTTATTTTCTAAGTATGCGCGCACAGCAGACGCCGTATTTTCAGGGCGTAAGGTAAAGCTAGAACCACCGTCATCACCAGTGGTAAAGGTGTACATCTCTTTTTGTACTACATCTGTAGTCTCACCGATACCGCGTAAGAATAATTTAGTTTCTTCAAAGGCAGGTGTGCGAATTTCATTGAACCCATATACTTTACAAATTTCGCGCATACGTTGTTCAATATAATGCCAATGTATCATCTGTTCTGGCAAAAAGTCTTGTGTACCTCTTGGTTTTCTTATAGCCATTACACAACCTCCCAAAATCTTTCACAAATTCTATGTCGTTTCTCTAAAAGTGCATCTATCGTTTCGTGATAAACATCTACGTCTTTTGGCATATGCTGTTTAAGTTGACGATATTCAGGGGCGCGCATCCACTTGGATGAACTGCCAGGCCCCATAGATAGAATACTCTGCCGTTCTTCCATAATCTGGATATTATATTCACACGCTTTGCCAGGCAAGGTATAGCCAATATTCTCTAACTGCCCTCTCATATATTGTTGGCGATATAAATAATATGGCACATAACCAGCCGCTTCAAGACGCTCTTTACCATATTGTACCATTTCCGCCACAAGATGTTCTTCAGGAATATCATCTTCCATATGTAAATCGTACAACGGGCTACCACGTTTTAATGCTAACGTATGAATTGTAACATTTTCCGGCAGATTTTGACATACATAATCCATATTCTCTATCATGTTTAACATCGTTTGATTAGGCAAGCCTGCAATAAAATCCATATTTACGGCTAATGATGTATTGTTTTTTACATATTGTAAAAGTTCATCAATATCCCGTACACTATGGCCGCGTCCAATACGACGCAAAATATCATCTTGCATTGTTTGCGGGTTAATGCTAATACGATTCACACCTAGCGCAAGCATGGAACGTAGCTTTGTAGGATTAACAGAATCAGGTCGTCCTGCCTCTACAGTAAATTCATGACCTTCTGGTACGAGTAGAGACAACTGTTTTAGAACCTGGTGAAAGTCTTCATCCTTTAGCACTGTCGGAGTACCACCGCCCATATAGAGGGTATCTACGGTTAGATTATAAGATTGGATAATAGCTTTCATATCTTCTATATCACGGGTTAAAGCCCTTAGAAATTGACTTTTACCAGCATAATCCTGATAGAGACCATATGGAAACGAGCAATATACGCAACGCGTGTCACAGAAAGGAATACCACAATAGAGGCTTACCTTTTTATCATCTGTATCAGATAGAAATGGACGTTGATACTCGCCAATGGCCCCCAAAGTAGCAAGCTTTTCCATAGACACAGAAAACTCGTCCCGAATGTGACGAGTTGCTGCGTGGACAGAGCCATATGTATCTATATATTTATGTAGTAGCTTTGTAGGGCGCACACCTACCATGGTTCCCCACGGAGCCTCAGCAGGTAAGCCTTGATATTCACGCAAATAGCGCAACAAGGCTTGTCCAATTTGACGACGCCCCATAGAGGAAACAGGTCCTTCAAAAATCTGAACCGAATCACCAATAGTAACAGTTAATGTGTACATCCCTTCCATTTCATGCGCTTCAAGGATAACCTCTGGATGTACCTTATCAGAAAAGAGTCCTGCCGCGCCACAGTTATGAGCTACTACGGAGCCAAGTGGTAATGGCCCCGTATATAGATAACCATTAACCATGATGGGACATACGCTCAAGCTTTTCTAATTCTGCTTCAGTCATATGATTTTGGCAATCGCTACAGTAACCATATACTTTCAATTGATGATCAATGGTACGGAAGTTTAATTTCTTAGCGATAATAGACTCCAATGTTTCAAGCATGTCGTCTTCAAACTCAGATACTTTACCACATTTTACGCAAATCAAATGATGATGGAAATGAGCGAATTCTTCGTCATTTAATTCATAGCGATTACGGCCATCACCAAAATCAAGACGTTTTAACAAATCAAGTTCTGTGAAGAGATCAAGAGTTCTGTAAATTGTTGCCAACCCGATATCAGGTGCCACCTCTTTTACAAGAACATATACATCTTCAGCACTCAAGTGATTTTCATCAGCATCGATGAATGCTTGCAAAATTGTTTGACGTTGAGTTGTCAATTTGTACTTTTTGTCTTTAATGCGTTCTTTTAATTTTTCTAATGTTGTGTTCATAATAAATTTCCCCTCGACTGTAAAAAATAATTCGTTTAAACCTACTGACCAACGAATGGGTTGTATTGTTTTTCATACCCTATATTTGTTTCCGGTCCATGACCAGGATAAACCATTGTATTATCAGGCAATGTATAAAGCTGAGTCTTAATAGATGATATCAGGGTCTCATAAGAACCATTTGGAAAATCTGTACGGCCTACGGAATCTCTGAATAGAGTATCCCCTACAAATACAAGACCTTCCATATAATAACACACCCCTCCTGGCGTATGACCTGGTGTTTCAAGCACCTCAAGATCCATATCACCACATGTAATGTGATCACCTTGTTTAACCTCGATAATTTCCGCTTTTACCTTAATTGGCGTTGGATTGCTATAAGCACTAAGATTAAGTTCAGGATCAGATAAATACGGTACATCGCCTTTATGAATATATACAGGCACATGATAGATGTTTACAATCTCTTGAATGCCACCAATATGATCTCCATGACCATGTGTCAGTACAATCGCCTTCGGCTTTAAGTCATGTTTTTTTAGCGCATCTAGTACTTCAGCTGTTGCAGGATCGATAATGAAAGCTTCACCTATCGCTTTATCACCGATAACATAGCAATTTGTTCCTAGTGGACCTAAAGGCATGCGCATAAGCACTAATTGTTGTTCGCTCATTAAGCCCCTCCTTTACTACGTTGAACAGTATACACTTCACGAATACGACGCAATTTAGTCATTACGAAATCTAGTTGCGAAATATCCCGAATATCAACCACCAAATTGATGCTTACATTTTTTGTATCTTCTTGAACCTTAGCATTGATGTTAGTAATGGTGATTTTCAATTCTGAAAGCACCGCCATAACCTCCATGAGAATGCCAGCTCGATCATAAGCTTGAATATCAATGCCTACGTGGAAAGATTCGCCAGAAGAACCGTCCCAAGAGACTTCTATCATCCGCTCTAAATCTTCAGGTGAATGGCCCATGCTAGGGCAATCACAACGGTGAATAGAAACGCCACGACCACGGGTTATGTAACCTATAATATCATCACCAGGTACAGGATTACAGCATTTTGCCATACGCACCATCACACCAGCTTCACCTTTTACGAGAACACCAGTGCCATTTTTAGTTTTCTTTTGTCCTTGAGATTTTAACTTCTCAATAATTTGCTCTGTACTGCGCTTAGATTCCTCTACCTCTTTAGACTTTTTATAAAGTTCAATTAAACGCAAGAGAACCGTGCTTACAGGAATACCGCCATAGCCACAGGCTGCAAACATTTCCTCTTCTGTACCGGCTTTAAGTTGTTTCGTTACATGTTGTAAACGGTTGTCTGCACATAATTCTTTCCAATTATGATTCAATCGTTTTGCTTCTTTTTCAAGAGCTTCTAAGCCTTTTTCAATATTTTCAGCTTTATTTTCACGCTTGAACCAATTGCGAATTTTGCTCTTACTTTCAGAAGAACCTACGATATTCAACCAATCAAGGCTAGGACGACCTGTTTTGGATGTGATGATATCAACAATATCACCATTTTGCAAGGTGTAATCCAGCGGTACAATTTTACCGTTTACCTTAGCACCTACACAATGATGACCTACATCGGTATGAACTCGATAGGCAAAATCAAGAGGTACAGAGCCTATTGGCAACTTAACAACGTCACCCTTTGGCGTAAATACAAATACCTCACCAGAGAAAACGTCTAATTTCAAAGCATTAACGAGTTCCGTTGGATTACTAGTATCTTGCCATTCAAGAACCTGGCGCAGCCATGCAACCTTTTGATCAAATTCTTTATCGCCGTTTTTATTTCCTTCTTTATATCGCCAGTGAGCGGCCACACCATATTCAGATACACGGTGCATTTCCCAAGTACGGATTTGAATCTCTACCGGTTGCCCCATCGTGCCGATAACGGTTGTATGCAAGGATTGATACATATTAGACTTCGGCATGGAAATATAATCTTTGAAGCGATAAGGCAATGGCTTCCACAAGCTATGTGCAATGCCAAGTACTGCATAACAATCAGGGATGCTATCAACGATCACACGAACGGCAAGCAAATCATAAATTTGGGATAAATCACGATTATCCTTTTTCATCTTCTTATAAATACTGTAGAAGTGTTTTGGACGACCTTTGATATCCGCCTTGATATGGGCTTCACTTAAGGCCTTTGTAAGTTGCCTCATCGTATCATTAACGATGTCTTCCCGGACTTGGCGTTTTTGTTTCATTTGATCGACTAGATCATAGTATTTTTCCGGCTCTAAATAACGGAAGGATAAATCTTCCAACTCCCATTTCACATTGAAGATACCAAGACGATGTGCCAAAGGTGCAAAGATTTCTAGGGTTTCCTTAGCAATACGCTTTTGTTTGTCACTACGCATATGCTTTAAGGTGCGCATATTATGTAAGCGATCACCCAATTTAATAACTACGACACGTACGTCCTTCGCCATAGCTAAAATCATCTTTCGATAGTTTTCCATTTGGCGATCTTCTTTGGTTTCATACTGGAATTGGTTTAATTTTGTTACCCCATCAACGAGGAATGCTACTTCAGAGCCAAACATCTCCTCTAGGTCTTCCTTCGAGTAAGATGTATCTTCAACCACATCATGCATTAGAGCTGCCATGAGTGTAATATGGTCGATTTGTAAATGTGCCAAAATATCAGCTACAGCTAGAGGATGCATGATATACGGTTCACCGGAAGCTCTAAACTGACCTTCATGAGCCTTATCAGCAAGCTCAAAAGCTTTCAATACTTGGTCACACTCATCATCTGTTAAATACGTATGGATATACTCCATAAACTCAGCTAAGGCTTTACTTTTATCAAATGTACTTTGTTCTACCAAAGCTTTGCCTTCTTCATTTACAGTTGTCATGATGTCACCTCCTATACACTATAAGTAAGGAATGTTACGGATGTGACAAGATCTAATTTTCCTTCAATGGCGTTCCATCTAAGCATTAATTGACCATCATCACTTGTATATTCTTCAACAATGCCCAATTCTTTAAATACATCAATAGATGTTAGAGCACTGCGATTATTCTGATCTGCCGGCTTACGGCGCAATATATCTTGTTCTACATTATAAACCGATTGACTACGACCTCGCATGGACTGTTTTATTATGACATACATTTGTCTAAGCCCTTCTGTAGAAAGCTTAATCGGCTCTTCAGTCAATGGTTCAATAGCTTGAATCATGAGTTGCGGAGAAACCATGCCTTGCCATTCATTCTTTTGCAAAGAAAATGCCACTTTTACCACAGTTCCCACAAAGATAAATTTAAATAAGTCTGGACGATTCCAAGCTATAGCATCTAATGTACCATTCGAAGTTTCAAATATTATCTTACAATGATTTTTTAATTGGCCCATGAGCATAATATCTTGCACGGTAGCTTCCATAATAGCAAAGACTGGCGTGCTATTGGCCATTCCATAAGGTTCAAGGTCTGATACGCGGTCAATGATATCGACATCGATATCATCAACAGGTAGTTCCGCATCAATAGCAACCACAGGAATATATTCCTCATCTGTAATAACTGCTTTGCAATACTTGGTTAACCGTTCTCGTAACTCATCAATACGATTTGCATCGATGCTAAAGCCTGCTGCCGCAGCATGCCCGCCAAACTGTAGCAAGATATCCTCACAAGATTTTAATGCATCATATATGTTAAAGCCATCTATACTACGGCACGAGCCTTTACCAACGCCATCATGAATACTGATGACTAAGGTTGGCTTGTAAAACTCCTCTACTAGACGAGAAGCAACAATACCAATGACTCCTGGATGCCACTCTTCGCCGGCCACAATAGTTACATAATCAGCTTTATGTCCTTGATTAGCTACATCAACACGAGCCAACTCATGAATATTTCGTTCTAACTCTTGTCGTTCACGGTTCGTTTCATTTAGTTCCTCCGCAATTGCCTCTACTATATCCTCGTCATCGGTCACAAGTAATTCAACTGCACGCGTTGCATGCGTTACGCGACCAGCTGCATTAAGGCGAGGTGCTAAAGTATAGCCAATATGTCCAGAGGTGATAGTTCGTTCATGAAGCCCCGCTACATCAATTAGCTTATTAATCCCCAAATTAGGATAGCTATTCATCTTCTCAAGGCCCGATTTTACGATGATGCGGTTCTCACCGACCAAAGGTACTACATCAGCTACCGTGCCAAGTGCGACGATATCTAAATCATCTAAGTACCATTCTCCGTGCTTTGTAAGCCACAAGGCTTGGCATAATTTGAAAGCAACGCCTACGCCAGATAAGTTTTTATCCTTATAAGGACAGTCCTTTTGCTTATGATTTATGACGGCCTTCGCTCGTGGAATCATATCTGGAGCCGTATGGTGATCCGTAATAATCATATTGATGCGGTCCCGTACAGCCTCTACAATATCGTAAGAGCTAATGCCGCAGTCTACGGTAATTACCAAATCCGTTCCCCGTTCAATAAGGTGCTTTAAAGCCTCTAAATTGAGACCATACCCTTCGCTTTGACGTTCTGGTATGTAATATGTAATATCAGCACCTAATTTCTTTAAAAATCGATAGAGTACAGATGTTGCAGTAATACCATCCACATCATAATCACCATAAATAACGATTGGTTTGTGACTTTCAATTGTCTCCAGAACTAGCGAAACAGCCACGTCCATATCTTTCAAAGTGAATGGGTCTAACAAATCTGACAAAGTACCTTGCAAAAATCGACGACCTTCGTCAACATCAATATGACGATTCACCATTAATTTAGCCACAATAGGGTTCACACCAAGTTCACGGATTAAGATAGACTCTTTCTCCCTCTCACCTTCACAAAGGCGCCAACGTTTTTTCTTAATCATCATATCCCTCAGTAGTTTATAATCAATATTATTCTAGAATTCAACGTATTATCATTATCATTTTTATTTATTATACCTTAAAATGCAAATAAAATAAACCATTTTATATATTTTATTCTCATTTAAACTTTGCTATTTTCTCAACAAGAAAGAGCCTCCCATTATCAATAGGAGGCTCCATATCAGTGAATTCCTTAGAACCGGAAGTCCCGTTTGCCGTCTTTCATCTGTGCAATATAAGCTTTAGCTTTTTCTTTAACTAAATCATTTTTAATATTTTCTAACTGTTGTTCGATGACCTTAGCACCATGAGCCTTAGTCTTTTCATCACCGTAATCCATGATATATTCGTTTAATGTCATCAACGCATTAGGTTGGCAACAATTGTGAATTTGACCGGATTTAGCAAGGGCCATGAAACGGTCCCCTGTTCTGCCTGCACGATAACATGCAGTACAGAAACTTGGTACATAACCAAGGTCTAATAGCCAGTCTACGATTTCATCTAATGTACGTGTATCGCTGCGATCAAATTGTGCAGAATTATCTTCTGGTTTCTCTTCTTCTTTGTAACCACCTACGCTAGTACGAGATCCACCACTAATTTGGGAGATACCTAATGCCAAGCCACGTTCACGCATGGACTGACTTTCACGAGTGGACATAATCATACCTGTATACGGTGTGGAGACGCGGATAAGAGCAACAATTTTTTCAAATACATCATCAGGCACAGCATTACTGAAATCATCTACATCGATATCATCAGCTGGACAAATACGAGGTACAGAAATAGTATGTGGACCTACCCCATACACAGCCTCTAAATGTTCAGCGTGCATCAACAATCCAACGAAATCATATTTATAATGTTCCAAACCATAAAGAACACCGATGCCTACATCATCAATGCCACCTTGCATAGCGCGGTCCATCGCCTCTGTATGGTAGGCGTAGTCGCTCTTAGGGCCTGTAGGATGTAAAGCTTCATAGTTTTCTTTGTTATATGTTTCTTGGAATAATGTATATGTGCCAATACCAGCTTCATGTAATTTTTTGTAGTCCTCAACGGAACAAGCTGCAATATTTACGTTTACACGGCGGATTTCACCATTTTTATTTTTGATACCGTAAATTGTCTTGATGGATTCCAAAATATATTCAAGAGGATTATTTAATGGATCCTCACCAGACTCAATTACAATACGCTTATGGCCCATCGCTTCTAACGCAATAACCTCTTCTCTGATTTGGTCTTGCGTTAATTTTTTACGTTTAATATCGCGGTTTTTGGAGTGGTACGGACAATACACACATCCATTGATACAATAGTTAGACAAGTATAACGGTGCAAATAGAACAATACGATCGCCGTAGATAGCCTTCTTGATTTCCTTTGCTAAAGCAAAAAGCTTTTCCTTATATTCAGGTAACGGACATTCTAAGAGAACTGCTGCTTCTCGGTGGTTTAATCCCTTAAATGTAGCAGCTTTCGCTAAAATAGCATCTAACAACTCCCGATTTTCCTTGTTTTCCTCTGCATAGGCAAGTGTGTCAAGGATTTCCTGATGGGAAATAAATTCCTCCGCCTTTGGAGATTTTACATCATACATAGTACTTACCTCAAATCTTTCTAGTGGCAATGCCACCCCTCTTTAGGTTTATGAAAGTATATGACAACCAGTCTTCTGGTATTTCACTGATACTGTACATAGTATACCACTATTCCTACTAAAAAGCACAGGAATTTGATACATGCAAAAAGGTTGCCACCTCATAAGAGGAAGCAACCTTTATATCATGGGAGTTTCTAATCTATATCGATTATCTATATCGAACATGACTAAAATGTATGTATGTATTTTTACACGAGATAAACCCTTACATAATAGTACTAACTATATATTACAAATGTATTTAGTCCTATTCTCCCCATGTATCATACAGCTCTTTCATAGCACGTTCTTTCGCAATAATACCATGGGCCATCCACAAAGTACTATCCACTTGCAATACATGATCGGCTTTTACAGCAGGCAAATTTTTCCATAACTCATCTTTTTTAAGATTTGCCAATCGTTGATCTGCTACACCTTGATTATTAGCACTAGAAGCACCGTAACCAGCAGAAACGATTAAATAGCCTGCATCAAGATCGGGTAATCGCTCTAAAGAAATCGCATTGTTCGTAGGGTTAAGTTCTGTTTCTAATACCATATCAGGCGGTTTAATATTAAGTAATTCAGCCATAAAGACATTCAAATCGCTTTTCATATACGGATACAATCGTATTTCTTTATTTAAAATTCTTAGAAAAGCTACGGTTTCCCCTTGCATATGTTCAGCTAAATCTATCCGTGTTTTCTTAGCCTGTGAATAATATTCTTTCAAACGAGCTTCCCCTTTTTCAGGGACCCCAAGTGCTTTAGCAATAGTTAGTAGTGCAACTTCTTCCTTATTTACGTTGACAGAAATGGTTGGAGCAATTTTAGAAAGTGCATTATATGCCGCTTTACCATAAGAGTCACGCATAATAATCAAATCCGGTTTTAAAGCCTGAATCTGCTCATAGTTGATAGTCTTTGTTTCATCATTAATGCTAAAATTTTGAACATTACGATTACTTAATTCATTATAAAGATAGCTTTTTTCATTAAAATTTGCCCCTATAAAAGATTCATCTAATGCAATCATAGGATCTTCTGTCCGAACAACCACGATACGTTTATGTTCTTTAGGCATAACTGTTGTCCCGAGCTTATGAGTGACAATAATCTTATCTCCTTCAACAGTAACAATTTTATCTGCTGCCTTTTGGATAGCCGTTAATCGCTTCTTAAACTCTTTATCAATGTCTTTCGGATCATTTGACCGTTCAAGGGCTGTTTTTACCTTATCATCAAGATTAGCATAGATGGCTTCATGAGTCATACCATTTTCCTGTGGACCACATCCTGCAATTCCCATGAGCATACAAGCCCCCAAAAGACCAGAAATTAACAAACGCTTCATACTACACCTCACGTGCCGTATGGCCATAATTTTTCATAGAATAAGGAATACAGAACGGACGATCTGTCTTAGGGTCATTCATGATTGTAGAATCTACACCAAATACATCCTTCAACATTTCATTATGGAAGATAGTATGAGGCGTACCTTCGTATAGAATTTTTCCATCCTTCATGGCAACTAAATTATCGGCAAAACGAGCGGCTTCATTAAGTTCGTGAATAACCATGACAATCGTTTTGTTATAAGCTTTATTCAAATGCTCTACCAGATGCAATACATCCATTTGGTGAGATACATCAAGGAAGCTCGTAGGCTCATCAAGGAATAGAATGTCTGTATTTTGAGCAATAGCCATGGCAATCCATGCCCGTTGCCGTTGCCCCCCAGACATATTTGTAATGCCACGATCTGCAAACTGAAGTAATTCAGTCTCCTTCAAAGCCCACTCTACAATTTCTTTATCCTCTTTTGTAGTACGGGCAAATAAGCTGCCTTGATGCGGTGCACGACCGTACATAACAAGTTCACGCACTGTAATTTCACCAGGTGCCGTTGGATTTTGAGGCAAAATAGCAACCTTTTTTGCTAGCTCTCTACTACCATAAGAACCGATAGATTTACCATCTAGTAAGACATCGCCATCCATTGGTCGAATAATACGACAAATAGTTTTTAGTAAAGTAGATTTACCACAACCATTAGCGCCAATTAATGCTGTTACTTTGCCTTCTGGAATCGTAAGATTTAAGTTCTCTATAATTTTTGTATCACCGTAACCAGTAGTTAGGTTTTTAACTTCTAATTTCATTTATATTTCCCCTTTTACGCTTTTGTTTTTGCTAGAATATACAAGAAGTATGGTGCCCCGATTAAAGCTACAATAATCCCTAATAGGATTTCATCAGGCGCAATAATGGATCGGCCAATCCAGTCGGCAGTGACCACTAAAATAGCTCCAATTAGACCTGTTAATGGCAAGAAATAGGCATGATCGGCACCGACTAAGCGACGTGCAATATGCGGGGAAATAAGCCCTACAAAACCAATGCTGCCGCCGATAGCTACACAGAACCCAGATAAAAGAACTGCAATAATAAGGTATACAAATCTAGAGCGATTTATATGTACACCAAGCCCAATCGCCGTTTCATCAGCTAGGCTCAATAAATTTAACTCCATATAACGGGCATAAAGAATGAGTGATAATACAATGACAATTGGTGCAAGTACCCATACATGCTCCCAGGTATTACCCGAAATAGTGCCGATGGTCCAAGTATTAACTAAATAAAATTTATTAGGGTCCAAACGCGTTACGAGTAAGACTTGCAATGCATGGAATCCTGCACTCATAGAGATACCTGTTAAGATTAAACGATATGGCGAAATAATATCTCTACCGCGACAAGATAGAAGATAAATTAAAATCGCTGCCACAACAGCCCCAGCTACGGCAACAGTAGGTAATGTCCAAATTCCCCACGCCGTTGTAGAGCCTGCAAAATATACTAAAAGAACTACACCTAAACCAGCACCAGCATTTACACCTAACAAGCTTGGACTAGCCAATTCATTTCGAGATATAGTTTGAAAAATTGCACCAGACATAGCAAGGCCCATACCAATAAATACAGCCAAGATGGTGCGAACTAAACGGAAATCAAAAACTGTGAGTTTTTCTACATCATTACCACCGCCAAAGAGAATACGAATAAGATCAGATGTAGACATATCACTAAAGCCTGTATGAAGATGTCCATACATGGCACCTAACAACATGAGCGTCATAACGAAAGAGTAGGCAAAAAAGCGTTTTTTCATCTTATTTTCCTCCCTTACGATTTGCTAAATAAATAAAGAATGGAACACCTACAAGGGCAGTAATGGCACCTAATGGTGTTTCGAATGGAGGATTTACGATACGAGCTACAACGTCAGCAATCATAACAAGTACTGCACCAAAGAGTGCAGAGAATGGAATTACAAGACGATAATCGATGCCTACCAGTTTACGTGTTATATGTGGAATAACGAGACCTACAAAGCCGATCGGACCGGCTAGAGCAACAGCAGAACCGCTAAGAATAAGTACAGTCAAACCAGATAATACACGTACACGATTTAAATTACTGCCAAGACCAATAGCTACCTCTTCGCCAAAGCTTAAGAGCGTAACAGATTTAGATACGTACATGGCAATAAGAATACCAATGAGTGTCCAAGGTAATACAAGTAATACTTGTTCCATACGAATACCACTAATACCGCCTGCAGTCCAAAAACTTAACTCTTGTGCCACTTGGAAGTACACAACAAGCATATGTGTAACAGCCACAAATACTGCACTAATAGCCGTACCTGCAAGTGCAAGATATACAGGAGTAGCTTTACCACCTACGCGTTTAGCAAGAGCTAAAATGAATAGTGTTGCCAATGCGGCCCCACCGAAGGAAAACAAAATACTTCCATTTAAGGTTAAATAAGGAAATAAAATCATCCCAACAGCTAAACCAAAACTGGCACCTGCGTTAATCCCCAAAATAGAAGGACTTGCCATAGGATTGTTGGTAACACCTTGCATCAGTGCACCTGATACGGCAAAACTGATACCTACAACGATACCTGCTATCATACGTGGCAAGCGCAATGTTTGAACGATCATCTGACCTATACTATTAGGATCATAGTTAGTAAAGGATAAAGTAATATCATCTAGGCTGATATAGCGTATCCCAATGAAGAGTGAACCAAGAGATGTGGCAATTAAAATAGCTAAAGCCAGTATACCTAGTAGCGTAGTTTTAGCTGCGCGCCCTCCCCTTGTTTCTACGTCATAATTGCTCATAAAAACTCCTTACAATACAAAATACTATAGAATTTACTGATACATTATATCAACAACACTCTATCTTTTTCAATAATAAATCTCATTATCATTTATAGCAATAATGCAATGTTAAAAACAAAATAAGTAAAGCTTTATAACTATACAAAATTATATCCAATATTCTTTATTCCTATAATCATATATAAACATTATCACTATAAAAAAGAGTAGTAATCTTAAGGCTACTACTCTAAGTTATGAGTAAATATTCTGATTTGATGTACTATAAAATATATTTAAAGCACTAAATTTACCTATTTAATTGATTTCTATTATTAAAAAATGCTCTATACGCTAATTGACAAGTAATAAAGCAAGCAATCGATATAGTAGATAAACTCATAAATGTCACAATCATTTGATATTTTACAGCTTCAAGTGGAGGCATCCCCGCTAAGATAAGACCTGTCATCATTCCTGGTAAAGCCACGATTCCTAAAGTCTTAGCGCTATCCACAGTAGGTTGCAATCCAGTCTTTATAACATCTCGCACGATGGCTTTTGACGCTTGCTTAGGTGTACTTCCTAACGCTAGTTTAATTTCCACCTCTTGTTGGCGCAACTCAAAATTTGATAGCATTTGTCGATAACAAAGGCCAATTGCCACCATAGCTCCACTAATAACCATCCCTCCAACAGGAATCACCTGATAAGCAGTAAAGTTAAGCACACCTGTTAGAAGCAAAATCGATAATGTAATGCTTGCACCTACTGTTATGGCAAACCAAGAAATCCACAATGCATATGGTATTCCCTTGCCGCGTTTAGAAGAATTATAGGCTGCATTAATAGCCATAAAACCTAATAATCCGATTATGAATATGGGACTTTCAGTACTAAAAATATAAGCTAAAATAAAGCCTATGGCAAATAACTGTATGGTAGCTCGTAAAGCACTTATAAAAATATCTTTCTCTAACTTCAACTCCTGCCGATAGGACATAAACATACTTATAATAACTAATATAGATGCAAGGCATAATGACATGGCTGAAATAGCATGAAATTGACTCACCGTAATACCTCCTCTTTAGCTAATGATCCATCTACAATTGTAATGCGGCGATTAGCCTTACGTAAGCTTTGTTCCTCACTATGTGTTATTGCTATGATGGTCATCCCATTATTATGAAGTTCATCGATTACCCGTTCCACGATAGCCGTGTTAACAGCATCTAATGCAGAGGTAACCTCATCTAAAAGCAATACTTTAGGTTCAAAGATAAGGCTTCGAATGAGACAAATCCGTTGCATTTCTCCACCAGATAGTTCATCATTATGGCGCTCAAGATATTCAATAGGCATATGAAGTAAATCGAAAAGATATTTGATACGAATCATATCAGGTTCCATACCTCGAATATCATAAGGGAACAAAATATTACGACGCACCGTTTTTGCAAACAAGTAAGGTCTTTGAAAGCAATAACCTACCTCTTTTCGATAACTTTCTGGATCTATAGTGGTTAAATCACGTCCATTATAAGTAATAATCCCTGAGGTAGGACTAATCAAATCACTACATAATTTTAAAAGTGTACTTTTACCACTACCAGAAGGGCCTACAACAGTGAGATACTCTCCTTCATGTACAGATAGAGACACATCACGGATAATAGACTTTTCGTTTACAACATAGGATATATTAGATAACTCTAATAGTGCCATAATGCCTCCGATTAAATTTAAAAATTCTAGAATATATTTGATAATCACTTTAAACTATATTATATTATACCAATACAACGAACACCATAATAAACAAAAACAAACAACAAAAAATCCCTAGTGGAAACCACTAGGGATTAATAGTCTTGTAAAATTAAGCTTCTACAGGGTATACGCTAACTTTACGGTTATAACGACCAGCACGTTCAAATGCTACTTTACCAGGCACAAGTGCGAATAAAGTGTCATCTTTACCGATACCTACGTTAGTACCAGGGTGGAAGTGAGTACCACGTTGACGAACGATGATGTTACCGCTCTTTACGATGGAACCATCATGGCATTTAACACCAAGACGTTTAGATTCACTATCACGACCGTTACGAGTACTGGACACACCTTTTTTATGTGCGAACAATTGCAAATCAAAAGTAAACATTAAGTTCACCTCCTATATTTCGTGAATTTGGACAAACTCTGGATATTGACGGCTAATTTCCTCCAAACCGAGAAGCATAGTCCCCAGAATATCCTGTCCACTCTGATTAATCGTACCAGAGAGAACTATATCACATTGACCTTCGCTATTCGTATACTCACCTTCTTGTTGAGCAATTTGGGTGAGGCCTAACATCGCCGTTGCCGATAAGGCAGACACTGCAGCACATACGATATCGAAGCCATGTTCATCATATCCTGCATGACCGGACATATGACAACCAATAACTTGACCATCACTATTCCGCTGGATTCCGATGGAAACCATAATTAAGCTTGGATAGATTCAATACGAACTTTTGTAAACGGTTGACGATGGCCTTGACGACGACGGTAGTTGGATTTAGCTTTGTATTTGAATACTAAGATCTTTTTACCTTTACCATGCTCAAGAACTGTACCTGTAACTTTTGCACCGTTTACAAGAGGAGCGCCAACTTTAACGTCGCCGTCATTCACTACAGTCAAAACTTCTTCGAATGTAACGGACTCGTTAGCAGCTGCTTCCAATTTTTCGATAGTAATTACATCGCCTTCAGCAACGCGATATTGTTTACCACCAGTTTTAATAATTGCGTACATGAGAACACCTCCTTGTTATCGAACTCGCTGAATTCGGTATCCCGACCCGAACTTCGGTCGGGCGTTTAAACCTGCTTCACGCGGATTGCAAAGTTCAGAAAACCGAACTAATACTGATATAGTATATACTATTTACACAGTCATGTCAAACCAAAAACTACAGAATTCGCCTAGTTTTTAACACTTATATATATACAGAGCTTTAAAATTCTCCGATAATTCCAAGGTGCTGTAAGAGTATCTTTGTACCGATGAGAATTAATACACCTCCACCAACTATATCTGCATATTTTCCAACAAATTGGCCCATAAATTTACCTAAGTACACACCAATTAAAGAAATGCCAAAGGTAATAATACCAATCATGGTAGAAGCTTCCCATACATTAATAGGTAAGAACGCAAAGGTCAACCCTACAGCCATCGCATCGAGACTGGTCGCTACGGAGAGCATCACCATCTCCCAGACACCTAAAAATTGCTTATCATCGTCCTCTTCATCATCATCGCTAAGCCCTTCTCGAATCATAGCGATACCTAAATAGCCAAGAAGACCAAAGATAATCCAGTGATCCCAATCAGATATGACATCGATAAATTGACGTCCTATGAGCCAACCGATGAGGGGCATTAGGAACTGAAACAAGCCAAATAGAAAGGCCAAAGTGACCTTCCGACCATTCTCACCTACAGGCATTGTCAGCCCCTTACCAATAGATACGCCAAAAGCATCCATGGCAAGACCAATACTAATTAATACAATTTCAAATATAGACACTATACTCACCTATACACAAACTACTTACTTATTCGGCTATAGCCATCAAGGAATATCCTTCTCGACTAATTTGTGGATTTACTACAATAGAAATCTTGCGACCTATAGACTCACCTAAATCCTCGACAATAGTCTTTGTTAAATACTGGGCCACCTCCGGATGAACTTCGATTTCTAGATTCGTTTTAATACGTCCTGATTTAAATAACTCGCGGATACGACGCACAATCTGCATATATACAGTACGACCCGACAACATATAGCCCGTACCACCGCATTGAGGGCATGTATCAAACATCAAGGTTTGCAAGCCTTGGCGAGCTCGTTTTCGCGTCATCTCTACGAGGCCAAGCGAACTAATGCCGCATACAACGGTTTTCATTTTATCTAACTTAGCTTGTGCCCCCAACAATTTTAATAACTCTTGTTGATGTTCTTTATCTTTCATATCAATAAAATCGATGACGATAATACCACCGATATCACGCAAGCGCAATTGACGACAGATCTCTCTTGCCGCCTCTTTATTGACTGTAAAAGCTAAATCTTCTAGCTTATTAGATTTACCAGTATAATGAGCAGAATTTACATCAAATACGGTGAGAGCCTCCGTATGATCAATACGGATTGACCCTCCAGAAGGAAGATTAATATCGCGAGAGATAAGATCTTCTAATTGCGGTTCAATATGGTTTGCTTTAAAAATAGGTGTGCTATCGCGATGACGTGTTACTTTAATTTGTTGCGATGTAGGGCCATGACCTAAGAGGTCCAGCAATCGGGATTCTCCCATATCGGAATCGACGATGATTTCCTCTACATTGCGATGCGCATAGTCCCGTACAAGGCGGAACCAGAAATCCGCGTCACTATATAAATCAGTACCGCTCTTAGCCACCTTAAAGCGCTTCAACACATGTTGCCAGGTCCGCCACAGATACTCCATATCGCGACCGATTTCATCGGCACTGGCCTTAGCTGCTGCAGTGCGAATGATAAAACCGCAACCTTCTTGTACATAAGGGGCTGCCAATTCTTGTAGTTTACTGCGCATGGTTTCGTCTGTAATTTTCTTGGAAATATGCATGCCTTCAGAATACGGTAAAAGCACCATAAAGCGGCCCGCCAAACTGACATCAGCAGTTACGCGAGCACCTTTACCAAGCATTTCTTCTTTCACTACTTGAACGAGAATTTGTTGCCCCACAGATAAGCGTGGCAAAATTTTCTGTTCCTTCCCTTGTTGTAAGTTCAAGTACGCATTTTGAGAGCCCCCAATATCAACAAAGGCCGCTTGCATACCATTCAATACATTCTTTACTGTGCCTTTGTACATATGATTTGCCATATGAGACTCATCGGTACGCTCCAAGACAAAGTCCACTAGCTGGCCTTCTTCATCGATAACAGCCATGCGAATTTCTTCGCGCATAACATTGACCAAAATTTTATGCATCCTATCCCTCCCTTCTTTATCAGTTAAATTATAATTAGTAATTAATCTCTAATGGCGTATAGCGACCTTCTTCGTTTTCTACCATAATGGCTTTACGGTGAATTTCGTAATCTGAAGTAATAGGCCAATTATACTGTTCTTTACCAAGATTCCATACTTCGCTAGGTTTAATAGTCCCTTGCGGATAAATACCGATGCCCATTGTAAGAGTCACCATGTCATCCTTAATAGAGGCTACGACCGGTTCTTTTACAAACTCTTTTACATCAATGGTACGAGTTTTCTTAGGTGTCACCTTTTCATAAGAAATTTTTGTTGCTTCATTAAAAGCTTTGAGTAACGCATCCCAATCCGCATTTTTATCTGTCACAGGACCTGTAACCTCATAGATAGCAAAGTTACAGATGGCCATCATCTTTTTCACCTTTTCAGGCATTTCTTTACCATCTAGGACCTCAAGACCAGGAGGCGCTACACGATTTAAGCGGTCCATAATGGACTCTAAACTATCATCTTCGAGCACATCCATATCGATATATTCAGCTGCTGCCGTTACGCCTAAAGCAAGTGCAGAGGAAAAGCTAATTTTCATATGCGGGTTAAAGCCTTCAGAATATGCCATTTTAATTTCTGCTCGACGTATCATACGCTCTACAGCTTGAGCATAATCAAGGTGTGACAGGAATCGTAATTCTTCGCCCTTATTTAAGGCCAAACGTAACTTTTTCAACTCTGCCACCCTCCTTATAGTCAATAATAGCTGTATTGAGCTCTGGACATACATTACAGCCCTTGCATGGAGCTCGACGACAATCGCCTGTAAGGTTAGCTGCCACCGCTTGTTCCCACTCGCGTTTTAAGAAAGCTTTACTTACAGTGCAATCTAAATGATCCCAAGGCAATGGCTCATCGAAATCTCGTGTACGACGTGCAAAATACGCAGGATCCAATCCGCAGTCAGCGAATGCTTTCAACCAAGCTTCATAGTTAAAGAACTCAGTCCAACCATCAAATTTACAACCAGCCTTCCAAGCCTCTACGAGAACTTTAGATAGTCTACGATCTCCACGAGCAAAAGCGGCTTCCATGTAGCCAGTATAACCATCATGATAGTGATAAGAAATGTTACGATTATTGATGAGAGACTTCAAGTAACGTTGTTTACGATGAATCTCCTCCACATCTTCTTGACCATACCATTGATATGGAGAATGTGTTTTTGGTACGAAGAAGGATACGCTCACCGTTACAGAACCATTACGTTTGCCTGTAATATCACGGTGCAAGTCAAGCACCTTGTACGCAAGATCTGCAATACCAGCCAAATCTTCATCTGTTTCTGTAGGAAGCCCCATCATAAAATACAATTTAACCGTGTTCCATCCTGATTTGAAGGCATTAGTACATGCGGCCAACAAATCTTCTTCACTAACGCCCTTATTGATAACGTCACGCATCCGTTGCGTACCTGCTTCAGGCGCAAAGGTAAGACCACTCTTGCGCACTTGCTGTACCTTTTTCGCAATATCGATAGAGAAGCTATCAATACGCAATGACGGTAAGCTAACGCTAACTTGTTTATCTTTAAACTCTTCCATGAGCATATCTACGAGTTCAGGCAATTTAGAATAGTCCGCAGAGCTCAAACTCATCAAGGATATTTCATTGTACCCCGTATTGGCAATTGTATCTTTAGCAATCTGTAACAAACGTTCTGGCGTCTTTTCACGAACCGGACGATAGAGCATACCGGCCTGACAGAAACGACAACCACGCGTACAGCCACGGAATAACTCCAATACAGCGCGGTCATGCACTATATCAAGGAACGGTACAACAGGCTTTGTTGGATAGAATACATTCTCTACATCCTCTATAATACGTTTCTCAACGGTTGCAGGTACGTCTTCGAAACGCGGCGTAATCGATTTAAAATCGCCTTGTTCGGTGTATTCTACATCGTATAAAGCCGGGCAATATGTGCCAGGAATTTGGGCTACTTTACGCAAAAAGCCTTCTTTGCCACCTGGGAAGCCTTTGGCTTTTTCTGCTTTAAATAAGTCGATGAATTCATCGCCCCACTCTTCGGATTCACCGAGGGATACGATATCAAAGAAATCAGCAATAGGCTCTACATTATACGCACAAGGGCCACCGCATACAAGCAGTGGAAAATCTAAATCACGCTCCTTAGCATACATAGGAATGCCTGCTAAATCGAGCATATTTAAAATGTTAGTAAAACTCATTTCATATTGAAGCGTAAATGCTAACACATCAAAGTCTTTAATAGGCGTACGTGTTTCTAAGGAAAATAATGGAATATTACGCTTGCGCATTTCCTCTTCCATATCGTGCCACGGTGCAAATACGCGCTCGGCTACCGCATCTTCACGACGGTTTACGAGACCATACAAAATCTTGATGCCCAAATGACTCATGGCCACTTCGTACACATCGGGAAAACCTAAAGCCATAGTTACATCAACAGTACTGTGATCTTTCACGATACTATTGTATTCGCCGCCCGTGTAGCGAGCAGGCTTTTGGACATGTTGTAACCATGACGTATCTAATTGAATCATACATCCTCCGTCTTTAATGAAAGACTTCTTTCACAATCAATCCTATGAAAGGATATTAAAATATATATTTTGTCCGCTGTCTAGCAATATTTAATAAAATGCCAATGCTCAGCATATTAGTTGTTAGCGCACTAACACCATAGCTAAGGAAAGGCAACGGAATCCCCGTTACAGGCATGATACCAATCGTCATTCCTACGTTTACGAGCACTTCAAAGGCAAACATCGTACCAATACCCGTTGCTAATAACATACCAAAATTATCATTGCAGGTATATGCTACTTGAATACTGCGATAAATAAGCATAAACAATAATAGCAATACTACAATGCATCCTACAAAGCCAAATTCTTCGCCGATTACAGAAAAGATAAAGTCCGTATGATTTTCTGGTAAAAAGTTCAACTGACTTTGAGTACCATTAAAGATACCTTTACCAAAAATCATACCCGACCCGATGGCAATCTTAGATTGAATGATATGATAGCCAGAACCGAAGGGATCAATATCTGGATTTAAAAATACTAGAATACGTTGCTTTTGGTATTCTTTCAGTACAAACCAGCCCAAAGGCATCAAGAGTAAAGTCACGCTCGCAATGATTTTTATAAGCTTTGTTTTGATACCAGATATAAAGAGCATCCCTACAAATATAGCAATATATACGAGGGATGTCCCCAAGTCAGGTTGTAAGAATACGAGAAGGATAGGAATCCCTACATATAACACTGGCATCAATAGGGATTTAAAAGTATCTAACTTGCCAATGCGCGGTTCTAACATTTTAGCCATACAGATAATCATCAATAGTTTAGAAAACTCTGAAGGCTGGATAGTAATTGGCCCCAGTTGAATCCAACGCTGTGCACCTAGTGCGGAGGTACCAACTACCATGACTGCAATTAACATAAGCATGGTAATCACATAAATCATATTCCCCCACCCTTTAAGGCGATGGTAATCTAGAAATTGCATGCCTATAACGACAGCTATATTTGCTAAAAAGAATACGAGTTGTTTTACCACTAAACTACCAAAACCGATAGCTTCATGATTCACATGGGTAGCACTACCAATAGCTGTAAGACCAATTCCGACAAGTAATATAGTACATATGATGATAGTCCAATCGCTATCTGTCCATATTTTACGCCACATCATATCACCTATTTCAACTTGCTACGGCGCCACAAGCTTTGTTTCCCTTGCACCAATAAGCGTTGCGTGGTCCAACCGCCACGATTAATGTAATGAACATTGTTAGAATCCTCAAAAATAGACTCACCTACTGTTGCAAGACTTGGTGTACTATCTTGCTCCTTCGATGTTTTTTTCTTAGTTACATAAGCATCGAAGTGCTTTTGTACATCGTAGTCTTCCCAACACTCACCGGTAGTTACATAATCAACAAGAGGTGCTAACATAGCTTTTAGTTCACTAGAAACAAATTCTAACAAACGACCATCTTGTGTATAGGTCAAAATATCCTCATCATAAGGAATTATAGCCCCTACATATTCAGCGCGAAGGACTTCTAACATATCATATAAATGGATATCCTCTCCATCGATAGGTACTGCATTAAAAGCAATAGCATAATCACGAATATTATGTTCTTGACATACTTGAATCATGCGTGCCCCATTACGCAAGGATACCCATAAAGGATGCGTCACCACGATGCAGCGATTTACTAATTCTAAAATAGACTCTATGCCCTTACCAATACCAGCAGGAGCATCAATTAAAATATAGTCATATGTCTCAGAGAGGCGACGGACTAATTTTTTATATTTTTTACGACCTATATCTTCCCAACGAGCGCTTTGGCTAGCTGGTAGGAAATCTAAGTTTTCATCAATTGATACGATGGCATCATCCATATAGTCTTTATCTTCGCTCGCATCTAATGCGTCGTAAATAATTTCATTTGCCACTCCTAACACAAGGTCTAAATCGCGCAATCCAAAATCTCCATCACAGAGCAATACGCGATGCCCTACATTGCTTAAGGCTGAACCCAAGCAAGCGGTAATCGTAGTCTTACCTACGCCCCCCTTACCGGATACAACGCCGATTATCTCGCCCATACTAATCCTTTCTTGGTTGTCCACTAGTTACCGCATTCTGAGGTTTTTGCCCTTTATTAATACTTGTCCCCGTAGCAGTTTCCTTATTGCTCTTACTATTTGTATCATTAGATTTCTTATTCACTGGTACATTGAAGTACGCAGCCAATATATCTCGTACGATAGGCCCTGCAGAGCCCGCACCAAAGCTACCTTGCTCAACAAGTGCAACCACTACAATTTGTGGCTTATCATATGGTGCATAGGCTACAAACCAGCCGTGATCTCTGCCATGTGCATTCTCTGAAGTACCTGTTTTACCAGCTACATCAATAGGGAATCCTTTAAACAACTCCCCTGCTGTACCACCTTCATTAGTAACATCACGCAAGCCTTCGCGAACAAGATCCATAATATTTTTTGGTACAGGTAAGATACCGAGCTTGTCTGGGCCAAAGATTTCTTTTGGCGTGCCATCCTTATTATCAATACGGCTCACTACATATGGGCGGTATTTAATGCCACCATTTGCTACTTCACTGAGCATAACAGCCATTTGTAATGGTGTCACCAAAGTAAAAGACTGACCTATGGCCGCATCAAAGGTTTCACCTAAATACCAATCTTCATCATACACTTTGCGTTTATAAGCAGGACTTGCCATATTACCAGAGGCCTCACCAACAAGATTGATGCCTGTCTTTTCGCCAATACCAAAGTAGCCAGCATATTTTACAAGTCCTTCTATGCCAACGCGATTGCCCATTTCATAGAAGTAAACATTATCTGATTTTGCAAGAGCTTTATTAAAGTTAAGCCACCCTAATGCTTCACCTTCTGCATTTCGTTTATCGATAAGCCAATGTTTACCACTATCAAAAATCATTTCTTCAGGGGTAACCTTTTTCAGGTCTAAAGCCGCCGTACCTGTAATAATCTTGAACGGAGAACCTGGTGGATATTCACCAGAAATAACCTTATTATCAAATGGATGATTCTTATCGTTATTCAATTGATTCCACTGTGCCGTTGTAATCCCTTTCGCAAACCAGTTAGGATTAAACTCAGGGGCGCTGACCATGGCCAAAATGGCACCCGTATTTGGATCCATTGCTACTACAGCAGCTCCTTGAGCTGGAATGCCTTGGGCACGCAACTGTTCTAATTGGTTCTTAACAGCTTCTTCAGCAGCCTTTTGTAGATTTGCATCTATTGTCAAATGGATATTAGATCCAGGCACTGTATGCTTTCTATCTACCTCCGCAACCGGTCGGCCTGTAGCATCAACCTCTACCTGTTTACCACCATCAGTACCACGCAAGATGGAATCATATAGTTTTTCAAGACCAGAACGGCCTAAAATAGTACCACCACTAATAAGGGTATTTGGATCTTGCTGTTTTAGCTCTTCTAATTCTTCTTCGCTCACTTCACCCACATAACCAAAGAGCTGAGAAGCCATCGTTTCATATGGATAATAGCGAAGTGGTTCTACATCTATGGTAACACCTGGTAATTCATGACGATGCTCTTCGATGCTTGTAACTACATCCATAGAAATATCATTAGCAATACGAATTGGCTCATAACCATATTTATGATCATTTACCTTTTTTGTAATATCTTCTGGTTTAATTTTCAGCAAAGTTGCCAACTTAGCAACTTCACCTTCGTCTAGAGCCTTCCCCGTAGGCAAAATGGAGATAGTGTATGCCGGTCTAGAACCTACTAAGATCTGACCATTTCGATCGTACATAATACCACGAGCAGCTGTCATGGATACCATGCGCAAACGGTTGCCTTCTGCCTTAGCTTGGTAATAACCACCAGACAAGATTTGCAACGACATCAGGCGTAATGCCAAGACTATAAATATGCCGGCTACAATGTAAAAGAGTACATCAAAGCGATTCGTTTTTCTTCGTTTATAGAGGCCTTCAAGCACTCTTTCACCCCCTTAATCCTTACCAAATATAACCTTGTTGTTCATCATCTTTACGCCATAACAAACCATGCACAATAGCGCCTAACAAGCCATTCCAGAACATCACGGGTAATACCATATGCCACAAGTATAGTCCAAAGTGCAAATCGCCACCACTAGCTAATATCATAAAGCTACGAATAACGCCATCTAGTAGCGTACAAATAGCTACTATACCGCTAGACCAATACCAGCGTTCTTCATAGATACGATGCTTTACGGCAGATAGTAGGTATACCACAATTACGTAAGGGAATAGATGGAGCCCAAAAAAGTTAGATATCAATACATCATGTACGATACCCCCAACAACAGCGGATATCAGCCCCATACGACGACCTTTAAATAAAGTAATCATAACAATTATCGTCAAAATTAAGTTTGGTAACCAATTTGTATGAAAAATAGTAGGCAATAATTGCGCTTGTATAAAATATATTAAAAATCCAGAGAGAACTAAAGCTAGACGCATCATTGTTTAACGGCCCCCTTTGCACCCTCTACTTGATCTCGTTGTGTTTGAGGCACAAGTTTAGGTTCAAGTTCTGGTTTTTGTGGTGCACTTAGAGAAGACGAGGTAAGCACAAAAACTTCTTCTAAACGATGAAAATCTACACTCGGTGTGACTACCGCATTTTTAACAAATCCTTCCGAATCATTTTCGATAGATTGCACGTTGCCAACAGGTAGACCTTTCGGATAAATGCCTCCATATCCAGAGGTAATCAACTTATCACCTACCAATACATCACCATCGCGAGCAATATTTACCATAGATGGTGTACGAGGTGTATTGCCATTACCTTTTACAACGCCAGACAAACGAGATTCAGGTCGTTGTACAAGGATACCTATTGCGCTACGCGGATCAAGAATGGTTTGAACGCGAGCAGAATGCGGATATACATCTGTAATAAAACCAACGACACCACTAGGTACAACAACAGCCATATTAACTGCCATACCTTCTTCACTCCCTTTATCAATGGTGAAAGTATTTGTCCAAGTACCGTAATCCTTTGTAATGATACCTGCTAGGGTCATGGAGAATTCTGGATGGCTACTCTTATAGTTTAAAAGCTGACGAAGGCGAATATTCTCTGCTACTACTTCATCGTAGTTAACTACCTTTTGTTCCAATGTAGCTTTACGAGATGCTTCCTCTTCACGTTCGATAGTAGAGAAAATAGCATTATTAAGTACTGTAAAGCTAGTTTGGACGCCCTCTAATAAACGAGCTGACCCATAAGAGAAAGGCGTTGTAATTCCTTCAAGGGTAACCGTAACAAAGGGAATACTAGTCCGTTGCTTCCACGCAAAGCCGAGCAATGCCATTAGGATACAACCAATGACAACGATGATAATTAACTTTTTATCTGACTGTATCATGCTAGTCTCGGCCCTTTCTATTCTTAGAATTTACAATAAAACGCGATAAGCTCACCAAATCAGATGAGGCCCCATTAAGGCCTACCACAACTTTTGTTTCAGGTGCTTCAGGAACGTGAACAGGTACACCTACTTCAGTACCAATCCGATCCGCTAAGCCAGATAGTCTTGCCGTACCGCCAGTAAGCCATATGCCATGTTGCATAATATCAGCCACGATTTCTGGTGCCGTAGCACGAATCATTTGCTTAACCTCATCCAAGAGTCCTATCAAACATTCATTTACAACTTGGTACACTTCAGATTGATGAATCACACAACGTCTACCTAAGCCGTTCATCATATCGCGCCCCTGAAAGGCATACTCTGCATCCTCTAAAGGAGCGATAGCTGTACCTAATGTATGCTTAATATCTAATATGGTCTCATCAGATACGATAACGCCAAAACACTCACGCACATAGCGCAATAAGGCATTATTAATATCAGAACCACCAAAACGAATTGTTTTGCTATCTACGATACCACCTAAAGAAACAATCCCCATATCAATAGTGCCACCACCGATGTCAATAACCATAGATCCTTGCGCTTCAAAGATAGGCACACCACAACCAATAGCAGCTGCCACAGGTCGTTCAATGAGGAATACCTCTCGAGCACCAGCTTGAATAACAGCATCCATCATAGCTCGTTGCTCAACATCGGTCATGCCACAAGGAACCCCTACGACAACGCGGGCTCGACGCAACGCATTAGACACCTTATTAAGAAAGTAGCTAAGCATAGTATGCATAACACGATAGTCAACGATAAATCCATCCTTTAAAGGCGTTAACGGACGCCACATATCGGGCATGCGCAATACGAGGCGCGCCGCTTCATCACCAACGGCTACTACTTTTTCTTGTTTTGTATCAGTTGCTATAATCGATGGTTCGCTTATAACAGTCCCTCGCGTCCCCCCCATGAGGCGCGTTTGTATGGAACCAATATCTATACTTACATCTTTTCCTAGAGTAGGTAAAATGGAACTCATAGTAATTTCTCCTTCATTACATCATCATTCCATTTTACCATATATAACGCGACTTTTTCCATTGATATCAGTACCTTTCCTTTTGTTAAAAGCACAGATAACGCATAATCCCTGTACTCATAAGTCATACATAAAAATTACATAACTTCATACATATAATCTCATACACAATAAGGAAAAGCACTCATTTATAGGAACTTACCCATGCGTCAAAATTAGGTATAGTTCAAAATGAGTGCTTTTAATAATCTTACTTGGCTTTGTTCAGTTTATTTAGGCTCAGCTCAATTTACCAATTTCGCTGAGGCTCGTAAATTCATTATCCCCTATAACAATATGATCAAGTACAGGAATCCCCATAAATTGACCAGCACTAACAAACATTTTCGTTAGCCGTATATCTTCATCACTTGGTCTACTATCACCTGACGGGTGGTTATGGATTAGAATAATAGCCGCCGCATTGCATGCTATAGCTTTTTTAAATACTGCTCTTTGCTCTACAAGGCTTGATACCAATCCACCATTAGAGATATGCTCCAACTGAATAAGCTTATTTCGAGATGTTAGCATGGCAGCCCACACATGTTCCACATCTTCGTGCCGCAGTCGTTCCATCACATATTGAGCTATTACAAAAGGTTGCGAAAAATCTTCATAAGTCTCTTTAATCTTAAGCTCCCCTAGACGCCTACCCATTTCAAGTGCTGCACATAGCGTCACTGCTTTATCTCTACCAATACCCTTGATTTTGGTTAGATTATCTACGGTCATTCGGTTAAGACCATATACGCCATCATCAAAGGATTGTACGATATCACTTGCCAAAGAAATCGCAGATTGCCCCTTTACCCCTGTACGCAATAAAATAGCCAACAACTCCTCCATCGCCATATGTGAAGGGCCTAAGGCGAGAAATTTTTCTCGCGGGCGCTGGAATGGTAGCATATCTTTTACACTTACTGTTGGTACTTCCATAGAATCTCTCCATTCAAATAGATAACACCATTTGTAAATCAAACAATAAACACATCTACTCTCTTAAAAATTATTCAGCACAGCACAGCACAGCACAGCACAGCACAGCACAGCACAGCACAGCACAGCACAGCCAATTATATCACTATCTGTCTAATACGCTAGTACTATTTTGCCCCTAACGCCTTGCACAGTTCCTCGTATACATGTTCAACTGGTAACCCTACCACATTAGTATAAGAGCCCTCTATTTTATCTACCCATAATGCACCTTTTCCTTGGATGCCATAAGCTCCAGCCTTATCCATCGGTTCCCCACTAGCAATATAAGACTCAATTTCAAAGGGTGCTAATTGTTTAAAATATACTTTTGTTTCATTGTGAAAAACTATCTCCTCCCCTTTGATGAGTAACGCGACTCCAGTGATTACAGAATGTGCTCTACCCGATAAATGCTCCAACATATGGCGTGCATCGGATTCATCATGTGGCTTTCCTAATACTTTATTATCAAGGACAACAATAGTATCTGCGCCTAACACAATACTTCCGTCTGGAACACCTACAGCACAACGAGCCTTACCTAATGCTTGGGCTTTCACCATTTCAATAGGGTTGTCGTAACCCTCATTAGATTCCTCATAAGTACTGGATACAACAGTATGATCAATCCCAACCTGTGTTAATAATTCAGTTCTACGTGGTGATTGACTCGCCAAATATAATCCAGCCATATACGCTCCTTCGTATTAAAAAACTTGTACATAAAATTCTTGGTATAACTAAACTATCCTGCCTATCCCCCAGAACTTACCATCCCTTACATAGTTGTTACTTTATCTTCTTTTGAAGAAATTAATCTTTCATAATATTCTTGTACATCTTCCCCATGTTTTACCGCATCAGCTCGCACCGCTGCATAAAATACAATATCCGCTTGAGGCACACGAATACGGCCAGGCACATGCTCTTCTAATATTTCAAAGAATCTATCGTCGGCTTTCAACAGCAAACGACCATTTTTAACTTTATTTCCATCTACAATAGAATACACAAGAGACCAAATCGGGCGCGGGTCAGAGGTAGAACATTTTCTATATTTATAGCGGTATTTAATATTTGTCAACAACTCACGTTCAAACTTGAACACCCCATCAATCATGTTATAATCTACTTCAAAATGACGATTTCTAAAGATAGAGTGCTCTTCAATCACAAGCTTTGTATCTGTCAAAATATATGTATATCTACTAACAGCCTGTTTAACCATAACAATGATGGCCATGATTTCAATAAAATACTCAGCTAATAAAACCGTATGTAATTGAATACTGCGATACGTTGTATAAGCTGCTGCACACAACAATAAAATCACAAAAAATACTACCAATAACTCTGCACTTCTGGTGCGCTGAGATTTTTCTTCATATAATACTGTCATGCTTTACCCCTTTTAAAGAAATCACTAATTAATAACTATACATCCTATTATAAGATATTCTATGCATAAAAACTACAAAAACCCCGTCCATATCCGAGATATAGACGGGGTTTTATGACTCTATTAGTCACTCAGTTCAGATGCGAACTATATTATTTTTTCAACGCTGCTGTAATACGTTGAGTATCACGAGCAATCATGATTTCTTCGTTTGTAGGAATTACAAAGATTTTAACCTTAGAGCCTTCAGCACTGATTTCTTGTTCTTTACCACGAACATTATTGCGTTCAGAATCAATACGAGTACCTAAATATTCCAAACCGTTACAGATTGCATCACGGTTACCAATACCGTTTTCACCAATACCAGCAGTAAAGATGATAGCATCTACACCGCCCATAACAGCAGCAAAGGCACCGATTACACGGCGAACTTTGTAATGGAACATATTCAATGCCAATTGTGCGCGTTTATTGCCGTTAGCAGCAGCTTCTTCAATCACACGGAAGTCATTGGATACACCAGAAATCCCTAATACACCGGATTCTTTATTCATAACTCTATCGATTTCTTCATAGGTCATACCTGTTTTTTCCATCAAGAATGGAACGATAGCAGGGTCAATATCACCTGTACGCGTACCCATGATCAAACCGGACAATGGAGTAAAGCCCATTGTAGTATCGATGGAGCGACCACCTTTAATAGCAGCCACAGAGGAACCATTACCCAAGTGGCATGTGATGATACGAAGATCAGTCATATGTTTACCCATTAATTCTGCACAACGTTGTGCTACATATTTATGGGACGTACCATGGAAGCCGTAACGACGAATACCATAATCTTCATAATAAGAGTAAGGAAGCGCATACATATATGCTTCTTTTGGCATAGTTTGATGGAATGCAGTATCAAATACAGCAACTTGAGGTACACTCGGCATAATAGCTTCACAAGCTTCAATACCTTGAATGTTTGGTGGGTTATGTAATGGTGCAAGAGAAGCACATTCTTCCAACGCTTCCATAACTGCTGGTGTAATCAATACGGAATCAGCAAATTTTTCACCGCCGTGTACTACACGGTGACCTACAGCATCAATTTCATCCATCGAAGAGATAACACCAAATTCAGCATCAACTAAAATATCTAGCAAAATACGAAGCGCTTCTTTATGGTTCAAAATTGGTTCAACGCGTTCTAATTTATCTGCATTAGGACGTTTGTGAGTGAAGATAGCATCTTGATCACCAATCTTTTCAAAAAGGCCTTTTGCCAATTCTGTTTCAGTTGTCATATCAAGTAATTGATATTTCAAAGAAGAACTACCGCAGTTAACTACTAATACGTTCATCGATTAACCCTCTTTCTGTTGTGTAACTTGAATCTTGTTTTGAATTTCTTTGCTGATATCAGCACCTACCTGATCCTTTTCAGGATATTGGTAGATTATATTCCACAATACGCCATGATCTAAGAATACGTATTGAGAAAAGCTAAATGTTTGCCCTTGTGTTGTATACGTCACATCAAGCTTCTTTGCAGATGTACCTTGTAAAGCTACAGATTCTTCCTTGATGGTTGCGCCCATCTTCGTGAATTCAGACTTGCTGCGATTTAAAAACTCATCAACCGTAGGCAATGGTTTATTGTCACCAGCACGCAATGCTTCAACTTCAATCACCATATGTTCTGTAACGGAACCATAAATATCAATTGGATACCCATCATCAGTCATATTTTTTGTACTTTTACCCATTTCATAAGGCAAGGCAATGGTAATTTCAGATTGACCAACACGGATAACTTGATGGCCAAAACTATATGTATCCATTACATTTGTAGAGCCACATCCCGCCATTGCTAGCAGCACAGCACCGAGCAGAGTCCCTTGTAATGTACGTTTCCAATTTTGTTTCATCATATACCTCACATCAATTCAGCATTTACAGTTAATTATAGCCTATAGTGTCAAGAAAATCTATACTAAACTTAATATTTACACATAACATCATTTCTATAAACAAGCCTTTTATATGGATATCATGAAATGTAGTTTACAGCATTTCTTCGCTTTGTTACACTAACAATAATGAAAGGAGTCACTATGAAAACAATCGGTATCATCTGTGAATATAATCCATTTCACAATGGACATGCGCATCAATTACATACCTTAGCACAAGAGCATCCTGAAGCGCTGCGCATTTGTATCATGAGTGGTTCCTTTGTACAACGAGGAGAACCTGCTATTTTTTCTAAATTTGACCGTGCTCGTTGGGCTATTCTCGGTGGTGCAGACATCGTTATCGAGCTACCTACACTCTATTCTTTGGGTAGTGCACAACTGTTTGGAACAGGCGCTATTCGCATGGTAAAAGCTTTACATATCGATGCACTCTCCTTTGGTTCTGAAACGGCTGATCTAGATACACTCGTTGATATAACTAAACGTATGGATTGTGAAAGTACTCAAATAGTATTACGGACCTATATTAACGAAGGCATGTCCTATGGCTCTGCCTTCCGTAAAGCCCTTAATACAGAGATGCTCAACACCCCTAATGCACTGTTAGGACTTGAATATATTCGGGCAGGACTTACCTATTATCCTTCCTTAAAATATATACCAATCTTACGCACATCAGATCATCACGACGCGAATATTACAAAAGATTTTCCTTCTGGTACAGCATTGCGTAAACTCATAACAGAAATGGCTACAGGTAGTAACAATTGTAATAAAAATAGTATCTACACTTTTACAGATATAGATACAACGACAAGTACAAATTCAAATTCAACTGCAACTGCAACTACATTAACAAAATTAAATGCACTAAATAGTAAAATAAAATTACAACTTCAGTCAATCGTTCCTAAAACTATTGCAGACGATATGACTAATATAATTTCTAATGGTGCTTATGTAAACTATAACCGCTACTATGATATGGTCCATACCTTAAGTCGTCGTACTTCAACTAAGGAGCTAGAAAGCTTTGGAGAGTTCAACGAAGGCATTGAACACTTATGGTCCAAAGCGGCCCAACAACCTACGTGGAACTTGGCTATGAAGCAAATAAAATCAAAGCGCTATACCTATGCCCGTTTACAACGAATGGGAGCCTATCTCACCTTAGGAATACAAAAAGATTTACTACAAAGTGCTATACAGGAAGCGCCACAATATGCTCGCTTGCTAGCCTTCAACGATAGAGGTCGTCAATGGCTTCGAAATGATTTTGAAATACCACTTATTCAAAAATGGGCCAAAGCACCTAATGAATTAAATACGTTGGGACAAACGATGCATCAAATCGATACATTAGCTACAGATATACAAGCCTTATGCTTACATAATGAAGTTAAACGAATAGGTCATATGGACTACACCTATACGCCACAATACATAAAATAAGCAGAACTACAATCTGGTAGAAACATTCTGCACATAAATATAAGAGTCAAATAATTTAATTTTATTAAGATAATCATCTTATTATATGATAATACTCAAAAAATAAGGGGTTACAATACAGATTATTCCTGTATTGTAACCCCTTCTTCACCATCCAGATCAGCGACGGCAACGCGTACACTTTCAAGATGTGATGTAGGAATATTTTTACCTACATAGTCCGCTCGTATAGGCAATTCACGATGACCACGATCGACGAGGACGGCCAATTGAATAGATCTTGGTCTGCCAGCCGTCATTAATGCATTTAAAGCAGCACGAATAGTACGGCCCGTATACAAAACATCATCTACAAGGATAATTGTCTTTTCCGTTGTATCAATCGTACACGGTTCCCCCTCTTTAGGACGAGCATCACGATCATCACGATACACTGCAACATTCAAAGACTCACAATCAATATGAATACCTTCTATACGCTCAATTTCCGCTTGTAAACGTTTTGCCAAAATGACACCACGCCGTTCAATACCTACAATTAACGCATTAGATAAACCTTTATTGCGTTCTAAAATTTCATGACTAATACGACGAATCGCACGCATTATAGCGTCTTGATCCATTAGTAAGCGTTTCTTTTCCATATATACGCCCTTACAGCATAGGATTGTTCTATGCCCCTATATCCAAATAAGTAGTAAAAATAAGTACTTAGACAATCAATGTAAACATTTAGACTATTTTCGTTTATCTTCACGGTAGGTCTTAGCAAATTCTAAGCACGCCTCAAAGTCAGCTGGTACCGGTGCTTCAAAGTGCATTTCTTCACCTGTAATAGGGTGTTTAACATCTAACGATTTAGAATGTAATGCTTGCCCTTCTATAGGAAAATCCATACGTCTATATCCATAAAATGGGTCATTAACAACAGGATGTCCAATATGAGCAAAGTGAACACGAATTTGATGGGTTCTGCCAGTCTCCAAATTACATTCAACCAATGTTTGATGACCATAACGCTCCAATACTTTAAAATGTGTTACTGCATCTTTACTGTTTTCAAAGACAACAGCCATTTTCATACGGTCCTTAGGATGGCGTCCAATAGGCGCCTTTATAGTCCCCTTTTCTTCTACAATATTGCCTTGTACTAGCGCCCAGTACGTACGTCTTGCAGAATGTACTTTTACTTGCTCTGCTAGACCAATGTGTGCTGCATCATTTTTTGCCACCATCATAACACCAGACGTATCTTTATCTAAGCGATGCACAATACCTGGCCTAATTTCACCATTAATACCTGATAGGTCCTTACAATGGAATAATAGAGCATTTACAAGGGTTCCAGAATAATTCCCTACTGCAGGATGTACCACCATGCCACGAGGTTTATTAACAATAACAATATCGTGATCTTCGTATAAATAATCTATAGGGATATCCTCAGGTTTAACCTCAATCGATTCGGGCTCTGGGATTTCTACATGAATGACAGTATCAGGTGTAAGCCGAAGATTAGCCTTTCCTACTTTATCACCTACTGTAACATGACCACCTTTAATTAAACTTTGAATATAGCTACGAGATCCTTCCATCTGTTCAGTTAAAAATACATCTAGTCTCATGCCTTCTTGCTCAGCACTTACAATATATTCATTCATCCTCTATTCCTCTTTGAGTCAAGTATAAGATATATATTTATTGACGAATCAAGTCAATGATCTATAAAGGACCCTAATAATGAAAGCTATTCATGGTCCTCTTTCAATGAAAACAAATAAAATACAACAAAAGCTACACCTATGCAAATACCAATATCTGCCACATTAAAAATAGGCCATACACGAAAATCAAAAAAGTCCACTACCCCATGAATCATGTATCGGTCAATGCCATTACCAATTGCACCTGCGACTAATAAGGCGGATCCGATTTGCAAAGTCCAATGGCCCTTAGCTAATCGCTTCCAATAAAAAGCACAAACAGCTAATAGAACAAAAGCCACTAGTAAGAAAAACCATCGTTGATTCGCTAACATGCCAAAGGCTGCACCGCGATTAATAATATAGGTAAGATGAAATACATTAGGAATAACAGGTAAAGATTCACCTAACAAAAAATGATTCATTACATAATATTTAGTTAATTGGTCCAATAATAACCAAATGATAAGTACTGTATAAAACAAGATTAACTCCCTTACTATAATATAATTCTTAATAGTCCTATTATACTAAGTTACGCAAATTTAGGCAAAATAAAAAGCCCCTCAATGAGGGGCGTGTTTTATTTGTGATTACTCAGCGGAAATTATTTAAAAGTGCCATCTATCCTCGTTATTACTGGATTTTATGTGTTTTAGGTTGAGCAACGGTTAAGCAACCGTTTTAAACTTAAACTGATTTTAAAGCTCTCACATTTATATTTCTCGAATAGAATAGTGAAGTCTAAAGAATTTGATAAGCTTTAAAACGTTGGCTCGATTATACTTTGACGGAGCAGAAATCATTAATGTTTTATCACTATTAACATATACTGCCTTTACATTATCTGTCCAAATAAAATCAGGAAAATGCTCGACCAATCTAAGGTCCTCCCATGTTTCCCTACCAACAAGAAGTATGCCTTTCCCTAGCTTCTGCTGCATGGAGCATATTATATCCCACGCAGCAGCGTAGTTATCTACGATTATTGCATCCCTCATGAAATGTGGGTCCTTGTTAAATACTTTCAGCATTACTCCCACCTCCTATTATTACCATAATTACACCATAATTTTATCTTATCTGCAATTACTATTTATAAACAAAAAAAGACCTTACCAGGACATACGCCCAGTAAGGTCTTTTGTGTATTTACCATTAATCCACACGTCCGCCCTCGTATGGTAGGGAGATGCTTGGATCACCTCTCAGTCATCGATGAATTACTACTCCGATTGTCGCACCCGCTCCCAGTATTTGGGATAGGTTGCGTTGCATCTTGAGTCGATGGATTGTTTTCTTGTCGTTCTCGACTTTCTCTTTCAATTCTATCAAAGAGCTCTGCATTTCTGATAAGGTAGCGTCTTGCTTCACTAAGTCCGCTTTGGCTTTGTCCAATTCGGTCGTTAATTTGTTGATTGTATCGTGTGCTTCGTTCAATTCTTGTCGCTGCTTCACGGCTATAGTCTGTGCTTCTGTCAATGGAACGCTGGATGCTTCGATTAAGCTCAACGCTTTCGCGTTGTTGCTTTTCAATTCGTTCCACTGACTCACGGGCACGCTGATAGTCGGTTCCGCTTGGTTGGTAGAAGATATATCTGAGGCAAAGACAGATGACGAGCCCAATACCACCGATAATAATATAGCGGTAAGTAGGGTGATTAAGTAAAATTTTGATTTTGTCATACATTATTCCCCTCCTATAAAGTCCGTAATGCCCCTTGCTATAGCACGCACTATAGTATCAAGGTCATTGTTAAGTAGTGCTAGGTCTTCATCATTATCAATGAATGCCATTTCAACTAACACGGCTGTTGCATCTGTGCCGTTTAATACCCATAAATCTTGACGTTCCTTAACGCCGCGATCCACGGTATTAATGCTGCGAATGATTTGTGATTGAATGTCATTCGCTAAGCGTTGCCCGTTAAAGGACTTAAATAATGTTTCAGTGCCACGTGCCTGCGTATTGAATGCGTTACAGTGGAGTGATACAAATATATCTGCGCCCCATTCATTGGATTCAGCACACACAAGACCTAAGTCATCATTTTGTAGGGTGCGCACTTCGCATCCTGCCGTTTGTAAATAACAAGCCAATAACTTACCCGCATCACGAGCAACGTCGCATTCACGACGTCCTGTGTTAGGATTTACTGCTCCGCTATCCAGGTCAATATCATGACCTGGATTTATAAATATTTTCATCATTATTACTACCTCCTTCTAATTTATCAGGGACACCATTATTGTTTCTATCCAACCAAAGTCCTAGGAAGCCTACTACGGCTGTCAATACACTAGGAATGAATATATGGTCAATAATATTGAGCCCAACATCAATCAGCTTATTAGTTTCACTTGATACATAGCCCCTAGCAAATGCCATAACATACTCTGTTATGACTAGCCAAATAGGAATTAGCATAACAAGTACTAGAATCCGTGTCGCTAGTACTCCAGTAGGTCTAATATTAGCAACACGAACAGCACCATATGCTGATTTCAGTCGGTTCATGATTTGATATTTCATTATCAGTCACCTCCTATATCGTCCGTATTAAGTGTGATACTTCTTCCTATTGGCATATTGTTTAGAACTTGGATATGCATCAGTTCAGTACTCAGACTTTGAACTGTGGTTTCAAGGTTATTAAGCCGGTGAAATTTCGCTGCATCTCGTTCTTCCAACTTGACCAATTGCTTTAGTATTTCCTGATTACTTTTTGTTAAATCAGCAATACTGTTGATTGCATCGGATAACTTATCGTCATAGTCCTTACGCTGCTTATCCAGGCGCCGAGCCAAATGGTCATCTAATTCTTGCTTAACCGCAACTAACGAGGTATGTTCTAAGAACCACACCATCGCACGAAACGAACCCCGCAGAGCAGCCCAGATGACCCCCAAGAGGGTCACCCAAAAGCCAATATCCGCAAAATATGGAGGTATTCCGAAGTCCATTAGCAATAATCTAATTTCGTCCATTTAGGCCTCCGTTTTCTCCCATTTCTCGTTATAAAGATTCCATTTTTTAGTATGGTCTGGATTGTAGACCTCTAATGAAATTCTCTGCATCATAACATTTCGTGGCGGATGAGATTCCTCGCTAACAGTCATTTTATTAACCCTAATGAGGTCATAAGATTTTAAATCAAGGTTATCATCTGCCCATACAAATGCGGGGATATTGATTACGGCAAGAGAACTGTTAGCGAAAGCATCCCTATCAATATCAGTGGCCTTCGGCAAATTGATAATGTTGTGATCGGTTCCAACGAATGCTAATGCACCAACCTTAACAACGTTTGGACAGGTAAGTTCACCCTCTAAGTCACTACGGCCATAGAACTGCTTAGGCAGAATCTCTGTGGCCGTTTCCGGATTGAATTCAACAAGACCTTTGATTTTAACAGTATCAACGACATGATCGATTAAGTTAAGATATTCAAGATAAATATCATCTGCACCATAAGGCTGAATTCTAATAGTGGCACTTCCGGATTGGATTTCAACAGACTCCTCCTCACCGCGCACTCGAACTTTAAAGCCATCTTGCCCAGTTACTCGAATTTCAGTATCCCCTTTTCTTGGTTCGTTAAATGTAAGTGGTGCATAAGGCTGTTCAGCCAACGCATGGACAATAGCAGTTAATATCGCTTCAAGGGTACCGCTATTAATAAGAATGTTCTTACCTTGAAGTGCTGACATAACTCCTGATAAGTTAGGCAGCTTTGCTTTTAAGGATTCCAACCACTGCTCCTCGGTTCCTACGAATCCATGTGCTAAAGCGATTTCATAAGCACTTTTTCCATTATCACCTACCATGGTTGCTTTTACTTCCGCCTCTACTTTAATCGGACTTTCAATTCTTACTGGTAACACTTTGTTTTGCATAATACATTCCTCCTCTAATCATGCATGGCCACATCCTGAATTATGTTGACTACCCCCATGCCCAGTTTGTAGTATCGGCTAGGCTCCGATTCCTTATATGCAAAAGCATCATACACATGCTCACCAAAGGACTTAATTTCTAGGGTATCCTTTCCGGAAATATTGAATGTCGCAATCTTCCCAGATGCTACCCCTTGCACTTTAATAACAAGCGGACCACTTGCTCGCTTTCGTATGGCGAATACTGACTTAAACCCTGTCAAATCCACATTGTCATCTTGGACTGCGTAAACTATCCCGAAATCCTCGCCAATATTGAGGTCTATATCTTTTACATTCATTATTTATCATCTCCCTTAATTGAATGGAATCGTACCTTGTTTATCGTACCCGGTCACATCGACCACCAAATACTGAGATGTGGTTTTACCCGAGCAACCTACAGGATACGTGGTGACTGTATTCCAATCAATGAACTGATACGATTTCAGCGATACGGTACTCTCATCGTGAAATCTGAACGTTTGCCACACTCGCCCCGTGTGTGACTTTTTATCTCCGTTATTGATATTGGGCCCCCAAACGGATACATCGATTACAGACATGGGTATAATCGCAACCTTGACGCCATAAGTCTTTGGATCACGGGCCATGTTTGTAAAAGTATCCGGAACGTAGTTTGATAACTGGTTATACCAATCATGCGCATAGTGATCGATTATGCGTAGGTACCTGATGCGGCTATCATATATCACATCATTCTGCAGATTGTAATCTGCTACCCAGGATGCTTTATAGTACTTGTGACGGCCAAGCACTTGCAATGCCGTATTAGGCTTACTACTTCCTACCTTGTCAACAAATCGAATACGAGGTGTATTTGCATTAGCCACAACATCCTCGAAATAGCCGAAGCAATAAAACTTGATGCCGGCTTTCACTTCATCAACCATTGCTTGCGTTACCTTTTCGCCTGGCTTAATTACATCCACTACCAGCACCATTAATCGTTCACGACGTTTATGAACCCACTGAGCTGCGAATTCATATCCTTGTGGAACTGATACTGCTATAAGAGGTGCATCACCATGATATGCGTAATTAGTGACATAAAAGACCTGGATTACATTAGCCTCCCCTGCGATATATCCGTATTGGAATTTACTTGTAGGTACCATCATAGGAGTGTAAGCTGCGGGCTTGAGTGGAATTTGAACTGTTGGCGTTATCCCCCTCATTGCCCCAGTGTAAAGAACTGCATCTTTTTGTTTAGGAAAGCTAAGATATACTAGATTATCATAGGTATCGTTTATAATCGTGACACCTTCTTTATTCTGGATGTTAATAAATTCCATACGCCAACCACCCTTCATATGTAAGATCTTTAAATTGACGATTGATATTATATTCATCCTGGGACACCGCAAAATAATATGTTATGACATTGCCCCTAACCTCTGCCACTAAGTACTGCCCCATGGCTGCGGCCCAGACATGTTGCCCAGACTGTAAACCATTCACAGTAATTTGTTGACGTCGATTTGGGATGTCAGATACATATATCCGCCCCTCGATACGCGTGAGCCTTTCCTTGAGATTTAGTATGATATTGCCGTTAGCATCATAAGCTAATACATGCGGTTCCATAATACCTCCTACCAGCATCCAAGCTTAATCCGAGGGTTGTTATCATCATCAAAGCCTGTAATAAGATTATCCTGAATCTCAACACGAGCGCCCGTCTCTTTCGAACGAAGTAACCCGATTGTACCGGACACCGCCGATAAACTATCAACATGTAATTTGTCGGCAGTAACTGCGTTAGCCTGAATCATCTTATTAACAATGACGTTATCGTCGAACTTAGTCGCTCCAGTGATGTGAATCAATTTCCCCGCAATGTATACTCCGGACTGACTGAGGTTAATGCGAGATACCAACTCACCACCATCAATCTCACCAATACTTTTTTTAACTTGCAAATCAATGCTACCAGCTAACTCAGTAATGCGAGATTCCGTATGTGACGCCAAATTCGTAATTCTTCTAGTGGTCTCTTCAGAATTCTTATTGAATTTCTTATCAAGCTCTTTAATTCGCTCATCAACTTTATTCAATCCAAGAGACTCAAGGTCTAGCAAGCTCGCATCAATTTGTGTCTTAATCACGACTTGCTTCTCGTTAACAAGTCCATCTCCGAACACATCAACAAACGAGCAACGTATCCGGTATATTCCGGCTGAGTTCGAATATGTCAGCATGGTGCTAGTAGTTTCAAAATCATCGGTGCGTTCATCTCCGATCACGTGGCATCTGATTGCGTATGCTTGTGCCGGCTTAGTAGAGAAGTAAAGATTAAATCCACCTAACTGGCTTTTTACTACAAGATTAGGCGCGGCCAACTGCGGAACGTTATACTCGTACATTGCTGCAGTCGAGTATTTGCCCAACGTGCTGCGAGCATATAAATAAACAGTATCCGCTCGTTTAGATAGGGTAAGTACAGCAGAGGTACCTTTAACTCTTGCCAATAAAGCATTCGTATCTTTACCAGGATTATTATCGGTACGTAATTCGTAATAGTCGACGTCAGCATTCAGTACCTCATCCCATGATGCGGTGGCATTTCTACCGAAAGTAATACCGAAGTTGCTAGGCATATCAGGTATCGCGTCCATCGGTTTGACTATCACATCAACCATTTGAGCTGTTTCTGCCCGGTTACCAAATCGGTCAACCGAAATCGCTTTGATTCTATACTCCTCACCTGGACCTAATGATTTGATAATAACCTGACTATTACTACTGCCAGCGTACTGCCATTCTTGCCCTGGCACAGGCTTTCCGCTTTTAGCGGTTAGCATATACCAAACCTCCGCCACATCAAAGTTAGCCGGATTACTAGGTGGATCAAATAGTACTTGTAAGTCGTAATACACGCTTTTATCTGCAGTCTGATTGTATCGACTGAGTACGTGCAAATTTTGCACATCCTCCGGTGCTTGCATTTTGGGTATATTAATCGATTTAGTGACACCTGTAGTAAGCTGCCCTAAATCATTAATTGCCTGCACGCGTACTTCATAGTTCGCGCCTAGCAGCACATCGGATATTGTGGTAGCGTTTGTGGATGCTGGGTAGTTTCCAACATATGTCCACGTATCGCTCTTTACATTTCGGTAATTCACGACTACATTTGAGACTTTTCCATCGCGAGGTAACTGCCATGTTACACCTATACGTGAGTACATGATGCCGTTAGCACCATAGACATCGCTCACTAACCCTACTGATTGAATATCAGATGCACCGTGATTCGTATAATCAATACTTGGCACCGTGCCATCATCTGATACATAGAGTTCTGGATAGTATTCCATGCATTGGATCTTACGAGTCATTTCTGATAGCGTCTTTGTAATAGCCAACACCCGAAATGGCTTAGCCGATTTAGAAATCTCTCCGAATGCATATACCGCATCAGGCTGCACTGGTATAGCCTCTTTAACAATCACATTGAAACCCGATACATTTACTACGTTAAACGTAGAGACGATATCCGTAGCGTTGCTACGAATCAGCAACTGATAATTCTTCCCTGGTTGTACCGACACTTCCTTGTCGAGTGTAATCGTCTGGCCACTTACCGCAACCACACGACCGCCCTCGCCCCATTCAGGTATGTCGTGCTGTATTAGAATAATATCTCCTACCGTGCACGCTATGGCATCCGTAAACGCCTCTATTGTCACAGTACGTATTTCATATTTATTGCATCGCAAGAAATGCTTACCGTGTTTATATGCCTGTTCAAGGCTAGTACACCCCATGAGTTCAACTTGTGCCGGATTTGTTAGTGTATCCGACTCGTCGTAAGTGTCACCATATACCGGAATGACGTCTCGCTCATAATCCTTATCCTTGTTAAGGAACGATATTTCAACAGAGTTAGCCCTAGCCTCCACACCTTGAAACTCTTCAGTAAAGCTGCCGTGTTTGATATTGGCTACAGTAAACAACTGTACCGGTGTAGATTGATAATCGCTAACGCATGTGAACCTGGTTCCTACAGGAATTACCTTCCCTCGACCTACTGCCTCTGGATACTTTAACGCATCCCATAATCGCATAGCGGTGTCGTATATATAATTGAATGTAAACCCATTCGTTTTACACTTATCCGCCCATGCCTTAAATGCGTTATAGTCAAGGCGCATATGGGGCTGTCCGAATACAATATATTCACCGCCAATCTTACGGCAGATGTGGATTAAATCATATGCAGCCCATGCCGGATTATCCGCTGGTTGAGCTTCGTACTTATTGATATACGGATTGAACACATACACCTCTGAACGTTCTTGAATCCATGTCACTTTTGGATCAGTTCCACTTAGTTGAGATGTGGCCAAAGCCTTAATTCCAATGAGGGCTTTCCCTGGATGCACGAAATCGTCATATATAATTTGAGTTAGTTGTACCCAGTAGACCTTATTAACATGACGCAGGCTTTTCCCATCTTTCGCACTGCATCGCATACGAATTTCGTAGCGAGCCTTTTCGAGATTGTCGAATCGAAATACACGATAAAACGCATTATTTGTCGCCTCTTCAATTCGTCCTGCGTAATCAGATGTATTCGTCACGCTATTGTCTGACTTAATAAAGTTCCACGCATCCCGACGCTTAATGTGACCGGCCATGCCTTTTTGATTTGCTAAAGGTAATGCCTGCCAGGACTCATCGCCTACCTTACGGATTTCTGCTTTCAACGTGACAGACGTACGGTCAGCGCCGCCGCTATCATTTGAATAATATAATCCGTTTGGGAATCCAACAGTTAACTCTATCGCGTCACACGCATCGCCTTGTACCTGTTGCGTATTCCATGATTCAGTCAATTCATAGTTTAGGGATTGATCCGCAAAGTTATCATTGAAATTTTGGATAACTGTTTGGTCATTTGTGCCCTTTCTGATATCCACCTGCACATCTTTATAATTACTGATTGGGTTAGCGTTTATACGAATATCTTCTATCTTTGATAACTCGCCCTCACCGGCACAGTATAAGAGATTAAGATATTGCTTTTCACCATCACTAATTACATGGCGGGATAATAATAACCCAGCGCTTTTCATTCGGCCATACGTAACGGCTAAAGGGTAACCTTGTCCGGTAACAGTTTCAGTACCTCCCCAGCCATATGTATTTGACTGTTCGGAATTCGAACGGTCAACCTTAGGGGCAGTTAACTTTGAAATGATAGCATTACCTATCATCCCTACCGCCATAGCAATTACTGACCGCCAAATTAAGCTTTGTATACCAAAGATAGCACCCGAAGCGATACCACCGGTAAATACAGCCATCCCGATTGATAGAAGAACACCAAAGAATTTACCCTCAACTCGGGGCATTACTACAATGTAGTCTTCATCGTTCACAACTGTATCAGGCGCTGCTTCATGTCCATTTACTGAGTACGCCCATTCACCAGGTGCACTGAAGTAATAGCTGATAGACTTGCCCTGTTTAAATGGCAAATATTTTGTATCCCGTTGCTCTGGCTTGAACGGATTATTTACAATGATTACATTAACCATCTGCTACTCCTTCCTTTCATAAATGTGCTTCAATCGAGGCACGTATTTTGATATATGCTCTATACAGGTGCCACTGTGTTCAGTAGCGTGTATAAATTTACCTTCACCAAGATAAACCCCTACATGATCGAGATTTTTACCATATAGCGCAAATACCAAAACACTCCCTGGCATTGGCTCACGAACCTCGCGCCATTCATCCATTTGGATTTGGGTATATTCGGGTAGTGATATTCCACTACGCCGATATACCTCAACAACTACATCCCAGCATTTCATTTCCGAGAATGGGGTACCTATCATATCAGTCAAATCACTTATTGGATGCATACAGTCCTCCTTGCGGGATAGTAGGTTCTCCGCCAAATCGTGTACTGTTCCCCAATTCACGACATCGCGCTAGGGTTTTATTGCATTGATTTTCGTGACCCTTATATCCACACTGAACCCCTTTAAATTTGAACGGACAGAAATCCTTCATCACACGGATTAATGGGAAGCGTCGAGTAAAGCTAAAGTCAGTACCCAGTGTAAACTCCATCCATTCTGCGTTTGCATGAGTTCCCGTAATTACGAAATGCTCCTCTTGCTCGCACACATCAGGTATGTTCGTATTCACTACACGAATGATGACATTGGCTCCAGTGAATCCATTATTAGACTCTGCCATACGCTGGATTGTCCGAGTAACGTTAGATACAGATAACTTAATATTAGGCAAATCCGTTGCGTTCTCGGTGACATCTTGAATGGTAAATGGAAATGCGATATAGGTATTGCCTTGAAATTGGATATTCTCCGTATTGTATACCAATCGAATCGTATCCCCTTTATAGGATATTTCTAACAGCATTAACCACACACCTGTGGCCGATATTTGGTTTTTCTCTAAAATCGATGCCGTTGAGAGCGGTAACATGTTATACCTCCTGTAATTTCACGGTTCCCATCCACACTCCGTAATCATTCGCCGCAAAGTCTAACTGATCAGCAAATCGTACATTTAGTGTTTCCCGTGTTTCCGGATGAACCCAAGCAAATATACCAGAGCAGTTGACTTCATCGAAGAATGACCGAAGTTTATAATAATCAGCTGTTGGTAACTTGTACCCTACGGAATATGTCCGCCGGGTCTTTGTCGTCTTCTTCCTTGTGATTAGCGTCATGTTTTCAACTTGGCCTTTATACGAAATATCTGGAGTAGTCTCCTGAATTGGATATATCGGCCATCGAATATCTGGAAATACTGCCATAGTTATACTGCGGATGCCTTGATGGCGTCACGCATACCTCCTTTGTTTGATTCCATAGCACGAACTACTACATCGATAACATAATTCTCACCATCAAACCGAGAGTTCTGCTGCTTGCTTTCAAGTTCTTGTCCGGATTGGTTAACGATATTAACAACCACATTATTACTTGTAGCTCCACCACCTACCAATCTACGAGTTTCGCTTGCTGTGTAAATACGATGGGATCCAGAGGACTGTAATAGTTCCGGTCCGTTTTCACCAACCAGCATAAGCCCTGGATTCGTTTTTCCTCCGGCAGCGAATCGATTTCCTGTAAATGCAGAACTAAACGAACTACCGCCGGCAAAGGACGATGTCCCTTTTGCAGCACCTAGTGAGCCAATACCACTTACTGCACCACCAAATAATCCTTGCAACTTAGGCATGATGTATTGTTGGAACGTTAACTGAATCATCATCTTAATAATGGCGTTCGTCATATCCTTGAATATGTCCTTAATTCCTTTACTAAACGACTTCGTTCCCGTTGCCATAGCCTCGAGATTATTTGTCCACGCAGAATTAATAGAGCTCATCGTACTATCAAAAGTAGATTTCGCTAAATCAGCATAATTGGTAGTCTCTTGCTTATATTGTCGAGCAGCTTCTTGTAAGCTTGTTTTAAGACTACGACCTGCAAGCTCCCATAACTTCTGCTGAGACTCCAATAGGTTCTTTTCAATCTGCAGTCTTTGAGTAGCCGTTAACTGGGCCTCATTGACTTCACTCCGCGCATAGTCAATATAGGTCTTTAGCTCTTCAGCAAGTAGTGCGTCCGCATCACTGCGAGATAAGCGACCAAGCGCAACCATATTGGTTAAGTGGTCAACGGTTTCACTCGTTTGCGTGTACGCCAACTCTCTGATTTTCTGCTCAGTATCAGACGCCACTTTTAGTCGCTCTGCTTGAGCTTTCTTTTCAGCGAGTTCCTTATCGCCTACCGCTTTTGTGTACTCACGAACATTATCATCAATTTGCGCTTTTTGTGCTTCAGCTTCAGCTTTGAGTAATTGTAAGCGGTCGCCTGTGCGTTCGAGATCAAGTTTCTTAATATCCTCGTTCATCTTGCGAACACGGATAGTCTGATTTCGTTGTGCTTCGGCTAATCTCTTTTGATACAGCTCTTCGTTTTTAGCACGAACGGAAGCAGTTAGGTCAGACTCAGCAAGCTTCTTGGCATTTGCCGCACTACCTGCTGTATCAGCCATATAACTCGAAGCACCTGCTAATAAGCTAGTGTCTACATACCCTGTAATAGCACCAAAATCGCCTGTAACAGATGGTTTAGCAATTACACCTGTGCTTGAATTAGCGCCAGTATATCCGCCGTTTCCGTTACTAATTACAATATGATTATCGCCAAGTACAACCACCCCGTCTCCGGCTTTAGGAACGTATCCATCGTCCTCATCATGCCAAGCACCAGCGGCTCTTGCTGCGTCCATGATAGATGGAACATATCGCGGTACATCCTTACCAAACGCTTGAAGTACAGAGTCAGAGAATAGCTTGCCGCAATCTGTTGCCCATGTACCATCTGCGCCTAACTCGTATGCCTTACCGAGTTGCTCGTTAGCTGCGTCCAGTACGCTTACAGCTTCTCCAGTAACGCCTCCGCTCAATCCAGAAACAGAGCGGATAATATCACGGATATTCTTATTGTTAGCTTCGTACTGGTTCTTGGCAGTTAGCTTATCGATTTCGTATTGACTGCCGTCAATTTGCAGACTTTGCAAAGTAAGAGACCGATATAGTTCAGACATACGCTCCACGGCACTCGTTAACTTCTCGGCGGCTTGCTGTGCTTTCTTTGCAGCCTGTTCTTGGGCTTTGGCTGCCTTTGCTGCTTCCTCATTTGCCTTATTAATAGCCTCGGTATTGGTTAAACCTCCACCGTTAGCAAGGTCCTCTTTTGCTTTTGCGAGTTCCTCATCGAGTTTCGCTTTTGCAGCATCCGCCTCTTCTTTTTGCTTTAAAGCCGCATCGATTCTAGCGCCTTCTTCTTTTGTAGCTAAGCGGTCATTCTTTACGAGTCCGAGCCACGCACTATCCTCAATCCAATATCGAGTATCATGCTTATCCATGTAGGCTTGGCTCATACCTGTAGTGGAATTAGTATTCTTGTGAATACGTTTACCGTCAACTTCTACGCCAGTATAAGATGCTTTTGTCTGTTCGTTATATCGGAAATCAAGTAGTGCTTTCCCAGCAAGTCCAATTACTGTAGCCAATGTTACCCACGGCCCTGCAGCCGCAAGTGTGGCTAACCGCATAAATCCGAGTGCACTGGTTAGTGATCGCATAACTACGATTACTGCTCCGGCTTCTGCACCGAATTTAACAATTCCGCCGATAGCTTCCTTTTGCTCAGCGGTCATCGACTCGAATTCTTTAGCGACGTCTAATACACCTTTTGCGTAGTCGTTAAATACAGGAACTAACTCATGTCCGATGGATACTGCAAGCCTTTTACCCGTATTTTCCAAATCTTTCAATTCCCGATTTAGCTTTGCAGATTTAGCTGCAGTCTCGTCGTCAATGATAAGCCCCATTGCTTTGGCACGTTCAGCCACTTTGTCCATCTGCTCAGCGGACATGTTAAGCATGGCGTGCATTTGATACCCGGTACGTCCAAAGAGTTCCATTTCGACACGCGTCTTCTCAGCCCCGTCCTTCATGCCTCTTAGACGTTCCTGTATCATCTTGAACACTTCAACGGTATTCTTACCTTGAATCTGTTCAAGCGTGTAGCCTAATTTACTAAATATATCAGTACCGAGTTTTCCCTCTGCCCGAGCGACTTCCATTTTCTCTTTGGCCGCCCCAACATTCTTTGAAAACTTAGCGAATGCCCCAGCACTATCCTCCATAGCAATCCCCATGTAATTGGCTACTGCTAATAGCTCACTGGTTTCTTTTGCTGTTGCCCCTGTGATACCGGATAACTTCTTAACGGCTACATCCCACTGAATAGCTTCCTTTGCGAGTTTGGCACCGATGCCTACAACACCAACACCGGCACCTATCGCCATGAGGTCATTCTTCATTTTGCCAAGAGCGGATTTGGCGCCTTCGGCACTTGCAGTAATTTTCTTGAGTCCGGCTTCCGTATTTTTATCTGTCAGCTGAACGACAATATCAATTAAATTATTGGCCATTCTTGTGCGCCACCTCCAACTCTTTAGCTTCCAAGATTATAAGCAAATCGATAAGGTGCGGTAGTGGCTCGATGCCGTAAGCCTTCGCCACTTCTAACACCGCAGGCATATCGAATCCAGCAATACCGCCTGAATGCCATCGTCGTTGCATACGACTAGCATTGTATACTCGCATTGCTTGTCTCGTTCCATCTAATTGGTGCGGGGAATTGAACTCACACTCCGAGCAGTCAAAATTCTGTTTAGTCTCGCGTTGCATCTTGATGCAATCAGAGCAGTATTTTGGTTTGTCGGAGTTGAGCCAACTCCACGCATCAATTAGTTTTTTTCGATTTCAGCCTTTTTTTCATTAGTGAAACGCATAGTTTCAATTGCTAATTCCATAACGCCATCGTTAGGTGCTTCTGCGATTTCACTATCAGACATCTTATACACATTTTTCATAATCCATTCGGCTAAATCGCGATACCACAATAATTTAGCCGGTTCAGGAGTTTCTTCCGGAAGAGGTGTGTATAACGGATCTAATTCAGCCTTAATCAATTCGCTACGCTCAGCAAATGTTAAACCTCTTAATTTAATATCTTCAAATGCCATGTTGGCACCTCCTAGTATTGTTCTTGATTATTAACTAATGTAATGATGGATGCAGAGCGACCGGCATCTGCACGATAGTATGCTTTAAACGGCAATTCAATATTGACGCCACGAGGACCATCGATGCCTGGAGATTGTCGTTCGTACACAAGTTCAGGCAATTTGAATGTAAGCGACCAGTCATCTTGTTCAAGTCGCAATTCCAAGCTGGATTCCGTACCGTTAACCGCTTTGTTTAAAAGATCCTTATTTTGGAAGAATGCTTTAATCGTCCCAGAAATTGACACAATACCTGGGTCGATGTATGTTCTAAAGCCTTTACCGCCGATAGCGTAAGAATCACCATCCAAGCCAAAATCAAAGTTGATATCGCAACTTAAAATGTTGGCCACCGTAACGCCGCCTTCTTTAATTGTTGCGTTTAGGTTTTGGAACGGTAAGAAATTAACTGCTTTTGCTGCAGCATCAAATGTAGTGGCCGCTAATGTTTCCTTACAGCCCATCACATCAACGGATGCAGTTAATTCGGCATCGCCGCCGAACTTAAATCCTAATTTACTAACTCGTGCGCCAGCAAATTGCTGGAACACGTTAACATCAGGGTACCCCTGCTCAATAGTTAACGACGGCATTGTGTTACCGATTTTAAACACATGCTCAGACTTCTTATTTGGCGCTTGGCCAGTTGTATTAGAAGTCGGTTGACCAAATGCAGCTTTTAGCCAGTAGCCGATGTCGACTACACCAACAGGCACGACCAAACTACCGGACGTGTCAATGTTGCCACGGAATGGCGCTGCAGGATTACGATCGCCACGTATTACGGTGGAATCGTTTAAATTTTGACTAGCTTTCACGGAGCTAGAAATGATTGGCGTGATTACACCACCAGTGGATGGCGTTGTACCAAAATCCGCCTCAAACGCAATCGCCACATGGGACTGAGAACCCTGTGCACGTTTTGCTGTTGCCATATGCATTTCCTCCTTTAATATTCAATATTCCCGCCGATTACATGCGGGATGGTAATAGTAGCTGTCAGGCGCCCAGTAAATACAGGACGCCAGTTCATGCTATCCAATTCATAATCTATATCGATAACCGGGAACGCCGTATTGACCCTGCAGATGCACTCGATAATTAGCTGCCCTAAATTATCTGATTCAAGGGCCCCATCATATCGAATGATATTCTTATCGCGAATTGCGCCTTTATGTACAATACCCCAGACAATCATCAACGAATAGTGATATTCGTCGTTAAATCCTTCTTGCTTGCTACTTGGCAGTAATATGATGCAAGGGCAGTCATCTTCAAGCGGGGCGTCAACATCGTCATAACCGACATACAGTTGCGCCGGCTTTCCGTATTTGTCATTACAAAATTTATTTAATCCTTCATCTGTCGATAAGGCTTCCGCCCATCGGTTCACTATACGTGACATGGGGATTGTTTGTTGTAACATTTAATATCACCTTACCTTATAGCTACGTCGAGATGCGGATTGTGCAGCTGGACCATAAATAGCGTAGTCGCCTATCTTATTTTCGATATAAGGTTTCAATTTAGGCTGTAACGCAGCTTTCATAGGACCATACGTATGACGTGGCTGAATTTTGAACATCGATTTTCCTTTTGGTAACGGTACACCGGCAGCAAATAACTTCTTGCGCATAGGCTCTGTAATCTGCTTAGTGTACCCCTCTTCAATTCGTTCACCCAATCGTTTTGCCGAATTGGATAACCACCCAACTCGGACGGATTGCTTGCCTTTGTCATATTGATATCCGACTGCATTCGATAGCTTACCGAGAGGACTGTAGCCGATTGTCCTGGCGCTAATTCCCATATCAAGTAAGGCATTTCGCGATTTCGAGCCCCAGGCTTCCCGTTCTGCCCGTCCTCCGCTTTGATAAGCTTTCCGAAGTTTCGCACCAAATGCTGACTCAAATGCCGCCCTGCGAGCCGGTGCCATGAAGTTAGGATATCTACGTCCACCTGGTGCACCCGACCGAATGCCTTGCTTAATTTCCTTTTGCATCATCCAACCTGTTGACTTTAACGCTTTACGCATCCAATCTGGTTTGGTTTCCGCGATGAAATTCAGATACGGTGTGGCTGTGTCTGTAATCGTAATAGGCTCGTTACTCATTACGGTCTCACCGCCCTCACGTTATGGACGATTTCCAAACAATACATTGTACCGTCGAAGTTGGAAATGTGATCAACGTACCATTTCTCGCCATTGATATACACTTCGTCTTTTGATCGTGGTTCAGGAACATCCTTAGCACGCACCCAAATCTGAGCTTTATCAGCTAATGCTTTATCGACAAACCCAGATCCTTTGCCGTCATATTCACCAATCTCCACGCTAGCTTTTATGGACTGGCCCTTGTAAGTAATCTTTTCGCCAAATACAGAAAGCAGTGCATTAGGCTTATATCCTAATTTCATAGTGCATTACCTCCTATGGAGTAGGCGGGCGTATGCCCGCCCTTATATTACTTTACTTTTCTACATTAGGTATAAGTGCGACTTCCAACACTGTAGTACCTGGGCGTTTTTCTGTGAGAGCCACGCCTAATACTGGGTTAGTGTCCGTCTTAGATGCTCGCTTTTGATCTTTGTCAAAATACACAGTATCACCTACCGCAAAAGAATCAGATGTTAATGCCGCTACTTCGAAGCAACCAGTTACCTTAACTGCACCGATTGAATTAGGACCAATGTTTGTAATTGCCACACCGTGCATTTTACCGATAGGCACAATGTCCCCTACTTCAATCATTTCGGATGTTGTATTTTTAAAATCGACGCGGTCTAGTTCTTGAATGAATTTAGCCATATCTATTTACCTCCTAATCAATTACTAATTATTTACCAGGATTTTTGTACAAGCCGCGGAAGTCGATTGCTGTTGCGTTGCAATCGATTGCTACTTTGTACTCGATGCCGTCAACCTTGAAGCCCGTTTGTGATTCTATTCGAGGCGTTTCAACACCATTTAAGTACGTTACTTCGATAGTTTGAACATCTGTAGGACGAGATGCCAAATACCAAGCATGCGGATCCGTTAATGCCGCATCTACGACGATAGTGAATCGACCACTGAATGGGTTGACTGTATCATTGCTACGAGCAGGGTCTACCACAGATTTAACTACTTGATATGCTAATGCTTCGAGCTCAGGTGGAACAATCAAATATGTAGGTGAGATATTCAAATTGCGATTTTCACCAATATGTTTTTGACGACGCATAGCCGCTACACCTGCAGCTAAAGATACAACACTTAACTCGGAGCCTGTAGTTGCCAAGTTCTTACGGTCTGCACTAAATAAGGCCTTTCCGTCTTCTAACACAGTATTGCCACTTAAAAGGTCATATACCATGTTATTGATTTTATTTTTTGCTGCACGACCGAATTTAGAAGAAATATCGTTAAATACACCCAAATCGTCATTAATAATAGCTTGTCGTGTTAAGCTGAACGTACGTCCAAATGTCAATACACTAACATTCGTACCTGCTTCGCTCATTTGGGAATCCTTGAATTGTCCGCCCTCAGGGACAAGTTTCAATTCAGCTGCTTCGGAAAGTAAAAAACGTTTTGCAGGTTTGAAGTCACGATTACTGCCTTTCCCCGCCCAAGTTGCAAATGTAGATGGTGCTGTTTCATAACCTTGCATCAAGGCTTTATTTGCTACATTAGACAACGCGATTGGGAAAGAGGATGTGGAGTTGATAGCTTCACGAGCTAATTCCAATCGATCGGAGTAATTAACAGTTAGACCTTCACGAACTATAGACTCACGTGCTAATTCCATCAAGGACATAGAACGAAGTTCATTCGCGCCTGGTGCAGGATTTGCAACGGGGATGCCAATAGACATCATCAAAGCGTCCTGCATAGCCATGCGGAACTTATCAGAATCTGCTTCGCCGACTTTAACAGATACTGGTTTATTGCGTTCACGCAACGCATCCATTACAGCCTCACGAACTTCGGCAACAGATTTGCCGGATTTGATAAATTCATCTACACCATCAACTTCGAAATCACGGCATAGACTTGTGATTGTGGATACACGTTCACGTTCTGCCGCAATCAATCTTTTAGCGTCATCCGCATTAAAACCTTTAACTCCGGACTCTGGTACTTCCGGTACTACTTGTGGCACGTTTTGCTCAGTGCCTTTTGCTTTTGCATCACCTTTCATAGGTTCCTCCTCATTATCATCTACACTTCTGCCTACCCCTACACTTGGATCCGCAGGGACAGATACAATACTAATTTCCAACGGCTCCCAGTCTGTGATTACATAACCCGGACCAGTGAACCGACCATTGGAGCTTTTAGAATCGGAATCAATTAATTCCTCGTATCGGCTTATGGAATACCCGACACTCACGCCCTGTAGCGTGCCTTTTAACACTTTTTGATAAATCTTTTCAGACTCATCGTCCTCGTCAAATTTAACGATTGCTTTGCCGCGATTGTCTTCAATCCACACATTCTCGATGTGTCCGACTACTGCATCACGGTCGTGATTGAATAGCACCGTACCCAAACCGTTATTAAAGCGGTCTAGGTTAATGCATTCGTCGTCATGACACAATATCTCCGTTCCGAACCATCTTTCATATGGCTCTTCAGAGGAGAAGGACAATTCGACGGTACGATCATCGTTCGCTTCGATATTTGTAATTTGCGCCTCTCGGGCATATTTACCTAAGAGCTGCTTCTTCGCAAATTTCCCCACTAGCTATCATCTCCTTTCATATCAGTGGCGTTATCATCCGCTAGATTCGTTATGTCCCCATTCATATCAAGGGCAACACCCAATTCCTTAATGCGGTCCTGTTCCAGCTTCCGCTGTTCGAGTACTTCTTCCCAGTCCTTACCAGATGCACTACATACGTCCTCGAGCGTTGTGAGTCCTGCCTTAATGGCTTCCTTGTTAGCATTAACTTCCTTAACAGGGTCAATCCAAGACCAGCCTGGAGCTAACCACGCTACTTTTTTGTAAAGTTTTGGGTTCGCCGCATAGTCATTGGCCGGGATAATTCCCTTTAGGTAGCATGCTTCAATGAAAGCCCGCCATACAGGCATGCAAAAATGCTCAATTATAAAACGCTGCATCTGCTTGAATGATTGCTGGTCCTCCAGCATATTCTGCCGAGCTGCGGAGAAGTTACCACTAATATTGCGCGTCACTATGTCCGCGCTTAGACCCATGCCCGACGCTATGCGTCTTGTTTGAGTCGCTGAGTATTCTGATGCGGTTCCTGCATTTCGCTTAGGCTCCGCAAACGAAATAGATTCACCGGCACGTAGATGCTGGATAATCCCTGGTGCCATCGAGCGGACTTTCTTGCCTTTGCCATCTGTTTTGTTGGCAATCATTGGGGTATTTCCAGTATTACTCGTCACAAACGCGCCGAAACATGCCGCTACACGAGCCGCTATAAGGTCAGCATCCATGTATTCATCTACATCATGAATACGCTTTAATACGAGGGCTAACATACTAACCCCGCGCAGTTCACTAGGTCTGCGAGGCTTATGTAATAGAAAAGCCCTATTACTTGGCAGCCTTGCCTCGTTAAACGACCGTATTCCTAATGGGTCTGTTTGGAATACGTGATAGGCTATTGGTCTTCCGTATTTATTAACTTCTACGCCATTAACAATACTGTTGCCATTCTCGCTTACCGATACGGCTCCGATATTCTCGCCCTCGATAAGCTGTAATGATAGTGGTATATCTGCGCCTTCGGAGGTCATATTAACTAGGATTTCCCCATCATAGACCATACGGCGCAGGGCCATCTCCTGCAATTCGTAGAACGTAGATATTCCTCGAATATCCGCGTTCTCTTTATCCACCCAGTCAGCCCAAGCCTCCTCAATTTTCTTATTGAGTCTTTCATTCAGCTTTCCTGCGCGGGTCTTGATTTTGCACTGCGGTTTTATACCGGTACCTACTACGTTTCGTAGTAATGCCAATACAACACTTTCAGCGAGGTCACTATTAAGTTCTGCTGCACGTGCGCGGCCACGGATCAAATCACGTTGGCCCGATGCTACCTGTTCAGCCGTACCAAATACGGGCATCCAGTCTCCACTTAATCGATCTGTTGACGCCGCATCATACCCACGTTCAAGCGAACTACGGAAATATGCCCTACGAGCAGCACGCTCTGGATTGAAATACGCTATTACCTTATCGAGTATGTTCATCGCCGCTCCCATGACACGTAGGATGTCGTACTATTACCTTCCTCATCATCAACGCGAGCCATTAGCTCACGTTCACGGGCGTATAATGTCGGTAGGTCATGTGTCTTAAAACGCTTACCGCCTACAGACATCTCGGCGTATCCATTCGTCTCGATTTCCTCGATTATCGTTTGAATACGCTCCAAGTCTTCTCTTGCGCTCATGGTCTCACCTCCTTCTTAGCTAAACCAACCTCTACTATCTGCATTAAAGTCTTCATCATCCGTATCGTCTTCCTCCTCATCAGTATCCGGATCATATTCGGGTAAGTATTTAACGCCTACCGAATCCGCCACCATGGCGTTGTATACACATGTATCCAATAAGTGATTTGTTGGATGACTGGTTAACGGTTTCCATTGCACTGTAACTGCACCGGTCTTTACATTTCGGATTTCCTGCTTTTCCTCCGAACGAAGGTGCTCCGAATATTCCTCAGGACAATCCTTAAATAAATGAATTGTGCCGGGCTCATTAGCCGGACGTACCATACGTGCAAATATAAAGTCCTTCCAGTAATCGGTATTCACTACGTACAGCTTCATGCCTCCGATGACGCCCTTCTCGATGCTGCTCATCTTATAAGGCGGCGCTAGAGGACTGTGCGAAGAATCACCTTTAACTGGCACACATACTTCTGGGTACTGTGCGCAGTACTGATATACATCGTCCGCTCGGTAGCCACTATCGATACCGGCTCTCACAATCTTACGGGCCTCCCCATACTCTGATGGATATTCTCTATCAATGAGTATCTCGGTTAAATCTGTCCAACTACTTGCTTGACCATAATCAACTAAGTAGCTTGATACACCGTGAGCGTAGGCTCTAACCTCCCACCAGAAATGATCTTGCTGCACGTCGACGGATGCAATGAGTAATGGTGCATGCTGTGGCACAACACCGCGAGGAACTTCTGATTGTGTAAACACGAGATTTTGTGTGCTTTTAGTTTTCGCAGATTTCCAAGGCTCCGCTAGCCACGAATTGATGAAGTTCATCAACGTAGCAGGGGCGTCCTTTGAATTTTTAAATTCATAAGCAACGTCTCCGAATGTGACCCACGGCGAATATATAGACGATAAGTGATACGATACTGAGCGGACTTTACTTTGCGATTCGTTTACCGCTCTCCATTCGCCACGTCTTAACATTTCCATTTTGTGCTTATCGTAAATACGTTCACCACAATGTTCACATTCGTAGTACGCTGTATCACGTATCATGTCCGCATTATCTTTGTGTTCTTCAGGCCATTTTATCTGCTTAAACTTGAGGGTCTGTGACACACCACAATGCGGGCATGGCACGTAATATTGTCGGCGTTCATTTGCACTCATGAACGCCTGCCAAATATTACCCGACTCAACCGTAGGAGTAGACACCATCACGATTTTTTTATCAACGAACGTTTTTGTACGTTCCGTCGCCAGTTTGATTGGGTCTGCCTCCTTACCTGCAAAGGCGGGGTATTTGTCAATTTCGTCAAAGAATAGATATTTGATTGAACGGCTTGAAAGACTACTCGGAGAGTTCGCCCCCACAAGCACCATGTAATTGCCGTTGTTGAAATCTAGCTCCAGCAATTTACTATTCTCGTCAAACTTGTCACTAATTGATTTGACGGACTTAATCATAGGCTGTACGCGCTTATCACTGGCGAACTTAGCGATGGCATCTGTTGGATACACCATCATGGTAGGGGATGATGTTTGGTCTAGCGCATACCCTATCATGTTAAGTTCTGTTTCTGTCTTACCTAGCTGTGCGCCAAAGCAAAGAACTATTTTTTCAATGAGTGGATCAGTGAATCTATCCATTGGTTCTTTGAGATACGGCGTTCGATTCGTACGCCATCTACCAGGTTCTGCCGATACACTTGTTAGTACCCTGAAATTATCCGCCCATTCCGAAACCGTATATCGTTCTGGTGGCTTAAATGCTTCAAGCTCTTCTGGAAACCATTCAACCTTTTGTCTTTGCTTTTCGACTGACTTTGATTTCCGGCGTGTACTCGCCTTTACGCGCGTAGCTTTCGAGGTAGTCTTCGACAACGTCATTCACCACCTTTTCTACATTCGCCCGTTCCTCTGGATCCGTGAATTCACTCGCAATTCGTTTCGACAATTTAGTAAATGACGATTTCAATTCAAGCACTCGCCCAGACCATTCCTTGGCGACATCTGCACGAGATATATATTCGCCCTCTAATATTTCGAGAAGCTTTTTCTCACGTGCTGCTTTAGATTCCTTTAAGTCAGCTTCAGCAACTAACTTTCGAGTGGCTGCAGATTGGTCTTTTGCTTTATCACCTTTTGCATGTCCAAGATACGCAAGCACCTCCCTAAGATTCCACCAACCTGTGGCAGCTTTCGGCATTCCTGATTTATGGTGCCTAGAAATAATCTCAGGGGTTACGCGTAGAAGGTCACAAAGCTGAGCACTTGATACGAGCAAATCGCCTGCGGTATTGAATTTGACTCTCGGTTTTGCGTCGGCCATTGTCGACCTCCTTTCTGTCTCTTGACATTCAACTTTCAACAGGATTTTTTCTCCTACACAGAGACAATCTTCGCGCGGGGGCGACCAGCGGCCATTTTTCGCCCGCGGAGTACCTTTTCCAAATTTTCATTTTCTCAATTAGGAGTTATCATTGATACTCAATAAAAAAGGGTAGACCTCAACTAAGTAAGGTCTACCCCGGGGCAGTGCAGCAGGCAGACATATTGTGCGGGCCAGACACTGCCTGCTATCTACTACACTTACATTATATTAAATTAAGAGTGTGCCATTCTATGCCATCTTTTCAAATTCAGCGATTGCTTTCTTGTGAAGTCTGTGAACTTGTCGCCACGAATACCCTAACTCGACAGCTATCTGCTCCCATGGCAATGCATTAATATATCTGAGATTCAATACATCCCTATATTGTCCGTCAGCTATTTGGTTGATGACTTGCTTGACCTTGTTTCGAGAATCAATCAACTCATCCCATTCTCTGTTCAGTTCCTCCCTACATTCTTGTAAGTGCTTACTAATTCGTGGCATAGCATCTCCCGATTCACATATCTGTATAGCTTCTGAATGTAAATCTCGGTTAATCGCACCTAGCTGAATCTCTAACGCACGCATTCGCTGCTCAGTATGGCGGACAGCTTGTAGTTCTTCCTTAGCCATCATACTCGATAATCTCCATATTTACTGATAATCATCTGTGCTCGTAGTAATCCGTCAATGTATCCGCTTTCACGAATTCTATCATCTAGCATAGGTGATCTCAGTTGCCTATTACGGGCTCGTATGATGGCAAGACTTAAATCTGACTGTATGGCACCTACAATCACATCTGCCCTACTCCTACGCTTTTGCATCCTTTACCTCCATACGTTCGACAATATCCTCAATGGCTTCTACCATGTCTGCTTTGCATTGCTCGACAGCAGTGAACATCTCCTCACACATGGCGTATGCATCATCACTCAGGTCATCATCTAATCTCTCGGCAACATTATCTTTGAGATTATCTACAACCTTAACTATATCCATGACAAGTTGATACGTGTCATCTAGATAGTGCCCTTTGTTAATTAGTAGACGCTCGACTTTTGTCATGCTCTTCCCTCTTTGCAATTTCCCGATTTAAATACCAACGGGCTTTTTTCAAATCCTTAATAGCATCATCCTTATGCCCAGCTCTGGATACATACTTCACAACATTACCTAATCGATATCCTAGTTTCTTGTCTTCGATGTAATCGATAACCTCGATATCGCCTTGTGTATAATGACTAGGATGGTTGATATCATCACATTGCTTATCTATGCGTCTAGGAGGTTCAGGAGGTCTGGAAGGTCTATGAGGTCTATCTAGTATATTTCTTCCCATATTTATACCAAATCGATTCGTTGCTTCTCCGAAACGTCTCAATTCTTCATTCGCTATGTAACGACTTAGCTCTTCACTAGCTGATAGCCTAGTAGGTGGCGGCGGGGGATTATTTGGTTGCTCATACAATCTACCTGGGGTTAACCCGTACACAGTCTTGTATTTTCGTTTATCAACAATATCTATAACTTGAATAGTCGTGTAACACACTATTATTACAATAGCTCCGAATAATCCCGCCATTATAAAATGATCCATATTAATCATCCTTTCTGTATTTATCAATTCTCGCTTTTAAACTTTGCAGCACATATTCCTGCGCCCGGTCCTTTTGCGCTAGTGCGTCCATCATATCCTCATCACGAGTTCCCTCACATATTAGATGATGGATAATTACCTTCTCCATTTGACCTTGGCGGTGTAGCCGCTTATTAGCTTGTTGATATAACTCAAGACTCCAATTTAACCCGAACCATATTACGTGGTTCCCGCCGTCTTGTAAGTTAAGCCCGTATGCCGTACTAGCCGGATGTGCTAATAGAATATCAATCTCTCCAGCATTCCACGCTATCTCATCATCGGCACCCTTTAACTCACGGACACGTAGTTTAGTCTTAGCTAATGCTGCTTTTAGTCGTTCACAGTCATGTTTAAAATTGTAAAACACTAATGCAGGCTTGCCGTTCAACTGTTCTACAAGTTCCATAAAAGCCTCAATTTTACAGCCATGTATCTCGTGAACATTCCTATCGCCATCATATACGGCGCCATTCGCTAACTGTTGTAGCTTTGTAGATAATGCTGCTGCACTCAAAGCTGTGATATCTTCGCCAGCTTCAATCAACTCTAATACAGATGTGCGTTCCATATCTTCGTATGCCTTTTTAGCTTTTGAATCTAACTGCACATATTTAATATCGTTGATGACTGGAGGTAGCTCCAAATAGTCACTGGCTTTCATGGATATACATAACCCAGATATTGCCGCCATGATACTGTCATTTGAATCGGATTTAGGTTTATAGGAGTACACCATTTCGCGTGACCTCTGATCGGGCTCGAAATAGTAATCTCTAAATCCTGTGTACGTTTTACCTAACGACTCGCCGCGGTCTAATAAATACACTTGTGCCCATAAGTCGATTAACCCATTAGGGGCTGGCGTACCTGTTAACAACACCATACGCTTGATGTGGTTATGCATATAGGCTAATGATTTAAAACGCTTAGCTGTGTGGTTTTTAAAGGAACTAGATTCATCCACAACTACCATGTCAAATGGCCACGCATTCTTGTAGTAATCAACTAACCACGTTACATTCTCGCGATTGATGATGTATATGTCGGCAGGTGTGTTTAAAGCCTTAATACGCTTTTTCAGGCTACCTAATACAGTAGATATCCTTAATATACCTACACCGTCCCATTTTCGTGCTTCTCGTTGCCATGTAGCCTCCGCTACTTTCTTAGGCGCTATGATTAACACTTTACGAATGGCGAATCGGGAGTACTTTAATTCGTATATGGCAGATAACGTGATAATCGTTTTTCCTAAACCCATATCTAGGAATAACCCTATCTTATTTTGATTAACGGTCTTGTCGATACAATATCGCTGATACGCATGCGGGATAAACTGCATTACGCTTTCACCCCGAATTCTTCTGCGAATTGATCCAAATAACCAGCCACGGCATCAGCACCTTTTAACACAAATATTTTTTGGTTTAGTTTTTGAAGTTCACGGGCTTGGGCTCCCTGCAATCTCGAAAGTACACCTTTGGATGTCTTCAATTCTACGAAATGAATAACACCATTCGGCCATATAACGATACGATCAGGCACACCGACATTGCCAGGGGATACAAACTTATATGCTTTACCTCCCGAACGTTTGACGCCTGCAACTAATTTTCTCTCGATATCCTTTTCTAACATTTCTCACCTCTGAAATTTTTAGACGTTAACATGTTTACATACGCGTATATGAGGGTTCAAATTAAGGCTGTAAAGGGCGTATTTTTTCTTAAAACTCTTTGTTTTGATATTTACCAGTATATAATGTTAACAATGTTAACCAACCTATATGAATATAGATAATTACTGACTTTATGCGTTAACATAGTACGTTAACATTCTCCGAATTCGTTAACATTCTAATGTTAACAAAAATACTGAGAATGTTAACGCTTAATTGAGAATGTTAACGTTATAATTTCAGTTTTGACTCGTTGATTCTGAACCCTCTTTGATGTCCATATTCACCAAATCTCATTAACTGACTTCCGCCCATTGTGTACGGGGAGTCCGCCAGTATTTGATTAATTTCCCTGGTCTCGATCTTCTTCATTCGGCTTGGGTCGTTACCGAAACACTCCCACCATACCTCTGCTGCACAAATACGGTCACGATATACTAACTCTTGACCCTCGGCAGGTTTAGCATTCATGCTAAGGTACGTCCTCCGGGCACTACGACTCATCACATTCCAATTTAAAGGTACCTTAATTAATAAAAACTCATTAATCAATCCTGCTTTGGTGTTTGATTCCATATGCGCCTCTCTAGCCGCATCAGCCAGTTTTAGTACAGTCGGGTCATCCTCGATAATGAGGCTTTCCCCGCTTTTATACCGATACAAGGCCTCCGCCCATAACTGGTCTACTTCTCCCGGAAGATTAACGAATATATTCTTTCGTGGAGTCGTCATTTCAAGATCAATAGGCCAAAATCGGCGATTACCTGTGATATCTTTTAGGAATTCATATTGATTCGTACTGCCAAAGAACACACACTGCCGTGGATACTCTTGCGTACGTCGGCCATAGGCTTGACGAAATACATCTACTTGACGACTTAGGAATTGCTTGGATGCATTTTCTTCAGCCCTCGAATACCCAGCCATTTCACCGGCTTCTATGATCCATTTACCTTGAATGCCTTCTGCAGCTTCCTTACCCTCAAATGTATTTAAGCCATCAGCGTACCACTTCTTGCCCATCGTGCGGATAAGAGTACTTTTACCGATACCTTGACCGCCAATAAGAATTGGCATCGTATCATACTTGCATCCAGGCTCAAACGCTCGCGCTACTGCCGCCGTAAAGGACTTTCTAGCGGCTGCACGGGTATATACATTATCCTCAGCCCCTAAGTAGTCGATGAATATGGTATCTAATCGGGCAATGCCGTCCCAGGATAATCCGTTAAGGTAATCTAGCACTTCATTAAACCCATTTTGTTCAGCGCACATAATGAGGGCATCCATGATTTTATCTTTGCCGGTGATATCATATTTATTTTCTAGGTACCACCGTAAGCCCGCATCATCTGCGTCTGTCCATATGCGAAGTCCTGGTGTTGGGTTCCATGGTAGGGCCCCTTTTGCCACGTATCTCGAACCAAATCTATCATAGGCAAGTCTACCGACAAGCGCCGGATCATGGTGCATGATTTTAAGCATGTTATCTAATGTGTTCTTAGGTCGACCATTCTCGTCGTACTTTAAAGTCGAACTTTTCATCCAGTCGACGTTTGTTAACGCATTAGGGTCGAGGTCGGATGTCTCAGCGTGAGCCGATACGTCCGTGATAATATCAGCAAATACATTTGATGCCGATTCTCGGGCACGGGCCATGTTGAGTTCGTTAACGACTACTGTATCTTGCATAGCTAGTTTAGACATAGCCATGAAAGATGGCAGCTTATGCCCAGGTGTCCCATCCTTAGCAGTCTCGTCTAAGCTGTGGAACTTATGCAGCCGGATAAGGTCAAAGGCATTAACTAATTGACCACTACACGGGTCAGTATTATGGTGACTGAACAGGAATGTATCGTCATCATATATAACTGCCCCGGCTACCGTTGAGCCAGTAACGAACGTTAATCGGTCCTCGCTGCCGTCAACATCGACGTATGCATGAGGTATGAATTTATCAATCGCCTCACGGATACCATATATTCGACAAAAGGCACCTACAATACCTGGCTTTTCTCTCGGATCAGCTTGTTTCGCAAGTAACTGTTTCTCATGCTGCGATGCTTCCTTACCTGGTACTTGTGGCCAAGAACGCACATCTCGCCAATCAGTATATTGACCGAGCATACCGTCAGTAGATAAGAATGCCCTATCGCCTACATAATATACATATTGAGCATCATTCGGGCATGATGGCCAATACATAAGCCGAGAAGCTTCGAACGTAGTTCCGTCCATCATACCGATGCCGATGAGCTCTGCCAACTTACGAGCAATAGGCTCATACTCATCAGGTGTCATCGTTCTATCAGTAGGGACGATAACACGTAACCGTGGACGATACACAGTGTGAGAACGGGTTGAGTATATGACATAAGCCATGCCTAGGCTGTCAATCGTGCGAGCGACGTTCTCAGTTTCCCCAGGCGATATGGCATCCATATCAAGGGTAATCAGATCACGCCCAGACACGTTAATAGCTTTACGCTGTAGACCGTTTAACGTACCACCAACAAAGCCGCCTATGTCCTTTAGCTTGCTTTTCTCAGATTTTGGCAATCTGTGGTATTCGTCCACGGTTTCTGTTGTACGAACGGGGATTTTGAGGCGTTCACAAAACTCGGACCATAACATCTCCGTACGGGTCCATTGCTTTGATGTGCGACTCGCACCGATACTGATGGTAATCAGTTTATCGTTTTGCAAGTGTATCCCCTCCTAATCTTTCATATAATAGTCGTTAGTAAATCCTGCGGATGATAATAGCAGCCCGTCTGCCCAAGGTATGGCGATTGAGAATATAGCATTAACATCATTTAACGTAGATTCTGCATTCTCCTTGTTGATTTCAAGTACAGCCTCATCATGGATGTGCATGATAATTTGATATCCTACATCCTCCAATCGGCGCAGTGTCAATGCTAAGCAATCTCGGGCGACGGCTTGTGTGATGTTTTCGACTAATTTGCCTCCATAGGTGCTTTCAGTAACCCATGCAGCATTTACCTTAGTCTTAAAATGTACAGCATCCTTACCGAATGCATTTTGCTTAATGCTTGGGCTAGGATAAAATAGCTTACGTCCGCTAGGTAGTTCAATCGTCATATAACGGTAACCATATATTGGATCAATTTCCAAACGGAACATAATGCCGTGGTCAAGGCCTATAGGATTCCCGGTAGTAACGGTGTACACGGCCGCATTCTCAACGGCATACCACAAATCTCGTATTCTAGGCGATGCGTTGCGCCACAAGTTTACGATTTCAGGTAATTCTTCCTCATGGAGTCCCATATCAAGAGCGCCCATGGCTTTTAATGCATTCACTCCGCCTTGATAGCCGAGTGCCAATTCAGCGACTTTGCCCTTTTGTCTAAGGTGACCATTCTCGCCATGCTTAACAACGGGAACACCAAACATCGATGATGCGGAAGCACAGTATATGTCTCCGCCCTCAGCGAATACTCGCTGCCGCCAATGTTCTCCCGATAACCAGGCAATAACACGAGCCTCAATGGCCGAGAAGTCTGCCACACATAATGTATTGTCCTTTTCAGCAATAATCGAGGTACGAATTAATTGAGATAGCGTATCCGATACGTCACCATACAGAAGTTCTAACCCTTGACGGTTTTTGGTTTTAACGAGATGTCGAGCCGTGTCAAGATTCTCGATGTAATTTCTCGGTAGGTTTTGCACCTGGATAAGACGACCCGCCCAGCGTCCAGTACGGTTAGCGCCGTAGAATTGCAATGTTCCTCTAAGACGAAAATCTGCGCCCATAGCACCGTCCATCATGGTGTATTTAGATACTGATGACTTCGCGAGTTTCTTCCGAATCATAAGCACTTTTGCGGCAACGTCATCCGCATCCGTCAGAGCATCGGCCACAGTGTCCTTAGTTAACTTCTCAAGACTGACATTAGTATTATTGTTCAGCCAATCAAGTAATTGATTTCGGCTGTTAGGGTTGCTAAGTCCTGTGATTTGGTAAGCCTCATTCATCAACATTTCTCGATTTTCCTCATCAATGTATAAGGCACCATCAACCAATTCATGGTCAATGCGTACACCTCTACTATTGATTTGGATATCAAGATACCAATCTTTCCACGTATCATCAGGTACGGGGAATGAGGCTAACCTGTGATAACATTCCATTTCAGTGATAACGTCCTGGCGGTTGTACTCAATGAATGCATTCCACTTATCCATATCGTGTCTAGGTAGATTACGGGTACGTCCCCCATTTCGTTTGGTAGGCTTACATGGTGTACAAAAGTACTTGATAAGTGCTTTCCCCGATGTGTCCTTTTTCTTATCCTGGGGTAGCCCCAGGGCCTTGCCGAGTAAGGCTAGGCCCATAGGGTATCCTAAGTAGGCACCGTGAATCATCGTGCACTGCCACTGATCAACAGATGTGATTAACCCTGCACGATTTAGACACGTAATTTCAAATTGTGCATTGTAAGCGTGCTTGATTACATCTGGGTTTAATAAATCACGAATTACACTGTCAGGAATTACTCCTCCCTGCGCTAAATCTACAACTTCAACAGGACCAAAGTCGTAGGAATATGCAAATAGTAATATGGCGAAATCAGGCGATTCAGTATATTTGTACACTCCGAATGAGATATCAGTCGATGAATATGTTTCTATATCAATACTTAGATGCCTCATATCAGGCACCTATTAGTAAGGTTGACCAGTTACAGGGTTAATCCCTACAGGAGCTTGTTGTACAGATTGCTGAGGTGTCGTAGTATATGCCGGTTGTACATAACCCTGTTGAGCTGCTTGTTGTTGCACAGGTTGACCTGCTGCTACTGGAGCACCGGTATAAACATTAGCCGCACTACCTTGAGGTGCACCAAATACAGAGGATGCTGCAACAGGCATGCTACCCAACGCTTCACCATCGCGTACTTTTTGAACAGGACCTAAACCGCATCCGATACCAGTGGATTGATTGGAGTAGAAGAAGAATCGAACGAGTACATTGACATACATGCCGGAGTATACTTGCGTAGGATTTGTGAGAGGATTACCTTGAAGATCTACTACTTCAACTTTATAGCTAGCATCTTGCGCTGCTGTAAATACCCAATGACCTTTACATTCAGGACCAAACTCCTTACCAGATTGTGTGTATCCATCGCCATCATGAATTGGCACTTTTGGCTGTGCTGGAACACGTGCGCCGAATTTAGTACGTGCTGATTGGATAGCAGCTTCGATAGCATTCATGAGAGCTTGGTGTTGAGCTACATCAGTTTTAGGTAAAAGAATAGTAGCTGAATATCTAGGTTTAGCACCAGGCTGTGTGGAATTAGCCCAAGGTTCTAATAGATGGCAGTAGGATACGCGAACATTTTGCAATAATACTTCAGTTGGTTGTGGAACGAATGACATAATTAATTACCTCCATTATTATCATTAGATACATTAAATATTTGCGCCGCAGTAGGTTGATTGGTAATCCGAGGGCGCTTATCGGATTCCTCAACTAGGGTAGGCTTGCCTGCTTTCTTAACTATCATGTCGCCTACCATATCATTAAATTGGGTTTTACCGATGGTCTTTTCCATCTGTGCCAATGTTAATGTCTTGCGTTCATATAGGATGCTTTCATCGATGCCAGCCTTGATTAAAGTATCAATAGCAGCATCAGTATCTTGAAAGGCTCGACTACCACGACCCTCTACAGCTTTCCAGCCAGGGACTGTCACTCCGTTAAGGGATTCGGTGAGTGCGTAGTCTTTCATATCTTCGAGCCAAGCAGCGACGTCTTTCCCTCGACGAAGGTATTCACCGAGTTCTGTCATCGAGATAAGTCGAGGATCATGATTAGCAACTAGCGCACTGTGCAATGAGTCGTTTGCATCATATCGGGCTTTGCACTGTTGTTTTGCCCTGCAGAATCTGCACCAGTCACCGGGTTCAAATTTACCGTTACCAGACATAGCCTCATCTGCACGCGGTTTGACAAATGCATTACCCCACTCTAGTAGTTCTGCCGTAGGGATTTCCCATTCGCTGATATTATTAACACGGGGCTGCACGATAGTCATTTTGACCGTATTGAACATATAGAGTAATCTATACGCATCAATCGCACCAAGAGCATATAACATCATTTGCGGATTGTGTTCCGCATCAACGACTACCCCTTTTCCGTGCTTATAATCAACGATGTGCAAGGTGTCGCCGGATAGAATGATACAGTCAGCCGTGCCGAATCCATCGGGTACATAACGACTAAAATCAACGCGTTTTTCAATGGCTACTACTGGAGTTGCCGTGCAACCTAACATAACACCTTTGACATATTCAAGGTATGTTTCCGAGGTATCGTCCATTTCTGATTGCCACAACTCATCCTTTTTGATTTTGTTGAACTTGCGAGTATATGTGGATTTAGCCATGGCCGTGGTATACTTCTGTAGTTTTAACTCACACAGTTCATGCGCCAGGGTTCCTTCCTTTGCATACACAGATGTACTATCGGGAAAGTTCTCCTCTAAAAGAGGGGCGGCTGTACAATGCAGCCACCGGTGTGACCCCGATGCGTTTAATAATGCATGTGATCGAGGTGCCATTAGATTCTTGCCCCCAATCCTCTAATCGCATTTACTAATTCAGGGTATCTGTCCTCAGGTACTTCACCCAAGTATTGAACACCGAATTGTGCCATTAATTGTTGCAGTTCTACAGCTTTTCCTGCGTCAAGTAATGGTGCAAGCGCCGCTTGAATTTCAGGCAATGTATACTTTTTAACTTCTTGAGATACTGGAGCAGTAACGGGTGTTTGCACCGGTGCGGTAACTGTTTGTACCGGGGTATCAGTTGTCACGTTGACAGTTGGTGCCGTAACAGCTACTTGAGTAGGAGTAACTTGTACAGCTGCATTAGGTGCCGTCATGGATATGGGGTTTGGTTGTAAAGCTACTGTTGTAGTAGGCACACCTTGATTTGTATCTTGCGGTGTAAGATTGGATACGCACACGGATGGCGCCGCTACTGTAGATACTACTGCGTCCACTATGCCAGGGGCTTTATCATCCATTGCTCTGTCGTTATCAACAAAACTTTTGAATTGATTTAACACAGCTTTTAGCTGATTGTATACATCTAGTACATTAACTCCTTGAACTTCAACTTTAATCATTATTTAACTCCTCCTGAATATTAATAATTGATTGGTTGTAATACGATTCTTTTAACTCAAAACCTAAAGCCCTACGGCCCATACGAAGTGCCATAACTGGGACCGTACCAATACCAGCAAATGGATCAAGTACGATATCATTTGGATTACTCCATAGTTCTATGCATCGAGCCACAGTATCTAGCTGCAGCGGGCAAATATGACGTTCGTCCTTATTGTCACGAGCTGCTTTATAATTCAGCGTATGTGTTTGGCGGATATCGGCCCATACAGGATTAGCATATCGACGCCATACCTGGTGGCTATACATAGGCTCCGTATTGTATTTTTGCTTTTTATCAAACAACTCTGGATCGGGCGCAGGCCTTTCAATTCCTTTAATACCCTCAGGTTCCTCTTGACCGAAAAACTGGGTAAATCCTTCCGGATGTGCGATGGGTTCCGGATTGTCACCAGGTTTACGCAATGTCACGATGTAATCAGGCGCCCCCATTCTACACATGGAAGAATCTTTTACAATTTGCTTGTGTAAAAGCCCTAGCGCCTTTGTCCGAGTAGCCTCAATGAGAGGGTCTTTCCAAATCGTGACACGAGAATGCATCACGAACCCAGCATCCTGAAAGGCTCGAATAATGTCACCAGGAAAATCTTTCATTCCGATAACACCGTCCCTAGATTTCGTGAGTGGTAAATCCATACAATGGACGGATACTAATCGCCCAGGCATTATTACACGATGTAATTCAGTAATTAAATACTTGAAGTGCTGCCAAAACTCGCTATCAGTAGATGAGTTGCCCATATCCCTATCAGAATTAGAGTAGACATACAAACTACTAAATGGAGGGCTAAATATAGAGTAATGAACGCTATCATCAGGTAGCCCTTTCAGCACTTCTACTGAGTCGCCATTATAAATTGCAAATTGGGACTCAATTAACTGATTTAGCACGTTCACGTTGTAGGTCCTCCTTTGCTTTCTTATTTAGCGCTTGCAGCATTGCAAATCCAGCCAGGGCAGCTATAGCTTTATCCATACCTGCATCAACAGATAATCTAGTTAATTTGGCTGCTTTTAATTCATTGATATGGATGACTCTTATGTTATGATCCTTAGCATAAGCTAATTCCAAATTGCACCCGGTTGAGTTCTCCCAGCCGTTGCACATTACGATTGCATCGCAACCACTTAGAAGGTCAATACACCAGCCTATGCCAGTATCATAATCAACCTTGTTATATAAATGCCCAAACATATGTATAGGTGATAGGAATATGTTATGCGTATCACTGCCAAAAGGTTCCTTTATCGGAAATACGCCCATATCGTCCTGCAGCCACTTTAATACAGAGTCAGCATTCTTTTTATTTTTAGCCAATCCTCCGAATGGATGGCTTACATAAATTTTAGTCATATAACAGCCCTCATTTCTGCCCAGTTAGGTAACACCATCGGCACACACGGATTGTATTCCGTTGATTCCCGTTTAGTTTTAGATAATTCAGTACGAACAGCGTCACGGGTTAGCGCAATCATAGCATCCCTCATTTTTATAGCATCCGCTTCCTTACGTTCGATATTCGCTTTAACCGCGCCTTCCTTTTCGGAAATTACAATATAGGCGTTCACCTCATACTTCTGGCCAAATCGCCAGCATCGACGAAGTGCTTGATAATACTGCTCATAACTATCAGACAGCCCTACGAATATCATATTGTGGCAGTTTTGCCAGTTCATTCCGAATCCGGCGATACTTGGCTTTGTTACCAAACATTTTAGGAATCCAGAACCAAAACCTAACATCATGCCCTGCTTTCGAGTCGCCTTATCACTACCTTTGACGTCCTCTGCGAGATCAATCATTTCTTTCAGCGTAGTTGATTCATCATTAAGGTCGCACCACACTAGCCATTGCTCATTAGATGCATTGACTAAATCAGCTGCTGCTCTACATCTTGATTCAAGAGATGCTTTGCGAGCCCTGCGGCGTTCCAGTAAGGATAAAGTAGGGACATCCTCATCTGTTTTATCAACAACAATTTCATGTACGTGTAACTCAGGCAACTCATAGCCATCATCTTCATAACCCAGGGATGCCGGATTATCTAGCACTACTGCCCATGACGCCATCCACTCCCAAAAGGTATTCTCTGCATGGCCTTTTAATCGCCATTTAGCGGTATCACTACCATCGTGTGTGAAATACATAGATAGCATCTCATTACGGCTCATAATGCCAAGGAACTCCGCATGATTGCCAAGCTCCATATAGTCATTTGGAGCAGGTGTTGCCGTACATGCCAAGCGATATGGTGTATTACTGAATCGGTTAATCAAATCCGTACGTACTTTACCAGTGAATGACTTTAGGATACTCGATTCATCAAGCACGACACCTATCAGATTGTCGGTATTAAATCGACCCAATTTCTCGTAATTCGTAATATTAACGCCTGGCACAATATCATCATCAGATTCGCATATAGTCACAGGAATATCGAAACGTTCGCCCTCGGACTGTGTTTGAGCGGCCACAGCTAGTGGCGCTAATATGAGTACTGATCCACCTGTATGTAGATAAATCTCATACGCCCAGGACAGCTGCATTAAAGTTTTACCTAATCCACAATCCGCGAATATGGCAGCTTTACCTTTTGCCAAGGCCCATTTAACGATATCTCGTTGAAAGTCGAATAGGTGTTTGTTTAACATACCTGTATTGATATCAAATCCGTGAGATTCTGACATTTTAGATTTAGCGGATATGAATTCTTCATATTGTTGCAAATACGTCCTCCTTTAGATATAATCAACGTAGAATAATATTTTTCTAATTTGAGCTTGTTGATGTTGCCGCATCATCAGGCTCATTTTTTATGTTCAAATCCTCGCATTCATCAGGAATGCAGTAGTCTCGCTTTGGACATTTGTTGCAGTCTCGCAATTTAATCTCCACCTTTCAAAGCGCTTAAATCAAGCACCATCTCAGGCTTTCTAGCTTCCCATGTATAATAATCTAAGCCTGCTTCTTTTAACGCATCCGCAGCAGCTCTACCTGTTTGTGCTTCATCAATAATTTTGTAAGCACCTTGTCTAGCTTTACGTACTTTTGTTAGTTGTTCCACGAACGGCTTTAAGAGCTTATAAATGGCAGCCCCTGCTTTTGGTGGTTCATGATAGAAACTTTTACCCCGACTAATCATGCGATCGATTAAAAAATCCGAAGTCGGAATATTAGCCAAAACGCTACCACCAAATCCCGCTTGCCTAATTTCCATAGCTGCTTTCCGTGCTTCGGATAGAGCATCTTCTAAACGTTTAAAGGCATCTAGTGATTTAATTTCTTTAGTTAATAGAGCTTCACATTCATTTTCAATTGCATCGGTTTTGTCAGAACTAACACGGGATACGAAGTCCCTCACTTTTTGTTTACTGATATAAGGTTTTGTCATTTTCTGTCTCCTTTTAGTTGTAATAAGGGTTTTTACAATAATCACCGTGAGTTCTCACTCTTGGGATGTGTGTGACATCTTCCTGCTCTTCTGCGTCAACTTCTGCCATATCTTTTTTAAATCCGTATAGAGATAGAACCAGTCCGATTAACGATTGCAATATAAACTGTTCCCAACCGATTTGGTCTACTTCTAAGGCCCCCATAGAGCCTGCAATGAGGAACGTCCCCAATAACATATAGCCCATAATTTGATCTCCCTTATAACGTCATCATTGATAAAATAGATGCTACTGCAGCAGTAGCAAAACTCAAGTGCATTCCCACGTCAATCCAGTTCATGATTTACATCTCCTTTAAACCTTTAAAATAATCAGGAACGTGCCTAAATCCAGAATGATACACAGTCGACACCTGACAGTTTGATATGTCGGTATTTTTAACATACCTGATAGCCTTCCGGATGGCGTTGTCAATTAATCGCGTTTTTAAGTTAGAAAATCCCCAATTCGAGATACCCAACTCTTCAAGCTCCATCAGCGCCCATCGTTTTGTATTACATTTTCTGTCGAGGCTATATTGAAATCCACCTACGATTCCTTTGATTACGGATATTGTGTAATGATAGGATGTGTTACTCCAGTTCATGATTAATTCCTCCTAATGAATTCCTGCGGATTTAAATTCCGCATCAACTACTTTCACATCCCAGCCTAATGAATGGACAAGGAACGTCCTAAACCCTTCTTTGTCAATAACAAAGCTACGGGATTTCTTACCCGGCGACTGCCAGGCGTATGCGAACGGAAATCGGTCTCTTGCGATGCCCTCTCGGATAGCCGTTAGGCTAACACCAAGAACAGTCGACATCTGGGCGACTGAAATCACTTTTCTAATCATGCGCACTGCCCCTCCTTTTACTTGATTTTAATTCAAGTCTCTAGTCAAAAAAATTTGGTCAACCGTACAGCCAAAGTACTCTGCCAGTGCCACTACTTTACTAATGGCCACATTGGATATATCCTTTTCCCACGCATTATACGTAGCAACAGATATACCAAGATCGGCGGCAACTTGCGCCTGTGTTGCCCCTTTCCGAGCTCTCAACTCGGAAATATAAAATTTGTTTGGCATTACTACCACCTCCTTATCGTGACCTCATAATAACATGAATTAAATTCAAGTGTCAATAATGAATTTGATTTTTTTTCAAGTTTACAATAAAAAATATAAAATCTAATTGAATTTAATTCAAATACAGTATATAATTAGTATATAAGTTTGGGAGATCGAGAGGAGGATATTATGAAACTTTCAGATAATATTAGGTACTTTAGGAAATTAAGGAATTTATCACAGGATGAGATTGCTAAACGGCTCGGGTATAAGTCATTTACTACTATTCAGAAATGGGAAACAGGAATGGCCGAGCCACCAGTAGGTAAATTATATGAACTAGCCGATATACTACATGTCAGTATCATGGACTTGCTAAAGGACAATTTAGATGCTGAAGAAGCTTTAACAGTGAGCACGAATTCCTATCACTACGTACCTACATCTGTATCAGCGGGCACGTTAACTACGATAGACGCCATTAACTTCATGCCTACTATAGATATCCCTGATTTCATGATGGGGCGCTATTCGGGCAATAAAAACATATTACTTATGACTGTCAACGGTGAAAGTATGAATAATGTTATCCAAAATGGATCCGTTATTGCTATCTTAACAAATATAGAACTACCAGATATTCATGACGGAGATATTGTAGTTATTAAGAATGGAGGAGATTATACAGTTAAAAGATTCTACAATGACAAACAACATCAAGAATTTGTATTTAAACCTGATAGCTCAGATATGGCATTTCGGGACATCATATTTAGTTACGAGAATACAGATGACTTATATCTGATTGGTAAGGTCGTTATGTACAATGTGACTTTGTAAAAAATTAATAAGGGAGATGTTAGTATGATTAAGGGATTCACTAAATGTTTAATAGCAGTATCAATTATTGGGGCACCCATATACGCATCTGCAATGTCATCAGTATTAATTAAAAATGCTACGCCGCTTCAAGTTAGGAATTTTATTATTTCAGGTATTTCAAAGACTCATACCAACGCTACGGTCGAGAATGTATCAGACAACAGTCTAACGATATTATTAACTCGGATGCATCAAGTAGGATTATTCGGCCAAATGCTAGCGTCTACTGAGAATAGAGCCACGTTTACATTCCTACCACAGGACGACGGATCCACTCAAGTAACATTTAACGAGGTGGCAACCGCATACAACCCAATGACAGGCGGGCAATTATCACGTCCTGTAGGTACGGCTCAATCCGAATTGGCTACACTAAATAATATAAAGATAGAGTTTGATGGTGGATACCGATTTGGGTATGACGTTGATAACAAAAAGTATAAAGGCGGATATCCAATATCTGCGGTAATTCCGGGCAGCCCTGCGGATGCTGCAGGATTAAAAGTAGGCCAAATACTACTTAAAGTAAACGGGGAAAAGATAAAATATGATAAAGTCAATGATATATTTAATTTCGTATCAGGTATTGACTACCCGAAAACTGATGTATTAACTGTAATGGACTCATCCGGGGCGCAACGAGATATATCAATCACGTCCTGGTTTATGGATCCTAAAAAGCATATGTTTGTTAAGCCTGAATAAATTCAGAAATACCCCTATCAAACGATAGGGGTATTTTAGGAGGTATGAAATTATGGCTATGAAACGTGCCAATGGTACTGGCACCGTATATAAGATGAAACATAAGGCTCTACGTAAGCCATATCGAGCCGTAGTGACTCTTGGATACAATTCTGAGGGTAAACCCTTACGGAAATCCATAGGTACCTTTGCAACGCAAAAAGAAGCGTATAATGCCCTTGCCTTATTCTCTACTAATCCACAAATTCAAGAGGAACGCAAAATCACTTTTGGGCAGTGCTTTGATTGGCGTATGGAAGAAGCTGAACGCCAGGGGCTATCTAAAGGAAGAATTAAAAGCATGCACGTTGTGCGAAAATTGGTAGAACCCCTATTTAATATAGAAATGAGAAACCTTAGGGCGGCGCATCTGCAGTCTATATTCGATAATTCGACGCACACAAAATCTTATCAAAAGTTAATTAAAGCGATCATAGTTTCGGTCGGCACACTTGCCGTAAAGCAGGAAGTCATCCCTCGTAACTACCTTTCTGATATTATCATCAACAAAAACGCAACGCCGATTAAGAAAGCTAACATATTTACAAATTTAGCGCTCTATGAGCTTTGGCAGCACGATGACGATATAATCTCCAAGCTAACACTCATATACGCCTACACGGGGCTCAGATTGAACGAATTACAAACAATTCGAGTTGATGATGTCCACATTAAGGAGCGGTATATGATTGGCGGTTCTAAAACGGAGGCTGGCCGTAATCGAGCTATCCCTATTGCAGAATGTATCTCCCCTTTCATCAAGGAACTCTACCAGCAAGCAAAATTTAAACGCTCCGAGTGCCTACTAGATGGCGTGATACATAAGGACATATACCGCAAGGAACTGCAAAAAAGATGTAAAGAATGGAACCTAGGAAATCACAAGCCACATGATACCAGACATACTTTTATATCAATGTGCAGCAATATAGGTATTGATGAGATTATAATCAAGCGGATCGTCGGCCACGCTAACAAGGATAATATCACTGCAGATGTCTATACGCATAAAACACTACAACAATATATTGATGCGGTGAATAAGTTACCTTACGGAGATGACCTATTAAAAGGTGAGCAACGGTTGAGCAACCGAGAAGAAATTAGGTGATTTTTACCGTTTTGCAAAAATAAAAAGACCAGTAAACATAAGCGTTTACTGGTCTTTTAGATTTGTTGTACTATTCAGCGGAAATTACAGAAACTGGGCAAACGGATTCGCAAGAACCGCAATCGATGCAAGCATCGCCAATTTCGTATTTAGTTTCGCCTTCAGTAATGCAGGAAACTGGGCAAACAGATGCGCAAGAACCACATTTAATGCAACCATCAGCAATAACTCTCATAATTAGGACCTCCATCAAAATATAGATCAGAACTTTTTATTATCATTTAGAAAGGCACTTGCCTCAACTTATGTTCTCATTATCACACAGTTCAAATTGAAAGTCAAATGAAAATGATAAAAAATTATAGAATATTTTGCATAATAATTGTTCCTTTTTATCATAAAAAGCCTATATTCATATGCATTTTGATATTTCTTTTCATTTATGTAATTGAGTTTAATAATCAATAATTGAGAATGCACTAATTATCATTTTAATTAAAATACGTACTATTATACTAGGAATTCAATTATCAATATTTATTATCATAAAAACTATTTTTTTATTACAACAGATTTAACGCTTATCTATATTTTAATCTAACATATAAACTTCACTCTAAAAAAGGCCGAATCATACGATTCGACCTCATTTATATTTATAAAGTAAAGTAATATCTTTACTATTATTCACTATATAACAATAATACTATTTTTTTCTTATAGCACTTAGAAAGATGTTAAGAATGTTAGTGTACCTAAAATAACGCCTGCAAGGTTTGGTACGATTAAAATATAATCACGTTTAGGTGATTTTGTCCAACCATATAATACCCAGATCAAACAGGATACTGCTGCAAATAATGGTTGCCATGGTTGACTAGGTTGACCATGAAGATTAGCAATTATTTGTGGGATATAGGCTAAAAATACAAATACACCAATAAATGCACCAATAGAACCAACTAACATGTTAAATCTTTCTTTTGTCATAGATGACCTCCTTATTCAACATTACATTATTATATCTTACACAATATACTATATCATATTTTTTTCGATGTAGTCAATTGTGTAAAATTAATCATGCAAATTAGTTTAATTCATATTGCTTTTGATTACACTTATATGTAATCTATATTAAAATCATATAGACTAAAATCATAAAAAACGAGGCCGAATCTTACGATTCGACCTCGTGTGTGCTTGTATAGTAGAGTAACCTATTCCCTATTATTTACCAGGGAAGAATGGCCATACCATTGGAATGATAATTAAGCTTACTACGAAGCAAACTAAAATCAATGGAACGCCAGCTTTTACATAGTCAGTAAATTTGTATTGACCAGGACCAAGTACTAATGTATTTGGAGGTGTACCTACAGGTGTACCGAATGCGCAGGATGCGGCAACGCCGATAGCCATCAATACAGCATGAGGATCAGCACCCATACCTTGAGCAATGGAGATACCGATAGGAGCCAATAATGCACAAGATGCAGTATTAGACATAAATTGCGTCATAACACAAGACAAAATAAACAATACGCCTGTTGCAAAGTAAGGACTAGGATCGGAACCCATAACACCAATTACTGCATCAGCAATCATTTTACCTGCACCAGATTGATCAAGTGCAGTTGCCACTGGCATCATACCAGCAAACAAGAAAATTGTTACCCAGTCAATAGATGTGTAAGCTTGTTTTTCATTCAAACAACCAGTTAATACGCAAAGCATTGCACCAATAACAGCAACCATGCTCAACGGTAAGTTAATACCAAAGTGTTCTTTCAATGGTTCACCTAAAATCATGGCAAGGATTACACCTAAAAGAATAAGTCCGGAGAACAATTGTTTCTTAGGATCGTTAGAAATATCTTCAGCAGCTACTTCTTGTTCTACATCACCGGCATCAGTAATTTCATGTTTAGGTAATAAATGTTTACCAATGAGCATCATGAATACGATAGTAGCGATAGTCAAAGGAATGCCAATCCAAGCAAACTCAAAGAAACCAAATGGTTCAATACCAAATTTAGTCAATGTACCACTTACAATGATATTAGGTGGTGTACCAACCATTGTAATGATACCACCGATACCTGCAGCGAATGCTAAAGGCATCAATTGACGAGATGCAGGAATCTTAGCAACAGCACAGATACCAACAACTACAGGAAGTAAAGCAGCTGTTGTACCAGTGTTAGATAAAAATGCGGACATGGTAGCTGTTACAAGCATAATCGCAAGCATCAAGCCATTTTCGCTAGTCCCTGCATGAGATACTACGGTTTCCCCAATTTTTTGAGCCAAACCAGTATAGAATAATGCAGCACCAACAACGAACATGCCTGCAAACAACACAACTGTACTATCAGATAAACCAGAGAATACAACCTTAGGAGTAATAATACCCATAAGGCCTAATGTAATTGCGCCGCCTAAAGAAGTAATAGCTAGAGGAATAATTTCCGTAACGAATAAAACAGCCATGACTGCAAGGACGATTAAGGTTTGTTCTGCAGTACCCATACATCATCATCTCCCTTCAGAGAAATGCACTGACATAATTATAAGAGATATAAAATATAACCTACGATACCAATGGCAGAGGCCATTATAAAAGTAATCCCATATCCCTCTCTTGTTTTAGGATACCCAAATAATAAAGTTTCACCAAGAAAACCTCGGCGATTAAACCAAGAATATTTAGTTCTCTGCTGAAACCATTTAGCTTTACCTTCAGCACCGATAATCAGTGCAGTAATAAAAAAAACAATAAATGCCCAAACAAAACAAATCAGTATTTTTAATTCAATTGATAACAAGTGACCACCTCTACTATATTTAAAGCACTAGAAGGTTATTCTGTGAAATCTTGCTAATCACCTAATGACCGATCTGAAAAGCATTTATTGCAAATATTCCCTTTTATGTATGATTACATAATGACCAAGGGCTTTTTGATTCACCAATAGGTGTACCTATTTAGGTACACCTGGGTGAATAAATATTAAAATATTAGTGGTTAGACAACATAGCAAGCATTGTACCTGCAGCTACTGCCGTACCAATAACGCCAGCTACGTTAGGTCCCATAGCATGCATGAGCAAGAAGTTAGCTGGGTTAGCTTTCGCACCTACTACTTGAGATACGCGAGCTGCCATTGGAACCGCGGATACACCGGCAGAACCAATAAGTGGATTTGTTTTACCACCATCTACTAAGCTCATCAATTTACCGAACAATACACCACCAGCTGTACCGCAAATAAATGCGAATAAGCCTAAAAGAATAATTTTGATGGTTTCTAAGCTTAAGAAGTGTTCCGCACTCATTGTCAAGCCAGTACCAGTTGCTAAGAAAATTGTAACTGTATTGATCAATGCGTTTTGAGAAGTATCGGATAAACGATCAGTTACGCCAGATTCACGGAACAAGTTACCTAACATCAACATACCTAAAAGGGATGTAATGGAAGGAAGCAATAAGGAAATGAAGATCGTTGCAACGATTGGGAACACGATTTTTTCAAAACGTGTTACTTCGCGCAATTGTTCCATAACGATTTCACGTTCTTTTTGAGTAGTGAAGAGTTTCATTACAGGTGGTTGAATCAACGGTACCAAAGACATATAGGAATATGCGGCAACCGCGATAGCACCTAACAAATGAGGAGCTAGCTTAGTAGCTAAGTAAATGGATGTAGGACCATCAGCACCACCGATGATACCAATAGCAGCCGCTTCTTGAGCTGTAAAGCCAAGCATCATTGCGCCACCTAAGGCAGCAAATACACCAATTTGAGCTGCAGCCCCTAAAAGCAATGTTTTAGGATTGGCAATGAGTGGACCAAAGTCAGTCATTGCACCTACACCAAGGAAAATTAAAGGTGGGAAGATTTCTTGGGAGATACCTGCACTAATAAGCGCCATAACGCCTTCTTCGAAACCGTTACGAGGAATATTGGCAAGTAAACAACCAAACGCAATCGGACCCAACAATAATGGTTCGAACTCACGAGCAAATGCTAAATACAATAGGATCAAACCTACAAGAATCATAATAGCATTGCCTGTTGTAAATGCGAGGAACCCGCTATCGTTAATAACAGATTGTATCGCAACAGCAAAAGCCTCCATATGCGTTCCCCTTTCACAAATATAAAATTGTTAGATGACGTGGCGCAGCCACGTCATACAACACTTGGTATTAGCCAAGAACAACCATGTCATCGCCAGTGGATACAGTTTGGTTAGCAGATACGCGAACTTCGGAAACTACAGCATCATGAGGAGCTGCGATTTCATTTTGCATTTTCATAGCTTCAAGAATCAACAAAGTTTCGCCTTTTTTAACTGCTTGACCAGCAGATACTGCTACAGATAAGATTTTACCAGGCATTGGAGCTTTTACAGTTTCAGCACCTGCTGGAACTGGAGCTGCTGCTGCAGCAGGAGCTGGTGCAGGAGCTGCTTTAGGAGCTGGAGCTGCTGCTGGAGCTGCTTTAGGAGCTGCTGCAGGAGCCGCTGCTTTCACTTCATTAACTTCTACATCATATGCTGTACCATTTACTGTAACGTTGAATTTTTTCATCTTAAATTCCTCCAAAATGTGTAGTTCCTACACAAAACTTATAAATATTTTTACACATATAAATTGAGTAATCCCACGGATTATCAAAATAGCCAATTATCTTATCGATTACCACGCAAACGGCCTTCCATTTTCCAATTGTAGCTTACGATTGGACGGATATGCGCGATTTGATCAGCGGAATAACCCATTGCCGCTAATGCACCAACGATTACTGCTACTACATCTTGAGATGGAGCTTTACCGTTAGTTGTTGTAGCATTGCTCATTACAAATGCCTCCTAAAAATATTTTAACCTCTACCGCTTAAGCGACCTTCCAAGCGCCATTTAGCACTAGTTGCTGTAGGTCGAATAGATGCAATTTGTTCAGATGAGTACCCCATCGCCACAATGGCACCTACGATAGCTGCTACTACTTCATCCTCATTTTGAGCAGATGCATTTGCTGGAGCTACAGGAGTAGCTGTTGGAGTAGCAACAGGAGCAGTTGCTGCTGGTGCTTCTTTTTTCTTCCTAGTAGGATCGATTAAATGTACGATTTCCATAAGAATACCTAAAGCTATCAATACAGCAAATACAACTGTCATATTAATCGCCATGATTAACCAAGGATTGGTAGTAACTGCTTGTCCTTCCATAATCATTCCCCTTTCTAAAAAAGTAGTAAAGAAAGGTATCTCCCAAATTCGATGATATGTTTACCGAATCGAATTATAATGGAATATTACCATGTTTCTTTGGAGCACGGTTTTCGCGTTTACTTGCAAGCATTGCCAAAGCGTTGATAACTGCTGGACGAGTTTGTTTAGGTTCGATTACAACATCTACGAAGCCACGTTCTGCAGCTTTGTAAGGAGTCGCAAACTCTTCTACATATTTAGCTGTTTTAGCATCTTTATCTTCGTCTTTCTTGAAGATAATATTAGCTGCACCAGCAGGACCCATTACAGCGATTTCGGATGTAGGCCAAGCATATACTTGGTCTGCGCCTAAATCTTGGGAACACATAGCGAGGTAGGAACCGCCATATGCTTTACGAGTGATAACAGTAATTTTTGGTACTGTAGCTTCAGAGTAAGCATATAACATTTTAGCACCATGACGAATGATACCGCCCCATTCTTGATTTGTGCCAGGCAAGAAACCAGGAACGTCAACGAAGTTAACGATTGGAATATTGAAAGCATCACAGAAACGGATGAAACGGGAAGATTTGTCAGAAGCGTTAATGTCCAAGCAACCAGCCATTACTTTTGGTTGGTTAGCAATGATACCAACGGATTGACCATCAAAACGAGCGAAGCAAGTAATGATATTAGTAGCATAGAATGGTTGTACTTCATAGTATTCGCCATTATCTACAGTAGCTGCAATAACATCTTTCATGTCGTAAGGCATGTTACTGTTATCTGGCAACAAGCTATTCAAGCTTTCATCCTCACGAGTTGGATCGTCACCAGTATCTACCAATGGAGCATCTTCCATATTGTTGGATGGCAAGAAGCCTAATAAGTAACGAATTTGAGCGATACAATCATCTTCATTTTCAGCTGCAAAGTGAGCAACACCAGACACGGAGTTGTGAGCCATTGCACCACCAAGATCTTCAGCGGTTACTTCTTCACCAGTTACAGATTTGATTACTGCAGGACCAGTGATGAACATTTGAGAAGTATTTTTAACCATGTAGATGAAGTCAGTCAATGCTGGAGAATATACAGCACCGCCCGCACATGGGCCCATGATTACGGAAATTTGTGGAATAACACCAGATGCATTTGTATTTTCAAAGAAAATTTTACCGTAACCAGCAAGGGCATCTACTGCTTCTTGAATACGAGCACCGCCGGAATCGTTGATACCAACAATAGGAGCACCCATTTTCATTGCTAAACGTTGTACTTTAACGATTTTAGCAGCATGCATTTCACCAAGAGAACCACCTTCTACAGTGAAATCTTGTGCGAATGCATATACTAAACGACCGTCGATAGTACCATAACCTGTTACTACACCTTCGCCTGGTAATTCTTTCTTGTCTTGACCGAAGTTAACACAACGATGTTTAACGAATTGATCAAGTTCAACGAAGGAATTATCATCGAACAATTTAGCCAAGCGTTCGCGAGCAGTCATTTTACCTTGAGCATGTTGTTTCTCAACGCGTTTTTCGCCGCCACCAGCTTTAACTTTAGCTAGTTTTTCGTGCAATAACTCGATTTTTTCCTGCACTGTTGCCATTATAGCACCTCCAAATAAAACTTGTTACAGTATCATTTTATTTCATAAATGAATAAAGTTCAAGAAGCATACATATTTAATATATAACGTAGGATTATATGTATATGTATATCTACAACTCATATATAATGATGTGAATTGGATACTGTATTATTTCATACGTTGACATAATTCAAGCAAAACACCGCCAGTTGCTTTTGGATGTAAGAAAGCAATTGAGGAGCCGCCTGCACCATAACGAGGTTTTTCGTCAATCATACGAACGCCTTTAGCCATCAAATCAGCAATAGCATTTTCAATATTATCAACGCGCAATGCAACGTGTTGGATACCATCACGACCGCCATTTTTTTCGATAAATTTACCGATAGGGCCATCTGGAGTTGTAGTTTCTAAGAATTCAAGTTCAGCATCACCACAAGGGAAGAAGGATACTTTTACCTTTTGTTCTTCTACGATTTCGTCTTCAGGAAGATGTTCAATGCCTAATGCATTTTTATAGAATTCTTTAGTTGCTGCTAAATCATTAACACCAATACCGATGTGATCCACTTGTAATACTTTAAAAGCCATTTTGATTATCTCCTTTTCAAGGCTAAATCTCTAATGCTATGTAGTCGCCGTCTACTTTAGCACGCTTGTCATTACGCCATTAACAACTGTATATGGATCGCTTTCGCGTTCATTAACAGCTGCCACTTGGCTATTAAATTCATCGCTTGTAACAATTTTATCAGCTACATAACGACCAATTTGTTCATTAATCATTGCGATGATTTCATCACGAGTACGTTCTGCCCGACGAGATTCCAATTCACCAGAATCTTCAAGATACTCAAAATGTTCATCTAAAGCGTCGATAAGTTCATCTACGCCTTGGTCTTTACTAGCAATTGTGCGCTTAATTGGTGGGCGCCATTTTACTTCACGAGAATCTAGGTCAAGCATCATTTCAATTTCTACATTCAAACGATCGCAACCATCTCGGTCAGCTTTGTTGATAGCAAATACATCGCCAATTTCAAGAATACCCGCCTTGATAGCTTGGATATCATCACCGAGACCAGGAACCAGTACAACCAATGTAGTATCAGCATTTTTTACAATATCTACTTCAGATTGACCTACGCCTACAGTTTCAATAATTACTAAATCCATGCCAAAGGCATCCATGAGTTTTACAACGTCTGCAGTCTTCTTAGATAATCCACCAAGACTACCACGCGTGCCCATGCTTCGAATGAATACATTTTCATTTAATGTTAAATCATTCATTCGAATACGGTCCCCCAAGATAGCACCTCCAGAGAATGGGCTAGTTGGGTCGATGGCAACGATGCCGATTTTTTTACCTTGATCTAAATAATGTTTAACTACCTTATCGGTCAAAGTACTTTTACCAGCACCAGGGGCCCCTGTAATACCGAGAATACGTGCGTTCCCCGTTTTAGGGTAAATTGCCTTCATAATATCGATGGCATTATCATACTCGTTTTCTACAGCTGTTATGGACCGTGCTAAGGCTAGTCTAGAACCTTCAAAAAGGCCTTTAACTAAATCCATTCGCCTCACCACCTATCTTCGAATATGGGAATAGAGGGGAGCCAACTATTCAAGTTGCACCCCTCTTTGCCCCAAGCAATTATTTTACGTTTTCTTTAATAAAGTTAACGATATCGCTAGTTGGTGTGCCAGGTGTGAATACTGCCGCTACGCCAGCTTTTTTCAAGCCAGGGATATCAGCGTCAGGAATAACGCCACCACCGATTACAAGAACATCCCCCATGCCTTTTTCTTTCAAAAGTTCAACAATTTTAGGGAACAATGTATTATGAGCACCAGAAAGAAGAGATAATGCAACTACATTAACGTCTTCAGAAAGCGCTGCTTCAACAATTTGTTCTGGTGTTTGACGAAGACCAGTATAGATTACTTCGAAACCAGCATCGCGAAGTGCGCGTGCTACTACTTTTGCACCACGGTCATGACCATCAAGACCTGGTTTTGCTACAATTACTCTAATACGTTTTTCTGCCATGATATATTACCTCCGAAATCAGCCGATATTATAATGTGGAATGAGCTTCGTATTCACCGAATACTTCGCGCAATACATTACAAATTTCACCCAAAGTAGCATATGTTTTAACTGCTGCAAGAATTAATGGCATCAAGTTAACAGATTCGTCAGCTGCGCCAGCTTTCAAATCAGCTAAGGCTTTATCAACTGCGGCTTGATCGCGGTTAGCACGAACTGCTTGAGTTTTCTTAGATTGGTTAGCACCTACGGAAGCGTCTACGCGAAGCAAGTCTTTTGGAGCTTCTTCTTCAACTTGGAATTTGTTTACGCCAACGATTGTGCGCAAGCCAGATTCAACTTCCATTTGCCATTTGTAAGCGGATTCTTGAATTTCTTTTTGGATGTAGCCTTTTTCGATTGCTACTACAGCGCCGCCCATTTCATCAATTTTCTTGATGTATGCCATAGCTTCGTCATAGATAGCGTTAGTCATAGCTTCAACATAGTAGGAACCGCCCAATGGGTCAACTACGTCAGCCAAACCAGATTCGTAAGCCACGATTTGTTGAGTACGAAGAGCTACTTGTACAGATGCTTCTGTAGGAAGAGCCAAAGCTTCGTCACGAGAGTTTGTATGTAAAGATTGAGTACCGCCCATTACAGCTGCTGCAGTTTGAAGAGCAACACGAACGATGTTGTTATCAACTTGTTGTGCAGTCAACATGGAACCAGCTGTTTGAGTATGTACACGAAGCATCATAGATTTTGGTTTTTTAGCACCAAAACGTTCTTTCATGATTGTTGCCCATAAGCGACGAGATGCGCGGAATTTAGCAACTTCTTCAAGTACATTATTATGAGCATTCCAGAAGAAGGAAAGACGACCAGCAAATGTATCAACATCAAGACCAGCTTTCAAAGCTGCTTCTACGTATGCGATACCATCAGCAATTGTAAATGCGATTTCTTGTGCTGCTGTGGAACCTGCTTCACGGATGTGGTAACCGGAAATAGAAATTGTATTCCATTTTGGAACGTATTGAGAACAATATTCGAAGATATTAGTGATCAAACGCATAGATGGTTTTGGAGGGAAAATGTAAGTACCACGAGCTGCATATTCTTTCAAAATATCATTTTGAATAGTACCTTTCAATTCTGTGGAAGGTACACCTTGTTTTTCAGCTACTGCGATATACATTGCCAACAAAACGGATGCTGGAGCGTTGATTGTCATGGAAGTGGATACTTTGCCAAGGTCGATGCCATCGAACAAGATTTCCATATCTGCCAAAGAGTCAATCGCTACACCTACTTTACCAACTTCGCCTTCAGCCATAACATCATCAGAGTCATAACCGATTTGAGTTGGCAAGTCGAACGCACAGGAAAGACCTGTTGCACCAGATTCGATTAGGTAGCGGTAACGTTTGTTAGATTCTTCAGCTGTAGCGAAGCCTGCATACATACGCATTGTCCAGAAACGACCACGGTACATAGTAGGTTGTACGCCACGAGTATAAGGGAATTCGCCAGGCATTCCCAAATCGCGTTCATAATCAAAGCCTTCAATATCAACTGGTGTATACACACGGTTGTATTTTAAGTTTTGACGTTCTGGAGTTTTTGCGCATTTTTCGTCACAAAGTTTGTTGTACTCAGCAATTTGGGCTTTTAAGTTTTCGTAAGCCATGTTTTCATCATCCTCCTAAAAAAACAGGTTATTTTTTCATGCTTCCAGTTTCTGTGAAGCGTTTATGCCAAGAAAGAGCTTCATCAAGCAACATTGGTGTATGGGCATTCTTTGTTGCAGCTAATGCTTTTTCTAGGTATTCAGTTAACATAGGTTTGTAGTCTGGGTGAGCACATTTTTCAATAATCAAACGAGCTCTTTCCACTGGGCTCAAACCACGACAGTCAGCAACACCTTGTTCTGTACAGAAAATCATAGTGTCATGTTCTGGATGATCCACATGGGATACATATGGAACGATAGAACTGATGTCGCCATTTTTAGCAACGGAATTGGTACAGAAGATAGTGAGATATGCACTACGTGCAAAGTCACCAGAACCACCAACACCATTCATCATTTTGCTACCCATAATATGAGTAGAGTTTACATTGCCAAAAATATCAAATTCGATAGCGGTATTCATGGCAATGACACCAATACGACGAGCAATACCAGGGTTATTGGAAATTTCTTGCGGACGAAGAATAATTTTTTTACGATATTCATCAATATTCGCATAGAAACGTTTCAATCCATCTGGAGAAGGACTCAATGCAGTACCGGAACATACAGTTACTTTACCAGCATCGATCAAGTCAAACATACCGTCTTGAATTACTTCTGTATAAATAGATAAATCTGTGAAAGGCCCTTGAGCCAAGCCACTAATTACCGCATTTGCTACAGAACCTACGCCGGATTGCAATGGAAGCAAGTTTTTAGGCAAACGACCTTCTGCAATTTCTTGTTCAAAGAATTTGATAAGATGTTGACTCATTGCCTTTGCATCATCATCAATAGCAGCTAAAGGTCTTGTTGTATCAGGTACATCACTTGGAACCACAGCAATAATTTTGCTAGGATCACAAGGTATTGCTTCTGTACCGATGCGATCGCCGGCCTGTTCCAACGGAATTGGTTTACGATATGGCGGATCCAACGGTTCATAGATATCATGCATACCAACTAAGGATAATGGTTGAGATACATTTACCTCTACGATAACCTTTTTAGCTTGACTAACAAATGTTGGAGAATTACCAACAGAGGTAGTCGGTACTAAAGAACCATCTTCGTTGATTTGACATACTTCAATTATTGCTACATCTAAATCTCCGAAAAATCCATAACGAATATTTTGTGCCATTGTGCTTAAATGCATATCGATGTATTTAACATCTCCACCATTTAAAGCCTTTCTCATATCTTTATTGGTTTGATATGGAAAGCGGCGATTAATACCATTAGCACGAGTTAACGCACCATCAGCTTCATCACCTACGGAAGCACCTGTCCACAAATCGATTTTGAATGGTTCTTTTTCCATTCGTTCTGCCAATGCCAATGGCACAACTTTTGCATAACCCGATGGTGTAAAGCCGGAAATACCAACTTTGTCATTAGGGTTAATCAACTGAGCTGCATCATAAGCAGTGACAATTTTACCTTGCAGGTCCACATTTTTTACGCGGTCTTTGATGTCTATCACCATAACCATCTCCTTTAAGAGTAACATTGTTAAACGACAATTGAATCTCTTTGGTCTAATACGTTCCTTAAACCGACTTCATCGTAGTCCACATCCAATGTATTGTCAACTTATATGACTAAAATGTATTTTTTATCACACTCCGACTGTGCATTATGACCAAAACGCATAGGTTTTTACATTTTTACATAAGTTTTATTCACACCGATATAACTCACAGGAATTATCAATTTAATAGTATATATTGTTGTTTTTTATGTATATCGAACTATCTCAATACAACATATAGAGCCTTATCAATATAATAAAGAAATAATATATACAGAAACTGACCGCTACACCTCCTATAAAAATATAGATATACAAAAAACCGGTTTTCAAATGCAAGCAATAATGTTCAATTATTCTAACATTAGAAAACCGGTTAAATATACTTAAGCTTACCCTGCTAAGGTATGTATAAATTATACCATACTATGAAATTGTATCGCTACCATAAAACTTACTAATTATACAAAATATACCTTTTACATATGGGCCTTTGTGGAAAGTTGTACTTTCACAAAGGCCCCAACCCAACCAAGGAGTTGCCAAAAAACAATAGTAACTTGATGGCTATAGAGCTCAAAATCAGACAATCCACTAAAAAGAACTCCGATAGCTAAAGCGCCTATACCTATCTGTGCAGCTTGTCGGAACATATCCCCTTTCAAACGAACAGATGTAATAACATGACCGACGATAACTGCTAGGAATGATAGCAAGCCAGGAATACCTGTTTCAGCCAATATATTTAAATATAAATTATGGGCATGATACATCAACACATTAGGACCTTGAATGTAATAGTTATACTCTGGATAAACTAAGTAGAATGTATTCCACCCAATACCAAAGATTGGGTTTTCTCGTACGATATACATTGTGCTATCCCATAGAGCCCAGCGAAGATCTGATGACGTATCATGACCTTGGAATATAGACCAAAGTCGTGAAGCAACTTCCCCTTCATAGAAGTATAGAATTAACGGTACCACTAACAAGGATAAGAATAGTCTTCGTTCTACGAAAATAGCCCAATACAGAATCATGGCCGCAAAACTAATCCAAATACCACGCGAATAGGTTAATAACATCGTTAAAAATAATACAACACCAATAATCAGCATTGTAACAACTTCACGAGTACGATTCTCTTTCATATAAACAAGAATATAGCTAATACATACACTTAGTACCATCAATAGATAGGCCCCTAACAAGTTAGGATTTTGCAATGTAGACGCCATTCGACGCATCAATTTAGGGAATTGTGCTGCATCAACCCATTCTTTTATATGTATATTGGGAACAAATATATACTGATAGGCCCCAATAATGCATACAAGAACGGCTGTACCTAAAAAAGCACGAAGAAAATAGTTCCACTGTTTAGGTGTTCGAATATAGGTACGAACTAAATAGTACATGCCCCCACCCGCTACAATTTGGTAGAACCAGCTCTGAATAGACCAATCCCAGTTTGGGGACATTAACGACGATATACCTGTCCAGATAACAAAGATCATAACAGTCCAAGATAGATAGCCTGTCGGCAAACTCAATGATTTACTAGAAATTAAATCATATAATGCCAAACCTATAGCCAACCAGAGAAGTACATCTCCTACCATTGGTTGAAGAGGCATCGCAATGACAACACCATAGATTAATCGTTCAATATAAAAGGTAAGTCGTTTCTGATTAGGAATGAGTGAGAGTTCCATATTCTCACCTCAATGACTCATCTCATGGAAAAACCACTGACGAGCATCCCCTAGAATATATAAAGAACCACATACAGCAATGATATCACCAGTCTTTGTATGTTTGTAAGCCAATGCTAATGCAGCCTCAACAGATTCTGCAGTTTGATCCATCACCTTAGGTACAGTACGGAGAATCACTTCAACCAAGTTTTCAGGTACCTCTGTTCTATCTGTTGGTGCAGGTACAACGAGGACTGTGTCGCCAGATTTAACCACTTCACGAATAATAGCCTCTTGGTCTTTATCTTTAAGGATAGCCATTACCACCGTTTTCGGTGTGTTCTTAAATAGTTCATTGTACGTCATGGCAAAAGACTCAGCCCCTGCCGCATTGTGAGCACCGTCAAATATAAAGGTACGATCTAAGCCTCGTTTAACTTCAAAGCGCCCCGCCCACGTAGTGCGGGCAAATCCTTCACGCATCGTTTCTTCACTGATGTTCGTATCCTCTTTCATCAACAGGCGTACGGCCATCAATGCACAAGCGAGATTTACAGATTGGTGAATGCCAGCCATCGTCGTAAACAACATAGCAGGTGCAGCATCGTTAGAACTAACCGTAATCATTTGACCACCCGTTACAGCGCTGCGGCTATCAATACCAAAATCTTTATTAAAAACATAAAGCTTGGCATGTTGTTTTTTAGCTACGTCCTCAATGATATTAAGAGGTGTATCTTGTGCAGCTGTCACTACAGGCACCTTAGGTTTAATAATCCCCGCTTTATGGCGTGCAATTTCCTCGACAGTATCACCACAATATGCTTGATGATCTATTGTTACATTAGTAATAACAGATACTTTTGGAGTCACGATATTAGTAGAATCTAGTAAGCCACCTAAACCAACTTCTACTACAGCATAGTCGACACCTTGATCCTTAAAGAATAAAAATGCGGCAGCTGTTAATATTTCAAATTGTGTTGGCGCTTCTATTCCATTACTAATAATAGTATCTACTGCAATCTTTACGCGACTAATTAATTTTCCAAAGGCTTCCTCTGTTATATTTCCATCATTAATTTGAATACGCTCCGTATAGGATTGAAGGTGAGGCGATGTAAATCGCCCCACCCGTAATCCACTTGTAAACAGTGCGTAGGAAATATATGAGGTAACCGAGCCCTTACCATTTGTACCTGTAACATGAACAATTTTATAATCTTCTTGTGGATTCCCTAACACATCCATAAGAGCCGTAATTCGTTCAAGGCCAGGTTTAATACCAAATGAAGATGCCTGCTCCAAATAGGCTAAGGCCTCCTGATATGTCATATAAACCTCCTATTATAAGGTTTCAAGGAACGCTTCACGTTCCAATAACGCTTGTTGTTTTTGTTTATATTCTTCTAACTTTTCTTTTTCTTTTGCTACTACAGCTTCAGGAGCTTTTGCTAAGAAGCCTTGGTTAGACAATTTACCTTCCAAACGAGAAATTTCTTTTTCCATTTGGATTTTTTCCTTTGCAATACGCTCTCTTTCTTTTTCACCGTCAATCAAGTCTTTAAGTAAGAGATATACTTCCATACCATTGACAACGGTTACAGTCGCATTTTCTGGTTTTGGATCATCGGTACCAAGAATTGTTACTTTCTCAGCCCAAGCCAATGTTACGAAGTAGTCACTATGTTCTGCTACAGTTTTAGCTAATGCTTCATCTGTTGGCGCTACGATAACCTCAGCTTTTTTACCTAAAGGCACATTCATTTCAGCACGCATGTTACGAATACCTTTGATAGCATCCATCATAACTTCCATTTGACGTGCTGCCCCTTCAAGATTATCAAATTTCAATGCTTCAGGCCATTTAGTAACAACGATGCTGTCCCCTTCGTGTGGCAAATGTTGCCAAATATGTTCAGTTACGAACGGCATGAATGGATGTAATAATTCGAGCATATGACGTAAGATTGTTACAAGTAAATATTGAACTGTACGACGATCACGTTCGTTACTTTCACTATACAAACGAGGTTTCGCTAATTCAATGTACCAATCGCAGTACGTATTCCAAATGAAATCATATACGGAACTTGCAGCTTCACCAAGTTCGAATTTATCGAGATTAGATGTTACGCTTTGTACGGTTTCATTGTATTTTTGAACAATCCATTGGTCTGCTAATGTCAAATCATCTGCTGTTGGAACAAAACTTTCATCATAATTTGTAAGGTTCATCAATACAAATTTTGATGCATTCCAAATCTTATTGGCAAAGTTACGGTTAGCCTCAACACGTTCCATATAGAAACGCATATCGTTACCAGGTGTGTTGCCAGTTACAAGAGTAAAGCGCAATGCATCAGCACCATATTGGTCGATAACTTCAAGCGGATTAATACCATTGCCCAAAGATTTACTCATTTTACGGCCCTGGCTATCGCGGACAAGACCGTGAATAAATACATGTTTAAATGGAATTTCATGTTCAAACTCAAGAGCCATAAAGATCATACGAGCAACCCAGAAGAAGATAATATCGTAACCAGTTACAAGCACACTTGTTGGATACCATTGTTTAAGTTCTGGAGTTTGCTTAGGCCAACCCATTGTGGCAAACGGCCATAAACCAGAGCTAAACCATGTATCAAGAACATCTGGATCTTGTGTAACATGACCGTGGCAATGAGGACATTCTGTAATATCTTCACGGCTAACGATAGTTTCACCACAGTTATCACAATACCATGCAGGAATGCGATGGCCCCACCACAATTGACGAGAAATCGTCCAATCGCGGATATTTTCAAGCCAGTTCACATATGTTTTTGTAAAACGTTCAGGAACGAACTCTACTTCGTGGTCTTTAACAACCTTAAGAGCGGGCTCTGCCAATGGTTTCATATCTACGAACCATTGTTTAGATACCATTGGTTCGATGATTGTATTACAACGGGAGCAATGACCTACTGCATGGTCATGATCATCAATTTTTTCAAGTAGGCCTAATTCTTTAAGTTCTGCTACTACTTGTTTACGCGCTTCTTCACGAGGTAAGCCATTAAATTTGCCAGCACCTTCATTCATTGTTGCATCATTGTTCATAACAACGATGGATTCCAAATTATGACGTTGGCCCATTTCAAAGTCATTAGGGTCATGAGCAGGTGTAATTTTTACACAGCCTGTACCGAAGCTAGCATCTACATAGTCATCGGCAATTACAGGAATTTCTCGATTAACAAATGGCAAGATCAATGTTTTACCAATGAGATCTTTATAACGATCATCATCAGGATTTACTGCTACTGCTACGTCACCAAACATTGTTTCTGGACGAGTTGTAGCAACAACAACAAAACGATTATCTTCACCTTTTACAGGATATTTAATATGCCATAAATGGCCATGTTCGTCTTCATGCTCAACTTCAACATCAGATAACGCAGTGGCACAACGAGGACACCAGTTGATGATGCGTTCACCGCGATAGATCAAACCTTTTTCATAAAGGCTTACAAATACTTCGCGCACTGCATGGTAATACCCTTCATCCAAAGTAAATCGCTCACGGTTCCAATCACAGGATGCGCCAAGGCTACGGATTTGTTTTACAATAGTATCACCATATTCTTTTTTCCATTCCCACACGCGCTCTACGAATTTTTCACGGCCCAAATCATAGCGAGATTTTCCTTCTTCTTTAGCAAGCATCTCTTCTACTTTGATTTGTGTAGCAATACCAGCGTGGTCTGTACCTGGCATCCACAATACATTGTAGCCTTGCATGCGTTTGAAACGGATGAGGATGTCTTGTAATGTGTTATCAAGGGCATGCCCCATATGCAACATACCAGTTACATTAGGAGGTGGTAATACGATACTAAATGGCTCTTTATTCGTGTCTACTTCTTCGTGAAAGTATCCTTGATTTTCCCAATAAGAATACCATTTGCCTTCTATTTCACCAGGATTATATGTGGTTAAATTTTCGTAGGTTTTCATCGTTCCTCCTAAAAGACTCCTTAGCGCTTCATAATTTTAGCCAATACAAATAGGCTTGTTTCATATAGCAATATCATAGGTAATGCAATCATCGTTTGCGAGAACATATCCGGTGTAGGTGAAATGACAGCACCTATGATAAAGGATATAAGAATAAATATCTTTCGCTTCGTTTTTAAAAAGCGTGATGTAATTAAGTTGAAATATCCCAAAATAATTAAGATCAACGGCAACTCAAAGATTAATCCAAAGGGTAGTACAAAGGATAATACAAAGTCCATATACTGACCAATAGAAAACATCGGCTGTAATTCATCTGTAGCAAAGCCCATAAAGAACTTCACTGCTGCAGGCAATACGAGAAAATAAGAAAATACAATACCTATCCCGAATAGACCAATTGCTACTGGTAAGATCCAGTTAGATAGCTGCTTTTCTCGTACAGTTAGTGCAGGCTTAACAAATAGCCAAATCTGATGCAATATAATGGGAGCGGCTATGACTAAGCCACCTACAACAGACACCTTCATATATGTAAAAAATGCTTCAGTAGGTCTCATATAATAAAGCTTGCCAGCCGGTTTTAGGAGTATTTCCAATAATAAGTCTACATAATAATAAGAAATACAAGTTCCCACAATAACTGCTACAGCTATTATAATCAACCGTTTTCGCAGCTCTGAAAGATGTCCTACAAGGGACAATTCCCTTGCTTCATCCATCATCTTCTGCTCTATAGCCGTATAAACTGGTTCATCTTCCACATCCTCAGGAATGTGTTGAGTTGCCACCTTATATCGTTCTTGCTCAGACTTTTGTTCTGCTTCACGCCGTTTTTGACGAACTACACTGTCAAAAGAAGGTTTTTGCATGGGATATTCGAAATCCGATTTTGGTTCGAATGGTTCCATATTATACCTTTCTATCAGCTAGATTTTCTACAGCCATCACAAGGAATTCCTTCCCTGGGAAATCACGCACTGCAGCGAGTGCCGCTAGAGCATCTTTACAATATTTATCAGCTACAGCTAATGTATTATCAATGCCACCTTGAGCAATAACATAATCAATAATGTCTTGCTCATTACCACCATTATTTAAGCCTTTAATATCTTCAAGCAATTTATCTTTATTACCATCGTTAACGATACTTAATAACGGATACGTCAATAGTCCCTCTCGAAGATCATTCCCTACAGGCTTTCCCGTTGTCTCCGCTGTTTCACGATAATCCATAATATCGTCTGTAATTTGGAATGCCATGCCTAATGCATGACCATATTTTTTCAACTCTATGATTTCATCCTCTTGCCAATCTCCTAAGAGACCACCAAGCTCCATACAGCCTTCCATGAAGTCTGCTGTTTTCTTTTGCGTCTTTGTCATATAACGCTCTATGCCTTGATCGATGCGATATACATCTTCCATTTGCATGAACTCACCTTCTACGAGGCATGTAATAATATGAGAGAATACTTGAAGATACTTCATATTCGTCATTTCAGATACGATTTTAAATGCTTTGGCAAATAAATAATCACCACTAAGGATAGCTACCTTATTACCTTTATGCATGTGAATTGTATCCTCCCCACGGCGAATTTCAGCTTGATCTAAAACATCGTCATGGATAAGTGTTGCTAAATGAAGCATTTCAACAGCCTCAGCAATTTTAATGCGTTGACGCTCTATAGATGTACCTGCATTAGCAATCAATAGACACAATTGAGCGCGCAAACGCTTACCACCTGCTGCTGATAACGGTCGAATCAGTGCATTGAAGTCCTCTGCACCGGTATTAAAAGATGATGCAAGAGACTCTTCGACATGCTCTAAATCTAGAGCAATGCGTTCCATAATCTCTAATTCGTTCGTTTGACTCATGCTTCATCTCCTACCAAAATTTTATTGATTCGTTGTTGTAAAAGCTCACGTCCAGTATGCTTTAAAGAGCTGTACAAAATCGGCGGGGTAGCCGTTGGATATAGTTCTTTAATAATAGACAAGTTTGCAGACTTTTCTTTAGCCGTCAATTTATCGGCCTTGGTCACTACAATTTGTAACGGAACACCGGCTTCGACGAGCCAATCAAAGGCCACCTTATCAATGGTCATTTCAGGATGGCGACCATCGATAAGCAAACACAACAACATCAATCGTTCAGAATGTAAAATATAATCGGCAATAAAGGAAGACCACAGATTGCGGTTTCCTTTATTTGTCTTTGCAAAACCATAACCAGGAAGGTCCACAAGAAACCAGTTATATCTGCGTTCCTCGGTGTCAGAAATATCCTCTTTTGATTCAATATCAAAGTAGTTTATCGTCTTAGTCTTACCTGGCTGACCACTAACGAGGGCTAACCCACGATAGTTACATAAAGAATTAATCAACGAAGACTTGCCCACATTAGAGCGTCCAAGGAAGGCGATTTCTACGGTATCCCCTTCAGGATATTGATCCGCCTTCACACAGGAAGTATTATATTTTGCAGCTATAATACGAGGCCCCTTTGGTTCTTTTCGTGTATATTGTGGTTTTGGGCCCATTGGTTTAGTGGATTTTTTCTTCTTTTGCATTACACAAGTGCCTTTGCTAATACTTCATCCATTGTCTTAACTGGCGTAATGATGAGGCCTTCTTTCACAATGTCAGGTAATTCTGCAATATCCTTTTCATTGCCTTTTGGAATCAATACCTCTTTTATACCATGAGACAAGGCTGCTAATAATTTTTCTTTTAAGCCGCCTATTGGTAATACGCGGCCACGCAATGTGATTTCACCAGTCATGGCAATATCAGAACGAACCTTGCGGTTAGTCAAAATAGATACCATAGCTAATGTCATTGTAATACCTGCAGAAGGACCATCTTTAGGGGTTGCCCCTTCTGGCAAGTGAACGTGAATATCAAGCTTTTTATAAAAATCTTCTTCAATCTTTAAAGCTTTTGCATTATGGCGAATATAACTCATAGCCGCTTGACCAGACTCTTGCATAACCTTGCCGAGACTACCAGTTAAAGCCAATTTACCGGTACCATTCATAGTTGTAGCTTCACATGGTAATACTACACCACCAACAGATGTCCAAGCTAATCCATTTACATAGCCAACTTGTGCTTTCTTTTCTCGCTCTTGGTCAACAAAGATTGGTGCGCCTAAGAATTCGTGCAGATTCTTAGTAGTGACTTTTGGTGCGTCTCCGCCTTCTTCAACTACTTTGAAAGCAATCTTACGGCAAATCTTAGCAATTGTTTTCTCTAAAGTACGAACACCTGCTTCGCGAGTATATTCGGAAATTACCTTTCTTAACACAGCATCAGATAATTTAACCTTGTAATCTTCAAGGCCATTTTTCTTAATTTGCTTAGGTGTTAAGTAACGCTTAGCAATTTCTAGTTTTTCTTCTTCCATATAGCTGGACAACTCAATAATTTCCATACGATCTAACAATGGACCAGGAATATTAGATGCTACATTAGCCGTAGTAATCCAGAAAACTTCAGAGAAGTCGAACGGTACTTCGATAAAGTGATCACTAAATGTGCTATTTTGTTCTGGATCCAATACTTCTAATAACGCTGAAGATGGATCACCTTTATAATCAGATGCTAATTTATCAATTTCATCCAATAAAAATACAGGATTCTTAGTACCTACATTTTTTAACCCCTGAATCATACGACCAGGTAAAGCACCAATATAAGTACGTCGATGTCCACGAATTTCAGCTTCATCACGAACACCACCTAAGGATGCACGGATAAACTTACGATTCATTGCTTTAGCAATAGAGGTAGCCAAAGAGGTTTTACCAACGCCTGGTGGGCCTACTAAACAAAGAATAGAGCCACTATTTTTACCGGTTAATTTACGAACCGCTAAAAATTCTAAAATGCGTTTCTTAACCTTTTCAAGGCCATAATGATCGGCTTCGAGCATAGCATGAGCGCCCTTGATATCTAAGCGGTCTTCCGTTAATTCATTCCACGGTAATGCCAATACCCAATCTAGGTAATTGCGCAAAATTGTTGCTTCCGGCATCAATTGAGGCATGCGGCTGTAACGAGAAATTTCTTTATCAATACGCGTATGTACGTCTTCACTTAGGTTAAGTGCTTTTAACTTAACTCGTAGTTCTTCTGCCTCCTCCTCGGGATCTCCTTTATCACCCAACTCATCGTGGATAACGCGGATTTTTTCGCGCAAGAAATATTCCTTCTGCGCTTTTTCCATAGATTGACGCACTTGATTATTGATGGAATTTTCCAAATCAGAGATTTGTAATTCCATATTTAAAATGCCTACAATCATGTTAAGACGACGAGCTACAGATAATTCTTCAAGTAACTCTTGACGTTTCAAATTATTAATAGGCAATAGAAATGCAACTTGGTCAGCTAATTCACAAGGATTGCGTAATTCCATAACGCGCGTTACACCTTCATCAGTAACTGATTTAGCTTCTTCTGCCCATTCGCCAAATTTAGCTTGAACCAAACGACGATAAGCTTCAAGCTCTACATCGTCTTCAAATTCAGACGCCACTCGTTCATAGTCTCCTATATAATAAGGGTCCATGCTAGTAATATTCATAAGACGAATACGAGTGATGCCCTCTACAAGAACACGTACTATACCACCTGGTAAGCGCAACATTTGTTTAATTTTTACTAATGTACCCATTTGGGCTAAATCATGAACTGTTGGTGCATCTACAGCATCATCTTTTTGAGTTACGACGGCTAAAATGCGGTCCTCATTCATTGCGGCTTCCACCGCCTTAATGGATTTGTCTCGACCGATATCGAGGTGAATCACGATATTCGGGTATACTACCATGCCTCTGAGAGGTACGGTAGGGATCCCAACTTCGAGTAAATTCATACTTCCTCCAGGTATATATATTATGAAAAGAAACTCATTCCTACACAGAAATGAGTTTCTTCGAATTACGATTTCAACTGGATGTCTTGGTCTGCCTCATTTTTGAGTATAGGTTCACCTGTGCTTAATACGGATTCACGATTCACAATGCACTTAGTTACTTCCGGCATGGAAGGAACCTCAAACATTACGCGTTTCATCACCTTTTCAATGATAGCACGCAAACCACGAGCACCTGTTTTTCGCTGTAATGCTTCATCAGCGATTTCTTCTAATGCATCTTCAGTGAAAGTTAACTCTACACCATCAAGGGATAGAATTTTTTCATATTGTTTTGTTAATGCATTTTTAGGCTTTGTCAAAATTTGAATTAATGCATCTCTGTCTAATTGATCTAATGTCACCATTACAGGCAAACGTCCAATAAACTCAGGGATCAAACCAAATTTTAATAAATCTTCAGGTACAACATCTTTTAAGATAGCCGATATATTACGTTCTTCTTTACGCTGTACATCTGCACCAAAACCAAGTGTTTTCTTAGCGGTACGCTTAGTAATAACCTTGTCCATACCATCAAATGCTCCACCACAAATAAAGAGAATATTCGTAGTGTCGATTTGAAGCATTTCCTGATTAGGATGCTTTCTACCACCTTGAGGAGGAACAGAAGCAACGGTACCTTCTAAGATTTTAAGCAATGCTTGTTGTACACCTTCACCAGACACATCACGTGTAATAGAAGGATTTTCAGACTTACGAGCAATTTTATCGATTTCATCGATATAGATAATGCCACGTTCAGCCCGAGCTATATCATAATCTGCAGCTTGAATAATTTTGAGTAGGATGTTTTCTACATCTTCCCCCACATACCCAGCTTCAGTTAAGCTTGTAGCATCTGCAATAGCAAATGGTACTTCTAGCATTTTCGCTAAGGTTTGAGCCAATAGTGTTTTACCACTACCAGTAGGACCAATGAACAATACATTAGCCTTTTGTAATTCTACATCATCTACTACATTATCTGTTTGTAAGCGTTTGTAGTGATTATATACGGCCACAGCTAAAGAGATTTTAGCATCATCTTGACCAATAACATATTCGTCAAGATGAGCTTTAATTTCTCTAGGCGTTGGCAATTCTTTTAAATTGAAGTCGTCCGTCTCAACCGCACCCAACTCATCTGCAATGATGCGTTCACAAACTTCAACGCATTCGTCACAAATATACACGTTAGGACCCGCCACTAATTTGCGGACTTCTTCGCTTGTGCGTCCACAAAAACTGCAGCGCATAGTATCTTTATCTTTTGCCAAGGGGCGCCTCCATTACTTGCTTTCTACAGGTTCTCTTGTGAGTACCTCATCGATTAAGCCGTATTCAACGGCATCCTGAGCACTCATGAAGTTATCGCGATCTGTATCGCGAGCTACTACTTCAATATCTTGTCCACTGCGAGAAGCTAAGATACCATTTAACTCTTCACGCATGCGAAGAATCTCACGGGCATGGATTTCAATTTCAGATGCTTGCCCTTGCACACCGCCTAATGGTTGGTGAATCATGATGCGCGCATGAGGCAACGCATATCGTTTACCTTTAGTGCCAGCTGTTAAAAGCACAGCACCCATGCTCGCTGCAGAGCCTACACAAATAGTAGACACATCTGGTTTGATATATTGCATCGTATCATAAATAGCCATGCCGGCAGTTACAACACCGCCAGGGCTATTGATGTACAAATGGATATCCTTATCAGGATCCTCTGCTTCTAGGAATAACATTTGCGCAATAACCGCATTTGCCACATTATCATCGATGGGGCCACCAAGGAAAATAATGCGATCCTTTAACAAGCGAGAGTAAATATCATAGGAACGCTCTCCGCGTTCACCTTGTTCAACTACGATTGGTACATACATATAATCACCTTTTCATGTACCTAGTTGAGCAAACTATTATTCAGCCGCTTCAGCGCCTTTTGCATTATCAATAATGAATCGAGCTGCTTTTTTGCGAGCTACAGAGCCTGCCAACATAGCTACACGACCTTCTTTTGCAATAATATCCCAAACTTCTTTAGGATCTGCCCCAAAGTTTTGAGCCATAATGAAGATTTCACGGTTCATATCATCTGGAGTTACTTCGATACCTTCAGCAGTTGCAATAGCATCCAATACTAAATCAGCGCGTACGTTTTCAGCTGCGGAATCTTTGTATTCAGAGCGTAAATCTTCGATAGTTTTATTGGAGAATTTCAAGTAGTCATCAAGTTTCAAGCCACGGCCTTCCATATTCATAGCCAATTCTTGAATCATTTGTTCTACGCGATCTTTAATCATTACTTCTGGGATTTCTACAGTTGCATTTTTAACAGCTGTTTGAATCAAGTCAGCATTGTAAGTATCGATTGCACGACGGGAAGCTTCTTCCTCCATTTTAGTGCGAAGATCTTTTTTCAATTCTTCAATAGTTTCGTAAGAGCTTGCTTCTTTTGCAAATTCATCATTCAATTCAGGCAATTCTTTACGTTTAATATCATGGATATGAGTTTTGAATTCTGCTTCTTTACCAGCAAGTTCTGCTACGAAGTAGTCTTCAGGGAATGTTACTTTTACAGTTACATCATCACCAGCTTTAGCGCCAATTAATTGATCTTCGAAGCCAGGAATGAAGCTACCAGAACCAATTTGTAATGGGTAGGATTTACCTTCACCACCATCAAAAGGTTTACCATCAACGGAACCAGCAAAGTCGATTACTGCGAAGTCATCTTTTTGAATTGTAGCGCCTTCTTCAGCAACAACCATTTTTGCTTGTTGTTCACGAATATTGTTCAACTGTTCTTCGATTTGTTCATCAGATACTGTAGCATCTTGTTTTTCTGCTTCTAAGCCTTTGTAATCGCCAAGTTTAACTTCAGGGCGTTTAGTTACAGTAGCTTTGAAAATCAAATCTTTGCCTTCTTCGAATTGTTCTCGTTTGATTTCAGGTTCAGATACAGGCACAATATCATTTTCACGAAGTGCAGCACTATAGTTTTGGCTAGCCAATACTTCAAATGCTTCTTCCAAGATAGCTTCTTTGCCGAAGTTCATTTCCAAAATACGGCGAGGCGCATGTCCTTTACGGAAGCCAGGGATGTTCACTTGACCTGCAATGCGTTTTACAGCTTGTTTAATGCCCTTATCTACTTCTGCTGCAGGTACTTCAATAGTTAACGTTACTACGTGTTGATCAACAGGATTTACAGTTGCTTTCATTTAAAATATGTCCTCCTCGAAGGGCAATATGCCCAAATTTCTGTAGTATATTATGCACTCCTAATAATAACATAAATGCAAGGTCAATGCAATTCTTCTCAATATACACTAAAAGACCACCCCAAAATGGGTGGTCTTTACATATTTTACATAATTATGCTAATTAGTTATCTTTAGCAATCAATTTGATAATGTCACGACGAGACAAAATCCCGATCAAACGATACTCTTTATCTACAACTGGCACATTTTTCAAATGTTGATCAAGCATAACAGATACAATTTCTTCTACATCTTTATCCGGTGTGGTTGTAATTACTTCATCAGTCATCAACTCATGAACGTGAGATGCCAATAATTTTTTGAATTGAGCATTGTATTCGCCAATGCCATTGTAATAGATGCTAGCGCCTAATACATTAACATAATGAGGCACATGAGGACGTACTTTTTTATATAGTAAATCACCTTCAGAGATAATACCTAACAACTTATTATCATCATCCACTACGGACACCGCTGTTAAATTATATTTAACCAATAAATCAGCTACATCAGAAATCGGCGCATCTTTGCCAACAGTAACAGGGTATTTATTCATTACTTCTTGGATTTTCATAGTGAATTCCTCCTTACAAATACATCTTGCTTTATTATACTATTCGCCACAGTATAATAAAACTCCTTTTTTCTGAAAGTATTATACAAATAATTTTTAAGTCTACGTCTTCTACCAATGATAAGGTTCATTACGATTGATTTTTGATGCTCGATAAATTTGTTCTACAAGTAGCAATCGAACCATTTGATGAGTAAAAGTCATAGGGCTAAAAGATAATTTATAATTTACAGCCTGACGTAATATATCACTCACCCCAAAGGCACCACCAATAATGAAAGCCATATCGCTAACACCATCCACCTCAAGCTTAGATACCGTCTTAGCGAGTTCTTCAGAGGACATTGGTTTGCCATACACGTCAAGTAATACGGTATACGCATTTTTAGGGACCGCTTTTAATAAACGGTCTCCTTCTTCTGCAACGACTTGTTTGCGATCCGCATTACTCGGCTTATCTCCAATTTTACTTTCATTCAGCTCTGTAATTGTAATGCCACCATAGGGGCGCATGCGTTTCACAAACTCTGCTACGCCCTCACGTAAATAAGCATCCTTCAATTTGCCGATACAGACTACATAAAATCTCATTTTTACCTCTTCACAGATTGGATGGACACAATTTCATTAGGCTGACCATGTTGTAACTTCATTTCAGGTCCAATACGAACACCACCATCAACAAGCATTTTGCCAATAGTTTGGGTAACAAGGACAGAGTTATTATTATTTTCAGAACGATGGGCCAATATAACTTGCATAAAATCAGGACGTTTCATCATGAGTAGTGCTTGCGCAGCCATTTCATTACTCAAATGACCTTCATCACTAGCCACCCTTTGTTTCAAAAACGGCTGATATGGTCCGAATCGCAACATATGAGGATCATAATTCGCCTCTAGCACTAACAGAGTCGTATCATCAATTCTACGTAAAATATCATCTGAAATCACGCCTGTATCAGTGACAATAGTTGCCTTATCGTTCCCAGCAAACACATTTATACCAATTGGATCAGCCGCATCATGACTTACCGAAAAAGGTTCCACAATTAGACTCCCCAACGTCAAACTGCCCTTTGTAAGCTCGATTAATCGATTCTTTGGCACGATTAACTTATCTTGGATTTCACGCCAGGTGCCTTGCTTCGTATACACAGGAATATCAAATCGTTTTAGTAATTGTTGTAATCCCGCAATGTGATCACTATGTTCATGACTGACAAATATACCCTCTACCTGTGCCATATCAATTTGTAATTCTTTTAACCCATTGACAATGCGTCGACAACTGATGCCTACATCATGCAATATGACGGAGTTCCCTTTTTTTATCACTGTACAATTGCCCTTACTACCACTGGCAAGGACATGGACCTCCAACGGTGAGGATTCACTCATCAAAACACTCCATATACTTAATCATAAATCTATTATTTCTGTAAAAGTCAATAGCTTAGTTATTTAGTTAAATATTGTATTAACTCATTTAAATTCAAGCTATTATTACGTTCTTTCAGATAATTTAGTCAGACGCTCTACAAAATACGACATATTAGCCTCAATATCTGGCCCTCTGCGGAACATATCGCCTCCAACAAGGAACATCGTATCATTTCCGTACAGCTCAACAAGTTCATTAAGACGAGTATCTGTAACGCCACCACCTGGTGCAGGGCAAGCCGCCTTCATCAAGCCCATTGGTCGTTTAATGTAAGAGGAAATCCTCTTGCATTGTTCCTCTGTAAAAGTAAAGCGTCCACCATAAGATACGAAAATTGACATATCAGCCCCAAAGATACGAGGTAATAAACCTAGTTGTAAATAGTCAGCTACTCCAGATACACCAGGGCTTACAAATCCACCAGAATAAGCTGGATGATGAATAATGGGCAATCGTAAGTTTTCATCAGTAGCTAATTTGTGTAACCAACCGAAACCAACGAGACCTGCAGCCACCATGAGAGCTGTAGCACCAGCCTCTTTGGCAAAATAAGCGCGTTCTAACACATCTGTACCATCACCTGATACGTTTGCAGCATATAAAGTATGTGTACCATGTACAGCATTCATTTCCTGTACCATAGCAGCACATCGTTTTACACGATCTTTATATTGAGAGAAGGACTGATTAGAAATACCATGATCATCCTTTATGACATCTGCACCACCACGTGTGTAAGCGCCACACATACGAGCCAATTCTACATTCGGTGTGCCCATCGGCTTTACAACGGCTTGAATCATTGGACGCGTCGGGGTTTCCACTAATCGACGAATTCCTTGTAAGCCAAATTGTGGTCCCTTAAACACATCGTAAAGTGTTGGACATAGTTCAATATCTACTACCCAAATATGTGGCTGTAACGAAGAATTACCAAAGACAACATTTAAAAATTGTGTAGCCTCTAAGGCCGTGGTATCTACGTGATATGAAATACGAGCCAAATAGTAACGAGAGGTGTCAATTACAGCATTTGGCATCACACCTACATTGATATAAGGAGAGTCTTCTACTATAGGTTCAAGAGATTCTAGTCGACCAGTAATAGTTTCTTTAATGTATGGATCCGTTACAAACTCATAAGGAAATTCTATAGTTTGCTCCACTTGAACAGCCCAAGCAATTGATTTTGCTTCTTCATATGTACTCGCTTCTATTCTATATGTAACTATAAATCGCTCGTCTTTCATAATGCGTCTCCTTTGCAATAATATTATTTAATTATATACCAAAGTAGTATACGATTCCATAAAAAAAGACCTCACTCCAAATCAGAGTGAGATCTTTTTAACAAACGAAACCATATATATTGATGTTTTACCTATACTAACAAGGTTTCTACTGTGAGAGACAATACATATAATCGCATGAGAGTAAACTCGTCTAACTATATCTTATTGGTAGAAATGTTTAGGATAACCTTTGAATCGTGTGAAGTGGCGATATTTACGAGTCGCACGATTAGGTTCGTTAACAGTTTTATAACCAAAACCATTAAACATTACATTTAAAATAACAGCTACTATACTACCAGCTGTGATACCAGATTTCAAAAGAATTTGAGCCCATGCTGGAAAGTGTGTATAGAATTGAGGTGCTGCAAGAGGAATCATGGATACCCCAATACTAATGGCAACTAGCATCAGGTTATAGTTACCATCGAAACTAACTTTACCAAGAGAACGAATCCCACTGGCGATAATCATGCCGAACATAGCAATCCCTGCGCCCCCTAGTACAGCATTTGGAATACAAGCTACGATAGCGGCTAATTTAGGGAAAAGGCCTAATAAAATTAAAATTACACCAGATGCTGCTACAACGAAACGACTCTTAACACGTGTTACAGCAATAAGACCTACGTTTTGAGCAAATGCTGTATACGGAAAACTATTAAGGATACCACCAATAATAGTAGACAAGCCATCCGCGCGAAGTACCGCAGCCAATTCATTTTGACCAATAGGTTTATCTACAATTTCACCTACCGCAATACTATCACCAGTTGTTTCTACCATAACTACGAGCATTACAATAATCATAGATACAATAGAAGCAAAGTCAAAGGTTGGAAGACCAAAATAGAATGGTGTTACAACAGAAATCCATTGAGAACGTCCTACCTCTGAAAAATCTGTAATACCAACAATCATAGCTAAGGCTGTACCGAGAATAAGGCCAACTAAGATTGCCAAATTACCAAGGAAACCTTTACCAAATCGATAAGTTAATATAACGAGAACAAATGTAGCTACACCAAGAGCTATGTATAGTGGATCGCCAAAGTTTTTATTGCCTACGCCACCCCCCATCCAGTTAACAGCTACTGGCATCAAGTTGATACCAATAATAGTAATGATAGTACCTGTTACTACAGGTGGGAATAGCCGAATCAAACGACTGAAAAATGGTGCCACAAGGAATGTAAAGAGACCAGCTACGATAATCGCACCGTAAATCGTATTGATATCATGCTGTTGACCAATCATAATCATAGGGCCTACAGAAGCAAATGTAACACCTTGAATAAGAGGAATACGCCCGCCAACTGGTCCGAATCCTAATGTTTGAATCAATGTAGCTACACCACATGTAAATAAGTCAGCTGTAATCAAACGAATTAAATCTTCAATTGGCAAATGCATAGCTTGTGCAATAATAATTGGTACAGCTACTGCCCCAGCATACATAGCCAGAACGTGCTGTAAACCATAAGCGAATAACTGCGGGATTGGCAGCATACCATCTACATGGTCGACACCAGATGCACCTTTACTCATAAGAATCACCTCATATCTTACGTTTTAGTTACTAGTTAAACAATATAGTCATACTATCGTACATGATAGAGTTTAGAAATCTCATCGACTTCACGTGGGAACCTTGATGGCTAGGGGCAAAAGCCCCTACCATTAAGCAAATATTCTATTTTTTATAACCTGTATGTTTAATCGGCAAGGACCTACGTGGTTCTCCGTCGATACGACGATACGCATTTGCAATAGCCGGTGCAATCGGAATGCTAGAGATTTCGCCAATACCTTTAGCTCCGTATGCATATTGTTCTGGTGTCCCTTTTTCGATAAGACTTACATGAATTGGAGGACATTGGGTAGCTCTAAGAAGTCCTAGCGTACCGTATTTAGATGTTACATACCCTTCTTTATAAGGGAAGTCTTCTGTAACTGCATAACCCATTCCCATAATGGCACCACCTTCGGCCTGACCTGTACAGGATTGAGGGTTCACTACACGACCTACATCGTATGCTACATGTAAATTAGCAACCTTATTGTCTTCACCAATTGTTGCTACACATGCACCATAACCATAGGCAACGTGATTTTTTGGATGCGATTTATCAGAATTAAATGGATCTGTTTCACCGAGGAACTCTTCATAAATCTCTACGCCATTCAGTTCTTCTAATGTTTTAGAATCTAACATTTCTTTTAAGCGAAGACTTGCTTTGCGCGTTGCTTCACCGGTAAAGAGCGTTTGGCGAGATGCAGTAGTTGTACCAGAATCTGGTGTGCGTACTGTATCAGGACGTTCTACAAATACTTTATCCGCCGTTAAGCCTGTTGTTTCACAAAGTACTTGTGTTGCCATAGTAGCCATGCCTTGACCAATACAAGCAGCACCCGTACGAATACGAACTTTACCATCACGTACTTCTAAAATAACGCGACCCGTATCAGGTAGTCCTACACCAATACCACTATTTTTCAAACATACCGCAAGACCAGTACGATCAGAGGCATAATATGCATCTTTTACAGCTTCCAAACATTCTACTAAAGCGGTTTCTTTGGAACAAATTTGGCCATTTGGTAATGAGTCACCAGGGCGCACAACATTTTTATAGCGGAATTCCCAAGGATCCATGCCTACTAACGCAGCTAATTCATCAATATTTTGCTCTTGACCAAAGATAGTTTGTGTTACGCCGAACCCACGGAATGCACCACCAGGAACAGTATTTGTATAAACACATACACCATCAAAGGCAAAATTATCAAAGTGATAAGGGCCACAAGAATGAGTACCAGCACGTTGAAGTACAGGACCACCTAAAGATGCATACGCGCCACAATTAGAAATGATATTTACCTTACTTGCTACCAGATTACCTTCTGCATCACAAGCTGTTGTAATATCCATTTCCATCGCATGACGTTTAGTATGGATATTAAGACTTTCTTGACGAGAGAATAGAACCTTAGTTGGTTTACCTGTAAGCCAAGCTACGAGAGATGCATGATGCTGTACGGTCATATCCTCTTTACCACCAAAGCCGCCACCTACGAGCATGCTATGAACCTTTACAGATTCATTTGGAATGCCAAGCATACGAGCAACTTCACGCCGATCATCATAAACATTTTGGCTACCTGAATGCAGATGAATTTCGTCTCCCTCACGATATGCAACGGCACATTCTGGTTCCATAAATGCATGGTCGGTTTGAGGCGTAGAATAATGATTTGTTACTACAAAAGCAGCCTCTGCAATAGCCTTATCTACATCGCCACGAGATAACGTTTGACGAGACAATACATTTCCCTCTGGATGTAATTGAGGAGCATCTGGTTTTAGCGCTTCCAATGGATCTAGTATAGGTTCTAATTCAGTATAATCAACTTCAACTAAAGCCAATACTTCATCTAGATACTTCTTCTCAGTAGTTGCTACCAATGCAATTGCATCGCCTACATAACGTGTAATATCACCTTCGGCGATAAGTACATCCCAATCCGGTACTAAATGACCAGTCTTATTGAATGGTACATCCTTAGCAGTCAATGCCGTTACACATGCTGGATGTTCAAGAGCTTTAGACACATCAACACGATCAACTCTAGCTCGTGGGTATTTAGAACGCAATGCTTTGGCATAAATCATGCCATCCATATAGATATCATCAGAGTATTGTCCAGTACCTAATGCTTTTTCCTCAGCATCTACACGGTGTAAACGAGCGCCTACATTACCATTTGTATCCTTTTCTGGAACTGGTAAGTTCTCACGGAACATTTTTGCAGCTAACATAATGCCCTCTTCAATTTTTACATAGCCTGTACAACGGCAAATATTACCTAATATCGCCTTTTTAACATCGTCAGGTGTAGGGTCATTATTTTCGTCAATCAATACTTTTGCACTAATAATCATACCTGGTATACAGAAACCACACTGCACCGCTCCGCATTCACCAAAAGCATAGGTGTATACTGCTTTTTCTCGTTCAGATAAACCTTCAATCGTGACAATTGATTTACCATCTAATTGAGATAGTTTGCTTACACAAGCCTTTGCTTTTTTTCCGTCTATAATTACTGTACACGTACCACATGCACCAGCACTACAACCTTCTTTAGTGCCCGTCAACTTTAAATCAGCTCGCAAGAAATCAATTAAACGTTGATCCTCTTGAACCTCATATTGGGTGCCATTCACTTGAAAGCGGTACATATATAGCCCTCCTCTCATTAAGGAATACATTCACCAAGATATGATTCTGTTAAGGATCCATCTTGTACCACATGGTGACCTCTAAGGATAACATCTCGAACCTTGCCAGTTACAGATATTCCTTCGTAAGGTATATAGTCAGCCTTTGTATGGGCGGACTCTTTTGAAAGCACATGTTCTATATGCTTATCTACAATTGTTATATCCCCATCACTACCTACAGCTAATGTACCCTTCTTGGGATACATGCCATATAGCTTTGCTGGGTTTTCACTAACTAATTTCATAAAATCTACAGCGCTCATATTGCATTGATTAACCAACACATCATAAGCAATGATACCCCGTTCTTCGGCTCCAGGAATACCTCCAGGAATTCGGGTAAAGTCATACCGACTCTTTAATTTTTGGTCATTAAAGGTAAAGCTACAATGGTCGGAACCAATGGTTTGAAAAACACCATTTACTAGTGCATCCTTCAATGCCATTTGATCTTGTATCGTTCTAAGTGGAGGACTCATCACAAATTTAACCCCTTCAAAATCAGGTAATTTATATCGTGATTCATCAAGCACCAAATACTGTGGACATGTTTCACAAGTGACTTGATGTCCTAATGCCCGCTCACGTAGAACTTCATCTACGCCTTCTTTAGAACTTACATGCACAATATGCACGGGATACTCTAATGCAGCACCAATTGTACTAAATCGCTTAATCGCTTCCGATTCAATCATGGCCGGTCTTGTGAGTGGATGATTGTCTACATCTAATTCACCACGTTTACGTTTATCTGCTACAAAGGCATCGATAAGATCACCGTTTTCACAGTGAGCCCCTACAAGCGCACCCGTTGGTTTTATAGCTTCAATAGCATCATAAATTTCTCGATCTGTTAAACGGAAGCCATACGCTAAGTACACTTTAAAGGATGATACACCAGCTTCTACAACCTTTGGTATTTCATGAGATACCTCTTCATTCATTTCTACAAGCTCCATATGGAATTTGTAGTCACAGGAGCAATGCCCTAAGGCACGCTCCTTGTGAACTTCTAAACCTTTACAAAGGGATCCTTCCTCAGGAGAAGCAAAGTTAATAATTGATGTTGTCCCACCAAGAATAGCGGCTTTTGTACCACTATCAAAATCATCTGCAGTAGACGCCAAGGCATTTGTCATTTGAAAGTGTGTATGAGGATCAATAAATCCAGGGAACACATAGCAACCTTTTGCATCAATTACTTTAGCCCCGTCTGGAACAGGAATGTGTTCATCGATGGCGACAATTTTGTCGCTATCAATTAATAAATCTCCGGTAAGGATTCGATCAGTTAAGACCAAGTCCCCTTGTTGTATGATAATCATGATACATAGTACACATGCTCTTTACAGAAGGCATGTACGACTCCTTTCAATTCTTCAGGTAATGCATCGATGTCACATACTGCTTCTTCACCTTTGAAGCGATAACCACAGCTAGTGCCTTTGATGTAGAAACCATCATTTGTACTATCTGCTAAAGCTTCAGCATTGTGGAAGAATGTAATGCGATCCTTGTATGGTTGACAAGGTTCTACGCAATGACATGCACAGTTACCACACTCATTACAGCTTTGATCAACATGGACGATCAATTTAGCATCATTTACAGTAACGACTTCATTACATCTATTAGGACATACGCGAACACAAGCACCACACACTACGCGGCAGTGATAGTCAGAACTACGTGTGCCTGGGAAGGATGGCATTGCTTCACGTTTTTTCTTCATTGTATCGCTCTTCTTGAAGATTTTATTTTCACTAATGTCTTTAGCAAGTTTAGCGATGAGATCTTTATGAACTTTTAAAGCAGCATTGTAATCAGTAGATTCCACTTCGTCTGCTAAGCCTTTGAAAGTATTGTAACCTTCACCTTGTAGAAGAATTGTACATACTGTTACAGGCCAAATACCACAATCAAAGATAGCTTTGATATTTTGTTTTACAGCACCACCGCTATAAGACATAGGCAAACGTTCGCCGAATTGAGCACTTAAGAGCTCAGCTACACCAATTGTTACAGGTAACAAGGATTTACCAGACATATACATTTGCTCGCCTGGCAATTCATTGTTGTGAATTTGTACAGGGAATGTATTTGTCAATTTAACACCGAAAATCTTATTGTGTTTTTCACCAAGAGCGATAAGACGCTCTAACATCGGAACAGCTTTATCGAATTGAAGGTCAACTTCAAACTGATGATCTTCAAAGTCAATGTATTCAAAACCAGCGTTATCCAATAATTCTCTAATGCGTTTTGGCCCTAACAATGTAGGGTTGCATTTTAAGTATAAATGAAGACCTTTTTCACTGATAAGGTACGAACAAATGGATTCGATTTCTTCTGCTGGGCAACCGTGCATTGTGGACAATGTAATTGCTTGGCAAAGTTCATCACTGATAGAGTTGATATAATCAGCATCAATATGCTCAAATTCATCTACATGGTCAAGACACCATTGTTTACATGTATCCCACATAGGAGATTGAGATGCATTTCGCATTGTATTGATGAATTTATCAACCATAGGGCTCTTAATACCAGCCAAGTTATAGCCAACACTCATGATGAATAAAAATCCATCTGGATCACCTAAACCTAATTCTTTAGAGATTAATTTCAATGCGAACCAAGCTTTGATATATTCATCAGCAGCTTCATCACAGCTATATTCAGAAGACCACTCTACGTTATATGCTTCGTCTACAGAGTAGATACAAGGTCTAGGAATACCTAATTCTTCACCATACATAATTTGTACGGTTTTTAATTCGATGCAACGAGCACCAGCTACATAGGATACCACAATGTTTTGTGCCAACTGTGTATTAGGGCCAGCTGCTGGGCCTACAGGATTTTCAATAGATTTACCAAAGATAGATAAGCGTTGATCATGATTCGTACGATGAATTTTATTTACATTGTAAATACGATTGTACATCTTGTACTCAGTCATAATGTGGTTCATCAAATTTCCGAAACTTACCGGATACATAATGTCACTCATAATGTCACACTCCTTTAAAGCGTTTGCGTTATGGGTTTAGTCGTTTCCATAAACCTTTAGATGTTGCTAAAACTTCGTCCATTACTTCAGCTTTATCAATGCCTTGTAATTTACGATCAATCATGCGTGGTACACCATCACTAATAGTTGTTACCACATACATACCATTAGCACCGAATAGTAAGTGACCATTGATGTTGTTTTCATCAAGTGGTGTTGGTGCTGCGTAATCAAGAACAATTACGTCAGCGGCAGCACCTTTTTTAAGGATGCCTACCGTAGTATCGAAGAATTCATTAGCCATTTTGCGGTTGTTTTCAAATAGCATATGAGGTACTTCGCCCCAGCCTACATATGGTTTATGTTGCTCATGTTTCACGAGACAATTCGCTACTTTATAAGATTCGAGCATATCATTTGTATAACCATCTGTGCCAAGCCCAACAGTGATCCCTGCATCTAATAGTTTTAAGATATCTGTCGTGCCTACTGCATTACCCATGTTACTTTCTGGGTTATGTACGACCTTAGCTTGAGAGTTTTTCAATAATGCCACATCTTCGTCAGTTACGTGTACACAGTGACCAGCGATGCTCTTAGGGCCTAAAATACCTGCCTCTACGAGGCGTCTAACAGGTGTCATGCCATATTTTTCTTTACTATCTGCCACATCTTCTGGGCCTTCAGCAACATGAACGTGATATCCTAACTTGTCTTCATTTTGTGCTTTCACATAATCTAATGTTTCAGGACTTAGAGTAAAGGATGCATGTAAGCCCATCATAGCAGCGAGTCTAGATGGATCTTTTTTAGCCTCTTTACCAAAACGTACATTTTCTGCAACAGCGGCTTTCATCTGATCAACACCGTTACGGTCAGACACTTCGTAGCACAAGCAAGAGCGAACACCAAACTGTTTAGCTACATCTGCAATGATGGATAAGCTGTTAGGCACTTCACCATAACTTGCGTGATGGTCAAAAATAGTAGTTACACCATTTTCGATACAGCCTAAATACGTAAGTAATGCACTTGCTTTTACATCAGGAGCGGTCAATTTATTATCTAAGTAGAACCAAAGTCCTTCCAAGATTTCACCGAAGTTAGTCGGTGCCGGACCTGGCAATGATAAACCTCGTGCAAGAGCGGAATAAATATGGTGATGTGCATTAATGAAACCTGGCATAATTAGGCCACCATGAGCATCAATGATTTCTGCATTTACATACGTTTTACATAATTCATCATATATACCAATATCAACAATTTGAGTCCCGTCGATAGCAATAGCACCATCATAAATGATAGGTCTATCAGCGTCGCGAGTAATAACAGTACCTTTTCCTAATATAATCATGTGGGCACCTCCTCAACGATTCGTTGAAATGCATACTTATAAACTTATATATTATTATAATACGATACGTGTGCCTGTTTTTCCTGCTATACCATCTTTAGATTTCTCTAATAATGTGACAATTGAAACACGGCCTTTTTTGGATTCTGCAAATGCTATAGCGGCTTCTACCTTTGGTTTCATCGAGCCTTCTGCAAACTCACCAGCTGATACAAATTCTTTAGCTTGTGTAACGGTTATTTCATCAAGCCATTTTTCATTTTCTTTACCAAAGTTAATGGCAACCTTTTCAACAGCTGTTAAAATAACGAGAACATCAGCATCAATTTCTTGGGCCAATAAACTACTAGTCCAATCTTTATCAATAACAGCAGCTGCACCATGAAGTTCATTACCTTCTTTAGTTACTGGGATACCTCCCCCGCCACAAGCAACAATTAATTGTTTACCTACTAAACCTTTAATTGCTTCTAGTTCAATAATTTCTTTTGGTGCTGGAGATGCCACCACACGACGATAACCACGCCCCGCATCTTCTTTTACCACATAATCGTAATTCTTTTCTGCGTATTCAGCTTCTTCCTGAGTCATAAAGTGACCAATTGGTTTTGTAGGATTTTGAAAAGCTGGGTCATTTTGATCAACAAGTACTTGTGTAACCATGGTCATTGTTGGCAAATCTTTAATACCACGATTTAAGAGCTCTTCGTGAAGAGCATTTTGTAAGTCATAACCAATATAAGCTTGGCTCATTGCTACACATACAGATAATGGAGTGTTTGGTTGACCTTCTACTTCACGAGTCAATGCAGCCATCGCATTGTTGATCATACCAATTTGAGGTCCATTACCATGTGTTACCACTACGTCACAATCAGCTTCTACTAAATCAATGATTGTTTTAGCTGTACTTTTTACTGCAATTTTCTGTTCTGGTAAGGAATTGCCTAATGCATTCCCCCCTAGTGCTACTACAACTCTCTTTTTCATGTTATGCCTCATAACAAACTATTAAGAATAAAAGGAGCCATCAATACGGATGGCCCCTAAACTTTACTTTACGGTTGAACTCGTTCGGTTCCCTTCCGTTCTAATTCTTTTAAGGTTTCTACAGGATTTTTAAATTTGCTAAGGAAAATCATAGCTGCAATAACATATGGTTTGTAGCTTGCTTCCTTATAAAGAGGTATGCGGTAGCGATCAAATACTGTTGCATCTACTTCGCCTTCTTCACAACTTACACCTGTAATATCTGCTGGTAAGCAATGTAAGTAAAGAGCTTTGCCGTCCTTTGTGAGACTCATCATCTCTTCCGTACATGCCCAATCTTTATGTTTACCATTTTCTTCAAGAAGAACTTTTTCTAATGCTTTAATACCTTCATGATCATTTTCACCATACAGTTTTGTACGTTTTTCCATTGCACCGAATGGAGCCCAGCTCTTAGGATATACGATGTCTGCATCTTTGAAAGCATCCTTCATGTCGTTAGTTCTACGGAATGAACCGCCGCTAGCTTCAGCTTGTTTCTTAGCGATTTCTTCAACTTCCGGCATTACTTCATACCCTTCTGGATGTGCTAATACAACTTCCATACCTAAACGAGTGAATAAACCAATAGCACCTTGAGGTACGGATAAAGGTTTACCATAGGATGGAGAATACGCCCACGTCATAGCAATCTTTTTACCTTTAAGGTTTTCTACACCGCCAAATTCTTTGATGATATGAGCTGTATCAGCCATGATTTGCGTAGGATGGTCGATATCACATTGGAGGTTTACAAGCGTTGGGCGTTGCTCTAGTACACCATCTTCATGACCTTCTTTAACTGCATCAGATACTTGATGCATATAAGCATTCCCTTTACCGATATACATATCATCACGAATACCGATAACATCTGCCATAAAGGAAATCATATTAGCTGTTTCACGAACTGTTTCACCATGAGCAATTTGAGATTTACCTTCGTCTAAATCTTGAACTTCAAGACCTAGCAAATTACAAGCGGAAGCAAAGGAGAAGCGAGTTCTTGTAGAGTTATCACGGAATAAAGAAATGCCAAGGCCACTGTCAAATACTTTAGTAGAAATATTGCGTTCTCTAAGAGCACGTAATGCATCAGCTACGGCCCAAACACCTTGCAATTCATCATCAGATTTTTCCCAAGTTAAGAAGAAATCTTCGCCGTACATTTTACTAACGTCTAATTTTTGTAAAGTTTCAATACTTTTATTGAAGTCTGTCATCTGTAAGTCCTCTCTTTCAATTCCCTAAAGGGCTACTTAGGATCTAACTTTATACGATGCCTCATCAAATGTTGAGGTACCATATGAAATTCTTAATATCAACTATTTTCAGTTATTTTCGTTAAAATAAATCTAATTCAACGTATGTGATATTAGTCTTTGCAGTATACGGATGGTAATAATGCATATACAGCAGCACATGTTACAAGATCTTGTTTCCATGTAATTTCGTTAGGAGCATGTGCTTGTGCTTCTGCACCAGGACCGAAGCCAATACAAGGGATGCCATTACGACCCATGATAGATACACCATTTGTGGAGAATGTCCATTTATCAGTTAATGGGCGAGCTTTACGCATTTCAACTGTATCTTCTGCACCAATACGTTCGTTGCCATATAAGCTAGTGTATGCTTCTTCCAAAGCTTCTGTTACTTTATGATCTTTAGGAATTACCCAAGTTGGGAAGTAACATTCGATTGGATATGTCAAACCAGTCCAAGATGGACGAGCGTATTCGTACATGGATACTTTCGCACCATATTCTTTAACATGTGGTAATTCTTCGATTTCTGCCAAGCAACTTTGCCAAGTTTCACCAGCAGTCATACGACGGTCCAAGGAAATAGCGCAGGAGTCAGCTACTGCACAACGGCTTGGAGAAGTATAGAAAATTTGGGAAGTAGTTACTGTACCGCGACCTAAGAAGCGAGCTTCTTCATAGTGGTCAGGGTTGAATTTTGGATCAAGCATTTTAACAAGGCCCTTAATTTTTGTGCTTTCATCAGCAGAGTTAGCATTCAATTCACGGATGTCTTGAAGTATATCTGCCATTTTATAAATTGCGTTATCACCGCGTTCAGGAGCAGAACCATGGCAAGATACGCCTTGTACATCTACACGAATTTCCATGCGACCACGTTGCCCACGATAGATACCGCCATCGGTTGGTTCTGTAGATACTACAAATTCAGGACGGATATTGCGTTCCTTAATCATGTATTCCCAGCAAAGGCCATCGCAGTCCTCTTCTTGTACGGTGCCTACAACAAGTACACGATATTTATCACTTAGAAGTCCTAAATCTTTCATAATCTTAGCGCCGTATACAGCGGATACGATACCACCCAATTGGTCAGATACGCCACGGCCACCAATTTTAGTTTCGTCTTCGAAACCATCATATGGATCAAAATCCCAATTGTCACGATTGCCAATACCAACTGTATCAATATGTCCATCAAAGGCAATGAGGGTTTTCCCTGTACCCATATATCCAAGAATATTCCCCATAGGATCTACTTCAACTTCATCAAATCCTAGGTCTTTCATCTCTTGTTCTATACGTTTTACATGATCTTTTTCTTCAGCACTTTCACCTGGGAATGCTACGATCTCACGTAAAAATTTTGTCATCGCTGGGCCATAAGTTGCCGCTGCTTGTTTAATTGCTTGTAAATCCATAATTAATGCCTCCTAACGATCTTCACCATACCACATAATATTTTTATATCTTTCAGGATCCGTATCACCTTCAGTGGAGAAACAGAGTACCTTTGAAGACGCATCTAGTTCTAACTCTTTCCGTAAATCTTCATATTCCGGCATCGTCATAAGTGCCATTACAAGGCCTAATGGAACTGCACCAGACTCACCAGTAGTAATTGGAGTATCACCTTTAATTGGTGCACCACCAACGCGCATGCCTAAACGTGCCACCCAGTCAGGCGCAGAAACGAATACATCTGCATGATTTCTCAAAATATCCCAAGAAACTGTGTTCGGTTCACCACAAGCTAAGCCTGCCATGATTGTTTCTAAATCACCCTCTACGATACGAGGTTTACCATCATCAGCTACAGCACCTTTGTATAAACAAGCTGCAGCTGCCGCTTCTACAACAATTAATTTAGGTTTTTTAGCCACATTGCTGTATAGATTAGTGAAGTAACCCACTACAGAACCGGCAAGGGAACCTACACCAGCTTGTACAAATACATGAGTAGGAACTTTACAATTATCAGCTTCTAATTGATTGGCTGTTTCCATAGCCATTGTGCCATAGCCTTGCATAATCCAGTTTGGAATTTCTTCATAACCTTCCCAGGCAGTATCTTGAACTACAACACCATTAGGAACTTCTTTAGACTTTTTAGTTGCTAAGCGTACACACTCATCGTAGTTGAAGTCTTCGATTGTTACAGTAGCGCCTTCGTTTTCGATTTGTTTTCTACGATATTCTGTAGAGCCCTTTGGCATAAATACTACAGATTTTTGACCTAATTTATTGGCTGCCCATGCTACACCTCGACCGTGGTTACCATCAGTGGCAGTAAAGAATGTAGCTTGACCAAACTCTTCTTTTAATTTTGCTGATGTTAATACATCATATGGTACATCCTCAACAGCTTTACCAGTTTGTTGCGCCACATATTTTGCCATCGCATAGGAGCCACCTAATACCTTAAATGCATTAAGGCCAAATCGGTAGGATTCATCTTTTACAAAGAGTGCATCAACACCGATATAAGACGCTAAATTCTTAAGCGATACAAGTGGAGTAACGCTATATTGTGGAAAACTTTCATGAAACGCTTTAGCTTTCTTAACCTCTCTAACATCCATAACGGACAAAAACTTGTCACTTGATGGTGCCATTGTATTACGTTTCCACTGAATTCGTTCCATATTTGCCTCCTAGGATTCTTCCTTTACAGTATTTAAATCACTATAAAGAGTAAACTTAGAAATATTAAAATACTCTGCTATCTTCTCAGAAGACTTCGAGATAAGAAAAGCCCCTTTTTCGTTTAAATAGGTAATAGCTTTTAAGCGTTCCACCTTATTCATCAATGGTCCTGGTTTACCAACTAAACGCTCTACGTCTAGTAATAAATCATCTAATAGTTCCGATACACTCGTCGTAATTTTTTCAACAGATCCTGCCTCTTCCTGACCTGTATTGACCAAACTATCCAAAAGTCGATGCATCATAACAAACTCTGTTATATCTTGGTTAATCCCCAACAAGTATGCTATACGACCTGTATCATCACGAATATACATGGTAGAAGATTTTAATATTCGACCATCTTTAGTCTTTGTGAGATAACCAAATCTGCCCTCGCTACCATCGTCATGACTCAGCACATCTAAAACCACATGCGATGGGCCATCACCAACATGTCTATTAGTTATAGTTCCATTCTCAATATATACAAGAGAAGAATTAATATCCCCTTGTAAATCATGAATCAATACTTCACAGGATGGTCCAAATTGTACCGCTAATCCATGGGCTATGACTTTTATTCGCTCTAATGTACTCATTGAAATAACCCCTCTTTCAATGTCATAGATTAACCTTTCCCGTTTAAATTACGCTAGCCCGGTTAATAGCTAATATAAAATTAACCCTAACTATTTTTGTATCAACCTAAATTTTTGTTAGGTTCTTTAACTAAATTATAGGACTATGTGTACAAAAACGCAATATAATTATGTATTAAAGTTATTTATAATTATGCGCTTATATACACAAATAGAGATAAAGATAAATAAACATTATGATTTTCATCACATTTACTTATCGATATCAAAATTTTTAATGACCTTTGCTCCATCATATCAATCATAAGTACATACAAAAAAGGCTGTAATAACGAATTATCGTCATTACAACCTTTTATTATTAACTATTAGTATTTATGTTAGTAATTAAAATCAAATTAAGCGTTTGCTAATGTTTTACCTAATTCTTGGCATTGTGCATTACCATCATCATCAGGTTCGCCCAAGATTGCTACGCCATCAGCCACTAATTCGCCACCAGCATCTTTAATTCGAGTGCCCCAGTCTTCCAACCAAGTACCACCCCAACCATAGGAGCCAAAGATCGCTATTTTTTTACCACTCAACTTGCCTTCTAGTTCAGTGTAGAATGGTTCAAATTCGCCTTCTTCTAATTGTTCTGCACCCATATCAGCACAGCCAAGAGCTAATTTTTCATAAGCGGCTGCTTCATCAACAGATACTTCAGAAACGGATTTTACTTCAACTTCTTGACCTGCAGCTTTAATACCTTCAGCTACTTCATAAGCCATGCGTTCTGTATTGCCTGTACCGGACCAAAAAATTACACCAATCATCTTGTACCTCCTAGGCCGTTCTTGCGACCAATGAACTAAATGTTTTTCCCAACATCAATTGAGTTTGACAAAATTCACGACATGCTTTGTAACACAAGAAAGAGCGTTGTGCATTTACCACATCATGGTAAACCTTCCACTCTCCGCACATTCGGTATCCCCCACCACGATAGGAAATAAAACATTTCACATCCTTTAATGGGTAACCTAGAAAAATGCCGATTTCATGTGGAAACTCAATGCTTACTTCCATACGATATCTAAGATGTTCGAGCATCTCCATAATGCTCATTCGATCATGATAACCGTAGGCTTTCAAAAATAACATCACCGCAGGTTGCCGTACATAGTCTCTTAATTGCTTCTCACGGAATACCAATAATAGTCTTCGCGCTTTACAACGACATAATTCAAAGAAGAACAATCCTTTTTCATTGAACGCTTTATTATACTCTATCAATACAAATTGGATTTGTTCATTCATGTCCCGTGGAATAGAAACCAAGTTCGATAGCTTAATACCTCGAATTGCCGGTGCACAATGATATCCAATGATATGGTCAATTGAATTCATCATAATAGTACCTGCCTGTTGCACATCGTTAGAATTTCCTCTAATGAGAATAATTCCTATAGGCTCATAGTACTCTTGATGAGAAAAATTGTCAAGAATAATTGATATATATTTTCAATAATTATTTATTATTTGGTATGTAATAAACCTTTAACTTTAGGGAATACAACACTATCATTAGCTTCGTCAACAGCAATTAAATGAGCATTTGGTCCTGTATATTTATCTTCAGAAATACTAATATGTAATATCTCATTATAAGAATTATTATTAGCTATACTTTTATATTTCAATGTGCCTTTATAGGCATTGCCTTGTTTTACTAATGGGTTTATTACCGTGAAAGTACCAAGTACAGGACTATCGCCATTGTTAATAGCCGCAGCTAATACTCCAAGAGATGAAGAATCTGTATTCAAATGTTTTGTTTCACTCATGCGACCAAATAATTGTTTACCTAACACAACATTCGCATAAACAGCATATTGCATTTCATTCTCATTTTTAATGTTTAATGTATATACGTCTGCAGAAGACGCGCCCAACCCAAGAAGTACAGACTTAATATCTTTTTTACCCTCCCCAGCAAACAACGCTTTAGGATTATTTTGATACATAGTAACACCTTCAGGCAATTTAACACCTTGATATGTTATAGTTTGACTTCTATTTAAAATGGACTTTATGTTTGCTGCAGAACCCGTAGCAGGCATAGATACCAACGCAGCCGCTACCGTAGCAAGTAGTACTATTTTTTTCATTTTTCTCCTCATGAAAGCATTAATATAATAAACTAGCAATACAACATCTAGAGATTAAAGCCAAACAATGGCTTAGGCTATTCTAAACATCTATTGTCATTAAAGTATTTATAGTAATAACCCAGTGTTAAAGAACCGCCCACCAAGGAGCGGTTCTTTAACATTATAGTAATATAAAATAAGCGTTATATTATTTCTTTTGTGCCTTAGCCCAACTATCGCGTAAACCAACAATACGGTTCATCACAATATGGTCTGAAGTACTGTCTTTATCAGTTACAAAGTAACCTTGACGCAAGAATTGGAAATGATCACCTGGTACAGTTGTAGCAAGACTTGCCTCACCTTTACTATGGAATACTTGTAAAGACTCATGATTAAAATCACCTAAGAAATCTTTGCCATCAGAATCTTCTTTGAGCAGGTAATCATATAAACGGGATTCAATATCTACTGCAGTAGATGCTTCAACCCAATGTAATGTGCCCTTAACCTTACGTGTACAACCGCTACCGCTCTTAGTTTCAGGGTCATATGTACAGTGAATTTCTGTAATATTACCATTTTCATCTTTAATAACATCAGTGCATGTAATGAAGTAAGCTCCTTTCAAGCGTACTTCTTTACCTGGTGCCAAGCGGAAGAATTTCTTAACTGGTTCTTCCATAAAGTCATTGCGTTCAATGTAGATTTCACGACCGAATACAACTTCACGGTTACCCAACTCTTCATTTTCTGGATTGTTTTCAACTGTGCAAAGTTCAGTTTGACCTTCTGGATAGTTCGTAATAATAACTTTCACAGGATCAATAACTACCATAGGGCGTGTAGCTTTGAGTTTCAAATCTTCACGGATACAGAACTCAAGCAAAGCAATATCAACAACGCTATCAGCTTTAGCAACGCCAATACGATCACAGAAGTCACGAATAGATTCTGGAGTATAACCACGACGGCGCAAGCCTGAAATAGTTGGCATACGAGGATCATCCCAACCAGCTACGAGACCAGCTTCAACAAGAGCACGCAATTTACGTTTGGACATAACCATTTTAGTTACATTCAAGCGAGCAAACTCAATTTGTTGAGGAATTTCAGTATCATCCCATTCCTCTAACACCCAATCATATAATGGCCGGTGAACTTCAAATTCTAATGTACAAATAGAATGCGTAATGCGTTCAATAGCATCTTCAATAGGATGGGCAAAATCATACATAGGGTAAATTTTCCACTCATTACCCGTATTATGATGCTCTGTATTTACAATACGATAAATAACAGGATCACGCATTACGATATTAGGATGCGCCATATCGATTTTTGCACGCAATACCTTTTCCCCATCTTTATACTTGCCAGCTTTCATTTCTTCGAAGAGCATCAAATTTTCTTCTACACTACGATCACGGTATGGACTATTGACACCAGGAGTAGAGAAATCGCCACGATTTTGTTTAATTTCATCTGCAGTTTGATCATCTACATAAGCTTTGCCAAGCGTGATTAATTTCTTAGCATACTCATACATTTGGTCAAAATAATCAGATGCATAACGTGGTTGTTCATTCCAATCAAATCCAAGCCATTTAACATCTTCCATGATGGAGTTTACATATTCGACATCTTCTTTTACAGGATTTGTATCATCAAAGCGAAGATTTGTTAAGCCATTGTATTGTTTACCAATACCAAAGTTGAGGCAAATAGATTTAGCATGTCCAATATGCAAGTAACCATTTGGTTCTGGTGGAAAGCGAGTCAATACACGGCCACCGTATTTGCCAGTTTCGTTATCTTTGTTGATAATAGCTTCAATAAAGTTAACAGATACAACTTCTTCAGGAGCTACATCTTTTTCAATGTCTTTATGTTCCAACGTTCTTACCTCCATAGGAAAAATATTCTTTTATTTTACCATATTTTGTATAAAACCGCATATCTTTTAATGTCTTCCACTTTTAGTCGAAATCAGTTAAATCAACGCCAGCCTTTTTAAGCTCTTCTAGCGCAGACTCTACATCCATTTGAGGTTTCTTATAATTTACTTCTTCATTTACACATGTTTTTAAAGGTTTCTTATAAACGCCGGCAATAATATTGTCTGCTGTCAAAATAGACATGTCATAACGAGTCCTATCTGTGTAAGAGCCAATATGTGGTACAATGAGGCAATTTTCTACCTCTAATAATGGATGATCCACTGGTAATGGTTCTGGATCCGTCACATCGAGTGCCGCATAATCAATTTCACCTGTATTTAAGGCATTAATGAGTGCCTCTGTATCAACGATAGGACCACGACCTACATTTACAAATAAAGCGGTATTTTTCATCTTCTTGAAGAATGCTTCATCACACATATGATAGGTTTCATCTGTTAATGGAGCCATTACACAAACTACATCACTAGTCGCTAAAAGGTCATCTAGCTCCATATAAGTAGTCTTATGAATCTTATCATCCAAGCGTTGATTACGATTATGATATACAACAGTCATACCAAAGGCACGGGCGCGGCGAGAAATAGACACGCCGATAGCCCCCATGCCAATGATACCAAGAGTGCGACGACTTAAATCAAAACCTTTAATATTAGAAGGTCTTTGAGCCCAACGACCGTCTTTTACAAAGTTAGCATTTTCTATAATACGACGACTAGCCGTGGCAATCAAGGTAAATGCAAGTTCTGCTACCGTTTCATTGAGAACACCTGGTGTATTGCCATAAGGAATGCCTGCCGCTGTTAGTTCATCAATGTTTACATTATCATAGCCTACGGCCGCTTGTGCTATAACCTTTAAATTTGGCGCATTCTTTACAAGATCAGCATCTACATCTAAAGGTCGTACACACCATAAACCATCTGCATCAACGAGCCATTCCTTCAGTACCTCACGAGGCATCACTGTTTTTTCAGTCCATTGGCGCACATCTACATGCTCTTTTAAATATGCAATCGCATCTTTGCGAACCAGTCCATTTACTACTACTAGAGGTTTCTTTTCCATGTATATCCCTCCCTAAAAAATTCTATATATTATAATTATATTTTATACTAGAAAGCTAACGTAATACAACAAAAAGGAGTAAGGCCAAAACCTCACTCCTTTTATGTATAATTTAAATTTGAACTAGTTCAAATCTGCAGTACAGTTAGGACATTTAACTGCATTAATATTGATTTCAGATTTACAGAATTGACATTCTTTCGTTGTAGGTGCTTCTGCAACTTCCTCTTCTTTCGCGGATTTCATCATTTTAGCCAAGCCACGAACCATCAAGAATACAACAAATGCCAAAATCAAGAATTGAATCAAATTAGTAATAAATGTACCATATGGCAATACAGATCCAGCTGCACGAGCTGTAGCAATATCAGCGCCAGCCATGAATGCATCTTTAGAACCTGTGCTCAATGGCAAATACAAATTACTAAAATCAATACCACCTGTGAATACACTGAGAACAGGCATGAATAGGTTGTTTACAACAGAATTAACCAATGCTGTGAAAGCAGCACCAATAATCATACCAATAGCTAGGTCCATCATATTGCCTTTGAAAGCAAATGCTTTAAAGTCGTTTAAAAAGTCTTTCATTTTCATACTCCTAGATACGTTTAATTGAGAATGCATTAATAACAGTACTAATCATAAAATAAAGATAAAAAGATGTCAATAAATTTCGATGTAGTTTTTAAAATTTAGTTAATATAGTTTTTCATAATTCTATCTATTATTGTAATAAATCACGTATTATGCGTATTTTTTGCACCATATTTTCTATACCTACACTCTAAAACGCTTTGATACATACTAGAAAATAGAGCCTAACCAAACTTTGGTCAGACTCTATTAATTAGAAGTATTAATGTATTGTTCCATTAACCTAAACCTAGTGAAAGAAGTTTAGCACGCTCTATTACTGCAATAAATGCAGGTGGTATCATGGAAGCATCTAAGAATTGACTAATACGACGCCCTACAATTACCCCTTTATTGGCATAGAACCAAGAGAAGTAATAAATATGTAAATCATCTAACTTACGATCCGAAATATTCGATAAACATCGTTGTACAATTTGACTTTTAGTAATACCTAGTTTCGCATAACCACGACGTGCCATGTCCTTTGTTACCATTGGCCGTGCATCATCAATAATATCCTTGATAATGGCATCCATTATGGAACGCTTTTGCATCGCAAGCAAATACGATACAAAATCCATTTCAAAACAAATTTCTTGTGTGTAAAATATATTGCTATGTGCTTTTGCATACTTTCCCTCTACATCTCGATCATAGAGAGCTACTGTTGGAATAGAGAATCTATTAAATAATTTTTGTAATTTACTAATAGAAGACTCTCCTCGGGCATTGATAAGACAAATGCCAAAGTAATCAAAATCTACCCCCAATCGTTTACCAAAACCTGCAAAGCTACCGTACTCTGTCTCTCCTTCTACAATGATAATACACCGAGCGTAGAGCGCCTCCTTAGCCTCTGGAAAATGCATAATCAAATGTTTCTCTACCTCTTTAGGGAAGTTAAACGTAACCCCACAAGCTGCACAGACCATATTATTTTCATCCCGATAAAGGCGAATAATGTGCCGATAATCATCAACAAGCGCATCTGTACTATGTGTAACTACAAAAAGTTGTCCTAACAATCCATCAATTTTAAATACATCTCGCAACAACGATAAAAACTCTTCATTTTCATTAGTTGCAATTTGGCGGTAATAATTGAGCACAGCCCGTTGCAAATAAGGGCTTAAATGTAGCTCTGGCTCATCCACACTGATAAAGATTGGTAAAAACTTGCGACCCTTTCCATCATATACAAGTAAAGCTTCTAGATTTGTAGTCGCACTACTCACCTTCATATAGATTTGAGCTAAAATTTTAAGAGCCACAGCCATTATTAAACGCACATTATCAGCAGAATACTTGCGTTCTATAGCAGAAGATGTAGACAACACCTCTATAAGGTGTTGAATATTGAGCATACAATAGGGATCTAAATCCTTGCGTAAACTGACAATTTCACGCTGCAAATCATCAGTCGCCATTTCTAATCGAGATACATAAGCTTGTAAGAGATGTCCTAATTCAATATATACAGCAGAGGGTATAGAAAATAGCTCTTGCTCTGATGTATCGCGATGACACACATATAAGGCATGACGAATCATAGATAACGCCATAGGTTCAATCCCTGCATCAGTGACTCTGTATAATCGTGGATATACCTCTTGTACAACTTGTTCAAGTCGTAAACGGTAGGTGGGGCCTTCATCAGCAGTATACATGCTTTTATAATTTAACTCACCTAAAGATATTTCAAAATCAATGCGGATAGGCTTGTTTACATCCGTGAAATCACTTTCAATGAACCCATGGCACTCCATGATAATTTCTAAGAGATCTAGAAAATTAGACTTACCTACTGCATTCTCACCGACAAAGTAATTAATATCATTGTGAAAGCTTAGCGTTACATCCGCTAAGTTCCTATAGTTTTCAATATGCATCCATTTTATATACATAGCTCCTCCGTCTGTAGCTACTTTCAAAATGAAAGAGCTCTAGTATATTTCATTACCACAAATCACTAACTAATACCCTTGTATTATCTCTTTTATGTAAAAAGGTGCTAATCACGAATGTAATCAGCACCCCACTGTCATATACAATCTGATATTGTATATATTCGACATTTATTTGATTTTATCCTCTATGACCTTGCCCTCTCTTAATGGACCACTCTGTTCTTTAAGACGCGCCAACATAACAGAAGATATAAACATGGCAATACCAGCACCCACTGTGGCTATGGATAAGCTTTCACCAAAGATCAAGAACCCGTAGAAGGAACTAATAAATACGCCAACGTATTGCAAGAATTGAGCCACTACAGCATTGGTCGTAACAAAGGCTCCGGTCAAGAAAAACTGAGCCACTACACTAATACCACCGATAGCAAAGATAATTAGCCAGTCTGTACCTTGAGGCATAACGAGCTGTTCTGTAGTGACGAGGCCCGCAATCATACCAGTAATCATAAAATAGGCCATAATTTCAAAATTACTATGTTGTCCGCGTTTACTAATAGTTCGTATTGTCGTATAAGCCGCCGCAGCTAGAGCAGCACCTAAAATTGCTACCAAGGCATACCAAGAAAATGATTCATAACTAAAAGGATTTACCATTACTAAGACAGCAATCAAAATGACTCCGAGCCATTTGCCAGCCCCTTTAGGTATCGATTCCTTCAGAAACAGAGCACTAAAGATAAAAACAAATATTCCTGTCGTCTGAAATAGAATTGTTGCATCAGATAATTTTATGTGTACCAAAGCGATAAAATTACATACCATACCAAAACCGCCGTATAGGCCACGCATGACGAGGAGCCCCCGATTCTCTTTTGAAAATCGGATTCCCTTCACATACATGATAATGAGCACCGCAACAGTCCCAAAGAACCCACGGGCAAAAGCGATCTCCCCAGGTGGAATATTCGTCCCCAACAGTTTTACGAATACATTCATCGTACTAAACAAAAGTGCAGATAACAGTGCATATATAAGGCCCTTTTTAGCCATAGCCCCTCCTATAATTATATTTCTCTATATAATTATAAACCCATATTTCTATAAATAATGAATACATCAATACATACTAACAAAATTCCATATCATATATGATGAATGTTAATTTAATGAGAAAATGAATTTAATTGGTTAATCAATAAAAAATGATTACTCAATAAAAAACATATAGATATGCCGCCCTTCTAAGGAAAGGCGGCATTGTATTATTTAGAGAATGTATCTACAAAATCTAAGATTTCTTGTTTCATATTCTCTTTGTCGATTGCTTTTGTAAAGCGCAATGGTTTGGATTGTAAGGCTTCCAATTGTTTAGGGAAGGCAACACCCGTTACAGCAGAGATATTATCTAAGCTTTCATAAGGAGTCTCGCCCACCTTGATATCCAATGCCTCACAGATTGGTGTAGGAAATTTAAACGGATGTGCTGTAGATGCAATCACTGTATGACGAGCGCCATCTTCAGGATGCTTCTCCAACTCCTTCATATACGCCCCCATAGCAACCGCCGTATGAGGATCCATTACATAACCGTAAGAATTGTATACTTGTTCAATGATTGCTTTTGTTTCTTCATCATCAACGTAGGCACCAGCAAAATCAGTCTTAACACGTTTGAACTCTTCTTCATTAACAGTTAATTTGCCTGTTGTTTTAAGATCTTTCATCCATCCTACTGTACGTTCGCTATCTTCACCAGAAATATAATATAAGAATCGTTCAAAGTTAGAGGATTCAAGAATATCCATAGATGGAGAAATCGTCGTATAGAATGGGCGGTTCATATCGTAGGTACCGTTTTCAAAGAAGTCAGTAAGTACGTTATTTTGATTAGATGCACAAATCAATTTGCCGATAGGAATCCCCATTTTTTTAGCATAGTAAGCAGCCAAGATATTACCGAAGTTACCTGTTGGAACTACAACGTTGAAAGCTTCGTCTTCATGGATTGCACCTTGTGCAACCAGTTCAGCATAGGCATTTACATAGTAAACTACTTGTGGAGCTAAACGACCAATATTGATAGAGTTCGCACTAGAAAACATAACCCCTTTTTCAGCAACCTCTTCTGCAGTTACTTTATCAACAAAGAGACGTTTCAAGAATTGTTGCGCATCGTCAAAGTTACCATGAATGGCTGTGACATTGACATTCGCCCCTTCTTGTTTTTGCATTTGTTCCGCTTGCATAGGACTAACGCCATCAGTTGGGTAAAATACCTGAATATGAGTGCCAGGTACATCCTTGAAGCCTTCAAGAGCTGCTTTACCAGTATCACCAGAAGTAGCCGTTAAGATAAGAACTTCTTTTTTCTCACCTTCCGCCTCTTTAGCAGCTACTAAGAGATATGGAAATAAAGACAAAGCCATATCTTTGAAAGCTTGTGTGCGACCATGGAATAGTTCCAATACAGAAACCTTTTCCAATAAAGAGTGTAATGGTGCAATATCACGGGTGCTGAAATTAGCATCGCAGTAAGCAGAATTAATCATTTCATTTAAATGAGCTTCGGAAAAGCATGGAAACAACTTTGCTAAAACAACGGCTGCTACTTCTTGGTAGTTTTTATCTTTCACATCATTGTAAGTTAAGCAATTTGTAGGGAATAAAGATGGTACATATAGGCCACCATCCTCTGCCAATCCGTGCAACAATGCATATGTTTCATTTACCGCAACGGTACCGCGGGTGCTAGTATAATTCATAGAATACCTCATTTATAACTACAATGGATTTTTACGAGTTTAATAGATTTATTATAGCATAAAAGCGCCCACTTGGGGCGCTTTCTATAGAATTGTATAATAAATTTTAATCTGATAGATAAAACTAAACATTACTAACTAATTAGATAAATGTTTAGTCTCCACTATCAATCAGAAATCCCTTATAATTCACCTTCTGCAATAGCATCCAATGTATCAAGAGACGGAATGAAAAATAGCATGCCCGTAATAGGCTTAGAATAATCAAGCAATTTATCATTTTGTGTAAACATATTGGTAAGCATTGTTTTGGTCACATCCCAGTAACGAGCATAACCTATAAAGTATGTGCCTCGAACACCTTGACCAGGTTGAGCAAATGGAACATTCATACGAACGATCTTATGTTCTTCATCATCACGATTGTCTTGAGCCACTACATTGTGAGCTGCCGGGTCTTTTTCGTCATCCTCTAATTCGATATCACTAAATTTGCGACGACCAATGAATTTCTCTTGCATTTCTGTAGGAAGTGCACGCCATGCATCAAGATCATGTTCATATTTCTGTGCAAATGCATAAGAGCCGTTAGTAAATTCAGGATCTTCATCGCCAATAACACCCCACTCTACGGCCTCTTGACCAACAGGATTTTCAGTACCATCAACAAAATCAATAATCGCACGACCTTGTTCGTAGTGGAAGCCATGGGTTTCATCTACAACAGATGTAATAGGGCGTAAGAACTCCATAATTTGATCCACTACAGTATACGTAACAGATTCATCATTAGAGCGGACATGCAAAAATAAGTCAGCTGCTACAGCTGGTACATCTTGTTTATCACCTTTTATGCCTTGGAAGTCTTCTAACTCTTTTGGTACCGGTGCATTAGGGAACAAATAATCCCATGCCTTACGGCTAAAGCCAAAGGCAATGCCCAAACCTTCCCCATTAGCGCGAATACTAACAGAACGTTTAATGGCTTGAATACGATCTGCCATATCTTGAATCACTTCAAGCTCTGCCTCATGATCTTTACGGTTTAATAACAAAGTAGTGAAGTTGACACTTTGGCCAGCATCTTTATACACATCTTGTGTTCTAGAAACATCTACTGCCATTTGGTACCTCCTAGTGAGAAAACTATTATAAAACCATCATAAGCTATTATAGTTTTACTGTCTATAAAATATATTATATTGTATCAATACTATATTCAATTAATATCAAAATTTATAAACTTAATTGAATCAATGACTACTCGTTTGAGAGAAATAAGATTAAACCACAACGTATTTTAACCATGTAAATAACTATATAAAGGCTAAAAAGATATGTAAAAAGCTAAAAGAAAAATATTTACACAAAAAAAGAACTCACACAAAATGTGAGTTCTTTACTCTGGTGGACCACCAGGGGTTCGAACCCTGGACACCCTGATTAAGAGTCAGGTGCTCTGCCAGCTGAGCTAGTGGTCCATGACATGAATAATTATATGCTTATTTTATAGGAATGTAAAGAAAATTTATTACACTCCTATAAAATATCAACATTCATATTATTAATATTGTAATACCCAATCTTTCATAATATTACAGGCCTCAGTAAGGAGTAGATCACTAGTCCCTACGCAGTCTTCACCGCTATATAGTTGAAGCACACTATGAGTGCGGCTTACTTCTTTAACAATAACATTCGTCAAATTAGACTTAGGAACGCTAAACTGTAAACCATAACGACCAAAATAAGTAAATACGGTTTCTTGTGTATTGTATTCTATATGGACTTGAAGCATCTTGCCTCCCGGCCAGCATGATTCAACATTCTCCTTTGATCTAGGCTTTAAAAAATCAAGAAATCCCATACTACCCTCCGATTCGCCACATTGGTCGTTCTGGTTGCTCCATGCCTATACCATCATGTCGTTCTTGTTTTCGTTGCAAAGCACGTTCGATATGCTTAGCTAAAGCCTCTTCTGAGGCACCATTGCGCACGAGTGATACGAGATCAGCCTCATCATCTCGCAACAAGCACAATCGCATTTGACCGTCAGATGTAAGACGTACACGATTGCAAGTGTCACAATAGCTATGAGACATAGAGAATATAAAGCCTACAGCCTTACCACTAGGTAGTGCCAAATATGTAGCAGGACCAAAGCCATAAACAGAATGAACCTCTGTGAGAGATCCGCCACTAACGCGTTCTAGTTGTTCCTTCCATTCATCAAAGGTAGGCCCATGAAAGGCATCACCTTGGAACGGCATGTATTCAATAAATCGCCAAACAACAGGCCATTTTTCAACATATTGTAATAAAGATTTAACTTCATCATCGGACCAATAACGAGATAAAACCGTATTAATCTTAACGGATTTAAAGTTAGCATTAATAGCACTACGTATACCGTCGAGGACGGACTCCAACTGTCCCGCTTTACCAACACAGGTGGCAAAAGCTTCAGTTTCAAGAGAGTCCAAACTAATATTCACACGATTCAAGCCAAGTTTTTTTAACCGTTGCGCTCGTGAGGCTAATAAACTACCATTGGTAGTCATAGAAATATCTTCAAACCAACCTGTTTCTTTAATACGACCTAGTAACTCTTCGATATGTGGATAGAGCAAAGGCTCACCGCCTGTGAGGCGTACTGCCTTCACACCAATATGATGGAAGGCCCCTAATATATTCATCCATTCATCAACAGATAATAGTTGTGTTTGACTTTGAGGAGTAATTTCTGCAGGTCGGCAGTAGGGACAACAAAAATTACACGCATCTGTCAACGACAGACGTACATATTCAATTGTACGACCCCATGCGTCTTTCATAACACACCTCATTTACTAATACGAAATTATTTAATAATAGATACTTCATCACCTACATGAATCATACCAGTTTTAAGAACCTTACCAAAGATACCTTGTGTAGGCATAATACAGGAACCAACTTGTTTCATAATTTCACAACCTTGATGACATTCCTTGCCAATTTGAGTAATTTCAAGAATCACATCATCACCTACTTGTAAGTGAGTCCCTACAGCTAATTCATAAAGAACCATGCCTTCTACTGTAATGTTTTCAGCGAAATCACCAGGTTTGACATCTGCACCTTGTGCCCTCATGTGATCAATACTCGCAATACCAAGCAAGCTGATTTGGCGATGCCAATTTCCTGCATGAGCATCTCCCTCCATCCCATGATCAACAATGAGATTGGCGGATTCAATATTATGTTTTTTTTGCCCTTTTCTCTCACTTATGGAGATAGCAATAATTTTTCCGTCTGCCACGTAGCCCTTCCCTTCTTATGGGAACATTCCATATACATAACTTTTATAAACACTTAATTGTAAATACAAATTAATATTTCTATTTTATGAAAGCATCACAAAATAGTTCTACAATTATCTATATATTATAGCATAATATTCTAATGTTTTTCCTGTGATTTTATTCACTAAAAAAACTCTACCGAAAGAGGTAGAGTTCTCATCTAGTTATTATTATCGGCGACCCATTTCTTTAATTTCGTCACCTTTATTAACACCATTTAGTAATAAATTAAGCAAGATTGCCATAATACTACCAAAGGTAATGCCAGATTTTAATATAATTTGTGCCCAATCAGGGAAATTAGCATAAAAGTTCGGCGCCGCAATAGGGATCATAGCCACTCCAATACTAATCGCCACAAGCATCAAGTTATGATTACCATCAAAACTAACCTTGCCAAGAGCGCGGATACCACTGGCAACAATCATACCAAACATAGCAATACCAGCACCACCAAGCACTGCATTTGGAATACTAGCAACTATAGCAGCTAGTTTAGGAAATAAACCTAACAAAATTAAGATTACTCCAGATGCAGCTACTACAAAGCGACTTTTAACACCTGTAACCGCAATAAGTCCTACATTTTGAGCAAAGGCTGTATATGGGAAACTATTAAGAATTCCCCCTATTAAAGTAGAAATACCATCGGCACGAATAACAGAAGCCAATTCTTTTCGACCTATTGGCTTATCCACAATTTCACCAATAGCAATACTATCACCTGTAGTCTCTACCATGACAACGAGCATGACGATAATCATAGATAGTACAGAAGCCCAGTCAAAGGTTGGCAAACCAAAATAGAATGGTTCAATGAAAGCAACCCATTGAGATCGACCAACTTCATCAAAATTAGCAACGCCCATTGCAAAGGCAATTGCTGTGCCTGCGATCAAACCGATTAATACAGAAAGATTACTTAAGAAACCTTTAGCAAACTTGTATACAAATACAACAATTAAGAACGTAAGAAACCCAAGTCCTATGTTTGTATAGCTTCCAAATTCTGGATTTCCTACGCCGCCCCCCATCCAATTAATGGCAACTGGCATTAAGTTAATCCCAATAAGAGTAATTATGGTTCCCGTTACAACAGGGGGGAACAGTCGAATTAGACGACTAAAGAATGGAGCTACTAGAAAGGTAAATAAACCTGCTACAATAATGGCGCCGTAAATGGCAGTCATACCATGCTGTGCCCCAATCATAGTCATAGGTCCGACAGATGCAAAGGTAACACCTTGGATCATAGGGATACGCCCACCTATATTACCGAAGCCTAATGTTTGAATTAAGGTCGCAATGCCACAAGTAAACAAGTCTGCTGTAATAAGACGAATCAAGTCCTCCACAGGTAAATTCATCGCCTGTGCCACGATAATCGGTACCGCGACAGCTCCAGCATACATGGCAAGTACATGCTGTAAACCAAAGGCAAAGAGCTGTGGTATGGGCAACATACTATCGACTGTATTTATTTGGTTCTGATCTGTCATAATGTCTCCTACATAAAACCTCGAAATATCACCCATTTATTTTACACTATCGTTCGGATTATAACAATAGAAAAAAGAGAGTCTATTATTTTATACGTATTAATAGGCTCTCTTTATATTATTTCCCGAACTTTTATAGTTTGCTCGGTTATATTATTCGATTTATATTATAATCTCTTATTATTCATATAACCCTATGATAGACGACTCTTTAACATCAAGATCTTTTTCAATGGCATACATCTTAGATGTTAGTTCTGCTACAAAACTTTCATCTTTAATACCAGATAAATTAATACGCACATTCAAAAAAGCCGATTTCACCGCAGCACGCGCATTAATAGCCGCAATAATACCATCTGTAATAAGATTTTGATTCCCCTTACGAGAGGCTAATTCTGCTAAATCAAATATTTGATTCGCTAATTCTCCAATTTCAAAAGGTACCATAGCAGCATCTTTGTATGCTTGTTGAATAGCAGCTGTACGCGCAGCCTTCTCTTCATCTGTATTCTTTGGCAATCCTAAGGCGTTCATAAAGATATTAAATACATCTGCATCAGCTTGAGATAATTCGAGCATGCGCTTGCGAATCGCTTCTGCTTTAGCTTGAAGCTCCTCCATTTCGGTCTGAACCGCTTCATAACCTTTTTTACCAAATGTAAGGTTTGCTACCATTTCTGCTAAAGCCGCCCCCGTTGCGGCAGTCAATGCCGCAATAGCACCACCACCTGGCGTTGGCTCTTTAGAGGCAGTAGCAGCCACAAAATCTATTACTCGTTGTTCTACTAATTTCATAACATAGCCTCATGTAAAAACACTTTCTATTAAAACAAGCCTTTAATTGTGCCGTCTGCTTCGATATCCATATTAAGAGCAGCAGGACGTTTAGGAAGGCCCGGCATGACCATTACGTCACCTGTACGACATACGATAAAGCCTGCCCCATTAGCAACACGAATATCGGATACAGTAATTGTAAAGCCAGTTGGTGCGCCCAAAAGAGCTGGATTATCGGATAAGGAGTATTGCGTTTTCGCCATACATACAGGCAAACGATCAAGTCCCCAATCTGCTAATTGTTTAATTTGCTTTTTGGCTTTGTCCGTAAAGATAACACCATCGCCACCATAAATAGTTTTAACGATTTTATTAACTTTGTCCTCAAAACTATCTTCTAACTTATATACGAATTTAGGTGTTGGCTTAGGGCCTTCAAGTAACTCTACAACTTTTTTCGCCATATCAGTGCCGCCTTCGCCGCCCTTTTCCCAACATTCATTAAGCTCTACAGGCACGCCAAACTCATCACATAGGCGAGTCAACTCAGCAATTTCTGCATCTGTATCGCTAGCAAATTTATTGATTGCCACTAATACAGGCACATTGAAATAACGCATGTTTTCAATTGCTTTTTGTAAGTTGCTGAAACCTTTAGTTACGGCTTCAACATTTTCTGTATTCAACTCTTGTTTTGGTACACCACCATGCATTTTAAGAGCTCGTAATGTAGCTACGATAACGATTGCATCAGGGAAAATATCGCCGTATCGGCATTTAATATCAAGGAATTTTTCAGCACCCAAGTCAGCGCCAAAGCCCGCTTCCGTAACTACGATATCACCAATCTTAAGTCCTAGTTTTGTAGCTACAATGGAGTTACAACCATGAGCGATATTAGCGAATGGACCACCATGAACGATGGCCGGTGTATGTTCTAGTGTTTGTACAAGATTCGGCTTGATAGCATCTTTCATAAGGAGAGCCATCGCACCTTGACAACCAAGTTGATGAACATAAACAGGATCACCTGCTAAGTTACAACCGATAACGATGCGACCAAAACGTTCTTTCAAATCTTCTAAATCCTTAGCTAAGCAAAGTATAGCCATGATTTCAGAAGCTACAGTAATCATAAAATGATCTTCCCGAGGGAAGCCACATACTTTACCACCGAGTGCAACTGTCACATTGCGAAGAGCACGGTCATTCATGTCTAGAACACGAGTCCAGGATAGTTGACGCAAATCGATTTGTAATTCATTACCTTGATGGATGTGATTGTCGATCATAGCCGACAACAAATTGTTAGCCGCTGTAATAGCATGCATATCACCTGTAAAGTGAAGATTGATATCATCCATTGGCACAACTTGAGCATAACCGCCACCTGCCGCACCACCCTTAATACCAAATACAGGCCCTAAGGATGGCTCACGTAATGTAGCGATAGCATTTTTACCGATTTTTTGTAAGCCTTGTACGAGGCCGATGCTCGTTGTAGACTTACCTTCCCCTGCCGGTGTTGGCGTAATAGCCGTAACAAGTACCAATTTACCATCTGGCTTAGCTTCTAAACGGCGAATAGCATCAAAGGAAATTTTCGCTTTATAATGACCATATTGTTCAATATCATCAGGTGTTAAACCACATTTATCGGCAATAACCTGAATCTTCTCCATTTTATTCTGTTGGGCAATCTCAATATCGCTTAACATAAAGCCTCCTCGGCACCATGGCCAGCTCAAAAACTATATAACAACTATGAAACCACATTCAATGTCTACTGTAGATGTATATTTGTACAACTACAGTAATCTATTATATATGAAAGTAGCCCTTATGTCTAATCAATTCTTACCTATCTATACATTATATTAACTTATTACTAAAATATTCTCTCCCAATAGTACAAAAATAAAACCGCCACCTATGGTGACGGTTTTGTATGACTAACCTTTATATAATTATGGGTTAAACGGGAACAAAATCGGTAACAACACTAAAGATACAATTGCAGATACTACAATTAACGGTACGCCTGCTTTTACATAGTCTTTAAAACTATACCCAGCTACATTATATACCATAGTATTTGCAGGCATCCCTATAGGTGTACCATACGCAAGAGAGCTAGAAATTACGATGGCAACAAGAATCGCTTTAGGATCAAAACCTAATTGAGATGCTAGAGACAATCCGATTGGAGCTAGCAATGCAACATCTGCTGTATTGGACATGAAGTTTGTCATAAATACAGATAGGAAGAAAAGTACCGCTAATAATGCCAATGGATTAGGTGTATCCCCCAAAGCATCAACAATAAGATTTGCAATATATGCACCTGCCCCAGATTTTACCATTGCTGTGCCAAGAGCTAAGGAACCTACAAATAATAAAATAGTCTTCATATCAATAGACTTAACTGCTTCGTTTTCGGTAATAACTCCTGTCGCTACGATAACAAGTGCGCCTACCCAGGCACTAACCGCTAAGGATACGCCAATTTGTTTTTCAAAAATCATAGCAGCGATAGTCAACACCAATACCAAACCAGCTACCCATTTTTTCCAAACTGGAACATGACTGAAATCAGCATTTTTTTGATAGTTTGGATCAGGTTCACGCGTTGGAACTTCAGGTAAGAATCTTTTACCAATGAATGCATAGAATAAAGTACCTACGATAAGCATAGGTAAACCTACTTCACCATAAGCAAAGAAACTAAAGGATCCAAGGCCGGCTTCTTGCAAATTAGAATTTGCAATCATATTACCAGGAGAGCCAATCATAGAAATATTCCCCCCCATAGCAGCGGCAAATACGATTGGCATTAAGAATTTAGTTTGGTTAAAACCACCCTTTTTGCAAATACCAATAACAACAGGAATCATAACCGCTGCAGTACCTGTATTAGATAAGAAGCCAGACATAATACCTGTAAGCATCATAATAGCAATAATAAGGATAGTTTCATTTTTAGCAAATTTATTAACAACGTTACCAACATCAACAGCTACACCTGTTTCAAAGAAAGCAGCGCCGATAATAAACATAGCAATAAACAAAATAACATTAGAGTCAACGAAACCTTTAAAAGCTTCCGCTGCAGTTAATACACCAGAAAGATGTAATCCAACGGCCACAATCATAGCCGTAATAGACAATGGAATTTTCTCCAATGCAAACATTACGATTGCAAATACAAGAAATCCCAGTGTAATAGCAATACTATAATCCATGAGAATTCCTTTCATGGTAGTCATACTCTTATAGTATATCTATATGAAGATACGCTGTAAATCACAAAACAATATTATTAATAATTATTTCTCATATAGATATATTTACAAGTTATGAAGTTATTCATAATATAAAGAAATCGCTATTCTTATCTTATTATTTGATGAAACCTACGTGTTTATATATTTCGTCTAATATTTCATCTTTTTTCTTATTATATTCTATTTTCTTTTCTTCAAAGTAGTTATTACCGTCTGCATCAATGGATACGATAAGCGGACCAAATTCTTTAACCTTAAAAGTCCACAAAGTCTCACACATACCTAATTCACGCCAATTAGCAGATTCTACTTTTTCGACTTCTGTAGCAGCAAGAACCGCATTACCTGCAGGGAACACACAGTGTAGTGCACCAAAGTCTTTGCAGGCACGTGCTGTTTCAGGACCCATGCCACCTTTACCTACAATGAGACGTACACCTGTCTTTTTAACAAATTCATATTCGTATTTTTCCATCCTCATAGATGTAGTAGGTCCTACAGATACAACTTCAAATTCATTATCGCTTAAAGTACGAATAATTGGACCTGCATGAAGTATAGCCCCATCTTTAACATCAACCGGTAACGTTTTACCTTCTTCTACCACACGACGATGCCCCATATCACGACAGGTTGTAATATGCCCAGTCAAATAAATCACATCGCCTGGCTTAATGCCTGCTAAATCAGATTGTTGAATAGGTGTAGTTAATATTTTCTTAGCCATTATAATGTCACTCCTTTATGAGATTTAACTGTGCAATTACCATCCTTGTCAAATACGAGATCGCCGCGACGATGATTCCAACAACCTACACTAACAGCACAAGAAATAACAGATGGATGACGTGTACCATGTTCAATGTTCACACCTAAAACAGTTTTATCCCCACCCATACCTTGAGGTCCAATACCAATCTTATTAATTCCATCTTCTAACAATTGTTCCATATAAGCCGCTTTTTCATTAGGTGCTTTTGAAGATACAGGGCGCATTAATGCTTTTTTAGATAATCCAGCAGCGGTATCAATAGTTGTAGCAATCCCTACACCTACCAATAGTGGAGGACACGCATTCAATCCATAGCTTGTCATCAAATCAAGAACAAACTTAGCAATACCTTCATAGCCTTCGCCTGGCATCAATGTTTTACCTGACCCTGGCAAGGAACACCCGCCACCAGCCATATAAGGGAAGATTTCTACATCATCACAACCAGAAATGATATCCCAGTGAATATAAGGTGCAGTGAGGCCAATATTTTTACCAGTATTAAACTCATCAAAAGTTTCTACACAGTTCAATCGTAATGGAGCCTCTTGTGTAGCCTTATAAGTTGCTTCTCTTAGAATATCTTCTAATTCTCCTAATAAGGGATAATTAGATCCAACCTTTACCCAAAATTGTAATACACCAGTATCTTGACAAGAAGGACGATTAAGCTGAGCTGCTAAATCCATATTATGTTGCATTGTTTCATAAATAGATTTGGCCATAGGATTTTTTTCATCCTGTGCCAATTCATGAATTTTTTCTTGTACATCATCAGGCAATACCTTTGCCATATAAGAAATGAAATTAGCTATCTTATTTGTCATTTCTTGTACTTGTTGTTCCTTCGTACTCATCGCAAACCTCCAAAAAGACTTCAATATTTAAGACGTGATTATTTCTGTTTCGGAACCTTAGCTCCTTTCGATGATTCTATTCTACTCTTTTTTCAGTATATAACTATCCAATTTACAAGTTGATTTTTATTGGTGAAAGTCTGTCAAACACATACAAAATTTCCTTAATTATTTTCTTTTAACCCATTAAAAATATACAATTTCACCTATATGATTATAAAAAAAAGAGCACTACCATCAGAACGTAGTGCTCTTTCACCATATATTTTAATAGGATTAACAAATATACAAAATCACCTATACCTAATAATTGTATATCCACCTAATTTAATTTTCAAAATCATGAAATTATAGCTAATTACAAGTTATTATAAGAATGAAAATTATGATTGTAATCTTTTTACAACCATCTCAAGTTGGTCTCTAACATCCTGTAACTTTTGATTAGCCTCATCTAATCTATTCTTATCGATAGAGACATCTTGATAGGGTAAGTAAGTTTGTAAAATGTCTATAATATCTTCTTCCTGAGTAGAAATAATTTCCTTCCAATCATGTAATTTTGTCTTACGCCCCATCTCTTTTGCTTGCTTTCTATATTCAGATGGTGTTGTATGGAAATGTTTCTTGAAGGCCACATTAAAGGCTTTAATATCTGCAAAGCCACAACTACTTGCAATATGTGCTACTCCATCTTCAGAGTTAGCTAAACGAACTGTAGCCTCTCGTAATCTCAACCGCAACAAATACTCTAAAAAGGAAACCCCTAATTGGCGTTTAAAAAATTGAGATGTATAGTTCACATTATAACCGCCTATTTTAGCAATATCTTCTAACTCTATCTTCTGCTTATAGTTTTCATCAATATAGGCAATCATTTTATCAAAGGTAGCTACAGTCATATCAGCAGGCTTTGTATGTATAGGGATAGTCTTAACCGCATCAATTTCACGATATATATCACTCGTCATGGCTAAAAAGTGACTCTCCAACCATAATTGACGATCAGGACTTTCACTATTCACCATTAACAACATCATTTGTGCCGCAAGATAACGTAAGGACGTAAAGAATTCATTATCCCTATTAGTTTTATCTGAGCGCAATACAAATTGGTACATGCCGAAGTTAGGATCAAAGTATTGGAAAAACTCCTTACTCACATGAATAACAAGAGCTGTTGTATCCTCCTCTAAGGCCAACGTAGCATGACCTACTTGAGGGGAAATAATAATGGTATCAAGAGGTTCCATTGTAAAAACCTCACTATTACAACTCATGTCGATTCTGCCCTTTAACAAGATCAAGACTTCAACGCCACTGTGCCAGTTGTAATGATATGTACTAACCTTATATATATCACTATTGAAATCTATATGATTGTGTTTATAGGTATAGTGAAAGTAATCCATAACAACGTAATACCCCTCATAAAATCAAACAAATACCTCTCAATTATTTACATAAAAAATGCACCCCTTATTAATCAAAGGGATGCATTCATTATGATATATATAATTAATAACGGTCAACAGTAATCTTATTTTATATATTAATAAATTATAGTTTTATGCTTCTATAGCATTATATATCTATTCTTAAAATTACATAACCGCTGTAATAGCCGCTGCTAAACCAAAGAAGATACCTGGTGCATTGGCTAATGCTACTGGAATATCTCTATGTTCTTTAAACAAACCATACGCTACCCATAATGTACAGTTGATTGCAGCTACAAGTGGTTGAATCCAATCACCAGTACCTGGATGTGCAAGGTTATGCATGATTTGTGGGAAATAAGATACATACATAGCTACAGCAGTAACAGTTGCAACTTTACCTACGTTTTCCATAAATTTTACTTGATTCATATATCCTCCAAAATTATAACTTACTAATTTTTTTACTCCTGATGAGATATATTCTACTCAGTTTAGTGAATATAACTATCCAAATTAAAAGATAATTTTTATATTAAAATCAACGAAAAAAGATAGATTTCTCTCGATTTATTGTATTTTGGGACTATAACAATATATAAATTCACCCGGAAAATACATATAAAAAAGCACTACTTATCAACAGTAGTGCTTTTTCAATAACTTTATAGGGTTTTTTGATATAGAAATTTACCCAATTCTAATCTTTCTATATGTGTCATAAATTCATCAAAATAATTTGCTTACCAAACTCTTATCACAAGAATATAGCTACTAAAAGAATTAGCTACTATAAGAATTAGTTACTATAAGAATCTAGTTGCCATAGAGATATAACAAAATACCTTTATAAATCCTTTACTACATCTGCTAACTTTTCTTTCAAAGATTCCAATTTTTTGCTCATAAATTCCAATTCACTCTTAGCTCGGGAATCATCTTCATACGACAAGAATGAATGCAATACATCAAGAACATCTTGATTGTCTACAGAAATAATTTCTTTCCAATCTTGTAAGACGGTTTTACGCCCAATGCTTTTGACTTGCTTACGATATTCTGTGGGAGTCATATTAAAGTGTTTTTTAAAAGCCACATTAAAGGCTTTCACATCTGCAAATCCACAATCGCTTGCAATTCTTGCGACAGCCTCATCCGTACCAGCTAAGCGAACAGTAGCGTCACGGATTCTTAACCTCAATACATACTCAACAAATGAAATCCCCATTTGCTTTTTAAAGAACTGAGATGTATAGGCAACATTATAGCCCCCAATTTTTGCAATATCTTCCAACTCTATTTTCTGCTCATAATGCTCATCAATATAGGCAATCATTTTATCGAACGTTGCGGGTTTCATATCACCAGGTCTAGCATTTTCATGAACCTTTTTAATGGGATCAAACTCTCTAAATACATCCCCAGCCAACGCTAAGTAATGATGCTCTATCCACATTCGATGTACCGGGCTTTCACCTTTAGTCATCAATAACATCGTCATAGCTGCATGATGCCGTAAGGTTGTAAAGAATTGATTGTGACGAGTACTATTATCTGAACGCAATACAAATTGATAGGCGCCAAAATCTGGATCATACTGTTGGTAAAATTCATTTCCTACATGAATGACAAAGGCAATGACATCCTCTTCCAGAGCTAATGTGGCATGTCCCACTTGAGGAGAGATAATGACCACATCAAGTGGTTCCATCGTAAATGTCTCACCATTACAACTCATCTCCATTTGGCCTTTTAATAAAATAACAATCTCCGTCTCACTATGCCAGTTGTAATGGTATGTGCCAACTCGATATATGTTGCTACTAAACTCTATGTAATTATGTTTATATGAATAGTCGAAGTAATCCATTACACTTTTACTCCCTAAGGTAATTTCGCTCTTAACTCCTGTTCCTGTGATTTACTCTCTTCTAACAAGGCCGATTCATCTTGAGTCCAAGGACCAAATAAAATTTGGTCTACAACAGTTCCAACAGATTCAGTACATAATTTTGAATTATATACTTGTTCTAAATCACGTTTATACACTTGAATAGTTTCAAAGACTCCACTCTGTTCTAGTTCAGTAATATTAGCGACCAAGGATTTTACAATTCCATCATGATGATCTTTAGGAGTGGCTCTCGCTTGTAAAGGATCCACAATCATCATTTCTAAATAGCGCAATTGCGTCGTCAAATAAGATAACTCTGGCTTAGTAGCAATCAAACAAAAGTCGACGGTATAGCCTTTAGATTTTAATAATGTAGCTGTATTAATTGGTACTGCGGCGGAACGTAATGTGCCTTCAATAATTAAATTGTATTTTAAAGAGCTTAATTTATCAATTACAGCCTCTACCATCTTACCTGCAAACATTTTTGTGTAATCTACACTATCAACACCATATTTTTCTTGTAACTCTCTAAAATACGGGTGTTGAGCACGGTATGTATCGCCATCAATGATAATATAATTACCTTTTGACTCTAGCATTTTCACACGATGAATTGTGGTTTTCCCGGCTCCACTTTGACCACCTAAAATAACAGCACGAGGTGTACTAGATATATTTTTATTAAACGTTAAGAAATCAATGGTACGTTCTAAGGCCTTATCAAAGTCTTCAGAGCTATAGGATTCAATAGCTTGTACATCACTAGTCTCTTTAACAGCTTTAACATCACTAATGTCATGAGAAGCTTGTGCTAATGACTCTTTAATATTGCTTTCAAGGTCTACCATATCTGATTTTAGAACGTCTAACTCATGTATAGACGTGGCTAAATATAACTCTGTATTTACAATATGAGAATACGCTTTTAATAGCTCTACACAGTCACTAGTGTCACTCTCCTCAACTAAGTTACAGAGACGCGCTAATGTTTCCGCGCTTTGTTCTTTTAGAACTTCTATTTGTAAAGTTAAATTATACTGTTCAACGACATTCATACATTCGACCTCTCTCAACGCATTAAAAATGCACCCCTTATAATCTAAGGGATGCATTTATTATGATATATTTATTTAACAACGGTCAACAGCATCTTGAAGTTTTCTTGGGCATCGAGGCTATGAGGGACTTCAGAAGGCATGATCAATGTTTCACCAGCTTTCACATTGTGTTCCACATCACCGACGACGATATGTGCCTCTCCATCGAGGATTTGCACAATCGCATCGCCTACAATTATATGCGTTGAGATTTCTTCGCCCTTTGGTAACGCAAATAAGGTAATACTGAGGCGTTCATTTTGGGCAATCGTAATACTAATCACTTGCCCTTCTTTATACTCTAAACAATCGCCTAGATGTAAAATTTCGTTGACTGGGATATTTTTTGTGAAAGTCTTACTCATAGAA